>NZ_JBHSTE010000002.1:0-247512 GCF_042659865.1 Paenibacillus septentrionalis
ACTGGGTTATCTAACACCCATTCAGTTCAAACAGATCCCCTCATAAAAAGTGTCCAACTTGCTGTTGACGATCCACTATGTATCTCAATCCGAATATATCTACAAGGTATCTTGATAGATCAACTTTCTTTTCGTCACTAATTTGTTCTGGAACTCCTCCGAGTACAGAATACCTATGATCAATCGCTTCAAATCCGTAGTTTATGTCTCGCATATTCCAATGAATCCAATCAAAGGATTTGTGATTTTTTACAAAATTATAGAAATCGCTCAACATCTCTTTCTCAAGTGAATTGTATTCCTTCTCAATGTCTTCGAACGGGACATTCTGTAATTCTGCTACCTTATGAATTGAGAATGATTTAGTTTGCCCAGTCGCCAAGTACCGGACAGCTATTGATGTTATTCTTGGTGTCCTACCATTTGGTATATTATAAAAACTTTCACATGAATAGTGGATTACAAGTGCATGTGATGCATTGTCTACCATAGCAATAATCTTTTCAAACGCTTTTTTTCGTCTTTTTGCTTTATTTAGTGTAGCCATACATCTACTCCTCATATTAGTTATTTTTTCATTATTGTTCTCGCTGATATTTAACCTAGCGTCTTATTTATGAATTTTGTGGTTTTTCATCACTAATGAGAGTTATTTGTATTATAACAAAAAATTCTATTTTTGGTTGGTAAACTAACTGAAATACTAATAGTATTTCAGTTAGTTTACCAACAGAGCTAACAATCCACGTTCTTGTCCCGAGCAAAAGACAAGTACTTCTATAATTAAAATAAAGGCTATGTTAAAATCCTAATGTTGATTTGTTAATTGAGCTATTGCTTCCCCATATCCCACAAATTTCCCCTACTATGCATCTAAGATCAGAGCACAAAAAAAGCTTTAACCTTTTAATAAGTTAAGGACCTGCACGTTTAGCCACATATGTCCTTTCCTGAAGGAAACAAAAAATCGGTACATTAGGTAAAGATTATTAAACGTTCTTTAATTCCAAATTGTGAGCCAAGATACGTAAGCCTCAACGTAATCACGCAGCTGATTATTTATCCATTATTCATTAAAGTCTCAACGTCCTTCCATCTGTCGGGAATGAGATATTGTTCTTGTCAAAATCGGGAATGGGATAAGGTTCTTGTCATTAGGTTTTGACAAGAACCTTATCCCATAAAACAAAAAAACCGCGATTTACGCGGCTCTTAAAGAGATAATGTTCTTGTCACCCGACATGTTTAGTGTCATACATTATATTCCCCTGTTTTTAGAATGCAAAATAATAAGTTGAAATATAAACTGACAAGGCTGCCGTTTTGTTAACGGCAGCCTTGTGATCGGATCTAGAATGTTTCTGGAGTGTGGTTGTAGTTTAATTTTTAACTGAATCCCAAGCATTTTTAAATTCATAAATAGTTTTATATCGTTGTTCTCGATCCTTACTAACTGCTCGTAAAGCTACTTCGTAAAGTGATCTGTTTACTTCCCATTTTGAAAACGAATGATCCATTTCGCCTCCAAGTAATCCAAAAGCGATAGCTCCCATCGTGAAAACATTCGTTCTTGCATCAATAGGCGCACCTAATATAAACTCTTCAGGAGATTTCGAACGTCTTGCTCCCCAAAAGTTCTCTCCCATGTCATTTACGGTAGGTGCCGACCTGTAGAAGTCGATGTCACAGATCCTGGTTAAATTCTTTGAAAAATCATATAGAATACTACCATCATAAAAGTCAACCGCAACGTAGCCTTTGGACTCCACATATCTATGGAACTCATATATAGTATCAAGTGACTGCAACCTTTTCTCTATGGTTAACTGTTTGAATCTGTAGAAAGGCGATTCAGGATGACTATGTTTTGGTTGAACGTCAAACAACCAATGTGAATGCAAGCATTCGCCATTAAACCATTTAAATATAGCAGCATACCCATCTTTTGTTTCAAAATGATCAATAAGTCTAATGAGATTTGGATGTTCTAATGTCTTATACAACGGCACGGCAACCTTTAACCTAGAAATTGCATCTCTAGGGTTTCCGGAGAACTCCATTGGTCTACAACCCGCGTATTTAACAAATAGCTTTTTACCGTTCTTTTCGATTCCGAAACTAATGTTACCAGAATCTTGCTGATCAAACACACAAAAAACGGTACCAATAGATTGAAGCCATGTGAAATCATGCTGATCCTGAAGTTCAAAAGATACGTTGTCAATCTTGAACTTAATCGGCTGTTGATTCATATAATCGTCCCCTCAACTTTGGGGATTCACGTAGTTTCCAGGGCTATCTATACGTTATCCCCTGATTTTTATTTGCCCTATTATCGATTAAATGTCTTCTCATAAGACATCACTCCTCTCATTTATATGAGGCTCAATATTATCCCTAGTTCAGGTGTATATAGAATACTCCAGCGCTTTGATCCGTCATTAAATTCCATAGTTATTTCAATCCAATTCCACTCTGTTGGATCATCCCTAACCTCAATTATCAAAATTTCCAAGTAACTAATTTGAGTTGATGAGTTTCTGGCATCTTTGATTAACCCAATTGCAAATAAATTATTAAATGCTCAGTAATGTCGCCGAACGTTCTAGCATTAACGAACCTGCGCTTAGCAGGTTGTCACGTGAATTAACCTCTCAGCCATATGCATCACCAGTGACCGAGGAGCGTATGCGACGATGCGCTAATGCGGTGTTAGGCGATGCCCTGTCATCTTTGATTTATCTTCAAAAATTTCTATTATTAACATTTGTTCTTATAAGGATTTAACATTATTCTTTTGATGTTCTGCCTTTTATACTCTTTACTAATCAACTAATTATTTCTTATCTTTCTCAAGATAATTAAGGAAAGTAGACATAGAATACATCCAATACTTATAAAAACTACCCACTGTTCATGTACCATCACAATAGTTAATTCCCAAAAACTATTTGGACCTGAATTAGCTTCATTATTGTAGGGATATTTATATATTAATCTTAAGAAACCCAGCAATAAAAAAGCTATTCCTAAAAACGAAAAAAGAAAGCAGATATTCTTTCTATACTTCATAATATTCTCCTCGCTTTTATCAAGAGATCATAAAAAATTCTTTCTGTCACTAAGCTGTTTTATCTTGCAGGGCTTTCGCCTAACGTTTTCGCATTAACGAACCTGCCTATAGCAGGTTGTCACATGAATCAACTTTTCTGTCAAAAGCTTCACCAGTGACAGAGGAGCGCATGCGACGATGCGCTAATGCTGTGTTAGGCGAAGTCATTACCCTCTATGATTAATCTTGCATACTTGTTCCATTCTTTTTCATCTGTATTGATTTCTATTGTTGGCACTTCTGATAGTTTTGATTGTTGTCTTAATACATTTTGTACATGTAGTAATTCTTTTATCGATGATTTTACTTCTTCATTCGTTTTATTTGTCCACTCATCAGGTTGCCGGCTTTTAATTCGTTCTTCAACGACCTCTGGCGAAATCGTTAGTAATATACATTTCGCCCCCAAAGAAACAAGTTGTTTTTCAATTTTTATTATTTCATTGTTATTCGTATTTGGGAAAGCAGCTCTGTGATTTAAGTGAAATCTTTCTAAAACGAAAAATAGTCCTCTCGCTCTTCTGGATGCTGAGCCTAATTGAATTGCCCAATTATTAAGATTCTTTAGGATTCCTACTCTTTCACTAAGCAGTTCTAGATGCTCTTCTTGATTTAAGCTCACATATTCTCCATTTTTATTGTGTAATACTTGAGAATAGTGTTCTCCTAGTATAACTACACTTCGTTCTGCATTTTCATCTTGGCATTGATATTGTTTGATTGCTTTTAACAAAGAGGTTTTTCCAGCATTTGAATATCCCTCAAGAATAATTCCTCTAATATGCATTTTACTACTCTCCTTAGTAATGATTTGCCTAACGTTTTTGCGTTAACGAACCTGAAAGGCAAGTGAGCGTAGCACAACGGGTCGTAGACTTAGCCTTGCAGGGTTGTCACATGAATCGACTTCTCTGCTAAATGCACTACCAGTGACCAAGGAGCGTATGCGACGATGCGTTAATGCGGTGTTATACGAAGCTGAATTGAATCAACTACAATATCTTCACTATTCATAAAAAATCATATGATCTTTTTCTTCTTTATAATATTTAAGCCGATCTTGTAAGCCTCCAGTGTGAAATTCAAACATATGTCCATCTGGATCTAAAAAATATATTGAATTCTTGTCTTTTTCATCTCTTGCCCGTCCAGGTAAAACTTTAACATTCAAGTTTCTCAGCTTTGTTTTAATTACTTCGAAGTCTTCTTTTTCTACCGTAAAAGCTATATGTGTGTAAGTTCTATTATCAAGATCTCGAAAAACATCTTCCTGATTTAATGCAATCCATAATCCGTTTAAATCAAAATAGGCTAGTTTCCTTCCTTTAACTAAAATTTTCGCTCCAAATACTTCTGAGTAGAAATTAATGGATTTTTCCAAGTCTGAAACCGAAAAACAAAAGTGATTTATTCCTTGAATAAACATCGTTTATAAAATCCTTTCGTCTAGTTTCCTATAACGTTTTATTTTCGAACTTCGTAACAACTTCATATTGTAGAATATTCTCGAAATAATTGAGCTATCCTGCATATTAGCTTAATAAAATGAGCAGGACACCGAAGCACCTGCTCATCAATGTTTATTATTGAACTAACGTTCTCCGTTAAAATTCCTGTAAAACGAATAATAAAATTCATTTAACGGTTGAACTTTCTGTAGGATTTTATAAGTAAGCCAGGTATGATTCTACCACTCCTCCTGCTTCGACACATCATCCGTTAAGAAGTTCCAACGACCACGCGATATCTGGAGGCCTGAAGGTTAAACATTTGAGCGTATTTCCCGTCGATTCTCATAAGCTCTTCGTGTGAGCCTTGCTCAATGATTTGACCATTTTCCATCATAAGAATGCGATCCGCCATTTTGGTAGTCGATAAGCGATGGGAAATGAAAATGACCGGTCTATCTTCTGCCTCCTCTAGCATGACTTGATTCAAATGGTATTCACTCATAGGGTCCAATGCACTGGAAGGCTCGTCTAATATAATAAGAAGAGTCGGCTTGGCGAATACTCTTGCGATTGCCACCTTCTGAGCCTCTCCGCCAGATAACTCGATCCCAGCATCGTCAAATTCCTTAGTAACGGAAGTCTCGGTCCCTAGTCGCAAAGATTGTAGCTTACTGCCAAAACCACTTTTCTCTAGCGCCTCTCTTATCAGATAGGTATCGCCTGCTGCAGCATGGTTCATGACGACGTTTTGAGAAAGCGTAGCAGCGAACAACTGATGATCCTGAAACACAGAGCTAATCTTCATTCGGTAATCGTCCAGCTTCAATTGATCGATGGGTATCCCATTTAAACGAATTTCTCCCGAGCTTGCATCGTATAGACGCATGATCAGCTTCGTCAATGTCGTTTTTCCTGAACCATTGTAGCCGACGATTGCAATTTTTTCTCCAGGCTTGATGCTTAAATTAACGTTTTGAAGGATCTGCGGTCCGGATTGACTATATTGAAATGTTAAATCTCTTAGAGTTAATCCAACAAACTTGTTTGGCACAGGTATAGAATCTTCAGCTTCTATTAGATCGTTCTTTTTATCCAGGAAGCTTCTTAACTTCTCAATATACAGGCTGTTTTCTTGCATCTGGCTGATAAGTGTCGTCATATATTGCAAATTGCCCTTTAAACGCCACGATGAATTAAGCAGCGTTACCGCGCTTCCAAAACTTAACGTTCCTTTCACTAACGTCATAAACACAACATAAATGACGTATAAGCCGCTCAAGATCAACTCATTAAAAAAATACTCAGAGGAGAAGTTTAACCAGAACTGCTTTTTCGAATGCTTTTGTACGATTCCGTTCATCTCTTTATGTGTATCAGAGAAATTTCTAAAAAATTTCTCCTTGATGGAATACATTCTTAATTCCTTTGCATAATCAGCCAAGTAAAATAACCGCTTCAAATAGATTCGTTTACGATCCTTTTCGTTAAGCTCCATCCTCATTTTGTACCCGATTTTATTCGTGATCATGCTGATAATTAGGGTTAAAATGAAGGACACGAGAACAAACAGCAAACCAACCTTGTCAACGAATAGGAAAAAGCTTACAGAGGTTATGATAACCGTAACGGATTTGCAAATTGTTCTGATGTTGTTTATTGTAGCATCTATTCGATTATGAGCATCATTGGCGCTCCACACATAATCATTATAGTAAACGGGATCGTCATAATTCGCCAAATCGGTACTAATCGCTTTTTCGTAGAGATCCATTCTTATCTTTTGATACAGCAATTCTTTTCCTTTAGGTTCAACGCTCTGGTAGTAAATACTGTCTAGTACAAAGCAGATTGCGATAAACAGTATTGTTAGTCCGATATATAAAGCAACCGTAGAAAAAGAAGTTCCATATTGAACACTATCGAACACAAACTTAATCAAAATGACATGCTCGATAAAAATTTCGATTTCCTGCAAGCATGCATACAAGCATGTAAAGATGATATATTTGCGCGAATAGCGCAGCCCGTATTTCAAAACAAACCAATTATTTTTAAGAACCCGAGTAAAACTATGCTTATTAGGCTTCATGCAGATTCACCACCCCAGCCAACTCTTCTTGTTCAACATACTTTTCTGCTTGCTTTAAGAATAGCTCTGCATATTTTCCTTGCAGCTGCATCAATTCCATGTGTGAACCAGACTCTTGAATTTCGCCATCCTCCATGTAATAAATGCGGTCTGCCAGCATAGCGGATGACATGCGGTGAGAAATAATGACAACGGCTTTATCCTTGCAGGCTTCCATCATACTTTCAAAAATTTCAAATTCCGCAATCGGGTCGAGTGCGCTTGTAGGCTCATCAAGAATAAGTAGTTCGGCCTCTTGCGCAAATATTCGGGCGATCGCAATCTTTTGAAATTCGCCGCCTGATAAAACCACTCCTTGTTCATCAAACTCCTTCGTAAGCATCGTATCTATTCCCTCTGGCAAAGTGGCTACCTTATCGTATACTCTGCTTTTCTTGAGCGCATTTATGACGAGCTGGCGGTCTTCTTCGGTTTCCACATCCCGCATAAGCACATTCTCTGCAATCGTCATCGAAAAAATCTTAAAATCCTGAAATACGGTCCCATACAGTGAGCGATAGGACATGAGATCGAACTCTTTTATATTGCGGCCATTTAACAGTATTTCTCCCTCAGTAGGATCGTACAATCGCATCATGAGCTTGATTAACGTTGATTTACCTGCTCCATTGTGGCCAACAAGCGCAATTTTCTCATTTTTATTCACTTCCATCGTAATATGGCGAATAGAGGGTTTTTCTGCTCCATCATACGTAAATCCAAGCTTCCGAAAAGTTAATTGCTGTATCGGCGGTGCTATTGGTTTGACTGGATCGGAATCCTCCTGAATTTCAGAAACATAGCTTAAAAAAGTTTTTAAATTTTCAATGTAAATGCCGTTCTTGTTAATCTCTACAAAACTGTCGGACAGCCGGATGAGCGACCAGGCGCCACCAACCATTGCGCTTCCAAGAACGATAAAGGAACTGATAGAAATCGATTGCTTAACAATTGCTAGATAAGCACCGTACAGCAAGACCCCTTGGAATATGAGCGTGAAGGTAGTAAAGATTTTTAAAAACGAAATGACGCCCGCCTTTACTCGATACTTATGAATGACAGAAATGACACCGTCATACCCTTCAAGATAAGTGTTTCTCAGTACTGAAAAAATGCGGGACAAACGAATTTCCTTGGCAAAGTGCGATAAATAAATGACACGATTTACATAGTCCATTTTTCTTTGGTAGGGTATCCGCTCATCATTTTGCTGGAACTGAAGTCGATTCAGCTTTTTTCCAAAATAAAAATTGCCGATAATCGGCAATAAAGCAAACCATACCACCCAAGGATCTATGGCGTACATCACGGCAAATATACTAATCGTTGCAAGCGAGACGAAAATAATTCTAGAGAGATTGGCAAGAACAGCGCTTACTCGTATATCCGCTTCTTGAATGGCTTTGGTATATTTATTATAAAACTCATGATCTTCAAAACACTTCAATTCTACGGAGGCAGCCTTACGAAAAAGAATGAAATATAGCTTCTCATATAACTTGAGATCGCTTAATGGTTTGAAGCGATAATCATACCAATTGTCCAGCAAGACTAATGCGAAAAGTAAAACCAATGTCAGGATTATGAAATAGATAATTTGCTGAAAATCTCTTCCGATTGATATGGACTCAATGATGTACTTCATGAAATATACGGTAAAAAATACATTAGCCAGCTGTCTACCGGCTTGGACTGCAAACTCAGCCACCACTCTCTGCGGATGTATACTCCATGCTAATTTGAATATAAATAAGTTGTTGGCGATATTGACTTTAATATGTTGGAATGTATGGCGTAGCCTCTTCAAGATCGTTCCTTCCCCCTCGTATCGTTAAGAGCATTTAATCAGCCTTTTGAAAAAGCTTCACCCAATAAATAATCAAAATTTACTACAAGGGATAATGGAAAACAACCCCAGAAATTATATGTATTGTAATTTGCAATCGAAAACATACAAAAAGGTGTGGACGTTAGGTAGTTAAGAATCCAACACTATAGGGATTGGAGATAGGCGAGCAGTTCCATAATCTCCTTATTGGCGTTTCGGAATATGCTCAGGAAGAAGTTTAGGAAAGTAGGAATGCAGCCTACGGATATGAGACGTGTCAATTTAGTCATGTACGGAGTCGATCCTGAATCATTATTCGATTAGTGTAAATTAAAGAAAAGCCGCCAGCGGCGACTTTTCTTATGCAAGCTTATCCATATCGTTTGTGCTAATAGGTAACTATAGGTAGGTATTGGCGGGTCTTACTGGTCAGCAGAGTATTTAATTAAGGTCTCCGGAACCTTCAGCGGGATAATGAGCTGATGCTCCGAGCTGCCGTCTTTGGCGCTGCTTACATACAGTATTAACATTATATTCGGCTGAGTTGCGTGCTCGAAACTTACATCAAACTTGAATTTTCCCCATTCAGGTGCACCCGCATCAGTCATTTCATGGCCTTCTGCAAGTATGTTGTGACCATCTTCCAACACCCAACTGAACGCTGCTTCGAAAACACGGGCTTCTCCTTCAACAGTAAACGTAGGACCTAATTCTTCATAAGCTTGAGGGCTATATAAACGGAATACATCATTCTCCGCTGCAACAATCGGAACGATTTCGCCTGATTTAGAATCGATGCGTACAGTTACCGGTTGATCCATATATTGAAAATTTACGATCTCCACCAGCCAAAACTCATTGCCTTCATCTAGCTTCGCTTGCTTAACTGCCCAAGGAGCATTCACCTCTGTTTGTGCGTTAAGTGCAATTCGAATGGCCTCTGCCCGATTAATCGCAGTATCCACTGAATTCTCATCATCAAGCAACACAATTTTCACTGCAGTAGCTTGAGCAGGATATGATTCCGCTACTACTCCAGTATGCCATGCTTCCACCTGTGCACCAACAGTCAGTTGGTCAAGGGTTACCACTTCTTCGTTCTTACTCAGTAGCTCAGTCTGATCATTAATTCGAAACGAAATAGCATCTACATAGGAATCAGCGCCCTTGTCTACGAAGGTTGTAATGAGCAAGCTATGATTACTGGTTTGAATAATTTCTCCCCTGTCCATCGCTTTCACTGGGTGAATGTCATCCTGAATTGGCGGGTTATCCCCTGTCCCCTGCTTATTGCTCGTATCTCCTCCCCCACAAGCTGTTATCAGCAGTATTGCACAAAGCATTGTTAGATGGAGAGCTCTTTTTTTAATTGTCATCATGATCAACTCCCACGATCAAGTATTGTTTTTCCTGTTATTCTTCTTATATCGGAGGTCCTTTTTGCTCGAAGCTCAAATTACTTCATTACAGGAATGGCTCCTTATCCTTCTGACGAAGCCCTGATAAAAAATGTTACATTAGGAGACCATTCAAACCTATCATTAGGCGTAATATGGGATGAGTATTGGGAGATTAATAATTTTCTGAAACTCCGTCAGTGTAAGGATTGCTTTTTATTGGTGATCATTACCTCGACCCATAAATGCCTACACATACTAACATTCCTCGTATGTTGAAAAACGGCAGCCTAACAACGGCTGCCGTCATGATATAGAGCGACTATCTCCTGGTGGTGTAATCTCCGCTGATAATCATATATTGCTATGCGGGCCATCGTAGCGCATTATTTCTTGCCCCAACTATCCTTTAGCGGAACAATTCGGTTAAACATCAGTTGATCATGGGTTCTATAGTTACGATCAACGCAAAAGTAGCCATGTCGGATGAATTGGAATTTCTTTTCCCGGGGGAAATCTTTAATGGAAGGCTCAATAAGCACGTCCTGTATCGTAACCAGTGAGTTAGGATTTATCTTTTCAGTCCACTCCCTGCCACCTTCCGTCGAAGTTTCTTCATCAAGCAGCATTTTTTCATAGAGATTAACATCAATCTTAACAGCCTGATCCGCTGGAACCCAATGAATCGTCCCCTTCACCTTTCGTCCTGTAAACCCAGTGCCACTCTTCGTAAGCGGGTCATAGGTGCAGTGAAGCTCCGTGATTTCTCCTGTTTCACGGTCCTTGATCACTTCTTCGCACCTGATGAAATAAGCTCCTTTAAGCCTAACTTCTGCATTCGGACTTAGCCTGTGAAACCCCTTTGGCGGCTGCTCCAAAAAGTCATTACGCTCAATATAAATCGTTTTGGAAAAAGGAACCACTCTCTTCCCCATTGCCTCGTTTTCACTATTATTTTCAATCGTAAGCATCTCCACGTAATCTTCAGGATAGTTTGTAATGACGACTTTCAGAGGGTGCAATACCGCCATTACGCTAACCGATTTTTCTTTCAAATCCTGTCTGAGGCAATGATCTAAGAGGGATATGTCCACCATACTTTCCGTTCGAATTCCGCCAATGGTCTCGATGAAGCTACGGATGCTTTCCGGCGTGAAGCCTCTTCTTCTAAGCCCTTGAATTGTTGGAAGCCTTGGATCATCCCACCCGTCAACGTAACCACCTTCAACCATTTGCCTTAAAAAACGTTTGCTTGTGACAACGCCTGTTAAATTTAGCCGCCCAAACTCCCTTTGCCGCGGAGGATCAGGGATATCAAGCTCTTGTAATACCCATTCGTATAAGGGACGGTGATCTTTAAATTCAATTGAGCATAAGGAGTAGGTGATCCCTTCAATTGCGTCCTGGATCGGATGAGCAAAATCGTACATAGGATAGATGCACCATTCACTTCCTGTCCTGTAATGCTCAGCAAAAATAATTCGATAAATAATAGGATCTCGCATATTTATATTGGGCGAAGCCATATCAATTTTGGCGCGAACAACCTTAGAAGCAGCCGGGAATTTTCCATCTTTCATTTTTTCAAACAGCTCCAGATTTTCCTCGACTGAACGGTTTCTATAAGGGCTGTTTTTACCTGGCTCAGTCAAAGTTCCACGATACTCTGTCACTTCGTTCGGTGACAAATCACATACGTAGGCCTTCCCCTTCTTGATCAATTTAACCGCGGCATGATAGATTTCGTGTGAGTAGTCCGATCCAAAGTAGATATGTTTACCCGGATCGTATCCTAGCCACTTTATGTCCTCAACGATCGCGTTAACGTACTCGATATCCTCTTTAAGGGGATTGGTATCATCAAAACGCAAATGAAATGTCCCATTAAATGTTTGAGCCACCGAATAGTTCGTGTGTATAGCATAGGCGCTCCCAATGTGAAGGTAACCATTAGGCTCGGGTGGAAAGCGTGTGCACATATTTCTGCCAAAAGGATTCTGGTCAAGCTCTTCCTTAATCCATCTAAACATAAAATTTTCAGTTTTGTGTTCCTTATCGTTAACCATGTCGACTCCTCCTAATGAACTGGATATGGAAAAATAAAAAAATTTCACCTCCAAGACGTTATGTCTTGGGGACGAAATTTTCGTGGTGCCACCCCAGCTTCATTAATATGTCGCCATATTAACCTCTTCAAGTACGGCATTGCATGCAATACGTATACTCTAGCTCTGTAACGGGAGCTCCCGTCATACCATCCCCAGATACGGTTCCGACATGCTGCTCAGAGGCTTGCTTCTTGGAAAAGTTCTTGACTCCTTTTCAGCTTCCGGAGCTCTCTGTACAAGAACATTTTCCCTTACTCTTCTCGTCATCGCGTTTGATTATGCTTAAATATTATCAAATCATTCCCTTTTTTGTAAACTGCAATTCTAAGTTTTTCAAGAACCATAATGGCATCGGAATTTCGTACGGTAGATAAACGGTGGGCGATCATAAACCGGTTCGGCCCTCCATCAGGTTATCCATACCCTTCTGGACCAGCGCTTCTGTTCGTGTATCGATGGATGATGTTGCTTCAGCCAGAATCATGACGGGCGGATTTGCAATCGCCGCTCTGGCAATCGCCAGCAGTGGATACCTCCTTCAATTGCTGCGTAAAAAACCATACTGCCGGCCCCTATGAACCGGCTGCGTGAGTTAGCACCTACCCTACTTTAGTGAATTATAAATGCTTTTAAATTCTTGAACTAAGTCAATCGGCAGCATAGGATCATTAGAAGCGGCTATTCGTTGAAGCTTTTTTAACCTGTTCATTGATTCTTCATCCAAGCTTGACACATCGTTTGCTTGATGAAAATAAACATACAACAATACATGACGAAGTTTAATTGCATCCTGCAAATATACGATTTCTTCTTCCTGGATTGTATTTTCCTTCAGATAACCTTTCATAAAATGGCGGAAAAACAATTTATAGTATTCTGTTTTATTCTCAATTTCCTTAAACGGATAAAAAAGTGCATAATACAACGTAATCCCAATATCGTATACGAAATACGTATAACTGCAATCATCAAAATCGAACAAATAAATGTCTCCGTTATGCAGATAAAAATTACTTTGATGAAAATCAGTATGAGTCAAACCGTATGTATCTTTGGACTTGGGCAAAGAAGTAAGTTTTGTTAAGCTTTCTTTTATAAGAGAAATCATTACATCATCAGGTCGCAAGTATTTCTCCGCCTTACATTGAACTTCTTGGTCCCAGGCTTGTCGTTTAAACGTCGGATAACTCGATTCATAACTCTTTGTGGCATGATGGATTTTCCCTAGAAATTCGCCCCATTTTTCGTATAGCGATTCATTCCAATCTTCAGCCGATACTTCTTTTCCAGGAGATATTTCGTATGAAATAGCTAGGAATGAACCATTTTTTGCAGCAATTTCCTCAACCATATTTCCCATGTCCGATGGAACAGCATTTGAAACTGCCAGTCCTTTATTCTTCAAAAAATTTATAAATTCAATTTCACCCCGTATATGATTTCTTGATCTTCTAATTGTATGTGAGATTTTTAATATGAAAAATGCGTTGTTTTTCTGGTATTCATAAACGAAGCTTTCATAACCGCCCAATAAGCGAACATGCTCTTTATTAATGTCATATCGCTTTATTGCTTCGGCAAGGATTTCTTCAGTGAATTGCGCTTCTATTTCTCGTATCAATTTCTATACCTTCTTTCATTCATAAAGTAAATTTCTGAAAAGGGAAGAAATTAATCTGCCCTTTTCTTTCTCGAAAACTCTGTCGCATAATACGCCATGGCGATAGCCGGTAAAGCGATTCCGATCAGCAGTGCCGCCTCCCAGCCGCCCATTGCGTAAGCCCAGCCCCCTGCCGCAGAGCCGATAGCGCCGCCTAAAAAGAAAATCGCCATATATAAACCGTTAAGCCTGCTGCGCAATTCCGCTCCTAAAGAGAAAATCACCCGCTGCCCGAGAACCATGTTGGCGGAAACCCCCATGTCAAGTAAAATCGCCGCAACTACGAGGATGGGAACTGCGAGTGCCGAACTTGATGGAACCAGCAAAGGAAGTAGCATGGAAAAGATGACGATGGCCAATGCCCATCCCGTAGCCGGACGAACCCATCCATGGTCTGCCATGCGGCCAGCAGCTGGAGCCACTATTGCACCCATTACCCCGACTAATGCGAATAGAGCGACCTCCTTCTGAGTGAAATGGAACGGCTCACTTGTCAATACCAACGGAACTGTAGTCCAAAACAAACTGAACGTTCCGAATACACAAGCATGATAAATTGCCCTCCGGCGCAATGCCGCAGTCGTCTTCAGCAGATGCAGCATGGAGTGCAGCAGCGCCGGGTAAGCTGTAGCGGTCGAAGGCTTCCTTGAAGGTAGTGCCTTTGCCAGTACAAGAGCCAACACAAACATTAATGCGGCGGAGATGAAATATATGGCGCGCCAGCCCATATACTCCGCCACCAAGCTTGAAATGGGACGAGCGAGCATAATCCCGAGAAGCAGCCCGCTCATGACGTTGCCCACATTGCGACCGCGCACGGCTTCAGGTGAAAGATGAGCCGCATACGGTACAAGAATTTGTGCTGCTACGGAACCTACTCCGATTACGAGTGAAGCGGTGAGGAATAGGATCGAGCTTTTAATTACAGCAGCAATTGTCAAAACGGCGGCTGTAAGGAGCAATAATGAAAGGATCAACTTACGATTTTCCAGGATATCTCCGAGCGGTACGATAAATAACAAGCCAATCCCATAGCCGACTTGAGTCAACGTAACGATAAGTGCGGTAGCCCCGGAGGAAAGCCCGATGGTCGAACCGATCGAGCCTATCAATGGTTGAGCATAATAAAGATTTGCCGCTATAATACCACAAGCGGCTGCCAGGATAAAAATCAGCGCTGGCGAAACCGATTTTTCGGTTGGAATGGAAGCTGCATGCATAGAAAGTCTCCTTTGCTTACAAGTTTTTTGGAACAATCGTTCCGAAATGTGTAAAAAAAATATGTTATAGCATTTCCATCACTGTGTCTATCATCTGCTGCATCTTGCTGCGGTCACCCTGCACCTTCGCAACGATATTTATACCATGATTCAGGTTTAAGAGCAGATGAGATAAGGTCTTGATATCTTTCTCAGGCATGATTTCTCCCGTCTCCTGACCTTTGCGCAGCAGCTCGTAGAACGACTTCTCCAAATCGTCAAAGCGCTCTCTGATCAACGCATTCAGTTGCTCATCTGGCGAATCCATGCCGACGGCTGCATTTGTAATGAGACAGCCCTTCGGTGACTCGCTATCGAGGGCGGAATCGATGTGTATCTCGAAGTACTGCAGGATTCCTGCTTTTGCAGATGTCGCATTGACGAGGATGTCCCTTTTGGCTTGCTTCCACTTCTTGTACCAGTTGATTGCCTCGATATAAAGCGTTTGTTTATCCCCGAACGTTTCGTACAGACTTGATCTGCTTAGACCCATAGCTTCCAGCAAATCGGGAATGCTTGCCGCTTCATAGCCCTTCTTCCAAAAAACGAGCATTGCTTTATGAAGCACCGCTTCTTTATCAAATTCTTTGTTGCGTCCCATGGTTCTCCCTCCGTTTCTGTAGGTACAGTATATACTTTTTTGGAACGATAAGTCCAGTATTTTTTGTAGACATTTAAGTGAAATATTTTCGATAACTGCGCACCACGTCATCCCTTGAATTAGTTACAGAATGAGTGGTCATTCAAACCAAATTCAAATAGACCGTGTAGAAGCTAATTCTACACGGTTCTGGAAAAATCCTATTTTAATGGATTACTATAATGGGCATATAATTGCTCGAAGGTTTTAAAACGTTCGACTTCTCTGCCGACCTTATCATAGTCGTCTTCATACTCATCCATCGTTTCAAGGAACTTCTCCTTCATTATTGGTAAATCATTTGCATCAAAGTACTGCATGAGATCAAATTTCCTAGTTCCTTTATGCTCAGCCATTTCATCAAGATATCCTTGCGCTCCAAAGGCCGAAAGAAAGGCATAGGAGGCATCGTTCGTTGTAACACTGTTTAAGATTTTGTTGCGGTAGTTGCACCACAATTCTTCGTAAGTTCCCCTCAGATTATCAAAAGTCGGAGCAGGTTTAACAGTGAGGTTATCATACATCTTGCTATGCAGCCTTATAACGCTGTTCAACATATTAAAAGAAGCACTTCGAATATCTTCAATGGTACGAGCCTCGATAATTGACATGTATAAGGATTCGAGATTGTCTGGAACATAGCGATACGAGCATATTTCTTCTAAATATCGCTTGATTCCTCGTTTGATGTACGTGTTATTCATGCTGACCAAGGCATTGACCAGATTGTACAGAACACCGGCAGATGCATATCTCACTGAACCGATATTATCACCTAGCATCGTATCACAGTATGCTTGCTTAGCTAGGTCGATCCATTTTTTTGCTCGATTAAGACATGCTTCTCCTATCGGCTCCGCAAGCGCATCAAGAGCTTTTTGCCTAAAGTCGTTTAATTTCTCCAAATCCTCAGGCCTTGCATAATAGAGAACTTTGAGGTCGATTAGGCACGCTACGTCGGGTCTTTCTAAGATGGATTGTTCGTATATTCTTGTATCCCATGGTGTGCAATAGATGTCATAGCCAACATCATCTAAGATGAAGCAATCGGATATACCCCAGCCCCTTTTTGTATTATTTATAATAATTAAATCAAGATCGCTTTTCTCGTGAAAGTCTCCGGTGCTAAACGAACCAGTAAGCCCAATAATTGCGATATCATCTAGAAAGTCTCTTCTTGCACGTTCGATCACCATGTTAATCAGCAGTTCATTTTTGTCCAGCAGCTTCTTCTTTATGATTTCATTCATTCGGTACACCCCTTCGTATGAGTCCGGCCGTTCTTCCTCCAATAGCCTCAATTAGAGTCTATCGATTTACAGGTGCGGTTGCTATGTATAAGTTGATTTAATTCATCTTTGCACAAAATCCGCTAAACCATCGACATGACGATTTAGCGGATTTCATTAGTTCTTTTTATATACAATTTTCTTTATGCTTTCGCAGGACAAGAAATATCGATCCGCCAACTCTCCTATGCTGACTCCATTGCGGAATAGCGATTGGATCTCGGCGTTTCGAGCAGAGACCATACTTTTGCTACGTGTTTTCTCGCCCCACTTTAAGTGTGCCTCTTTAGGTTTAGGGATATATACTAATTCGCCTTGAACGTATTCTTGAATGATGCGAAGCAGTTCTTCCGGAAAAATAACCTCAGCTTTTGAATATTTCACGAGCCTCACTCCTTATTTAATAAATCAATAAGGTGCAAAGCCAGTTTGAAGAATATTATGATTCGTTGCTGGCAACGTGATTGTTCCTAATCTCTATGCAAAGCATTGCCTTATCCTTCACCGGCTTTGCATAGAGCCATGCATGTAAGAATCCTACCCCTATTGTTTTCAATAGTCTCACCTCCATAAAAATAGATAGCTGTTATCTGCAATTATAACAGAGTACCCCGCTACATCCTGCTCTTGCTTCATCTGGCGCCTGGCCTGGTGCCTATTGAGCAGCGACTTTCTCCTTGCGCAAGCGCGGCAGCTCAATCGTAAAGCGAATTTGATTGTCGGAGCTGACAGCTGTTATGCGGCCATGATGCAATTCTACGATTTGCTTGGCGATCGCAAGGCCCAGCCCCGCTCCCCCATATTGCGTTGAACGAGAAGAGTCCAGGCGATAAAACTGCTCGAATATGCGTTCCAGCTTTTCAGGGGGGATCGTAAACCCGCTGTTTTGAAAATGAAGCTTCAGCGTTGAATCAGAGACTTCCGCAGTAATCGTAATTTCACTAGCTTCAAAGCTGTAATAGACCGCATTGCGCAGCAGGTTATCGAATACGCGCTGCATCTTATCAACGTCGCAGGTCAATTCCAGCTCATCCGGCAGCTCCAGGCGATAGCTGAGCTGCTTGTCAGCAAGCAGCGGATGCAATTCAAACAGCATTTGCTCCAGCATTCGATTTAACGGAACTGTGCTATATTGCAGCGAGACATGCGCCAAATTAAAGCGCGTAATTTCGAAAAATTCGTTGATCAAATCATCAAGACGCTCA
Organism: Paenibacillus septentrionalis; assembly: GCF_042659865.1. NCBI lineage: Bacteria > Bacillati > Bacillota > Bacilli > Caryophanales > Paenibacillaceae > Paenibacillus > Paenibacillus septentrionalis. The sequence continues at coordinate 18,078 of NZ_JBHSTE010000002.1, forward strand.
GCATTATTTAGCGCCACCTGTACATAACGATCATGCAGCTCCTGCGAAATTTGCTTTTCATCGCGCAGCAGCGTCAAATAACCTATAATCGAGGAAATCGGTGTTTTCAGGTCATGGGCCAGATAAACGACCAAATCATTTTTTCGCTGCTCGGCTTGTTTAGCTAGCAGCTCTTTTTCCTTCAGCCTCGATTTCATCAGGTCAATATGAACTTCCGTATCCTTTAAAATGGCGGGCAGCGCGACCTTTTCGTTGCTCGAAAGCTCGATGGTTTCCACTCTGGCGGCAAGCGCAGACAAATAAGAGATCAGCTGTCTCCATTGCACGATCAGGATTAGAACAGGAAATGCGACGATCGCGAAGACAGCTACAGACTCGATTCGGTTGCTCAGCCAAGCTACGCCTCTGTAAAGAATATAAAATCGATCGAGCGGCAAGTAGCTGTTGATCAGCAGCAAGGCGAAAGTACCGCCTACAATGAGCGCAACTCCGATCGATATCATTATTAAAAATCGGAGCAGCATTTGCTTCAGAATATGTTGTTTAATCCGTCTCTCATTCAATTTTGTACCCGACTCCCCATACCGTTTTGACGAATTTCGGCTTTCTTACGGGCTCCTTCAGCTTTTCCCGCAATCTTGCGATATGCGCCATAACCGTATTGTTATTATCTAAAAATTTCTCGCCCCACACTTCCTCAAACAGCTGCTCCGACGATACGACCTTGCCCTGATTTTCACATAAATACCATAGAATCGAAAATTCAATAGGCGTGAGTGTCAGCTCTTCACCGTATAAGGTGCACGTATGCGTCTCCTTATTAATGACAAGCCCTCGAATATCGTGCTCGGTGCGTTCTTTGGCGGTCGCCGGACTTTTCTCGTTATAATTTTTATACCTGCGCAGCTGCGTTTTTACTCTCGCCATTACCTCCATAGGGTTGAACGGCTTCGTAATATAATCGTCGGCCCCGATCGTTAGCCCAGTTATTTTATCCATATCCTCGATTTTTGCGGTTAGCATAATAATCGGGTAAAAATATCGCTCGCGAATTTTACCACATAGCTTAAAGCCGTCGATATCAGGAAGCATCACGTCAAGAATCGCCAAGTCGAATTCCATTTGCTCGATTTTCTTCAACGCCTCAGTTCCATTATCGAATTTATGCACGGTATATCCGTCATTCTTCAGATATACCTCTAATAGATCCGCTATATTTTGCTCATCCTCGACCACTAAAATGTTAACATTCACTTGCGCTGTCACAATCCTTTATACTCTATTTGCACAGTATTTCCATGATCTACCGTTGATGCGATCATTATACACCAAGGGAAAGGCTCGTGCCATCATCTTTAAGCGGAAGTTCAAAAAGCACGGCTTTGATGACGATGTGATTGCGTTGTAGTGGAGTCGACGTCGAATATGTCACGCTACCGAAAGGATTATGCTTCCGATGTATGTTTTCTACGAAAACATTTGAGATGCTCACGTAGGTCTATCTACGCTGCGCTCCTCGCCTTCTAGTATCGAGCCATCTTCTTGGTCCTGAAAGCCCTGCTTTTTGAACCTTTAATGAAGCGGAAGTTCAAAAAACACGACTTTGATGACGATGTAATGGCGTTGTAGTGGAGTCGACGGCGAATATGTCACGCTACCGAAAGGATTATGCTTCCGATGTATGTTTTCTACGAAAACATTTGAGATGCTCACGTAGCTTTTTGCCTACGCTGTGCTCCTTGCCTTCTGGTATCGAGCCTGACTATGATGACCGAGGCAATAGTGGACAGCAGCAGAACGGATATAAAGTGACCGATGCTGTTCGTTTGCAGCAGCCAGCTAAGATCAGTAGCCTTGCCGATGCCGCGCACAAGCACGATCATGAGCGGATGAATGATATAAAGCCATGTGCTGATTTGTCGTAAATGCCGATTGCTCTTGCCCTTCAGCGCCAGCAGCCATTGGAACAGGCAATAAACAGCTGGAACTAGGAAGATATACATGCTGTCATGTCGCGGCCAACCTAAATGCTCAAGCAGCATGCCTTCGGCAAGCATCAAGCCCAGACAGACGACAAAACCGATTGCGCTTTGGCTTTGCTGTGAGAGGTTCAGTTTCTTTGCTTCCAGTGCCTTCGATCGCAGCGCAAGATTCGCGCCTAGAGCGAGAAAGATCGGCGCAAAAAACAGCCCGTTTCTCGTATAGTCGAACAGCAAAAACATTTGCTTATAGAGCGCATGCAGCGGAGCACTCATCTGAGCTAATCCGAAGTAGCTGTCGCCAAGCAGCCCAATCATGTACAGCAAGCTGCTGATTATTAGCAGCAGCGAAAAGGAAAGCTTCTTGTACAAAAATACCGTAATATAAATGCCCAGAATCAACGCCGGAAAATACCATAGATGATACAACGTGCCGTCGAACACAATATCTTGCAGCAGTCCGAGCAAGCCAAGCTCCTTAAAATCACCGGCGTACACGTTGATCGGCACATATATAATGATCGACAGCAGATAAAGAAGCACAATTCGGGACACATACCGATTGACCACAGACCAGCTCAAACGACCAGCTTCATCCGACTTGCAAAACAGAAAGAAGCCAGCGGCCATAAAAAAGAAAGGTACAGCAAGCCGCGCAATGATGCCGGTAAGCAGAAAGTCTCCATATTCGGTATAGGTTGCCAAAGGGCGCGTATGAATCATAATAACGAGGACTGCCGCAATGATTCTGAAGTAATCAACCGCTCCGTAGCTTGTTTTCGATGTCATTCAGGCAGCCGCCCTTCCCCTTCGCAAATATGCATAATGCTCATGCGCAAGCCCACTCCTTGGCGGCGAGCTCGATCAGCCTGTCGAGAATTTGTCCATAAGCAAGCCCGCTTGCCTGCAGCATGTTAGGATAGCGGGAGCTTGCGGTGAAGCCCGGTATCGTATTTACTTCGTTGAATACAATCCGTCCATCAGCAGTGATAAACATATCGACACGCGCAAAGCCTTTGCAGCCCAATACTTCATAAATCGCTCGCGCCGTCTCTTTTACTTTGCTTGCTGTATGGTCGTCAATGCGAGCTGGCAGGTGGATCGTGGAATGGGCCAACGTATACTTTTCAGCGTAATCGAAAAAATCTGCCTGCAGCTCGATTTCGTCAATTACGCCGATCAAAGGATCGGAATTGCCGAGCACTGCGCACGCTACCTCAAATCCGTCGATATTTTGCTCAACAACGACCTTGCTGTCATGGGCAAAGGCGTTTTCGATGCCGGCAGCGAGCTGCTCCATGCTGTACACCTTGGCAATGCCGAGCGATGAACCGGATCTTGCCGGCTTGACAAACAGCGGAAAGCCCAGCTGCTGTGCGACTGACAAGCTCTCCTCCATGCTCTCGCCCTTATGAATGGTAAGTGAGCGCGGCGTTTCAATGCCCGCTGTCTGCACCAACTTATGCGCCAGCTCCTTGTCCATGCACAGCGCAGAGGACAGCATGCCGCAGCCTACGAACGGGATTCCTGCAAGCTCAAGCAGCCCCTGCAAGGTTCCATCCTCACCATATTTGCCATGCAGCACCGGGAATACAACATCGACCGACGTAATGCGAAACTCTGTTCCTGCAAGCTCCACCAAGCCCTTAACGTCCCTGCTTGGCGAGAAAAAGGACGGTGTGCAGCTCGGATGCTCATGCCAGCGATCAAGACGAATGTCCTCGATGCTTCCGCCATAGCGCAGCCAATTTCCTTCCCGGGTAATTCCAATTAAAACAAGCTCATACTTAGCTGTGTCCAAATGCTCGATTACCGCAGCAGCAGAGTTTAAAGATACGTCGTACTCACCAGAGCGGCCGCCGAACAAAATGGCAATGGTTTGTTTATTCATCACATATTCCCCCTTACGCCTGGCAGTTTCTCCTGATGCTTGGTCATCACAGTTACGATAAAGCCGTCACGATTGTTTCCGGAGACGCGGTAAATGTCGCTTTGCAGGATAGGAATCTCGGTATGACTCCCTTCCTCTGCCGGCACATAATAAATGCTCGTTGTAGCATGCTTTTCTTGCACCACAAGCTGCTCTCCGTCATAGCGATAATGTTGCACAAAGTCGATATACTCCTCCAGACAAAGATCATGCTGCTCCATCAATTTTGCATGAGGATAGCCTACGTAACGAAAATGCCATGGTTCATAGGCAATACGAGTAATCGACTGTTTTTCCCGCTTATAGCGGAGAATAAAGCCGTAATCTGCGGCATGCTGCCTGAAGGACTTGTATATTCCCGTATCCGGAAATGCTGGTGCGATAAAATCGAGCGTTGCTTTCAATCTGCCAACGTCGATCGCAAGACCCGTTTGATGCTCACTGTGACCGGGCCACGCGACATATTTGGACGTATAAGCTGCCCCTCGTTCAATAAGCGAATCATTATAAATTTGCGTTTGCTCCTTCTTGGTTCGATAGCCGCTGACGGCAACAATGTCGTCGATCCCTCCGCAAGCCTGCAGCAGCAAATGCAATTGCTCCAGACATGTTTTCTCCAGCTTCATGCCTTTATCGATTTGCTTTATGGAAGGAAAGGTGTCAACAGCGATAAGCTGCTTCGCTTTTTTTCTAACAGGATGCTGTTGGTTGACCAACACTAAATGCCCGTTGAATTGTTCATCATTGCTTACTTGAATGCTATAATGCGCTTGCTTTACTTGGGATGCGTTCATTTGTTTTTCCTCCACTTCTTTTATATGTTCTTGTAACGCGGTTAGTAATGGAGCTCGAGATTTCCTGCGGCACGCTGCCGATATGTTCGGCCAATTCTTGTATGGAGATGCTTTCCTCTCCCGCACCGCCAATTAGCGTAACCTTCTCCCCTGGCGGCACATATGCCGGCAGCTGCACCATTAACTGATCCATCGAAATTTTCCCGATCACCTTGGCGCGGCAGCCCCCAACGAGCACGTCGGTAAGCTGCATTCTTTGCGTCCAGCCATCGGCGTAACCGATCGGCACCGTACCAATCCATTGCTCTGTTTGCGCCTGATAGGCGTTGTCGTAGCCAATATAGTCCCCTTTGTTTACCCTTTTCGTCTGGAGCAACCGACTATGCAGACTCATTGCCGGCTTTAGCTCGAGACTTTGTTTATGCTGCTTCGGATAAAAGCCATACATCGCAGCTCCGATGCGCACCATGTCCATAGACAGCTCAGGGAAACGAAGTGCTGCTACGCTTCCCGCACAATGATAATGGTTGATCGGCATAGGGAGCTCGCTGCTCCATCGTTTCATGTCCTGAAAACGTTGAATTTGCTGCTCTAGATAGCTGGTATCTGCATGACCGGCCGTGGCAAAATGTGTATAAAATCCGTCCACAAGGATATCTGGCGCAAGCAGCCACGGAACGAGCTCTTGCCAATCCTGTCTGGTGCGAATTCCGATGCGCCCAAGGCCCGTATCCATTTTGAGATGAACCTGCAGTTTATGCTTGGTATGAATGGGCTTGTAGGCTCGCATTTCCTGAAACCAGGAGGCTTGTGTGACGGTAAGCATTAAATCGTACTCCAAAGCCAGCGGAGTGAGTTCCGGGCGAATCGGCGTTAATATAAGAATGGGCAGCGTCAAGCCGGCATGTCTTAACCGGATCGCTTCCTCGATAAAGGCAACCGCCAAATAATCTGCTCCAGCCAGAGCAGCCTCCTTTGCCGTTTGCACATCGCCATGACCGTACGCATTTGCTTTTACAACCGCCATCAGCTTGGTCGATGCGGGCAAATAATTGCGGATAGCCAGAAGGTTCTCGCGAATTTGCATCAAATCAATTTCGGCCCAGGTGTCAGGTTCTATCGCTGTATGGCTGTATATTTTGAAGCGCGACTGGCTCATCGTAATTCCTCCCGTGCATGTACATGTAAGTTGTTCTGGATTCATTTCAGCTTGTTCGCTAATACCATCTTACCGAGCCCAACGCTACGATTTATTCGCTGCTTATCACGGCAATCTCATTTTTCTATGCGGATTTTCTTACGAAATTCTTACAGCCCGACTTTTTTGACACAACAAAAAAGCGGCAAATCCTGGACCTTAAGTCCATGACTGCCGCTGTTATTAAGCAACTGCTGTGTTCGTTTCATTGCTTAGTAATATAAAATCCGCTCTAGTAAAACGCTTAGTTTCTTTGCCATTTCCTTCGTGGAATACGGCATTCATTTTTAATCCACCATTCCACAACGTCAACTTATGCATTGGCAACGAATTCTGCAATGCTCTCCTCGCTTTGGGCAATATTTTTACCCTTTGTCACATCGATATCCTTTTTGAATTGCGTTTGTTCATGCCTTAATATTATCAAATCATTCCCATTGTTGTTGCATTGCTTGATGCTTAAGTGTGTCCGTTACTCCCACTCAAAGGCACCTGTGTACAATTGATAATAGTTCCCTTTAATCGCCAGCAACTGCTCGTGATCCCCGCGTTCCTTGATTTGGCCTTTTTCAAGAACCATAATGGCATCGGAATTTCGTACGGTAGATAAACGGTGGGCGATCACAAACACGGTTCGGCCCTCCATGAGGTTATCCATCCCCTTCTGGACCAGCGCTTCTGTTCGTGTATCGATGGATGATGTTGCTTCATCCAGAATCATGACAGGCGGATTGGCAATCGTCGCTCTAGCAATCGCCAGCAGTTGACTCTGTCCCTGTGACAGTCCATTGCCGCTGCCATCAAGCCGGGTCTCATACCCGTCAGGCAAACGTTCAATAAAACTCGCGGCATACGACAGCTTCGCAGCCTGGATCACCTCATCGTCACTGGCCTCCAGCCTTCCGTATCGAATGTTCTCAGCTACCGTACCGGAGAACAGATGGGTATCCTGCAGTACAATTCCCAGAGAACGCCGCAAATCTGCTTTTCGAATACGCTGAATATTAATGCCATCATAGACGATCTCTCCTTCTGTAATATCGTAAAAACGATTCAACAGATTGGCTACGGTCGTCTTGCCCGCACCCGTTGCACCTACGAACGCGAGTTTCTGTCCAGGCATGGCATATAACGTAATATTCTGAAGCACTTGTTTCTTGCCGTCATACGTAAAGCTGACGTCTTTGAACTCCACTTTGCCTTTCAGAACAACGCTTGTTCCGTCCTCCAGTTTCCAGATCCATCCGACCCGATCCTGATTTTTCTCCAAGGTCACACGGCCTTCATCTGCTTCAGGCTGTTCATCCATCAGGTTAAAGATCCGCTGTGCCCCTGCAAGAGCCACGACAAACATGTTGACCTGCGAGGAGATTTCGGCAATCGGCATCGTAAAATTACGGGACAAGCTCAGAAAAGCTGCGATACTTCCCAGAGTCAGACCGGCATTCCAGCCCGATATCGCCATAGCTCCGCCCGCAATAGCCACAAGCACGTAGATTAATGTGGCAAGATTTGCATTGATTGGCATGAGGATATTCGAATACTTGTTAGCTGTTACCGAGTTGTCAAATAATTCATCATTCAGGCGGGCAAATTGTTCCATCGCTTTTTGTTCGCGACCGAACACCTGCACCACTTTTTGCCCATGAATAATCTCCTCGATATATCCATCCACCACACCGATCGATTCCTGCTGCCGGAAAAAGTGCTGGGTTGCCTTAGTACCGACGGTTTTAGTAATCCAGAGCATGGCAAGTGCACCTAGCACAACCACGATCGTCAACGGCACATCCAGATACAACATCGTACCGAGAACGACCATCACTGTCACCGCAGTGGACAACAGCTGGGGCAATCCATCGGTTAGCATCATGTTGAGCGTGTCCACATCGTTCGTGTAATGACTCATAATATCCCCGTTGGCTTTACGGTCAAAATATCTAATCGGCAGCTTCTGCATGTGTTCGAATAAGCGGTCACGAATCCTTTTCATAATCTGCTGTGAGACGGTAATCATCAGCCGTTTCGAGACAAACGTACTAATGACTCCAGCAGCGTAGATTACAGCCAGGATGATTAAAGCCTGTAACAAGGCGTCAAACACTGGATTCTGATTTCCGAGCAACGGCGTAATAAAATCGTCGATCAGCAATCGCAGAAATGCGGCTGAAACGACAGAGACGGCGGAACTAACCAGAACCAGGATCAGCGCCAATGCCGTTCTGAATTTGTAATATTTAAAGTAGGATAGCAGACGTTTTATCGTCTGACCGTAATTCATGTTATCCATCCAGTACTTCACCGCCTTTCGTCTGTGTATAATAAGCTTCTTGATAAATTGTATTTCTGCCCAGCAGTTCCTGATGGGTTCCGATATCTACCATCTTGCCTTCATCCATTACGACAATCTGATCAGCATCTTCAACAGATGCAATACGCTGGGCAATAATAATTTTGGTTGTATCTGGTATGCTTTCCTTGAAAACGTTGCGGATTAACGCGTCGGTCCGCGTATCTACAGCGCTGGTGGAATCATCCAGAATCAAAATCTTCGGTTTTTTGAGCAAAGCTCTGGCAATACACAGTCTCTGCTTCTGACCTCCCGAAACATTAGTACCGCCTTGTGCCAAGTGAGTGTCATATCCATCCGGGAACATGGAAATAAACTCATGTGCCTGCGCTGCTTTGCACGCTTCAATCAGCTCTTCATCGGTCGCATTTTCATTGCCCCAACGCAGGTTCTCCTTAATCGTGCCTTCAAACAGGACATTTTTTTGCAATACCATCGCGACCTGACTGCGAAGCACACTTAGATCATATTCCTTCACATTGACTCCACTAACAAGGACTTCACCCTCACTGGCATCATATAGACGTGGAATCAGTTGCACCAAGGTGGACTTTGCACTGCCCGCAGCTCCAATAATACCGATCGTCTGTCCCGAAGCAATTCGCAGATTAATACCAGACAGGGCATAATTCTCGGCTTTGTCGGAGTAACGGAAGGACACCTTACGGAATTCAATCTCTCCACTGTGCAGCTCTGTAACTGGCGAATCCGGACTGGTAATGTCCGGCTGCTCACTTAACAGGTCATTAATCCGTCCAGCCGAAGCGCGAGCAATGGCAACCATAATAACTACGATGCCCAGGGTCATCAAGCTCATTAGAATTTGCATGGAATACGCGAATACACTCGTAAGCTCGCCGGTAGTCATGCTTCCACCCACAACCAGTTTGGCTCCAATCCATGAGATGATCAGCATCACGGCATACAGCACAATTTGCATTAGGGGAAGCTCGTACGATAGAATGCGTTCTGCCTTAACCATTTGTGCAAATATCCGCTGGGATACGGCCTGAAACTTGGATACCTCACGCTCTTCTCGCACATAGGATTTTACGACCCGAATGCCGCGTACATTTTCCTGAACAACTTTATTCAGATCATCGTAACTGCCAAAAGCACGCTCAAAAATCGGAAAAGAATACTTCATGATGATGATCATGCCAATGGCCAGCACAGGGATAACAATCATGAACCAAGAAGCAATGGAAGGGCTGATGCGATACGTCATAATCGTCGCAAAAATCATCATCACCGGACTGCGAAAGGCAATCCGGATAATCATCAGAAATGCATTTTGCACATGCGTAATATCCGTTGTCAGCCTGGTGACGATACCTGAGGTTGAGAATTTATCCATATTGGAATACGACAGCTGCTGCACATGACGGAACAGGTCGTAACGCAAATTTTTACCAAACCCCGACATGGCAATCGCGGAATGCTTTCCCGCCAGCGCCCCAAAGACCAGAGAAACAAGGGCAAACAGCAGCAGAATCAAGCCGTATTTCATCACCTGATTCATCTGCCCCCCCGTGATCCCCTGATCAATTAATTCAGCCATAAACAGCGGGATAATGACTTCCATGGCCACTTCACCAAGTAAAAACAAAGGCGTCAGCAACGTATCCTTTTTATATTCCCGCACACTTTGCAGTAATTTCCTTACCATAAGCATTCTCCTCATCTAGAAATAAACACACTGATCTGCGATCTAAAAGTAGACTAGCGATCAGAACAGATGTATTATAAACTGTATAGCAACTATACAGTCAATCTACTTTTCTTGATCTGGGGGTACTTATGCATCCAAGTGAAATGTTGTCCATTAGTGCTTTTTCCAAGCTGTCCGAGGTTTCGCGTAAAACCCTCATTTACTACGACCGCATCGGTTTGTTCAAACCTGCCTTTGTGGCGGATAACGGTTATCGCTATTACAGCCGCAGCCAGTTTGAAACAATCGGCGTTATTCATATTTTTAAAGAGCTGGGCATGTCCCTGGAGGAAATTCAGCAGCATCTCGGTGAGCGTTCTCCGGAAACTACCCTTAATTTGCTGCGTAAACAGGAGGAAAATCTGCAGCTGCAGATCGCTAAACTGACTCGCGCGAAAGAAATGATTATACAGCGTGCGGAAAATATAGAGCAATCCATGCATCTAGACACCAGCCAAATGCATGTCATCTGGCAGCCTAAAACCCCTTTGCTGCTGAGCCGCCGCATCTACTCATCCAAAAAGGAGTTCTCAGATGAGCTCTGGGAGGATTTTCGGGCGCGGCTGAACAAGGAGCATGCGCCACTTGGATACCCTAGTGGGGTCATCATTCCCAAGGATGATCTGCTGAAGGCGGATGGCGACATGATCTCCCATATGTACAGCTTCATGACGACAACGCATCACAAACAGGCCTATATGCCGGAGGGATTCTATCTCGTGTCTTATGCCAGAGCAGATTATGGGGATACCGATAAGATCTATACACAAATCTTTGAATATATCAAGAAGAAACAGTACGTCATTAAGGGCGATGCTTACGAGGATTACATGCAGGATGAGATCGTATTGCAACATGCAGAGGATTATCTGGTACGGGTTATGGTGCACATTGAGGAACCGGTAGACGGTTATCATGTTTGGGAATAGGTTCTATAAAAATATACCCGTAGCGAAAACCAACAAGATGATTGATTCAAGGTAACGTCCTACTTTATCCTAGTTAAGTGAATATTGGTACTACCTCCCCTCCAGTTGAAACGAGGCAGCCAATCATATAGATTAGCTGCCTCGTTGATTTTATTGAGCTATCGTACCATTCGTTGTACATCAAACTAAAAGTCTATCCAATCCAATTGCACTGATTAGTAATCTCTCTTTTTTCGTTCCGAGCATTTTTTGAGTCCAGTTCACAAATCCTCCATCACCAATATAATACTCTTCATCCCCGATAACTGTCTTTATCGTGAATTGGAGACCTTGATAGTACTGATTTTCCTTTTGAGGAGAACCTATGCTTATGACTACATCTTTTAATTCCAAACTTTCCCCATATTCAGTGATTCTTGTTACTAAACCCGCGCTGTCTTTATATCCACCTCGTTCACTAATAATGACCTCGATTTTTGAATTGAAGAGTGATTTGAAAATATTTCGATAAATCTCTATATGTTCCCACAGCGACTGTTTCTCGAAATCGTATGATCCTCGGTCAACTCCAGCGGCCACCATACAGAATAAGTGAAAATGAGCAAGCATTCCTGGTGCATCACCAAAATACTGTGCTCGTACATGTCTATGGGTAGTACAATATCGCAAGTAATCTTCTCTAAGAGGCTTATGGTGTTTGATTAGTTCAGCGATATGTAATGCGATAAGATTTGTCGCATCTGATACAACCTCGGTCCCCCGTAGTGCCGAAATAACCTTATTTTGATCAACCGTACCTACGATCGAGGTACAGCCTATTGGTGCGACAGGCGACAGCTGAATTGGAGATACTCCCTTACCTAGTGCTATTTTCAGTATATCCATTTCCAATTGCTTCAGCTGAAGCAGATTCACCTTTGAAGGATGGACAAAACGATTTTCTGCGTATCGTTTTAGTAGGTCATTTGGAGATGACTTTCTAACTTTCTCATTAAAAACCTTCAAAAGAAGCGTATTTAGATCACTGCTTGAAATTTGTTCCGTAAGGAGAGTTATCAAATCAGGTTTCTCAAGTTTATTCAGTATTCTTTCGAGGTCTGCTGAAAGTATCGGTTTCAATCTATTCACTCCTTCTCTTGTCTGAGATATGTGGAAAGTTATACTAGAAGCATATGGTATGGTCAACAATTACTATAAGCATCACTTAATCCTGTCCTGTTTATTGGAGCTTTAACTTACTGATATTATCACAAATAACCACCTAATGGTGTTTTATAGTTATCCGATGTTTTTGGAACAATCGACAATGTATCTTGTCCATAAACAGCAAGAGAAAAACTATACACCACACCATCCTTCTAATAGAAACAGCGGCAGCCTAAGACGAATAATAATAAAAGTCATAGACTACCGCTGTTTTATGTTCCATTATCTGTTAGCAGAAATTACTTCTAGAACACCATATCGCTGATCCAATTTTGCATAGCGGCTATAACTGATTCTAGCTGCTCTTGCTCTTCAATTCCAGCTTCCTTATCACCCTTCTGCATCCCATAGGACCCAAACTGTCCATGATTTCCTCCATCTATACTAACAAAGACAGTTTCTGTTGTGGGCAAGTTAGTTTTGCTTTCTTCCCAAACCTCTTGATTCAGTACTCCGTCATCAGTACCTGTAATTTGGAGAATTGGTAGCCCTGAATCTTTCAAAGAACCGCCCTCATCAGCGTAAGAAGCCATAAAATATACGCCTTTCAAGGCATCAGCATTTTCGGATGCAAATCGTGCAGCAAACGCTCCACCCAAGGAATGTCCACCGATTACGAATGCTTCATCTGGATACTCATTTATAAACGATTGTGCTTTATTTTGACCGAAGATTGCCAGATTGAATGGCATTTCGGCAATGTATACGCGATGTCCTAACTCGGCTAAAGCTCTTGCAAACGTAGAATAACTTTCTGGTTCTACAAGTCCGCCAGGATAAAAAATAATATTAGGCTGAACAACATTACCGTCTTCAGGCTCAAATTTGAAACCATCCTTTACTTCAGTTACGGTTACTTTATTATCACTTTGAAATGCGGCCTCTGCTGCAGCAGACGGAGCATACGTAGCTGAGTTCAAGTATACCAACACAGCCACTACTATTATTACAAGAATAATACCTACCCATGCCACGATTTTTGGCCATTTTCTTTTTTTCACTGTTTCTGTCATTGCTGTTGCCTCCTAATATGAACCTAATTCTATTGATGACTTGTTATGCTCTTGTAGACTTGGTATGTCGCCATACGATGTAACTCATATAAGTAAGGAGTCCGAATAGAACAGCAATGCTTGTCATGTGTGCAAGTACGACAAACATATAAACCTCTGGACGACCCATCGTTAACATTAGAAATGCTCCACTAAGTACCTGGAACACAATTAGCAGCACGGAAGTAAAGCCAAGTATGTTAAGCTCTCGATTCTCTCTGTATCTTCTGTAGATCCACACAAACAGTATGACAATTAAAGCTACAAGTAAAAATCCAGCAATACGATGGATAAAGGCAATTTCTACACCACCAGATAATTCAGGTATAAGTTTACCATTACATAATGGGAATCCAGCACATGCCCCTGCTGAATCTGTGTGACTAACAAAAGCACCTGTATATACAACTATGTAGGAGTATATCATGACAACCCATACATAATTACGGAATGCTTTATTTGTTCTAGGCATTTTATCGAAAACAGCTAGTCCGCCAAGCTTCTCCTCTTGCCTTGCTCCCAAGCTTGTCATCAAGGAGCTTGCAAGTGAAATAAATGCAAAGCCAAGGTGCAACGCCATTATAGGTGGAGATTGTGAGAAAACAACTGCCAATGCTCCCATCGCTCCTTGAATGCTTACAAAGATAAAGGTTAGAAATGCAAAAAATTGCAGGTCCTTTCGATTCTTGCTATACATCAGAAATAAAACTAATACAATTACTGCCAATATGCCAGCTGTCGTACTTACCAATCTATGTGTGTATTCAATGACAGATGCAAGTGTGTGAGCGGGAACGAATTTTCCATGACACAATGGCCATTCTGTTCCACATCCAAGTCCTGACTCCGTACGAGTAACAACACCTCCACCAAATGTTGCAAAAAACATAAAAACGGTTGTCAAATAGCTTAACCGTTTCAATAAAGTAATCCGATTCAAATCCTGTTCACCTACCCGCTTCTGTTGTTGTATATATTGCAGCTTATAATGATTTCTAATAAATTATATTTACCGGTGAGTAAAATTACAAGTTCATTTTGATAAATTTGCACATTTGTCATAGAATATTCATGGAGGCGATTACGATTAACAAACACACTCAACGATCCCGTGGTAGACCAAAGCAGGCCAAGGATGATCTTTCCATACAAGAAGTAATTATTGCAACGGCTTCAAAATTATTTCTAGAAATGGGATATGAGACTTTGTCCCTTCATGAAATCGCAAAAGCATGTAATGTATCGAAACCGACCATTTATTATTACTTCACTAGCAAATCTGAGCTTTTGAAAGTTGCGATAATTACGATGTTAAAAAACGTGCATCGGAATACAATGCGTTTATTGAACGAAACTGACAATGTGGAAGCTGGCTTAATTCTAGTAGCTGAAGCTCGTATTGCCAGTCCTCATATTAAAGTAGAGATGCTATTGAAAGAAGCTGAAAGCTCGTTGAGTGAAGAACAACTGCAACAAATTAGAGACGCCGAACAACGCGTCTATCTTCTTCTTTCTGATTTCTTTCAAGCAGCTATGGATAAAGGCTTACTTCGCAAGGATGATCCACTATTCCTTGCCTATACCTTTTCAACAATGCTACTGATTAGTAATCGAGAAGATACCATGCATCTACATGCTTCTCATTTGGAGCTTGCTAAGAAGGTTGTCGGATTATTTTTGAAGGGAACGCTTGCGTAATAGCAAGCTTAATCATTGACAAGATAACAAAGAACAGCACTTTCGGTTGGAGGTAACCTAGTGCTGTTCTTTTTTTCCTTTTCCCCCGTATGTAACAACAAAATATCTAGCTGGCACAATATAGCCTACCTGTGCATTTCCTGGTTCTGCATACGAAGCAACGTGGTATACACTTGATTACGAGCGATAAGCTCCTCGTGAGTGCCGGATTCGGAAATTTTCCCAGACTCCATCACATGGATCACATCGGCATTTTGTACTGTAGATAACCGATGTGCGATTATAATGGTGATGCGATTTTTTCCCTGCTCATCAAGCGAAGCCATTACTTGTCGCTCCGTCTCTAGGTCAAGTGCCGATGTTGCCTCATCAAGGATGAGTAGCTCGGGATCTCCTAATAGAGCCCTTGCAATGGCTAGTCGTTGTCGTTGCCCCCCAGACAGCGTAATGCCTCGTTCTCCAAGCAACGTACGATATCCATTCGGTAATGCTATAATATCTTCATGAATACATGCTGCTTTACATACCTCGACCAGCTGCTGCTGACTGAAACCGACTCTTCCAAGCGTCAAATTAGAGATAATCGTCTCTGGGTACATATACGAGTCTTGAAATACAATCGCCACTCTCTTGCTCCAATCATCTAAGGTCAACTCTTGAAGTGAAATACCATCGACCTCGATCCTTCCTCGGTCCGGTTTGTAAAATCGAATAAGCAGCTGGGCGATTGTTGATTTTCCACCTCCACTTAATCCTACAAAAGCAAGCTTCTCTCCACGGCGTGCTCGAAAGGTTACCCCGTTTAGCACATTTCCTGCCTCTGCAGAATATTGAAACTCCACCTGGCTCCAGTTCATCGTCTGTATGCGATGCTTTAACTGCTTATGACCATCTAATTCCTTCTCCTGCCCCAATACCTCTCGAAAACGATCGACAGAGGCGATTACTGCTGGAACACTCATCGTTGTCTGATACAAACCATTAATCGCATCCATCAAATCTCTAGAAAATTGAAACACTATAACAAACATGCCGATGCTGAGATCCCCTGTCATCACAGCATAACCACCATAACCAAGCACTAGGAACTGCGTACCGAGACGCAACGACTCACTGAATAATAATTGCTTATTTTGCAAATTCACTTCCTGTAGCGAGCCGCCTAGTATCGCATTCAATATCCGATTCAACTTGCTTTGTTCCTGCTCCTGACGATTAAACGCCAATACCTCCTTCGTAGAAGAAATTCCCTCTACGAGATGAACGCTTAGATTCGCCCGTTTTTCCTGCAATGCTTTGGACGCAGCACGCAGGCGAGGCGCAAAGTATCGGCCGAGCGGGATAAACAATCCACCAATCACGAACAATCCTAATAGAATCGGCAAACTAGCATAGCCAATAATAACGGTTAAAATGATAAATGATAGCAAATTGTAAAAGACATCGAAGAAAATACTGCTATATATACGCGTGATGCTATTAATCTCCTGATTGTAATAATTCGTTAAGCGACCTGTTCGTTCATTATGAAAAAAACGGGTAGGCAGCTTCTGCATTGTTTTCATATAATGTTCCAATAAATTTACATTGATTCTACGACTAGTAATGTTAAGTCTCATGCCTGCCAGCATATGAAATAGGTTGTACAGCAACACTGAGCCGATAAATACAATAAGCAAGGATGTGATCAAATGATAGTGCTTGTCGATAAAAACATCATCAATAATAAGCTTTTGCACATATACCATCGAGATGCTGAATACAACTTCAAGCGCTAGCAAAATAAGGCCTACGAGCAACCCAGCCTTTAACGGCTTCGCCCACTTCCATAACCAAATAAAATTATTCATGCTCACTTTCCCCTTTTAGCAGTTGATAAAACAATCCGCCTCGAGCGATTAACTCTTCATACGTTCCCTGCTCCGCATTTCTTCCTTGATCGACGACAACGATCTGATCGTAATCCTGCACCGTTGAGAGCCGATGAGCTACTGTAATCGTAGTACAATTTTCCATTAATGCCTCAAGTGCCTTCTTCACCTCGTATTCGCTTACATTATCTAAAGCTGAGGTAGCCTCATCCAGCACCAATACTTTCGGCATTCTCAAAAATAATCGAGCAATAGCAATCCTTTGCTTCTGACCACCTGATAATTTGATGCCACGTTCGCCGACAACGGTATCATACCCCTGCGGAAGTTCCATAATAAAATCATGTGCATACGCTGCCTTTGCAGCCTCAACGATCTGCTCCTCTGTCGGATCATCGCATGCAAAGGCAATGTTGGCACGAACCGTATCCCCATATAAAAATGCCTCTTGAAATACAAAACCGACATGATCTCGTAAATTCGTTAGATCAAACTGACGTAATGCAATGCCATCCAAATAAATCTCACCATCCTGTGGATCATAAAATCGTCCAATCAACTTCGTTAATGTCGACTTTCCATTGCCGCTTTTTCCTACTAAAGCAACTTTCATCCCAGAGGTCACTTCTAGGTTAAATTGCTCAATAATCGGATCGCGACCTGGATAAGCGAACGTTACATTGTAAAATGAAAGCTCCCCCTTTACCTCATGTAGCTTAATCGGAGCAGTGGGTTGCTTCACTTCTGCTTGTTCCTTCATAAAAAGATACAGCTTCTCCGTCTGAATGATCGTCAGCCGTTGTTCTGTCGTTAACGTCACCATACTCGTTAATAATCGAATAACACGAGTGTAAAGCAACGAGAAGGCAATAAAGGCACCAACCGTAAGCTCTCCGCTCTGCACCATGCCAATCCCGAACCAGAACATCGCTAATGCACCGAGCCCTATCGTTACTCGACGAACCGTTCCACGCGAGTAAGCAAACCAGTTTTGAATATTATTGGCACGTTGCATAAAGGTAAATTGCTCTATAAGTCGCTGTGTATCCCATTTCTGGGCACCAAACGCTCGTAGCTCTAAAAATGCGGAGAAGCTATTGTATAGTTGTTGATTCGCTTGTGTGCGACGACTTTGACTTTCTCTCGCCCATATGGTTGCTTTTTTCTCGAAGTAGGGACCGACAAGATAATAGGATAGAAAACAGGGGATAATAATTAAGCTAAGGTAAGCGTTCGTTTGAACGAGTAATGAAGTAGAAATCAATAACATTATGCCTTGATGAATCAGGCTAGGAAAATATCTTCTATAGATGTGCTGGAGTTGGTTAACTTCTTCTTTAAATAGAGATAACGTGGAGCCTGCTGCATTCTTTTCATAATAAGAAAGTCCGAGATAACGAAGCTGCTCTAGCATTGCACGCAAAACATCCATCGCAGGCTTCTCCTGCAAAATACGCTCTACACGCTTCCGTGCAGCAGCTAATATAATGCTGATTACGAATAGCGCTGCGAGAATCAATAATAATATTCCGAACTGCTCATAATCACGAGCTGGTAAAACATCATCAATAAAATACTGAATGAATTTCGGAATCGACATCTCAATCGCAGATACAATCTATGCAAATAAAATAAATAACAGAAAATACCCCTTATACGGCTTCAAAAATGATAGTATCCACAGATATACTTTAAGCTGCTTCATCTCCTATCCCCCTTATTGTGTATAGTCTTTCTCCTACTTTAAAGATTACGAAAATGCTTTCAATCATCTATAACGCATACGCTCCGGTATTCCCCATGACGTGATCGTTGATTTTTTTCCGTTGCTCTAGCAATGAATAGGTGACTTGACAATCGGAAATTGTGATTCACCAAAATTTTGGACATTAATCTGCCTCCCTTATTCGAACAAATCGATTAATCATACACGTGGACAAGAACGTAGTAAAAATAAAAAAGCCGTGCTGAGCACGGATTGTTATCGGTGTCCTCCGACAGATATTTCACATATTAAAGTTACTTAGCCAATAAATTAATTATGAGCTACTTTCTTTTAAGCTGTAACCTTATTAATTATTGATAAAAAGCAACGACATACGAATTGGCCGTTGCTTTAATAACTAGCTCGTTCATTCACGTGCTATTCATTCGGTGTTTTTAGATGGCTATTGTGAGCAAAGAAGACTTATTTTCAATCACAGCTTTTATTGTTGACGCACTTTGTTCGATGGATTGATTTGTTGTGTCGATAACATGTGATTCATAGTGATCTAAATTGTTAAACTGCTCCCACATGATTTCTACCAATTCAATGTTGGTTTCTTCGTCCAATTTGGAACGATTAATTGCTCGTCTCATTGTTTCTTCCTTAGTCGCTCTTAAGATAATGTAGTGTACCTCATAATTATCTTGTATGGCTTTTATCCACGGCTCTAAGAACCATGGACCAACAATTCCATCAATAATCACATCGAACCCACCACGTGCAAAACGTTTTGCAGCTTCCAAAAAGGCTTCTATAACAATCGTGTTTTGTTCTTGTGATTCCGGTAAAAATGGAGCGATTGCCCCCTTTTGAATGTACTGATAGAAATCATCAGTGTGCATATGTACCGACTTTGATAAATTAGACTCTTTCGAAACAATGGATGCGGTTGTACTTTTCCCAGTTCCTGGTGTACCAGTTATAATAATCATTCTGCCTTTCATCATAAATATTCTCCTCAATAGTATTCACGCTGGCTTAATATCTTATTGTCGACCGTTTGTGTAGGTACGAGTTCTTTTTTAGTTAATCCGTTCACAACTAATATACCATCAAGTCATATATAATTGATTGGAGCATTTCAACGTTTGGATTTCTCTTCTGGTTTGAACGCTAAGTCTTGCGACTGTAACGCCTCCTTCAGTATCGGCATTGAGCGTGGTCCCATACCGTGTAGTTGCAAGATCTCGCGTTCGGTAAATGTCGATAATTTATGTAATGTCGTGATACCTTTATGTTCTAAAGCATGTCGTGCAGGATTTGAAAGTCGTGATAGAAAGCCAATGTCCGGCTTCTTTTCTTGTTCACACTTCGGGCAATTTGGACAATCACTGCTCTTATAATATTTGTGTCCATTGCTACATATCCTCATTTTATTTTCACGTGCCACTCGGAATGCCTCCCTTAATGCTTTGATCCGTATCCTAACTACTCCAAGTTTCTTCAACTAAGCTGTCACTTATAGAGAAATCAAACAATTAATAGGCCACTTTTGATCAAAAATATCTCAAAGTTCCCGATTAATCATATTTATCCTTTTTACTTATATGTAATATTTTCACACAAATAACGCCGACAATGATATATATCAAAGTAACCCAAAATGAAAACGAGTTTGGATTTTCAGTTGCTGTAATCCAAAGTGGCGGTGAATTAGTATTCCGAGAATTAGTCATATTCGGGTCAAGATTACTCTCAAGATATACAATTGCCCATATTTGATAAATCTTTGATATTACATAACCTATAACCAGACCAATCAATGCCCCTAAATAATAGTGTGGGTGAATCTTTTCCATTAAAGTCCCTCTCTTTCTCAAAGGCGATTTATTACATATTCTCAGTTTCTTCTAACGTTTTGAAGAAATGAGTTCTAGACTGAGCCTTATAGGATTGTCATGTGAATCTGCTTCTCTTCCAGATGCATCACCAGTGACAGAGGAACTCATGCGACGATGCGTTAATGCTGTGTTATATGATTTTTCCCTTCGGACTTCTGTGATTAATCTTATCCGTATGTTATTTCATTATTTTTCAATGCATTCACTAACCAGTATCCATACCCTTTCCACGTTGATTGTTTATCTGGTTTTTCTTCTCGTAATTTCAAGTAAATTTCCTCAGCAAATCGCATACCTCCATTTTGACTCCTTAAGTAATTAATACACTGCTCATAGGATCTAAGACCGAGTACTTCTGTTAGATATGCCTCAGCCCCCGTAACAAAATTCTCTTCTGATCCACTTTTCCATTTTTCTAGTAATTCCGTATACTTATTTTTAAACAGGATATTCTTTTCTAAAATAATATCCTGTTCAGCCTGAGCATCTTGTGACCCCTGGAATCCATGAATAGATTCATGAACAAAAATGTTTAGAAAACTTGATAGTAATGGCATATAACCTGGACTACCTTGATGAATAGCCATAGAACTTTTACTTAGTTGTACTGCAATCGGTTTTATATAGGTGCACATATATATCGAATAATTATCACTTAGAGGAGATTCTCCAAGGAAATGTGAAACCAATAGTTGTAAGGAATGTAAGGGATATAGTTTATTAAGGATACTCATATACTCTTCGGCAACAATATCAATTTGCGGTTTAATCTTTTGTCTCCATAGGAAATGAATCTCGTGTTTTAGAATTATCTGAAAACCTTCAAGAAGTATCTGTCGATTATTACATATAATATCAGTCAAATTTATTACCCTATTAACATTGGCTATATTATCAATAGTGGGAACATTTTTATCGACCAATGAAAGAAATTGAATAATATCCTCAATTGTATTCATTTTAAATGCATTGTAAACAGTGCATAAACTTGATATAGACAAAATCTCTCTTATCTTAATTACTCTTATATATTCATCATTACTTAATATATTTAGCCATCGTGATCGGACATCATAATAGTGAATATTATAAAACTCATCATTCGAAATAGCATTAATGAAAAAAGTCATATCTAAGGCTTCACTCGATTTAACATTCCACTTTTGATTTGACATAATCACTCTCCGTCCAAATTAGCGTAAATGATTTTCCAAGGGGGAATTTAATACAACATTTTCGCATTAACGAACTCCTGCAGGGAGTTGTCGCAGCATCCGCCACACGAACCCCGTCTGCGACCGAGGGCGAATGCTCGATGCGTGAATATGGTGTTATCAGAAGTTACCCTTCTTCATTAATTAATCTTAAAGTTAGCTTTTCTGATTCTTCATTTTGTTTGATAATTAATTTAAATTCTTTATTATGCTCTTCTAAATTCATTAATTCTTTATTATATTCTGAAGAGATCTGTATGCTTCTTACTCCTTGTAGTTTTAAAGGATATTGGCTTGCCTTCTTTATCCCTTCGCCTTCAAGTATATATTCAATTGGTTCTTGTTCCTCTTCTCTATTACCAATGTGTTGAATATATAAAGAATCAAAAGTAGTCTCTCCTCCATCGAAAATAGTGTATGTGGCTGCCCAAGTTTCACCTTTAGAAAAATAAACTAATATATTTTCTTTTGTTGTTACGATATCTCCTGATCCTGATTTACAACCGGTAACTAATATTACAATAATGATTATAATAAAATGCATCTTTTTCAATTTAATTTACTCGCTTTCTTATGTATTGGGTAATTTCTGATAACGTTCTTGCATTAACGAACCTGAGAGCCTTAAGTGGAGTAAAGCGTAACGGGTCGGCAGACTTAGGCTCACAGGGTTGTCAGCAGCAACTACTTCCCTGCCAATAACTTCTGCTGAACAAGAGGCGAATGCCCTGATGCGTTAATACGGTGTTGGTATTACGAATTGCCCAGGTTTTCTACTTGGAGAATAGCTCTCCGATTCAGATACCTGACTCTGTAGTATCCGAGCTGCGTGCCTTATGTAGACAATATTATCAATTCAACTCTCTCTATGGTGACGTGCAACGACACTTCCGTTCGGTTCTAGATCTTTTATTCCCTGGATATGATCGTGTATTTCAAAACATTTGTAATCCTACTTCTCTGGAGCTCTTGAGCCATTATCCTTCTCCTAAAGATGTACTAGCCGCGGATCAAGAGCATGTGCTTAGCATTCTTCTTCATAACCGCCGTGGTCGGAGTTGGAATGGATTAAAGCTTGCTCTCATCAACACCATTGCTCGTGAGAGCTTACCCGATTCTGAAGCGACTGTTTCCCATCAGATTGCAGTACGCAACTATATTTCCTTACTGAGAACTTATCGAGCTGCAATCGATGATATTCAGCAGCATATGCTACAGTTAGCTTCATCCCGACCAGAGCATGCTTTACTTCGTTCGATACCAGGCGTTGGTCCTCTCACTTCTGCGGCGATCCAAGCAGAGATTGGAGATATAAAAAGGTTCCCTTCCGTTAAACAGTTAATCGCTTTTGCAGGGCTGGATTCTTCTGTTTACGAGTCGGGAACCTTTAGGGCCAATAAGAATCAAATTTCAAAGAGAGGCTCTTCGTATCTCCGTACCGCTTTGTATCAAGCTACTGTGGCTGGCATCTCGAAACAAGTAAACGGCCCAAGAAATGAAATTCTATCGACATATTATCAGTTAAAACGTTCTCAAGGCAAGCAGCCCAAGGTCGCTATTGTGGCTACTTCTAATAAGCTTTTGCGCATATTTTATGGTGTATTGAGCACTCGGATGCCTTTTTGTAAAGATTAAACTATATTTCCAAGGAATATTTTAACATATCCTTACTTCAGAGAGGTAGGTTTAATTGAGTACGTTCTTTTAAAGCGACTCAATCTTTTTTTCATGCTGCTATTGACTTTGATTAGCTGGTTTATGTGAAGGTTCTTTGCTGCTTTGAATTGCTATCAAGGTAATATTCCTTCAATTTTTTTATTCTTTTATTATCTCTATTATTCTCTGAATTTCTTTATGATCGTCTAATTCTTTAATTGGTGTCCATCTCACTTCTTTTAATTCTTGTGGTTGATTTATTATTTCAGGATCAATTCCCAATTGTAATTTTCCTCCGATAATTGAACCCAGATAGCAATAATACATTCCATTTATTCTTTCGTTATACGTTTCTAATAATAGTTTTCTTATTTCAATTTGTAGTCCTGTTTCTTCTAATACCTCTCTAACAGCTGCCTGTTCACTTGTCTCATTCTCTTCAATTCTTCCACCAGGTAAGGTCCAAATCTCATTACCTCGATAGAATTGTCTAATCATTAAAATTGAATCATTTTCAAATAATGCGACACAACTACGAGTAGTAATTATAAAAACATCCTTTCGGGTTGATAATAGATATTTATTATATTTTGAGGTTTTTAGGATTTCAGAACTTTCACATACGTTTTTGATTAACGAACCTGCGTATAGCAGGTTGTCACGTGAATCAGCTTCCCTGCCAAAAGCATCACCAGTGACCGAGGAGAGCATACGACGATGCGTTAATGCGGTGTTATACGAGCCCTTCGGCGAAAACCTCCGACCTTCAAAACGCCCAAGAACCCATATGTATCAAGGGATTCCAGCAATTTAGGAGGAACACGAATATCCTTCAAATAACCCGGTTTTTCGTCAAAGTTATACGAAACCGTATATCCCATTGTTATACGAATCCCTCCCCTCTACTTCGTATATCCGCTTTGGTTCGCATAACTCCATAGGGAGGATATGCGAAGTGCAAAACCAAGATCACTTCACAACGAATGTTGATTGGAACCATGCTGTGCAGCTCTTTCTTCAAGACTGCAAATCTCGTAACTTAGCCAAGGAGACCATCCGTCGCTACCGCAACGGTCTGGAAAAGTTCCATCAGCACCTGGCCATTCAAAAACTGCAATGGTTCGACCTGACCCCTGCGCTCCTTACCCATCACATCATACCGAGTATGCTTGAAGAAGGTCTCTCACTTCGGACAGTCAATTGCAACCTGTGCATTTACAAGGAATTTTTCAAGTTTCTCTACGGAGAAGGACTGGCGGCATCCGATATTGGAATGGGGTTAAAGCCGTTTAAGCTTCAACCTTCTATGGCTCATACCTTCACAGACGAGCATTTGCAACACTTGTTTGCCTTACCGAACCGCGCCACCTTTACCGGATTTCGCAATTACGTGATCATGTTGACGCTGCTTGATACCGGCATCCGGCTGAAAGAATTGGCCAACCTGCAAATTCCAGATGTCTTGATGGAGGAAGGTTCCCTTCGGATTCTGCAAGGGAAAGGAAGAAAGAGCCGGCTTGTCCCGATTCAACTTTTTGCCATAAACGCATTGAAACGTTATATTCAAGAACGCGGGGCGCTCGGACACAATTCACTGTGGGTCACTTTGGAAAATGAACCCTTTCAAACAGGCGGCATCCGAATGATGATTTCCCGCTATTGCGCCGCGGCCAACATTCAAGGCGTTCAATGCTCCTGCCATACATTCCGGCATACGTTCGCCAAGAAATATGTGATGAATGGCGGCGACATTTTCACGCTGAAAAGCATTTTGGGCCATGAGCGGATCGAGACCACGGAAATGTATGTGGAACTGTTTGCGCGTGACTTGAACATCCAGCACGAGAAGTTTAGCCCGATCGAACATCTTGCCGAGGAACTCCCCTTTTATCGTGCAGAGGAAAGTGAGGTGCAGATCTAATGAGCACCAAGCGCCGACAAAATACGCTCACCAGCATCGAAAATCCAAGCGCCGTGAAGCAGCAATTAAGCTTCGACGAACTGCTTCAATCTTTTATTCTCGATTGCAAGGCGAAAAACCTTTCGCCGCTGACTCTTCGTTTTTATCAAGACAGTGTCCGGCAAATGAAAGAGGCTTTTCGGGAACAACAAGTCCCTCTGGATATGTATACGATAGCGGTCCGCGACATTAAAAATCACTTTATTGCCTATCTCTTCGATAAGGGAAAATCGGACAATACGGTGAATGGTCGAATTAAAGCGGTGAAACAGTTTTTGAGGTATTTGTTCGAGGAAGGCTGGCTCACTAAAAACATTTCCGAAGAGCTGCATGTGGTCAAAGCGGAAAAGCTGATGCTGCAAACCTTCACCAAAGAGCAGGTTGTCTCGTTGCTGGAACAACCAGATCGAAAAACGTTTACCGGCTACCGTGATTTTACGATGATGACAGTGCTTCTGGAAACCGGAATGCGGATCAGCGAGCTATGTCATTTGAAAACGAGTGATCTATTCTTTCGCGAACAGGAAATTCGGATTGCGAGAGGAAAAGGCGGGAGAGCAAGAAGAGTGCCCTTTCAACAAACGTGCGCCAAAATCATTCGCCGTTATTTGGACATTCGAGGCGATCTGGAAACGGATGCATTGTTCGTCAACATCAATAATGAGCCGATCAGTACGCGAGCATTGCAGGATAAGATGCAAACTTACGGTCTCGCGGCAAACATCACGGGAGTGAGAGTCTCTCCCCAACCTTCCGGCACACGATGGCGAAGTTTTACATTCTGAACGGAGGCGACCCGTTTACCCTTCGGCGTATTTTGGGACATGCCACCCTGGACATGGTCGATTATTATGTCGAGTTATTCAGCAGCGATATTAAGCAGCAGCATAAAAAATTCAGCCCAGTGGAAAACATGAAACGGATTATTTAAACCGTGAAAAGATAAGGCACTTGCAAGGTGTCTTCTCTTTCTGAGTTACAGTAACCTTCCCTTGTACAAATGCCGCATCGGTGAAGATTTCGTATGCTTCGACCGCATCTCCGGCCGCCACAGATTGACATAGCGTTTCACCATATCCTGTGAAGTATGGCCCAGTATGTCCTGTAAACTGTACGGATCGCCCTCATTGAGAATATACATCTTGGCAAACGTATGCCTGAGTGTATGCGGACTTACTCGCACATCCGTAATGCCGGCTTCCTCACCATATTTGCGAAGCGAGGATTGAAATGCGCGAACGCCCATCGAACGCCCATCAAGTGTTACGAAAAAATACTGTGTTGGCAGTTCTCCTCTTGCTTTGATATACCGGATCAGCAGTTTACGCACGTCATCGCAGAATGGAATATCCCTCGGCTTCTTGCTTTTCCCGATAACTCCGAGGAGTTGGCTTTCCTTGAGGTCCACTTGATTCATTTTCAGCTTGGTCAGTTCGCCAACGCGCAAGCCACTGTCGAGAATGAGGGATAACATAACAAAGTCCCGAAAGCCGGTAAACGTATGTTGATCCGGTTGCTGGAGCAACGTCACCACTTGCTCCTCGGTAAACGATGGTATCGTGGGCTGATGACCTTTACGCAGTTTCAAGTGTTCTGCGGGATTGTACGGAATCCAACCTTCGTCGAACAAAAACTGAAAGAATCGCTTCATCGCTTTAATTCGGTTATTGATGGTGTTGAGTTTATAGCCTTTTTCCTCCACCATAAACATAATAAAATAGTTCCGCAAGAAATCCGATGTTACTTCGTAGATGTCTGCTTCAATTTCTTGTTCCTGCAAAATACGGCGATAACATGCCAAACTGCTTTGCTCGAATTTTATAGTATCATCGCTTGATGTTTCCGCTCGGCGAGCTTGAAGGAATAGTTTCACGGCCTCTTCCCACGTCAATCGGTAACCAGAACTTGAGAATGATGCTACATCATACAATTCGTTATTGCGTCTTTTGTGCACACTATCGTTCCTTTGAAACAGGTTAACCACATTCCCATTCATCCTTTATCCCTCCAATCCGTTTATCCATGACCTTGTTCCAATAAACTTTCTATTATTCATTTCATTTTTTGGTTTTAATCGGACCTAATACGCCTCACGAAGGGGAAGAATTGCCGTAAAGCCGAAGCCAAATTGGACCTAAGGAAAACCGCCCCACTGAAAGGGCGGTCAACAGGATTGAATATCGTTTTTCCGTTAGTAATGATGAATTTTTTCATTATTCTTGTGAGTAGCATCAATCCAGCATTTGTTGAAGCGGAACCAAACCAGTTTATGCACTAAGTACTTAGTCATTACGCCATCACAATGTCCCATCCACATTTTAGGAAACTGCATCAGCAAATATGGTTTAACCTAGCCAAAACTAAGTAAACCAAGGCTTCGAAACCTTGGTTTACTTTAACCATGTGACATTATCCTTATTGTGATTAAAACTCCAGTTTAATCACTACAAGAAACACTCTCTCGTGTGAGCATGAGATAATCTGAACCTCTATGAAGCCTAATACGAAATTTCAATGACGCCATGCAGCGAAGCAGAATTGTTTAACTGCGATACGATACAGTCGGCAACATCCGCTCTGGAAACACCTCGTATCATTTTAGGTTTAACCATTGGTTCATTCACCGATATTCTATAGTTATGCGTTACCGGCCCGTTCGTCAGTCTGGGAGGACGAATAACGCTCCAATCCAGATCAGATCGGCGCACAGCATGTTCCATGCGTTCCATATCCGCATAGAGGTTTTTCAACAAACGCTTTAAAAATTGTTCAAGAAAAAATCGGCTCAAAAAGGGGGTTTGTGGTGGGAGCTCTAAAGCACTCGACGATACACAAATCAATCGCTTTACACCATACTTATACATCCCCTCCATAATGTTGCGGGTTCCCTGTGAATAAACCGTTGTCGGTTTGCGCTGCTGAACCCCCAACGCGGACACCACCGCGTCCTTTCCCTCCATAACCGGATGGAAGGTCCCAGAATCAAACACATCCCCTTTTACGATTCGAAGACCGAAGTGGGTGGTGCCCGGGTAACGTCGAAACTGATCCATGAATGTTGTTTACATCTGAGAAGTGGCCGACGGTCAGCACCGATCCAAGCCAGTTAATCCTGTTAATTGTTTGTTTACATATTATGTAGCCACATGCTTCAGCCACATACTAAAAAAAGTGCCTTCGCCGCGGGAACGGCCGTCCATTTGCTTCCAAACACCCAAGGCGCACAAATGTTGTCGCCCTGGGCATTTTTCATATGTTCCATGCGCCCGCTCCGGGTACAGACCGGGGACTACGTGAACGGCATCTGGCCTATGCAGGGTGCGAGCAAGCCATCTTCTCGGACGGCGCGATTGATGACATCTACCGCTATGCCAGCGGCAGTTATAACTAAACCAATGTCTTTAGAACTTCTCTTGAAAAGGGCAAAATTTCATGAATACGATTGTCTCGAATTTTGACAGTCCACGCAGGATCAGCCAACAGAGCACGACCCACTGCAACCAGGTCAAATTCTCCTTGTTCCAGTCTCGTAATTAGATTTTGGATATTGGTGTTTTTTGTCTCTTTTCCTTGGAATAATGAACTAATAAGGTCTTGATCCAGGCCTATTGAGCCAACTGCAATGGTTGATTTTCCCGATAGTTTCTTGACCCATCCTGCTAGAGTTAGAGAAGAGTTCTCAAATTCAGGTTCCCAAAATCGACGAGCAGAGCAATGAAAGATATCGACACCCGCTTTTACTAAAGGTGTTAAAAAATCTGCAAGCTGCTCAGGAGTTTCTACTAATTTTGCTGTATAATCTCCTTGCTTCCATTGAGACAAACGAAACGAGATAGGAAAATCGGTTCCTACTGCACGTCGACAAGCCTCAATCACCTCTACCGCAAAACGGGTACGACGAATGAGGTTACCCCCATACTCATCTGTACGCTGATTCGTCTTTTTCCAGAAGAATTGATCAATTAAATAACCATGTCCACCATGTATTTCAATTCCATCAAACCCTAGCCGCTTTGCGTTGAAAGCAGCTTGTGCATAAGCTTTAATCACGGTATGAATTTCTGATTTTGTCATCGGTTCCGTTACTTTCACACCAGATACGGCAAGCCCTGAAGGTCCAATCGGCGGCACGTGTGAATTCGGTTGATCTCCTACATTACGCTGCATTCCAACATGCCAGAGTTGCAAAATGATTCGGCCGCCTACCCCGTGAACCTCATCGACTACCTTTGCCCATCCGTTAAGCGCGTCTTCATCATGAATATTAGGAACATTAGAATCGTTTCCAGCAGCTGGATGATTGATAAAAGTGCCTTCTGTCACAATTAACCCGACATCATTTTCAGCTCGACGCCGATAATAATCTGCTACATTCTGTCCAGGTATACCTCCCGGAGAAAAACTGCGAGTCATCGGAGCCATTACGATTCGATTTGATAGCGTTACATTACCGAACCTGAAGGGTTGAAACAATGACTCCACAGAACCAGCGGGTTGAATTTCTTTATTATTTTCCACAATAACAGTCCTCCTAAAAGAAATGAATTAATTTTTTGCTCCCAAAAACGGTTTATATTTCTCCAGATAAGCAAAAAGAAGATAGCTATTCAGGCAAACGATAACCAATGCAGGGAAAATGGAAGCAGTGTCCAGGAATAAATGAAATAAAAACATATTCACGGAGATGGGCATAAACAGAACTAAAGCAAGTGGAACGAAGCGATTGATCAGTAAGCTTGTTCCCACTAGCAATTTCATTATAAGTACGACCACCATGATATAACCGGTCTTGATCAGCGCATCCATAAAGTTAGTTGCTGGTTCTGCATAATGTGACTCTGGCGCGAGATTTAGCAATCCAACAACTCCAAATGCCAATAACATCAATCCAAATAAAATACGAATAACGGTTATAGATTTCTTCTTCATTCGATTCACTCCTTGTGTATTAACCTATTGTTTGCTTTCTATGAAATAAAATATGTTGAAATACTTCTGCTAACATTTCCGCTTTATTTTCGATCTGTTCATTTGTACGCCAAGCGACAAAACCATCGGGTCTTATTAGTACGACACCTTCACTGCGTATCCCATACGCTTCATTCCAATTATTGTCTATATCCGCTAACTCTCCATAAGCACTTATTTGGTATGCTTGTATTGGAATTTCTAAACGTAAGGAAACATTTGATGCTGCAATTAGCCATTCTTTTCCTTTATCTCCTGTAAACAACACGAAGTTTTTCCCTAATAAATCAATTGTTGAGGTACGTTTCCCTCGATAGCTGCACCAAACATGTGGAGCTCGTTTACCAGGTACGCCATCTAATCGCAGTTCATCTAATCGAATCTCTATATTTTCTTCTGAGACAATGGCATCCGATTGGTATAAATAACCGATAGCAGGGATAAGGGGATGCACACGCCCCTCTCCATCTGCAAGATTCAGAACAGATTGATTCGTAGCAAATTGAGCTACTGGTTTGCGTTCCTGCTCATAAGTGGTCAACAAATCAGGATTGGCTTCATCGCGTAAAACAGCAGCTAGTTTCCAAGCTAAGTTGTGAGCATCTTGTATTCCTGTATTTGCGCCATATGCTCCTTTTGGCGGCGTGACATGAGCTGCGTCTCCTGCTAAAAAAACAGATCCCACTTTTGATAAAGCTCCGCAATTCGTGAGGCGGCTTCCCATGGAAGAAGGCTTAGTATTGTAACGTCTAGATTGGGTAAACCGATTGCTTTACGTATGAGATCAATGCAACGATCCTGTGGAAAATCATCGGATGATTCTCCTTTTTCAGGATGGTAAGCAACATGAAAACACCATCGATCTTTGTTATTAACAGATAGCAATACTCCCGGTGATTCAGGATTCGTAATGTTGCATAGAATAAATTCGTTGCCTTCTA
The DNA here is from genome assembly GCF_042659865.1 of Paenibacillus septentrionalis. Classification (NCBI taxonomy): domain Bacteria; kingdom Bacillati; phylum Bacillota; class Bacilli; order Caryophanales; family Paenibacillaceae; genus Paenibacillus; species Paenibacillus septentrionalis. Next base: position 49,144 of record NZ_JBHSTE010000002.1, read on the forward strand.
CCAACTCCCTCAGATCGGCTTGAAAATAAATGTTGATATGATGCCCAAAAGAGCCCCCATCTGTAAACTCAATTCCTAAAGCTTGACGCACTTGACTTTTGGCTCCATCAGCGGCAATCATGTATTCGGCATATAAGGTTTCTGTTTGTCCCGTTTTCCGATCTCTTATCACCGCTTGAACACCAGCTTTTGTTTGTTCAAAAGCAATAAGCTCTGTATAAAATCGGATATCACCACCTCGTTGTTGGGCTTCCTTGAGCAAAACGGGTTCTGACTGATCTTGAGAACATGCACAACCTGTAACTGGACTGATGTTTTTTACTTGTTCTCCGATTAATGTTTTTAATTGATGTCCATTAGGCGCTATTCGTTTGAGCCCGTTTAGATCTGTCTCCGCCAGCACCTTCACTTCAATAGCGCCATTGCTTTTTCCCAGTACCTCTCCGGCAGCTCGAATCTCTTTTTCAATTCCGAGCTCTCGAAAAATCTCCATCGTACGGACGTTCATACCATTTGCACGAGGATGAATAGAGGTGCCAGCATGTCGTTCAATAAGCAAATAAGAAATGTTTTGGTTTGCTAGACAAAGTGCTGTGGATAAACCTGTCAAACCACCACCTACAATAAAAACGGGGATCTGTTTTTTAGACATCTTTGTTGAACTCCTTTTCAACATTTGTACTGTTCAAAGACGATAAGAAAGCCTAAAATATAGTTAGCGGTATAGTTATAGTGTGCATGTTAATAGTGTGTATACTCACCAAATGAATGTAAAGTGAGTATACACACTAAAAAGCAGGGCGTCAAGGAGGATTTTATGGATACGTCAAAAGTTTATTTTCCAACAGAACCACCCACACCTGAGTTTCTGTTAGAAATATTGTTCAAAACGACTCACTCTGTTCATTCTCAGTTTGAGGCTCATCTGTCTGCACAGGATGTGCCTGCTTATTTGACTGGGCCAAGGATGCGATTTTTGAAATGTATTGAAGAAGCAGGAAAGATCAAAATGAGTGACTTGGCGACAAAATTAGGAATCAAAAAGCGTACCGTAACTCAATTTGTTGATGCTTTAGAAAAAGAAAATGTCATCGTACGTATACCTGATCCGAATGACCGTCGTGCTACACTGATACAGATTACGGAAACTGCTGAACCTCTTATAAAAAAAACCGGGGAAGCCATGATCGAAGCAGCTGCAAAGGTATTGGCTTCCTTTCCTTCAGAAAGCCGCAGCCATTTGCTTTGTCTTTTGTACCAACTTGCAGATGTTAAGGAATCGAACGATGATATGAACTGACGACCGTTTGCCTTGGTTAATTCGGACTTGCCGGCGGCCGGACAATAATCTCATTCGCGTCGACCTCGACAGGCTGCTTTGTGGCATACATAATGGAACGGGCAATCGCAGATGCCGGAATGGCAATCTGGCGGTACTCTTTCATGAATTGGCGGAATTGCTCATCCGAGACGCTGTCGGCAAGTTCGGATTCCGTTACGCCCGGAGAAATCAGTGTCACGCGGATATCGCCGCCCATCTCGAGACGGAGTCCTTCCGTGATGGCCGTACGGCGTATTTCGTGGCGCAGTAACACCGCAGCGGTAGGCGTTATGCCGCCCATCTTGTCCAATGGGGCGATATTTGAAACACGCCCATTAAGATTTCTATGTCATTCGCATAACTGAACAAATTTTAAAAAATAAGGATCCTCTGACTGCCGCTACAGCCGGAGAATCCCTATTAAAGTAACGTGCCCTTTAGGCCGCTGGGTCAACCGCACAACTAAGCTGGAACGTAGGTCAACCTGATCACCTGCCCGCCAATTCGATCGCTTGCCACGAGGCGCAGCGGCGGCCGCGGACCGGCGAAGAACGGCTTGCCGTGACCCAGTGTAATGTCCCCGCCTGTCAAGACACCAAATTCATAAACTTAAGATATACTCTTGCCTCCTCGATTTTAGATTAGTTTGCCATTTCTTGCAGGTTGTCTTTGGCATAGTAGACACTCGCAGGTGTCTGATCGTCAAGCGATTGATGGCCCCTGTTCCAGTTGTACTTGTTGATGTATTTTTTGGTCATCTGCTTTAATTCTAATACCGTTTCAGGGTATTCCAAATAGAGCCTCTCCCATTTGTAGCTGCGGAAGAAACGTTCTGTCTTGGCATTGTCTGTTGCCCGCCCTTTGCCATCCATACTGATCTTAATGGTCTCATAGCTCTTGATGCAGTCGATATAGTCCTTTGATGTGAATTGGCTTCCCTGATCACTGTTGATGATTTCCGGTGCTCCGTGGACTTTGATGGCATCTTTCACAGCCCTGACCACAAAGTCAGACTGCATCGTATTACTCAGTGCGTATCCAATGATGAACCTGGAATACCAGTCAATGATGGCTACGAGGTAGATGAAGCCTGTCGGGGTTCCACAGTACGTGATGTCGATGCCCCAAACTTGATTAACTCGTGTGACTGGCACGCCTCTGAGTAGGTAAGGATACGTTCTCGCCTTTGCGTCTCGCTTGCTTAGATTAGGGCCAGGGTAGAATGCGATGACTCCCATTTCTTCCATGTAGCGGCGGGTACGCTTTCTACCAATCTCGAAGCCCAGCTTGTTCAACTCAGTGCGAATCCGCCTGCAGCCATAGGATGGCTCGTCGTAGTGGATTCGGTCAATCGCATTCTTGATCTCGATCTCTTCTTGGGACGGCCTCGTAGGCATCTTGCTCTGATAGTAGGCTGTAGATCTAGGAAGATCCAATAGCTCAAATTGATGCTTAACGGACAGCTTAGGGTGGTGTAGATCAATCAGCGCTTTCTTTTCTTCAGTTCCAAGGCCTGTTGCTGTTTTTTTTTGAGCCAGTTCACATCCACAGTCAGCTGCCCGATTTGATTGATTAGCTCCTCCTTTTCAGCAGCATGTTCTTGTTTAATCTTTTCGACCTCTGTGTTCTTCTTATTGAAGACCGCCGGCATGTTCTCTATGAACTCTGCTTTCCACCGGCTAATCAACTGTGGACTGACTTCGTACTTCTGGGCAATCTCATTCAGGGTGCTCTCCTCCCGAAGTACTTCTAAAACAATCATGGCCTTCTCTTCAGGATTATAGGACTTCCGCTTATTCTTCATAGATTCATTTTATCTTATTTTCATAGATTTGTGTCCAACCCTATGGGTCCATTATACGATGCGGTTAGGCAGTGCAGGGTTGTCCGCCTGATCCAGCTTCCTCGAAATCCTTCGGGCGGACCAAGGGACGCGACAGCGGCCCGCAGCGTGAATGCGGTGTTATCTGCAGTAGACCGGCTTCTTCGAATCAACCGACTACGCTCGTCTTGTTGATCTAATCATTTTAGAAAACAGTAGAGGTTTATCTTCTTCGAAGGAACTTAAAAGTTGTTCACCAAAGACACAGATTGATTGTTCCCAAGGATGTCCCAAATAACCCCAGGAGAAATCTCTACTAATAAAAAAATAATAATCTCCATCTGGGTATAACTTAATCGGCCAATTATCATCCCCGACTGGCTGTGTATGAGGCTTAAATGAATATGAGGAATGCTGCCAATCTAGTGCATACACAGATTCTCCAATGTCCGTACATTTAACAAACGCTTTCAAAACCGACCGTTCTAAATCATTATAAGTTTCATTAAACTGTGCCCCGTATAAGTTGGAAATATCGTAAACTACATGAGGAGAAGGAGCAATAAAACTAGGCCAGTCCTTCGCATGTATACTAGGTTTAAATCTAAATTCAGTATAGATCTTATTCCATATAGAATTATCGAGATTGTCGTCTAGTTCTTGCCAATACATCGTTGCTCTCACCTCACTTGGATTTCGGTCTATTGCAGATAACGTTCTTGCATTAACGAACCTGCGAAAGCAGGTTGTCACGTGAATCTACTTCTCTGTCAAAAGCACCACCAGTGACCGAGGAGCGCATGCGACGATGCGCTAATGCTGTGTTATATGCTGGTGCAATCCCGACTTCTTCGAGTTAAGCCATGGACGGCGTCCCTCATGCTTTTTAATCAAATTCTTAAATACAATTATGTTTTTTTATTTTTGGGGTTAGCTTCTAAGGTAGGATTTGGCTTCTAAACTACAGCCTCTTTGTGGACTCTTACAGTGAAAACAAAAAACTTGTTCTTTTTAAGTTTTCAGATTTGAATTAATAACAACCTTGCTTCTCGAATACAGCTTTCAATTCGCGCCTGCGAACGCCACCGAGTCTGCTTCGTAATTAAGTCTTTAACCCGCGCCTGCGAACGTCACCGAGTCCGCTTCGTAATCAAATCTTTTCAATCCGCGCCTGCGAACATCACCGAGTTCACTTCGTAACTACGTCTTTCTATTCCACACTCAAGTTCAATCGTATTAATCATTGATTATTATATTTTAACATGTGTTTCCAGTTTTTGATGCCTTTAACTAACTAATCTTTAATCGAATTTTCTTCAACAACAGGACGTTGTGGACGTTATACGTTTTAAACCATTTCGGGGTTGTCACTGGCATATAACTACCTTATTTACGTAGTTCGTAATTGCGTTAAATATCAGATTATTGACGAACCGCGTTTATTAAACATGGAATTCCTTCACATTATAACAAATATTTGCTTGTATGGAATTTAATTAATTCTACTTGTGGTTGTATTCACAATGATAGCGTCACTCCTGATAACCTCCTCTATTCATGTATTTCCTATAACTACCTTATTCACGTACTAAGGAAAAAACAAACTTGAAGCTATTTTTTTGAAGCATAATGGAACATTCATCTTAATAGCTGTTAAAGGATTCATTCCATATTGACCTCACTTTGGTTGTATATATAACACTATTACGTATTAGAAAATTATACCATATAATATGGCGATAAGATTGTATATACATCGGACCAATTACTAAATAAAGTATACGATTTATAGCTCAAACGCAAAAACAGCGATGGATTGGCTCCATCGCTGTTTAGCATAATCAGCCCTACCTACTGACTTATATGCTGTATTCGATACCTTTGCATGGTTAGTAGTTTCTATGAGTCTTTTCATAAGTAAAAAAGAAATATAAAGATTGAAAAAAAAGCCAAATGAAAAACCCAAGTGATCATCCCCTTGTTTGGTGTTAAATTTCCTATCCTACTTATCAGTTCTCAATTCTTCCAGTTTCCACAAAATGATCTACGGCTGCTTGCTCAATCGGCAGCCCTTTTTTATAACGCTCCATAAACAACAGAAAGCCGTTTACATCCTTGCTGTCAGGATGTATCTCTTGTCCTTTTGTGCCATCCTTGAATACTTTTGTGGCTAGATAATGAGTCAATTCCTCTTGTTGCTCCTTATTAACCATATAAGAAGCTAGAACTGACATCCCCCATGCGCCTCCCTCACCAGCTGTAGACAAAACGGAAACGGGAACATTCAATGCTGCTGCACACATTTTTTGGCCGACTAGCGGAGTCTTGAGCAATCCCCCATGTGCAAAAACACGGTCGATCGTGATCTGTTCTTTCTGTGTCAAAATATCCAACCCGAGTCTTAATGCAGCAAACGCAGAAAATAGATGGATTCTCATAAAGTTAGCCAGATTGAAGCGACTTTCTGGAGAACGAACGAATAATGGACGCCCCTTGGCTATCCCGGTTATGTTTTCGCCTGAATAGTATCCGTAGCTAAGCAATCCACCACCGTCGGGGTCTGCCTCCAGCGCTTTGTTAAACAGGACATGATATAGCTGACTACTATCGGCATGTAATCCCATTGCCTCATAAAATTCACGGAATAAGCCAAGCCATGCATTAATATCGCTGGAGCAGTTGTTAGCAAGAACCATTCCTACAGGGCTGCCATCAGGTGTGGTTACGATGTCGATCTCAGGGTACACAGCAGACAGATCTTTCTCCAGTACAAGCATGGCAAAAATCGACGTGCCTATCGAAATGTTTCCAGTACGCTTTTTTACACTATTAGTAGCAACCATTCCTGTTCCGGCATCACCTTCTGGAGGACATAGCGGAATACCTGCTTGTAGAGCTCCTGATGGATCTAATAGTCGGGCGCCAGCTTCACTAAGATTTCCAGCATGTTCACCTGCGACATAAACTTCAGGTAAAATATTTTGTAGTTTCCACGGGTAATTTTTATCAGCAATTAAATGGCTAAACTTGCTGACCATATCTTTATTATATTGGCGTGTAGATCTATCAATCGGGAACATACCAGAAGCATCCCCTACTCCAAGAGCCTTGGTACCAGTCAGCATCCAATGAATGTAACCTGACAATGTGGTCATATAATCTATCTTATTGACATGCTCTTCATTATTCAAAATCGCTTGATATAAATGCGCAATGCTCCAACGTTGAGGAATTTTGAAATTGAATAGTTCGGTTAGTTCTGATGCAGCAGTACCCGTTGTGGCGTTTCGCCATGTACGAAATGGAACCAATAGATCTCCTGATTGATCAAGTACGATATATCCCTGCATCATGGCAGAACATCCGATTGATCCGACTTTTTGCAAAGTTACACCATATTTATTCTCAATATCTTGTTTTAGTTGGCGATAGGTTTCTTGCAACCCCTTAATCATTTCAGTGAGATCGTAGGTCCAATAACCATCGATCAATTGATTTTCCCATTCATAGCTGCTAGAGCCTATTGTATTAAAATGATAATCAATCAACACTGCTTTGATTCTTGTTGAGCCAAATTCAATGCCAAGCGAGGTTTCTCCTCTAACTATCGCATTTTTTATAGTTGGAACCAAGATCTCATTACTCCTCTCTATAGTTAACATTACATCGAAACAGTTTCCTTCACATGTCCAGATCAAACATCCAATCCGACATTTCCTAATCTACTTAGACACCTTGATCAACTGCACTTCAATTTATGGTTTCCATTAGACAGTTGCTCAGTCATAGTATAACAAATATTTGCTTTATTGGAATTAAAATAGTTATCTGAAAGTAAAAACTAAAAGCCCTACTAACACATGCACAGGAGATTTTTTATAAAAAAGCTTGCTTCGGACGTTACGTCACAATCTATGATTAGATCTATATTAAGTAATTTGAATTTGAGAGGAAGGTCATGTATGGAGCAACAGCTAGCATTAATTAGAAATCGTCCGTTTATATTTCTATTTCTCGGAAGTTTTTTAGCGATTATTGGTTTCACTATGTTTTTCATGACGACAACGTGGTTTGTTATATCTGATTTAGGTTCAGCAAGTTCTTTGGGCATAATCCTTATAGCCATTACTGTCCCACGTATTCTCATGATGGCATTTGGTGGAGTTCTCGCTGATAAACTCAAGAAGACGACAATTATGTTCAGTACGAGTTTAATCCAAGGGATAATCCTAATTTTCATTTTTTTATTGAACAATGCTAATCAATTATCATTTGTATATCTTGTCATTCTTGGATTGATTTTTGGAACATTAGACGCGTTTTCTGGACCAGCAGGCACATCATTAATCCCAAAAATAGTAGAGAAAAACCAAATAAAACAAGCAAATGCCGTTATTCAGGGATTGGGCCAGATTGGTTTTATTGTCGGCCCCATTATATCTGGAAGTGTCATGGAATACGCTGGCGTAACAACTGGTTATTTAGTCTCGGCTATTATCGTCTTATTGTCTGCCTTGTTTATGTTTCCACCTTTATTAAAAGAAGGTTCTGTGGACAATACAGTCAAACAAACACCCTTTAAAGATCTAATGGAAGGCTTTTCCTATGTCAAAGCAAGTAAATTTTTACTTACAGGTATTTTGATCTTAATTACGTTAAACTTCTTTGCCTTTGGAGCAATAACTATTGCAATTCCAATTCTAGTGGAAACGTATGGAGGCTCACCGATAAATCTTAGTTACATTGATGCTGCTTTAGGGGTTGGAATGCTAGTAAGTACAGCTATAATTGGTATAGTCAAAATACGTCGCAGAGGATTGACCTCTATTACCGGATTAATTGCAACACTACTCGTTGCTATAGCATTTAGTCAAATTCCTACTTTATATATTCTGACTGCATTAGCTTTCTTAATTGGATTCACCATGACATTTGTGTCAATCCCATTCTTTACCACAGCGCAAGAAGATACTGATCCTCGTATTATGGGGAGGGTCATGAGTATTGTCTTCTTAGCAATGAATGGCTTTGATCCGCTTGCCTATGCAAGTGTAACAGTACTTGTGTCTAGAGGTATTGATGTTCAACAAGTGATTTTGTCCTTTTCGATTGTTGGTTTAATGATTGCGATTACCATTTTGTGGAGAGGTCGTACATTTAGAAGCTATAAGTCTAATTATTAATCTACCTAAGAAAAAACCACTTTCACAAGTGGTTTTTTTTCTTAAGGACTATAGAACGGAACATTGCATCTTTGTAACTAAATTATTTATGAAGGGGACCTATCCCTAGATTTTGTAAGCTTTATCTTATACAATTCGGGTATCGTAACACCAAGTAAAACAAGGATGACTCCGAACCATTGAACGCCGCTGACATGTTCATGAAGAACGATTGATGACATCAGTACAGCTACGGGAAGCTCCACTGCTCCGATAATGCCCGCCATCTCCCCTCCAATATGTGGTACACCAATGGCAAACAGAATAGGTGGGATAAACGCACCGAAGAAACCAAGCAATAACCCAAAAAACAGCAACTGTCCCCAGATAAGTCCACTAAACAGGAAAGTTGGAGGAAACAAAACACAGAGCAAAATTAATCCGCCAGTTACCATCCAAGCACTACGAAAAACCGGGTGTGCTGAAGTGACGGCTTTACCGTTAAAGAGAACAAACAAGGAATAACTTACAGCGGACATTAAGCCAAGTGCGATACCCCAGCCACTAAATTTATCAGATCCTTGCTCCAAAAATCCTGCTGCTAGAAGTGTGCCACCAAACAGTACAAAAAGCGTTAAAAACGTAACTTTATCTGGACGTTGGCGCTTACTTATGGCTTGAATCAGCACTCCGATCCACGTAAACTGAAATAACAGAATGATGGCTAAAGATGCAGGGATATAACGTAATGACTGATAGTAAAGTAATCCAGTCGTCACAGTAGGGATACCTGCAGCCATCAGTAGTAGACGTTGTTTCCACGTCAAAGACTGCAATCTACCAGAATTGTATGCTGATGTCCTCCCTACATTCGACGTGCGTCTTCTCATCCGAAGCTTAGTATATAAGGCAACCAACCATGATAAGATACAGCCTACAATCAATTGGCTTCCAACAACCTCTCCAAGTTGGTAACCCTGTCCATAGGCCAAGACCACTATTGTCGACAGTATTCCGTAACTTATTGCCCCCGCGAGAACAGTCATATAATATTTCACAGCTATTAACCTCCTGATGCTATATTTATCCATGTCGACACAAAAAAATCCTAACTCTCCAGCTAGGAATCGGATATACACCAATTCATAGCTTCGTAGTTAGGAAGTTAAGGCTACCTGTAGAAACCCTCGCCCTATGTACACTTGCTGGCCTGCGAGGTTATACGAATAGAATATACAATTTTTTGCGTTTATACTGTCCATATGCCAGTTTTCATGACTCATGTGATAGCCACGACAATGATTAGTATTTTACATGGCATAGAAAAAAGTGTCAACCCACACTATTAAATATCTGAGGTTTGTTTAGTTTGAAGTTAACTGATTCCCGTTGTATTCATCATACATTACTCACTTAACAATAGATAATAATGGATTCCATTACTGTCTGTACTATTGCTACTGTACATACTCTGTGCTACTTTATCAAAGGTCAATGTTTTGTCATTCGTCAATATAATATATTTTGATTCTATTTTAGCGTTAGGCAATGTACCCGTCAGTTCTAATTTATATTTATATTTGTTTCCGTTGGGGTCGGTAAAGAAGCTGTTATCAGCAGTACATGCTGTAAGAACTACAAGTATTAATATCCCTAATAGTATCGTTATTTTTTTCATATCCATAATCTTCTTTTCTTCCCCCTTTTCGATCTTTTTTACCGATTCTTTGCACTTTGCTCCTTACCTTCATTTTGTTCGTTAATAACTTCCAATACATTGCCGGAACCAACGAACACCGATCCCCCCTTTTTTACGGTTTCCCTAATAAGTTGTATTAAATCGCTCTTGTCCATTCCGACGTCGGCCAACCAAGCTAATGCTTCAGCGGTCTCAGGCTCATGCTTGGCTCCCCAAACTGATAGCTCCAACAATATCGGAATAAAATCTAATCCGGAATCTGTTAATTCGTACAGGTCTTTTCGCTTATCAGAAGGATGAGGCTTCTTGCTGATCAAGCCTAAATTCTCAAGACGGGATAAGCGGTTCGTTAATATGTTTCTGGCAATCCCTTCATCAGACGCAAGAAATTCACCAAAGGTTCTTTTTCCTGCAAATATGATATCTCTTATAATTAACAACGACCAAGAATCCCCAATTAGATCAAGAGAAAATGCAATTGGACAGTTTGAACGTCTGTTTAGTTTGTGATTTTTCATCAGAATCTCCCTTGACTTTTCTAGTTGATTCTCATTATACTTATTTCAGTTTCAAAATGCAACTTAAAAAAGGAGGAGGAACTGAATTGAAATTTTTGTTAGTATACCGAAGTGGTAGTGTACCGGACGAACAAATTAATAAAAACATCAGTGAACTTTGGAGATGGCTTGACAATTTGAAAGAAAATGGACATGAGAAGGTTCGTTTTGCGGGAAGTGGATGTAAAATTATTTCGCAGCAATCGATTGATGATTACTCTGGCGACGTATTTGGTGTTTCTATTATTGAAGCAGATTCTTTGGAGAAAGCAATATCGTTAACAACGGATTGGCCGGAGTTGCAGTATGGCGGCAGGATTGAAATCCTTGAAGCGTTGGGTGACTGATATGTCAGACATTTATATTTTGAATTTGTTTGCAGATCTTAGAAACCAAATGCTGAATATGCTATCAAGATCAACGGGTCAATTGAACTACATTCCTAAAGGATTCAGAAATAATTTACATTGGCAGATGGGACATGTGCTGACCATTACTGATGAATTAATATTTGGTCTATCAGGTGCCGATACAAGACTTCCACTCGGTTATGGAAAGTATTTCACGACTGGAACAAGCCCTTCAAATTGGTTAGAGCAACCGCCAGAAGCTGAAGATATTATGAATAAGCTTAAAGAGCAGCAGTTGGAAATCGCTGAACTGTATGAAGGTAAACTAGAGCAACCATTAATGGATAAAAATAACTTCCTTCAAGCAAGTGTGATAGGCGAACTATTTCACGTGCTGATTGCTCATGAAAGTATGCATCTAGGGATGATAAGAGCGATGACTAATGTTATAGAAAACGACTAAATATTGGGCGTAATAAATGGCCACGGCGGGCTTGTATTGCACGGTGTCAAGCTATTGTAGACGTTAGCTTAATAAAATAGCGACAGTCACTTGAATTTCTGTCCTGGCTGTCACTGGAGTGTTACTTTGAAACATAACTGAACTACATCTTTGTATCAGTTAGAAGCTTCTTTTCAAAGGTCCTCTCCTCTAGCCTAGTTTATAAGCGAATTCCAGTATGCCCTTACTTTTTCAGTTTCCAAATCAGTATCTGGGTTGAATGTTTTAGACCAACTAATTAAGTCTTCAAGACGAGGATTTTCTTCATCCGCAAGATTTCGAAGGATATCAATACCTTCTCGAATTCCGCTGGCAATATGCTCTTCCATATCGATAAATAAAAAGTAATGTTCTTTTAACATTTTTTCTACTAAACGTTTAGCCAACACTTCCGGATTAGATAGCAACGGTTTCATCTTCGAAGCAAACCATTCTGCACCTGCAATATTCTCGCCTGGAGTGGTGAAATTATCGAAACGCGCAAAATCTTGATCCAGTCCAACTGGTTGATTACCCGCAATCATCAGGTTACCTCTATTGGCGACTTGGTCTGTTTCGATCTTAAATCGATCTATATTAAAGATTGCCGCGTCGAAGACAAGCATTTTTCCCAGATCGACGAAATTTTCTGGATTTTCTCTGAATTGAAATACCTCATCTTCTTCAAGTCCTTTATCCTTAAAATCACCTAGTACTTTTCCATCAATATATTCCCAGAGTGTAACAGAGCTTGCGTCTTTTAGTTTTTTTGCAAGATCAAGTTCTGGATACTCTTTGGCTTTGTCAATAAGAATCTGACCCTCTTCTGTATCTAACTTGAGGTAACGGGCACTTGGAATTTTAATGTCGAAGTCTTTAGCCAAATTATATGACATAACGGTACTTTCTATCGTATCTTTATCGTCAATTTTGACGTCAACTTTGATCACAATTTTGCTAGAGCCTTCTTCTATCAAATACGCTCCTTCCGCCCCTCCAAGCTTTTGGATACGGGTAACTCCAGAAAAGTCCGCATTGTCTAGCGTTAAAACCCGCTGAATGACAGGATTACTTCGACTTAGCAGTTGTATAGCCTTATCCAAGATGGGCGTATTGCTTTTTACTGGAACATTACTTTCTTCTTTACCTGTTCCGAACTTACCTTGCAATACCGAAGATGCTGTAGGTATATCAATTCCTTCAACTATACTCCTGCCTCGCTCATATGCTTTGGTGCCCATAATATCGGCTTCCTTTTCTAGTTTTGCATCGTCATTAATGACTGCACGATGCAATTGTCTTGTAGGTTGCACGCGGCCCTGTTTTTGTTGGACGACATGCCATCCCTCATGCGGCAAATGCTGCTCCTGTCCGGGTGCAATATGAATATCGTTGCCTTGAGCATATGCGTGTGCGTTCAGCGTCGCCGGTTTGCTTGAGTTATAATGAACCTTCACGTCCGACATACTATGGCCTGACAACGTTTCAATTCCCGACTTTAACTCAATCGGCATTCCTGTTGTGTTATGATCTTTTGCTGCGCGTTGCACGATCTGATTCGTATATCTATTGCCGGCAAATAACTGCATGACGGTTTGCTCGCCTACTATAGCTTGAAGCTGTGATACTTGATATGTCGTTGCCATACCGTTTATTTTGTTGCTATGCAGGTGATTGGCCGTACGCTGTGCCGGGATCGAATGACGTGTTGGAGACATTTTTGAAAAGTCAGACATTTTCATATAACCCCCCATAATTTAGTTGTAATTGCAAAAAACATAACACTACACACATGCCCTAGGGACTTATCGGCACAGTAAATCCGACACTTTTTTGATCAATGAATGCAGTTCTTCTGTACCTCTTTTTTGCTCAGTTGAGCCATGCCTTGATTTCCTCTTTACAATGTCCTTATACGATATCTGATTGGTATTCCCCCATTTTTTCCAGGGAACCTTATCATATTTATGGTGCTGGTAATAGTTCCATGGAAGAATACTCCCCGGCGCATAATTATACGTACCCATATTTACAGGGTCGGTTATCATCTGGCCCGTCTCAATATTATAAACAACTTCAAAGCGACCATTTGATGATATAAACTTCACATTATAAGCAGCATCATATTGACTATCTTCATATCGATGATATCTGGAACTGTACAGCTGCCATTTGCCGCATGCCGCTAGCTTAATCATTTCAACTAATTGTTCAGGAGCCTTTCCATATTGGTTAAGTTCATTACGAAAATAATGAATCTCTTCTGTAATATAAGGGAGTTGCTTAACATGATGATCAAATGTCTCAAAAAACAGATCATAGTTCGTATTCTCGTATAAAAGATCTTCATTGTTCAACAAGTCATGCATCATATGAGTTAGGATTGCGTGTGATGCGATTGCTTTGGATGAATCAAATATGTACCATTTTCGATGCTTAGAACGAATAGAAGCATACTGATCTGAGAGTTCAGAAAAGTATGCCTCAGATAAAAAACTTGCCTTTGTCGCTACAGGCACAATCGGATATGTCATCTCTTTCCCTAGTCGTTGATACTCATATATCGAAACTAATAACAGGAATATAAGTAAGATAACAATCGTTTTCAGCGGTCGCCTTTTGATTACTTTCCTAATTTGTTTCTCCTCCCCTTGTCTAGAGCGTTTTGTAGTGACAAGGAAGTTCCTGGTGTCAGCAACTTTATAAAGCAAGCTAACATACATAACAGTCAGTTAATTATTCTATGAAAAAATGGTAATTCCTTCTTTATAAAAGAACGCTGATTTGTTTCCGTCGAAGTACGATGTCCATTGACTATTCTTCAACTTCATTGACTACCTATCAATAATGCTCTGATTTCGTTCATTACATCCGCTCTTCCAGTCTCCGTGCTATCGTTAAACCGCTGTAGCAGCTGTTCGAGAAGCAAATGATATGCCTTCTCGTACGATTCACTACTGCTACACTCGAAATCTGGTATCACGCCTACACTATTCCAACTCCCTTTTGTTATTGGGTTAATCGGATAAGCATTTGGAATAAACGCTTGAAAATGGTCGTTTATGCGATGAACACTACCAGCATTTGCTTTGCCAGCTGTCTTTTCACCGATTATAGAAACTCGTTTAATGGCTTGCAGGCTGTAGGCGAACTCTTCAGCACATGAGCCAGTGTTCTGACTAGTTAAGATATAGACAGGCTTATTTGCTCCAAATCTCTCTCCAGGTACAAAAGGCAAACTCCATATTGACTGGATCATATCATATTGTCGCCAATAAATATCATTTAATAGCACGGGTGGTGAGCCATCTAACAAGTAACTTGCGATAAATGCACTCATTAACGAAGAACCACCATAATTTTTTCTGAGATCGATGATCAAACCATCTGTATCCGCAATAAAACTCATCGCATGTGCTGCAGTTTTTCCTGCTTGTTCCGGATATGCAAACTCGTTTATGACAATGTATCCGATATTGCCTGGTAGTCGCTCTACTCGTTCAAATCCGTAATTATTTATTTTTAGACGCAATAATAGGTTTTCATCTTTTATCGGATCGTACTGTTGAAGCGGTAGTTTTGATTCACTAAAGGAAACTGCTAAATGTTTGTCGTTACTTATTTTTTGTAGATCTATTGTAATGTGCTCGGCTAAATGATCACTGAATTTATCCTTGTAGTACTCCCCTTCTGAAAGCTTTTCAAGCAGCAAGGTCTTCATCATTTCAGCATTGTTTGGGAAAATGTAATGTTCGAGTAGCAGATTAACAAGAGATACAACAGTATTTTCGATAAAATCATCATCCATGTGCAATAAGGTCAATCGTATCTTCCTTTCCGCAACAGCAGTTAGTCTTTCACTCCAACTTTTTCCTCCTTAAACATATAATATGATACAAAATGACGAATTGTATATAACAGAATCTATATTTGAACGATTATTCTTTGTTTTAACTGACACTCTGTAGCAAAACAGGAGTCTATAGTTGGATATAACAGAACAGATACAGAGCCACCTCTGATAAATTCATGTCTTATCACACTAGTTTTCCTTCAGCATGGAATACTTTCGATAAGCATTATAGGAGCTGCTAGTAAAGAAAACACCTACAATGGCGGGAAGCAACCTCAAAAGGGCAAATGGCGTTTCAAATATTAACGCCTTCCAAAATAACGAACCTTCCATGCTCCAAAGACCTTCAGCTAAGTACAAACCTGAATCCTTGTTAAGCATAAAAAAATATGCCAAAAACAGGAAACCTAAACCAAATGAATACCCCATCCATCTTTTATAATAATTACGTATTGATTCACGATCCGAGAAGATTTCGTTTTGATCATCATCTTCTTTTTGCCAATATCGAATGCCTCCAAGTCTGGAGCCATGTATATAAGTCCAGCCAAAGTCTTCATATATCCCTTTGTAATCGTTGAACTTTTTTCTTGATAAATATTCTTGATAATCCAGTCGCATCACATAGCTCTTGTCGGTTTTTTCAAAAGTATAGATACCTAATCCACTTATATTTGTACAACGATAGCCTTGTTGTAATTGCTCGTTCAGCCATTGTTCCTCTTTTTCAATATCAGTAAACATCTTAAATTTCTTCATTCGATTCACTTCCTTCATATAGGGATAAAATATGCAGTAGCCTGCTCTGTTCCAATTTCAAAATGGCGCTTCCTTCTGTAGTAATCATATAAACTTTTCTGCGACCTGACTCTCCAACTGATTCAATCCAACCATGCTTATCCAGGTTTTCAAGTGCACCATATAATGTTCCAGCCGCTAAAATAACAGCGCCCTTACTCATTTTTTCTATCTTCTGCATGACAGCATAGCCATGTAGCGGCTCACGCAGCGCTAATAAAATGTAATGCATCGTTTCAGACAACGGTAACAGTTTATGTTTCATGTTCTCACCCCTGTTATTCAGTTCAACTATACAGTTCAGCTTAATAATAAAATAATACAGTTCAACTGAATAGTCAACACCAGTTTTATTTTTAATTCAAGGGATAACTGCATCATAAAAGGCTAAAACAAACTAAAAAAGTCGTTTTCCTCATGTAAAGGAAAACGACTTTTTGTGTAGCGCTAATTGATGTGTACGCGGTTGGATTCATGCCAGCTTAATGCATAGATCCTTGATGGCTATGCGCGCCATCAACCTTCACACGTTTTATAAAGAACGAAATAACTAACCCAATTAGTGAAAGGACTAGTGCGAAAATAAATGCATGCTGCACTCCATAGGTGAAACCAGCCAGAATGTTTTCTGGATTTTCTGCATCTGCAACATTACTTAAGAATCGAGTTTGGCCAGCACTTAGTATGCTTACCGCGACAGCCGTACCAATAGCACCAGAAACCTGCTGCAGCGTATTCATAATCGCTGTACCGTGCGGGTAAAAACGTGGTGGCAGCTGATTTAGCCCATTCGTCTGAGCAGGCATCATGATCATCGAAATTCCGATCATCATAAAGATGTGAAGGGTAATAATCATGCCTAAAGGCGTCGCAGGTTTAATGCCTGTGTACAAAAATAATACAACTGAAACAACAATTAACCCGATCGTGACAAGCCATTTTGGACCGAATTTGTCGAACAATCTCCCCATAACCGGAGATAAAAATCCATTCAGCAAGCTACCAGGCAACAGAACAAGACCAGCAGTCAAAGCCGTTACAGCAAGCCCTTGTTGTAGGTACATAGGTAGAATAAGCATGGATGAAAGCATCATCATCATACAAATAAAGATAAGAATTAACCCAAGCGTAAACATAGGGTATTTAAATGCGCGAAGATCCATCATCGGCTCTTTTACTTTGAGCTGGCGAATACTGAAGATTACAAGGGATAGTATTCCTATTGCCATCGTGACAATTACAATAGGGCTGCTCCACCCTCCGCCTGTTTCACCATGACCTCCTGCACTACTAAATCCGTATACGATACCACCAAACCCTAATGTGGAAAGAACAATAGAGAAAACATCGATTTTTGGCTTCGTTACTTGAGAAATATTAGGTAAAAAAAGCAGACCACAAATGATAGAAATAATGAAAAACGGAAGTGAAATCCAGAAAATCCAGTTCCAGCTCAAATTCGCTAAAATTAATCCGGAAATACTTGGTCCACTTGCAGGTGCAAACATAATGACTAGTCCAATCAGTCCCATTGCGGAGCCACGCTTCTCAACAGGGAAAATGACTAGGATTGTATTAAACATAAGTGGCAGCAATAAAGCAGTACCAACAGCCTGTAATACACGAGCTACCATCAAAATCTCAAAACTTCCAGCAAGCGCAGCTACAAGTGTACCTGCAATTGAAAAAAGTAGAGATGCTGTAAATAGTTGCCTTGTTGTAAACCATTGCAGCAGCATACCTGAAACCGGTACTAATATACCTAGTACGAGTAAATAACCAGTTGTTAACCATTGAATCGTAGTTGGTCCAACCTCTAGTATGCCCATAAGAGGTGTTAAAGCCACGTTAAGTGCTGTTTCACTAAAGAGACCAATAAAACCGCTTAGCAGCATAGCGAATAAAATAGGAAATACTTTGTATTGTTTGGTTTGTTGCTGATTTTGTGAAGCAGCAGCAGAGTTCGTTAGATTGTCCAATATGTCATCCTCCAATAATAATCCAATTTATCTCTTTAACTAAAACTTGTCTGTATATCTGTATATGTTTTTGTAGCGAGCTCCTCCCAATTTGAAAATATACTTGCAGCGATGCTGACTGGAATCCCATTAAAAGTCTACCATCAATCATGTTGATCGTAGACTTTTAATTCGAAAGATACGTTCTTTATTATAGCAATATTTCTTTACTATTGAAATGTTTTTCAATCAACCCAAAAATATCTTTACATCTATTACAACAGCTACAATAATGCGATAGAAAACTAATCGTTGACAACTAGACTGATCGAAGATTTCTAATCTCATATATTTTTTGCAAGGAATTCAGGTGCATGGATCTGTCTTCGGGGGACTCAGCGAATTTATACCACTCAACAAGCCTGTATCCGAACATAGCAACAATGAGTTCATCGATACAATGATCAGTGATATGAGACACATCTGCGAATTCTGAAAAACCTCTATAGTACGCCGGTACGCATGCCTGATAATATTCAAGCATTCGATCGATATCCGCTTCATCCGCTATTAAACTCGCGATATCCTCTCCCATATACCCCCATCCCGCGGTATCCCAATCGATAAGCACAGTTGTACCGCTTGAAAAGAAGATGTTTTCCACCCAACAATCTCTGTGGCAAAGCACGATGGGTAGCCTTTCAATACGGCTAAAGATTTCTTCCGCATTGTCATCAAAGTCTATGAGCATATTACACAGATGCATTGGAATGTCACAGTCATCGGAGCGGATATAATCATATAATACATTCCAAGACCTGTATCTCAGATAATAGTTTTTTGTAAACTCAACCTTGCTTAAATTAGCTTGATTCTGAAGTACATGCGGTTGTTCCGTGTACATTCTGCCTTGAAATCGCCCTAATTCTTCGGCAACTTTCTCAAACATAGCCAAGGTCAGATCTAAGCCTGAAGTCCCCTCCACATACTCCATCCACAGTTGAATTTCATCTTCATTCATTTCAGCATAATAACACTTAGGCAATCGGATCGAATCGAAAAAAACCTCATTAAAATCAGATACATAGAGATCGTATTCCCTGCGCCATGAATCGGGATCACCATAACGATCAAATTTTTTCTGTGTTTTCCAAACTACCTGATAAGGCAGAATCTCACCATCGCATGATTCAGCCATGCCAGTTACCAATCGAACTGTTCCTATAGTCCCACCCTGCAGCGCTTCTAGTTCATAATCTGCTTGAGTTATTGTCTTACCAAGCATATTACCTACAACAAGCTTCAGTATGTCTTGCTTTATATCATCGTCTCTCATTTTTTGTACCCCCCTTTTTTCCCTTTTTGCTGCATGGCAATGTTTTTTTGCCAAGCCCGTTTATCCCTGAGATAACTTGATTTGTCGTCCACGAATTTGTTTTCCCGTTTTTGTGTAAGGTAATGTTCCCAGTGCTCTTGTGCTAGTGAACCATCTGCAAGAGCGGCAAGAACTGCGCAGCCCGGCTCCGTCAGATGACTGCAGTCATTGAAACGACACTGTGTGAATAACTCCTCCACATCGGTATATGAAGCGCTAATTCCTTCGTCAGCACCGTACAGCCCAAGTTCACGCATACCAGGCGTATCAATAACCATCGCACCAGACGGAAGCATGAACAGCTGCCGATGCGTTGTAGTGTGTCGGCCCCGGCTGTCTGTCTCGCGGATCGCATTGACCTTCATCACATCCTCATTCATCAAGGCGTTCAATAGCGAGGATTTTCCTACGCCTGACATACCGAGGAATACAACGGTTTTTCCGGGTTGTAAATATTCACTTAAGCCGTCCAGACCAATCCCGTTGTGACTGGAAACTGCGTGCACTGGTACATCAGGAGCAATAGTAAGGACCTCTGCTAATGGACTGTCAAGGTCCTGAATTAAGTCAGCTTTGGTTAAGATGACAACAGGCTGGCCGCCGCTTTGACGTGTCTGTGTCAGGTAGCGCATAATTCGACTAACCTTGAAATCCCAGTTAAGGGAAGACACGATAAATACGTAATCAAAATTTGTAGCCACGACCTGCTCCAATATCGTTTTGACATACCCTGCGCCATGTCCTGAATAATCAGCCCGGGAAAATTTTGAACGGCGAGGCAGCAACTTGACAATAAGCGACACGCCGTTTTGATTGGGCTGCAGCCATACAAAATCACCAACGCATGGGAAATCCTCCCGACTCCCTGCAGCGTGGTAGAACGCTCCCTTTAAAACAGCTGTCACTTCTCCTTGCTCGCTAATAACGGTATATTGGTCACGTTGTAGCTCGGTAATCCTTCCAGGAATTAAGCCGTTCGGAGGCTGTTCCACCTCGATATAACCGTATTGTTTCAAATCAATCATTGAATCGATCACTCTCCAAAAATAGATGAGTATAAAAAACCGCGAACAAGCAGCCTCCTAAGAAGCTGCTTGTTCGCGGTTTAAAGCCAAAAGTTGGCTTTAAATCAAAAAAGGATACGACCATCATCGTATCCAGCTTGCATAGACTTATCAGTTGCATTAGGCAATGACCAGTCCCGCTAATAGCAGTATTCACGAAAGGTTACTGTTACGGCATAGCAAATAACAGGGTGATGAGCCAAGCTATATGCAAAAATTGAAACTTACTATGCCCGATATTCGGTTAAGTGGCAACCACCAATACCATGTAAGCAATCATTAAAAACAGCTCCTTTCGAGGAAAACATAATTCACTTCTATATATTTACATATATCCTAGTAGGGATTCAACAGAAAATTTAATTATAATTAAATTTTACCATTCGGATATCTTTCTATCATGCAACGCACACATCTAACAGGACAGAGCAAAAGTTTTTGAATCAAAATCTTTCCCACCCGAATACTGGTCTCAGCATTTTGCGAAGCCAATAAGCGATCAGCGTCCCAGGATTCCATGAACCGGGATTCTGCAGGTACTGCGAGTATTGATCGCTCATAATATAAGTCCAAGTAGAGGTTGGGCTCTTGAGCCCTAGCTCTTCCCATCTCGCGGGATCATTTGAGCCACTAAGCTTATCGAGCATTTCTTTCGTCTCTTTATTAACTTGATTCGGAATTTGTTCGTATGCCTGGATAATTTGCGTATGAAACTCGTCTATCGGATTGCGATCAGTAAGGCTTGACAAGTGGATGCTTTCACGAATATAAGACGCATATGCCAGATGCTCGGCCCAGAACTTGTCCATATAAAAAAGCCGAACACGCTGCTCTGATGGGCTCATCGGTGTCTTGCCTTTCAAAATTCGCAGCCGCTCCTCATACAGTAGACGTCGTTGCTCCTCCACCATATCTGAATAGCCGTTCAGCTCTTGACGGATATGGAAATTTTGCCCCATGATTACGCGCTGAATATGCTCAATTTTGCTGCGGAGCACCGATTCATTGATTGCCTCATCCTGCCTAAGAGCTCGCAATTCTTTAGCCATCCCGAACTTAAGCAACAGCTCGTCCTCCAGACTTACGAAAAAGACAGAAGCTCCCGGGTCACCTTGGCGTCCAGCACGCCCACGCAGTTGGTCGTCTATCCGCACGCTTTGGTGTACATGAGTACCAATCACATATAAGCCGCCAAGCTTAGCGACAGCTTGTGCCTGTGCCGGATTTCCGCCGCCAAGCCGAATGTCAACGCCACGTCCCGCCATGTTCGTGGACACCGTGACAGAACCTATTTCCCCAGCTTTAGCAATGATCTCAGCTTCTTTTTCATCATTCTTTGCATTTAGAATCTGGCAGGGTATGCCTGCTAACTTCAGTGCTTCGGCCAACGCGTCAGATTCGCCGACGCTTGACGTACCGATAAGAATAGGACGTCCCGTTGCATGAGTAGATGAAATTTCTTGGACAATCGCCTTAAACTTGGCTTCTTTATGCGTATATATTCGATGCGGATGATCGATTCGTATATTCGGGCGATTAGGCGGAATTGGCATGACCTGCAGTGCATAGATTTCTTCAAATTCCATTGCGGAAGCAAGCGCAGTTGCGGTCATTCCGCAAATTTTGGGGTACATACTAAGGAAATGCTGGAGCGTAATCGTACCAAGAATGCTCCCACCTGCTTTGAATGGCAGACCTTCTTTGGCAGCAAGAGCAGCCTGCAAGCCGTCTGGCAAATGCCTATTATCCGCCACTCTACCGGTATATTCGTCAACAAGCTCAATTTTACCGTCCCGAACGATGTAATCAACGTCTTTCTTTAATAATAATTCGGCATGCAGTGCACAATTTAACGATGTCAGCAATTGACTATTTTGGCTATCATACAAATTACCGCATCCCAGCAGCTGCTCTGCTTTCGCGGAGCCGGCTTCACTTAAATAAGCATTGCGCTCGAATTCGTCGAACTCGTAATACTCATCTAGCACGAGCTGCTTAGCGACTGCTGCAAAACGTGTGACGTCACCACTATAGGAGCCGAGCTCACCGGCGATGACTAGCGGTACCCGTGCTTCATCGAGCAGCAATGAATCGGCTTCGTCAACGATAACGTAGTGGAAAGGGCGATGCACAGTATCTGCTTCATCTAGTGCGATCGTGTCTCGCAAATAGTCGAATCCCGCTTCTTTAGCCGTAACATAGGTGATATCCGCTGCGTACGCTTCACGTTTATCAGACAAGCTGTTGCCCGCTTGAACTGATTTTACCGTTAAGCCAAGGAAACGATAGATCGGGCCCATCCACTCTGCATCTCGTTTTGCCAAGTAATCATTAAAAGTAAGCACATGAACGCCTTCTCCGGTTAGCGCATTGAGATATGCAGGCATAACGGCAGAGAGCGTTTTCCCTTCACCCGTATGCTGCTCAATCAAAAATCTCTCATGCAAAGCAATCGCGGCCATGATTTGGACGTCATAGGGCACAAGTCCGAGCGTTCTCTTCGCTGCTTCACAAACTAACGCATAGGCATCGATTAACAGCTCGTCCAGCGGCGTTCCTGACTCTGCTTCCTTTTTCAGTCTAAGAGATTCCGATTGCAGCTGTCTATCATCCCATGCTGTGAAATTTCGTTTTCTGATGAGCTTCACTTTATTCCAATAGCTCTTCAGCTTAAGTCGAGTATCGCGTTCTTTAATAGTTTGGATTAACCTGGCAGCTAGCTTCATCGGATCAACTCTCCCTTCGTTTGAAACACGCATTCGTTTTGAAGTAATCAACTGAGCCATGTGATACTATTTCTTCGAGAATGTAATACATATTTTATAGTTTCTTAGCCATTAATATCTCAAGCGGTTCATTCTCTAGAAGTAAGCATCCTACGTCTTTATATCCTAACTTCCTATAAAAATGTTGAGCGCCCTCATTGGCTTGGGTTGAGGTCATAACCTGATTAAACCCTTTATTCTTCATCTTTTCTTCCCAGTGCTCTACTACTTTTTTACCAAAGCCTTGTCCTCGATATTCTTCATCTAGCCACAACATATTCATAAAGGGTAAGTTGTCCCAAAAGTATCCGAACCTCATCCAACCAATTCTAATATTTTCTTCTACCAGAATATAGATTTCTCCATTCTTAATTTTAGACTCCACTAACTGTTCATTAATATGTCGGTCTCTTCCCGTTATAAACTTGTAATCAGATTCAATTGCCTCTATTATCTGCATATTCATCGTTCCTTCAACTATGTACTTTAATACGCCTTGTTTTAATCTTAGACATAGTATAACAGAAATTGGTTTTTTATGATGTGATATTAACTGCCTAAATGGATGTGATTTCATCGTATGTAACGATTATGAAACGTTCCGTCCCTTGATTACGTAAAACAACATCAACAGTATTTAACGAATGGAGGAGTTGTAGTTGCGTCTAATTATAGAAGATATCGTCAAACAATTTGAGGAAAAAAAAGTACTCCAAGGAGCTAGTTATACATTTGAAAAAGGAAACATATATGGGCTTCTAGGACGCAATGGAGTAGGTAAGACGACATTATTTAACTGTCTAAGCGGGGAAATGGCTTTGGATAGTGGACGAGCTTACATAGATGACAATGGTACGGTTAGAGAGCTGAATCACGAGGACATCGGTTATGTCTACTCCCTTCCGATTCTCCCAGAGTTCTTGACAGGCTACGAGTTTGTAAAGTTTTTTATGGATATTAATAAAGCTAATGTGCAGATGGATCGAAGCATTGATGATTACTTCGACATGATGACCATAACAAACGAGGATCGGCACCGACTTATCAAAGGGTATTCACATGGGATGAAGAATAAAATTCAGATGCTGCTATTCTTAATTACAAAGCCGCCTATCATTTTACTCGATGAGCCGCTAACTTCCTTTGATGTCATCGTTGCGCTTGAAATGAAAAATATGCTTAGAGAAATGAAAAGCGATCATATTTTAATTTTCTCGACGCATATTTTGCAGCTTGCCTCTGATCTATGTGACGAGCTGGTCGTTTTGAACAAAGGAAAGCTTTCCTCTGTACCAACTGACTTATTGAAAAGTCCTGAATTTGAACAAAGCATTATAAATCTGTTGAAGGATGAGGCCCATGTTGACAACTCTTAAAACGCTTCTTAACATTCGAACTTCAACCCTAACGAATATCTTTATCTATTACATACAAAAGCTTCCACTCATTGGTAAGCTTGTATCCGATCAAGTTTACGCGAACTTATCTATGAAGAAGAACATTTCGATAATCGCGTTCATTGTAAGCATACTGTGGGGCTTTGCATTACGATTTGCCTATGTTGGAGTGTTTATTTTTTTGCCCGTCGTTGCATTAGGCCAAACCTTCACGACAGCAGAACAGCTTCAACATTTTATTCATATTTTTTTCTTGCTTAGCTTTTTAATCTCGGGGGTTGGGGTTGCTACCATACTGGAGCCAAAACGCGAAAAGTATGTAGCGATAAAATTGATGAGGCTATCGCCTAAAACTTATATGCTAGCTACATTAGGTTATCGTTATTTGACCTTTTTTATTTATTTGTTACCGGCAATGATTCTTTTCTCTACTCTATTAGATGCCTCCGTTCTAGAGGCCATTGTATTCACGCTGTCTTTAACGCTGTGGCGAATTCTAACCGAATATTTGCATCTGAAGCTATTTAATAAAACCGGAATAATCTTAATCAAAAATATGTTGATCGTATGGACGACAATCGGAATTGGTTACGTTATAGCCTACTTACCTCTTCTACTCGATTGGTCACCAGCAACTGCAAGCGTAATCTCAAGCGTACCTGCTTACGCAATATTCATCCTAACGGGACTATTTGCTGCGGTTAAACTTGCACGTTATGCAGATTACAGAGGCGTTGTCGACGCAGCAACGAAGAAGGATGATCCTTTATTAGATATTGGGCGTATGATGACTGAAGCACAAAAAACGAGCGTAGAGTCCAAGGCAGGCGATTATAAAGTAAATGAAATTCAGCCATCGTTTGAATCAAAGCAAGGCTACAATTATCTGAATTCAATCTTCTTCTCTCGTCATCGTAGCTTAATTCGAAAACCGGTTAACATTAGAATTGCAGTGATCTCCATACTTATTGCTGTGGGATTAGGCGTTGTGATTGCACTCCCAGAGCAGAGAGAGTTAGTAACTAGCACTCTTGGAACCATCTACCCGATTCTATTTGCAGTGATGTATTTCTTATCTGTGGGAGAACGAATCAGCAGAGCTATGTTTTACAACTGTGATTTAAGTCTGCTTCGTTATAGTTTCTATCGAAATTCGGCATTTGAACACTTTTGTAACCGACTAATTAAAATTACTGGTCATAATTTGCTCATTGCAGCTACACTCGCTTTAGGGTTGACAGCTATACTGATCGTTGCTGGAGATACATGGGAGATTATAGACTTACTTATGCTATGGGGCTCTATTATCTCTTTATCAGTTTTCTTCTCTGTACATCATTTGTTTATGTATTATATATTCCAGCCATACAGTACGGAGCTTAATATGAAAAACCCGATGTATCAAGTGATTAATCTGGTCATTTCAGCTATTAGCGGAGCATGTCTGTTCCTAAGAGCACCAGCTGAAATCTTTACTCCTGTTGTTGTAATCGCTACAATTGCTTATGTTATCCTTGCGATTGTGCTTGTGAAAAAATATAGTGCACGTACATTCCGTGTGAAATAGCTAGATACAAAAACAAACCGTGCTCAGCACGGTTTGTTTTTGTATGGTATTGCTTGGTAAAAGCTATGCCGTTTTGTCTATTTTGTTCATTCACCAGCGATTTACTAGGCTGCTTTATGCGTCTTTCGCAGTCGAGCCAACGTGAATTTTCTTAAAGAAAAGACTGCTTTACTGTTCCTTTCCCATCCTTCACTTCAATTTCAGCGTATGCGCCATTAATGAACGTCATTTGCGGTGGAACATGACCACAATCAATATCGTAGATAATGGGGATGTTTAATTCCTCATGTAGTTCTCGGTAAATATCTTCAGCTGTATACTGGTCAATTGGTTGATTAGCATCGCTTCTTCCAAAAACAAGACCAGAACAATTATTAAACCAACCTGCTAATTTCATCTGAACCAAAGATCTGCGTAAATCGGTAGTAGACAGCTCGCAATTCTCTAAGTACCATAAGATAGGCTTATTCTTAATGCGATGCTTTTGAAAATATTGTACATCACCGAATGGCGTTCCAATTAAATGTCTGATTACATCTATACATCCACCTAACAAATAACCTTGAACATTTACATCGCTATTTTGGATCGTTTTCCAATAGGTTTGTTCAGTCAAATGAAAAACACATGGTGAAGGATCGGAATGTTTCCATTCCTTTTGAAATTTATCCGATGAATATTGTATGATTGACTCACCCGTTTTAGTGGATAAGACTGGTTGCCACATCGCGGTTGTTTTATCCGAATACTCACCTCTTAAATCAAGCAGATTTGCACCATGAGCCGTTGCAGTACCTGTTTTTAATGTTACGGCTAGTAATAAAACACTTGTATCCGAATAACCCAGAATCCATTTAGACTGAAAATTATCAAAATCAAGGTATTCAAGGATTTCGATTAAAAGTTCACCGCCCCAGGGTGGGATGATTAGCCCGATTTGGTTATCGCTCATCATATTATTCAATTCAGTAGCACGTACTTGGGCTGGAGAAGACTTAGCCTTATGTTGAGTCCAAATCGTTTCTCCACAAACTATATTAAAGCCTCGCATCTTCATTCGTTCTAGTGAGTGTCTCAGCAAGTTGTGTAATTCGGCATTTACTCCAGATGAGGGCGCTGTGACGCCAATTGTTGTTCCTTCTTTTAGATACGGGTATCTAATCACTTAAATCAGCTCCAATGTAATGACCGTTTAGTTAAACGTCATCCAAGCGGTTTTGCCTAACACCTCAAAGTCTTGCTTGAACCAAAAATTCTGCGATTTATCGATCGAATATACATACATCCGTTTGTTGGGATATTGCTCCTTTAGCCAATTGACGAAATGCTTTGCATATCTCTTCCCTTCAAAATCCTTCAAGATATCGAGCGCTTCAATAAAAACATAGTTTTTACTATTTTTGATCTCAATATAGAAATCTTTTTGTAAATACTTTTCATCTTCACTGAAATAATACTTCTCCGCTTTTTGAATCAATTCCTTAGGCGTAGACAGCTCCCAAATCACGCCATACCCTGCTAATTCACCATCTACCTCAATAAGGTGAATATAAGCTGGTAAATCAGAAAGCGGCTTTTGCGAAAGCTCATTGGCATGATATGTATCATGAATGCTTGCAAGCATCGCTTGAATGTCTTGATTAAACGCCTTTGCTGTAATGGTTATCATGGCGGTCCCCTTTTTGTCTATAATGCGTACTTGTTATCTGGTTCATTTACGTTAAATGGATTCGTTCATTGTAATACAATTCGTTTATAAAATCGACTATGCCTGAGCTAATGCATATCAGGCTTACTTGTTCGTTATAGTGAAATCTCAATTCCATCTTCAAAGATCACTTTTATCGTGAAGGTATAACTGCCGTTTCGGAACATCTCCCAATGCTCACTGAGCTCATCTTTTGTAAATGTCTTTGCTACGTTATATATTTCATAGGGCTGGTCACTTTCTCCGACTTCCTCCCCATATTGAGCGGCGTACTCATCGAACGTCATAATCGGATCAATATATCCAGCAGCTAAAGCTACTTTGTATTTATCCTCCAGCTCTGCACTATAAACGGATCCTGTTGAAGCTTCACTTGTGAATTCTTGGATTAAATTTTGCTGGTCATCCCTTGCCTCTATGATAACCTCTGCAATTTCTGTTCCTTCTACTAGTTCCCGTGTAGTTCTGAAGCTATATCGATACTCTAATTCGTCTGCTGTAGATGAAGTGCCTGAGCCTAGACCTTGAATACGCTCGGCGTATATCTCATTATATAAATGGACTGCCATATCGCTAATATTCAACTTTTTAGTTGCTCCGTCGTTTGTTTTTTCGTAAATTTCCATCTCGTAGTTTTTATCTAGCGCGAGGTTAACGATACTTCGATACGTTAAGCCTTCTAGTCTTTCAAATTCGACTTGAACGCTATTCGTACCACCAAGCTCCTTAAGCTCACCTATAAGCTTACTGTTTGGGCTGCTCTCGTTTATGACAAGCTCAAATTCTACATCCCCTCGTTTTTCTGCTGGGTCCATATTCAACACACTGTGCTTGAAACCATCGATTGGATTAATGCTGTTGTTAATGAGATTTTCGATTGAGCCTAATAAGTGATTTCCTTGATTGATCACTTGATGCGTCAAATTCACATATTGGCTAGATTGTGTGTCCTTTAGTTCTCTTATTTCCTTTAAGATGCTCTGACCAAAGTAAATTACGACCGCGATATTCACGACTAGTAACAAAACAGCTATCTTTTTTATGTTCTCCATAGCTCCTCCTCATTGCTTTTTAAGTATAAGTATAACAAATGTTGGATTATTTAGGGTTTTATTTCTCCATTGCAGCATTACATGTATGAACCTGTCTTATTTTGCCGTTCTAACGTATAATAGAAGCTTATAACAATAGCTTTCAATGTAGAAAAGGATGTATGCTAATGAGTCTATTTATATATACGTACGGCTATCGGCCAGAGGAAACGGAATTGTTTCATTTAGAAACTAGAGCTTTCTTCGGAGAGGATACTTCACAACCATTTATGATTAGTCCAATTGAGATTCATCCAGATCGAAGCCCCTTTATGCGTGAGCGCTTAGAGGTTCTTTTCGAGGGGGATAACCTTTCTGACATACTAGAGCAGGCTGAGCATTTAGATGTCATGAATCAATCATTTAAAGTGATCTATATCAAAACAAACGACCTAACAGCTACCAGTAAAATTGACTATCACGAACAACGAGATATTGAGCGTCAGCTTGGAATGGCGATTGATGGTGAAGCTGATATGCGCACGCCAGATCTTGAGTTTGGCATTATTACGCTAGGGGGACAATGGTACTTTGGCCATTATAAAAAAAGCAAGGCAATTTGGCTCGATCATATGCATAAACCAAAAAGCTATTCGATTGCTTTAAGCACCAGAGTTGCCAGAGCTGTTGCCAATATTGCTGTTCCAGATGCCGATGATATTACTGTAATTGATCCATGCTGCGGAATTGGTACGGTGTTAGTTGAAGCGTTATCGATGAATGTAGATATTGTCGGAAGGGATATCAATCATTTCGTTGTACGTGGCACTCGGGAGAATTTAAAGCACTTTAATATGCAGACGGATGTTGTCTGCGGCGATATTTCCGAAGTTGATAAGCATTATAATGTAGCGATACTTGATATGCCATACAATCACTTTTCTCATGCAACTGTAGAGAATCAATTTTACTTGTTGGAACATGCTAGAAGAATCGCAGATAAGGTGGTTATTGTATCGGTGGGCGATATTGATCCTATGCTGCAGCAGGTTGGACTTACAATAGTCGACCGATGCACGACTCGCAAAGGGAACTTTGTCCGTCAAATCATCGTCTGTACGTAAGCTCTGCTATTTCATTAGCTAACAATTTACATCGTAAGGAGTTCTCAAAATGATCATTCGAGAAATAACGAAACAAGACAATGCTGTAATGAAGAAAATTATTCAAGATTCTTTAAAGTCGCTTGGGTTAGCCATTCCAGGCACTGCCTATTATGATCCTCAGCTTAGTGACCTGCATCATTACTATAATCAATTCAAGCACGCGGGCTACTGGGTTGTTGAAATGGATAACGAAGTGGTTGGTGGCGTTGGTATTGCTCCATTTAACGAGCAAGAACAAATTTGTGAGCTGCAAAAGCTATATCTCGTTCCATCCGTACAAGGTTTCGGAATATCCAATCAATTGATGGAAATCGCATTGTCATTTGCCTCTCAACATTATGCCAAGTGTTATCTTGAAACAAAGCATGAATTAATTGCCGCTTGTAAGCTTTATGAAAAATTCGGATTTGTTCGTTTACCAAAGCCACTACCTGGATCAGAGCATTCTGCAATGAATGCATGGTATATGAAAGACTTGCGTTGATTCTGCGTATTTATTTACTAAAAAGTATAAGGGGATAGATTCTGGTACCTTTATACTTTTTAGTTTCTCACGAAAATTATAGCCGTATTTATGCAAGAGACTGCCTAGAGTATATCATGAATATAGCTGGTGGATCAGGAAGGTTTTACTCTCTTTATAGTTTTCCCTATGACCTTCCTAGCCTCTCCCTCCGTTCCTGTATCTCCTGGTTTTACTGCAAAAAACGTGAGTAGGCCGCCAATTAAGCCAAGACCGGCCATGGTGCCAAATAACACCCAATGTCCTCCGACCATTAATAGTGAGACCACAGGAGGACCTAAGGTGACACCGATAAACCGCATGCTGCTGTACAAAGATGTAATGGTCCCTCGATTATCCTTCTCGATGCTTCTTGTAATTAAAGCATCCATTGACGGTAGTACAATTCCAACGCCAATTCCGCTCAACGTTAAAAAGCCTACCATGAAATATAGCTCCTTCGAAAACCCAGTAATCAGCATAGCCCCTCCTACAAGTACCATACCTCCGAAGCCGAGCCTTTTCATACGTACCTTATTATCGCCAATAATTTTACCGCTTATATAGGAAGCAATACATAAAGCTGCAAGTGGAATCGCTAAAACAAACCCTTTTGTGGCGCCATAAAGGTTGTATTTCGATTCGAGCACTTCGGACAAATAAAACAATACTCCAAACGTAACAAACATACAGATGCCACCGATAGCAAAAATAGTATACAGCCAACGTCCTTTTTCCTTTAAGATAGCCTTAATCTCTGTTAAGAACTTTCTGATGTTTTTAGCGTCACTTTTCACTTTTTTATCAGGATTTTTAACGCTAAATAAAACAAGGAAAAACGAAATCAAACAAAGAACGGGAATTGCAACAAATGGTGTATACCAACTGAGCAGACCAAGATAAGCACCTAATATTGGACTAAGCACCTTCCCTAATGTATTAGATGTTTCTATGACCCCTAATCCTTTACTGACCTCTTTCTCATCCTTAAACAAATCACCGATAAGCGGAATTACAATGGGGAATGCTCCAGCAGCTCCGACTCCTTGCAATAATCTACCTGCCAAAATAACGTAATAGGTTGTTGTGCTTTTCAAAAACCATGCTGCGACTACACACACTGCGCCCCCTGCAGCAGTTATAATGAGACATGGTAAGATTATCTTTTTTCGACCAAAACGGTCCGATAGATAACCTGCTACTGGGATCATCACAATAGCAATTGCCCCATATACGGTGATGATCATACTCACTTGAAACGCACTAATGTTCAGTTGTTTAGCAAGTTGAGGCAACACCGGGATTAGCATCGAATTTCCGAGTGTCATGATGAGTGGAATAGACGCAAGTGCAAAGAGAGCCCCTTTTTGACTCTTCATAAATGACCCACCTTTAACATTCATATATGCTGATATTGTAAAGAGATTAAGCTAATTTATACACTCATTTGAATTTAGCTTAAAACGAAAAGCAGCTATGAATGACAATAAGAATCTGGGCATACTACTGAGTAGCATTTACACAGGAGGATTTTCATGAAAAGGAAGCATAAAGCTAAAAAAAATACCTCCGCTAATGAGAACAAGCTCAGCTGGTGGCAGTTATCTCTTCTAGGGGTCGCGTGTACCATTGGTACAGGATATTTTTTAGGTTCAGGATTAGCGATTCATATAGGTGGACCAGCTGTGTTAATTTCATTTATTGTAGCGGCCACAGGAACTTACCTGGTTTTTGACGCCCTGTCGCAAATGACCTCGGAGCAACCACTAGAAGGGTCATTCCGTTCGTACGCTAAAAAGGCCTATGGCGGCTGGGCGGGATTCAGCAGCGGCTGGGCCTACTGGACGTCAGAATTATTAATTATGGGCAGTCAATTAACGGCATTGTCTTTATTTTCGCGGTTTTGGTTTCCCAATATTCCTATGTGGATACTAGCCTCCATTTTTGCGGTCCTCGGATTAGCAATTATTATTATAGGAACAAAAGCCTTTGATCGTATGGAGAACATATTTGCAATTATTAAATCGTCCGCGATCGTCATATTTATAGTGATTGCTGTATTAGCGCTATGTGGGTTACTCGGTCAAGGAAAATCAAAGCCTGCATTTCCTTTCGAGAGCTTTTTTGAGAAAGGGATAATGGGAATATGGTCTTCTCTACTGTTTGCCTTTTACGCTTTTGGCGGTATTGAAATTATGGGGATTATGGCGATGAGGTTAAAAGAGCCGAAAGATGCACCGAAAGCGGGAAAAGTAATGCTTGGCACGCTAGCAGTCATTTACGTATGCTCCCTTATACTTACACTCTTCTTAATCTCGTGGAAAAAGTTGAATACGAGTGAAAGTCCATTTATGCAGGCTTTGAACCAATATCCATTACGTTTCGTACCGCATATATTTATCGGGATCCTAATCATTGCAGGCTTCTCCACGATGGTCGCTTCGCTATTCGCTATAACGAGTATGCTTGTTACATTAGCCGAGGATAAGGATGCTCCTACTCTTTTTGCTAAGAAAGTTAAAAATCGTCCCTTGCTTGCAATCGGCTTGACGTCAGTAGGACTGATCGTGTCGATTATTTTTGCGATGCTTCTTCCTGGGAAAATTTATGAATATTTCACAACAGCCGCAGGCTTAATGTTAGTTTACAATTGGATGTTTATTCTTGTTACCTCAGGTGTGATATTAAAATTGAATACGTTAGGAAAAACAAAGCGGATTATGGGAATAGTTATTCTGGGGATTGCTGTAACCGGTTCGTTATTCCACCATACAAGTAGACCCGGTTTTTTTGTAAGCTTAGGTTTTCTTTGTGTGATCGCGGTGATTACTTGGCTGATGCGAAAGAAATGGACCAAACACAATCCCGCAACATAAAAATTACTTGAAAAAAAGAAGATCGATGGCTTGATAACCGAAAAATATTCCAATTCCAATGAGGGATAAGCCGGAACAAATAGAGATGCCTTTCAGAATACGCGGTGTGAATAGCTTTCGAGCATAACTAGCGATGCCAGCCATAGCAATATCCCATAAGAATATTCCGAATATAATGGCAAAGCTGTATAAAACGAGCTGTTCAACATCATATTGCGAAGCTGTTTTTGCAAGCACGGATCCATAAATGCCAAGCCAAAACAATATCGTCATCGGGTTAGTGAGCGAAATTAAAAAGCCAGAAGTAAACGACTTTAATCGGGTTTCTCCGTTATTGCTTTTATTTTCTATCGTTTGTGAGATGCCCATTAGGCTTTCTACACCCGTATAAATTAAAACAAAGCTGCCAAATAACCATAGAAATGCCTGCATAAAAGGAATGTTGATAAAATGTACGATACCCATGTAAACCATCAGCATATACAGGATATCTGCTGTCATTGCACCTAACCCGATCATCCATGAATGCCAAAACCCTTTTTTTATGCCTGCATCCAATTGTGCAGCATTAATCGGACCAATTGGTGCAGATAGTGATATGCCTAAAAAAACATAACCCAATAGTAAACCCATTACCCACTCTCCCCTTCATATTCGCATTAACGTTGCATGCTTGTACCATCCTATTCAGCTAATCTGAAAAATATGAAACGGTAACACACCAAATTCGAGCGCAATAGAAAAACTGCACCCCAAGGTCTAGCAATTGGGGTGCAGTCCATTCATTGAAATCGTTAATTGAATCGCAATAGTTCAGTTTTTAATCAGTTTCTGTCAACAGTTAGTAGTTGCTTATCTCGAAAAAGGTACATCCTGCATTTTTACTGCGATTGTGGGACATCCATCAACGGCATCAAGCAAATCAATGATATGCTCGGCGTCTTCAATTGGCGTAATCCCCCGGTTATTGTCTTCCATGTAGTGTACTTCTGCATACCCCTCAACATCGAATTTAAAAATATGTGGTGCTACGGCCACGCATCCGCCACAGCCAATGCATCTGTCCTTCTCTATCAATACATATTTGCTCATCGTTACTCCTCCTTGCTGGATTATAAATACAAATGGGTTGTTCATATGGCTACAATGAATTAGAAAAACATGATGAGCACTCTAGATGTATCATGTAGGTACACTTCCTATTATTGCAGGCTATTCTATTGATTGACTATTATTTTTTTGCAAAAATTATTAATAGATTATACTAACTTTCTAGCACTCGACTTTGGTCGAGGACTGCTACCTCCCCAAGTCTGTTCCAAAAATAAGGAAGTTTGGTTACAATAAAGCTAAGTATTTATGAGGAGCGATAGAGAATGAATTACGAGCAAAAGGTTCGGAAGGAAATTGCTGATTGGGAACAGAAAATGTTCAAATCTCCTGGGTGGCTGGAAAAAACATCGAAAACGATTAGCACGCGTATCAATCAAGTGATTCCTGCAAAGGTACATACCGTTATTACTACAACGATACGCTCAATTGTGCGCACGGCACTGTTCGGTGCTGAATATACACCAAGCCGTCAGGTGCAGCGTAACCGCGAACTGGAGCCAGCAGATGAAGAGGCAAAAGAGCTGTTTTCCCAGTACCAAAAAATCGCCGTTGCTGAAGGTGCTGGGACGGGAGCTGGCGGCATTATGCTAAGCATGGTTGATTTCCCAGCCTTAATTGCGATTAAGATGAAGTATTTGTTCGAGCTGGCACATGTTTACGGCTATGACACCAAACAATTCTCAGAGAGGGTATTCATACTTAAAGTATTCCAGATGACGTTCTCAGGCCCGGAAAGCCGAAGCAAGCTGCTCTCCTCTATCAAGCATTGGCATCTTGAGAAGGAACAGTGGCTTTCGGATACTGAATACTACCGCGATATGGACTGGGAGACGTTTCAGATTGAGTATCGTGATACGCTTGATTTCAAAAAGATGCTGCAGATGCTGCCTGGAATCGGGGCTCTCGCTGGCGCATGGGCCAACTATACCATTCTTGAGGATCTACGCGAATTTGCGATGAACGCCTATCGTATGCGCAGATTACATGATGATGCGGTGAAGTGAATTGATATTAAGAATCTAATACTAACGAATGAAAACAGGGAGAGTGCTCAGTCTTCGCTGAACCCCCTCCCTGTTCAATGCTATAAATTTATACACTATATATCTGATCGAGGACCTGCTCCGAAGTACCTGTACAGTATAGGGTTACAGTTAGCGGCGTCTCGGAAGAATCCTTGAATTGGATACTCCCGCTTGCTTCTCCTGTACTGCGAATCTGCCCATCTGAAGTAGTAAGACGAATCGTGTTACAGTTCGATACCTTCCACTTCAAGTAATAATCGTAGCTGCCATCAGAACGACGACTGCTTCTACTGTACGACAGATAATCGACTTTAAGAAAATCTGTAATCGTAATCGTTAACGATTTTTGAATAAGTTTATCTATTCCCATACAGCTAAGCGTATACGTAGTTGTCGCGCTAGTTGGTAGAACAGAGATTGAGTTGCCCATAACTCTCCCGATCCCTTGATTCAAGTACATTCCATCCGCATCGCTTACGTCATAGGATAAGAGCACACGACGACCAAAAAGCGTCTTATTGTCCTGACAATCCGAAGTAAACGTAGTTATAACGGGTTGATCCACATAGATTGTGACTGTTTCAGATATTTGCACTTCCTTGCCAAAAGCATATAAGCGAACGGTTGTATCTGTAAAGATCTCCATCTCAAAACTTCCGACGCTCTCTACGACAAGGTCTCCCGGAGTAAGCACGCACTGTACAGCATCCCCTGCAATTGCCCATTCAAGCTTAATGGTATCACCTACAGCAACTCTAGTCCGATTGGATTCAAAATTCAATATGTTTAGCTCTGATCTTTTTTTGAAAAAAGCTAGATAGTCAGTCCCATCCTTACTGGTTTCAGACTCGGAAGACTGCTTGTATAAGTTATCCTCCCCATTATCACTCAGCATTGGAATGTTCGTAAATCGTACTGCTACATAGACCATCTTCTCCAGTTCCCCAAACGAGACAACATTGTTAATACTAAAGTAGAGCTTTTCTCTTGACTCCAGATCATAATCGTTAAGCGGGTATAGTTTGAAATAGATCCCATACTGCTTATCATAGGCTTGCTCAACCCCCCAGTTATATGGAGCATAACAGGTCATTTGACGCGCCCATTCCTCTGTTGTCAGATATGCCTCACCATTGCCGATAGGGAAATACACGTAGACGACCGAAATTTGATCCTGTTCCACATCGATATCAGGAATATGGGCTCCGACTGGCAGATTATTAATGAAGGAAGCCGTGTCGATACAACTAACATTAACGACTTCAACATCAAGTGAATTAGGAATGATGATATCCTTGCCTTGCTTGTGCTCACTAAGCAGAATCCATTTTTCACCTTTAACGTTGGCTTGTATCCAGCGGTCCATTACATAACCTCCCCATCAAGCATGAGCAGAGGATACTGACTTCCATCTCGTTTCGTACATTGGAGCCTTGCTCCAAATAGAGGCTTTGCGGATACATACTCAAATGATCCCGAATAAACGCTTGAAGCGTCGCGCCAGACATAGCCGTCCTCACTAATCTGAAATAGAACCCCCTTCACCTCTTGTGTACGCCATTCCCACTTCGAGTAAACATACTGAGCATACGTCCTTATCCTGCTTCTAAATTCCTGCGGTTTGTCTAATGTGAGGCCTTGCAGATTAAGAGCGCTATACTCCGTATAAATATAACCCTCAGCACGTAAAGCAACTTGAGGCTTTTTAGGCATTTGAATGCTAAGTTTGCCGGTTCTGTCGACGGATTGACTTCCTTGATCTAAAATAAGCTGTTGATTCTCGCTATACTGCACGCTCCAGCTTACTTGTTTATTGATCGATTCATAGAACAGCTGCTGGATATTAGGAGGCCGTACATATAGATTTACAACAGCAGTCGTTTCTAATCCATTTCCTTTCAAACCTAGGCGATATTCCATGTCGCGAGCTACTTTAAGCTCGACCGAAGGTGCTGGGATAGACCAGATATCGATTTCCCCAGGAGTGATTCTTCCTTCCTTTGCCCCGCTGATTTGCCATTGAATACGTGTTGTTTCATTAGCGCTAGCTGTAGTTTGCTGTGTGAAGTATCGATTAATTTGAGGAACAGCAAGCTTTTTCTGGACGGGAAATACCTTAATGACATCATCAATCCCAACAACATTCTTAATATCGACATAAACGTATGTTAATCCTACAGGGGCATAGGACTGAATGTTTTTGCACTTGAAATAAACGCTAAACAACGTATCTATTATTTTCTGATTGTAGCAGCTAATTACAAAGCTAATATGTCTGTCCTCAACAATCCCTTCCGCTACTGACCAGTCCCCTGACTCTGTTTCAAAATTAATTAGCTTTCCTCGTTCTTCATCTATGAAGTCTCCTTGTGCGGTACCGTACGGAAAATAAAAACGAATATAAGATGTCTCGGTTACAGGTTCACGGTTTTGCAGCTTCTTAAGAATGTTTTCGGCTGTTAGCATCTGTGGGTTGTTAAATACAATAGGATTGACACGGTCAGGATTCAGGAGCTGAAAGGTCAATTCGCTCTTTACAGGGTTATCTCGCTCCAGAATCGCATGGTCGTTCACACTGATTTGATTATGATCCACATCAAGCAAATATCGAAAGTTATTAAGCATCTGTTTCATCGTCCCCTCTTACATTCAACTTCAACCAGCCTTCGACTGCACGAAAAGGAGACTTGGCGAGAAAAGCATTTCCATTCGATGGCTGGAGGTTTTTTGTTTCTATCCATGCCTCTGCCCATGCCTCTGCGTCGCTTGGCGTAATAAAGCTCCATTCACGGTTAGGAAGCTTCGTTAAGGGCATCACAATGTTTTCTTCTCCTACAAGCAACGGACCGACATACAGGGTTAGAAAAAGTCGATTCAGTGCGGATTCGATGCGATCTTGTGGGATGCGCTGCACTGAAACAGGCAGCATTCCGCTGATAAGATGCATACTCGCAAGAGGGTCCATAATGATAGATACAGTTGTTCCATCGGATTGTTCATCGGCAGAGATGTCAACTTGATTGTTGCGATACAGGTAATCCGAAGCATGATCTGAAGGTGCAAAGGCGCTATTGAAGTGCTTATATCCGGATACACCATCCTGCTTGAAAAAACCGATCACTCCGTCACCCAGATGATGTTGTTCTCCGATCCATAGTGGCATTTCAAACTGCTTAATTGAGATGTCTGGTACTGGGGCTGGTTGTTTGGTATTGCTGTCGATCGCTTTATAACGGTCAGGCGGTCCAGCTTGCACCAATTTGATATTGGCTTTAGTTAAGACGAGCGGTTTTCCTGCGTACAGACTTAAACCGCCTGCACTTGGCGATTCATGCGCGTGGACATCCCACAGAGCAGAGTCAATTAACTGTAGAAATGGGGTGAGCACATCCTCATGCTCATGGCTGCGTCGCAGGATTTCACTCAAAAAAGCCTTCATCTCTGGATTCATCGATTCAGGAAGATCCGCCGAGTACAGATTGGCTGTATGGGAAGAGTTCTGGCTCGTTAATGGCACGTCGGGTGAGCCTGGCGCATTTCTCCACTGTACAGCATCTCCATCGTAGGCAGTGACGATTAAGCTTCCAAGCATGTTACCTTCCTCATCGTAAATGAGCAGGC
Organism: Paenibacillus septentrionalis; assembly: GCF_042659865.1. NCBI lineage: Bacteria > Bacillati > Bacillota > Bacilli > Caryophanales > Paenibacillaceae > Paenibacillus > Paenibacillus septentrionalis. Next base: position 88,355 of record NZ_JBHSTE010000002.1, read on the forward strand.
TCTGATCAGCATGATTTGGAATAAGCCATCCACATATCGGAGAATCGGGTAGATTAAAGTCACAATAGTTATGTCCCCTTCCCTGAAACCAGTTGAATTCGAGTCTGGTTGGCTGAATGAAGCGAGGTGGGAGCATAATTAGCTTACCAATCGGATCGCTTGATGTTCTCAAATTTTCAGCGATGGCATACTTGGTTGCAGTAATTTCTTGAAATTGCCCAAAGGTATCGATTAACCTCAGTTGGTCGAACTTGAAGAATCCTCCTCTTAACGGCGAAAAGAACGTGTTGAACAAGGGCTTTTCCATCTCAAATTCACCTAATGAAAGACGTACTTGAGCAGCCAGCTCCGCACTCCCTTTTTGCAGTACAAAAACAGGAAACCGCAGTGTCTGTTGACTCATTGCGAATCTAGCATTAAATCCATCCAATGACTGCGACAAGTAATCTAGCTCATGCAACGCTCCGATTGCTTGAGTAAGCTCCACTCCAATCTGCTTAACGGTCATCGCCTGCAGCTGCTGTGCAATATGAGGGGTTAACAGAATTTTGCCCTCCATCACAACAGCCTCCGCGGTATCGATGGTGCTGTCGAATTTGTAATCTACTCCGTCGAATGTCCAGTGGCTTAACTTAGGTGCACGACCAATCAGCTCTTTATCGGGATAGTAGAGGCCTCTCCAAGAGAGAAGCACAGGGTTCCATGGAGCCGTCCAGTGATTTAGAAACAGGGGATCGGGAAACCTCTCTCCAGGTTTTACTAATCCGCTATCCATACTGTTCTGAAGTTGATGAATGTCTGCAAGGAGTTGCTTTTTTTCAGCTTCAGTGAATGGCAACAAACCTAACTGCTCTCCAACAATTGCTGCAATCCGCTCTGCACTGTTCTTACAAAATAATACAGCTTCAAGCAGTAGTTCAGCATAGTTTCCCTTGATTACTGTCTCTTGCAAGAGTAGATTAGCGTGGATGATAACAGAATGATCAATGCCTCTCAGTGTAAAATCAAACCGCAGCTCCTGTACACTCTCCTGTGGCAGTCTGCATAATAATCGGTTTTCGTCATATGCAGAGGATTGAGTTTCGAATAGTGCTCCTCGTTTAGAGCCTGACAGCAGTAAAACTGGAGAATTCGGTTCATAGTATCGCTCTCCTGCATTCTGCTTTAACTCATAATGTTCGCTAATAGCGTGAGTCAGTTGCTGCTCAAGCAATCGAAGACGATCCTGAAGCTCCTTTAGCTCCATTTCTTCTTGCTGTAGAGCAAGGATCTCGGCTTCTAACTCCTGCTGGTATCTCTCTGCTAGCTTTTTCGCTTCTTTTATTTCAAATGGATCTGTCACTTGCACCTTGATCATATATTTGCACCAGAGGTCGTAGACAGCTGAGCGCTTGGCTTGGATAGAAAACTGCTTACGATACTGCTCATTCATGCCTTCTTGCAATTGACGGAATTGTGTTTGGTCATCATCAGAGAGTTCAGGAATATCCGCATACTCTTTATCTGTGATCTTACTCTGAAGCTTGTATTCGTGCTGCTCGGCATATAATTGAAAACGCCTGTCATGTTCTGTATAGTCAGTATGATAGATTCCGTTCAAATTCAATAGTTTATGACTTTGATCATGCAGAAGAACACGCATCAGTCTCTCATTCGATCGATTTTTCACAGCATGCAATGCCGAGACTGCCTCTGCAGATGTGTTTCCAACAGCCAGTTCTGGCATAGTTAACTGCTTGTTAATAAAAGTACCATTATAATCGATTTGGTCATTCTCCCAGTCCAGACTCGTAACAACGCCATGTAGAGCGATGGAAGCTGGATAACTCAAAGCTTTCGGCGCCTCCCAGCCCAATTGCTCCCTGCACATATGGGCAGATGTTACAAGCGGCAGCTCATTATCGTAAAAGCCTCTAACGACATAGCTGATCGACACGTTCTGCATCCGCGCACCAGCTTCGTCCGTCAAATCATCATAAAAGCCAAATACATTGCGATGATACGGGTACATTGCAGAAAATGCGGGATTGCCTGGTCCTATTGCATGAAATGGTACTAGTCTCTCAAGCGGTTCATGGATAATGGCTTCATATGGATATGATCGTCCTAATATCCGATAAGGCCATTGAAGATCATCCAGCTTCGGAAACGTCAGACTTCCTTCATTTCCTAGTTCCGGGCTGCTCCTTTTTTCAAGGGCATCACTCTCGACAATCCAATACTTGCTATGTAAGGAATCCGGTTGTTCCACTGACGCCCATATGCGTGTAACGATCCATCGATTGGGCACGCTAGGAAATTCAGGAGCATCGTGTTCGTTATTCTGCTGCCCCTGTCTTAAGGCCTCAGGCAGCGTCCAATGTAAGTGAATGCCTGGTTTTTCTTCTGTTTTTTCATTCATAATGCCTGAAGGCACGTAGTCACCTAATGGATTCAAGGTGATTCGGGAATAGTCATCTGGAATATTGGCAAATACAGTAGGAACAGGACTTTTGCCTACCATCATTGCTTCAACTCTCATCGGGACACATAGAATATGATTATTGGTCACAGCTTTCCCTCACTTTACTGGTTCCACATATACTCAAGATCTGTAATGAGCGAGCCATCACTTAGTGTATCGACGACGATACTACGATAGCCATCCTCTTCAAGTGAGCTAACCTCTAACGTAACACGAATCTGAAGCTTAAGCCTAGCAATGCTAGAGCTGTAATCCTTCACTTGAATTCGGTTCTTCCATTCCTCAGTTGCTTGAATATGAATAATCCCTGTATCCTTGTCAGTTTTCAGACTAATAAACTTGGAGTTGTTGCAGTATTTGATGACTTGACTGTTAGAAGGCTTTAATGAAATGGAAAGGTTATCGTAATCTAGCAGCTTGAAACCATCTGCAAGCTTTAATTGAAGATCGATAGGAGCATATAAATCAAGCTGAGCAATGCCCTCTTGAGAAATATACATGGCATTCATTGGGTAATTATAATCCGCACTAACGCTAGTTGAGCCATTTACAATTTGAATGCTAGGTCGATTTGTTTTACTGTGAGGCTCAATCATTGTTAACTGAGAGATGATGGCAGCGTTTCCGACAACGGTATATTCCTTATTGAATGACTTTTTCATTTTTGTTTCATCACGCCAAGCAAAGTCGATTTTAGCCAGTAGATTTTGATCGTTACTCGGTATCTTAAGCGTAATCTTTTCATATACGGACTTAATATTTTTATAGGTGAACGTATCCGACATAATTTGCTCCTGCTTGTTTGTATCCATAATGCTTACTAATACAACTAGCGTTGATACTTTATTGGGAAAACCAGCGGTAAGGGTTAGATCATAGGTATCTCCGTTAAAATTTGGCTCCGAGATGTCGCAAGTCATATCAGCAGTGCCCCAATCTTCGGTCGTCAACATTGCCTCGTCCTCCTCTAATTTTTCTTTAACAGCATCTTTCACATCCTGCAGCATCAACAAGAAATCAAAATAGCCCTGTTGATCGGGTTTCAAGGATGGATCAATGTCAACGATAGATTGCCGAACCGCATCCTCATCATAGTCATAGCTCAAGCTCGTCAACTTGCTCCAATGCTGCTTCAATTTATCGTACTGATAAGAGTCTGTATTCCAACAATCCTTAAGCAGCGCATGTATGTTGTCTCTCCATTCCTGTTCCGATGGAGTCATCCCGCGGAAATAAGATAAGAAGCTATAGACCGTCCACGCTGCCTTTACAAAGTAATCATTATTGATTCGAATAAAGCTTCGCGGTTGTTTTTCTACAGTTAGAAGGAACTGTCTGTTGTAGTCTTCGCTAACTCCGTTCGTTCTGTATTTGCCTACATTGGGGTAGGTCGCATATTTCTGCGAATCATATTGATCCGTAATGTTAGTGAATGTACGGGTGTCTAGCACCTCTTCAATCGTCCATTGATTTACATCACTCATATAACCATTGAAAGGCACATATGCAAAGCTGTCTGACGCGATATGCAGCAAAACTCCAAGACGTCTTAACGCTTGACGCGCCTCAGCCGAATCATTGCTATTGCTGTTTGCATATTGTTCTTTAGCGTGCTGGAACATCGCGGTAAAATCCTCATTGCTTTGCAGCGTCTCGATCGGAGTAACCCGATATTGCGTTTTATCAAAAAAAGGATCATCTTTGTCAGTGGCTTGATCCGGGAAGTAATAGAAAGGAATAAGAATATCTAGTTGACTAGACTCCTCTTTTAGCGACTCCACCACGTTGTCAGGCTCGAGTGCGGATAGGAGCAAAGGAATTTTGCACATATCAGGTCCTTTTGAAGGATCGTCCTCACATAGACCGCGTTCAATAATTGACTTGGACACTTGCTCCTTAGGCAGATATAGAGCGGCTCGTTGGTGATTATCATTAATAAACTGGCAGGTTGAAGCGATTAATTGCGCCTCCTGTTCGCTAAAGCCTACCCTTAAGGCAATGAACTTCATTGTAAAGTAATGAAAATCAAGCTTCATATGCGACCAACTCCTTTATCCGATTTTGCAGCATGGAATCGCCAATCATCATTCCGTTGCCAATTAAGATGGTCTCATGTTCAAATTCAAAGTTGTAGACAGTATCATAATAATCTGACCATCTGACAGTAACAATCGGTTCAAGACCCGCTATTGTTTTGAGCGACATTCCCGGCTGCAGGTCGATTGCAGGGATTAGCCCCTTCTCGGTGCATACGATATGGTCGGGCGTTACTCGCACGTAACGATTAGCCGTAGAAATTTGATACAGTTTTGCTTCATACCCAGTCAGAACCTTCTTTACTTGAGCTGCGCCTCCTTCAGCATTTCTAACATATTCGCCAATTTCAATGAGATCAGCTCTTTTTAGCGTGCCGTCTGCCATTACAATCTCTGTATCGCGTGCGACGCATCCCCATTGAATAAAAATTTTCGGACATTGAATGTTAAGATGGTCGTAATCGACACTATCGCTTTTCACAGACACGCTAACCGTCATCTGTAAGTCGTCACTGGAGTACATTATGATGCCAAAGCTCGAATACAAATCGACATCGGTATAAGCCTTATAGCCGACTTTAGAGAAATCTAGAATATTGTTCCATGACTCAGGGAAGGTAATGTTCATTTTGGTGCAGCGATTTTGATCATCGATAGTCTCCTTGCGCTGAATGATCTGCTCGTAGCTGCAATAATGGTTGATTGTGCCGTTCACCATATTTTTCAACCACATTCGATAGCCGTAATTCTGATCAAAGCCCTTAATGTACCATTTGTCCGCTGCTTCAATCGTTACAGAAAACGGAACACGGACAAGAATTTTTGTGTTGTCGCCGTCTTTGAAAGGTTGGTCATCGTTCGTATAATCATAATCTGGAATGGAGCCTGCACGCCTATACGATATTTTCACTTCCTTATGATTAGGATCTTGGCGGTGTTCCTCTTTAATAACCGGGGCGTTTAAGGTGAAGGTTTTAATAATATTACTGTTACCTTGTAAAGTGAAGCCTATCGATTTTGCAACGTAGGCCTTCAATGCCCGCAGTTCATTTGTACTGCTTGTGCAATAGAAGGTGCTGTTGATCATAAACTCTCGCGGTTTATCCTCGATATATTTTGGATAGTCGGCCTGAATGACCCCGTTGAATTGAGAAGTGTCGTAAACGTCTTCTGCTGTACTGTGAAGCAATATTTTGTTCGTCACATCATACAGCTTGGATACAACAACGATATGATCCTTCTTCTCCATATAATCAGCCATTATCGTTGCCATCGTTTTTCCTTCTGAATTTGTTGCTAGATGGGTCTGCTGCTTTTCAGAAAAAAGCAGGTTTTCGATCGCCATTTTATCTTCTGGCCCTTCATGAAAGCCGTCCGCCGATAACTGTACAGTACGTACAAGTGGTGTTGTTCGAAGCGCTTGTAGTGTGCTTTCAAGATGAGGATGCTTGTTGTTAAAGGCTTCCAGTCCTCCTACTTCACTAAGAAAAAAGCGATAGTGATCTTCATCAGAAAAATCCAGCTCCATGAATCCCTCGTTTTGATCAATCTGGGAGAGCACGTTGTTATGGTAATCTGGTAAAAAATTGTACATGTATACGATCTCCTTTTATTTCTATTTAAGTTTAAGCTTCATCATTTCTGATCACTTTGCCGATATAAGGTGTTTTAATCATCTGCAGGGCAAATTCAGCGGAGGTGAATGCATCCTTTTGGAAAAATTCTTCCATATTTTTAACGGTTTGACATACGTCAATTGTACGTCTCTTCTCGTTATGAACGGCAACCTCGACAGTATCAGATTCAGCTAGCAGCTCACCTGTCTCGAAGCTTCTTAATCTCTTGAAAAACTGTCCATTGAATCGATTAAATCCGAAAAAGAAACCCTCTGGAGGCTGTGCAATCTCCAGCGTATAAGGAACCCCGTCAAACAAGCCGATCAGCACGTCATCAGACAGCGTCTCGATACGAAGCGCACGCAAAGGCTTTCCTTCTGATGACAACGCTCGAAATTCCAGCCCCCTCCAACCACGTACTAAAGGCGATCGAACAATAAAGCCTCCGATTACTTGCACGCCCTCCTCAAGCTTTTCTGATAATAAGGCCTTCTTCTGCAGTAGAGGCCGAACCGCTTTCATTCGTTTGCCAATTTTAGCAAAAACGGCTTCAATCAAAGCTTGATCGTGGGTTAGATCCAACGATGCATTTCTCCCCAAGCTGCACGCTCCATCTACTAGAGCCTGCTGCCAGTTTGGATTGAGATAGAAAAGACGTATCGCATTGTTAGGCAGCAAGCTTTCTGATGGTATGAGGTAGTGATAGGGTACATTGCTAAGCAAGCACAATTCACTCAGCCAGGCGATCAAGTCATCCTCTTCATGCTCAGGATCGATGGGCTGATTAATCGTTAATGCTGCAAGTTCTTCAAATAAGTGATGAACGTTACCGCGGAGTCTTGTTGCCGATGCTTCCCAATCATTCCTTGCTTGCATCTGCGATCACCTCTCCTAGTAAAGTGTGGTAGCGTGCTTGAAGCTGCTGCAGCAGTATTTGCTTACCGCTAGATTGACTTGATTCCTCATTATTCGCTCTCGCAGCGTGGATAAACTGCTTCCCAAGCTCATGCGCATGATTATGATCTGCTGCTTGTTCAGACAGGTGCTGCGCTAGCAGTCCGTGATAGACGGAGGTTCTCGCAAGCAGCTGATTAGCTTGTCGCCACGCATACAGCTTTTGGGCATAGGCTTGATCGGCAAGCGCCATAGCTTTTCCGAGCTGCCAAGCACTTGAATATCGTATATCCATCATGCTGATTTCAGGATCATAAGCAAGCAGTTGATCGGCAAATCGTACGCAATTCAGCTTCTTCTGCTGTTCTTCATACGGAATAAGCGGAGACTGATACCATGAAACGGTATGGCTGCCGTCTCGAATGTGGTGATTTAACGGGTAGTATCCAAGTTGGCTTAGCTGAGAGATTAACGCGTTGCTGCCAGAGTAAGGCGTTGACATCATGCCTGCATCGAGCGTCGAGAAGGTAGATCCGAAATCAAAGGCTGCTTTTGACATGGAGAAGCTCCAATTAGCCAGGACAATCATTCTTGCAGTATGACAACGCGCTAATGCGTGCTGTCGGTCTGCCTCATTTTCTAGTAACTCCTCATAGCCTTCCAGTGAAACCAGACAAGCTATATGACGAATCGTTTGCTTCTCATCCGCGGGCTCCAAGCAAAATCGATTCGTTACGACAGTGGCGAACCAATTGTCCTGAACAGAGGCATCTGTCACTTTATCGTCCAAGCTTACACCTTTACCGTGTGAGAGCAAGGATAGTGCTTGTGCATACGGCAAAATATCAGATAATAAATCCACTGGAACCTCGACATACGTGCAAGGATCTTTCGGATTTTCATATGGCTGCAGTTCGATAGACGGAATATACGTACCCATTTTCGGTGCTAGCGCTTCGCCGCAATTACTTTCGAAAAGCTCGATTTCTTCTGTTTCATCAAATACAAGCAAAGCTAGCCACGGCATGCTTGGCTGATTCTCTAGCAAGACCTTCTCCCAAGGTAAGGTCCTGCGATTCAAAACAATATGCGGCAAGCATTCTGAGTAGCTGCCTACCGCCTCTCTGGGAGGATATACCGAGTAAATTTGATCGGGTGAAAGGCGAAATCTCTCGGTAGAAACGGTTATATCTGTAATAGTACTGGTAAGCTTGCAATCAATGTTAGTAACAGGCTCGACCTGAATACGATAATCCCCAGCTTTAAGGGGAGGCTCGCACATTTGTGCGAACCGAATGACTTCTCCCATTTTCGTTCCCCTGTTCATGAAAAAATTAAAGATCTGCACTGCCTGTTGTGCGAAGCTCAGGAATGGCAAAAAGGACGGCTCGCGCATCATGGGCTACTTTTCCGAAATGTGCATCGTGATGTGTTCCGAAAGCAGCAGCCGTCTCTTGCAGCAGCAGCTCCCGAAGTCGATTGCTTCCGATTGATTCGTGAATGATAGATAATACACGCTCAGGCTCTGTTGGATATGCAGCCGCGGGATTGAATACTGGTGGGTGGTAATCAACCTCACGGGTTATAGATTCTCTTGCGCTAAGTACTTTTTCATCATAGCCTCCAGTCTCAGGCAACACGTGTACAATTGAAGTCGCTTCATTAACTTTAATTGCGACTCCCATCGGCATATTGTTCAGCATAGGTGCATTTGGATTATCGCCCTTATTTCCCCATAGCGCAGAAGGTACATTTTTCAGTATCGGCTCAACATTCAGACAAGAGACCGTACGATCATCCTTCAAGCTTTTGATCGTGACATGCTGCTCCAGCTTAACGTTGCTCAGTCCCATCGGTACAATGCCAAAATCAATTGGCCCTTTTATGAGATTTTGGTCATTAACGAACAAGGCTGTGCATGGTGTTTTGTGCTCGATCATGAATCCCGCCCTGAACCCGTCTACCACATATGCCTCTCTGCCCTCTTTTGTGGGATATTGAGAAAGCAGTCCATCTGTAATACTGACATTGCTCAGATGTGCTTCTGGTGTTTGCTCGGTATAGCCAAGAGCATAGGGGCTCTGACGTTTTTCGATTGCGCCTGGTAAGAAGCTATCTGCGAACTCGCCCCATTCAATTGGCTTCGGTTCTTCAGGGCTATTCGCTCCAAAACCGATTGTGAAGGATATAATATACCAGTTCACTCTTACTTTTCCGGAGAATTCAGGACCCCAAAGCGATAGTCCAGCTCCTAATTCAATTTTGAATGTTTTCCCTATACCGAAAATGCTAATACGGTAGGAAACACCGACACTGACTTGTACTCTTGCTTGATAGAAGAACGGCTTCCATTTCAAAATAAAATCTGCGGCTGCAAAAAACCATGCCTTAAGTGAGCCTAACTCGAACAGAAGCTTCAGACTGGCACCGGCCATCATACAAGAAGGCGTTAATGCAAAGTAGGCTTCTCCCTTCACCGAAATATTACTGTTAATGATCCAAGAGATGCCTAAAGGCGGTATGGCAGGGTAATGAAGGTTTTGAAACGCAGGATGGTGGCAGCCGCCTAATGTGACAATAAAGTCACCGCTATAGTTTCCTTTGAACCAAAATCCAATCGCAAAGCCACCTGTCAGCTTGCAATCTTGATGGAATAAAAACGAGCGATCTGTTAAAGCTGCCGCTATAAGAAATTCTCCCTGATCGGGATCAAAAACGATTTTCAATGCCAGTTCAGCTCTAATAATGGGACTAACGCCCGACACTTTAGGTGGCATGGATGCATTAGCTAATCCCAGCAGTGATATAACGAGTCGCTTGCCCATTTCAATATTAAGCAGCGCGAAGCTTTCCAGCACACCATAGGTTAGGAATCGTATGCCAGCAGACAGGAAATATTGTCCTGCTTCTGGAACAATAGACTTGCTTAATGCGCCTAACGCCTGCTTGGGAGGTGTATTCGGCTTTAGCTCTGAATCGTCCCCCATAGCTGCTGCAACGAGCGGGAATGTGCGAACACTGCTTATATCAGGCAGTTTTAAGGAGCGATTCACTCCGAATCCAAGCGCTAATCCATTTACAAAAAAGAACGGTGGACCACCCATTGGCATCCCGAGCATTAGATAAGCGAAAAAGCTCTTCTCTCCGCTTCCAGGCAGTTCGCCATAGGAGCCTAAAGCTTGAAAGCTATACTGATTGAATCTCAAGCCCAGCATTCCATTGTAGAGCAGCTCTTCCTCCTGAGACTTATACAGTCCGCCTGCCAAGCTAAAGGTAGGGTTCTGCAGCGTAACCATCAAGCCACCTAAGCCGAAGTCGATGTCGGTCAGCTTCTTGAGTGAGGTTGAAACGTATAGCTCGAAGAAGTCCATTCGGAGCATCGCAATCGTAAAGCTGGCATCCAGATAAAAGGTGACTCTTGATTCAACAAGGCTTACTCCGATCTTGGAGAAATACAGGATGCTGAACCCTTTATTAATTTCTAGCCAGTAGATGGTTTTCTTTGTCTTGGATTCACCCGCAGTTAAGAGATAATCTTTTGGTTTAGGCTTTAAGGAATGAATATAGTCCACATTCAAGTCGACGGCATGCTGTTTAATGACGAGCTGTGACAGGAAGGCAATAATAAAATTAACGTTTGGGGTATAGGTTAAGCTAAGCTCCTTAAAGGCAAATCCATCGCCAGGGTCACAAAACTGCCCCAATATTGGTAGATTGGTCAGCTCCAGCTTTCGATTAAAGGTTAATGTTAATAGATAATGGCGCTCTTCTTTGTCGGGCGACTTCCAGGAATCCAGCTCTAAAGCACCGAAGTCGCGTATCACTGCCTTGAAATCCAATTGACTAGTAGCGGTGGCCAGTTTAAGTCTTACAGTTTCGATAAACAATTCAAAATTGAAAGAATCCGGAATCACGATATCAAAATAAGCAGCTACATCATTCATTTCAAAAGAAAAGTTTCGATTAATCCACTCTCCTGAAACGATGAGCCCCTTCTCATCCTTAAGCAAAGCAATTTGAAACAGGGCTTCTTTTATGTAAAACTCACTGTGAAAGACTACCGTTAACGATTTGGCGGATTCAGCATCGTTTTTCTTCATTTTTTCGATTTCTCCTTATATTAAGCTAGGAGCTCATCGATATTTTCAAGCTGCATGCGCTCAATGATTTTTTTGCGGTCTGTGTTGTAGACGGCAAGCCCAAGTGATTTGATATTGAACAGCTTGAGGCTCTCTTCTGGTTTAACCTCATTCAGTACAACAAAATTAAAGGCATACTCACATGGCTTTGTATTCGCCTCTATACTGGATTTATCCACGTAAAGGAACAGCTGTCTAATTTGAACGCTAATGTTCTCAAGCGCCTTTAAACCCATGGAAGCAAGTGTTTCTACCATGTCCTCCTTCTTAACCTTTTCACCACCGCCGAAGGAACTGATGATGCCGTTAATTTCATCAATAAGATCAAGCAGTTTCATGCCTTGAGGCTTCTCATCGGTTGGCATGACAAGAATCTTGGTTTTCGTCTCGTCCTCAACTCCACCTTCTCCTTTAATTACCTGGTACTGATAGACGCCTTTCAGATTGCAATTCAATAGCGTAAGATCAATAAAAGCTTGAATATTGTTGCCTGGAGCCGCACTTACACGTTCTACAACTTGAGTCATTTTATCCATCCTCTCATCCACAATAAAAATAATGCAAAACATTTATATAAAAGCTGCGATGCTGAATCGCCAAAACTACATACCATCCTTATGAAGATGGTCATGGAGAGGATTCTGAAGTTGTTTGCTTGAACGGGTTTAAATGATTGAAGTTGTTGTCAGGATGTGATGATCGTTAGCAGGACCGGATGGGGTTTTACAGTGAGGGTGGTTCATTTAAAGCTTGCAGATAGAATCTAAATGATTATGGGCAATCATATGTAATGTAGAGGGGATGGCAAATAATATAAGTCAATGCAGAAATTATCATATAATATTGTAGCCCGTTGGTAAATAGGTCTCTGAAAAATTTACATACTGGTTAGAATCGAATCTCGTTCGACACGAAAAAACGTTGTTGGCCTGATATCAATATAGCTTACTTTTAATTACAAATATGTAACCTGTATCACAAACGGCAACAAATATATTAGGATTAAATGTAAGCAGAACATAAAGTACTAGACTGGTTGATCTTATTCCAACAATAATCGGTACACCTAGTCTGCGTTGACAATTTGCTTCGTTGAATTTTATAATGAATAAAAATTCATTATAAAAAGGAGCGGTAAAAGTGCCCCGAACACCTGAACAATACGAGGCCATGCGCCTTGCAACCCGCACCAAAATCGAGAAAGCGGCGATGCGCCTGTTCGTTCGTCAAGGATACGGTTCCACCAATGTGCAGCATATTGCCGATGCGGCTGGAGTTAGCACTGGTCTGCTGTACCGCCATTACAAAACAAAGGATCAGCTATTCGAGAAACTGGTGCAATTCGCTATTAGCGGGCTGGAGGGGCTGATCGTCAGATTTCAGAGCAGAGATGAGCCTGCTGAGGAACTGGCACGGTTCGCGGACGAGGTGTATCTCGATCTGTCTTCCGGCGATGACTTGGCACACCTCCTTCTGTTGATGACACAATCCTTCTTCTCCACTGAGACGGACGGTCGGCAAGCCGCTCTCAAGCAGATCAATAGTGACCTACTGCAAGCGACTGCCGGGCTCATCGTCCAAGGACAGATACAAGGCAAGCTCCGAGAAGGGAACGCTTTTGAGATGGCACAATATTTTTTCTCCTCTATTCAAGGGTTAGCAACGATGAAGGTGTTGCTGGAAGAGCAGTTTTCGATGCCATCGAGATCACTCTTGACCTTAATATTCGAAAAAGAAGGTGAATGTAGTGAAGCATTCAGGGGCATTTGAGGTTGTCCGAGCAGACCGCGCGGGTGTAGAGGTCAGGGACCAGATGGCAGAGATTTTCGCCGACTGCTTCTCGCAATGGCTCACGTATTTCTCTAAAGACAGGGATGTCATCGTAAGGGCGTTTGCTCATATGTTCGTGCTAGATCAATTTTATGTGGCACTCGCTGGCGATCGGGTAGCTGCCTTCGGCGCATGTACGGACTGTCACAGCTTCTCCCTACAACTCCAAAGCGCCCCACTCCGCCGGCATCTGGGCTGGTACAAGGGATCGATGGCTGCTCTGATTTTGAAGAGGGAGTTCCAAAAGCCGTTTGTCAATCCACCAGCCGAAACGGGCTCGGTCGAATTCATCGGTACTGCCTTATCCTTCCGCGGCCAAGGAGCAGCTTCGGCAGTTATTCGGCATATGCTGGAGAATTTGCCGTACCGTAACTATCTTATCGAAGAGGTCGCCGATACCAATATCCAGGCCATCCGCTTGTATGAGAAGCTGGGGTTCTCGGAGTACAAACGCAAGACCCTATCTCCCAGGCAGGCCCGCATATCCGGTATTAATCACATGGTTTCGCTCTGCTTAAAGCAGGCCTAAGACTTTACAAGCCTGTCCGAGCACCGGGCAGGCTTTGTAAAGTCTCAGGCTTTCTTTGAAAAACTTTCCCCAATACAGAACCGACTCCCTCACCTCGGCTCGAAATCCATGTTCATAGTACTTGGAGGCTGTTTTTAATCTTTAAGTAGCTTCATAGGTTCAATGGTGTCAATCAATACCCGAAAAAGGCATCTTTCTTAACACGCTGCTTCGGAACGTTGTGCTTGTTCATATAACTTGAGATGGAATCCACGAGTGATTTCGGTCCAGCAACATAATAGTTTCCACTTGTCTTATGTTGAGCTGCAAACTGATCGATTTCCTGCTCCAGCGCATCTCTTGAGCTGACATACGTTACGGTTAATACACCTTGTTCAGCCATAGCATCAAGCTCATCCTTAAAAAGATGACGATCCATATAAAGCAGATGGATTGGTCTTGCAGAGTTGCCCCCTCCTGCTACTTGCTTAAGGATTGAACGAAATGGCGTAATGCCAATTCCACCTGCAATAAGTAGAGAAGGACTACTATCGTCTAAACTAAACTTCCCTATAGGTCCGCCCATTTTAATCGTCATGCCCTGCTTTAATTCCAGTAAAGCTTTTTTATAGTCGCTTGGGCTATCGCTAATTCGTGTTGTAATTCTAATTACATTCTCTTCTGGCGCGGATGCGATGCTAAGCGGTCGAGTATTGTTTTTTATGGACTTATGTGTAATGGTAAACAGGCCGTATTGTCCAGCGTTCCATGATAAATCATTCGGTTTTTCAAACATAAAGCTGTATACGTCGTCTGCTTCTTTTCTGTATTCCAGGAATTTCAATTCTTTCTTTTGAAAAACCGCGATCATATCTTTGAAGAATCCCATTACTCCAGCTCCCTTTCATTCCATTAATCTTTCAAGTATTGTCCAGTTATGGACTGCTCGGCATGAATAATTTGCGAAGGCGTGCCTTCAAACACAACTTGCCCGCCGTTGCTGCCCCCATCTGGCCCCATATCAATTATCCAATCGGCTTGGCTTATGACGTCGATATTATGCTCGATCACGATAACGGTATTGCCTGCATCGACAAGACGGTTCATGATGCCCATCAGATGACTGATATCAGACATGTGCAGGCCAGTCGTTGGCTCATCCATGACATAGATGCTTCCCTTTTTATGAAGCTCGCTTGCCAGCTTGATTCGTTGGCATTCCCCGCCCGATAGCGTGCTGAGCGGCTGTCCAAGTGTAATATAGTTAAGCCCAACGTCTTTCAATGCCTGAAGCTTGCGGACTACCTCCTTGAGTTCGAAAAACTCCAACGCCTGTTCTACTGTCATTTCCAATACATCAGCAACAGATTTATCGTTCAGCTTGTAGGCAAGAACCTCCTCCTTGAAGCGCTTGCCGCCGCATACCTCGCATGGCAGCTTTACGCTATCAAAGAACGAAAGGTCAACATATACAACACCAAGTCCCTGACAGTTCTCGCACGCTCCCTTGGAATTGAAGCTGAATAAGCCCTGATTGACTTTGTTGGCAGAGGCGAACGCCTTACGTACATCGTCCATAATACCAGTATAAGTCGCAGGATTCGAGCGGGTTGATACGCCGATTGCCGATTGGTCAATGACGATTGCATCCGGATGCTGGCTAAGAAATACTTCATTAATGAGTGTGCTTTTTCCAGAGCCCGCAACACCTGTGACGACTGTTAGTATTCCTGTAGGAATATCCACACTTACGCTTTGCAAATTATGCATTGTGGCATCCTTGATCGACAGCTTTCCTGAAGACTGTCTGCAGTCTTGCTTAAGCTGCAGTGGACGCTTCATATGCTTGCCTGTTAACGTTTCTGATTGCAGTAGCCCTTGATAGCTTCCCTCATATACGATCGTACCACCTCGGCTGCCAGCGTAAGGACCGACATCCACGATATGATCAGCTACTTTAATGACGTCTGGATCATGTTCAACGACGATTACTGTATTGCCCTTGTCACGAAGCTTTTGGAGCAATTCATTCAGGCGATGTACGTCGCGAGGATGCAAGCCAACACTAGGCTCATCGAAGATATACGTGACATCAACCAAGCTGCCGCTCAGATGCTTTACCATTTTAACGCGTTGTGATTCGCCTCCAGATAACGTGTCCGTCTCACGATCAAGTGTCAAGTAATCGAGCCCGATATCAACGAGGTGCTGCAGTCTTTCTACGAGTGATTTCACAACGGGTGCAGCCTTCGCATCGTCGATCTCGCGCATTACGCGAATGAGTTGACCGACCTCCATGGATGACATCTCTGCAATATTGCGTCCATTGATTTTGCAGCCTAGTGCTGCTTGATTAAGCCTCGCACCGTGGCAGCATGGGCATGGACCCTCCGAGAGGTATGGCGCAACCGCCTTTTGTGTTCGCTCTGACTTTGTCTTCAGATCCTGCTTAATGTATTTGTTCGTGAACTTTTCGATAACGCCTTCTACGGTTACGTTGGTTGCTTTACCAGCGAAATCCATCTTCACTTTTCTTGCCTTTCCGTACAGCAGCTGGTCGATTTCTTCATCTGAATAATCGCTTAGTTTTTTATCTGGATCAAAGCTCCCGGATTGCATAATCATGTTCCATTCCCAGCCATTCACCGCATAATCGGGCAGCAAAAGCGCTCCTTCATTCAACGATTTGGACATGTCAACCGCCTTGCTCATAATGACGCCTAGCTTACGGCCAATACCGTTGCACTCGGGACACATGCCTTGCGGATCATTAAATGAGAATCTATTCGCTTCTCCGACATATGGCTGTCCTACTCGAGAAAACAGCAGGCGAAGGATGGGAGAAATATCCGTGATCGTTCCCATCGTGGAGTGAGAGCCTCCACCCAGTCGCTTCTGGTCTACAATAACCGCCATACTCAAATTCTCTATTGCATCCGCGTCTGGCTGTGGGTAGCGGGGGAGAAAGTTGCGAACGAACATGCTGAAATTCTCATTTAGCAAACGCGTGGATTCAGCTGCGATTGTATCAAACACAATGGAGGACTTTCCAGAGCCAGAAACACCTGTGAAGATTGTAATTTTTCGCTTTGGAATGCGCAGTGACACATTCTTAAGATTGTTTTCCCTTGCAGCCGATATGACGATATATTCCTGATTAGCTTCGCTCATAACGAACCTCCTCCGATAGCGTAGAATGCGTACAATAGTATGATGACTGTTGACATCATTTCTTACTTAAACTGTGCTGAACGTAACGCTAACGACTGCCTAGTTGCCTGATCGGATTGCAAAACGGCTGCAAGTAACTCGCAGCCATTTATTCAGAGTGGCTAAGCAAGCTTAACTTTTATGTTGCTTATTTTATCGGGTAAAAAATTAATTGAGCACCTTCTCCAGTTCACTGCACCATGCGCTCCAGCCATGCTTAGCTCCATTTAATCCATGAATATTGGAGAAGCCCGTTTGCTCAAGATGTAGGTTAACCTTTCCGTCTCCTAGATCCTGCAGTGTTCATATAACGGTATGCTTTTCATCACCACTCGCCCAGGAATAAGACAGCAGATGTGGCTCATCTAGTTCGAGTACCTCACCATCAATTATGCCATCCCACCATTCGTTAGGCTCTGCACGGAATTGAAAACGGTGACCTACTACCGGCTCGAAATTGTTAGGCAATACCCATTTCTCAAGCTTGTTGGAATCTGTTAACGCAGCCCAAAGCTTCTCAATCGTTGTAGAATACTGGAAATCCAATTCTAATTTTAAACTCATTCTTCTTCCTCCTCTAATAGCTGGTTCAAGCGCAGCATATTTGTTCTCCAAAACTTGCTATAGAAAGACACCCAATCCTGTATTTCTTTAAGTGGAGAGGCATTTAGCCTAAATCGTGTTTCTCTGCCAACTTTTCGATCTAGTACCAGTCCAGCTTCCTTTAGGATTGTCAAATGCTTGGAAACCGCTGTTCGACCCATTTCAAAATGTACGGTTAGCTCGTGAAGCGGCAGCTCGTCTGCTTCCGACAACAACTGAATCAACCGTCGTCTCGTTGGATCAGCAATCGCGTCAAAAACATCCCGTGACTGGTTCTCATTCACACAGCACCATCTCCTTACTATTATTGCCAAGGGATAGCCGCTACTGTCTTCACCTATACTTAACGTGTTCGGATTGGAGCCCATCAGGTTTACTAAAGGACACCATTCGGTGACATCTTAATAATAGGACACCTTTTAGTATCCTGTCAACTATATTATATCAACCAGTTGCGAAATATAAACAATTCAGTTTGCTCACCATTAGTTATTATTAACGTAAGGTTCAATAGCAGTGTGCAAAAATCTTGCAAACATGTTTGCATTTCGTTCTCAATATAATGTAAAAACGACTTTGGGGGTGTGTTATGTCTCATGAACGAGCCTTTGAGCACGATCTTAACACTGCCATTCATCAGCTTACTGATTTTCTAATTCATCAACAACAAGCCGACGGAACTTGGAGATTTTGCTTCGAGAATGGAACGATTATTGATGCCTATACTATTATTTTGCTGCGAACACTTGCGTATCAAGATGAGGAGCTGATTCAGCAGCTTCATTATCGGATCATAAAGGAACAGCATCCGGATGGATATTGGACATTGTACAAGGACGAAGAATATGGAAACCTTGCAGCGACTATCGACAATGTGCTTGCGCTGTTGTTTTCAGGCTATAGTCGATTAGACGATCAGCATATTGTGAAGGCGCAGCACTATATACTCGCGCAAGGCGGACTGAAAAGTACCAAAGGATTGTTAAGTAAAACAATACTCGCCATTACCGGGCAGCTTCCGTGGCCAGATTCGATCTCCTCGATTCCACTGGAGATTGTCCTTCTCCCTACTATTTCGCCTGTTAATCTCTTTTCATTCTCTGGATACTCAAGAATACATCTTATTCCTATGCTCATTATGGCAAAGCTCGATTACCGTGTACAATCGAACGTTGATCTAACAGGCTTCATTCTTAATGGTACCAACCGAATTGAGCATGAGGAGCTGCCAATTGAATTTTTTCAGATGCAGGACAGTATTTATACAGGCTGCAGTCGGCTCATTGGTTCTGCATTGAATGAAATTGCCAAAGAGAAAGCTGAAGCATTCATGCTCGATAGAATTGAAGAGGACGGAACCTTGTATAGTTATGCAAGCTCAACCATATTGATGGTATTTGCTCTGCTTGCTTTAGGTTATGATCCACAGCATACTCGCATTAGGAAGGCTGTTGAAGGTCTTCTTCAGATGCGCGACATTAGCGCAAGTAATACCGTCACCATGCAGAACTCGCCCTCCACGATTTGGGACACTGCATTAATTAGTTATGCTCTGCAGCAAGCAAATGTACCGCACCATCACCCAGCTATTGATCAAGCAAATGCATATTTGTTGCGAATGCAGCATCACAAAAAAGGCGATTGGAGCGTTCATAATCCAAAAGCTGATCCAGGGGGCTGGGGGTTTTCTGAGTCTAATACGATTAATCCTGATATTGATGATACAACAGCAGCATTGCGAGCGATCTATAAAGCTTCTGAGCATGACGAACGCTGCAGCAAAGCTTCTGCTCTTGGACTAGACTGGCTACTATCCATGCAAAACAACGACGGCGGCTGGCCAGCCTTCGAGAAAAATGTAGATAATAAGATGCTAACCTGGCTTGCATTAGATGGCGCAAAAGCAGCTGCAATCGATCCTTCAACTGCGGATTTGACCGGTCGTACGTTAGAGTATTTAGGAAGCTATACCGCGCTTGATCAGGATCATAGATCGATCAAGCGCGGCGTGAACTGGATAGAGAATAATCAGGAAACGGATGGATCATGGTATGGGAAATGGGGGATCTGCTATATTTACGGCACATGGGCAGCGCTGACAGGCTTAATGGCTGCTGGTGTATCCGCAAGGCGCAAGACAGTTCTGCGGGCAGTCGATTGGTTATTGTCGATTCAGAATCCGGACGGTGGCTGGGGCGAATCGTGTGAAAGTGATCGTCATATGCGCTATATTCCGCTTCATGAGAGCACGCCTTCACAAACGGCATGGGCGCTGGATGCACTGATTTCGGTTCATGAGCAGCCAACGCCAGCAATCATTAAGGGCATAAAAAGATTAATGACATTAATTAATGAGAACGACTGGCAGACGATTTATCCGACAGGCGCAGGACTTCCAGGAAATTTCTACGTGCATTATCACAGCTATCGCTACATCTATCCTCTTCTCGCTTTAAGTCATTACAAAAAGAAATATATGAGTTAGTTAGTAGCCCTGCCACGCCAGCAAATGTCCACATAGGATATCGTGGAGGCTGATAGGTATGCCAAATTACAGAATTATTGTTGATCTTTCAGATAGAAGACTTTATCTGCTGGATAACGATGTCGTTGTACGAGGCTTTCCAGTAGGTATTGGCAGAATGGTCACGCAAACCCCTGTAGGCGAGTTTACAATCATCAATAAGCAACGCAATCCTGGGGGACCGTTCGGAGCTTTTTGGATGGGATTATCTAAGCCGTCTTACGGGATTCACGGCACGAACAATCCCGCCTCGATTGGTCATGAAGTATCTCATGGATGCATTCGCATGTACAATCAGGATGTGCTTGAGCTCGCCTCACTCGTTCCAGTCGGAACAAGAGTAACAATACGCCCGTGATTAGTCACGGGCGTATTGTTTTGTAATGTGTGGAAAGTAAATGTTGCTTTTGTGAATATTCATTTTAGCTAACGGCAGTAATGAGGCTTGTAAGAAGGAGTAGCACAGAGACAGGTGCCCATATTCTTCTCTCGGGTACGCTTTTTGTTATCGTGTTCAATACTGTGGAGACCGCTGAAAAAGCTACTACAAACCAGATCGCCACCTTGGCGAACGAGGACCAGCTAGATAGCAACAGCTCTACTTTACTAAGTACGATTAACCCAAGAAAAATGAGGATCACGATCTGGAAAATACAAGCAACACGCATCTGAGGGGGAAACTTACCAGGGAATTTACCACCCATTGCATACTCTCCCCATGGCGCGCCTAAAGCTAATGCTGCCTGGAATAGAATTACGATAAAGATCAAGATAGAAAACAGAATAGCGGACACTAGAATCATTTTAATAATGCCTCTCTTCTACGAATGATGTACGTCTTTAATAAAGGCTACAATTCTACCAGCTTCTTTAAATCCAATACTCTTGTGAAACTCCTGACTTTCTGTATTATGTAATTCTGTATCGGAGGCGATTTGAGTACAGCCAAGCGAAACCGCCCACTCTTCTCCAGATTCAACGAGTTTTCTCGATATCCCCTGATTTCTATACGCCTCTTCAACGTAGATGCCTTCTATATATCCGACTGGGCTTGAATCTGATCCTTCCACATAATCTGATCGAAGTGACATATGTATGAATCCAGCATACGTCCCTTCTACTTCAGCCAATAACACTATGTCTTTTTCTGAATGCATGAGCGCTTCGAATTCAGGCATTAAATGCTCCGCGGTATTGTGTGGCCAAAGCTTCAACGCCAAGTCGGTCAGTTGATGAAGACAAGTTAAATCGGCTTTTACAATATTCATAGCGCTTCAACTCTTTTCAAAAGTAATAGGTTTAATATTAATTAAGTATAGCGAATCTTCACATAAATTGGAATCAGGTTGGCAATAGAAGCTTTTTCTAGAAGAAAAATACCCCTTGGTGTTACATCGATCCACGATCAATGTTACCAAAGGGCATTCTTTCTCGTCTTACCTTTAAGAAACTTATTTTACACTAATCCGCCAGCCTGCTCGCAGATTTGCAATGCTTGCTGATGTACCGCTTCATCAACGACTACAGTCAGCAATATATCGCGACCAGTAGGACCGCCTTGCCCGCCATCACTTAAGCCGCTTGCATCAGTTCCTGAAGCTAGCAATATTCCTGCGTCTCTTTCCGTTATGTCTGCATTCAGTGATAAGCTTGCAAGGCTTGAAAATTCACCTGTAATGGGATTCATAATACTGTTAAGATCGCCACCAGGATTTTTGGAAAAGCGATCGATACTCATATCAATGGTACCGATTGCTTCTAATTGCTTTGCCGCTTGTTCCGCTTCTTCTGGACTCTTAAAGTAAGCCAGTATGTTCTTCTCCACTTGCAAGGCCTTCTTTCTACTCAGATTCCTGCTGTCTGCGATCTGCCTTTTCAGCTCGCTCTAACGCTTCAAGGTCCTCTTGATCCGCTAGTTCTCTAGAAAATTCAACATCTTCTACTTTGTTCACAGGCAAATTTTTATGACGTTGCTCTTGATTTTTTTCCATCCTTATTCACCTCACAAAAGCAATATATAGGTAGCTTACCCTGCGGATTTAATATTTATCACAAATGGCAATCGTACATATTTAGAGTGTTAAATTGACAGCCTAATACTGCAATGAATTATTAACTACGGAGGGCTAAACAGATGACGAACGACAAGAAGCAACATCAAAATCAAGATGAATTACAAAGTCACTTGGCGCCACTGCATAAAAAAGGAAAAGAAGAGCTAAGCATTAGCGACAATGACACCAACTTTATATTCAACGGTGGCGAGGAGATTACAGAGTTCGAGCAGAAGCGTAAACTATACAGCGAAAACAGTCCGAAGGAATAATGAATGCTTAGGTTCAGCGCTAAAAGCTGACAGCAACGTATCTTAGAGGTCGCAGCGCTAGAAATAGCTGCTTCGACCTTTTTAATTGAATCTACATAATTTTGACGAAATTATTACAGCTTGGCATAATTATGAATACTTTTTGAAACAATCGTATTGCGGTATGCGTGCCTTCTATCTTTTGCTAAAATAATAAGCAACTATTATGCGATAAGCGGATTAAGGAGGTTGTCGACATGTTGCCTACAATGCTGATTATCATTATGGTGGCTACACTTATTTTTACAATTGTTGCAGGCGGGAGCATTATTAAGAACGACCACAACTAAAAAACGAGTGCATCTATAATGGGATGCACTCGTTTTTGATTCACTTAGATAAATTTTAAGCCCGCCATTTACTTTCCTATATATTCTCCCACTTTTCCTTCAAGAACAGCTTGTATACCTTGATCGCAATCACCTTCACGATTAGGTAAGCCGGAATGATAATAATCATTGCAATTATACCACCCATTTTTCCGGCGCCTAATACAAGAATAATCGTAGTTAGCGGATGAATATTGAGCTGCTTTCCGAAAATATATGGCGCGATCAAATTATCCTGGATTTGCTGTGCAAGCAAAATGATAATGAGCGCCCAGATCGCTTTGGAAGGAGAATCAACAAGTCCGACGATCACAATTGGGACTGAAGACAAGATTGCTCCAACAAAAGGAATAAAATTCGCGATAACTGCAATTGTCGTTAGCAGTAGTGCATACCGTAGATCAATTATGATAAATCCAATATACATCAGCACACCTAAAGCCAGGTTTACCAGCACTCTACCGACAATGAAATTGCTAAGCACTTTATCGAAGTCACCTAGCATTTCCTGCACGTCGCCTTTAAAACGATGTGGTGTCCCTCTAACTACTCGCGCTGGAAGCTTCTCCCCTTCTCTTAGCAAGAAAAACAGAATAATCGGCGTTATAAACAGAACAATGGTGAAATTGGATACAAAATTTACGAGACTTCCAATATAGGCGTTAACACTGGATAGTCCTTTGTTAATGTAGTTGGACACGGTTGACCAATCAAATTCACTTGCAGGAAAGATCGAGCTAAACATTTCATTTTGCTGAAGTTCATGAATTTGCTTGCCTATTGCGTCAAAGAAGCTTGGCGCATTTTCAATCAAACTAATAAATTGCTTCTGAAGAAGCGGCAGCATCGCTAATACAAACCATACAAGAAATGCCGTCAATATTAGAAATACAATTAATATGGCCGGCGTCCGCTTTATTCTGTATTTTCCCATGAACCCAATGAGAGGACGAATTAAATAATAGAAAAATGCGGCTAACAAAATTGGGACAAATATAATTTGCACAAGTGATCCGAATGAAGCAAATAAATGATCAACTTGAGCGTACAGAAATATGATGACGAACAACAACGTTACGAATAGTGCAATTTGAATGGCTCGCGTTAATTTAATCAAATGGGTTAGTCTCCTTTATGTAGTGATAAAATTTATAGTCCTATTCGTTTTCGCGAAGGCTAAGACACTGACTAATACTAGATTGCCTTTTAGGCATCCTGTTCATACGATGTGCGACTTATACAAACGATTATGATGTCATTCCTCCCTAGCAGCTTGGCCTACCTGATGTTTGTTATTGCAGCAGCTTGTACGATTCTTCTTCGAACGTGTTGTTAGAAGCTTTTGAGCGCTTGCTTTACCATATGTCAAACGATCTCGTTCTATGATTCATACGGATACATTAGCAAATGGTTCTAACTTTATTATAAAAACGATTTAGATGCGATTTCAAATACGAGTGTAATGCACATAAAAAAGCTCCCCGTTCACCGAGGAGCTGGTAAATGAAGCTATATCCACTAAGTAATAAACGATTGCGTCGTTCATCACTGCACAGCGTATTACTGCGGTCCGACAACTCGATGCGGAGCGTATAACTCCTCTAATGACGTTATCTCTTCAGCTGTCAGCTGTAGCGACAACGAGCCGATTGCTTCATCGAGCTGCTCTCTACTTGTTACACCGATAATTGGGGCTGCGACCGTTTCTTTTTGCAATAACCAAGCAAGAGATACGTGAGAACGAGGCACACCGCGATTTTGTGCAATCGCAGTTACGCGGTCAGCAATGACTTGATCTAACTCAAGTGTTGAGTCGTACTTCATTTTTTGCGCCTGATCGGTTTGCTTGCGATATGTCGTAGTAGACCATTCACGCGCCAATCGACCTGCTGCAAGCGGACTATATGGAATAACGCCTATCTTCTCTTCCTTGCACAGCGGCATCATTTCACGCTCTTCCTCACGATAAATGAGATTAAGATGGTTTTGCATCGATACAAAGCGCGTCCACCCATTCTTCTCCGCAACATGCAGCGCTTTTAAAAATTGCCACGCGTACATCGCAGATGCTCCTATGTATCTCGCTTTCCCGGCTTTTACAACGTCATGAAGTGCTTCCATCGTCTCTTCAATAGGCGTGTTGTAATCCCAGCGGTGAATCTGGTACAGATCAACATAATCAGTGCCGAGGCGCTTAAGACTTTTGTCGATTTCACTCATAATGGCTTTACGGGAAAGACCAGCACCATTAGGACCTTCGTGCATACGAAAATGAACCTTGGTCGCAATTACGACTTCGTCTCGGTTGGCATAATCATTCAACGCACGGCCAACAATTTCTTCACTCGATCCATGCGAATAAATATTAGCTGTGTCGAAAAAGTTGATCCCGAGCTCAAGCGCTCTCTTAATAATAGGTCGACTGTTTTCTTCATTCAGCACCCATGGATGCGTCCATTTCGTTGCATCACCGAAGCTCATGCAGCCGAGACATATGCGAGAAACATCCAATCCTGTGTTTCCGAGCTTTACGTACTCCATTCGTTGCCCTCACTTTCGATTCATCCAAGATAGGTTTTATGGTGTTCGTTCTATGCTGTCCGCTCTATTATCTCATTTACGAGAAATGGATTCAATGCACGTCCATTGATACAGTTGGTTGCACCTTCGAGTTTACAGCTTAAATGAAAATATCTTTTAATTTATTAATGCTGTTAACCTTTTTCGTGTTAAACCGTTAGATCATATACGAATTTTGAAAATAATGTATAATAGGGTTTGTTGTTGGATGCTAAATGCGCGTTATAAAGAACGATAGAAATGAACGCAGCACTGCAAAAGGATTGGAGGAAATGACGATGAGTAAGTTTAAGCTTATTGTGATCGGATGTGCCTTGCTAGCAACGTTTGGTTGCAGCAATGAAATGCTTCCTGTCAGGGAAACGCCAACCGTTGAAAATGAGAAGCAAACAGAAACGGAAGTCGAACCTGATAATGGTAAAGTTGCACCAGATGCAGATTATGAACAACAACAAGCTGTGGAATATTTGGAATCCAAAGGATATGACATAATTACGGCAAAAGGATCATCTGGTTCTTATATTTTAGAGCGCTCCACCATTCTAGAGGAGCCTTATTCAGGAATATGGGCTGTTCAGCCAGTTGATCCAGACCATTATTTCGGAAAATCAATTACGACATACAGCTATGTCGTTACAAATCATCCACTTGAAGAAATCTATTCAGTAGCTGAGCATCCAGATGTGTATGAGATTCATGTTAACGTTATGCTAAGTGAAGGTGAGGTTATCGGAGGTACCTCCTACCCTGTTCCTACGGATGGCTCTGTCATGATGGGTGGCTTCTATTCTGTGGATGGTCAAACGCTTGAAGAAATCTCGGGCTTGCTCTATACAGAATGGATAGACCTGTGGAAAAACAAGTATCAATAGTCGTTAATCTTCAATCCGCTCTCATGTCAAGATGAATGCTAACCAGTGTGTTTTCAATAGAATGAATACCTATAGCACCGTATAACAAAAAGCTTCTCACTCTTGGGAGAAGCTTTTTGTTATACGGACAGCATCGCATGACGATACTGCTTGGATATTGTTCTATAGATTAAGGTGTAACCAGCCTCATTCGGATGAATGCCATCCTCGCACATTAGCTGTTGATAGCGAGGATGCGTGAGAAAGGCTGAACGAATATCTATCAGTGGTACGGAAAGCTTCGCAGCTAGCGAGGTCACCTTCGCGTTGTACAGCTCCTGCCAGCGGTAAATCGCGTTTACATCTCCACCGAGCCACGTTAAAATATTGTCTTTGTTGAGATTGCGAGACAGCCAGTCAAAGTATTTGTCAGGTACTAAAGGCGGCAATGTAAGCATGATAGGATTGCCTTGACGTGCTCGTATTTTATTGATCATTTCGCTATATTGTTTCAGAAATAGAGGAATCGGCGTATTGCATTCATGCTCTGTGTGGGGCTGCTCTGAGATCTGCTGCCAATTATAATCGCAATCATTCCCGCCAAATTCTAAAAATACAGTTTGAAACTGCTTGACCTTGTCCATATGACGATCAAGAATAGACAGTCCCTTTGTAATTGTGCTGCCCATCATGCAGTAATTTTGAATACTTAGCTGCTGCTGACTAGCGCCAATTAATTTATGCAGATCAAGTTTAATGGTACTGTAACGATTGGATTCAGGCTTGAGCAGTATTCCCTTGCCAATTGAATCTCCGAATACTCCTATGTTCAAGCTTTTGTTCAGCATTGCTCCCCCTCCATTCGGCTCTATATCTGTCTTGTTATGATTTACCACTATTATACCAAGCCGCCCATTGAAACCACAGCTGATGAATGTCATGAGTTTGACGTGAGGGGTGTCATGCCTTAAAGCCTACATGCTGCACCAATCAAATCTATGAACCATTTTTTAGCTAGTAGAAAAACCCGAATAAAAGTCTATCTCATTCGGGTTAAATGACATGTAAATTACGCTTTACTTACTATTGCTACGAGCTAAAGCAGCGTTTCTGCACCATCAATAAAGATTTCAGTGCCTGAAATATGACTGGAGCTTGATGAAGCTAAAAATTTGACAAGATCAGCCACTTGCTCTGGCTTACCCGGCCCGTGCTCCAGCGGCTGACTGCCTTCCGGATAGACAACAGGGATTTGGATTTTCTCAACTTCAGGCTGCTTGAACGTATTTTCGCCGATATTGGTTTCAATCGCACCTGGACAAATGACGTTTACACGTATTTTATATTGTGCCAGCTCAAGTGCAGCCATCTTGGCAAAAGCGACCTGCCCCGCTTTCGAGGAGCTGTATGCGGACATGCCGAAGCCGGAAAATTTTCTGCTGCCGTTAATGGAGCTTGTAATAATAATACTTCCGCCGTTTTGCTTCATATGTGGAACGGCATATTTCACAGTGAGGAACGTACTCTTTAAATTCGTCGTTAACGTTTCATCCCACTGATCTGGTGTTAAATCTTCGATTGGCGCAACCGTACCATTAATGCCTGCATTGGCGAATACGATATCGATGGACTGGAATGTTTCGACCGCTTTTTGTATCGCTGTCTCAACACGTTTAGGATCTGCGACATCGGTATCGACAAAAATACATTCCCCGCCTGCTTGCTTAATTTGTTCTTCAGTTGATTCAGCGCGCTCGTTATTAAGATCGACAAGCACAATTTTGGCGCCCGCCTTGGCTAATGCAATTGCTGTAGCTTGACCAATTCCTGATGCAGCGCCAGTAATGAGCGCGACTTTATTCTGTAAGCTCGTATCTGTCATACGACAATCTACCTCCTGATGCAAATATGTACATCCCTTCTTAAGATTGCCTATTGCTAACAAATTCATGCTTGCAGTTTAAGTCAACCGTATCAGGTTGGAGTCATTCTTCGAATTGTGTCTGCTCCGCGCTCATAGGCTATAAAGGGCATGAAAACGCTAATTATCGCGCACAGGATGTACATAAACGAGTATGATTGCCAATCAGCGATTGGTCCCATCACTGCTGCAGCAAGCGTCACGCCAAGATCTCACTAGTTGTTCTCTGTCTGCTATTGCTCAGCTAGTGCTCAGTTGAACGCCAGTCCTCTTCAACCAATTCTGCCAGCACGCCTGCCGCTGCCTTACTTCCCGATGCTGCAGCGAATATAAGCTGTGAAGGCATGACGTATGCGGAGTCACCAGCTGCAAAGACGCCGTCTATTGTTGTTTTGCCCATCTCATTCGTAACGATGCCCCCGCTTTCCGTTACTTCATAGCCCAATTCCTGATGAAAGTGAATCGTTGGCTGCAACTCGGAAGTGATAAGGCCTCCCTGGCATGAAATGCTGCTGCCATCGGCAAAATGGACCTGTTCGATCTGACCATTCTGACCAGTAAAGCGTTCAATAGAGGTTTCGATTACTGCTATGCCTCTTGCTTCAAGCTGCTTTTTCTGATCTTCATCCAATATGCTCTTGCCATTCGTACATACATACAGTTCCTTACTCCAATTGTAAAGCAGCTTGGTAATGTGCAATACGTGTGAATGGTCAGAAACAAGAATAAGAGGTTGATCACGATGCTCCCAC
Source organism: Paenibacillus septentrionalis (assembly GCF_042659865.1). NCBI lineage: Bacteria > Bacillati > Bacillota > Bacilli > Caryophanales > Paenibacillaceae > Paenibacillus > Paenibacillus septentrionalis. The sequence goes on from NZ_JBHSTE010000002.1 coordinate 116,977, forward strand.
CCATCGCAAAACGGACAATTGAACAAACTGTTTCCATAGAAATCCGACAAACCATCAATATCTGGCAGCACTTCCTTTAAGCCAGTAGCAAGAATTAGCTTTCGCGAAGTCAATGTTTTGCCAGAACGAAGCTGAACTTCAAAACCACCCTCAACTTTCTTGATGGTGACAGCTTCCTCAGCCTGATGCTCGACAGAAGGGTAACGCAGCACTTCTTCCATCGCAATTCTTCTGAATTCAGCAGGTTGTATGCCGTCGCGAGTCAGATATCCGTGTGAGGCATGAGCAACTCTGTTCCTTGGCTTTCCACTATCAATCAGCAATACCTTTCGTTTCGCTCTTCCGAGAACAAGGGCTGCGTTCATGCCTGCTGGCCCGCCACCAATAATTGTACAATCATACATCGTGATTTCCTCCCGTTAATTAAAGATATTAAAGAGTGTTTATGTCTGTAATTGAAGGATAAAAAATGGAGCTCTTACTGAGGGTAGCTGCGCAAATGATTAAACTCAGTACAGCTCCATTGAAAATACTCCCGTACATAGCAATGTCAATGGACATATGGGACAAGCTCTGCAAGCTTCTTAGATTGCAAATGCTGCTCCATCTCTTTTTCAACAGAGATCATGACCTGATGAATGAGGCAGCGTGAGTCAGCGTGATCGACGCATTCAAAAAGCGACGTCGTACCCTCTACAGCGTGAATAATATCAAGGAAGCTGATCTCCTCCATGCTTCTTTTGAGACGGTAGCCCCCGCCAGCGCCAGTAGCCGATTCAATCAAACCCGCTTTCACCAGCTTGGTAAGAATCTTGGAGAGATATGTAGGAGATACCCCTTGCCGATCCGCTAAATATTGAACACCAACAGGTTTGTCTGGCGCAACAGCCATTAAGTAGAGCATCGTATGCAGGGCGTAGCTGGTTGCTTTTGAGTATTTCATGATCCTTCGGCATCCCTTCAATTACAGACTTAATGTATCTATAATATCCTGCAATGTTGCATCCAGTCAAGCTTCCATGTTATTTGTTCACGTTTATTGTTCGTTTCTTTTAATACGAACCGGCTCCTTTACCCCTTGATTGCTGCAATCCTTAAACGCTTGTAATCGATATGCCACGCACCGTCCATATAGAGTGATGGTTTAAGCTTGTCGATGATTTTGCAATAGGCATGTTCTCTAACTTCGCTTGTCATTGATTGAAAAAATGGCCATGCAAAGCCTTTCAGCCAGTGAGTTAAACCTTTTTCTTCATCCGGCATTATAGTGGGACGATCAAAATGAGAAGCATAAACAACTCGAAACCCTTGGCTTTCCAGCAATGTGCTGTACTCTGCAATGCTTGGAAAATACCATGGATTAAGCTGATTGGCATCTATGCCATGCAGCTCCGTCAGCACTTCTCCAATTGCATCAATAACAAGTTGGACATTGCCTTTTCCGCCGAGCTCTGCTATGAATCTTCCTTGCGGCTTGAGATTATGCCAAACAGACTCAATCACCGCTTCTGCAGGCTTAATCCAATGCAACGCAGCGTTGGAGAAAATTGCATTAAACGGTACTTCGAATGAAAAATCCTTCGCATCCTTTACAACAAATTCGATGTCAGCATATTTTGCTTTCGCCTCCTTGATCATCTCGCTTGATGCATCAAGTCCAATTACATGTGCACCCCGCTGCTTAATGCTGAAGGTAAGATCCCCTGTTCCGCAACCAAGATCAAGAATTCGTTCTCCATGCTCCACGTTCAACAGCTCCACTACATCCTGTCCATACTGTGAAACAAAGCCTAGCTTATTATCATAAAGCTCACCGTTCCATGCCCCCATATGTTCAACTCCTTTATCTTCCAGCTTTGAATATAGTATTACATAGTATATTTTATTTGTTAAATATATAAATGCTATTATAACTATAGGTTTTTCCTATAATATATGGGTTTGGAGCGAAGCTACTATTCTCTTTTAGCTTTAGAAGCAGCAAACGTCAATCTACATATCGATTTACTAGAATCGAATGCTATAATGTGCATAGCATATATCTTATCTCATGTATTAAAGGAGGAGCGCATGTTTGTTTCGATTCTAATCTTTCTTGCCGCTGGTCTTGCGGAAATTGGCGGCGGTTATTTAATATGGCTATGGTTGAGAGAGTCTAAACCTTTTTGGTATGGCGGAATCGGTGGCGCATTGCTTGTCATTTATGGCATATTGCCTACCTTTCAGAGCTTTCCGAATTTTGGACGAGTATACGCAGCTTACGGTGGCGTGTTTATCGTTCTTGCGGTGCTGTGGGGCTGGCTAGTCGACAAAAAGACACCTGATCTCTATGATTGGATTGGTGCTGCTGTCTGTGTGCTTGGTGTGGCGATTATACTATGGGCGCCAAGAGGATAGAATGACTTTCGCAGTCGTCTTCATCATTCGCTGTAAGATGAATAGACTGCATCCAATATATACTTATGGCTAGGCCTAGAAAATCAAGAAACCGATGTGTGACTTATTGAATGAAAATCAATGACTTGATTGCAGATGCGATTGAGCAAGTGTCGGTCATGACTGACGACAAGCAGCCCCATATGCCGCTCAGATGCAATGTCCAGCACCGTCTTCCATATACTCGCTTGCGTAATAGCATCCAGCATCGTCGTCATCTCATCAGCAATTAGAAACTTCGTCTGCGGACATAATGCACGAGCGATGCATATGCGCTGTAGCTGTCCGCCCGACAGCTCCGAAGGCCAGCGATCGAGCCAGCTTCGATCAATATGCAATGACTCTAGCAGCTCATCATCTGGCATCCACCCTTCACTCACGATGCTCCTAACTCTCCAACGCGGATTAACGGCCCGTTCTGGATGTTGAAATACGAACTGGATCGGCTGATAGCCTCGCTTTTGCAGTGGACGCCCATCCAATAATACGCTGCCTTGCGTGGGAGCTTCCATTCCCGCAATAAGTCGGCATAGGGAAGATTTGCCGCAGCCGCTCGGTCCTTGCAGGCCGATAATTTTACCGCTGTGAAGCGTAAGGTCCACATGCTGAAACAGCCAGTTGTTCTTGTTAATGCACTTGCCAAGTCCTCTTGCTTCAAGCTTCATGCTGCGACCTCTTCCCTTCGATAAATTGATGCTGCGGCAAAGCCTGCCACAGCGCACGTGCATACGGATGCTCAAGCAGATTGCCCTCTCCACTAAAGCTTGATGCTGGTGCAACCTCGACCAGCTTGCCATCAAGCAGCACGGCTACACGATCTGCAACGGCAGCCGCTTGAGCAAGATCGTGTGTGATGAGCATGATGGAGCTCCCTGCTTCGACCAACTCTTGAAAATAGTGCAGTGTCTGCTGAATAACCCCCTCATCCAGCCCTGGAGTCGGCTCATCGGCAATTAGTAGCTTCGCTCCGCTTCCTGCTGCAATTGATACGAGTACACGCCTTGCCATCCCGCCCGATAGCTGATAAGGATACAGCTCAGCTGTTTCCTCTGCGAGCTTAAAGCGTTGAAAAATATGACGTCTCACCTTTTTGGGATCACCAATACGTACAGCCTGTTCTACCTGCTTGCCTACGCGCATGAGCGGGTTAAGATACTGTACGGATTGCGGGATAAGCGCAAGCTCAGTCCCTCTTAGTTCATGAAGTCGTTCTGAGGAAAGCGGTTCGCCCTCGAACAACAGCTCCCCGTTCACCTTCGCATTTGAAGGCAGCAGACCCAAGATCGCATGGGCTAGCAGACTTTTTCCGGAGCCGCTTGCTCCTACAACAGCAACGATTTCTCCAGACTCGATTGAGAGCGACAGATCGTCAATTACATTCAGTACTTGCTCCCTCAGCTTATGATCATGGATCGTAAATGAAATGGACAGATGGTGAACGTCAAGCAGTGCCATTAATGTCCTCCTCCTTTCTCTAGTAGTGCGCGCGCTGGATCAATGAATCGATACATACTTCTAGCTAGCATATCGAATGCTCTTACAACGAGAAATAAGCAGAATCCAGGAAACAATGCCAGCCACCACATCCCAGCCGAGATGTATTTCATTGATTCTGACAGAATGATGCCGATGGCTGGTTGATGGGGAGATAAGCCCATCCCTAAAAAGGTAATCGCAGCTTCATGCAAGATGGCATGTGGAAACATTAGCAGCGATCCAACTATGAATTGCGGCAGCAAATGTGGTAGCATGTGGCGGGTGGCGATCCACCACGGTGTTTTTCCAAGCTGCTTTGATATTAGAACGTATTCCGATGACTTTAATGCCAATATTTCAGCGCGCATCAGGCGGGCAAGGCTAGGCCAATGCGTTAGAGCGACCGCAACAATAACCCCCTTCAGCCCTCCTCCCATTGCAAATGCAATCAGCAGCAGCAGTACGAGATGCGGAATACTTAGAAAGCAATCGATAAGCCATGTAATAATACGATCTGCCGTTTTCCCTAGCGTTGCAGCCATTAATCCAAGAAAAGCCGCGATCAGTGAGCTTGCTAGCGCGGCACTCATGCCTACCCCAATGCTGAGCGCAAGTCCGTTCATTGTGCGTGTGAACATATCTCTACCGAGCCAATCCGTTCCAAACCAATGCGACCATGATGGAGCGAGGTTGCGTGCCTCAAGCTGTGACAGCAAACCATGACCTGGCAATACAGCTGCAAGCAGTAGCGGAAGCAGCAAAATTATCAGTGCAACGATCATTCGAGTCAATGTGCTACGTCTCATGCTTGAATCCCTCCTTAATGCGCGGATCGATCAAGCGATATATCCATTCAGCCATTGAATTACCTATAAATACAAACATCGTGCTGAACAGAACGATACCCATTAACAGTGGGATATCTCCTCTGGTGCTTGCTTCTACAGTAGCTTGACCAAGACCAGGATAAGAGAATACTTGCTCGATCAGCACAGCTCCGCCAAACAATTCACTAAATGAGGCAAATTGCAGCGTAACGGCAGGCATCAATATATTACGCAAGCCATGTCGCCACACGAGCTGAAAACCACGCTCACCTCTTGCCTTCGCAAATAATACGTATTCACTTGACAGCACCTCGACCAGCTTTTCGCGGGTATGCAGTGCAATGCTGGATATACCCGTTAAGCTTAAGGTTATCGCAGGCAGCACCATATGATAGGCTTTATCGAGCCAGGTCACTTCATTCGCCGTTACGCCTGCTGGTACGCCTAGTCCAACAGGAAAAATAGGCAGCCAAACCGTAAACAGCAGCAAAATAAGCAGCGCTATCCAAAACGTTGGCGTAGAGGACAAGGCATAGCAATACCATTGAATGATGCGATCCAGCCATGTGCCTCGTTTCATCGCAGCCGCAACTCCGGCAGCAAAACCAAGCAGTCCTGACAATAACCATGCGAACAAAAGCAATGAGACTGAGCTCATAAATTTCTCTTTGATAACAGCACGAACAGGCTCGCGGTAGATCATAGATGTGCCCATTTCGCCTTGAAGGATAGAACTGGCCCAATATACATAGCGCTGAAAAGGCGGATCATGAAGACCCCAATATTGTGCGATAGCAAGCCTTTGCTCTTCGCCGACACGCAGCATATCTGCACCGATATAGGCTTGAATCGGGTCAATCGGCGACTGACTCATTAGAAAAAAGGTCATGCCGCTTACGCAGATCAGGAGCATGACAAGCTTTATGAACTGTCGTATCAATAGCTGGATCATATGCATGCATTAATCCGTCCATTTCCATTGCTCGATATTGCTTGTAACCGGCCAGCCATGACCATGCGGATGAATCGGCTGCTCTCCAATATCAAGCTGATCTGCTACGAAGTATAGATGATCGATATTGACCAGCCATGCCCAAGGAGCATCTCCCATGTTGCTTAATCCAGTTGTGCCATCCCACTGTGCTTTTTTCCATAGCTCCATTGCTTGATCAAGGTCTGTTGCTTCAAGCGCAGCATTCATATAGCGGTCTACTGTTTCATTGGCATAGTGACCGGGATTGTAATAGCCTACTCCTGCATAAGAGCTGCTGTATACGTTGTACATTTCTAGTGGATCAAGACTACCCCAGCCGAATAATACAGCATTCGAATACATCAGCTTTTCGATCTCATCCCAGCTCTTCCCTTCCACTGTAATAGAAATGCCTAATGGCTTGATCATATCGGCTGACGCGATCGCTAACGCCTGTCTAATGCTATCTCCTGCCGGATAGATCATTGAAAATTGCGCTTTCGTTCCATTCTTCTCGAGAATTCCATCACCGTCACTGTCATTCCATCCACCTTCTGCAAGTATTCGACTTGCTGTACCTACATCGCCATCTTCAATAACAGCAGCCGCTTCATTCCACCATGGCAGCTTATCGCTAATCGAATATGCAGGCGTTCCATGTCCCTCCAATATGCCCTCAACGAGCATATTGCGATCAATCGCTACATTTATTGCCTTGCGAATCGCGGCATCGCTCGTCACATCATTGCCAATTGGATATCCTTCTGGCGTACTCATGCCGCTGCTTACAGAAGGAAACATAATGCCGCGATTATCTACCGACTCGACAGCTTCAAGGCGCATTCCTTTAATGGCTTGGTTGCTGAAGGTCGATGGCACGGCAGCCATATGAACATTGCCTGCTTTAGCCGCAGCTAACGCTGCATCCTCGTCAAGAAAGAGAAATACTATTCGTGGAAAGGCTGGCTGCCGTCCGTAGTAAAGCTCATTTTGCTCAACAATAAGCTGCTGTCCTTTATCCCATTGCACCAGCTTATAGGGACCAGATCCAATAGGCTGCTGCGCATAGCTGTCTGAATAAGCATGCTTTGGCACAATCCCCATCGTCGTTAGCAGATCGATAAACGTCGATTGGGGTTTTTTAAGCTTGAATTCTACACGGTATTGATCCAGCTCCTGCAAGCTATAGATGTTCGATAGATCGACAACAGAAGCTTTTTGCTGCGCCGTTTGAAAGGTAAAGACAACATCCCCCGACTTAAGCGGTTCACCATCGCTAAATACGATATCCTCACGCAGGGTTACCGTCCATGTTAAGCCGTCCTGGCTAATCTCGTACCGAGTTGCTGCATCTGCTATAATCTCTGCGTTCTGATTGCGTTTAAAAAGCGTACTTTGAAACAGCGGAGAACCATATCGCCCCCATCCTGTCGTAGGATCGAAACCATCCTCTGGCTCGCCTCCGATTGCCAGTCTTAAGTCAGCTGGTTGTGGCTGTGGAATCCGAGAGCTCGTGTGTTCATTGCCGAGTGCCGAGCATCCCGTCATTATTGCTAGACATAAAATGAGAATGAATAGATTTCGATGTTTATGCATAAGTTCTTCCCTTCTATGATAGATAAAATGAATAATTAGCAAACACTGGTATAAGGTTTCATGATAGATTCTATGACATTAGTATATCAGTATAATCGCTCTCTTTCATCCACCACTTCCAGTTTTATCTATCGTGCACAATTTTAGTAGAGGTTGATCGACATCCTATGTTAGTCAGTCATAAAGGTTGTGCATATGAACAAATATAAAAAGAGCACCAGCCCGCAAGAAGATGTTCTCTATCTTCACATCGGTCGGTGCTCTTTCAATATAAAAAAGAGTTTGCTGCTATTTACGAATCAAGCTCGACGTGCTTTGTAGCGATTTTATCGGAAAATACACGATCATGCTCAACAAACAACAACGTTGGCTCGTAATCCAGCAATACCTCCTCGATCTGCATCCGTGACAGCACATCAATAAAATTTAGCGGTTCGTCCCATATATATAAATGTGCAGGCTCACAAATGCTTTTTGCAATCAGCACTTTTTTCTTTTGCCCGCCGCTAAAATGCTTCATATCCTTTTCAAATTGATCTCTTGAAAAATCCAGCTTTCTTAGCAGCGACTTGAACAGCGCTTCATCTAACCCTTCGTTTCGTGCATAATCCTTTAAGTTTCCTTGCAAATGCGCAGTTTGCTGCGAGACATATGACATCCTCAGTTGACTTGCGATTTGCAGTGTTCCGCTATACGATAAAGGCTCACCGTAAATAAGCTTCAGCAGACTTGATTTGCCGGAACCATTTTTACCTGTAATGACGATGCGATCTCCCTGCTCAATCGAGAAGCTAATATCATGAGTGACCTGCTTCTCTCCGTAGTGAATCGAGACGCAATTCAACTCCACCAGCTGATGCTTATGATAAACGAGCGGCGTCATTTTCATCGGAACGCTTGCTTCCACATTTTTGAGCAGCTTTGATTTTTCTTCGATTGCGTTCTGCTGCCGTTTTTCCAGCACCTTGGATCGCTTCATCATTTTTGCTGCCTTATGACTAACATAACCTCGATCTACCTTCGAGCCTGAATTGTGCGAACCATTTTTCGTTTTCTCCACCTCATGCGACCAATGATTCGTTTGCTTGGAAGCCTCGTTTAACCGCTTAATATCGTGCTTCAGCTTTTCATTTTCAGCCAGTTCATATTGATCCTGAAGCTGCTTGTTCGACCACCAGCTGGAGAAATTTCCCTTCTGAATCTCGATATTGGTTTTATTGATCGACAATATATGATCAACACAATCATCGAGAAATGCGCGATCATGCGAGACGAGAATATAGCCGCGCTTTCTCTTCAAATACTGACTGACACTTGCGCGCCCTTCTGCATCCAAATGGTTCGTAGGCTCATCAATCAGCATAAAGTTGTTTTCCTTGAGAAACATCGAGGCGAGCATCACTTTACACTGCTCCCCGTTAGATAACGTGTTAAAGCTGCGCTCAAGCACGGTTTCATCGACCTGCAATAATGACAGCTCTCGCAGCACCTGCCATTCCTCCGCCTCAGGGCAAAGCTCCTCGATAATGGCGGATGTCAGACGCGTGTCATCCTTAATCTGGTACGGAAAATAATCAAAATCAACAGAGGCCGAGATGCTGCCGCTGTACTCATACTGACCGAGCAGCAGCTTAAGAAAGGTCGTTTTCCCTCTACCATTTCTACCAGTAAAGCCAAGCCGCCAATTCGTATCGAGCTGAAAGCTGACGTTTTCAAATATTGTGTCGTAGCTTCCATCATAGGCAAATGTTAAATTCGTTACTTGTATCATAGACATACCGTTATCCTCCTTACTACACCATAAAAAAGCCGCAAGAAAGTTACTTCTTGCAGCTCATCAATAAATATAGTGAATCAAAGCCATTAGCACTGAACGGTGCCTAGCCTAGATAACGATATTTAAATAGAGTCAAGTGAGCGTAACTTTCTTGCACAACAATAAAACGGACGATACAGCTACTCATCATCACAGACAAATGACATGTATTCATCATCGTTTTACAATTAGCAAGAAATCTACATTTCACTCTTCAACTCCATTCATTAATTTAGGTGAATTATAGCATAAGTCCCTAGTTCTTACAAGGGTTGAAGCCTCGTATTGCCATTCATTATATTCCCCATCTTATCAGCAAACCAGCATGCGTTAAGCCACCGCCGAAACCGTATAATACAAGGTGATCCCCCTTCTGAATGCGCCCATCCTTAACTGCTGCATCCAGCGCTAGTGGAATCGTTGCTGATGAGGTATTGCCGTATTGCACCAGACTATATAATGTTTTATCCAGTGGCAGGCCAGTTCGCTCACAGATTGATTCAATCATACGCAAATTGGCACTGTGTGGAATAAACCAATCCACGTCATCTATAGACAAGCTTGCCTTTTGAAGCAGCTGCTGAACTCCTTCAGGAACAGTCGTGACAGCCCAGCGGTACACCTCTCTGCCGTTTTGCACAATTTTGTTTGAAGGATGAATCGCCTCACCAAAAAGCTGCTTAGATATTCCCGTACAATAGAGATTTTTGCTCTTTTGACCTTCCGTGCCCATATGGTGAGCAAGTACGCTTGATTCCACCTCGTCATATTCGACGAGTACAGCTCCAGCACCATCACCAAATAGAATACAGGTCGTTCGATCCTCGTAATCCGTGATTTTGCTCAATGTTTCTGAGCCAATTACCAATATTTTTCGATGCAAGCCTGACGTAATAAGTGCATTGGCCAGATGAATGCCGTACGTAAAACCGGCACAAGCCGCATTCAGATCGAGCGCCCCTGTATGCTTCACATTCAGTTTGGCTTGGATAATCGCTGCTGAGCTTGGAGTTGCTACATCTGGGGTGAAGGTACATACGATGATCATGTCGACATCGTCGATCGTTTTGTTGTAGCGAGAAACAAGATCTAATACTGCGCGATAGCCAAGATCACTGGTATATTCATCATCTGCAGCAATCCGTCTTTCCTTAATTCCTGTTCGTGAAACAATCCATTCATCATTCGTATCGACAATTTGTGCGAAATCTTCATTTGTCATTATTTTCTCTGGAACATACGATCCGATTGCTGTAATTTTGGCTTTAAATTGAATCATTATACACCTCCAATAGTACGATCCTTATCATCATACCACAGATTAGTACCAAGTACTAATACTTGATGCTATATTTGTGCAAAAAAAATGACCATCAAGATGGCCATTCTATAGTTATTGACGCTCTTTATAATCGATTTCAAGAAAATCCACAACTTCTACTTCCCAACGATCCTTTACAAAAGCAGTATGAACGGGATGCTCATTATAAGCGTCGTATGCTGACTGGGATTCAAATTTCATCGAGAATCCATATTGAAAATTATTTTTTGGACTAACCTGATCAAATACTTGAAAATGACGAACGGTTGGTATAGATGAAAGCAAAGCTCGTCCATCCTGAAGAAATTGTTTGGCTTCAATAGAATTTTTCTCATGCTTTAATGTGAAAATAACAGAATGAATAATAGAGGAATCCATAACATTACTCCTTTGTTTCAATCGAATGATTGGCTATGTGTTGCGCGCAGACTGGACATTCAAAATCTTCGGGAGAAAGCTTAGAAGCACAAGCTTGACAATATTCTCTGAACGGTTCGGAAACATAGGCCGGATTCTTCTGTTCATTGAGCAGTTGTTGCATCAGTTGCTTTAATTCCTGTACTTCTCTTGCTAGTTTTGATGACTCAATTGCACTAGAAGTCACCCAATAAATGATAGTGACACATAAGCATATTGCAATAAGCCCCGTACACAATACAAGAACGACTTCCTGCACTTCCCATTCTCCTTGTCCAAAAAAATTAACGATCAATCACCGCGACTCTGAATTGCAAATGGTGATGATATATAATTTTAATAGATTTTTTGAGCGATTGTAACCCTTACAAACCGCAAAAAAAATTGATGATTCAAATTTCAAATTTCAGTGAGACGTGATTGCGTGAAACGATTAAACCCACTTTCGAAAGTGTTTTTACAGACAGTATGACTCGACTATGCATGATGCACTACCATTATATGTTAAACAAAGGCCGATCACAATAATTACTTTTAATGCTGCATAGTTGATTCCTTCAACATGCATACTATACATGTACAATTTGGCTGACCCAAGCACTAACTTAGAATGGAAGGAAGTTAACAATGTCAGATCTTAAAATTGGTATCATCTTGGGAAGTACGCGAGAAGGACGTGTTAGCCCGCAGGTTGGTCAATGGATCAAATCCATTGCGGATCAACGTGGCGACGCACATTATGAAATTGTAGATATCAAAGACTTCAACCTCCCGCTATTAGGGGAAGCAGATGCATCAGAGCAGGCAGGACGCTGGAATGAGAAGCTTGCATCACTGGACGGCTTTATATTCATCGTTCAGGAGTACAATCATAGCATCTCTGGCGCATTGAAAAATGCAATTGACTATGCACGTGAAGCCTGGAACAATAAGGCCGCAGGTATCGTCAGCTACGGTTCTGTCGGTGGTGCGCGCGCAGCCGAGCATTTGCGAGGCATTTTAGGCGAGCTTCTTGTTGCCGATGTACGTGTCCATCCCGCACTATCGCTCTTTACAGACTTTGTGAATGGCACCGAGTTTAAGCCACAGGATTTGCATTTAACAAATGTCAATCAAATGCTTGATCAGCTGATTGCCTGGAGCAAAGCGTTGAAAACGATTCGATAACAATTAGTAAAAAGCCTACCTATATGATCTGACGTATGCTTATCAGATTACAGGTAGGCTTTTATCGTTTTTTAATGAAGGTAGTTATTCGTTTTCTTGGTCGCCGTACGGCTTGATTGTTACAATTGTACCGTCCTCGTTGTACTTCAATTCCGTAAACTTCACGCAACGCTTATGGTTTACGCCGCCAGAAAGGGAGCAGTCATGATAGAACAAGTACCATTTTCCTTTGAACTCCACGATTGAATGATGTGTTGTCCAGCCAATAACAGGCTCCAAAATTTTTCCTTTATATACGAAAGGTCCTGTTGGCGATTTGCTCATTGCGTATACCAAGTAGTGTGTCGAACCAGTTGAATAGCTCAAGTAGTAATTGCCGTTGTACTTGTGCATCCAAGGACCTTCAAAATATCTGCGTTCTTCGTCACCAGCAAGCAGCGGGTTGCCATCCTCGTCCACGATGCTGATCTCTTGTGGTGCAGCTTTGAAGTTAAGCATATCGTCTGTAAGCTCAGCAACCATAGGACCAAGTGCTGGGCCATTCACATCCGGATTTGGAGCATCGGCTACGAATTCGCCTGTTTGCCATTTTTCCAACTGTCCGCCCCATAATCCACCAAAATACATATACGCACGATCGTCCTCATCTACAAACACAGCAGGGTCAATAGAAAAGCTTCCTTCGATGTAGTTGTCCTCTGGAACAAACGGCCCTTCTGGATTTTTGCTTGTCGCAACGCCAATTCTGAAAATATCCTCATGGTCGCGTGCAGGGAAGTACAAATAGTAGGTGTCATTTTTAAACGCCGCATCAGGCGCCCACATTTGCTTGCTTGCCCATTTTACATCACGCACATGCAGTGCTTCGCCATGATCGACGACAGGCGCATCAACATCGTCCATGGAAAGGACATGGTAATCCTCCATTTTATACTGATCCCCATTATCGTTACTTGGTTCATCATGATCAAGGTCATGTGACGGGTAGATGTATAGTTTTCCGTTGAACACATGTGCTGAAGGGTCTGCAGTGAAAATATGAGTAACTAAAGGCTGGTTCGGCTTTGCATGATTTGACATATCGCGTTCTCTCCCTCTATTTTTCAAATGGAACTGTAAAGATGTACACGCGTTCATTATTACGTAAAATGATAGCGTTGTCAATACATTTTCCATAAAAGGATATACAAAAAAAGCCTGAACGAATCAGGCTTTCACAGAAACAACACAGCTGCTCTGAACACCGCAGCAGCAACCACTCCCAAAATAACAGTTGCGAGTATATAGGCTGACGCCGCCCCTATTCGTTTTTGCTGAATAAGCTGAAGCAGCTCGTAGCTGAATGTTGAAAAGGTCGTAAACGCGCCAAGTAGACCAACACCTAGCCATTGCCAGACCCATTCATTAATGAGCAGTTGCTCGTAGAGTCCCCATAATGCGCCCAGCAAGGCAGATCCAAGAACGTTAATGACTAAGGTACTAAAAGGAAATCTGGAAGCCTGACGCCACACTGCAAGCTGTCCCACGTAAAAGCGCAAGCAGGCCCCGATTGCACCCATCAGTGCAGTTCCAATTATCATGCGCTGTCCCCCTTGCTCTTCAACCGATTGCCAAGCGCATAACCAAGCCATGCAGCTAACAAGCCTCCGATAATGCTTAAGGTTAAGTATTGTACTGCAAGCAGCCATTGCTTGGTCTCCATCAGCTTCAACAGATCGAGGCTAAAGGTAGACATTGTGGTAAAGCCGCCCAGCATCCCTGATCCAAGCGTCCAGCGAAGACGATCATACAGTCCAGCTGGGAACATCGTAAAAAGCAATGCAATTAAAAAGCTGCCTATAATATTTATCCATACAATATGAAAATCATTAGCAAGTGGATAAAGCTCGCTTATTATGCCTCGCAAGAACACACCGGTTGCACCTCCTAGCGCAACCCATCGATAGGCCTGCATCGCCTTCACCTCTATTTCTTTCACTCCTTTCATCTTATCAAAAACAGCCGCTCTCGAATAGAAGATTTACCGCTACCCTGCATAGGATTGGTTCGAGTTGGCATCATAAGAGTGAAATGAATCAAGAGGAGAATTCTACCTATGAGAAAAGGAAAGACTTTGAAAAAAGACCTCAGCACAATAGATCGTCAGGAAAAAAGGTTAATCACGACTTGCTTTGCGGTAGGAATTATTATGCTGGCTGCGCTGTTGCGTAAAATGTTCTAAAGAGAGGTTGATACGATGAGCTTGCTTTACACCTATGATCCCGTCATTTTCAGTAGATGGTTAACGTCATTAACTTTAGCCTTTCATATCATATTTGCAACTATTGGGGTCGGTGTCCCTCTATATATTGGACTTGCAGAATGGATTGGCATTCGGAAAAATGATTTCCATTATATCCTGCTTGCAAGACGCTGGTCTCGCGGCTATGTCATAACGGTTGCTGTTGGTGTTGTAACAGGTACGGCCATCGGCTTGCAGCTAAGTTTGCTGTGGCCAAGCTTTATGCAGGTTGCAGGACAAGCGATCGCCCTTCCGCTGTTCATGGAGACCTTCGCCTTCTTTTTCGAAGCGATCTTCCTAGGGATTTATCTATATACATGGGATCGGTTCAAAAATCCGAGGATTCATCTGATCTTTCTCATTCCTGTTGTGATCGGATCTGGCGCCTCCGCTATATTCATAACAATCGTCAATGCCTTTATGAACTATCCAGTTGGCTTTACATACGAAAACGGCATGATTACCGATGTTAACCCTATCGAGGCGATGCTGAGTCCAGCGATGCCAACCAAAATTTCTCATGTGTTGTCTACAGCTTATTTAACATGCGGTTTAGTGCTCGCTGCGATCGGTGCTTTCGCTTACGCACGAGGTCAACGTGAAGAATACCATCGCAAAGCGTTGAAATTTACTATGGTGTGCGCCTTTGTGTTTATGCTTTCTACCGCTGTCATTGGTGATTTGTCAGGAAAGTATTTGGCGTTATATCAGCCAGAAAAGCTGGCAGCTACAGAGTGGCATTTTGAAACGCAGTCGCATGCACCATTAATTTTGGGCGGGATACTTCAAGAGGACTACACTGTCAAATATGGACTGGTTATACCTTATGGGCTAAGCTTATTGGCTTTCAGTGATCCAACTGCAGAGGTTGTCGGTCTAGATCAATTTCCCAAGGAGCATTGGGCACCATTATGGGTTCATTACATTTTCGATATGAAGATGGGGTTAACCGCCATGATTGTGCTGATTACGCTTATATTTATGGTAGAGCTTGTCCGTAAGAAAGGCAATATTTATCGCAAATGGCTGCTGGCGCTCGTTGTAGTCGCTGCACCGATTGCTATGCTAACCATTGAGCACGGATGGATCTTTTCGGAGGTCGGGCGTCAGCCATGGATCCTGCGAGGCATTATGACCACATCAGAAGGCGCAACTAAGTCTGACCACGTTGATCTGATGCTTTTGCTGTTCTTCCTGCTCTATCTCGTGCTTGGCATTTCAGCTGTCCGTGTATTGACGAAAATGTTCAAGAACAATAAAGTGGCAGACGAACTGGCGTTATATAAGAAATAGAGGTGAAGCTATGAGTTATGAACTGCTTGGCATTACAGTGTTGTGGACCTTTCTGTTTGGGTATTTGATCGTAGCCTCGATTGATTTTGGCGCTGGTTTCTTCATGTATTACAGCACGATAAGCGGAACAAGACATATTATTCATGATATGATTGAGCGCTACCTATCGCCTGTTTGGGAAGTAACGAATGTGTTTCTGGTGTTCTTCTTTGTTGGGATTATTGGCTTTTTCCCTGATATCGGCTATTATCTGGGAACTGCTCTGCTTATTCCTGGAAGCATTGCTATTGTACTGCTTGCGATACGGGGCTCATACTATGCCTTCAGCTTTTATGGGAAAGCCGAAAATCGGATCTACAACTTGCTTTATGGTGCAACAGGCCTGCTAATTCCTGCTGCTCTATCAACGGTTTTAACAATTTCCGAAGGTGGCTATATTACGGTCAGAGATGATGGCAAGGTCGTTTTTCTTGCGAAGGAGCTGTTTACAAGCCCGTATTCATGGAGCGTAGTTGTGCTGGCGCTCGTAAGTGTACTGTATATCTCGGCTATGTTTCTCAGCTACTATGCGTTTAAAGCTTCTGATAAGAATGCCTATCGTGTTGTGCGAAATTATGCGCTAATCTGGAGTTTGCCAACACTGCTAGCCAGCCTGTTTGTTTTTTTCTCGATCTATAGCCACAATCGGGAGCATTTCAATCGAATGCTTGAGCTATGGTGGATGTTTGCGCTATCCATCCTCTGCTTTCTTGTCGCAATTACGCTGCTCTATACAAGCAAGCATCTTGGCTGGTCATTTGTGTTTGTTATGCTTCAGTTTGCATTTGCATTTTACGGCTACGGAGCAGGACACTTGCCGTACATCATTTATCCATATGTCACGATTTACACGAACTTCACCAATCCGAATATGGCGATCGCCTTAATTATCGTGTTCCTGTTAGGTCTTGCATTGCTAGTTCCCTCCTTATATCTATTGCTAAAACTATTTTTATTTAACAACGATTATGTGAAAGGAAAACACGGCTATGAACCTCGATGAATTTTTGGTGCTTGTTTGCCCACCTTTTATACTGGCTGCTGCAATCGTCACTCTAATTTTTTGGGGATCGATTGGCAACACAAATGAAAAGCCGGATAAACAATAAAAACGTTCTGCTTATTAATATAGCCAGCGATGTTTAGGCATGCTGACGGTTTTTCCGCAGCAGCCTGCATACATCGCTGGCTATTGAAATTTGAATTATTGTGTCTGCATCCATAACAGCAATGCCACCATCGGAATGATCACAATAAGCATAACTGCTGCAATGGCAGCAATGAGCAGCATGCGCTTTTTGCTGTCTGCCATTTTCATAGGATTCGCAATCCCACAGGTTGCGCAATGAGTTGCCGCAGCTGCTATGGGAGCATGACATGATTTGCAATGCATGTCTAATCACCTTTCTGCTAATAGTTAATGACATTAATAATTAATAGGTTATCGTTGTTCAAAATTGATCAAAATTTGCACAATCTCTGATTGGCTGCCAATTCGAATAGGCGGGCCCCAAAAGCCAAATCCTGACGAAACGATCGAGTGAAGCTGTCCTTTTGACATATAGCCATAGTCATTTTCGAATAATCGTTGAGTAATGAGATGACCTGGTGCGATCTGACCTTTATGGGTATGTCCAGACACCACCAAGTCAACACCTGCTGCTTCTGCTTCTGCAAATTCATACGGCTGATGATCCATTAGAAAAATCGGCATCTGCTTATCGAGTTGTGCAGTCAGCTCCGAAGTGGCTGCTCGCGGACCTTCTGAATAGTCCTTACGTCCAATAACGGCAATCGCATCATCAACGATTAGCACTTCATCATGTAAAATCTTAATGTTTGACTTCTCAATAGCATCTATCAAAGTGGCCAAATCTCCACGATAACGATCATGATTGCCTAGTGAGCCATATACCCCAAGCTTCGCTTCCAACCCTGCCAGTATACTGAAAATCTCCTTCTTTTCAACGATTTCCAGATCGTCGTCAATGATATCACCAGGGATTAAAATAATATCAGGCTCTAACGCATTAACCTCTTGCACCAAGCGCTCAGCATGCTTCGCACCTGATAAATATCCAAAGTGTGTATCAGAAAACATCACGACATTCAAATTCTGCTTGTAAGGCTTGTCAATGTCAATTTCATATGTCGTGACCTTTGGGGTATATGCCATATAGCTGCCGTATGCAAGTGCGGACAACAAAACAACAGAACCGACTATTGTGGCAACCACTCTCACCTTTTGACGATGCAGCGACGTCAGCCTGAGCAGCAGCATCAACACATGAATGACAGGCAGTATCATAAGCGACAAACTAAAAATAGCAAGCCAGTAGTTGCCGATAATCGAAAGGATTGCCGAACCACCGCCTAGTCTGCCTAAAATAAAGGCTGTAGATAGAAAGAGCAAAATAACAGAATAAGCGACGAGGAATATGCGATTCCCTTTCAGTCCAATACCACGATACCCACTCCAGCCAACATAAAACACTAATCCTCCATATAACAATAGGGTAATCAGAACAGCAATAATCACTTGTAGGTCGTCATCCTTTCCAGTATAGTTAGAATAAAAGCATTAAGGAGCTGAGCACATCATGAAACCACAAACGATCCTGCTGTATGATGGAGAATGCTCATTTTGCAACCGTACGGTACAATGGATTATTGTACGTGATCCGCGTGCCAACATCAAATTCGCTTCACAACAAGGTGAGCTTGGCATGCAATTACGAGCGCACTATAAAATTCCTGATGATGTCGACTCCCTGGTTTTTATCGATCAGAATAAAGCGTATGTATACTCTGAGGCCGCTTTGCGTGTAACCAAGCATTTGCATCGCGCTTGGCCATTCATGCAACTGCTGCTCGTGATTCCTGTCTCGATTCGCAATGCAGCCTATCGCTATTTTGCTAAGCATCGCTATCAATGGTTCGGCAAGCAGCATGCATGCCTCATTCCAACACCTGAGATCAGAGCTAGATATTTAGATTAGAGTCTATGTTTATATTTTGTCCAAAAGCGACGGCACAGCGATCAACTCAACCGCGTGCTTCTTCTCATCATCATGAATATGCGTATAGATCATTGTAGTATCGATAGAGCTATGGCCCATTAGTTCTTTTACGATACGAATGTCTACTTGGTTTCTTAACATTAAGGTTGCAAATGAATGTCGCAGCTTGTGGCAGGACAGCTTAAGTCCTTGCAGCTCCGCCTGTTCTGCTTTCATCTCGTTAAACATTTCAGCGATTATTTTTTGAATTTGACGAATAGACAGCCTTCTTCCCTTTTGCGAAATGAAAAATGCTTCGTCTTTCGGCTTGTAGGGCTTGATCCGCTGTGCAAGAACTGACCTCATATATTGATTAACCTCAGGAGCCAGTGGAATCTCATTCCATTTCCTGCCCTTTCCCAGAACGGTAATTGTTCCCTTCGCCTCATCATAGTGTGAACAGTTCAAGCGATGAACTTCCCCTACTCTTAACCCAGAATACGCCATTAGAAGCAGCAGTGCAATATTTCGATCCTTATACTTGCCGTGCATATAGCTCACAGTTTTAGCGAGCTGTTCCTGCTCCAAATAAATAGGCTTGCGATTTCGTTCAGTTTTGGACTTTTTCACCTCCTGGGCTGGATTGCTTGTAAGCAGCTCAAAATCAAT
Source organism: Paenibacillus septentrionalis (assembly GCF_042659865.1). NCBI lineage: Bacteria > Bacillati > Bacillota > Bacilli > Caryophanales > Paenibacillaceae > Paenibacillus > Paenibacillus septentrionalis. The sequence continues at coordinate 136,287 of NZ_JBHSTE010000002.1, forward strand.
TAGTGCCTTGAAAAAGCTGCGCAGCGCGGCCAAGCTTCGATTGCGAGCCTGATCTGACAACCGCTCCTTCTCCTGCACAAGATAGCTCACAATGGTCAGCTTCTTAACCGCGCTTAACGATGTTCCGTCTATGTACTTCAAAAAATGTTGAATCTCTCTGATGTACTCCTTTTTCGTTGTCTCAGCATACCCGGCCTGCTTCATCCACAGCTGAAATGCTTGAATCGACTCTTCATACTGTTCATGCAGCATGTTACGCATCTCCTATCGTGTAAAGCTACACATGTTATCAAGATTAGCTGTTGATTGCGCCACTAAAAATCGCTTAAAACAAAAAGTGCGCAAAACATAGATTTTGTGCACTTAATTATAACAAGTTTATCGTCATTATACTAAACAGATATTGGATGTTCTGTCGCAGCTGCAACGCAAAAGCCCCCTGTTTGTTAGCGTTAAGCTAAACCATTAGGGGGCTGACTAATTCTCGACAACTAGACGGACCGAGTGCTGCAATATCAGCTTATCCATTTCGTCATGATATACGCTTTGATTTGCTCTGCTACAGCAGAGGGTGGATTGGTAGTTGTCTCAATAGTAGGCATTGGCGGGTCATATGCGGAATCTGCATTGTCCAGCAGCCACTGGGCAAACTGCTCATGCTGTTTTAACATATCGTCCGTCCACGTCGCTTTATCTTCGCGATTGCGCAGCCGATGATTACGTGTTGCATCATCACAATGCAGGTTAATAAAACAGACCTCGCGAAATGCTTGATACATATCACATTTCTCTGCATCCCACGGCATACATGTGCCGCATATAATTGTCCCTCTGCCGGACAAAGCAACAGCATGTGCAAAATGCAGCAAGAGATTGTATCGATCTTGGTACTCGAGCTTGGAACTAGTTGTACCAAAATTATCATTGTCGGTGCTGAAAACGACAAAGTCTGGCAGTAGCTTCCGCAACTCATGCATGACAGTCGTTTTACCTACACCACTTGCTCCTGTAACGATAAATAACGGCAGTTTATTCATTACGTATCTCCTATTTTTCATTCCATGGATGGTTTAGTATTGTTACTAGAGCATTAAAGTCTTCTTCGCTGCTGCTCCAAAAGACGACCGGCACATGTTTCATATTCATTTGACGATATGCTTCATGTCGATGACGCCCGTCATTAATTTCATATTTGCCATTCGCATACGATACGATTAGAGGTGGCACGTCCCAATCCGCATACGATGCTTTCATGTTGTCAACAACATGAAAAAACCACGCGATATCGTTCGCCTTAGTTAGATAGGAAGGAGCTCCTTCCTCAATGCCAAACGGCGTTATATCCGTAGTAATTGGACCAAAATAGTATCGCTTCTCAAGCAATAATCCATCTGCTAGGGCAATATTTTTACCGTCATTTCTGAGGAATAGTTGAATCCATTTTTCTATCTCACCTCGCTGCGCATATTCCATGGCGCACTTCGTACTGCCATAGATCATGAGGTCACCTCCTTCCATATTTGCTTCAATCGCTCTATAGCTTGATAATAAAGCTTGAGTACAGAGAAAACTATGACACCTTTAAGTTAAATTGTTTTCGACATACACCTACCTATACATACATGCCGTAAGTATTGAGAAATGCATCATGACATTCCTTAGCTGTGATCCATATGATGACAGGATACTCTGCCACACGAGAACGTACCAATGCTTCATACAATGGATTATCACTATTGATTTCAAATTTATTATGTTCATAATTGATCAGTAGAGGTGGTGTATCCTCCGTCTGTACAATCTTGTTTAGCCACTCGGAAACTCTATGTTCGAACACTTCAGGATGAACTTTCCATTTCATATCATACTCTGGGCCACTGGATCGCTGAAACAATGAAAGCGGCATCATAATTGGACCTATATAATATCTATAACAAAGCCTTAATCCATCCGAGAAGATCTCGTTGCGTCTATGAAATAATAAATAGGTATGAATCCATTCCTCGAGTAGCCCTGCCTCTGAGTATTCGCTAGCAGATTTCAAAGTAGGGGAATAAGTCAATTGGAATTTGTTTTTCCTGGAATATACGATTTTTTTGATCGTTTCCTCGGAGAGATGGAACTTCGCAGATAACTGTTCAACCTCAACACCATGAAGAAACATATTGACGATTAATTGGTTGCGCTTAACTAGCATATGTCGATAACCTGAAAGCTCGCCCCAAGCCTTTCTTTCCTTTTCAAGAGGAACATACAGTAGTTTGCCAGCAGCATACTTTTTAATCTCTTCTAATAAATGCGCTGGCAGTACATCTCCAGCATTTTCATACTTCATCCTCATCACCGCCCGCCTTTTGTTACCAATATAGCGTCAAACACTCTGCTTGTCCATTATTTAACATTATTTTATAAATCGTCAATAATTGCGAACTGTACCTTGAAAATTCGACATCTATGCTTGAACCATAATCCAAAAACAGGTATCGTTGACGTATACGTATATAAAACTAGAAAGCAGGTATAACGATGAAAACAGAAAAACAAAAAATGCAAGCAGGAGAAATGTACAATGCCGCTGATCCTGAGCTAATGGCTGATCGTTTGCGGACACGCAAGCTTGTCAGAGTATACAATGAAACCGCTGACGATAACTTTGAGCAACGTATCTCCCTTTTGAAGCAATTGCTTGGCTCAACAGGCAATCACATTTACATGGAGCCTAACATTCGTTTCGATTACGGCTATAATACATATGTTGGCGAAAACTTCTACGCGAACTTTGACTGCACCATTCTCGATGTTTGCGAGGTTAGATTCGGAGATAACTGCATGCTTGGTCCAAGTGTACAAATCTATACTGCAACACATCCTCTTCACCCTACGGAGCGTAATTCGGGAAAGGAATATGCTAAGCCGATAACGATTGGAAACAATGTGTGGATAGGCGGTAATGCTACGATTAATCCTGGTGTGACGATCGGTGACAATGCAGTAATTGCTTCTGGGGCTGTTGTAACGAAAGACGTCCTAGCTAATACGGTTGTTGGTGGGAATCCTGCCAAAGTGCTAAAGCATATAGAAATCTAAGATGCATAATGCTTTCTCCCTCATCCACTGTAGAGGGAGAAAGCAAATTCAGCTGCTGCGGATGAGCCTGACCAGTTATAACCTAAACTCTTATAGCTGACAAGTTTACATAATTATTGTTATGTGATAGATCGTCAGCTACTGGCCAAATCGTTACAGTAATCTATCTCGTAGCAACTTTCTCTGATTCTACGTTACTATTACAATATTACAATGTAACGCAACAAAAACTGCTTGATAATGGCTAGCGTAGCTAACGATTATCAAGCAGTTCCTTTTTAAACGAGATATTGCATCAAATCTATGCTTTAAAATGCAGTTTCAGCCATTTGTGAGCCAACGGAACCCACTCGGCAGCAGCCGCGTTAATCTGAATAGGATGCGAAGCAGTCGTTTCATCCGCTAGTGACAAGCCATGCCCACCCTTTTCAAATACATGCAGCTCATGCGGAATGCGATGCTTGCTAAGCTCAAGCGCAAATGTAAAGGAATGTGCAGATAAAACAAGATCGTCTTCAGACGTATGCCATAAGAAGGTTGGCGGCGTATGAGCACCTACGTAATGTGTAGGGGTCAATTGCTTCAATTCTTCTTCGGTAGCTTCATGATCGCCAAACATCGCTTTGTTGATCATCGTATACAGATCGCTGAATTTCTGCTTGTCCTCTTCTGACATCAGCTGAAGAGCAAGCAAGTTGTCAATCAGTGCATAACCGAGCAGCAATGCATTCGGCTTTAATTGATCAGCTGGCACCCCGATTTTTTCAACAACATCCGCTCGGTTCCAATGCACACCAATACTTGCTGCAAGATGACCGCCAGCTGAAAAGCCGGCAACCGCAATATGATCAGGGTTGACGTTCCACTCTGAGGCCCGTTTTCTAATTTCCGATATTGCTTTTGCAGCATCATATAGCGGCTGAGGGAACTTCACGTGCGGATTAGGATTGCTTTTCATCTCTTCTGTAACGGGAGATGCGCCATAATACGTATTATAGTGCAATACGAATGTACGATATCCTAGCGAAGCGAAACGCAGGGCGACTGGCTCTGCTTCACGATCAGATGTGTAGAGATAGCCTCCACCAGGCAAAACGAGCAAGGCTGGCTTTGGTTCAGGCTGGCCTTCTCGCGAAATTTCATAAGGAATATAAGCTGTTAATGTAACCTGAGGGAATTCCTCCCACAGCTGAATCGTTTCGATATGCATGCCAATCCTCCATTATCATCTCTTAGTCTTGAAGGTTCACGTTATGATATACCTGCTGAACGTCCTCCAGATCCTCCAGTGCATCAATTAGTTTTTCGAATTGAGCTTGCGCATCTGGTGCCAAATCAACCTCGTTATTAGGCAGCATCGTGATCTCTGCAACATTAAACTCAGTGATGCCGGCTGCCTTGAATGCATCCTGAACCGCCTGGAATTGATCCGGCTCAGCGTACACAATAACAACCTCATCTTCTACGATAATATCGCGTACATCGACGTCTGCCTCAATGAGAAGCTCCATTACTTCATCTTCTGATTTGCCAGAAATACCGATAACCGCAGTTTGTGTAAACATATACGAAACAGAACCACTTACACCCATGCTGCCGCCGTTTTTATTGAAAGCAGAACGAACCTCAGGGGCTGTACGGTTTACATTATTCGTTAATGCATCAACGATAACCATTGATCCACTTGGACCAAAGCCCTCATAACGAAGCTCAGAGTAGATCTCATCCGCGCTTCCTTTGGCTTTCTCTAATGCGCGATCAATAATAGCTTTCGGCACGTTGTATGTTTTCGCACGTTCAAGAACAACCTTAAGCGCGCGATTTGATTCAGGATCGGGCTCGCCTTTTTTTGCAGCCACATAGATTTCAATTCCGAACTTCGCATAAACACGACTTGTGTTTGCATCCTTTGAAGCTTTTTTCTCTTTAATATTATTCCATTTACGGCCCATCTTGCTCCCACTTTCTGCATAAAATATTCAACAATATTATAACACTGATTCCTATCAGAAAAAAACATGCCAGCCCATCATTTATCAAGAAAAGTAGACAAGTTATCGGTGTTTGCAGTTTAAATGAAAATATGCAATAATAGTCGTCCGCTGCTTTACGGTTTATACAAACGACTATTATTGCATATTTGTTTACATAATTATATTTACGTTCTTTATTCAATATTCTACATCATTACACATCGAATTCCATCATACGTTTAGCTTGATCAATTAGCTCTAATGGGGATACTGGTTCTGTTTCATCAAATTGAGACGCACCGATTCTCAGTTTAATCGCAACATTATATTTTTCCTTGTACTCGAATTCATTCAGCTCGTTTATTTTATCCTTCAAGCGCTGGATAACAATTTCAGATCCCTCAATATCCGTGAATAGCACGATCCCCCATGTCGGTTTTTCGTTATTAAGCAAGTATAAGGAATCATTGCTTCGTACCAATGATTGACTGAGCTCTGAAACCTCTAGCAATATGCTTGAAAACTGCTCAGTGCTCATAACTCTTTTAATTTCATCCCAATATTTCACGTTAATTACGAGAAGCGTTAACGGAATCTTGTACCTGACTGATAGGGCCATGAAGGTTTGCACATCCTGTTGAAAGGATAATGTATTTTTCAGTCTAGTCGTCTCATCAATCGTAGCCAATGTTGAATTTTTGTTGAGCAGACGTTCATTTTCCTCCTGGAGCAGACGATTGCTATGCGTAAACAACCAAATGAGCAACGTAATAACCGGTGTCAATACTAACCAGAAGTAATTCGTCCCACTTATAACATCGCCCATTGTTGCCACCTGATACAGCGTATATGAGCCATACCCGAAAATAAACAGCAGATTCAGAATCAAGCCTGTAATGATCGTTGTAAAATACGTAATGATCGCAATTAAGAAGGCCGCATTCAAAAAGATCATATTCATGACGTAGTTATTCGGATTATTAGCTATAAACATCATAATGATAATACAAGCTATGATGAACAAAAGAAACGCTACATCAGATATAAAGCTGTTTTGAAATCGTTTCATTACTCTTCCTCCGCTTGCGCCAGTATTTGCGTGTTAGCAACAGCAGTGCCACAATGGCTACACTCATTGTTACCATAGCAGAAAGTACAAAGGTTAACACATCTTTTCGTTCTGTAAGATTCAGTATTGGTGCTGCCTGAGCATGTTGCTCCTTGAATCGATAAGCAGAGACCTGGCCATCAAGATCAGTAATAATGCTATCGCCATATAACTGCCACAGCTTATCTTCAGATACTACTAATTTTGAAGCTAATTCATAATATCGTGGCTCAGCACCTGAGATGACAAGCATGCCAAAACCATCACTGTAAGGAGATGGAAGCAACTGAAGTGTACCTATTTTTTTACCGTATTCGTACTCAATGCTTTTCTTTTCGTTTGAAATAAAGCTCTCTCCATTGGCAGCATATCGGAAGTATAGCTTGTCATTCACTTGACGAATTAATGCGTTATTGGAGAAGGAGCCAAGCACGATAAGCTGTTTGTTTTTCAGCATGCTTACATCGACGTTGTCCGAATATACCTTCACATCACCATGATTCGTTTGCGCATATCTACCCAATAAGTGAAAGACATTCGACAACACCGTATAATCAGTTGCAGTAAGCTGCTCGGGCACAACGATCGCGATTGAATTAAATCCCCCACCGTGCATAAAATTTGATGGATAATAATTAAACAGCAAATCATGCCGATCAACAGTATTTAATTGAAGCATTGACGATGAATCGATGTATGCCCACGGCACATGATCGTGACTGACGCAATACATCTCTTCTATTTCCAGGTCAAAAGCTACTGTTACTGTAAAATTGCCGTTCACATCCAAATTTTTAGGAATGGAAAGCTCCAGTACATCCTGATTAGCCATAACCTCAGACAATCTTTTACTGCCGATCGGTTTGTTGTTGATAAGAACGGTAACTAGGGAACGATTAAAATTCAAATTCTGCGCGTACCGCATATCGATCCTAATTTTACTCGCTTCTGCAATGGATTGATTAGCTGGCAACGAAACAAAATAACTTTTTTCTTGATGTGCAGGCCCCATTAATCGATCGCCTGTTTCCGTTAATGTAATGATGCGGCTTACGTTAACAGCTGGTGTTAACACGTCTGTATCTGCGTCAATCCATTTTTCGTTCGTAGCTGTCTGCTCCATCAATTCCTGATTCGCGACATATTTTCCTGCCTTAACCAGCATCTCTTCATTCTGTGAAGTTACAACCAAAATATGCTGCTGTTCCAGCTCAATTAGCTTCAATAGCGCTCGCTGCTGTACATCAACCTGTCCCAGTGCGGTTTTGATGCGCTCGGGAAGCTCGTTATACATGCCAACATATATGACAACCTGCTTCTCGGCAATCTTCTCATCTCCTTCTGGCAGCAGCGGAACCGGGAGGCTTCCATCAGATTTGGCTTTTGCCAGACCGGCAACCCCATAGATTGCTGACTCAAGCTCAGCAGAGGATGAATTCTTGTTGACAACCACAGCATGATCTACCGATTTTACTGTATCCAGTCCAATAAAACGTTCAAAAAACTGGTTAATGCTTTGCTTCATCGGTGCACTAGCATAGGATACGGTAACAGATGAGGAATCGTTAATTGTCATCCAGTTATTATCATTCTCCGTCACATCACATACATTGTACAACCCTTCATCTGTGCTGCTTGTTCGCTTCCCTTCAATCATGACCGTATTAATACCTGACACTAATAAATGAGAAGGTATTGATATCGAGATTCCTTTGCTATGCTCTTCCGATGGACGAAAAGAGTGAAACGGCGTACCGTTGATCGACAACGTAATACTTGATTTCTCTACGTTAAGAAGCGAAGAAAAATTATATTCAAGATATAAAGCAGCTTCCTCAACATTCCAGTAGTCTTCAAGCTCAAAATATTGATAATTTGCAGTTTCGTAACCAGAAAGAGCTACCGGACTAAACTGTCGCGTGTACGTTTCCAGTGAGCCTTCTTCCGCATTTGCTCTTTCAGTTGTATTGCCCATAATTAAACAAAAGAGGATAACACCAAGCACCAGCCATTTTTTATTCATCATCTTCTCTCTTCCTTTTATTATTGATGTGTCGTACTTAAAACCGTTCTGTTTTATACCACTTGATTTCACGCTTGAAAATAACATCCTTCGCATATTGATATAATCCGTATGCCGCTACCAGCATCCATAGCTGACAATACGTTATATACATCAGCATAATAATCCAAAGGTTAGATAACCTCATCTCACCTTTTTCTGTTATGAGCGTAATAAAGGTACCGACAATAAATAGTACAATCGCAAGCAGCCACAAAAACGAGCTAAAGCTTGCAATCGTCGTCTCAACATAACCTAACGCGTTCATAATAAGAATGGAATCGGATAAGAGCAATGAAGACAGCAATAGTAAATAAATAGACAAAAAATAAAGGATATCAAACCGCACTTTTCTAGATGATCGGTTAAACAGCAATGGAATATTTTTTACAATGACATAAATGTTTCCTTTCACCCATCTTGTCCGTTGCTTGAACCATACCTTCAACGTCTGCGGCTCCTGCTCCCAGGTTACTGATTTCGGTTGGAACTTGATTCGATAACCTAATCGGTAGATTTGGAAGCTAATTTCGGTGTCCTCCGCTATCGCATTGACATCCCAGCCTCCAATCGCTTCAATAATGGTGCGACGCAAAATAAAATTGGTTCCTGGGATGGTGCACAGCTTGAACAAGTTCCATCGTCCTGCCTGAGCCATCCATTGAAAAGACAAGGTTTCAATGTTAATGAATCTCGTTAATAGATTCGCATCACGGTTGCGCGTGCGGAATTTGCCTATAACGGCTCCTAATGATGAATCATGCATCATCTCTGCTACCAAATATCGCAGCGCATTTTTTTCAGGGGTGTTGTCTGCATCATAAATCGCGATGATCTCCCCCTTACTTCTTTCAAATCCGATATTTAATGCATTCGATTTGCCTTTTCCGCCTGTCGTCGCATCTGTATGTATACAGATCAACTGTCTATCGCTAAACTGCTGCTGCAGCTTTTCCAGCAGCTGCTTGCTATTGTCTGAGGAATTATCGTTAATGACAATGATCTCGTAGCGATCCTTGGGGTAATCAAGCGCCAGCAAGGAACGTACAGTTTGTATAATCACTTTGCCCTCATTATGGGCTGGAACCATAATCGACACGAAAGGATACTCTGTTAACGGTGGAATCTCAGTTTTTTCATTTTTAATGTAGTAAAGATAGCCTGCAATAATTAATACCACATTAACCAGCAATAACGACCAAATGCTAAAAACTGAAAACAGCATGACGATATCAGCAGTAGTCATTCCCAAACTCCTATTCCACGTATTTTTTTCTATACAAGCGATATCCGATCCATAACAACACAGCAAATACAATCAGAACAATTGTTATAAGTACAATAAATATCCGGTTTTGTACCGTGAACAGCTTTTCGAAGCTTGCTTCCTTTTGTTCAATATATACGTGCTCTGAGCTAATCTCGATGTACAATTCCTTCAGCTGCAAATCGTTACCGTTTAGTCGCAATGTCCCCTTTTCCGAGACGACTTCAGCTTGCTCGGTAGTAACAGAATGGGATTCCAGCTTATAATCGCGGAATAACACCCATGCCTCAGACAGCCATTCCAATTTTTGCTTAGCTTCATCAGCGGATTTCAGCATATCAATTGTCAGTGCAATATTGAAAGGCATGTCTTCGATAACAAGTGATTTGTCGGCATGCTTCTTCCACTGCTCGAGCTCCAGACTATACATGCTTGATGGGAACACCTGCAAACGATTAGTCGGTTGATTACTCATCATTTTCACATTCGGGAGCATAATGACCGAATCATAGAACCTTAACCCTTCAGATAAATAATACTCGTCCTCAAACCAATACAGTTCAGCGGTAGCACCGAGCGGCACAACGGAATGTTCAACTAGAAAATTGATGTAAGACACAATATTGCTGCTAAGAACTGATAAGTCCGCACTAATCGTTTGAGAGGATACGGTCGGTGCGTCAATCAAGATCGAGCCATTGCGTGCCTGCATGTAGCCCAGTGTTTCTGCATAACGCTTAGCCGCAGGATAATCGAAATTACTAAATATTGGATTTGCGCTTACAAGAAACGGGATCCCTGCCTGGTACAAATGGTCGCTGATCTCGCGAAGAAGCTCCAGGTCGGAAAAAGGATATACCTCCGTTAGCAGCACATACATGCCGCCTGCCTGATCTACGTTCAGCCAATCCTTTAGCACATACCCTGCTGCCCATTCGCTTAAATCGCCTTTCAAGTAAAACGACAAATACGCATAATTGCCTTTGATCAAGGCGTAAGGAGATGTACTACTACTCATCATTTCTTGAATGCTGCCATATTGCTTCGCATCATGTGCCGCATCAACAATCATCGTAAGCTCATCGCTTAAGCGAAGCTCATTTGAGAAGCCATTCATTGTCAGGCGCACTGCTGGGGATTGTTCTGTCTTAATCTTGAGCGCCAAGGCACGAACCATGCTGGAAGCCGGCTTAGCCCCAATATGCAAGTACTTTCCAGTGTAACGCTCCATATCATGCATCAGCGCGTCATCATCAAAAGCCTGCTCATCCTTCTGCTTGTTTCGCAATATGATCACATGTGAATAGCTGTTAACCAAGTTTTGTTCATAGTGCTCGATGTTAATAGTAGTTACATCCACATTAAATACGCCAAGCAGTCGTTTTAATGCATCTACATTCCCTTCCGCAGACGCTCCAAGTGACAGACTGTCATACACAAGCAATACTTGCTTTTGCTGTTCAGCATGAGCCGTACCAGCTGAGGCAGTTACAGGAAATATAATGGCTATCAACAGGAGAGTCAGTATATAACGCTTCATCGTGTTACTCCCCCTTCCTTCATGACCATAGTCGCCGCGCGATCAAGCTGCATACTGCTGCATAGGTTACAACGTCAAAGCTAGCCGTGAATAAAAATTGGTGTTTTGCCAAATCGGCATCCCCAGCGCCAACAATCGAAACCAATATAGCAGATAGACCAATTAATATTAACGTCACAATCAGCGGCAGCGGCAGCATTCCCCTTTTATCTCTAGCCTTGAAGGCTGTAATAAAGGAAGGAACGAACAAACCAATCATAATCACAATCCATATGACAATAAAACCGAATGTTTTCGGAGATATGGATTGTTTCACCTTGCTGTAAAGAGAAAAAAATGACGTCTGCTCACCAAAAGGCTTGCCTACAGCCTGCTCGAAATTGCCCATTGCTTCAGGACGAATCGCGAATCCGTTCTGTGCGGCCTTATTCAGCATGCTAATCGCCTGATCCGGATGCGAGATGTAATACAGCAAAACTGAAAAGAAGCTGTACCGATTATAAAAGTTTTCAACCAGCAGGTTTGAATTTACATCAACAGTCGTATACGGCAAATAATAGATATCTCCGCTTAGCACCGCATACTGTCGATCAATGTCAAACGCTTCAAGTGCCGCTTCTGGATCAGGAGAATTCAATAGAATACCTCGATTCATCGCATGGTACTTGTTAATGTTTTTGAACTCATCACTGATTAGAATATAGGAACCTACACCTGCAAATAATACAGCGGCCAAAGTTATCGTTGTCACGGCGCGAAATAATTTGCTTGGCTTAATGAACAAGAGCAGCAAGCCCATTACAGCAATAATAATGCCAACAGGAGAATTCTGCTGTTTGCTAGTTGTTAGCAGCAAGCTTGAAATAGTAAACAAAATCATCATGACGTAGTCATTGTAGCGATTCCGATAGATCAATAGAAGTGAGGCAACCATGTAAATTAACGAAATGAGGACAACACTTTCACTGTAAAAGGAGTTGAAATAAGCCGTATAAGCCGTGTCTGCAAACAGGAATATCGTTACAAGGCTTATGATATAGCCTCTCTTTCGATCAAGCTGCCATGTTAATGACTCCGTCAGTAGATAGATTCCAATAACATACAATACGGTATAAAGTGCTCCCTGGAAACGAATATCGAATACCTCGGTACTAAAAAACCACTCGTTGAGCTGAAGCGCCATTTTAATAAAAATCGACTGCGACGAAAATAGCGTTGCTCCGTTCTCATTAAAATATTGCAATATACCATATTGCTTCACAAAATACCCTAAGTACTGACTATCATAGTGTGGATCATGAAAATATAAACCATTACTATACAAGATCCGAAAATAATCTCCGTTATCAGCCATGCCAATGAATGGCGGGATAAATAATGCAAAAGTTGTAATTAGCAGCACGCCAATTGCTGCTACGAAGGCTGGTGTTGTATAAAAACGTTGCTGTTCGACTTTCAGCAAATCCTCTCTTACACTCATAGATCATGTTCACTTTCTTTAATTTAATATGAATAGGCAAGCAGTGCATGGAGGTTATCAAAAGAATAGGCTTGACGTGATGCGATATCTCCATATGCTCCGTACAGTTCGCTATCCTGCTCAAGTACTTGAAATTGCTCCATTCTCTCGATACTGTCCCTATACAGTTTTTCATCACGAAGCTCGGAACCAATGATTGCAGTAATCGCATAGATCGCCGTTGACTGGATGTCGGTAAGCGGCTTTCCATCTCGAGAGTATCTACCATAAAGCGTTCCCTGCTCCACCTGAGTTTTAATATAATCAATACTTCTCGCTTGCTGTTTTCCAACCTCAACCAATGATAAAATCGTTAGCAACGACTCCACCGTGTTAATGTCCTCCGATTGATAGGCTGCTTCTTCATATAAATATCTCGTTTCATAAAATGGAAATTCATCTGACAAATAGCCATTCTGAACAAGCTGAAGCATATTTTCTATTAATGCAGTTTCATCTGCTATAAGCTGCAGCGTTCGAAGATCAATATAGCAAAGCGTAATAAATGAGTTGGTCATCTTATAATAATCGTCATAAAAATCAAATAGGCGATCTTCTTTCGAATTATAGTTTAAAAACCGCTTTCCAAGTCGCTCTGCTTGTTCTCGATAGTTATTCTGCTCAAATCGATCAGCTGCCTCATACAACGCTCTAATTATTCTCAGATCATCGACTGCCGCGTTAACCGTATAAAGCTTATTGTGCTTTGGACTAAAACGGTAACTGAATCCACTTTCCATATTGAATTGGCGTTCAGTCAGCTTCCAGGCTTGTTCGAATTGCGACTCTTGACCCGTTCGCGTATAGTAACGCATAGCCAATCCCATTGATTCACTTAGTATTTCATGCCCTGTGGCTACTAACTCCTGTTGCTCGGTATCCTGGTAATTGGTATAAATCCCATTGTCTCCGGTTAATTGTGCAATTATAAAACGATGCAAGAGGTGCTCTCGTTCTTCGTTGTGTTCAGTGGTTTGGGATTGAATAGAAGGGCTAGGTATAGGTACGTTATTGACATGATTGTTATTAGTATGGTCGCACGAGGCTAGCACGCTTGCAAATACTACTAGTAGAATGCAAGTAAACCACTTCATAATAATTGTTCGAGCTCCTTTCACTCTTAAAAGCATATTGCGCTCATGACTACCAAATAAATCTAATACAAGGCAATAACTTCTCATACGCGTATAAGGCTGCCCTCAATAAATCTATTTCATAAACTCGATGCGATAATTATATCATCTACCTCTGAACAAAAACTGAACAAATTTATAAATTTCTGATCATTTGCCAAGTAAATATTAGAAACTCAAAAACAATCTGGTTATAATGTACAAAAAAAGAGACGAACACATCGTTCGTCTCTTCCTAGAAGTAAATTAGAACACCTTCGTTGTCCATGATTCACAATTCCATACCTCTGTTACTACGTCGCGATAAAACTCAGGTTCATGCGAAATAAGCAAAATAGAGCCTTTATACGCTTTTAGCGCACGCTTCAGTTCATCCTTTGCATCTACATCAAGATGGTTGGTCGGCTCATCGAGTACGAGTACATTGGACTCATGATTAATAATTTTACATAGACGAACCTTAGCCTTTTCGCCACCGCTTAACACTTGGATTTTGCTTTCAATATGCTTGGTCGTTAGACCGCATTTGGCAAGCGCTGCACGAACCTCGAATTGCGTAAAGGAAGGGAATTCCTTCCATATTTCCTCGATACATGTATTGTAGTTGTCCTCTTTCGCTTCCTGCTCGAAGTAACCAATTTGCAAATTCTCACCGCGTTCTACTTCTCCACTCACAGCAGGAATAAGGCCAAGCAAAGATTTCAGCAACGTTGATTTACCGATCCCGTTTGCACCGACAAGCGCAATTTTTTGTCCGCGCTCCATGCGAAGGTCCAGCGGACGAGACAATGGCTCGCCATAACCGATAACAAGCTGATTCGTTTCAAATATAAGACGTCCTGCTGTTCGGCCTTCCTTAAAGTTAAACTGCGGCTTTGGTTTTTCCTTCGCCAGCTCTATTACATCCATCTTATCGAGCTTCTTCTGACGGGACATCGCCATGTTGCGTGTCGCTACACTCGCTTTATTGCGCGCAACAAAATCTTTCAAATCAGCAATTTCCTGCTGCTGACGCTTATAAGCTGATTCAAGCTGCTGCTTTTTCATTTCATATACTTGCATGAAATGATCATAATCGCCAACATAGCGTTCCAGCTTTTGATTTTCCATATGATAGATCAGGTTAATGACACTGTTCAAAAACGGAATATCGTGAGAGATCAAAATAAACGCATTCTCATATTCTTGCAAATAACGCTTCAACCATTCAATATGCTGCTCATCCAAATAGTTCGTAGGCTCATCCAGCAGCAAAATATCAGGCTTCTCTAGCAGCAGCTTAGCCAGCAATACCTTGGTCCGCTGACCACCGCTTAGATCATTAACATCCTTATCCAGACCAATATCGGTCAAGCCCAAACCACGTGCTGTTTCATCGATTTTCGCATCGATCAGGTAGAAATCCTGATTCGTCAGCGTATCCTGGATGGTGCCAACTTCCTCCAGCAGCTTTTCCAGCTCCTCCGGGGAAACCTCACCCATTTTCAGGTACATATCGTTCATTTCCTGCTCCATATCGAACAGATATTGAAACGCACCCTTCAGCACATCACGAATTGTCATTCCTTTTTGCAACGCCGCATGTTGATCGAGATAGCCAACACGAACGCGGCGAGACCATTCGACTTTTCCATCGTCTGGCTGCAGCTTGCCTGTAATAATGTTCATAAAGGTGGATTTCCCTTCGCCATTCGCTCCGATCAATCCAATATGCTCGCCCCTAAGCAAGCGAAACGATACATCATTAAAAATTGCGCGATCGCCAAAGCCATGGCTAAGACGTTCAACATTCAATATACTCATGTAAGCACCCTATTCTTTGTTCATATCTCGCTATATTATAATCGCAAATAACCCTTCACCTCAACCGTTATTGCATAAAAATGATACCGATCTACCAATCTTTCACGAGTTTTGTCGATAAGTATATGCAATCCGCCATACATAAACTGACAAACAAATGATTTTTTATTTGTTACGATTAGCATATTCCGAAATATTTTTTTGAGGTGACTATCTGATGGAACTATGTGCAATCATGAATGAACATTTTGAAAATGAAACCATTTGCTTTGATGGCTTTGCTTTCAAAGACTGCATGTTTACGAACTGCGTCATTTTAATAACTTGTATGGACTTTGAATTTGTCAATTGCTCCTTCGTTGGTTCGACACTACATATCGAGCCATCGTTACCGATATTCGAAATCTCTACTCAACTATCACAATCGACCTATGACGAATCGTCGCAATGCTTTCGCAATGAATTTCAGTATCCTAACCCTGAATTGCCATTACAAAAGGCGTAGTTAATCGCTGAATCAGGCTGCAGCTATTGTGAGTATGGTCGTTGAACCCACTCTATTAAGCTGCAGCTTTTTCATTATGTGACCTCTCACATAAAAAAGCCTGCTAGGCTAACCTAACAGGCTCATTCATCATGCTCTATTCAACTTGGTGAATTTTGATTAGGTTCGTAGCACCTGCGCGGCCGCTAGGAATACCAGCAGAAATGATTACAAAGTCACCAGACTCCACATGATTCGTACGAACGCTGTTGCGAATTGCAGAGTTGAACATTTCGTCTGTAGATGAAACGTACTCACCTTTTACCGGGAATACACCACGTACTAGCGACAGACGACGCAATGTTTTCTCATTCGGCGTAATGGCAATGATTGGAGCTTTCGGGCGGTATTTGGACACCATGCGTGCCGTAAATCCGCTCTCTGTAGGTGTTAGAATAGCTTTAGCGCCAATTTGCAGTGAGCTGTTCACAACTGCTTGAGAAATCACTTCTGTAACGGAAGTAGATTCTGTATTCATATTCTTTTTGTATGCTTCATTATAATCAATCGTAGATTCAGTGCGATCTGCGATCATGGCCATCATTTTTACGGACTCAAGCGGGTATTTACCAGCAGCAGATTCGCCGGAAAGCATAATCGCATCTGCGCCTTGCAACACTGCGTTAGCTACGTCGCTTACTTCTGCGCGAGTCGGACGAGGATTTACCTGCATTGAATCAAGCATTTGTGTTGCAACGATAACTGGCTTGCCAGCCTTGTTGCATTTTTCGATCATAACCTTTTGAATCATTGGAACGTCTTCAGCAGGGATTTCTACGCCAAGATCACCACGAGCAACCATAATGCCATCGGACGCTTCGATAATCGCATCAAGATTGTCGACGCCTTCCTGATTTTCGATTTTGGAAATAATCTGAATATGAGAAGCACCTTGATCTTCAAGAATTTGACGAACCTCGAGTACATCCTCTGCTTTACGAACAAAGGACATCGCGATCATATCAATTCCTTCTTGTATCCCGAAGTTAATATGCATAACATCACGTTCTGTCACACCTGGCAACGTCGTGCTGATACCAGGAAGATTCACGCCTTTGCGCGGTTTCAATGCGCCGCCGTTCATAACCTCGCAATGCATATCAGAGCCTTGCACTTCTGTTACATGCAGTTCAATAAGACCATCATCAATAAGAATAACATCACCTGGATTAATGACGCTTGTCATATCAGGGTAGTTAACACTTACACGCTCGCCATTTCCAGTAATCGGATCTGTCGTTAGCGTGAATGTATCGCCTGTTTTTAGCTCATAGCTTGCTTCCTCTAGTGTACCGATGCGAATTTCCGGACCTTTAATATCCATCATTGTTGCAACAATTTTACCAGCCTCTTCTGCTGCTTCACGCACAAGCTGAATACGAGCGCTGTGATCAGCAAGCTCGCCATGTGCCATATTTAGACGTGCAACATTCATCCCTGCTAGCATCATTTCTTTAAGGATAGAGATAGAATTACTTGATGGACCCATTGTACATACAATTTTAGTGTGGCTCATTTTTGTTCTCCTTCTGACTCGAAATCTTCTTTACATCTTCATCAATGTCTTCATTTTAGACCTTTTTTCACGTCTCGTACATGAAATATAGTATAATGGGTGTACTATAGTGTACCGAGGTGTCGAAATGATTCATCAATTACAGCTATTTCATACTGAAGGCTCGAAATGGAGCAAGCAGGTCCAGCATCAGGACAGTCAGTTTCACTTTTACATCTTAACGTACGGCAGCTGCGAATTTCATACTGCAGATGCTGCATTAACTGCTCATAAAGGAGAATTTGTTCTTGCTCCAGCTAACTGTTCATACGAAGAACGCTCCCCCTTGACGGGATTGCATCAAAAATTCAGCTTTTCCTTTGCCGCATCAGATGCTTTACTTGTTATGCTGCCCATGCTCGCCAAAAATAATTGGCTCCATGCCGCAACAGGATTATATGAGCGTAGTATTGAGCGTTTGCGCCCGCTCTGGAAGGAAATGCAGGAGGAGCAGCCTTACTGTCTGCTTCGTATCGGATCTTTTCTAATGGAGACGCTTGTACTCTGGCAACGCGAACTGGATCGTGGCGAGCTTGCCCCTGCTTCGCTCATTCATATTGAGCGGATGAAGCAATATATTCAGGCGCATTATCGCGAGCGGATTACGAAAGAAATTTTGGCAGATTACATTAGACGCAGCCCAAGCTATGCTGCTTCGTTATTCAAAAAAGGAACCGGTCAAACGATCAGTGAATATGTTCATGCAGCTCGTATGAAAACCGCAATGTACATGCTTGCCGAGTCGCTATTGTCCATCACTGAAATAGCCGAATATTTGGGCTATGCCGACGTTTCCTACTTTCAGCGCTTGTTCAAGCGGACCTATGGCCAGTCTCCAAGCTATTACATGCAGGACCGCAAAGGGACGGGGCGTTAATAATGTTGTATGAACAGAAATTGACTGACTTAATATGTAGTGCAGAGTAATGCAGTATAGTTTATCACAATAATAATTAATGCCATTAATCATTTTTTTGTGCAGCGCATTGCATTCATGCTTTCCCCTTTTATTTCCAAGCAACACTGCAACCTAAAAACGGTTAGATACCGTTGTTAAAGTCGTACGCTCCTCTGAGCTGCCGAACATAACAATCGTGGATCTAACCGTTTTTCTTTCAATATCGTGCACCGTTGCTCGCTAGCGAAGTCGTTACAGTGCAAGTGCTTCCTTCTTCGACGACTTGCCGAAGCGTTGGCGATATCCGCACTTGCGGCACAGCTCTTCTACCGCTTGTCTGCGCGAGAATCCGTCATAAATAGCGGTTGCGCGTTCCCCTGCAATAATGTCCGTGAAGCTCTGCTCATTCACATTGCCAAGCTTTAATATTCCTTCGCCGTCTAGGCAGCATGGAATGACCGTACCATCAATAAGCACCCCTGCTTGATTGCGAAGCGCATGACAGAAGCCTACCCCATCATCCTCTTCCTCATCCAGTGCTGGCCAGCGGAATTGAGGATCCTGATTCAAATATACGCGATCGGCGATTTTCATGCCCGAGCCTGTTCCTGGCTTGTAGCGCTCTTGAATTTCATAATCAAGGTCAAAGGCTTCCTCAATCATAGCGAGCAGCTCGCGATTGCGCTTTGTTTTTACGTTTTCCTCGTTGTTTTCTGACAGATTCCATAAGCGAAACGACGAAATCATATCCGTTGTCGCTCTTGCCTCATTTACAAACTCTAATATATCAGCCAAATACTGCTTTAAATCACGACTGCCAGGATCACCGTCAAAGCTATGCAGTGAAAAGTTCATTTGCCGCAAGGCAGGCTTGCCAAGCAGCTTGCTTCTATTTTTCCGAATCAACGTTCCATTTGTCGTAATATTGACCTTAAAGCCCTTTTCTTCGGCTATGTCGAGCAGCTGATCTATTTTAGGATGCAGCAGCGGCTCTCCTTTTACATGAAAGTAAATATAATCGGTGTAGGGTTTGATTTCATCCAATGTATGAGTAAATTGCTCGATTGATAAAAATCCTTTAGCCCGCTCGGTAGGCGGACAAAAATAACAGGATAAATTACAGATGCTTGTCGTTTCAATATAAAATTTTTTGAATCTTCTCATTTGCATTACGCCTCTTCACGTGATATAGTCCCTCTCATCATATCACACTTCGGTAAATTGTCGCATCTCTTCTGCTGACAGTCACTCGGTACGCCCTTTTAATATATCTACCGCTATTGCCTGCAAATGTCACGTAAGATATAATCCTTTTTATGCGTTTCTTATTGAACGGAGCAATCTCTTCACACGTTAAAGATTGAAAGGCAGGATGATGATGCACCAAAACAAATATTGGGTTCTCGTTGTCATTGCGGGTTTGTTTGAGGTGGTCTGGGTGTCAGGCCTTAAATACTCCTCTACGCCGCTGCAATGGACTGGGACTGTTATTGCGATTATTTTAAGCTTTTATTTATTTATTTTAACAACCTATAAGCTGCCTACAAGTACTGCTTACGCTGTTTTCGTAGGGCTTGGCGCAGCAGGTACTGTAATCGTTGAGATGGTTGTGTTTAACGAGCCCGTTCATGCTGGCAAAATCATTTTGCTGACTACGCTGCTTGCTGGTGTAGTCGGGCTTAAATTAGTGGAGCATCCTCCAGCTGATCAGAATGCTACTGAAACGAACATATCTGACACCTCGTCGAGCAAGGGGGGCAACAAATGAGCTGGTTTCTTGTTATCGCAGCAGGTTTATTTGAAATGATTGGCGTCATCGGCATCAATAAGCTGAATGAGCGCATTTCTGTTAAAAACATCAGCATTATGGTCATTGGGTTTGGGCTTAGCTTCGTGTTTCTTACCTTATCGCTCGAGGAGCTCCCAATGGGAACAGCCTACGCAATTTGGACAGGAATTGGCGCTGCCGGGAGTGCGATGATCGGCATCCTTTTTTACAAAGAACCGAAAAATGCTGCACGACTGTTCTGCATCGCTCTTATCATCGCCTCGGTGATCGGGCTTAAATTAATCTCGTAAATAAGCATTCCATAACAAAAAGCAGCTGTGCTTGGCACTGCTGCTTTTTTGTTATACCTTATATGTCTTTATACATCAAACTCATTTTTAGGCTTGCGTGGCTGACGAGGAACTTTATTTTGTACCGCGGGCAGATGACGCATGCTTCGAAGCATGGGTCCTTTGCAAATCGGACAGGTTTGATCAGAATGTGCAAATTCCTCACGAACCCAAGCCTTACATTCAGCATTTTTACATTTAAGAATTTTAGTTGGTTTCAAATCTGTTGTTGTGTTAGTAGTCGTCACGCTAAATGTTTCCCTTCACTTACAAGTTATTTCACTCTTGATCCCATTTATTGAATTGGAATTAGGCACACAGGCTTTGTAGAGAAAGCCTCTTGCCCCGTTGTTGACAGCTGGCCTGTTTCAGCATCTCGCTTCAATACGACGATGTTATTGTTGTCGCGATTGGCTACAAGCAGGTATTGTCCTGATGGTGTTAGTGTAAAATGACGAGGATGTCCGCCGCCTGAGGAAATATGCTGCACGAGCGTTAATTTCCCTTGCTCATCAACAGCGTACACAACGATGCTGTCATGCCCTCGATTAGAGCCATATACATAGCGTCCATCAGCCGAAACTTGAATTTCAGCTGTACCGTTTTCGCCAGAAAAACCATCTGGCAGTGTAGAAATATGCTGAAGCTCATTCAAAGCTCCTGTAGTCGCGTCATAACCGAATACACTCACCGTTGAATTCAGCTCATTAATCACATAGGCTAACGGCTTAGATGGGTGAAAAGCTAGATGACGCGGGCCAGAACCGCCAGGCAGCTTCGTTTCACCTGTTTTAATTAATTTAAATTGTTCAGCATCAAATGTATAAGCAACAAGTAGATCAAGACCCAGATCCTGTACATACAGATAACGTCCATCCGGGCTGAAAAAGCTGGAATGAGGATGCGGTCGATCTTGACGCTCCGGATCCACGCTGCTGCCAGTGTGCTGTACAACATCTGCTAAGTCGCCTAACGTGCCATCAGGATTCAGCTTGATAAGACCAGTCATTCCACCATGATAGCTTGTAACGAACAACGCCTTATTATGCTTATCGCGCTGAATATGGCAGGTAGTTCCAGCAACTGAAGGCTGCAGCTTTACTAGCTCAAAGCCCTGCTCGTCATAAAGCAAATGGGCCAGCGCGCCAGATTTGCTACCATCCTCATTCACAAGCTCACAGATAGCATAGACACTGTTGTTCTCTGCATTCACATTGAGGAAAGTCGGGTTTTTCAAGCCACTGTATGCAGCAAGCTGTTTTAGCTGTCCGGTCGCCTCATCGAACTCAAAAAGCTCTACTCCATTTTCGTTTTCTTCCGCGTAAGAGCCTACAAATAGTAACATGTCAGGTCACGCTCCTTTATACTTTACAGCCATCAGGGCCACAGCTGTCACTGTCATCTGAAGAAACAACTTGAGTTAAGCCGCCAGCACGCTCCGACCATGCTTTGTTCAAGGTGTCAAGAAATACAGATACTGGCTGCGCACCGCTAATCGCGTACTTGCGATCAACAACAAAAAACGGAACTCCGCGCACACCTAGCTGCTGCGCTTCGAATTCATCCGCTCTTACCTGTGATTTAAATTTCTCAGGATCGCTAAGCACGTCAGCAACCTGAAGTCCTACGGATTCCGCAAGCTCAGTAAGCACTTGATGATCAGACAGATTTTTATTGTCTGTAAAATAAGCGTAGAATAACGCTCCAGCAAGCTCTTTCGCCTTCCCTTGCGACTCTGCATAGTGCATAATGCGATGCGCATCCAATGAATGAATCGTCATCATATTGTCAAAGTGAAAGGTTAATCCTGCCTCCGCTGCACGACTTGCTACGCCCTTAGTCATTTCCTTTGTTTGTGCCACACTATTTCCGTATTTCTCGGCTAACGCCTCAATGGTTGAGCGCTGCGGAGTTTCATTAGGGTCCAGCTCAAAGCTTTTATATTGCGTCACGATCTGCTCCCGATTGGGAAACTGAGCCAATGCTTGCTCATAATACGTTTTTCCTATGTAACAGAAAGGACAGGCAAAATCCGACCAAATTTCTACTTTCATGTTCTTACCCCCTTTTCTATTGAATCCAATGTCACCTGCTATGTCGTCATGCGCTATGAATGATCATGGTTTCTTAAGTCTCAATTATTGTACCCCAACCCGACAGTTGGTACAATATTGACTATACGATGTTTTTCATTTATAGAGGGAGCTGGTACGATGAATATTATTAAAGTCAAAGATCGTCAAGAGCTCGAACGCAGAATGCCAAGCATGCCGTGGTATGTGGAGCAATTCATCCAGTATAAACTGCCTGATTTGTCTCCCTCCACCTTGTTAGAATATATAAGAGACTACGAAACCTTTTTTCACTGGCTTATGGCTGAAGGCCTGTCTCAAGCAACCTCGGTAAAGGATGTATCACTCACGGAGCTTGAGCAGCTGCGCATGGAAGCAATTGATGGATATCGCTTATATCTTTCCACATTCAAGGAAGAGCGGAACAGTCGAACGACAATTACTCGCAAGCTGTCCTCGCTTCGCTCACTTTTCCATTACTTGAGTCAAATTGCCGAGGATGAGCACTTTTATCCGTTGCTCAAACGCAATGTTATGGCAAAGGTCGCAATTAAGCGAACGCATAAGCCCAAGGATACAGCGGCTAAGCTGGAAGGCAAGCTGCTGCAAGAGCATGAAATTGATGAATTTCTACACTATGTGCGAGTCGACTACGGCAAGGATATGGCGCGCAATAAGCAAGCCATGTACTCCTATCAGTTGAACGTTGTGCGAGACAGCTGCATTATCAGCTTGATTCTTCACTCAGGTCTGCGTGTCTCAGAGCTTGTAAACTTGAATGTTGACGATATCGATCTCAAAAAAAAGCTGTGCTATGTATTCCGTAAAGGTAAAAACGATGAAACGTTCAAAACACCGGTTTATTTCAGGCAGGCTGCGGTTGACGATCTGAAGCAATACTTGGAGCTGAGGGATACAAGCTACCGCGCTCCTAAAAAAGAGAAAGCGATGTTTTTAGCAATTGCCAACGGCAAAAACGAAGGCTCACGCATGACGAAACGAGCCATTCAAGCGATGGTAATCAAATATGCGACTCATTTCGGAAAGCCCTACCTGTCTGTACATAAGCTTAGACATTCATTTGCAACCGACTATTATTTGCGTAATGATATCTACAAGACACAGGAGCAGCTTGGCCATGCCTCGCCGGATACAACGCAAATCTATGCCCATCTTACGGATAAAACAATGGCGGAAGCCATTGATCGTACACAGGAAAACTAGTCTGCATCTGCAAGATGCTTGATGCAGCAGGATCGATTTTCACAGCATACAGGCGTACAATAAACGATGAGACTGCTAGTGTATAGGGATGTCTCAGGAAACAGGATTTACAAGATAAAAGACACATTAGAGAGAACAGAACAGGAGCTTTAGGAGGAACCAACTATGATAGAGGAACATACCATCATCATCGGAGCAGGTCCATGCGGATTGGCGGCTGCAATATCGCTTCAGCGAATCGGGATAAAACCGCTCGTGATCGAAAAGCGCAATATCGTGCATTCTATATCACAATATCCTACGTATATGTCATTTTTCAGTACAGCTGAACGACTGGAGATTGGCGATATTCCATTTACAACGGCAAATGACAAGCCTACTCGGTTAGAGGCTTTGAACTACTACCGAACAGCTGCACAGCGCCACAATGTGCGTGTACAGCCATTTATGACCGTCACAAGCATTAACAAGACAGAGCAAGGTTTTTTACTTAATGCCATTAATCAATATGATGAAACATTCCAATATGCAGCGAAGTACGTCATTGTCTCGACAGGCTATTTCGATCATCCTAATATGCTTGGCATTCCAGGCGAGGATCTGCCGAAAGTAAGCCACTTTTTCCGTGAAGCACATCCTTATACAGGTCTGGAGGTAGCGATAATCGGCGGCAGCAACTCTTCAATCGATGCAGCGCTCGAGCTTGAGCGCGTAGGCGCACGAGTTACAATTGTTTATCGCGGGGCCGAATACTCTAGAAGCATCAAGCCGTGGGTTCGACCAGTTATCGAAGCCAAGGTCGAAAAAGGGGCGATTCGCATGCTGTTCTCTTCACGGGTTGAAGCGATTCTTAATCGCACTATTGAAGTGTCAACACCTGAAGGCAGACAAGTGCTAGCTAATGACTCTGTGCTTGCGTTGACCGGCTTCCATCCTGATCATGATTTTTTAACAGCCGCTGGCGTTACCTTTGAGCCTGAAGGTCATCCTTCCTATAATCAGGATACGATGGAAAGCAATGTGCCTGGCATCTTTTTAGCGGGTGTTGTTGTATCCCGTAAAGAAGACGCTAATGAAATATTTATCGAGTCTGGACGGTTCCACGGCGATAAAATAGCAGCCTATCTATCTGCACGAGGCGAGGGTCAAGCTCAGTCGTAATGTAAAAATGACGCGCGACAAATTCAACTTTCACTATAGTATGGGCCGAACATGAAACCATACTTTCGATGCTTATAAAGAAAACCGAACGATAACGAAATTGTGTTGAGCCACATTTCGTTATCGTTCGGTTTATTGTTAGCGGAAGCTATTCATTTGGTGTCATCACCGAGTATCGCTGATCACAAGTTAGCAAGCAACTGCTAGAGAATAGAGTGTTATGTGATGCTCAAACCTAGGAGTTAAGAGTGCTACGATCTCCCCTTTTTCTGAGTCTGCTCTAGTTGCTCCTTAAGCCGGTCTATCTCTTGCTCATTAGGCTCAATGTCCCCGTAGCGGGTATCATTGTAACGTTCTAGCAGACGTTCATAGGCTTGATTGTTGGCGTTTTCCCCGTCTTCCTTAAGCAGTGCGATCGTTTCCTTTGCCGTATAATAAGGAGCAATCGGCTTTCCTTTTTGCCGTCCTAGATCAACTGCGCTGCGGTAAAGAGCTCTGACCTTCTCGGCAGCACTCAGTCCTTTCCAGCCCTTTAGCTTGGCAGCAGGTTTGACCTTCTTCTGCTTCTTCTCCTTAAGCTTTTCCGGCACGAGTTCTTCAATTTCATCTGTATAGCCCGTTGCAGTACTGCCTTGCAGCCCCTTTAAACGAAGCAAATGAGCAAGCATCTGCTTCATTAGCGGCATAAGCTTGCGTACAGCATAGTATACAACGACAACAGCCAGCGCGATAAGCGCTGCAATCGCCAGCCATTTCACTATAAGCTCAAGAATAGCCCAAAACTTAGATGGTTCTCCTTGTGGTCCTAGGTCTCCAAGCTGGGGCATTTCTCCTGAAGGCTGCTCTTGCGGCGGCGGCTCTTCAACTGCACGCTCTCGCAGCAGCCAAGCAAGCAAAGCTGTTATCCATTCCCCTACATATCGCTCCACTAGACGCTGCAAATCTCGAAACAGCATAATGCCAACGACCAGCAAGGAAATGATCGTAATATAAATTCGATTCATAATTACTGAGCGTTTGATCGTCGCCGACGAAGCGTCAATCATCTGCTGATCCGTCACCATACGTTCATTATGAATATATAAAAATAGCAATACTGCCAGAATGCCTAAGCTATAAAAAAGCGTATTATAGCTCGCCAGCTCATGCAGAGCTGTCACCTTCAGGACTTGCAGCACAACCGCAAGAAATAAAAAAATAAGCATAATCGTACTTGAAAAGCTATTGATCCAGCCTAGCTGCAACGAACGAAAGCTGTTTGTAACAAACGTGAATCCAACTAACAAGCAGCCAATCCATGCATTAAGCGGCAGGTCTTGGGAAGTGAGCGCTGCCAGTATGAGCAGCGGGGCTCCACCAAGCAAGAGGACGGCAGATATTCGATAGGCGTTTCTGACTTCTGATTTATTGTAGAGCAGCTGATACGGTAGCCAATACGTGACAATCAGCAATACAACCCACAGAAGCAGCATCGAATCTGACAGACTGTATATACCAATCGTTAGCCATATCGGCGCATAGAAGATTAATTCAACGATTGCCTGCCATAATGGCATAAACCATCGCTTTAGTGAAGAACCACTCATCCTACCGCCTCCTTGCCCTGCTCCTTATTACCTGAATATTCATACAGCTCGTCCGCCCGAAGCACGAGCACGGCATTTTGCTGCTGTCGAAGCTGCTCTGCTGCTTGTTCTCCAGCTTCATTCCAATAGGAGCTAATGATCAGAAGATCATGATGCGTTAACCATTCTTCAGCATAGCGAAGAAGCATTTCATGCAAGGCTTCTGTTCGATCCAGGAGCAGTTTGGACATTTGTTCTAATATGACATACCAATGCCCTTCGCCACGAGCAGGCGCAATCCAGGTGCTTGAAGCTTGATCTAAGCTTCTCATGTTAGCGGCAAAACCACACTCCATTCCCTGCTCGATCGCTTGCTTTGAAATTCCGGCAGCAGCATTGATGCACCACTCAATCTGATCAACATTGCTAACCACCTTCCACATTCCCTCATGGTCATCCACATTTACAATAATTAGAAGCTTTCGGCTGGCTGTAAATTCATATTGATGCACCTGAAGCCCGCCCGTACGGGCCGTTGCTTTCCAGTTTACAGACTTTAGCGAGTCGCCATACATATACGGTCTAGTCCCCGCCGTTAGAAATGGGTCTGGAAGGATAAAGCGCTTTACGATTTGATCGCCTTGCCAGCTATGAGATGGCAGATGGTCCAGCGGAAGTTCAAGCGGCTTTGGGTACACGGTTAACTGGGAATTCAGTGGAATCTTTTTGGTTTGCCTCGTTAACCCTAGCAGATCTCCACTTGTTAAGGTCACCGTCTGCAGCTGATACAAGCCGCGCCGACGCGGAATTAACGTATGGGTACGCTTAATGCGTTGATAGCTCGAAAGCGTGAAATAGCTTTGATGGTTTTGATAATGGCTGCCCGCACTAACCGAAAAATTATCCTGGTTGCTAAACTGCAGCGATGCTTCTAATGAGGATTCCACATACATCCATGGAATAGGCAGCCGTTTTTTATTGCTAAGTGTTTCAACGAGCATCGTTTCATCGTCCTGAAAACATGTTCGCGATACGAATTTGCGACTGTATTCCAACCCTTTAAAGCTGAATCGTCGAAATAAGACCTGCTGTATTGCCACAATAATTAATGTCGTTAATAAAAACCAAAACAGCACCATACACGCTACACTCCATGCGGCATTGCTTCAGTAGGTACCGTAACCTGCTGCAGCACCTGATGAATCACATGCTCGGTTGCCGCAGTACCGCGATGCATGCCGCGCAATGCCAAGCGATGCGCGAGTACAGGAGCAGCCATCGCTTTTACATCATCTGGCGTTACATAATCTCTTCCTCTAAGCGCAGCATACACCTGCACCGCACGCAGAAGCGCTTGACTGCCACGAGGCGATACGCCCATCTGCACATCTTCTCTAGTTCTTGTAGCCTCGACAACCGCCACAATATATCCAAGCAGCTCATCGGACAGCTTTACACTGGTGTAGCTTCGGGCTGCTTGTGCAAGCTGCTCCTTTGTAACAACGGCCTGAAGCTTTTGCAGAGGGTTTTCGTCCTTGAAGCGTTTTAGCAGCTCCACACCCTCTTCGCTTGTAGGGTAGCCCATTTTAATTTTGAACAAAAAGCGGTCAAGCTGCGCTTCCGGCAAAGGGAAAGTTCCTTGCTGCTCAATTGGATTTTGCGTCGCAATAACCATAAATGGAGAACCTAGCGGCATCGTAATGCCGTCGATACTCACTTGCTTTTCCTCCATACATTCGAGCAGGCTCGATTGCGTTCTCGGAGTCGCACGATTGATTTCATCGGCAAGCAAAATATTACTGAATACCGGTCCTGCTCTAAACTCAAACTCGCCGCTTTTTTGATTATAGTAGTGAATGCCGCTCAAGTCAGACGGCAGCAGATCAGGCGTGAACTGAATGCGCTTGAATTGCAGAGACAAGGAGCTGGCTAATGATTTCGCAAGCATCGTTTTGCCTGTTCCAGGAACATCCTCAAGCAACACATGACCATTGGTAATTAATGCAATAACGAGTAGTTCTATAACCTCATCCTTGCCTACGATTACTTTTCCTACATTGCTTTTAACTGCTTCATAGATTTGCTGAATTGCGGTTTGGTCCATGAGAACTCCTCCAATTCTATTAGCGACTACGCAAACGGATAGCTGCGTCCAGCTTGTTTTCGTTGCAGCTGCTGCAAGTCTTTCCAATGAATAAGCTTAATATTTTGCTCCTGCAAATACTGCTTGAACTCCGGATGCTGCAACGCTTCCCATTCGACGATGCGCTTGCTTGCATGACTATGGAAATAGTTCAACTCCTCAGAAGGCTTGCTGGGGTGCACAATCAGCTCTGACACTCCTGGTTTAAGCTTGCTTAGATAGCTCTTCAGCTCCTGCAGAAAAGACTGTGTCGTCTCGTCAGCTTTTGCTTCGAACGGCAGCCCGATCAAGTAATCGACAATGACAACACCCTTCTGATCCGCCAGCTGCGCAAGCGCTGTCAATTGTGGTTCGAGTTGAGCAGGCACAACTTCCTGCTGCGCTTCATTGACGTAACGCGGTAGACGAAACGGCAAGCCATAATGCGCACATACATCTAGCGCTTCCACTAAAAAATGCTTGCCCGTTGCTAACCCGTACAGGCTGCCCATATGGCTGTCCGCATGACTTGGCTTCATACCAAGCTGAAGTGCCATCTCAATTTGATGGTTAAGCTCGAGCGCAACCTGACTTGGCGTTGCAGCCTGCTCAAAGCCCAAGCAATCATGATGAAAATAGCCTTCATTCGTAACAAGGCTCGATACATCGGCGTTGCGTGTAACTGGCCCCCATTTGTAAGCATTCCATTCGCTTGTAAACGTAAAATGAACACCTACATCATACTGAGGGTTGTTAACGCTCCAGGAGACCGCGGCACGTGCATAAGCACAAGGCATCATTACTGTCGCAGAGCTGATCGCTTCAGATTGGAGCAGCTGCTGGATTCCTTCGTTAAAGGAGGGAGACAATCCAAAATCATCACCGTTAATTATGAGCAGTCGATCCTGCTCTGAATATCCTAATTGCTGTGCCAGACTCATCCTTCATCCCTCGCCTTCTTCTAATTGGTTAGGCCATAGCCTTATTCACATAATTAATAGCAAATGCTGCATGTTCAACGATTGAAGCCAGTACGTTCCCCTGGTCCAAGCCCTGCTCAAATCGCTGCACAAAGTGCATCGCTACATCGACACTGCGCAGCTTAATCAGCTCAGGCAGAAGTTCAATTTCGCTTATGTGAAGCGGAACGATTGCAACAAAGGCTTCTTGCATCGCTTCAAGCTTCTCCTGTAACGCTTCCGTCTGTGGTTTTATCAGCTCTGAGAGTAATACGGCTAGTTCCATCACCCGCATATCGCGCGTAACAAATTCAAAATCAAGTATTGCAGTAACACGATCACCGACAGCAAGCGAGTTGCTGCAATTGATATCGCCATGTATCCATTGCTGTGGCAAAGCCATAAGCTCAGGCTGAAGCTGCTCCAGCTTGCTGCGTTCGCGCTGAATAAGCAGCAGCTCATCCTCCAGCTGCGCCAGCTCGGCATGAGCGAGCAGGCGAAGTACAGCCTCTTCGTTGAACGGAGCATAATTGTCCGCCAGTTCATAGTACGGTGAATAAGCAGGCACCTCCGCAACTGTCAGCTTCGATAATGCTACGCTTAGCTCGGCTGCTGCTGCTGCAAGGCTTGTCATCTGCTCCTTGCTGCTAGTTGAAGGTCGTTCACCTTCGATATAGCAAAAACGAGCAGCAAGCCTACCATCTTCTAGAGTCGAGATCGTGCTGCTCATTCTATTCATTTGTGGAACCGGAAGCGCTAACGATAACGATTGGCGCTGCAGTTCAAGCAGCATGCGGTGCTCAAATTCCAGCTTACTCAGATCCGCATGATTGTTGTAAATACGAATGATCGCTCGTTCGCAGTCATCTTCCAGCGTAATCGTAGTGTTGTTCATACCGCTCATTCCCGGAATGATGCGAGGTTGTCCGCACCAGTGATACTGCGCTAATAGCTGCATAAGCTCAGCAGATAGGCTAGTTGTCATCCGATCCCCCATTTCCCACTGTATGGCTACGTTAGCTTTTTATGTATGCTGCTTTTCCAGGCATCTGCCAGTTCAGGAATGGAAGCTAGCTTTTTCCACTGTTCAAGTGTGCTGTTAGCTCCGTACATAATGTGATTCGCTTCCTTAATCGACAAGGAATGCTCCGCCTTCTCAATGAGCTCCAGCTCCATATCAACACTCGCTTCGCCTTCCTCAAGTACACGCATGTAATAACCCGTATACCCATTGTTCTTGGAAAGCTGCACCAGCTCAGGCCATTCGTTGCGAATGCCAAGCTTGAAGCAAGGCTGGCGTGGTTGACTCACTTGAACGACCATCGTACCGATTCTAAACGTATCTCCTATCGCGACAGTTTCCTCCGTAAGCCCTGAAATCGTCATGTTTTCGCCAAATGCTCCCGCCGTTAAAGGTCGGCCTAATGCCTCCCATACCTTATAGCTTTCCTGCAAATAGACACAGATGGCTTTGTCCGCACCACCGTGATGAACGGTATCTCCCTGTTCATCACCTTGCACGCCTAGCTTGCTGATCCAGTGTCGGTTATTAGAGGGCTGCTTGAAAATAGCTGACGGCACTTCTTTTTTGCCATGCTTAATCATGATCGTTTTCCCGACATGAAAGGAAATAATTTTAGGCATGGATTCCAACTTTTTTTCCATTTGTTCACCACCTAATAGTATTATAGCTTCTAATAGACGGAATTGGCAAAATAGTTAGATTTTCTATTACAATTCGACAGCTTTCTCCCCTCAAACAGAATCGCGCTACCGTCGAAAGTAAGGCGACATTTGTAAAGTCCTGCGCTTGCCCGGGAAATATACGCTTTACTATTTCCCTTATTGCACGGTTATTTCCTGTTTATCCATCATTATTTCTCGCCGTTATGATCGTGATGTTTCCACCAATTCTGTTCCGTGCCAGGCCCTTTTTTCTGATCTTTGTCTGTTTCCATTTACACATTTACTACGCTCTCTATCGTTTTTCAATAACGTTCCTCACGATGTTAATGTAATGGCATTTGGCTTTCCATTTCAAATAAGTCTCGACTGCCTCCCGCATCATATTGCAGCAGCTTTGTAGCAAATCCCCTTTTCACGACGGCATACAGCCATAGAAGCACAAGCGGTACGAAGACAATAAGCAATTCAGTATAAGCAAGTGCTGCCCCTGCGGCGCTCGCCAGCCCAATCAGCAGTAACACGCTGACTAAGCGGATTGGTCTATCCCACTCCTCTAGCTTCCATAGCGCTGTTTTCTGATCCAGTGGTACACCATATAGCAAGAGCACATAGATCAACGCATAGCATATAAATGCAAGCAGGCTAACCGTAATAAAATAGTGCTGCGCACCAACGAGGAATAGTGCTAAAAGCAGGCCAAGCGCGATGAACTGTACACCTACAAGTGCATGCCGCGGCTCCTGCTTTTGATAACTGATTTTAGACAGCTGATCGCTTAGCGGAACAATTCCGTCGCGTGCCATCGCCATTAAGGTTCGTGCACTTACATGCAGCATCGTTGTGCTCGATAACCAGCAGCTAAGCAGCGCGAGCACGATAAGCACGTTACCAAGCCCCGGAATGCTGGCAGCCAGCAACGATAGCCATTCAGTTCCTGATGCATTCGTTGCTTGCAATCCCAGATTCATATATACAATTGCCAGTACTAGCAGCAAAATTAAACCGACCATATATGAATAGCACGTTGATAGCAAAGTAGACCACGCAATTCTTACCTTTGGCTCAATTGTTTCTTCTGCCGACTGAGCGCTAGCATCTCCGCCAATAAAGAAACGACATGCCAATGCAACCATTAAACCGATATTCATCGGGGTTAGCTGGTTTGCGTTTGAGAACCAATTTGC
Source organism: Paenibacillus septentrionalis (assembly GCF_042659865.1). Taxonomy (NCBI): domain Bacteria; kingdom Bacillati; phylum Bacillota; class Bacilli; order Caryophanales; family Paenibacillaceae; genus Paenibacillus; species Paenibacillus septentrionalis. The sequence continues at coordinate 168,867 of NZ_JBHSTE010000002.1, forward strand.
TACTGATGTATCGAGTGCAAACAAATGCATGCCGCTGTAGCTGTCGCCTCGCAACGCTTGATAGCACACTATAAGCAGCGCGATCACACCGACAACCTGTACCGCTATTGAAGCATTATGCAAAATGGGATAATAGGAGCTTTTTAGCAAGCCAATCACGCCCTGCAGCACGATAACCCCAGCTACAGCTAATGTAAATGCACCTGGATGCTCAAGCCATGACAGCATCGGAAGCTGAAGCAGCCTCAGAAAATATACAACCCCATAGCTATAGCCCAGCAGCATGCACAGCTGCCCCATTAGCTGAAGACCACCTACAAAGGAGCCTAGCCACGTCCCTCCTCTTCGAAGGGCGGCATGATACAAACCTCCCGCAGTCGGTTGAGTAGATAAATATTGTCCGATAAGCGCAACGATAACGATAAACAGCAAGCCAACCCCACTATATACAAAAAGACTGTTAACAAGACCGCCCTGCATTACCATCGGTGCGAGCAAAAGCAGCGCTATCGGAAACACACCGATTGCATTCATCGATATACTAAATATGGAAAGCTCGCCATATTGTCTTCTAAAATATTGCCCGAAGCCAAAGCGATGCAGCTCATGCTTGTCCTGCAGCTGCTGCACAACCTTTCCATAACGAACACCACTAATATAATTTTGCTTGCGCAAACTGGACTGCACCTTTAATGTGATCGCGATCATCGACAGCACGGCGATGAATACGAGCAGCATAAACAATACTAAACCTATCATGTTGACACCTCCATACTCTATTTATATGTTGATGTCTCTATTAGCATGTCAACAAGAATGATTACGTTGTCGAAGCATAAAAAAGAAGTGCGAGAGTCTCGCACTTCTTTTTTATGCTATATCATATTTTTCTCGCGTTCCGTCAAGCGGCGGCCATACACATCAAGGACAAGCTCCCCGCCGTTCAAGCCTAAAATTCGATCTGCAAATCGTTCAGCCCAATCTCCCTGGTGCAACACAGCAATTACGATAATTCCCTGCTCCTTGCACAGCTGCTTCAGCTCGCTTAGCACGATATCTGCATTATGTGGATCAAGACCTGCCACGGGCTCGTCCGCGACAATTACCTTTGCGCCATGCACCAATGCTCTGGCAACTGCAATACGCTGCTGCTCGCCACCTGATAGATGTCTAGCCTTCATTTTTGCCTTGTCCAGCAAGCCTCTTTTTTCGATCATGTCCATTGCGCCCATATAATCATCATTGCGAACCATGCCAGTCCAGCGTCTCCAAGCTGGAGTCTGACCTACTGCGCCAATAATGACGTTTTTCAATGCCGATTTGTCAGGGAACAAAAACGGCTTTTCTTCCAAGTACGCGACTTCCTTCTTTACCTGAAGCTTTGCGCGGAAGCCACCCTCAAATACATTTTTGCCATTAAAGATATATTTGCCTGAAGTCCAGCTCTCCTGCAGGGCCAAGCATTTCAACAACGTTGATTTTCCACTGCCACTTGCGCCTTTCACTGCAATGAAATCGCCCTCATATGCATCAAACGTAATATTTTTGAGCAGCTTCGGTCCACCTGGTATTGTTTTCGAAAGATTTTGTACCCGTAACATATCGTCATCCTTTCTATGAAAACGCATCTATACGTTAAGTTTACGATAAAAAATACCCTCTTTCCATACGAACGAATGTTTGGTATAATAAAAACAGAACAAATGTTCTATTCTATTAAACTTCTAAAGGAGGCTTGATCAGCATGAATCCAACTTGTCAGCATTTTCGATTTATAGAAAAGGTTCCGCCAAAGCGAGACCTGACCTTTACCTTTTTCAGTGATGGAAGACTTATTATTGAGAATAATGATACAGGTGAGCTGATCAGTCCTTCTCAATTGCGCAGTGATAGTAAAGACTTTTATGTAAAGCATCGCATTTCCTTCATTAAAAATCGACTGCTTCAGGCGAAGGAGCGTTATGCGTAGCATAACCTTTCCATTGACTCGCAAGCTATTATAAGGTAGATTGGGGTCATACAAGATTGTTAGAAGGAGAACCACAACATGTCGCAGCAAATTTTATTTGATCTTGATGATACATTAATCTACTGCAACCGTTATTTTTTTCGTGCGATTGATCGTTTTGCGGAGCAAATGGTTATCTGGTTCAGTGATCCTTCAGTCACGATGGACACTGTTAAAAATAAGCAGCATGATATTGATAGCGCGCTAATTGCCGAAACAGGCTTTAAGAGTGAGCATTTCCCTCATTCTTTTCTCGAAACCTATCACTACTATTCTCAATTGCTAGGACGCGCGCAGTCCTCTATTGAAAAAGATATGCTATGGAAAATTGGAATTGATGTATATGCTCACGAAACGGAGCCGTATCCTGATATGGAGGATACACTGCAGCAGCTGCAAAAGCAAGGACACGAGCTTCACCTGTACACTGGCGGTGAGCACAAAATCCAGCTTCGCAAAATTGAAGATATGGGACTAGCACGTTATTTCGATGATCGCATCTATGTCCGACAGATTAAAAATATTTCAGCGTTAGACGAATTGCTGTCTAATGAGGCCTTTGAACGTCCAAGAACATGGATGATTGGCAATTCGATCCGCAACGATATTGTGCCCGCGCTTCATGCAGGTATTCATGCCATTCACATTGAGGTGCCTGATGAATGGACCTACAACATTATTCAAGTTGATGTAGAGCCGCAAGGCCATTATTTATCCGTGCAATCCTTGAAGGAAATCCCGTCCATACTTGCCCGTTCCAGCTAAATAAAAGCTATCCACTAACCAGCTTGAGTTAATCATGCTGACTGGTGGATAGCTTTTTTGCTTGTAGTGACACTTGCAGGTCGCTGACACTTGCAAGTCGCTTTTTGCATGTAATCTTAAAATCTACAATAACGAATAACGCTCGTAATAACGCTTTATAAGTTATTCCTCTATCGCTACTTGCCCAGTCTCCCGATTCACTAGTACAAGCTGTGCTTGAATAGGCTGCCCGTTTTGCTGAAGCTGGAGCTGCTCTGTTGTTCCTCGCTGAACTAATGCTTGAATATGCTGTGCATTAAGCTCGATCCCATAGGCCTCTCTCCATATCACAAAACCGCAGCCCTGCCTAAAGTGAGAACAGCCATAGCCCTTCTTCCCCATTATGATAGAGCCTCCGCAGCCTTGTCTCGGACATGCTGCAATACTCTTTAATGGTTGTCGAGATGGTTGAGCCTGTACCTCTACCTGGACAGCCGGCGATGCGGCTTGCTCAGCCGGAGCTTGGACTTCTTTAGCCGAAACCGTATTAGACCTTGAAGCCGTTCTTTCAGCTGTCACTTCGGGCGTGGCAGCAGTTTTTCGCTTCCTTGAACTAGCAGTCGCTTTCGCAGCATCTGACGCCTCTGTTTTGCTTGTTCTGCTTTTTTTCGCAGACGCGGACGTCGCTTTCTTGCCTTTCGGCTCTTGCTCAAACTTGAATTTCGCAACAGCAGGCTGTACACGAATCTTATCGACAATCATCGTAGCGAATTTCTTCACATTTTCCATGAACTGCTCACCCGAAGCTTGCCCTCTTGCGATATCGTTCAACCGTTTTTCCCATATCCCGGTCATCTCGGGCGATGTCAGCAGATCAATCCCTGCTCCACGTATTAACTCAATGGCCGCCTTGCCTTTATTCGTTATCGTAATTTTTTTCCCTTGCATCGTAATATAGCCAACCTGCTTTAGCCGTTCGATCGTAGCAGCACGTGTTGCTGGTGTGCCCAGGCCGCAATCCTTCATCGCTTCACGCGCTTCATCGTCCTCAATTTGCTTGCCTGCGCTTTCCATCGCCTTCAATAGCGTTCCTTCAGTGTACGATTTGGGAGGCTTAGTCTCTTTTTCCTTTGCAGCGGCGGAACGACAATGTACAGGCTCATTTGCATCAAGTTCAAAGCTCTCGCTTTGCTCGATTACATCCTCTTCTTCCTCTGCATTCTTTTTACGCTTGCTCGTATTATCCGCCTGATCTCCATAAATATGCTTCCAGCCAAGATCTACGAGCTGCTTGATCGTCGTTTTGAAGCGATGTGCTTCCACCTTCGTTAATACAACATGGCTTATATATTGTGCAGGCGGATAATATTGCGACAAAAAGCGCTTAACAATCAGGTCATACAGCTTCTGCTCATCTGCCGACAAGGAGGTTGCCTTTTTAGCAGTTGGCAATATCGCATGATGATCCTCTACCTTAGCCGGGTTGCAAATGCTCTTATTTCCCGCATGCACGAACGAGCGATTCGCCCCTTCAACCCACTGTGCATAAGCTGTGCCTTGAAGCGCCTGCAGTGCTTTATGCATTTCCGGAATATTTTGCTCATTTACATAGTTGGAGTTCGTACGCGGGTACGTAATCACTTTATGCTTCTCATACAAGCTTTGCGCAGTATCCAGCGTTTTTTTCGCAGAAAAGTTAAGCTTGCTGTTCGCTTCACGCTGCAGCAGTGTTAAGTCGTACAAGCGATGCGGATATTCTCGTACTTCTTTGGCATCGTATTGCTCGACTTCACCTTTTTTCCCTTTAACATCTGCGGCAATTTGCTCTGCCTTCGCTTGATCCGTCAGCCGGTCGCCTTGCCACAGTCCTTTATAACTTTGATTCCCTTGTTTGAAACCAGCTTCCACAATGAAATACTTCAAAGAATCGAACTTGGCGATTTCTGCTTCACGATCATAGATTAGTGCTAGAACAGGCGTCTGCACACGGCCAACAGAAAGCAGCTCATTATGCTTTGTTGTAAATGCGCGCGTGCCATTCATCCCAATCAGCCAGTCCGCCTCGCTTCGTGCAGATGCTGCCTTCGTTAAATTTTCATAATCCTGACCGGGTCTTAGCTCAGCAAAGCCCTTGCGAATCGTTTCAGCCGTCAGATCCGAAATCCACAGTCGCTTTACGGGCTGATTAAGCTTGAGATAGCGCTGAATGAGCGAGAAGATATATTGCCCTTCTCTCCCGGCATCACAGGCATTAACCAGTGCGTCGCACCGCCCTGCCAGCTCCTTGATCACCTTCAACTGATCGGCTGTTCTTTTATTGGCGACAAGCTTGAATTGTGACGGAATAATTGGAAGATGAGCAATATTCCACTTCTTATAACGATCATCATAGAGGTCTGGCTCGGCCAAGCCAACAAGATGACCAATCGCCCAAGTAATAATATATTGTTCACCTTCGATATAACTTCGCATATTTTTCGCTCTAGGCTCTATTGCTGCTGCAATATTGCGCCCCATATCCGGTTTTTCGGCAATAATTAATGTTTTCATATTGACTCCTTCTATAATTAATGCCATTAATCATTTATGTAATTAACAACTAATTTAACTCATCGTTACATTGATCCGACCACTGCTTCATGACAGCACCATTATTATAGCAGGTATTCTACTAGACAGGATGACTGTAATTACTTCCAATGAGATGGTCGCTGAAGATGTGCAGGCAATTTCGTGTGCATATCGCCAGTCGCTGCATTAAGTTGCATTTGCGTTAAAAACATAGCTGTCGAAAGATCAGCACCGCTAATATTCGCATCACGCAGATCAGCACCAATACAATCAGCCCCTCTAAGATTGGCACCACGCAAATCTGCTGCGATCAAAAACGCCCCTCTTAAATTCGCACAACTCAAGTCATTTCCAGCGAGCTTTTTGCCCATCCAATCTACACCTGCATAATGTCGAGCTTGAAGTTTTAATTTAGTAGCCTTTGCAAGCTGCTGGCGAATGCTTATACTTGTTTCCGTTAGCAATGCTTTTATCGGCACTCGGCAGCTATGTAAATCGAGCTTCAATAAACGTTCTGCGTCAAGACGCGTTAGTCCTTCCAGTTTCTCGAACTCAATCGATAGCTTTTCCCTTAACGAATGAGACACAGGGTAGGTTAAAGCCTCGGCTACGAATGCCTTTATTTCATATACTTGCAGCATGATCGGAAACACCTGAAACATCAGCTCGCCATGCTCAGGGTTCTCCCTCCAGCCCATTCCTTGAAACGTAACCTGTGATACCTGCTGACCAGCCCCCAAGCAATCAAATACCGTACAGCCCTTAAAACCAGTCTCTCGCAACGTAGCATGAATGCCGCAGCGATAATCTGGTTGCAAATGGGTGCATGGCTGTCCAGCAATTTTGTCCATCGCAAAGTCAGCAGATGCAGCAATGTAAAGAGCTGTGCAGCACAACCCAAAGCATTGACTGCAATCTGCTCGCATGCTTATTCTCATTTGTTCAGCGGTATCTATCGTCATAGCTGCTCCTTTCGTTACATACAAGGCGATCTTATTTAATGTTTACCGTTTTACGTTCCATGTAAGGCGTGTTTGTGAAGGATGCCGAGAGTAAGTCAGCACACAAAATGAATCAGAAGAAAAAAGTGCCTCTCTACAGACACGCCCTGGCCGTTCAATACACTATCACTAAGCAGATTGTTTGCTATTAACGTCTGCGAGCAGCGATATCGATCATTACCTGATTGAATCTCTCTGCTTCCTCGAAACAAGCAAAATGTCCTGACTGCTCAAACACAATCAACTTTTTTTTAGGAGCTGATAACAGCTGAATGTAATGCTGAATCGTATCGTGCACTATTCGATCATGCCTGCCCATAATAAAATAAACGGGAACCTCGACTTCAAGCACATCTTCTAGCAAATTCATGCGATTCAGCTCGTTCCACAAGCATTGATTTGAAAACGCGAACCCTTTCATAAAGCGCAATCGTTCCGTCCAAGTGAGGTGTGAACTGAACAGACAGCTCAAGTTAAACCATACTGCTTGTTTTTTATAAGCAACACCGCCAAATTTCGTAAGCCAAGTGCGCTGCTTTACCAGATCCTTCATCGTCGCAAAGCTTCCATTTATAACAGGTCGCATTGCTTCCATCTCGCGAATCGCTTTTCGATGGTTTCTTCTTCTGCTTTCAGCAATGACGAACTGCTGTGTTCGTTCTTCTTCCTCCGCACGATGAACTGGCTGGTTAATGCCTACATATGCTGCAACAACATCCGGATTTCGCTTAATGAATTGCATACCTAGCAGCGCGCCCATAGAATGCCCCATCACATACAGCTTACGTTTCTCGAATCGCCGCAGCAGATGCTGTACAAGCTCTGTTGCATCTGACAGTAATTGCTCGACATTCATTGTAGCAGGATCAATATGACGATGATAGGATTTACCAGCCCCGCGCTGATCCCAGTTCACAACGATAAAGTACTTCTCCAGTTCACGGTTATAGCGATGCTGCGCGCCAGCTTGCGGACTTCCAGGCCCACCGTGTAAGAACAATAGCAGCGGCAGCTCAAGGCTTTCACCTCTGACCATATACCATTGATGCTCATTGCCGAGTGTGACTTGCTGCTGAATCCGTATCAATGAATAGCCCTCCTTTAAGACAGGATAAAATTACGGCTTAATTGACTTTGACAGCAGCAATAAAGTAGCGTATATGCTGCTCCACACGGTGCTCCAACGGTTTTGTATCGATTTGATCGCAAGAAAGCAACAAGTATTCCGTCATGAAGGCAAACAAAGGATATTGGTACTGAGTAGCAAGCAAGCGAGGCTCCCCCTGCTTCATCATCCTTTTTGAAATCATGATCGTGAAGGCTGCTTCCAGAAAATCAATTGTCTTTTGATATACATCCTCGACAATCAGCTTCCTTGCTCTGACATCTCTAAACTGCTCAATATTAAGAATACGCCATATTTTAACCGTGTTGGCTTCGTCGACTGATTGTTTGAAGCGATGAAAGCCTTGCAGCAGAAAGGATTCCACGTTGTTGTCCTGCAATAGCTCCTCTAGCCTATCAATGGGAGGCAACGCTTTACTGCTAATTTCAAATTGGAAGATGGAATATATCGTTTCTAATATCTCATCCTTCGTTTTAAAGTGATTGTACAAGGCGCTTTCCTTTATGCCTACAAGCTTTGTTATTTCTCTAACAGACACAGCACTATAGCCATGCAGAGAGAACAGCTCAATAGAGGCCTCTAAAATCTTCTGCTTGGTACCGGTCCTTTCGTTTGCAGTTATGACTCGCACTTCCTTTCTTCCTATTTATATCGGACTTCCATAATTTTCTTTTTACTACTTCCAGTTTAGGTGAACAACTGTTCATATGTCAAGAGTTAACGTTCGTTCACCTTCGTTGCAGCTTCGATACAATCAACAAAAGGCGTGTACAGAAATCAGCTTTCGCCAAGCTTCTGACACGCCCGTTAAATAACTTGCTGGATCATAACTATCATCACAAATCATTGCTTATGTAAGCCGTAATTGTCTCAAATAAACTTAGAACGCCTGTTGACCAGTTAGGGTCCTCTGCATATTTGCGATTAATCCACACTATCGCATCAACACCCTCTGGACGATCCTTGCTTAGATTAACGATCGTGCGTGCGGCTATCGCTGCTGAATCCTCTATCGTTGTATTATAATCCTGCCAGCTATGAAACACATTAAATGGATTGTTTGCAATTCTTTCTGCCTGCTCATGCTCACGATGAACAAAGCCTTGCTCTTGACCGGTTATCGCAAACAATAAAATCGGCGAAATATTAAATTCCTTCGCTGTACGAAGCAACGCATCGAAATACGGCTCCTCAACGAGCTTCGATTGCCGTGTATCCAGATAGGCTTTCAGCTTGTCACGGTCCACCTCTGCATATTGATACATACGCGGCAGTTCGTTAGAAGGTAAGCTTGTTTCAGCATTCACCATCGTGACTGCGTCCGAATCTTCTATCGCCGGCAGAGCATGATCTAGCGAGCTGGCATTTAATACGCTAAAGCCGTAAGCAGCAAGCATGATAACAAGGCAGCCACACGCATACATCAACGCTCGTTTACTCCGCTTAAACCACCTCTGAATTCGACTGAGCAGCTTGTCCCATTCAGGTTCATGCTCGGATAATACCATCCCGTTTTGAGTTCTCCATTGCTCGAATTGCTCGAGTGCCGCAGCATCATTCCCGAAGACCTGTTCTATTTGGTTTGTACATGCCCTATCAATATCGTGAAGGCTGACAGGACGCTTTTCTTTGATTACAATGTCTTGAATGAGCGCCTGACAAATTTGCTGCTTCATCGTTGCTTCAAACTCAGGCAGCTGACGTTCGATAATTTTTACAATCGCATCAACAACAATTTCCGCATGCTTCTCTCTTGGCAAATGATGATATTTATGCTTGACATAAACACGAATGCGGTCAACAGAATCTACAGATAATACATCCCGCTGCTCCAAAGTGCTCGCCTCACTTTATCATTATTCCATGCCTGCCTTGCTGCATCTCGTATATTGGTTTTCTTGCAAGTACGCCTACTTCGTTGTTACAACTCAACTGTACTCGCAGCGATAATGCGCTCCTCAATTGACTCGATGAACAAACGTACCTGTTCCTTCTCCGAAAACGTTAACTGATATTCGCAGTCGCAGCCGATATCCTGCGGCACCATCTGAGCGATTGCACCAGCATGATTGCAAATTACTAAAATAGTGAATTCCGCTAAATCCTGAGGAATCGGTGCGCTCAATGACGACAACTGCGGCGTCAGCGTTACGTCAATCCATTGATCATCGCGGCGCTCGATTGTGAAGTGAAAATCTAAAAATTTCAGCTCATCTATTTGATCCAAACCGTATTTAATCACTTCTATTCTCCTTATCTTGTCCAGCTCGATTTTCTTATTTTAACATAACTGCACGGACCTTAATAGAATAAATGTGCAGCTTATCAAGCTAAATTTATTAAACACCTACTTAAAAATAACGATACAAAAAAGAGTACCGCGGCTGTGGTTTTACAGCCCGGCACTCCTATTCTAATCCTATTAAGCTTATGGAAGCATGGAGCTGCCCATAAGATACTTGTCAACTTCGCGAGCGACTTGTCTGCCCTCGTTAATTGCCCATACAACAAGACTTTGACCACGACGAACGTCACCAGCTGCATATACACCTTCAACGCTCGTTTGATATTCACCGTAGCGTGCTTTAATGTTGGAACGAGAATCTGTTGCAAGCGCCAATTCTTCAATGATCGTTGCTTCAGGTCCTTCGAAACCAATCGCTACAAGTGCGATATCTACAGGCCATACCTCTTCTGTACCTTCAAGCTCTTTATAAATTTTACGGCCGTTTTCATCAACATAACGCTCAATGCGAACCGTATGAAGTTCTTTAATATTGCCATTCTCATCGCCAACAAATTTCTTAGTTAGAATAGAGAATTGACGCGGATCCTCGCCAAACACCGCTTTCGCTTCCTCATGCGCATAATCGAGCGTATACACATTCGGGAACTGTGGCCATGGGTTAGTAACAGGATCACGCTTTTCTGGCGCTTTCGCTACCGTACCGAACTGAACAACCGATTTGCATCCATGACGCAGTGCAGTTGCCACACAGTCCGTACCTGTGTCACCACCACCGATTACGATAACATTTTTGCCTTTTGCATCAATGTAAGAGCCGTCTTCAAGGTTGGAATCCAGGTAGCTTTTAATGGTACTGTTCAAATAATCCATCGCCGGATAAATGCCTTTAAGATCAGAACCCTCAATTTCAATTGAACGAGCCTTTGTTGCACCAAGTGCTAGAACCACTGCATCAAATTGATTTAGAAGCTCAGCTGCTGGAATATGCTTGCCGATTTCAGTATTGGTTACAAACTCAATACCTTCTTGCTTCATCAAATTCACACGACGATCCACAACATGCTTTTCAAGCTTCATTGTCGGAATGCCGTATGTCAGCAATCCGCCGATACGATCTGCGCGCTCATACACCGTAACCGTATGACCTGCTTTATTAAGCTGTGCAGCCGCAGCAAGACCTGCTGGACCAGAACCGACTACTGCTACTTTTTTGCCCGTACGCTCTTTTGGAGGCTGCGGTACAACCCAGCCCTCGGAAAAGCCGCGCTCAATTATCGCTTCCTCAATCGTCTTAATCGTTACAGCATCGCCGATCAAGCCAACTGTACAGGACCCCTCACATGGCGCAGGACACACACGTCCTGTAAACTCCGGGAAATTGTTCGTTTTGTGCAAACGATCCAATGCTTCCTTCCACTGTCCACGATAAACAAGATTATTCCACTCCGGAATCAGGTTGTTTACAGGGCAGCCCGATACCGTATTTCCGATTTCAATTCCAGTATGACAATAAGGCGTACCACAGTCCATGCAGCGCGCACCTTGTGTTTGCAATTGTTGCTCTGGCAAGTGCTTATGAAACTCTCTCCAGTCGTTCACACGTTGCAGTGGATCACGATCTGCAGGCACTTCTCTTTGATAGTCCATAAATCCAGTTGGCATAGACATGATAGCGTTCCCCCATTTACCGAAATCATCAGCTTTTATTAAGCTGAAGCAGTCTAATTTATTCAGTCTCCTTATGAGACATTAGTTCCGTAAGTTATACAACTATGCTACCATCAGAACGACTGTTTCAGTAATGGACTATCATCATAATCATTTGCACTTTTTGTATGAATTTATATTCCAATCACAAATTGAGAAATTTGCACTATTTTACACGGTCATATACATTGATTGTAAAGCTATAACGGTTTTTTTCGTCTTTTTCCACATGTTCAGAGCTGATTATTTGAAATTCATTCTCATTAAATTCTGGAAAATACGCGTCCGCATTTGTAATATTTACATCAACGATTGTTAAGTAAAGTCGGTCAGAAATTGGCATAAATAGCTTGTAGATTTCACCGCCACCAGTAATCATCAGCTCTTCATCCCCGTACTTTTGCAGCGCCTCCTCTACGGAATGCACCACTTCACAACCCTCAATATGCAGGTCGCGCTGTCTCGATATAATAACGTTGCGTCGATTAGGCAATGGACGACCTAAAGACTCGTAGGTTTTGCGCCCCATCACCACAGTTTTATTCAAGGTTGTGCGCTTAAAATGAGCAAGCTCTTTTGGCAAATGCCATAGCATCTTGTTATCTAAACCAATCGCACGCTCGTTGCTCATTGCTGCTATTAACGAAATACTCATCGAACCCCTCCTATACCGCGACTGGCGCTTTTATTGTTGGATGAGGGTCATAGCCTTCAAGCTTCAGATCCTCCAGTTCAAAATCAAACACCGAGGTCTTGTCCGTATTCAGAACAAGCTTAGGCAAGGCACGAGGCTCTCTCGCAAGCTGTGTCTTGATCTGCTCTACGTGATTCAGGTATATATGAGCGTCTCCCAGCGTGTGGATGAAGTCTCCTACCTCCAACCCACATTCATGCGCGATCAGATGTGTCAGCAGCGCATAGCTTGCAATATTAAATGGAATGCCTAAGAAAATATCGCCGCTGCGCTGATATAGCTGACAGCTTAGCTTGCCGCCAGACACATAAAACTGGAACATCGTATGACAAGGCGGCAGCGCCATCGACGGAATATCTTCAGGATTCCAAGCCGACACAATCATTCGACGCGAGTCGGGATTTTGCTTAATCGTTTTGATTACATCAGCCAGCTGGTCAATCACATCGTTCTGAGTTGTACGCCACGCCCGCCATTGCTTGCCGTATACATCGCCCAGCTCGCCGTATTTGGCTGCAAATTCATCCTCGTGAAGAACTCGCTCCTTAAATTGATCAAGCTGTTCTTCATATAGCTTAGCAAATGCCTCATCCTGCTGTGAGCGCAAGCCGAAATTTGTCATATCAGGTCCCTGGTAGTCCTCAGATTCCACCCAGCGCTTAAACGCCCATTCGTTCCAAATGTTATTATTATGCTGTAGCAAATATTTAATATTAGTATCGCCCTTAATAAACCAGAGCAGCTCACTAGCAACAAGCTTAAAAGGAACTCGCTTTGTCGTTAATAATGGAAAGCCCTCAGCTAGAGGAAAGCGCATTTGATAGCCAAATATCGAGATCGTTCCCGTTCCTGTGCGATCTTCTTTTCGCTCTCCATTTTCCAAGCAATCCTTCAGCAGCTGAAGATAGGCTTGTTCACTTGTATGCACATTATTCACTCCCAGTTATGATTCATTTCGAGCCATTATACCATATTGGAGCGTAGATTAGAACAAATCAAGAATAGGTTGCTCAGCGGCGGAGAAGCTATGGTTAGGCTTAACTGCCGCTATCCATACATAAAGGAGCATGAAAAACATGTCAAACCCACGATTATTTATCGCTGTTCCAGTATCAGACCAAGTAAGAGATGTTTTAGACAATTGGGCACGCACACATAAGAAAAAACAGCCCTTTAGAAAATGGACTCACCCGAGCGATTATCACATTACACTGCAATTTCTGGGCGAAACAGCTGAACAACGCATTCCAGACATTATCAGTTCCCTTCAGCAAGTTAAGTCAGATCGATTTATGCTGTCAATTGGTCGTATCGGTGTATTCGGACCTAAGGGGAATCCGCGCATTTTGTGGGCATCTGCCGAGAATCCAGAAAATGCACTTAAGGAGCTGCAGCAGCAAGTGTCTGAACATATGGCTTTGCTCGGCTACGAGCAGGAAAAACGCGAATTTCGCGCTCATATTACATTAGCAAGAGACTACAAGGGAGATAGCAATTTCCAGCTATCGGAGCTCGCTGAGCTGGAGGGCGTATTGCAGTGGCAAGTAGACCGATTAGAGCTTATGAGCAGCCAGTTGGGAAGTACGCCAATGTACCGTGCGCTGCACACTTTTGATCTGTAGTCTAGTGATCATCAAAAATTCACGTCTAACAAGGATTTCTCCTTATATTTTTTGCATATTCGCCGCGTCTCGCAACATAGTCTTAAGTAGATAACGAATGAAAGGAGTCTGTTATGAGCGATCAAGACCGTTACTTTGAGGTTTTTGCGGGTCCCTTCGACCCCTGCCCGCCAATTGGAGTCAAAAAATTTGTCGTTCCCCCTAATCTGTTCGTGACGTTTCAACCTCCAAATTGGCCACAATTTCAGCCATATGACGCTTTAAGGCTCGGCACGCTTTGGCAGCCGCTTTATAGTCCATACGGCAAAGAACAAAGGAGTTGATCGTTTTTTATGAGCATTCAGCTTGACGAAGCCTACTACACCCTGCTTCATGAATTGCAGGCTATTGACTTTGTCTTAGTCGAACTTAATCTATATCTTGATACGCACCCTACGGATGCGGCAGCTTTGCAGCAGTTCAATCAGTTCGCCGAATTGCGCAAACGCGTAGCCCAGCATTATGAAGCAAACTATGGACCGCTTATGCATTTTGGGCACAGCATGGAGCAGTCTGACAGATGGCAATGGGTTGATGTTCCGTGGCCTTGGCAAGTTTAATCCGTATTTGAGTGGAGGTTAACTATGTGGATTTATGAAAAAAAGCTGCAATACCCGGTTAGGGTGAGCAAGTGCGATCCAATGATGGCGAAGCTTCTCATGGAGCAGTACGGCGGCGCTGACGGAGAGCTTGCAGCTGCACTGCGCTACTTGAATCAACGCTATACGATACCAGATAAAGTAATTGGACTACTTACTGATATCGGTACTGAGGAATTTGCGCATCTTGAGATGATTGCTACCATGATCTACAAGTTGACAAAAGATGCGACACCAGAGCAATTAAAGGCAGCTGGCTTAGGTCCCCACTTCGCCGCGCATGACAGTGCACTGTTCTATAATAACGCCTCTGGTGTACCGTGGACAGCCTCCTATATTCAAGCCAAGGGCGATCCGATTGCTGATTTGTATGAGGATATCGCAGCAGAGGAAAAAGCAAGAGCAACCTATCAGTGGCTCATCGATCTTACTGATGATGTTGATTTGCAAGACAGCTTAAAGTTTTTACGAGAGCGTGAAATTGTCCATTCTCTTCGGTTCCGTGAAGCCGTTGAAATTCTTAAAGAAAAGCAAGCAGAGAAACGATTCTTCTAATACGCATTCATATCTTTCATACCGAATAAGCTCCATTCAGGGGCTTATTTTTTTGTATATCCTGCTTTTCTAGGTCAAGCCCTATATTTCTATCTTATTTACACCACAATCAAAATATGTATGCTCGCTTCATTTCATCCTTGTCTAAAGCGCAAAAAAAAAAAAAGACATATCACATACTCGCGATTACAAGTAGGAGTACATGATATGCCGCATCATATGTCTCGTCATGTTCATGACTGGAGCGCTGAATTTTTGCGTTCCAGCTTTCTTTTTCTTCTTGAATCATGACGCTCTGGCGCACTGGCAAACAGCTCTTTCTCAAGCTTCGTCTCTGGCTCTACCCCTACTACTGGTGTCGGTTTTCCAGCTTCGTCCAATGCCACAAATGTGAAAAATGCCTCAACATTATGTTTCTTTTCCCCGCTGAACAAATTCTCGCTTGTTACCGTCACATAAATTTCCATTGAGCTGCGATGTGTCCATGAAACAAAAGCTTTCACTTCAATAACCTCTCCAATCATAATTGGAGCCAAAAAATCAATACTATCCATCGAAGCTGTGACGCAGCGTGTTCTTGCGTGACGCATCGCCGCGATTGCTGCTGCTTTATCCATGTATTCCATTAGGCGTCCACCAAACATCGTATCGTAATGATTCGTATCGGACGGAAAGATTAATTGCGTCATGAGTGTCATAGACTCTGAAGGTTTCTTTTTATGCTCGCTCATCATAACACCTCCTATTATGTAATAAAAAGGCTTCAGGCCGTATATGCGACACATATACAGCCTGAAACCATTCTAGTAACAATATCTATAATTTAATGCACAATTACTTTTTCTTAGCGACTGCGTGAATTGGATGACCTAGAAGCATTTCAGCAGCATCCAATACAATTTCACCTAGTGTTGGGTGAGCATGGATGGTAAGTGCGATATCTTCAACCGTTGCACCCATTTCGATTGCAAGCGCAAGCTCAGCAATCATGTTGGAAGCTTCGATACCTACGATTTGCGCACCTAGCAATAGACCAGTTTCTGCATCACCGATCAATTTAACGAAGCCTTCAGTAGCGTTCAAGCTCATTGCACGACCGTTAGCGCCATAGTTGAATTTACCAACTGTAACGTTTAGACCTTGAGCTTTCGCTTCCGATTCGCTAATACCTACGCTGCCGATTTCCGGATCAGAGAAGCACACAGCAGGGATCGCTTTGTAGTCAACTGCAGAAGCTTCGCCAGCGATATGCTCAGCAGCTACGCGACCTTCATACATTGCTTTATGAGCAAGTGCAAGACCTGGTACGATATCACCAATTGCATAGATATGCTTATGGTTAGTACGACCGAACTCGTCAACCTTAACTAGACCGCGATCCGTCATTTCGATGCCGATTAGATCAAGACCAAGCTCACCGTCTGTATTTGGACGACGACCAACAGTTACAAGAAGGTAATCTGCTGTTACAGACTCTTCTTTATCGCCAACAGTATACGTTACCGTTACATCTTTATCTGTTTGAGTTGCGGACTTCGCTTGAGCGCCAGTGATGATGTTAGCGCCTTTTGCTTTGAATTTCTTCGCCACAACAGCAGATACATCCTTATCAAAGCCCGGAAGAATGGAATCAGAGCCTTCGATAACTGTAACTTGCGTACCGTAGTTAGAGTACATTTGGCTAAGCTCGATCCCGATGTAGCCACCGCCGATTACGACGATGCTCTTCGGAATTTCTGGCAGAGACAAAGCTTCTGTAGAAGAAACAATGCGTCCGCTATATGGGAAAGCTTTCAGCTCGATTGGACGAGAGCCTGTTGCAATAATGCAGTTTTTGAAACGGTAACGAGGAGCTTCCGCATCGTTAAATACGCGAGCTTCGTTTTCGTTAATAAACATGACTTCCCCGTTGAAGTAGTCAACTTTGTTCGCTTTTAGAAGTCCCGCAACACCGCCAGTTAGTTGAGAAACAATTTTGTTCTTGAAGTCTTGAACCTTGTTCCAGTCAACGTTAGGCTTGCTGATTTCGATACCGAATGTTTCAGCATGAAGCGCATTTTCATATTGGTGAGAAGCGGAAATCAACGCTTTAGATGGGATACATCCAACGTTAAGACAAACACCGCCAACATTTGCTTTATCTACACAAAGTACTTTTTGACCAAGCTGTGCTGCACGAATTGCTGCAACATAACCACCAGGGCCAGCACCAATTACTAATGTGTCAATATCTAGAGAAGCGTCTCCTACTACCATATCTTACACCTCCATAATGAATAGCTCAGGCTGTGCCAAAAGCTTTTTAATGTGGTTCATGAAGTTTTGTGCTGTCGCTCCATCAATTAGACGGTGGTCAAAGCTTAGAGATAGTGCCATTACTGGCGCAGCAACTAGCTCACCATTGCGAACAACAGCTTTTTCAGAGATACGGCCTGTTCCTAGAATTGCAACCTCTGGGAAGTTAATCACTGGTGTAAAGAACATACCGCCAGCAGAACCGATGTTAGAGATCGTAATCGTGCTGCCTTTTAGCTCATTAGGAGAAAGCTTGCCTTCACGGCCACGTACAGCTAGATCTTTAATGTTATCTGCGATTGTAAATAGGTTTTTACGATCAGCATCCTCGATAACTGGTACGATCAAGCCATTTTCAGTATCTGTAGCAATACCTACGTTGTAGAATTTACGGTAAACAATCTCTTGGTTAGCCTCATCAAGCGTAGAGTTCATGATTGGGAACTCGCGGCAAGCAGATACAAGAGCTTTTACGATAAATGGCAAGTAAGTAAGTTTTGAACCGCGGTTTTCTGCATACGGCTTGTATTTTGTGCGTAGTGCAACAAGCTCTGTTACATCTACCTCATCCATAATGGTAACGTGAGGAGCTGTGTACACAGATTTGGACATTGCGCCAGCAATGACTTTACGGATACCTTTGAATGGAACGCGCTCTTCAGGACGATATGCGCCACCAGAAACAACTGGAGCTGCCGCTTTTTCAGCTGGAGCCGCTGCTTCTTGAGCCGGAGCTTCTGCCGCTGCTGGAGCTGCGCCAGTAAAGCCTGCGATATCCTCGCGAGTTACACGACCGTTTTTACCAGTGCCAGCAACTTGCGTAATATCTACACCTTGCTCGCGAGCGAATTTGCGAACGCTAGGTGTTGCAAGAACAACTGCGCCTTCAGATGCTGGAGCCGCTGCTTCTGCTGCAGGTGCAGTAGGAGCTGCTGCTGCCGCTGGAGCTTCCTCTTTTGCTTCCTCAGCTGGTGCGCCAAAGCCTTCAGGAATATCGCCTTCAGCTTCAATAATGGCTACAACCTCGCCAACCTTTTTAACGTCTCCGTCCTTCATTAGAACTTCAACCACTTTACCGTTAACCGGACATGGAACCTCAACGATCGCTTTGTCGTTTTGAACCTCCATAATGACATCGTCATCCGTTACAGCTTGACCTGGAGCGATTAGAACTTTAACAATTTCACCTTCGTGAAGACCTTCACCTAGCTCTGGGAATCGGTATTCGAATTTAGCCACCGATAGTTACCTCCTTGTTGTACAGCCTGCATAAGAGCAGGCTGTCACAATTTCATTCTTTTTCAGTATGTCGTTACACTTAGAAGTTTAGTACATCGTTTACTGCTTTAATAATGCGGGCTGGAGTTGGAAGCCATTGATCCTCAATTTGAGCAAATGGATAAACCGTATCCGGACCTGCAACACGAAGCACTGGAGCTTCAAGATGCAAGATCGCATTTTCATTGATTTGAGCAATAATTTCTGCAGCTGCACCAGAAGTTTTTTGTGCTTCTTGAACCACGATGCAACGGTTTGTTTTCTTAATAGAAGCAACAATTGTATCAATATCAAGCGGAACAATCGAGCGAAGGTCGATAATTTCAACGTTAACGCCTTGCTTTTCAAGCTCATCCGCTGCTTTTTTCGCAGTGTGAACCATCATGCCGTAAGCAAGAATTGTAACATCCTTACCTTCCTTCACGACATTTGCTTTACCGATTTCAACGGTATATTCGCCCTCAGGAACCTCATCACGGAAAGCACGGTACAGGTTAAGGTGCTCCATGAAGAATACTGGGTCGTTATCACGAATTGCAGAGATCATAAGACCTTTTGCATCGTATGGATTTGAAGGGATAACTACTTTAATACCAGGAGTTTGAAGTGCCAAGCCTTCAAGAGCGTCTGTATGAAGCTCAGCCGCTTTTACACCGCCACCAAAAGGTGTACGGAATACGATTGGCGAGTTGTAGCGACCACCAGAACGGTAGCGCATACGAGCCGCTTGTACGAACATTTGGTCAAGCGCTTCGAAAATAAAACCAACGAATTGGATTTCTGCGATTGGACGGAATCCTTGAATACCCATACCTACTGCCATACCAGCAATCGCTGATTCAGCTAGTGGAGTATCGAATACACGCTCTTCTCCAAATTCTTTTTGCAAACCTTCCGTTACACGGAATACACCGCCGACATGTCCTACGTCTTCGCCGAAGATGACAACGTTAGGATCACGTGTAAGTTCAATGCGCATCGCGTCGCGAATTGCTTCTAACATATTCATTTGTGCCATTGTCGATTAATCCTCCCTATTACTCGAAATCAGCTTTTTGAGCTTGCAAATATTGCGGTGTTGTTTCGAACATAGAATCAATTAGACCGCTAACAGTCATTTTTTCTGTTTGCTCAGCTTTTTTGATATGCTCTGCAACAGCCGCTTTTGCTTCTTCTTTTACGCGAGCTGTATCTTCTTCTGTCCAAAGACCCTTTTTCTCAAGGAATTTGCCGAAGCGAGTAAGTGGATCAAGCAATGCTTTTTCTGCTTCTTCTTCTTTTGTACGATATTTAGTCGTATCATCCGCAAGTGAATGTGGACGATAGCGGTACGTAATAAGCTCAAGCAATGTTGCGCCTTCACCGTCATAGCCGCGTTTTGCAGCGTCTTGAACTGCTTTAATTACAGCAAGAACGTCCATACCATCAATTTGTTGACCTACGATACCAGCTGCAATAGCTTTATGCGCAACAGAAAGTGCTGCTGTTTGCTTCGCATAAGGCGTTGTAATCGCATAGCCGTTGTTTTGAACAACAAATACTGCAGGCAATTTGAATGCTCCAGCAAAGTTAAGCGCTTCGTAGAAATCGCCCTCAGACGAACCACCGTCACCAGTGTACGTAATCGCTACGCGTTTTTCGCCTTTTTTCTTGAATGCCATCGCTACGCCCATTGCATGCAACACTTGCGCACCGATAATAATTTGCGGCATAAGTACGTTTACGCCTTCAGGAATTTGACCACCATGTTGATGACCACGAGAATATAGGAACGCTTGATACAAAGGCAGACCATGCCAAACGATTTGCGGCATGTCGCGGTAGCCCGGGCAAATAAAGTCTTCTTTATTCAGTGCATACTCACTACCGATCATAGAAGCTTCTTGACCAGATACTGGTGCATAGAAGCCAAGACGACCTTGACGACCAAGATTAATGGCACGTTCGTCCCACGTACGTGTGAAAACCATGCGATACATAATTTCTTTTAACTGATCATCAGTAAGTTCTGGCATATACTCCGGATTTGCTACGTCACCATCAAGTGTAAGAACGGATAGCGGTGTAACCGGTTCAGTTTGAACCTCATATGGCAATTTGCTCATTGAGAACGCTCACCTCATCTTAAAATATTTGAAAATTGTGTGTCTCTGTTATAGAATTATTATACCGCTGTTTAATGCAGATGGTCAAAGCAAAAAAGTGAAATCTCTATAATTTTAGCGAATTCTCATCATTTGACCGCAGAATTGTAGTTATAACAGCTACATAATTTCAGTATAACAGCATAATACAAAGCTGTTTTTTGCAATCTTTTTACAGGACACCATTTATTTTTCCTATTCCCAAGCTTTCCATACTACACTTTTAAAGGAGTTTTTCGCTTATGACAGACGATCGCTATCTCAAGCGCACGATAATAAAGAGCACTATCGACAGCCGTCATTTACCAGAAGGAAGCCGCAATCTTCGTATTTATTTGCCGCCTGGCTATAACGAGGTATTAAGCTATCCGGTCATCTATTGCCAGGATGGCGAGGATTTCTTTAACTTCGGTAGAATTGCAACCTCCGCACAGGAGCTTATTCTTGATGGTGGTTTAGAGCCTTTTATAATAGTAGGCGTCGATGTTGACAAGTCCGTGCGTACTGAGGAGTATTCACCTGATGGCACAAGACATCAAGCCTATGTAGACTTCTTTGTAGAGGAGCTTGTACCCTTTATTGAAAATGAGTACCCGGTACGCGCATCAGTAGATGATCGAATTTTGGCAGGAGATTCACTTGGCGGGACGGTATCGCTGCATATTGCCTTGCAGCATCCAGAGCTATTCCACCATGTGATGAGCATGTCCGGCGCTTTCTATGGAGCCTCTCAGCAAATCGTTGCAGCAACAGGCGATCTTGATTGGCTGAACATTTACATGATCGTAGGACTGCAAGAGGAAGCGTTCGAAACGGATCGCGGCGTGTACAATTTTGTAGAGCTAAATCGCGACATGCGTCAGCTGCTGCAGGAACGAAATGCAACGATTTACTATGAAGAAAAAGACGGCAAGCATCAATGGGGCTTCTGGCAAAAGGAAGTACCTGCTGCCCTTCGCTACTTTATTCGCGAGTATTAGACTTTTGTGGGAGTATAACAGACGCCATGCTGTTATACTCCTTTTTTAATACTATGACAGCTGTTGTTTTATTTGCTGCAACAATGCATGGCAGCCTTGCTCTACCAGCTCATACACTTCCTCGAAATTTCCTGTGTAATACGGATCAGGAACCTCTGTTACATGGGCACCCGCTACCAGGCTCATGAACGTTATTACCTTCCCCCTGGAGCCATTCCCTGCTCCTTGTTTGAATACCCGCTGCACATCTTTATAATTTTGGTTATCCATACAAACGATAGTTGTATAATCAAATTGGTCATTCGCAGTAACCTGTCTTGCCTTCATTCCTGCATAGGAAATTTGTTTCTCATCCAGCAGCTTGCGAGTGCCTTCATGCGGTGATTTGCCAATATGCCAATCTCCTGTACCAGCCGAATCCACCTCTACAACATGCGACAACCCTTCTGCTTCTACAAGGTGACGCATGACGGCCTCCGCCATCGGTGATCGGCAAATATTGCCTAAACAAACAAATAGTACTTTCTGCTTCAACTCCAGACCCTCATTTCCAATTGTAATATTGCACGAAGCGATATGTACTAGTATAACAAATGAAGGACCCTATCAACTAGCCGTTTGTCCCAATAGGCTTGTTGCGCTATGATAATGAATGATGGATTAAATTAACTTTATACGTAATAGAGAGAACGAGTGGAAAGGAAACTCGAAAGATGAAGGAACCTATTATAACGGTATGCAGTGGCGGCAGTCTCGGAGGCTGGGCGCTGCCCTATATAACAAAGGCCAATTACGTAATTGGCGCAGATCGCGGTGCGCAATTTCTTGTAGAGCAAGGATTTTCACCTGATTTGGCGATTGGAGATTTCGATTCTGTATCAAGCGAACAAGCAGAAGCGATTCGTCACGCAAGCAAACAATGGCTTGGCTTCGATGCAATCGACAAGGATTATACCGACACGCAGCTGGCGATCATGCATGCACTAGAGTTACAGCCAGCGCAAATTTTCCTGATTGGTGCCCTCGGCTCGCGATATGATCATGCACTAGCCAATATTCAGCTGCTTGAGGTCGCTCTGGAGCAGAAGATTTCTATGAGCATTATTGATCAACATAATATGATTCAACTAATGGAGCAAAAATTAACTATCGAGGAGCATGGCTTTCGTTATGTATCGCTTCTCCCCTATACAGAAACGGTAACAGGCATTACGCTGCAAGGATTCAAATACCCGCTGAATCTGGCAACGTTAACAAAAGGACGCTCGATAGGCATTAGCAATGAGCTGCAGAATACTAAAGGAACGATCACGATACATAGCGGCAAGCTGCTTGTCATCCAGTCAAATGATTAACAACAAAATGGAGCAAAAGGACAGCTTAACGGCTGTCCTTTTGTCATAAACACAATTCGTGATGAAAACCTAATATCGATCGATACTCACATCAATAGGTTGTGTATAATTCCAGTTTATTAGAGTCTGAAAGATGGTGAAGCGAAAGCGCTGAAGTGATTATATCAAACTTCACATGCGAGATAAAATTCGTATAACTACCTAGGACATCGTTGACATTCTTAACATCGTTAAGCCTAGTCTTAGCAATCTCTAACATGTTTTCCGATATATCTATAAGGTTGATTTTTGCTTTAGGGTTCTATTCCAATACTAATTCACACTGATTTATTTGTGAAATATATAAAAAACATTTACTTAATAGATATAAACTATAAATCATGCAAAGTGGCTGATAAGTAACATGAATTCAACTTTTCAGGTATAAGAATTATTCAAGGAGGCCTAGACTTAGAGTTAAGTCAACGGCACAAAATAGTTGAAGAGTTGTTGAAGCGATTCAGAAAGGAAATTTTATGAGCAGGAAAAAACAGTTAAAGATAAAAAAAGTAGGCCTAGAGCATCTTACACAGTACAATCAACTGCTAAGGTATGTCTTTCAGGTCACCTATCGGGATTTGCATCAAATCGGCTGGGAAGAAGATGAGATTATTCGCGCAAAGTCGCCCGCGTTGGAACAGGCCGACGTGCTGGGCTGGTTTGACGGGGACAAGCTTATTTCTCAAGCAGCGGTTTATCCTTTACAGGTGCGCATCTTCAACAAAACCTACGAGATGGGCGGACTTACTGGTGTAGGTACATACCCGGAGTATGCCAACCAAGGGCTCATGCATAAATTGTTATATCAGGCGTTGGAAAACATGAAAAACCGGGGCCAATCGATTTCTTTCTTATATCCATATTCTATCCCTTATTATCGCCGAAAAGGATGGGAAATCATTTCCGATAAGATCACCTATGAAATCAATGATTATCAATTGCCCAAAAACAAACAGGTTCCCGGTGAAATCGAGCGCGTGGCGGTGGACAGTGAGCAAGTGAAAAAAGCTTATGAACGGTTCGCTTTGCAAACCCATGGCGCCTTGCTGCGCAATGACTTGCTGTGGAATGAATATTGGCTATGGGAACCGGACGATATGATGGCGGCTATCTATTACAATACGGAGGAGGAGCCGGACGGCTATGTGCTTTACCGGATCGCCGACGAGGTATTTCATATTAAGGATATGATTTTTATCAATGAAGAGGCGCGCAGCGGACTTTGGAATTTTATCAGTGCGCATTTTTCAATGATCTCCAAAGTGATCGGCAATACGTATACAGATGAACCGCTAGCATTTTTATTAGAGGATGCGGATATTAAGGAAACGATTTCTCCCTATTACATGGCCCGCATTGTAGATTTAGAAAAGTTTATCGCCCAATATCCCTTTAAGCCAGACACGGCTGACCGAGAGTGGACATTTATGATGGATGATCCGATGCTTTCATGGAATCAAGGGGTATTCACCCTGCGCATCACTGCAGAAGGCAAAGGCGAAGTCACGCGCGTCTCTGCGAAAAGCAACGACAAGATTGATATCCAAACAATGGCAACCATGCTGCTTGGATACAAGCGACCGGACTATCTTCACAAGATCGGACGAATAGCTTGCGCACCGGAAACAATAGATATGCTGGAAGATGCCATCGAGCAGCAGGCGCCTTATTTCTCAGATTATTTTTAACTAGAATCTACCCGATTGGGCAGTTCCCTGCGAGCCCGAAAAAAACCAATGAATCTCAGCGTTTTTCGAGATCCATTGGTTTTTTACAGTCACTGCTGCACCTGTCTAATTAGATAAATTTAAGATTGCGCCGTTCGCTGCTGCTGCTCCACTACGGCAGTCAAGCAGGCAAGCGTCAAGCCCTGGCCCCAGCCTTGTGCCCATTTTTTGGGTATTTCCAAATAACCTTCAATATTGTTCATGACAGCTGTTCCAGCAGATACATTCAGCACTCTGCCATTATCAGATATATTATCCAGCAGTCCGTTAAGCGCCTTTTGAACGTACTTACCGTGGAGCAGATTGCCTTGATTGACCATTGCAGCAACTATGCCTGCTGATGCTGAAACCTCCCCATATGAGGGTGCGTAATCGAGAACGGTTCCCCATAACCCATCCTCGCGCAGCAAGCGTTTAAGCGCTGACAATTGATCACGCAGCGAGCAATCAATATGCATAAAAGGCGGATACAAGTAAGGCTGTGGAAGCACTCTACCTACACGCGACATCGTATACGCCGCCCAAGCATTCGCTCTTCCCCAGTAAATCCCGGACATATGATCCTTCCCGATATGATTGTAGCCGTGATACCACAAGCCTGTATGCTCATCCTGCAAATAGTTAATATGCCAATAATATTGATGCAGAGCATCTTCAACTAGCGCCTTATCATCGAGCATCACGCCTACACGAAGCTGGAAGTAAGCAGCCATGAACAGCGTATCTGCCCAGCATTGCTCGGGAAAATCATTTTTCGCAGAAACGGTATGCTGAAGCACACGATCCCCGAAGCGCAGCGCATGATTTTGGATATAATCGATTTTGCTTAAAATCAGATCCAAATATTTCTGCTCATTTGTTTCCTGATACAGCGTCACAAGCATATGACCCATTGCACACGTATTAACCGTCCAGGTCGGCAAGCCGACCTCGATATATTCATCACACCAAGCAGCCATACGCTCCAGATAACGCTTCTCGCCCGTCACTTCATAAGCTCGGCTAACGCCATAATAAGCAACTCCGCACGGCCAATCCCATGTCAAATCCATATTCAGTGTATACTCCACCACATGATCAATAACAGTTTTTAGCTCGGTTGCATTTGATTCCAGCTTTAGCATACACGCTACCTCCATCAACCAAAGCCCTGGCGAGTGCGAGGGCTTTGGTTTCGTTTGAGTTCAATTATCTAAAATTGCCGCTTTCAATAATTTTTTGCTTTTCATCCAGAATCTCTTGGTAGCCAGCATCTAGATAGATTTGTTTTGATTCTTCATACAGCTTGTCAAATTGATCCTCTGGTGCAGTCGCGACTTTGATGTACAATTCCTGGAACAATTCATTCAGATCTGCTTTATACTCAGCAACTGACTCAACGACCTCTGTAAACAAAGCGTCCGGAGTACGATAAGGCGCTGTTTCTTCATAATACTTGATCAGATCTTCTGCCAAATACTCATAGCCTACAGGTGCCCAGTTACGAATTTGAGCTTTACGATTTACTTCAGGATCGTTATATAGCTGCGTCTCGATAACAAGTGCCCAGTAGTCCTTGTTATTGTTTAATGAAAGTACAGATTCGCCTGCAAAATCTGCATTGCGTATAGCTATGCCATCAGAATCTATTGTGTAGTTTTCACCTTCAACACCGTTTTGCAGGAAGAACAAATTATCCGGTTGACTCATCCACTCTAGGAACATCCAGATTGCAATACGCTCAAGCTCAGGAGTTTGATAGTTAATCCCCATAATGAATCCAAATGGCCAGTAAGCACGTCCTTGTGGTACTAAGCCTTCAGGAACGCCAGCATAAGGAGGCATTACAGCGAATTCAGCTTCCGGGTTATTCGCTAACGTTGCAGCAATAACGTCGGAGTTGCTAGTGAGATAGCTTCCATACGTACCTGTGCGCCCAGCAACAAATTCTGATTTAATTTTGTTATCATCATCTCTTAGATAAAATTCGCGATCGATAAGGCCATTATTGTATTGGTAGTTCAAGTTTCTAAGCCAACGTTCAGTATCAATAGTCGTAAAGTCAGCAATCGAAAGATCAGAGTACAATGCACGATACTCAGGGTCAATTGGCCAATCACGGAAAGCATAGTTGTAGTTGAAGTTGTTGCGAGTTAGTGAACCACCCGTCACGCCAAGACCAGCTTCCTTCCACTTCACTAGCATTTCGTTATATTTCTCTAGTGAGGTGAGATCTTCAACCTTCATTCCAACCTTTTCCACCCAATCCTTACGGATCAATGTTACGAAGTTGTCTGCGGACGGACGATCTGCATAGAAAAAGATCTTTTCATCATTGATAATTCCGTACTGTTCAATTGTATCGCTCATATTTGCCCAATAAGTTGGCGCATAATTTGCAATTTCATCCCAGTCGATTTCTTGCAGAACACCTTCGCTGTAATAGGCAATTTGCTGCGGCATATCATAATGGAATATAATGTCCGGCGCTTTTTGTGCCGCTAATAATTGTTGGAAATCCTGCACCTCATTGGAACGAGAAATTGGCACATATTTCACGGTAACATTGTATTTGTCGCCAAATTCTTTCTGAATCCAGCGTGTATAGTAATTGTCTGCAACATTCCAGCCCTCGAACGCACGGTCATAAACAGGAATTTCAATCGTTACATTTTCAGGAAAGCCACCTGAGTAATCCTGAAAACCGGAGTTAGTCCCTTCGTTTCCAGTTGGGTCTGGTTGATTGGTAGAGTTATTTTGATTATTAGGCTGGTTTCCCGTATTGCTTGAATTGTTATCTTTGCTGCAAGCTGCGAGTACACTTAAAACCATTACTAGCGATAATAACAGGGTTACAACTTTTCTGCTTTTCATATAACGAGCCTCCTCAACGACTATAATTATTCTTCTATTAATCTCTTACTCTTTAACCGCTCCAAGCATAATACCGTTTACAAAGTACTTCTGAATGAAAGGATAGACGACGATAATCGGCAATGTAGCGAATACGACGCAGGCTGCCTTCAATACATCTGGATTTGATAATTGAACTTGAGTCGCCTCAAGCTGAAAGCTTTCGCTTGCAGTGACAACCATGTAATAAAGCTTTAGCTGAAGAGGTCTCAGATCAATGTTTTGTTTAATGTAAAACAATGCATCCTGATAGGTGTTCCAGCGACCAACCGCATAAAATAAGGACAAGGTTGCAATAATGGGTTTTGAAAGCGGCAGCACGATGTTGAACAACACTCTAAAGTGTCCCGCTCCATCGATCCGTGCAGATTCCTCCAAGCTAACAGGTATTGAGCTGTAAATAGCACTTCTCATAATGAGAAAATTAAAGGCACTAAATGCTGGCGGAAGTATCAATGACCACAACGTATCCAGCATGCCAAGCTGACTTAGGAGCATATACTCAGGTATAATTCCGCCGCTAAAAATAAGAGTAAACATAAAGATAAACGTAATAAATGAGCGCCCTTTCAGTTGCTTTCGAGAAAGTGGGTAGGCTGCGCAAACGGTCACGATCAGTCCCAGTATTGTGAACACAACGGTAACAAAAACCGAAACATAGAAGGAACGAATAATCGAGGCATCTGCAAACACCTTGCTGTACGCTTCAAAGGTAAAGCCCATCGGCCAAAGCCATACTTTATTCGCTAGCACGTAAGCATCTGTACTAAGCGATTTTGCCAAAATATGCACAAGCGGCAATAAACAGGCTAATGAAGCTAAAGCGACCACAATATTAATGATGACATCCCAAGCGTCAAATCGTTTCATACCTTTAACCCGTATTGTCGTTACGTTATTAGTTGCTTTCATAATACGTTTTCCTTTCTACAATAAGCCGTCCTCACCGAGCTTCTTCGCAATTCGATCCGCGATTAATACGAGAATAAGCCCGATGACTGCCTGGAATAGACCAATGGCGGTTGCACGACTAAATTGTCCAGATTCTATACCCCAACGATAAACAAGCACTTCGATGGTCGTTGTATATTCTGTCGTTGCCTTATTCGCTAAAGTATAAACTCGTTCGAAGGAGCCTCCCATGATTCTACCTAAATTCATAATTAATAACGTCACAATAGTCACTCGTATTCCAGGGAGCGTAATATGCCATACTTTACGCCAACGACCCGCACCATCAACGAACGCAGCCTCATATAACTCTGGGTTGATTGAGCTAATGGAAGCCAGATAAATGATCGTCCCCCAGCCCATGCTTTGCCATACGCCTATGAGAAGATAAGACAGAAGCCAATGATTATCTTCTTGTAGGAACGGTATTCGGTTGCCGCCAAGGTTCTCGATGAGATTATTAATTACGCCATTCCCAACACTAAACAGCTGATAAGCTAATGCACTAATAATTACCCAGGATAAAAAGTGAGGCAAATATAGAAGCGTTTGATTAAGTCTCTTAACTCTTATACTTTTAATTTCATTGAGTAATATGGCAAGTAAGATCGGTGCTGTAAAGCTTAATAAGAAATCTAATGAATTAAGCAATAATGTATTTCTTACAGCTCGACCAAAATCTCGTTTAGCAAAGATGTCTTGAAAAACCTGAAATCCAACCCATTCGCTATCCCAAAAGCCTCTAGCGATTTTAAAGTCTTTGAATGCAATGACCAGTCCAAACATCGGTAGAATCTTAAACACGAGTACGAAAAAGATTGGAATCAATAGCATGAAGTAAAGCTGCTTGTCACGCTTTAAGTAATAGAAGATGCCTTTACCGTCTAGATCGCGTTTGGTTAAAGCGTTTACAATTTTCACATTTACACCTTCCCCCTCCTTTGTCTAACATCCCCTCTTCAATGTTTCCAGCTTTTTTGATTAGCCTTTCATCTGATTGATCGGAGAAGTTGATTCACATGTTACCCTCTACAAATCCGTTCGTAAATTGTACATTTTGATTACAGATATCATTTTTGATAATCACCGAAACCCCTTATGTAGCAAGGGATTTCGGCGATAAAATTATGAGTGCTTACTCCGACGCATGAACCAAGCAAGCTACAACCCTGACTACGCGATCAATACGGTTTACGATAATCAAAACTAACGATTCAGCTTTGAAGCTTTGTAGCTGCTTGGCGTAATTCCTTCGAATTTTCGGAAGAATCGATTAAAGCTTTGAATATTGTTATAGCCAACCTCAGCAGCAATTTGTGCCACATTCAAGGTCGATTTTACAAGTAGCTGTTTTGCTTTTTGTATACGCTTTTGATTAATGCATTCGATCAAGCTCTTTCCGGTCACCTCATATACAAGCTTGCGCATATAGGAATAGCTGATACCGATTTCCTTCGCCATCTCCTCAAACACAATTTCCTCGCTATAATGCGCATCAAGATACTCGAAGATTTTCTCGATATAATTAACGTCCTGCCCACTGTGATCCACATATGGGATGACCGCCATATAAAATTGCTTCAAATAGCCTTCCAGCTCATCGAGTGTATCAATGGAAGCAATATCGGAGTAGATATTGCCTTGACTTGCGAAGATTGCCGATGTATTAATATTTTTCTCATTCAGATGCTTAATCGTAGCCCCTACCAGCTGATTATAAATAAATATAATATTGTCGTAGGAAATATTAGCTGCATGTACAATCTGCTTGCGTATCACTTCAAATTCCAGTGAGATACTCTCCATATCGCCTGTATCGAGATAATTCAAAATTCGACGTTCACTATTTACAGGATATATATATTTTAGATTGCTTTGCTCCTCCTGACGCCAGAACAAAATGCGGCCATTGCCTTGAATCATACGATGCTTAATAAGACCGATCGCCTCGAGCCATTGACTCGAAATATGCGATGTAGATTGTGCCATGCTGCTCACTCCTATCGTGACGGAATGTCCGAAGACGTCCTTCGCCTTGGCGCTTATTTGCTCCAGGCAAGTAATAAGCAGCGACTCTTTTTGCTTGTTCTCCTCACTAACATTAATGATAATGCCCATTCGTCCCTCACCATAATTCACACTGTGAATATACAGTCCCTCAATCTGTTGATTAATCGCATTAGTCATTAACGAATATTGATGATAGGAACGAGCTTCAGGACTCGTCTTGTTCAAGTACTTGCTGTATTGATCAATCGCAATAACAGCGACATAGAAGTACTTCTCTGGAAACATCTCCTGCAACAGCTCACTTTTTTTGCGATCCAGCGTATCGCCTTTTAGCAAATGATGTATGATCAAACTGCAAGCATCCTGTTCATGCTCTTTAATGAGATATTTCAGTTTATCTTCTTCATCCTGCATTCTGCGAAAGGCCGTATCTAGAAATGCAAGCTCATTTGCCGCAGTATTGCAAGAGCCATCCCTTGCCTTCAACTGTCTGACGAGAGATCTGATCGGTTTGGATAGCCATGTTGCTAGTGCAACTGCAAGAATCGAGCCGACAATAACAAGAATAATCGTAAACACGAGAATGCTCTCCTGCACAGAGCGTGTTTGCGACATCAACGTGTCCATCGAATAGCTGTTGACATACAGCCAGTTGTAGGGGGGTGAGGTGTGCCATGTGTACAGCAGGCGCTCCCCATTCTGTTCATGAAAGGAATAACCGCTTGAAGTATTTTGCTTTCGTACATGTTCAACAATAGGTATCGTCTGAGCATCGCTTAAAAGCAGCTCTTTATTGTCATGTGAAATGACCGTATTGTCATCCTTGTTGATTATAAAGTAATGGTTGTTTTCAAGCTCGGAGCCGTTCATATGATAAGCAACCTGCTCCTCATTCAAATTTATAACGAGCAGCCCCTTCGTCGAGGTGGATAATCGATTTAGCGGCAATACATAGGACAACACCATTTGCTGTGACTCCATAAATCTCGGGTACCATATGCCCGCAATGCCGTCCTTCTCGTTTAACGCTTCATCAATCCACTGAAGTGATTCATAACGATCAAGCGGAATTATGCCTTTATCGGATGCAATAATATAATCCGCACCATTTAAATAAAAAAAGGCTGAATATACTCCCTCATTGCTGCGCGTTAAACGCTGCAACTCCTTTAATAGCGAAAGTCCAGTTTCGACACGAGTATAGTCCGCATTCAGTTGTTCATAGGATTGGTAATGACGTATTCCATCAAATATATTCGTAGATGCAAGACGAACCGTATCCTGAGCAATATAATTTAAAGCGTTTTCATTTAATTCCTGATTAGCTGTTAGACTATTTAATGAGGACTCTGCAATTGCATTTTCAGAGTATCCTAAAATTTGCGCACCACTGTACCATGTCATCATGGAGGTTGGAATGATCATGACACAAAACAATATGAATACAAGCTGAAGCATCATCGGGAATCGTTTCATTCCTCATCACCTTTTTCCTGTAAATTTCTTACATGAAAGTAGTTGCATCATGCTGTAATGGAGCAGCGCGTAATAGCTCTATAGCTGTTATTTTTTGCGTTATCGGCAGCCGTGAATCACAGCTGCCGTCTGCTACTAGATCAAGATCTGTTCGCCTGTTTGTGCAAAATAGACGTGCTCGGGAAGACTTTGCTTCTTTCTAATATCAATTGCATGTGACATATGTGTAATCCACATCTTCTTTGGCTGCCATTGAGGAACGAGCTCCAAAAGCTCCTTCACGTCATAGAGCGAGCGCGTTTCGAATGGAAACGGCTCTTGATAAAAGCTCGCTCCGATAATAAGCACATCAACGTGCAATAGTAGACGCTGCTGCTCTTCGGTAAGCGCAATGCTGTCCGGGCAATATACAAAGCTGGCTCCAGTATGCTGATGATCAAAGCGAAAGGCGTAGGAATAGCCATTCCTTCCATGATTAACGCGCCAGATGCGCAGCCTCCAATCGCCTAGCTGCATGCCCTCATCAATCGGAACATATGTGATCAGACTTGACAGCCACGGAAAGCGAGCAGCAATTTCGTCTATGACCTCCTGTGCTGCGTACAGCTTCGGAGTTACATTGGCGTAACGGCACTGATCATACCATTGAGGCAGCCCGCCAATATGATCGAAATGCGCATGTGTGATGAGCATCTGCGATACAATACGCTGATTGGCTTGTTCCATCTGAATGTGCCAGTCCGTGCCGCAGTCTACCCATATCGTCTCCCCATCCTCGGTAATGAGCTGGATAGAAGGACGATATCTGCGATTCTCTCCTGTGCTTCTTGCCTCCTCACACACCTCACATTGACAGTAAAGCCGCGGTACCGCCAGTGCATCACTTGTTCCTCGGAAAATTATGTTCATAGCTGAGCTCCTTCTTGTTGTATGGATTGTAGTTAAACAACGTTCTATCGCTTCTAATACGAATACTCTCTTATCGGTGTTCTGACAATATTTCAGCAGCAGACAATCTGAACTGAGACGCTGCATCCTCAACACTCATTTGTTTATATTCCATCTGCTCCCAGATCCATTTCAACTGCTCGATCATTTCTGCAGAGCCTACAGGATCTACTGGATCGCCAGTTGCACTGTTTTGTTCCGCCCAGGACACGTAATCCATCACCTGCTGCTGCGCTTCAGTCAGCCAGGGCTTAATTGATTCTTGAATTACTGAGGAAAC
Organism: Paenibacillus septentrionalis; assembly: GCF_042659865.1. NCBI lineage: Bacteria > Bacillati > Bacillota > Bacilli > Caryophanales > Paenibacillaceae > Paenibacillus > Paenibacillus septentrionalis. The sequence goes on from NZ_JBHSTE010000002.1 coordinate 202,156, forward strand.
AGGCACTCCTCTTTCTCCTAAAATGAGTCTGTTTGCTTCTAGGTCATTGATCCAGAAATCTATGAATTTCGCTGCCTCCGATTTAACCTTGGAGCTTTCTGCAATCGAGAAAAACATACTGGATTTCAAGTAAAGTCCTTTATCCCTATTAGGCCCTACCATAGGCGCAATCGCGAGTGGACGGTCAACAGCCTGCTGCATCGCCACATATTGATTTGACCATTGCCAGATGCCGATTTGCTTTCCTTTAGATAAATTGTTATCGGCAAAGCCTTTAATTTGCGCCTTTTCTTCAGAGGATGGTGTTGCCTTGTTATGTGCAAGCCGAACCAGTCTACCAAAATAATCGATAAACAGTTGATCGTCTTCATAACCAAGTCCAGTTCCCGCTGCATTATATAACGACGCTCCTTGCGTGCGCAAATAATAAGCAAAGAAAATTTCAGGCCGCATACCATCGTCCATATATAAGCCTAATTGCTGCGCTTTGATCGCCAGCTTTTCATAATCATCCCAGGTCCAATCACTCGGTATGCTCGTTAGACCGATTTTTCTTAAAATGTCAGGATCATATTGAAAGCCAAGCACATTGATGCCTAGCGACATCCCATAATTCCCGCCATTATAATAACCGGCTTTCAGGACATGATCATTAATGTTGGAAATATCAATTGCATTCCCCAAGAACGGCGTCAAATCTGCGAGTAGTTGTTTTTCAGCATATTGAGCGTAATAGCTGGTATCGATCTGAATCAGATCGGGCAGCTCGCCAGCGGCAGCTAGTGGAGCCATTCGCTTCCAAAAGTCATCATAGTTGGCATACTCCTCTGCATCGATTGTAATGTGAGGATGCATACTTTCGTATAACTCAATAACCTTTTTCGTATAATCATGACGTGCATCACCGCCCCACCATGCAATCCGAATCGTAACGGGCTTCTCTTGCTCGGTGCTGCTTGCGCTTCCTCGTGTTATCGAGGGATACATGCTTCCTGCCTTGCCGCCAAGCACCGCAATAACAAGTACAATCATTGCTGCACATGCAAAGACCAGTGTTTTCGTAGAGTTTTTCATCCTATACTCCCTTCCACAGCAGACAAGTCCCAATTGTCGTACCTATCATTCTATTATAAATTTTCTAGGACACTGCTGATATGTAAAATTCCGATTAGTTTGTTGAAAAAACAGAGGAGCCGGCTCAAGCAGCCGCTCCTCTCCTCTAACCTTCTATGCCACCAGGAGTCTTCCGATACTCCGTAGGGGTTTGACCTGTATATTTTTTGAATACTTGACTGAAATATTGTGGATTCTCGCCAAAACCAAGCTGCTCAGCCAGCTCGAACACCTTCACATCAGTCGAAGATTCGATTAGCTCTACTGCCTTTTCAATCCGCAGCCTCATGACATAATTAGAAAACTTCTCACTCGTTTCCTTTTTGAACAGCTTTCCTAAATAATCTGCATTCATATATAAATGCTCACTAGCAATCCAATTAAGCGATAACGATGGTTGCTCCAAATGCTGCTGCACAAGCTGGATAACGCGTGCAACGATGGAAGAGTGCTTTCTCTGCTGTGCCTCTAAATTGGCGAGGGTAATCTCTTGTGCAATCAAGCTAATATATTGCTCAATTGAACGCAAGGAGTTCAATTCATCGAGTTTCACAATACACGGCGTATAATGACTGATATGCTCCTGCAAGCAAAGCCTCGTAATCGCTACGAGCAGCGATAACGCATACGATTTCGACATAGCTGCATCAAGCCGACAATCAGCCAGCTCTTGAAAAAACAGCTTAAGCTCTCGTTCAGCAGAGAGCCAATCTCCTGATTTGATGTAGATCGACAGTGGCTCGTCATCAAAATAAAAGGAAGGTGATTCAGATATTACATCAGCAATATCCTTCTTCGTAATAATTGCACCCTCGCCCAAGTAAAATCGATAATTGATGCACTCCATCGTTTCATGATAAATGCGCCTTATGGAGCCAATCTCAGCACAATCACTTACCGCAATCGTTAACTCAAGCTTATAGTAGTCATAAAACGTATATCTAATTTGATGCAGCTTTTCAAGCAGCTGCTCCTGCTTTAGGCTCGCTTTCACCAGCAGCAGCACTTGACTGCCAATGGTGGTGCCAAGCTGAACAATTGCTGCTCCCAGTACATCCTCAGCTATGTTTTTCGTTGCAAATAGATGCTCATAGTCATAGCTGCCTTCTAATTGAAATAAAATCAGCTGAATTTGACCAGGCTCTGCCGGTATATGAAACAGTCTGCGGAATTCGTCCCAATCACGCGGTCCATACGTTTTGTTCGTAACTAGCTCCTTCAGAAACTGCTCCTTGGCATAAGGCAGCGCCTTGGCAAGCTCCTGCTCCATTCGCTGCATGAATCGCTCCTTTTTGAGCCGAGACTGCAAATCTCCAATTACCTCATTTAACGCATCAATAATCAGGCTCTCATTACATGGCTTTAGCAGATAATGCTTTACGCCAAATTGCATCGCCTTACGTGCATATTGAAACTCATCAAAACCCGACAGCAGTATAAATGCGAGCTCAGGAAACAGACGATTCGCCTCTTCCACAAGCTGCAGCCCATCCATGCCAGGCATTTTAATATCGGATATGACGATATCTGGCTTATGCTGCTTAATAAACGCCAACGCTTCCAGTCCATTTCGTGCTGTCCCAATCAGCTCTGCCTTATATTCGCTCCAATTGATCAGCTGTGATATGCCTTCCAAAATAATTCGCTCATCATCAACCAATAGAATCTTAAACATCCTCATCCCTCACAATATACGGCAATATAAGCGTTACACTTGTCCCTTCGCCGATCTTGCTCTTGATGCTTAGCCCATATTGATCGCCGTACAGCATATTAATGCGCTCTTTTATATTGCCAATACCGAGCCCCGTCCCTTTTGGCTGAACGTCTCCCTTTTCCAGCTGCTCAACATATTCGGCAGTCATGCCGGCCCCGTTGTCCTCTACTGTAATGTGCACTTGATCATCTACCATTTCAGCGAAAATTTTAATTCTGCATGGCTCAATCATCGGCTCTAGCCCATAATGGATCGCATTTTCGACTATGGGCTGTACGGACAGCTTCGGAATCATGCATGCTCGCAGTGAATCCGACACATCCACCTCATACTCCAGCCGTTCCTCGAACCGCAGCTTCTGAATAACAAGATAATGATTAATGATTTCGAGCTCTCGTTCGAGAGTAATGACGGGCTCCTTCTCATTTATCGACAGCCTCAATAGAAAGCCAAGCGATTCGACCATTTGTGAAATTCGACTTTGCTGACTCATTTTTGCCATCCAGTTAATAGACTCCAGCGTATTATATAAAAAATGCGGATTGATTTGCGCCTGTAGCGCCTTAAATTGTGTGTCCTTAATGACAAGCTGCTTGACGTAATTCTCCTGAATCAGCTCATTGATCCGCTCCAGCATGATGCGAAAATGCCGCTGAATCTGACCTACTTCATCCATTGTGATGACCGTTGTATCATCCTCTTGATAATCAAAATTACCGAGCTGAACACGCCTCATTTTTATCGTAAGCTTCTCTAGCGGGTCGGTTATGCGTCTCGATAGTTGAAACGCTACAAGAACGGCAGTTAAAAACAGTGCTACATACACAATAAGCACAATATTTTTCGCCTTTACTGTACGTTGGAAAATTTCATCATAGGGCATAAGCGTGATATAGGTCCAATCGGTATATACAGAGGACCGATGTGAAATAAAATAAGCACGGTCATGATCTTGTACGATTTTGTAGCCTTGTTCATAGTTTTGCAAATCAGAAAGCGCTTGCATGTCAAAATCGATTTTGTCCGGATAAATGATCTCCTGCTCGCTATTCATAATGATGAATTGAGCATCCTCTCGATCCAGCCCACTTGCATAATCTGAAAATAAACGATTCACATCGATCCGCACAGCTAGTATCCCTAATTCCTCCAATGAGAGATTGTGAAATCGGCGTATGCTTCGAACAGCCGTCAGCACTCGATCATGCTCATCTGGTATTGTCCACGCTATACCGCCTAGCGCCTCACCAGAATCATGCTTTAGCCTCTCAAGCCTGTGCTCGTTTAATGTAAGAGGTCTTGAGCCGACGGAATATTCCTTATCATTTACATCATAGAGCTGAAGTGAAAGCACGTATTTATCCAGCGCGCCCAGATCAACCATGCGCTGGCGAACCTTCGTGAACATAACGTAGTTGTCGTAATCCGCCTTTTCATTCCGAATATCCCACAAATAATCCTGTATATCAGGATCGGTCACGACCGTATACGATAGCGCTGCGATCTTTTTAAGCTCGCTCTCCATCCCTAAGGAAGATATGCTTAAAGCCTGCGACGATTGCTCGTGCATAAGCTCGTCATAAGCGACAAAGGCAAAGCGATGTACAATATTCGTAATCACGATAACACTGGCCATCAGCACTGCAATTAATATAAATATTTTATATTTAATTTTCAAACCAGAAAAAATGGATGCAAGGCGCCCCCATCCCAAAAAGACTCCCCCTCAGTAGAATAGACTCCATCTATAATTCATCAAAAAAATGCAATCTCCTTCTCAGTCAAAGGAGATTGCATTTTTTGATCGTGCTCTATCATGGGGTACAGTCCAGTTATGCAGCGTTAACTTACAATGGCAGCAATTCAATTGATTGCTGTGTTTTCAGCTGTGCGACCATATCCAGCCACTGCTGCGGCTTGTTTGGCAGAGCAGCATAATACGTTTCTAGAAACGTCGCTATCAACTGTGCTGAAAGCTCTTGCAGCTGCTCATCAGCAGGCAGGAAGCCAAGATCGAGCTCAGTCACCGCATTCCCCTCATGGTCCCAAGAAGGATGCACGTACGGGAAGTTTAAGCGTTTATAGCCGATATGCGACAGCACCTCACGACGCACGATCGGATTCATCGGGGATACCCCGCCAAACTCGTGATTTTGCGCACGATACGGATCATAAATCTCTGCGAACATGCCGATTGATTCTGTTCCAGATGCTGCAGCCAGCTTTTGCAGATCCATTTCACGCTGACGAAGCAGAAAACGTCCAATCCCTAAATTAGGCTGCCCGATGATCGTGAAATCCGTCATCGCAACACGCATCTCAGGGTAATAGCGATATTCGGTTGCTCCGACAACCTTCCCTTCATGGAGCGCCACATAAACATGAATGCTTGGGTCAAGCAAGGGCTCCTTCCAAAGCTCATAAGCCAAAACCTCTTCTGGCGGGAAAATCGTGCCAAGCAATTGATGCAAGGCAGGGAAGTGCGAATCGTCTATAGATTGAATACGATGATAAGTTAACAATAAAATCACTCCTTCTCGATAAATGGATTTTTCCATTGCATAATAGCTGCATAATTGCAGGATTGCTCATCTTCCAAATACTGCTCTGCAATCCCGACTGGCACTCTGCCGCAGCGAAGCAGAAACGTTATGACAGGATCCTTTAATTGTCCCGCGATAACCTTGTCCAAGTATTGCTGTGCTGACAGCTCGTGAGCATACTGCGAAAAGCCAGGCATTCTACCGCCCCCAAGCAGTGAACTCAAGCCAAGCTGCACCACCGTTTCATACATCGACTGCATCAGCCACTTGCCAACGCCAGATTTACGATATTCGGGTACGACACATATGTCAACAACATACAACGTATCGCCTTGAGGATCATGGTTGCGAATATATCCTTCGTCCGTTACCTCGCTCCAATTATGGTTATGTCCGTACTGCTGCATGTTCACGACTAGGCCAGTCATGGAACCTATAATTCTACCTCCAGCAATCGCGCATAATGCACCCTCTGGAAATCTCGTAACATGCTCATGAAGCTGCTCCTTATTCCACCACAGCTCCTCAGGAAACGGAGGAGGAAAGCTTGCGCGCTGAACGTCAATCAAGCCCTCCATATCCTCAGAGCTATAATTTCGAATCGTAATAAGCTCCGGCTTGCCTTCTTGAATGACATAAAGCTGCTTATACATAGCTCCCTCCTGCTTCCTGACGATTATGACCAATCCGTATAGAGATCCGTTCTACGATCGCGCCAAGTCATAACTGCACCTTTTGCTCTTACATCCTGCAGCAGCGAAAGGTCGATATCGCCAACGATAATCATATCGTCATTCATAATCCCTTCTGCAATGACGCCCGCAGGCGGAAACGGTATATCGTTAGGAGCCAATATCGCTGCTTTACCTACGTTTGCTCTCATAAAATCGACGTTGCGAAGCGTTCCTACTGTACCTGTCGTGACGACATAAACCTGATTTTCAACCGTTCTAGCATGGCAGCAATAACGGACGCGATAGAAGCCATGCTGATCATCGGTACAGGATGGGCAATAAATCACGTCCGCACCCTTGGCACGAACCATCCGCACAATTTCTGGAAATTCAATATCATAGCAGGTCAGCATCGCAATTTTGCCAAATGGTGTATCAAACACTTCAACGCCATCCCCAGCACTCATTCCCCATTCATTAACCTCAGTAGGTGTTAGATGAACCTTATGCTGGACCTTAACGTCACCTTTAGGAGAGAAATAATGTGCACCGTTCCGGAGACTTCCATCGGACATTTTAACAATATGAGTCCCGCCTATAATATGAACATCGTATTTTTTTGATAAAGATTGAAACAGCTCAATATACTCCTCAGTATAGTTAGGCAAGTTATCAAATGGCTGCGGATTTCCTTCGTCATCAGGAATCGATAATAGCTGTGTCGTCATAAACTCTGGAAACAGAAGCATCTGAACGCCGAATTCTGAAGCACAGCGGACATAGTGCTCCACCTGATGAGCAAATTGATCGAATGACGTAATGTCCTCCAGCTTATATTGAACTGCTCCTACCCGATATTTCATGATAGACCTCCTATTTGCGTTGTTTAAATTGTATCGTAATTGTTGTTCCCAAGTTAATCATACTAAATACTTCCACTTTTCCTTCATGCAAATCAATAATACGCTTCGCAATGGCAAGACCAAGCCCAACGCCGCCCGTAGAGCGCGCACGCGCGCCATCCACGCGATAAAAACGCTCGAACAAATGCGGAATTTCATTCTCTGGTATGCCGATTCCTTTGTCCTTAACCTCCAGGCGCACGATCCCCTTCGATAACGAAACGGAAATATCAATCGGCTCCTTGGAGTATTTAATCGCGTTATCAATAAGAATAACGAGCAGCTGCTGAATTTTATCCTTATCCCCTATCATTCGCACATTATGAGACAACGCCTTGACGCGGATAGAGCGCTGGAACGTAGTTTCCATCATCGTAGCGATCTCCTCCACGACTGGCACAACGTCAAACGTTTCTAGTTTCAACCAATCCTCCTGCTCTGCCTCAGCAAGCGTCAGCATCGACTTCGTCAAGCTTTGCAGGCGGGTCGTCTCGCGAGCAATCGCATCAATTGCTTCTTTGCGCACATTTTCATCATCTGCGCCCCAACGCTTTAAGATGTTGGCATAGCTAGAAATCACTGTTAGCGGCGTTTTCAGCTCATGCGAGGCATCGGCAACGAAAAATTTCTGACGTTCATATGTACGATCAAGTCGATCAATCATTTGGTTAAAGGCACGAATCAGCTGCTGGAGCTCTGCAGACTCCTCTCGTTCACCAAGCTCGATTTTGCGAAGCTTACCACTTCGATCAATTTCTCGCATTGTAGTGACCATCTGTGAAATGGGCTCTGTAAGCTTTGAGGTAAACCAGTATGTACCGAAAATAGCGAATAAAATAGCCCCACCGCTCGTTACGCTAAGCGCTGCAATCAGAATTTGCAAATAATCGTCCAGCTCGTCAAGGATGCGAGTCACTTCCAGCATTGCAATCACTTCACCATCAGCGAACAACGGGACGCGGGAATAGATAATTCTCTCCCCGCTGCGTGTTAGCATGCCATTGTTCTGATAAGCGCTGTATTCTGCTGGCAGCTCCAGCAAAATTTCATTAGAGCCCGAAATATTGACAACGCGATTATTCGGGCTAATAATGCGAGTCATTTCGTTAACATTATAATACTCATTAAGCAAATCTGCGGTATTTAAGCCGCGTCCACTTTGAATACGCGGATTTTCAAGCAGCAGCTTTACCTTATTGGCGATAATCTCTTCTTCGCTTTCCGTTGTAATCTTGATGACATAGAAATAAACAAAGATATTAAAAAAGATAAGAATTAAGATTAACCAAAAAATCGTAAATAACGTAAATCGTTTTCGCAGTGTCATCAATCTGGCTCCTTGATCATATAACCGACGCCACGAACCGTATGAATCAGCTTGTAGCGATAGCCCTTATCGAGCTTTTGACGAAGATAACGAATATATACGTCTACCAAATTCGTTTCGCCAATAAAATCATAACCCCATACTTCCGATAATATTTCTTCTCTTGATTTCTCCTGATTGACATTTTCGATCAAATAAACGAGCAGCTCGTATTCACGCGGCGTCAGCTCAATAATATTGTCCTTGCGCGTTACCTTGCGCGTTCTCAGCTCAATCGTCAAGTCACCTAGCGTAATTACATCAGAGCCTTCCTGATCCTTAGGCTTTTGCTGGAAAATACGCAGTATATTGCGTACTCTGGCCAGCAATTCTTCCACTGCAAAAGGCTTCGTTATATAGTCATTGGCCCCATGCTCAAAGCCGCTAACCTTATCGGGCACCGTATCACGTGCCGTAAGCAATATAATAGGAATCAAATTGCCGGATTGTCGTACCTGACGCAGTACTTCTATGCCGCTCATTTTTGGAAGCATGACATCCAGCAACACCAGTTGATATTCACCGCTATTAATCATCTCATAGCCTTGCTTTCCATCAAAAGCAAGACCTACTTCATAGCCTTCATGCTCCAGCTCTAGCTGAAGAATACGAGCTATCCCCGATTCGTCTTCCACGACTAATATTTTTTCGCTCATAATGCTGCACCTACCTTTATATAATCGGTATCTTCATCATAATAGAAGGTAGGACATTATTGCAAGCGAACGTATTTTTTCATTAATGGCATTAAGTATTTTTTCATTTCCTTTGTCAGTTTCTGATAAGGGGGAAATGCCTGCTCCAGCCACATACTATTCAGAATCAATTTGCGTGAAAGCTCTGGCACCTGCAGCTTAGGAAGCCCCCCGCTTAATTGCAGCCAAGCTGACCGTGCCTGAAAGGCTTGGTCACGATTGTGAATCCACACGACCTGCACCTGCTGCTTGCTTGCCTGCTGAAGCAGCTGATTGAGACGATGCATATACCTAGAGGATTGCTGAATGATCCAGGGACTATTCACGACAACAACCATATCCGCATGCTGGACAATATGCTCGATATGCTGTTCTTTCCAGTGCGATGAATAATCAACGATAACATCCTGCAACAAAGCTAGTGATGCGGCAAGCTCTGTCGTACGCTGAATCAGCTCCTCATCTCCGGCAGCACGCTCCAGCACCATATAATATTTCGCGTTTCCTAGGTTCGCAGCCTCGATTGCCTCATCCATATAAACTGCTGAATGACGATACATTCCACTGTCACGATAACGCTGTGCCAGTTCTCCCTCATCCTGCCGATGCTCAATATAAGCATGAGGCGTGCTGTAATTCTGGTAGATATTGCTTATCGAAAGTGCAATAAATGTAGCACCCGCGCCAGGATGAGCTGAAAGTACAGCGATTTTTTGTCCCGCTACCTTCATAGCTTGATCCTGAGTCCATTGCTGGGTTTGTCGATTATTGCGTTTATCCGCAAGCTGCAGCTGCTTGAATCGATGTATAAGCTCCTGAACATGAGAGGGACGATGCTGAGGGAACTCCTGCAAGCAGTCAACAATGATCTCCTTCAGTGCCTTCGGAAAAGCGGACAGTTTGCGTATACGCGCTTGGTCCAGCCTGCCGTTATTAAGCCATATGCTCGGGTCCATGCCCAGCATTCGCAGCAGCAAAGCTCCAAAGCTGTATATATCGCTGCGCTCGTCAGTGGTTTGCCCCATGAGCTGCTCCGGCGCTGAATAGCCTCTCGTGCCAAACTGAACGGTCACACCCTTGCTAATGCCGAGCTGCTTGCTAATGCCAAAGTCAATCAGCTTGACTCCTCCGTCCTTAGCAAGCATGATATTGGATGGCTTAATGTCACGATGGATGATAGGAGGCTGTTGGCTGTGCAAATATGCAAGTGCTTCCAGTACCTCCTGTGCCACATAGATGATATAATCCAACGCTAACGTTTTCATCTCCAGCAGCTGCCCCAAATGAATGCCTGGTATCCATTCCATTACGAGATAGGGCCGATCGAGCTCTGATAGTGTCGAGAAATCAAAAATACTCGGCAGATTCCGATGCTGCAAACGGGTTAGGATGTAGGCTTCCTGATCCATCCACAGCGTTTGGGTAGAATCGATATTCTTTAGTACTTTCAATGCTCGAAGAGCGCCGTTCAGCTTCAGGTCGCGAGCAAGGTATAACTCGCCCATTCCGCCCTCTCCTACTTTATGTACAAGCTGATATCGCTCATTCAATATTCCTTCCAGCTGTTGATTGGTTTGTTTCATCATATCGCTCCTTTCACTTTTCAGTTTTTCTTCTTGTTAGCAGCACATAAAAAAAGCACACTGTGCCAAGCGATTGCTTGGCTCAGAATGCTTTTCTGAACGTACGGTCGTACCTATTGGTTTACTGTATGCATACAGCGGATCACAGGAATTTACCCTTTTTTCTGTAAAAAGAGTGTAATTTCCTCGCGATTATGAAACAGCTGCTTTGCTCCTAATATGGTAAAGGAGCTACTAAGCCTTTGCTTGACGTCCTTTATGCTTTGCAGTCCTTTTTTATGCATCAGCTTTACTGTAATGATCGCATACGAATAAGGCTTAATCGCAGGTGCAAGGCTTAAAACCAGCTTGCTCATTTCATTCGGACTCCAGCTCATGTCGCAAACCAGCAAGTCAAAGCTGCCTTTTGGAAGCTTGACATTTGACGCATTCATTCTAAGATGCGTCAGCTTTGGATGATAAACGATCCGTTCATCCAGAGCTGCTGGATCAATCGCTGTCACCTTTAACCCTCGCTCTAACAGCAGGCTTGTCCATCCACCCGGCGCAGCGCCTACGTCAATTGCAGCTGAATAGTTTGAGTAATCAAGCCCAAACACCTTCTCAGCTTCAAGCAGCTTGAATTTGGCTCTTGAAACCTGTCCCTCTTCGCGTTGAAAGCGGATTGCGCCGCCAGGCCAATCCGAGCCCATTTCTTCAACAGTTCCGAAGCCAATCAGCATTTCTTGCTCATGTGCAAATAATGCGATGATCAAATCAGGCTCTTGCTTTACAGGCTCTGCTTCAGCTTGCAGAAGCGCTTCCTCAATCGCCTGCTTTAATTCCAGCTTCGATGCTGTAAGATCATGTGAATGACTAAATCGGATGTGAACGGCAACGCGCTTGCCGGCTACTGAGCTTTCAATATAGCTAACCATGTCGGCTAGTGCTTGACCGTCCACCACTGCATCGCCAGTAATGTCTATCATTCGATCGATTGGCTGCACATGTCTGATAAATATTTTTTCTGCTTCAGACAGCATGGCAATCACCTGATCATTTTCTTGCGGCACTTCAAATTGATAGACTTCTCCTGGAATCAACTGCTTAAACGATATTGGAGAAAAAATTTTACGAAGCTCCTCCATTCCATAAGGGGAAAAGCCTTGATTGGAGGTAGCGATCCACTTACTCATAATGTTCCTCTTTCGCTTTTTTTCGCTTTGCCAGCTTCTCAAGCTCATCCCTGTTCATCGGCCTCGCGTACAGCTCGTAGGTAGCAGGAAGAACTTGTCGTAGTGCATCGTACATCTGCTGTCGCCCATACATGCTAGAGGTATGCAGGTAGATACACCGCGGGAATCTAGCTGTCTGAATGAGGTGCTGCACAACTTCGTAGCCAGTTGGCTCATTCCAGCCTAGATCGAAGTCAAGGGACAAGATATCGATGTCCTCGAGATCGATAAGCAGCTTGCATTCTTCTGCATTTTTTGCAAGCACAAAGCCTTCCGGGCAATGGCGGAAATCATCCAAATAGACATGAATCATTGTCCTAGACTCCTTTAATTGTTCATAACATATTATTCATTCAATTGTCTTGCCGGGCAAATATAGCATTTTTGCTTAGCTACCACAATTAATTCTACAGGGTCCTCTGTATCGAGTGCCAGCTCGCCATCACGTCCATAGACCGCTAGCTGCTCTACATAGCTGCCAGTCAAACTGTCCTGAGAAAAAAGCGGCGAACGACGGATACCGCCATCAGCAATTGCTGCTTTTAAGATGGATAGCGTCGCTTCATACAGTGCGGCAACCTCTTGCTCATTTAAGCTATTTACTTTACGTGCTGGATGCAAGCGTGCAGCGTATAATATTTCGTCGCTGTATACCGGGCCAATGCCAGATAGTACGGATGCATCAAGCAGGCATGTTTTTAACGAGCAGCGTTTTTTACTAAGCTGTTTTTGCAAGTATGCAAGGGTAAAGCGCTTGTCAAGCGGATCCATCGCGCATGGTTTTAGTTGTTCCTCGACCTCTCTCACCGTAATGACTTGTACAGCATTGTCCTCCAGCTTGCTAAAAGACATATAGCGCTCGCCAAAATGAAGCACGAAGTCAGGCGTTCCCTGCACCTTTTCTCCTGCTTCACCACCGTAGAATACAGATTGATCGCTTAGATAGATCATTAAACGCTTGCCTGTATCAAGATGAAGCACAAGATGACCAGCACGACGTTCAACGAACCATATCGTTGCATTTTGCAGCTGCTCACAGAATGCCGATTTTTTTCCTACTATAATTTTAGTATTGCATTGTATTTTAGTTATCGCAGCGCCTGCATATTTCTCTGCAATTAACGCTCGCATAACTTCTAATTCCGGTAATTCATACATTGCCATATGCCTCCTACGTTTCAATACTGCCTAATTTGAATAGTATGAAACTGTAACTAAGTGTACGATTTTATTTTTCATTTATTGTTGTAGCGCTTCAGCCAGCTCAGCTAAATCAAAATAGCAATAGGTTGGCTCGCATCCGGACAGCTTCCGATATTCATCCACGTTATCCGGTGTTGTCAATCCCGTGTAAAGCAGCACGGTATCACAGCCTGCCTCTACACCTGACCGTATGTCAGTAAGCATATTGTCTCCAATAACGAGCGCTTGCTCTGAGCCGCACTCAAGCTGATCAAGCGCATATTGAATAAGAATGCGGGACGGCTTGCCAATAACTACAGGCTCTATACCGCTGGCAGCCTTCAGCATCGCGCCGATTGAACCAGCCCCCGGAATGAACCCTCCGTTAGCCGGCAGAAGCAAATCAGGGTTTGTCATGATAAACAATGCACCATCACGGATCGCCTGAACCGCTTTCGCGCCTTTTTCATACGTGAATTCCCGATCAATCCCTTGTACAACGACATCCGGCTGTTCATCAACCAGTGTCATCCCGTTATCCTGCAACGCCTGACGCAAGCCATGTTCCCCGATTACGAGTACGTTAGCCCCTGGCTTATTCGCTGCTATATAATGTGCGGTCGCCTGTGCAGAGGTGCATACATCCCCAGGTTCCGCCGCAATTCCCATCCTATTCAACCTGGCGGCAACCTGTTCAGGAGTGGCAGATGAGTTATTCGTCACAAAACGATATTGCCATTGCTGCTCTTTTAATTGCTTAATAAGTGCAGACGCTCCTTCAATTGGTGTATCTCCATGATAAATCGTGCCGTCGAGATCTATTAATAAAGCCTTATAGCAAGATTTCATAGTCGTCATAGGTAGATCTTCTCCTACAAAATAGTGTATGAGCTGCAATCAAAAATGTATCTCTTACAACATAACATACATTTTACATTCTATACAGAGTGACTGCACTTCTTTTTTATACGAGCTAATCTTTTATGAATATCTGCTAACTCCTTCTCTTTCCATTTATCCTTTTTACTTTGTGCTGCGGCATAATCTGCAAGCAGCTCGTGCGCAAGCTGAGCATAGTACAGCGCTTGCTCGATCATTTTCGCTTTATGCTCGTAATACATCGACAGCTCGATTGCTGCTTCAACATGTGTTCGCTTCGTCAAGGCTCCACGCTGCTCCAAAATTCGTTGCCATATGGCAAGCGCCCGCTCCGTTTCATTCATTTTCTTGTCGCGCATTGCCAGCAGCATAAGCGTCTGACTGCTCTGCAGCGGAATATGTACCGCTAACTTGAACAGCTCTGCCGAGTACTGGAACAAGCCCATTTTCTCCAGCCAAAGTCCTGTGCGAACCATCTCCTCTGGTTCACACGGCTGCTGCACGATGTGCCGAACATCTTGATTGCTTAGCAAATGTCCAAACCGAATGGCGAGCGTCACCAATGAAAGCATATCGATTTCATTGTGCCTAAACACTTCTGCTAGCTCATCGGGATCTCCAGAGCCCAGAAACTGAAAATAACGCGCTGGCGCTTCAGATCCAGGCAAATCATCTATGCGTACAATGCCTAATCGCATTTTCTCAATATGACTCAGCTTGCAGGACTCCAGCGTATTGCGCCATATCGCTCGTGATGGATGCAGCAGATCGATATGGTTAGGCTCCCATATCGTTTCACGCATTCCGTTCAGCACATAACGGCTATGCAGCAGCGGCCAATCAAAGCTTTTGCCATTGTAGGTTACTAGATGAGTAAAGGAGGCAGTCAGTCTATGCAAATAAGCAAGCATCGCCCGCTCCTCCGCAGGATGACGAATCAGTGCCTGCTGTACGATCCATTGCTCCTGATCCCAGAAGGCGAGTCCTACCATGAATGGCACATTGCCTGTTCCGCTGCCTAAGCCAGTCGTCTCCAAATCCAAAAATAAAAACTGGTCGAGCGATGCGGACAGCTCAGGGTAAAAGGCATTCAAATGCGTACCCGCCTGCTCCCATTCGCCCAAGCGATGCATGCCAATCGCTGCATCCTTACCGTATACTAACGTTCGAATAAGAAAGCTGCCATATTCATGCTCAGCTGCCTGCACATGAAGTGCTTGCCACTTAGCTGCAAAAGGCTCGTCAGCACGGAGTGGAGCGATCGACAGGAGGCTGCTCCAGCGCGCTTCTTGCACTGCAACGCTGGAGGCTACGGCAACATATGGAGCAGCAAGCTCGCAGGATTCATGAGCAGCGGTGTTTTCTTGCGTATTATGTCCGCTGACATGCTCAGCCTGCTCGACATGAGCCACAGCAAGGGCTTCGCGATCCGTTGCTTCTGAAGCAGACCCATCATGAGTGGCTTGTTTCGCTTGCGTGGCAGTTCCATCATGATGAACACGGTCTGCTTGTTGAGCTGGTGCAGTTGATTCAGCCTGCTCGACATGCGCGGCTGTTACGTCTCGCGCCGCTAGTTCAGTCTTATCGTCATAACCGACTTGTTGGGGACGCACAGCTCGTTCAATTTCCGCAGCAGCCTTTTCATCCAACTGCTCATGTACTGCATTAAGGCGCTCTGTCTGCTTCTTATGAGCAGACTGCCCGCTATCGGTTGATTGTATTCCTTTCAGACGCTCCAATCGAGCTCTGAGCATGTTCATGATACTCCTCCTTCCCTGTTATCGATCCAATCAGCTTCCTGCCACTGCTTCCTTACACATCAATTTCCAGCAGCTTCATTGCAGTCTGCTTGCCCCATATTCCAACTTCCTCAATTGGCCCCACGCAAGCAGGGCAGCCGCTCGTGCAGCCACACTGTGAAATCAACTGCTTCGCATTGTCCAGCAGGAGCGAATGAATCTCGTATAGTCGCTTGCTCAGGCCGATACCGCCAGGATAGCGGTCATAGAAAAAGATCGTTGGCTTGCCTGAATGTACCGCCTTTACCTGCGGTACAACGCGTATGTCGAACGGATCACACATTAAGTACAGCGGCGCCAAATTGCCCAGCACATTGGCCAGCCCCATTAAGGCTGATTGCATCTGATCTCGCGTCATCGTTGCTGTCAGCTCATCCGAGAACGTAAACCAATAGCTGGATGTATGAAGCTCCTCCTCTGGCAGATGAATCGGGCCCGATCCGATATTTTCATGTGTGCGCAGTCGAATTTTTTTGAAGATCGTTGGCTGAGCATTTACGGTTACCTCGCCATAATATTGTTCAAGCTCTCCAAAGCGTTTTTCCTTATCAACATGGAGCACCTTCAGCTCTACTGCCAAATTCGCGTCGGTATAGTAATCAACGTCCACCTCGCGTACATAGGCCTTCTTTTCCTCATAATCAAGCTTCTCTACCTGATACTGGACACCCTCGTGTATGTAGATCGCTTCCTCATGAATGAGCGTTGGCGCACTGAAGCGATCAACCTCGCCTATCACCTTATTACGATTGCTTATATCAATAATGATAAAGTTTTCACCCGCTGCTGTACGAAGCGAAATATTGTGCGCAGGGAAGGATTGTTCCATCCAGTACCAGGTATCGCCTACATGATGCAGCACCTTCTCCTCCGTCAAAAACTCCATCATATCCTCTAGTCGCTCCGCGCCAAACTGCTCGCCCTTCTTGAAGGGAAGCTCGTAGGCCGCGCATTTGACATGATCAATTAGAATCAGCAAATTATCCGGGTCAATTAGCGCCTGCTCAGGCGGACGATTGAAAAAATAATCAGGATGCTGCACCATATATTGATCAAGCGGGCTGCTGCTTGCTACGAGAAACGTAACTGAAATCTCATTGCGTCGTCCTGCTCGCCCAGATTGCTGCCATGTGCTTGCAATCGTTCCCGGATAGCCGTTCAGCACACATGCTTGCAGCTGACCAATATCAATTCCCAGCTCAAGTGCATTCGTGCTGACAACCGCCTTAATCTCGCCCGAACGCAAGCCACGCTCAATTTCTCTGCGCAGCTTCGGCAAGTAGCCACCCCGATAGCCGCGAATCGTCTTGTCATTCACCTTCTGCTCGGTTAGCTCCTGCAAATAAGTTAGCAGCAGCTCGACACGTACACGGCTCCGAGCAAAAACAATCGTCTGCAGCCCCTGCTTAATCAGCGCACTTGCAAGATTTTTCGTCTCGATGACACTGCTTCTTCTAATGCCAAGCTGCGCATTAACGACAGGTGGATTATAAAAGATAAAGTGCTTTTCTCCCGATGGTGCGCCATTATTATCAATAACCTGTACAGGCTTGCCAATTAAGCGGGAAGCATGCTCGCCAGGGTTTTCGATCGTTGCAGATGCACAGAGAAACTGCGGGTTAGAGCCGTAAAACTGGCAAATTCTAAGCAGTCTTCGCAGTACATTGGCAACATGTGAGCCAAATACACCGCGGTACGCGTGCACTTCATCGATAACAATATACTTGATATTCTCAAACAGCTTGACCCACTTCGTATGATGCGGCAGGATCGCGGAATGAAGCATATCCGGGTTCGTTACCACGATATGACCAGCGTTGCGAATCGCCGTACGGATGCTCGGTGCTGTATCGCCATCATACGTATGTGTTTTTAGCTCGCAATCCATCAGATCAGCAAACTCCTGCAGCTCGGCTACCTGATCCTGTGCAAGCGCCTTGGTAGGAAACATATATAGCGCGCGAGATTCGGGATTGCTGACGATTTCTTGAAGCACCGGCAAGTTATAGCATAGCGTTTTGCCTGATGCAGTTGGAGTAACCGTTACAACGTGCGCACCGCTTGCTGCGGCAGTAAATGCGGCAGCCTGATGGCTGTATAGCTGCCCAATTCCCTTTTGCTGCAGTGCCTTGTGCAGCTCTGGGTGGAGTCCATCAGGAAGCGGCGCATGAACCGCCTCTCGCGGCGGAATCGTTCTCCACTCGGTAACATTATCCATGATTTCCTTTTGGCCCTTCAAATTCTCAAGCCATTCCGACATATTTGCAGCTTTACCCGTCCATTCGTTCATCTATAAAACTCCTCTTTCATTCTGCCGTTTCATTTGCTCTCCTTATAGTGTATCGAATGCATGTTCGATGTTCAATACTGGATTCTGGAAATCCGCATATGAAAAAGCTGACGGCACTCGTTGAGAGCAGCGTCAGCTATGAAATACTAGGTAGCTATAGATGTTTGTATTAAGGTGCTTAAATAGTCGTGAGGAGTGGTGAATTGAAGATTATTGTAGACACCGAGGTGGAGCTTATATCCGAAATGCATATGCATTCAGATATTGTCTGAGTCTTTTCATATATTAAATATTCATGTCGGATCTAGCTCATGATCCAAATAATATGCGTGCCACAGGCTTAGAGATGAGCATATTTCAACTTATTACGATTGATCTGCACAAAACTTATAGAAACCTGTAATAAATACAGAATATTACAATCTAAATTTCCATTAATAATTTTACAGAACTTTTTAAATCACGATCAAATGATTCTTTCTGATTTGCATTTATATCAACCCAATACAACAAAAGAACATTATTGTAACTGTAGACAATTAACTCGTATTCATTTACGTTCATTTTCTCTAGCTCTAATTGTCCAGCTTCTTGGTCTTCTTTAGACTTATATATATACACATTGAGTAATTCCGTGAACATTGAATCAGCAGCTGGTCTAACAATTTTAAATGATGCAGGGTCCTCACCATTTAAAATTAAGCGAGAATAATCTAAGGGATCATTGGGTAATAACTCTAAATTACTCTTTTTAACAGCTTCTTTGACCTCATTTAAGGTTATATTTTTTGATACGTCACTTCGTTTATTTTCATTGCCACAACCAACCATCATTATTGCAAAAATCAAACTCAAAAGCCCTATGAGAATATGTTTAATCCTCATCACCACTCCCCCTTATATTAATGCAAACGTTAAATAGTTAGATTATGTTACACCGTTCTTTAAACACCTTAAGTCAACGTTTGATTGAATTTAATAGTTATGAAGACACGAATGATCTTAAGGTTTCTTGCTTTTTCTATTCTTTGCAGCCTCGTAAATTTGCGGTTTTCTTATCAAAATAAAAACCTTCCTTTCATTTGACAGTTAATCAAATAAAAGAAAGGTTAATATCTATTGGCTGAGGTTACGGTACCCAACAAATTCTACAGATGGCTTCATCGAAGAAATAAATAAATCTTAGATTCCGATAAGCTTTCTCTAACTTTTCAGAAACCCTTGTAAACTCTAAGCCTTATCTACATTAAAATATTGCGCCTCTGGATGAGCAAACACCATCGCGGATACAGAAGCCTCTGGCTCCATCATAAAGCCTTCTGTAAGCTCAACGCCGATGTCCTCTGGCTTCATCAGCTCGAATAACGGTTGTTGATCCTCAAGATTCGGACACGCTGGATAACCAAATGACACGCGAATGCCCTGGTAGCGCGCACCAAAGCGCTGCTTCATCGTCATCTCAGGCGGATCTGGATATCCACACTGATCACGCATGATATGATGGATTTTCTCAGCAAGACCCTCTGCCGTCTCAAGCGCGCAAGCCTGCAAGGCATGTGAGCGCAGATAATCGCCTTGATCCTTCCATTCGTTAGAAAGCTCGCGTATGCCGCGACCAGCTGTTACAACAAGGAAGCCCACATAATCCATTACGCCACTGTCAACTGATTTAAGATAATCAGCCAGACATAGGTATGGCTCCACCTGCTGTCTCGGGAACGAGAAGCGTTTAATCTCCTTCGTATGATCGGCTGGATCATAAATAATGACGTCATTGCCCGAAGACTGTGCTGGGAAGAAGCGATACATCCCATTCGCTTCAAGAAAGCCCTTCTCCATGCCTTCACGGTAAATTTGGTCGATTACTTCCTTCAGCTGCACCGTTTTCTCATCTCCAGCAGCTAGCAGCTTATCAACTTGACCCTTCACCCCAAGATGGTGACCAAGCAGCATCTGCATATTGACATAAGGCAATACCTGACTAAGCGGAATATCTCGAAGGATATGACGCTCTGTATCTGGCGGCATAAACACTGGCGCATCAGGCGAGATGCTAGATCGTGCCGCTCGCGTCATAGCAGGTAGCGTCTTCGTTTCCACTCCAACGCTAGCGAGCTCAGCACGCTGATTGGCGATTTCCTGCTCTAGCTCAACACGCAAATCTGTGGTCGTCAAGCGATTGGCGATATCCAAACCGTCCATCGCATCCTTCGCATATACGACGAGTCCATCGTACTCCGGCAAAATTCTCGTTCTCGTAAATTTGCGTGTCAGCGCCGCTCCACCTACCAGAATAGGAGCGTCAATCCCCGCATTGCGCAAGTCCTGAGCCGTAATGACCATCTGCTGAGCAGATTTGACTAACAGTCCCGACAAGCCAATTGCATCTACCTGCTCCTCTCGGTAAGCCTCAATAATGCGTTCAGGCGGAACCTTGATCCCCAAGTTAATAATTTTATAGCCATTATTAGATAATATAATTTCAACTAAATTTTTACCGATATCGTGCACATCGCCTTTTACCGTTGCAAGCATAATCTTGCCTTTTGTAGACGATTCTGTTTTCTCCATAAATTGCTCTAGATGGTTAACGGAAGCCTTCATAACCTCCGCACTTTGCAGCACCTCAGCAACGATCAGCTCGTTGTTGTTGAACAGACGTCCAACCTCTTCCATTCCTTTCATAAGCGGACCATTGATTATGTCGAGCGGGGAATATTTCTCGCGCGCAAGCTCAAGGTCAGGAATTAGGCCATCCTTCGTGCCCTCTACAATGTATGAAGCCAGGCGTTCCTCTAATGAAAGATTAGACAGTTTTTCCTTCTTCTCTACCTTCTTGTTGCGGAAGGCTGCGACGAATGCTGCAAGCGTATCGTCATTCGTATTGTAAATAAGCTGCTCAGCGAGCTCGCGCTCCTCTGCAGGAATAGAGGCATAACGCTCAAGCTTTTCCGTGTTGACAATCGCATAATCCAAGCCAGCCTTTGTCGCATGGTACAAATAGACAGAGTTAAGCACTTCACGTCCCGCATCCGGCAAGCCGAATGAAATATTACTTAAGCCAAGAATCGTTTTCGTTCGAGGATATTTCTCCTTAATCATCCGAATGCCTTCGAGCGTTTCCACTGCTGAACCGATATACTGCGGATCACCAGAGCCAACTGGGAACATATTCGGATCGAAGATAATGTCCTCTTCCTTGACGCCATATTTATTCACAAGCAGATCATAAGCACGATCAGCAACCTCGAGCTTCGCTTGTCTGGAAACAGCTTGTCCGCGCTCATCAATGAGAATCATGACAACTGCTGCACCGTATTTATGAATAAGCGGTACAATTTTCTCGAATTTGCTCTCGCCATCCTCAAGATTTATCGAGTTAATTAATGCTTTACCCTGAGAATATTTCAAGCCAAGCTCAATAATATGATCGTAGGTTGAGTCAATCATAATTGGCGCTTTAATTTTTTTCATTACCTGCGGCAAAAATTGCTGAACTGCATAAGCCTCATCAATATCGGTATCCTGCAGGTTGATATCAATAATATGCGCACCATTCTTCACTTGAGCTCGTGCAATTTCAGAAGCCTCATCGAACTTTTCTTCCTTGATTAGACGCTTGAATTTTCTTGAGCCAGAAATATTGGTACGTTCACCGATCATAAGCGGGCGGTTATCAGCCTCAATAAATACGGTATCAATGCCGGATACTGCGTCAGGATGCTCCCCTTGCTTTTTACGAGGCTCGTAATTAGCCATTGTTTCTGCCATCGCACGAATATGCTCAGGCGTTGTTCCACAGCAGCCACCCGCAATATTCAGCCAGCCATTCTTGGCAAAGTCCTCAAGCTTGCGAGCAAGAGACTCAGGACTTTCATGATACAATCCGTTCTCATCAGGCAAACCGGCATTCGGATAACAGGATACATTGCTGCTCGCAATATCGCTTAATGTGCGAATATGATCGCGCATAAACTCCGGACCCGTCGCACAGTTCAAGCCAATCGATATCGGCTGCAAATGCTCCAGTGAAATGTAAAAGGATTCTATCGTTTGTCCCGCAAGCGTTGTACCCATCGGTTCTATTGTGCCAGATATCATAATAGGCAGCGTCACGCCTGTTGCTTCAAAAGCATTGCGCACGCCAATGCTGCCAGCCTTTACATTTAGCGTATCCTGAGATGTCTCCAGTAATATCGCATCAACGCCACCCTCAATAAGAGCAACGGTTTGTTCATAGTAGCTTTCTACTAGTTCATCAAACGTTACACCGCCAGTAACCGACAACGTTTTCGTAGTCGGTCCAAGCGCGCCCGCGACAAAACGTGGCTTGTCCGGCGTACTGTAGCGATCTGCTGCCTCGCGAGCAAGCTTAGCAGCCGCAAGATTAATTTCTCTAGCCTTTTCTGGAATATCATATTCCGCCAGAACAACGCTAGTCGCGCCAAATGTATTTGTTTCAAGAATGTCTGCGCCTGCTTCAAGATATTGCTCATGAATGCGTTGGATCACATCTGGTCGAGTCAATACGAGCATTTCATTACAGCCATCCAATTCAGGGCCGCCGAAGTCGTCTTCAGTCAAATCAGCCTGCTGAATCATTGTACCCATTGCACCGTCTAAAATGAGGATGCGCTTCTCCAGTTGTTCTTGCAGCTTACTCATTGCCAATACCATACACCCTTCCCAAAATCACTATTACAAATTTTATCAGATATTCACAGAACTTAAAAGGAATATAATCGACAATCATTTGTTTTTGCTTTATAATATAGTAATACTATATCAATTTAATTCCTATTGGAAAAGGTGGAATAATAGATGGCTGAAATTAGAATCCGCAATACCAATGAACGCATTAAGGGAGAACAAGCAGTAGGCGAGTTCTTGGCTCAATTTGATGTTATTTATGAGCATTGGGATCCAAGCAAGCTGCGTGAGGGCTTGAGAGAGAAATTCACATTAACTGATGAAGAAAAACAAGAAATTCTTGATACTTTTGATGCCGAAATTCGTGACCTTGCTGGCCGTCGCGGCTACCGCACCTGGGATATTATTACATTGTCTGAAGCGACTCCTAATCTTGAAGAGCTTCTAGCAAAATTCGAAAACGTTCATACACATACTGAAGATGAAGTCCGTGCCATCACTGCTGGTAAAGGGATCTTCATTATTAAAGGCAATGACGAAGTCGGCTATTTTGATGTTGAGCTTGAAGCAGGCGATGTTATTTCTGTACCTGAATATACACCTCACTTCTTTACACTCATGGATAATAAGCAAATTGTTGCTGTTCGTCTATTTATTGAAACTGAAGGCTGGATTGCACATCCACATAATGACCCTACCTTCGTAAAATAATAATGAATAACTCATAAGCGAATGTCACTGTAATAGTGAGCATTCGCTTATTTTTCTATCTGTTTATGCTTTATGCTACGTATTGCTTGCACTCGTATCCATCTCTGATCACGTCGTAGAGAAGCACTGTTTTGTTCTCAATTGCTACATTTCATTAAATAGCAAAAAGCCTGAGCTCAAGGTCTGTTTCTCCCTTAAGTTCAGGCTTCTCTTAACTAGTTATTGTTGTTATGCTTCAATAATTGCGAACAATTCATTGAGGCTTTTTATCGTATAAGTAGGAATGATGTCATCATTGCGATTGACGCCTTCACGATTAATCCATACTGAATCAATGCCAGCCGTATTTGCTCCCAAAATATCTGTTGTCAGCTTGTCGCCAACCATCACGCATGCCTCAGCTGGAAGCTCCAGCTTTTCTAAAGCATGCTGGAAAATCGTAACATCCGGTTTACCACGGCCAAATTCTCCAGAAATGATAATATGGTCAAAATATGGAGCCAGCTCAGGGACTCCTGTCAGCTTTTCACGCTGTAGATCTGGTGAGCCGTTCGTCAACAGCAGCAGCTTGTAGCTGCCTTGCAGCTTCTTCAGTACCTCAAAGGTTTCTTCATATACAAGTGGACGCTTACGGCGCTCAGCAGGGAACATTTCACCAAGCTCTGCACCAAGCTGCTCATCGTTTACTCCTAAAGCTGCTAGTCCTTTTGTCCAAGCGGATTTGCGGTAGCTGGGTACGAATTGCTCTAGCTGACGAAACTCCTGCTGCTGTCCTTCCGCAAAACGAGCCCAAAGCCCTTCAAAAGGATTAATCCCGATCATTTTAGTAAAAGGAAAAGCTTCAAACGCTTCATATATTGCTCTTGCTTCACCTCGAACTGCTTCTTCTAATGCCACTGGATCGACACCCGTTTTTTCAGCTGCATAATCACAAGTAGCGCGAAACGCTTCCTGTACACTACGCGCATCCCATAATAGCGTATCATCCAAATCAAACAAAACTGCCTTCTTCACGTCTTATCCCCCTAGGCCTAGTTTTCGGTCCAAGCAATGTTATGTTTGTCTGCAAGCTTCTTCAACTCTGCAGCCATCTCATCAATTGGAAAACGATTGAACGTCTTGTTGAACGCCCAGCTGCTTCCGTGATTAGGTATAATGATGATGTACCCGCCTTGAACCTTAATTTCTTTTATGGCAACAGCAAATAGCTGCTTGTCCCCTAGCATTCGGCGAGATTGGATATAATCCTTTCCAATCGCCAAGTAAGGCTTGCGGAAGAAAAATAATGCTGCCAAAGCTAAATATGCAGCGATTGTAAACCAGTACATTGCATCGATTTGAAACTCCGGATTCATCAGCATCAAGAAGTTATACATCCCGATGAATACCACTAATACGACAGGGAGTATATAGTTTCTACCCTTGAAAACGACCTCTTGTTTTTTCACTTGCTTCTCATGATTCAGCACAAGATTGCCTTCTCCAGCTTTCTTTCGCTGCTTGTTGACTTGCTCCATATTTTTTTTAACTTTTCTTTCCCATGAGCGTGACAAGCATACTCCTCCTTATGATTCACTTCAACAATCTCATTTTGACATTCGAGGTGATGTTCTTCTTTAATGAAGCGGCTTCGTATCGGATTCTTCATCCTCAACGTATTTAATACTGTCAAGCTGCTGCTTGAAGTTGGACTTAAACACTGAAAGATACTTTGCCCTTAAATCAGCCCGTTCTGTCTGTTCAGCTGGTGTTAATCCAACCGTTTTGCTTTTGCGAGCAAGCTCATTAATTCGTGCAACCAGTTTATCCATATCCATGTAATCTACTCCCCCCTATCTCAAATCTATTCAATCATGCTGCTATTGGCAGATTAACGGAATACCGACATTACGTACATCATGCCTATTATAACAAAAAAGCCTATAAAGTTACATCTTTAATCGATGAACGTTATAGACTATATCGCACTATGTATAATGTAAAAGTGTTACAGAGCCCCTTTAAGGATTCACGGGCAAAATAAGCTTATCACCTGGCATAATGACACTTGATTGAAGCTGATTGCGTTCTTTAATTAAGTAGACGGCAAAGCCTTTATCTGCAAGATGACTATAATGCTGTGATGCAATACTCCAAAGCGTGTCACCTGAACTAACAACTACAATTGACTCTCCCTCAACTGGAACATTACTGAATGGAGTCGAAGCGGTTGTGCGAATTAGAAAAAAACATGTAACAATTAGAGCAATAGCCACAAAACTGATCAATACTTTATAGTAACGCGACTGCGAATTAATGGCTTCCGTACGTTTGCTGCGAGATAAAGCTTCATTAATACTGCTTACTGCGTATGGATTATATGCTGACATATCAATCATCTCCCAAACATTTGTTCTGGTTTTATAATATACGAACATATGTTTCTTGTCAACAAATTCTAACAAAAAATAAGAACATATATTCTTAAGAACTTATGTTTGTGCGAACTCGAGTTCTGTGCTATAATTTCCCTAATAATAGATGGAGTTGATCTCATGAATAAACTATCTAAGCGCCAATTGGAGATATTAGAATTTATTAAGCAAGAAGTAAAGGACAAGGGCTACCCTCCTTCTGTAAGAGAAATTGCTGAAGCTGTTGGCCTATTATCTAGCTCTACCGTTCACGGACACCTCGATCGACTTGAGAAGAAAGGCTATATCCGCCGTGACCCAACAAAGCCTCGTGCCATAGAAATACTGGATCAGGAAGACGATTACAGCGATACAGGTGATAACGTAATTCCATTCCCTGTTAAGCAAATACCGATTATCGGTAAAGTAACAGCTGGTATTCCAATTACTGCAACTGAGAATATCGAGGACTACTTCCCACTTTCTACTCATTTTGTAGGTGAGCATAATGTTTTCGTTCTTAATGTTGTAGGTGATAGTATGATCGAAGCCGGCATACATAACGGAGACATGGTCATCGTGCGTCAACAGCAAACGGCGACCAATGGCGATATTGTAGTCGCAATGACAGAAGAAGATGAAGCAACCGTTAAAACATTCTATCGTGAGAAGGATCATATTCGATTGCAGCCGGAAAACGCCACGATGGAACCCATTATATTAAAAAATGTCACGATACTTGGGAAAGTAATTGGGTTGTTCCGTGACATGCATTAAGTTCTAAAGACCATTATGCTGCAGCAAGTCTGCACATAATGGTCTTTTTATTGTAATAAACTTGCATCAGGAGGGACTTTTGTGAAAAGAATTGCTATTTTAATTAGTATGTTATTGCTATTATCTGGTTGTGGTGGTTATATAACGGAAGTAGTGAATGATTATGAGGCTATCTCTTCCGGTACGAGTGCTGAAATCGAAGATAAGCAGAACGAGGTGGAAATTGAACCTTCGTCCGATCCTGCAAGCAACGCTGATTTAACATTGGAGCAAACGGACAATGAAACGAGAGCTGAAACACAAAATAATCCTGATGAATACGATTATGTGCTGATTTTCCCTAGCGACAGCTATCCGGAAACTGCCCTTCATATTTATTCTGCCATTGCAAATGGACACTCTGATGTATGCACAATTGATCGAGATGGGGCTGATGAAAATCGAAAGCAATCTTTAAAGGGCATAGATACCAGGGAAGGTTACGATCGTGACGAGTGGCCGATGGCGATGTGCGAGGAAGGCGGATACGGGGCCAGTGTTGCTTATATTGATCCAAGTGATAATCGAGGCGCTGGTAGCTGGGTAGGACATCAGCTGTCTGCCTACGAAGATGGGGAGCGCATCCTGTTCATTGTTGAGAAGCCAAAGCTTCTGTTTGGCAACAAGTCTGGAGAAGAACCATTAAACGTGGATGAAGATATTCAGCCAGTTTATAAAAACTGTACCGAAGCACGAGAAGCAGGTGTGACGCCACTATACGAAGGCGAGCCTGGCTATAGCAAAAAACTGGATCGAGATGGAGATGGCATCGCTTGCGAAACATAGTCGGTATCGAATTTTTACTCGAGTACAAGTATTAAAGTACCACTATATAGCATTATGCACGTCTGCCATGTATATCAAATGACAGCCGACGATGAATAATTGTTCATCGTGGGCTGTCTTTATTGTTAACTGAATTTACTGCGGTACACCTGTATGAATACTACAATAAGTCAACTGTCTTGCGAATCATGTGCATAAGCTGCGTAAGCTTTATGCAATTCCATTAAAGTATAACCAAGCATCATATGATGGTCTCGCAATGCTTCGAACACTTTTTTCATTGGCATGTCAGTATGATGCCCACTATTTGTCGTGAGAGCAATCGCCTCGTTCATGTACATTCTCATGTTTTCTATAAAAATTGTGTAATGCTCTCTCCCACTTTCATTCCTCCTGATCCATTCAAAATATTTTGAAGGCATCAAAATATGCTGTCTATAAAGATCAAGCATATACTGTTCTATCGTTTTTCCTTGGAAATCAGCCTCGCCACTTAAATGATCATACATCTCCTCTGACAACTCCAGCTGAATGTTCATTCATACCTTCTCCTTTACCGTATCGTTTTTTAGCAAATAAATTTTAGTTATACACAGGCTAAATAGGCAATAATCGTGTGCAACATAGTCATCTCACCATACACTATGGTGTATTAACTTAAATGGAGGATGATTATGGAAAAGCAAAGTTTTCACGAGATATGCATGACATGTATGCATAAGTATGTTGGTGTACAAACGAACGATGGAATGGCTCACGATGGATTCATTGCTCATGTCGACAATGACTTTGTTACACTCGCAATTCCAACAAACGAAATGATTACAGGCATGCCCGTTCAACAACAGACGTATAGACAGTTTGGTTTTTATCCAGGCTTTTATCCCCGAAGAAGATTCGGCTATCGCCGTATCCCATTAGGAGCCATTACCGCATTATTCCTGCTTCCGTTCTTCATCTAATGGGTAGAGGAAGTAGATAATCACCTTATTACCTACTTCCTCCTCATTCATTATCCATTATTCATTATTCATAAGATAGGCGAATTCTTGTAACCTTACATTCTTCGCTCTTAGTGGTCAACTCCGTACTATCCCTATTAAGAGTACATTTTATTACATAGTGAGATTATGTTTGACTATACCAGTCTTTACTAAATGCCATATAATAGAACATCTTCATATAAGGAGGTCATCTAATATGAACAACAGATCACGAGTAATCAGGGTAAGTCCTGGAGAGCGCGTACTGATCATTGGCAAAAGACGTCGCCGTCACCACCGTCATCACTTTGTTCGTCCTTTTAATCGTTGCGGCTGTCGTTTCGGTTTTGGATTCTATTAATGTTTTGAGCGCCTATGGCGCTCTTTTTTATGTTTACATTACGTATCTCAGTATAATTGATTCTACAGACTTAAATTAGGTTTTGCATGCCACTCATCCACAGCACGCCACTAGGAATGACGTAATCTGGTTAGCATAAATGATAGTAACCTCATATGTTACTATAGAAACCATATATGTAAGCTGCTCATAGACAATTGATCATGATTATGTGATCTATAGCAGCAAAAATAATACTCTCATTAATAAATATTATGGTTTGTAAGTTTTTATTTAGCCTCTTTCATCCATAAAACTAACCTCTTTTGTTTTGCACTATACTCTACGTCTGTAACACAATAATCACCTTCATATAATGAGATGTTAATTTTGTGACTAAGAATCAAGTCCATTTCATCTCGATTAAATTCGATCTCAACCTCATCGAGTTCCGATAAAACCAACAGCGCTTTAACCATAGCCTTTTCTCCCCCAACTGTAAACAGAATCGATTTTCGTTACTGTTATATATTCGATTTACGATTTCTATGATTGGACGAAAACGAATGAAACCGTATTTTTTCTTGCATTTTAAGTTGACGAAGTAAAATCCCTCTTCACATCATTACTTTATTTCAAAAAAGAGCATTTGACCGCCAATTAATATGGCTAATCAAATGCTCTAAAACAGTCCGTAAAAGGCCGGACGATGCCTAACAGATATTAATAATGTGTCAAATACTGATCAAGCTCCCACTGGTGAACTTGCGTGCGATACATATCCCACTCGATTTCCTTCAGCTCGTAGAAATGCGCAAGCGCATGATCGCCTAGTGCATCGCAGATTACGTCAGAACGAAGCAATTCATTCAATGCTTCACGCAAATCTGTTGGCAAGCTGTGAATGTTATCATCTAGTCGCTCTTCCTCTGTCATAATATAAATATTACGATCTGTTGGCGCGACTAGCGTCATTTTATTGCGAATGCCGTCAAGACCCGCTTTTAGTATAACAGCAAGCGTCAAGTAAGGATTTGCCGCTGGATCAGGATTACGCAGCTCAACACGTGTAGAAATGCCGCGTGATGCTGGAATACGAATCATTGGCGAACGATTGCTTGCAGACCATGCAACGTAGCAAGGTGCTTCATAGCCTGGTACAAGTCGTTTATATGAGTTAACTGTAGGGTTAGTAATAGCTGCCATTGCACGAGCATGGTGCATCACACCTGCCATGAAATAACGAGCAGTTTCACTCAAGCCTAGCGGATCTGACTCATCATAGAAAGCATTCTCCCCATCCTTAAACAAGGATACGTGACAGTGCATGCCTGAACCATTTGAACCGTACAACGGTTTTGGCATAAAGGATGCATGCAAGCCATGCACACGAGCTACTGTTTTAACAACCAGCTTAAAGGTTTGGATTTGGTCGGCTGCTCGAATGGCATCGGCATACTTAAAGTCAATCTCATGCTGACCAGGCGCAACCTCGTGATGCGAGGCCTCGATTTCAAAGCCCATTTCCTCAAGCGTTAGTACTATATCTCTACGGCAGTTTTCACCCAAATCCATAGGTGCAAGATCGAAATAACCGCCATGATCGTTCAGTTCAGTAGTTGGGTTACCTTTTTCATCTGTCTTAAATAGGAAGAATTCTGGCTCTGGACCTACATTCATACTCGTAAAGCCCATTTCCTCTGCTTCTTTCAATACACGCTTCAAAATACCGCGTGGATCGCCTGCAAACGGTGTCCCATCCGGCATATAAATATCACAAATTAAGCGAGCGATACGATCCTCAGTTACCCAAGGGAACACAACCCATGTGTCCAAATCCGGCACAAGATACATATCAGACTCCTCGATGCGCACATACCCTTCGATGGAGGAACCGTCGAACATCATCTTGTTGTCCAGCGCTTTGTCTAATTGGCTCACCGGGATCTCTACATTTTTTACAGAACCCAGCAAATCTGTAAACTGCAAGCGAATGAAGCGTACGTTTTCTTCAGCTGCGATTCGTTTAATGTCCTCTTTTGTGTAACCCATCCTATCATCTCCTTATACAGTAGGTATTTTAGCGTTTATGCAGAAAACGAGTAAGCTGCCCTTGAATGATTGAGGTTTGCCCAGGTCTTTTCTCGAGCAATTGCTGCTTCAGCATACGGTGAAGCTGGGTATCTGAAAGCTCTCTGCGCTTCACTTCTGATTGCTCGCTTACCTTTGTCGCTTCTTCTGATTCTTTAGAAACCGGATTCATAACTTGCTTGATTCCAGCAATGTTGACGCCTTTTTCAATAAGTGCTTTTATTTCAAGTAATCGTTCTACATCATTGAAAGAAAATAGACGTTGATTTCCGCCAGTTCTTGCAGGAACAATCAGCTCATGCTGCTCATAATAACGAATTTGTCTTGCTGTAAGATCGGTTAGCTTCATTACTATACCAATTGGAAACAAGGCCATATTTCTACGAATTTCGTCAGCCATATCGCACCATCCTTCCTGTTGTGTATTATTTCCATTGTACAGACACGGTGTAAATATGTCAAGTTGTGTAAGGTTTAATCACAAATTAGCCCGTGTTTTTTCATCTTGACTAACGACAATAACAAACCATACTTGACATGCGCATAGGTCAGTCCGCCTTGCATATAGGCGATATACGGCTCACGAATTGGAGCATCTGCGGACAGCTCCAAGCTGCCGCCTTGGATAAATGTACCTGCCGCCATAATAACAGGATGCTCATACCCAGGCATGTCCCACGGTTCTGGCGTAACATGCGCATCAACCGCGGCAGCCTGCTGAATCCCTTGCACAAAACTAATCAAATGGTCAGCTTGTCCAAAACGAAACGCTTGTATGAGATCCGTTCGCTTTTCATGCCATTTCGGCTTCGTTTCAAAGCCTAGCTTCTCAAATACAGCTGCAGCCAGCACGCTGCCTCTTACCGCCTGGGATACAATGTGAGGAGCGAGAAACAACCCTTGGTACATTGAACGCAGCATCCCTAGCATTGCGCCGACTTCAGAGCCAATTCCTGGTGCTGTCAGGCGATAAGCAGCCGCCTCGACGTATTCCGCCTTACCTGCTATATAACCACCTGTTTCCGCTAATCCTCCTCCTGGATTTTTAATTAGCGAACCTGCCATCAGATCAACTCCTACTTCTGTAGGCTCGATTAGCTCAGTAAACTCACCATAGCAATTATCTACGAAAATGATTGCATCAGGTGTCAGTTTTCGTACTTCTTCAACCATCTTTTTAATATCATCGATTGTAAAAGATGCTCGCCAATCGTAGCCACGTGAACGTTGAATGCCGATAACCTTCGTATTAGGCTTAATTGCGCGAGAAACGCCATTCCAATCGACTTGTCCGCTTGGCAGCAGCTCTACACACGAATACGATATTCCCCAATCCGCAAGCGAGCCAGTTTTATCGCCTTCCTTGCCAATTACTTTATGAAGTGTATCATATGGCTTTCCTGTTATGTATAGCAGCTCGTCCCCTGGACGCAACACTCCGAACAGCGCCGTGCTGATCGTATGGGTGCCTGATGCAAAGTGCGGACGAACTAATGCCTGCTCTGCGCCGAACACATCAGCGTACACTAGATCCAGTATTTCACGTCCGCGGTCATTGTACCCATATCCCGTTGATCCTGCAAAGTGATAATCACTCACTTTATGCTTTTGAAACGCCTGAATAACCTTCCATTGATTGCGTTCTCCAATACGATCGATGTGTTGAAACATCTCAAGAACTTCACGCTCTGTATCTTGCAGGAGCTGCTCCAGCTGATTCCAGCTCTCATCATGATGCAACATGTTTTCATTCACCTCAACAATAAGTTAGGCATCTCTACCTCGCATAGAGATGCCTGAGTCTTTACTTAATATCTTCAGAGCGAATGCTCATCAGCTCACTTTTGCTCGGCGTCGTTCGAGGATAATGATTCATCAGGCGAACAGCCTGCTGCCTCACCGCCTTTTCAAGCAGGTTTCGAACATATCGTGCGTTACTGAATGAAAATTGCTCTGTTTGCTTTGCTTGCATAATCAACTGCCTTAGCTTGAAAGCTGCATGCTGGGATAACACATAATCCCGCTCCTTCATCATAAGCTCTCCAATTTCCATCAGTTGATCAATGGTATAGTCTGGAAAGTCGATGATCAATGGGAATCGTGAAGGGAGCCCGGGATTCGTTAGCAAAAACTGTTCAATCTCATAGGGATATCCTGCCAGAATCAATATAAATTGATTTTTAGAATCCTCCATATGCTTAACGAGCGTATCAATTGCTTCCTTGCCAAAATCCTTCTCACCGCCCCGAGCAAGACTGTATGCCTCATCAATAAACAAAACGCCGCCCATCGCTTTTTTAATAAGATCACGCGTCTTTTGCGCGGTATGACCAATATATTCCCCTACCAAATCAGCACGTTCAACCTCAACGAGATGTCCCTTAGATAAAACTCCCATTTTCTGAAAAAGCTTGGCAACAATTCGAGCAATGGTTGTTTTTCCCGTTCCCGGATTCCCCTTGAAAATCATATGGTAGACTTGTGAGGATTGGCTCAATCCAATTTCCTGCCGCATGCGACTAATATGAAGCAATGCATAAATTTCATAAACAATTGACTTAACCTGTTCCATTCCGACCATAGCATTCAATTGCTCTTCGAACTCTGCAAACTGATGATGCGTATGCTGCTGCGTGCGCGCTTTGTCGTCTTGAAGACTTCGATCTGATGCCCTTTCTTCGATAAACGGTGGATCAGATACGACTGGTACAGGCTCAGGGTTTCGGAGTACAACATTAATTTGCCTGGAAGGACGAGTATGGTAATAAGGATCACCAGCTATCACTTTACTGCTCATAGTTATGCATCACCTTTCCTTTTCAAAGCTGAGCAAAGAAATCGTAGTAAAAGTGTATTCTAGCTAGTACCTACTTATTAAAAGATTTGCGTTACTATAAAGCATTTCTATGCAAGCCTACATGATCATATCATAAATCCGAGTGGAATGAATAGCTTGTTAAGCTGCCATTTCGTATATGCGAGCATCTCTCTTGTGTAATGATAGCTTTCATTCAAAACCTCTGTCTGAAAACCTGCTGTCTGCACATGCGGCATGCCAACATAATTCGCTATATCCTTCGCTCGCTTGGTATGATAGTGATGCGTAATAATCATCACTGAATTTAATCCGTATGTATCCATCACGCGTTGACTATACATCAAATTTTGATAGGTATCCCTGGACTGCCGTTCCAGCAAAAGTCGATCCTCTGGAATGCCCGCCTTAATCAAATATTGCTGCATTCCTTCTGCTTCAGTTAGCCCTCTGCGGTTCTCAGGCTTGCCGCCACTCAAAATGAGATATTCAACATAGCCGCCTTCATACAGCTCAATCGCATAATCGAGTCGCTCCTTTAGGGCAGGACTTGGCTGCTCATTCCACAGCGCAGCACCTAAAACAATGCCCGCCTCAGCCTTAGCAAGCGGCTGCTGCTCATGAAAAATGACAACGTAATAGGCATACAAGCACCAACACAACACAAGGCAAACTGCTGCAATGGTTAGTCGAATTAACAATGCAAGCGGTCCAAGCTTGCGTCTTTTGGGCTTGGTTGTCCGTTTTTTCTTAGTTGATGCTTTTTTCACAGCTTTGGCCGCAGCTGCAGACTTGATAGCTGCGGGTGCTTTGCTGCTTGCTTGCGCCGAAGCTGACGTCGCCGATTTGCTCCGCGTTGAACTTGAGCTCGAACTTCTCGAGCTTGCAGATGGCTGTGCCGTAACGTCAAACCATTCATCGTAAGCCGTATTACGTCGTTTGGCAGCTCCAGCCGTGTTGCGTTTGTTTGGCGGCTTGGAGGCCGCTCGATTACTGCTCGGCTTCGAATTCACTTTACTTTTTTGCTGTTTTGACCCCGTAGTAGTCGAGGTGTTCATGATTCACTCAGCTCCCACGCCTGATCATACAATCGCTTATGCTTCATACTGAGCGTGAAAAATCTGAATTTCCCATTTCGAATCATACTCATCAGCTTGGAAGCTGTTTTCTGTGCGAGCAGTACATCCTTATAGCTAATTTCACCCGTTCGATAAGCTTCCTCCAGCTCATCCTCATCCATCAAAAACACTTCTCCGCTTGGCAATACGACAACATCGAGGTACAGATCATCAAACCACGGCACTTTCTGCTCAGTTAGCCCCTGGTTTTTACACACATCAATGTACCATTGTACGACTTTGCCCTCTCGATCAAACATCGTTGTGACGACAAAATGCTCTCCTTTAGGAAAATGCTGCATCCAAACATATCCCTCATCAGCCAGACAAAGCTCCTTACCTCCATATACTTTATACAACGGCTCTCTAAGCTCGTGGATCCGATAAAAGGTAAGAATGCCGTTGAACTCTTTTTGCTCAATCGACATACAGGAGTAGCTTTTTCGTACAATTCTTCTCCAATTCGCACGATCTGAAAATTTTCTTTTCATAGTTTGCTTACCTTTCTTCTTACACAATAAACACCATATTTAAAGCTTACCACAGTCGCAAGCAATATCCAACATTTACGACAAGCAGAGCGCCAGAAATCACTCTGGCGCTCTTGGGTTGCTCGTTATTTGTATGAGTTGTCATACGTTGATATGACAAGTCTAATGATGATTTGCTCCATTGCCTGAAGGATTAAGCAACTCGTCGATTAGATCGCCAAGCTCAGGATCAGGAGAATGACCACCTGTCGGTGTCTCAGTTGGAGTCTCTGGCGTCTGAACAGGAGTCTCAACCGGTGTTTCTGGCGGAGCAGTTTCAGCAGGCTCAGTTGGTGTAGGTGTAGGCTCTATTGTTGGATATGGATTGCCTTCCTCCCAGCCATTATCTGGTTCCTCGCCGCCTTCCATTGGTAATTCCGGAATTACAAGGTCTACATCCGGTATATCAACAGATACGATATTGGACGGTTCACTACTGATTTGATTTTCGAGATCATGAGCGACAACATAATATTGATAGTTGTTACCCGGGAATACACTCATATCATCAATCATCAGCGTTCCTTCCGTTTCAGCAAAGTGAACAAAGCTGCCGCTGTTTTGCTCCATACGGAACACCTCGAATGTAACATCCCCTTCATACTGAATGCTCCAATTCAGCGTCACCTTAATCGCTTCCTCATCATAGGTGTACGAGAGTGGTCCCATGACTAACTGAGGCACCTCAACAACCTCTTCCTCAACCGGTGTAAAGCTTTGCTTTGGAATGGAAGCAAGCGCTGGTCTCATTACCTTTGCAAAGAGAGACGCAGCTTGCGAGCTGCCTTTTTTCAACACATGATCTTTATCCGTATTGTCATACCCCATCCATACTGCAGCGGTCCACTCTGCCGTATAGCCTACAAACCATACGTCACGGTTTTCACTGCCTCTATGGTTAGGAATACCATGCTGCGTTGTGCCCGTTTTACCTGCAACGGGACGATCGATCTGAGCACTTTTACCTGTACCTGATTCTACGACCCTTTGCATCATCTGAGTCAAATAGGCAGCTGTTGATTCCTTCATTAGTCGCTCTGCTTTAGGCGCCTTATACGTGTAGTTGTAGTTTCGGCCTGTAATGCTGCGAATCGTATGAGTATCAACACTCAAGCCGTCGTTGGCAATTACACTGTATGCTGTCGCCATTTGCAATGGTGAGAAGCCCTTTTCAAGACCACCAAGCGCACTGGACAGATTGTACTCCGTATCTTTCAGTCCAACACCTAGCTTTGTTGCGAACTCATCCGCTCGTTTAAAGCCAATCTCATTTAGCAGCCATACCGCAGCAAGATTTCGAGAATCCTGCAACGCTTGCTGCATCGTAACGGATGACGCTCCCCAGCGGTCCTGTGGGCAATAATTGCCGAAGCATGTTCGGTCAATATTCAGCACGGTTGACGGCGTGTAGCTTCCACTTTCCAATGCAGGACCATATGAAATCAATGGTTTATAAGCTGAACCTGGCTGTCTCGGCTTCGTCACACGATTCCAGCCCTTTTTCACATAATCACGACCGCCTGCCATCGCCTTGATCTCGCCTGTATTATGGTCAATAATTACCATTGCAGCCTGAGAGAGCTCTTCATCCTTGCTCTCTTCAAAGTTTTCGGCCTTGGCAAACTGTTCATCCATTGCATCCTGCGCTGCTGGATTAATCGTCGTATGAATTTGGAATCCACCAACACGCAGCTCTTCCTCTGACAAGCCCGTAATCTCGATTGCTTCCTCAACTACATAATCAATAAAAGCAACATATTTAGAATTCGAATATTTATCCTGGTGGTCTGGCTGTACATATTCAACAGCCTTCGCTTCATTCATTTCCTGTTCGGTAATATAGCCTTGCTCGTACATAAGCTGCAGTACGACTGCACGGCGCTCAAACGAAGCTTCAGGATTGCTGACTGGATTGTAACGATTGGGCGCCTTCGGCATTGCCGCAAGTGTCGCTGCCTGCCATAGCTCCAAATTTTCAAGCTCGGTATCAAAATAATAATCTGCTGCCGCTTTAATGCCATGTATCCCTTTCCCGTAGTAGATACGGTTCAAGTACATCGTCAAAATTTGTTCTTTGGACATTTGATTTTCAAGCGCTACAGCAATCGATGCTTCTGTCGCTTTACGGAATATTGTTTTATCCGCACTCAGAAACACGTTTTTAGCAAGCTGCTGCGTAATGGTACTTCCACCCTCAACCGCGCTTCGTGCAATAATATCCTTTACAACAGCACGACCAATCGAGATAAAATCCAGACCTGAATGATCATAGAAGCGCTTATCCTCAGTCGCGACAAACGCATCGAGTACATGCTTTGGAATTTCTGAAAACTCCGCAATTTCACGATTATCATTCACATCGACCAATCTTGCAATTTCGTTTCCATTTGCATCAAAAATAATCGATGCCTCACCGAAATTCAGCTTGTCTCCATGCTCGTCCAGGATACGTTCGCCATTAATGATAATGGCGGAATAACCAACGATTGCAGCGACAATTCCAAATACAATCGCAAAGAAAATACTATAAAACCAAATTTTCCCTCTATTTTTCTTTTTGGGCTTCTTTTTCTTATTTTTAGACTGTTGCCCACGGTCTTGAGCTTTACTGTTTGCGCCACCTTCGCGAAACGTATGTTCACTCATATTGACCCCTCCTAATCACTTCATTCTCTCTCTACCATTGATGTACACAAGCAAAACAACAGCAACAACCATTCAGCAGCAACAAATCATCGAACAACAAAAGCAACCCAGCCTAGGCAAGGTTGCTCCTGCGTGCCGATATTTACTTAGACGAATCGAAATTAAAAAAGTTTCATCTCGAGCAAAATGGAACTGATTATTGACCTAATTCCTGTTGCATTAACGTCACATTACGCTGCGGCACAAATGTGGAAATCGCATGCTTATACACCATTTGCTGACGACCTTCCACTTCAATAATAATTGTAAAATTGTCAAACGCCTTAATCAGGCCTCGAATTTGAAAGCCATTCATTAGAAAAACGGTAACTTGAATCTGATCCTTGCGAAGTTGATTCAAAAATGTATCTTGAATATTGATAGATTTGTTCATATGGACGTTACCCCCGTCTACTTAAATGATTGATTAGTACTATATTCAAGATGACCTTGAAACTTTCCTGCTATTATAGCATGAATTGCCTGTAAAATCTCCTCAAAATTTTCATCCATGTCCACCCAATGCAGATCCTGCATGTGACGAAACCATGAAAGCTGCCGCTTGGCAAAACGTCTCGTGTCCCGCTTCAGCAGCTCAACAGCTCGTTCGTAGCTGATATCACCCTCAAGATACGCAATCATTTCTTTATAGCCTAACGCTTGTCTAGGAACAGCGTGCATAGGCAGCTTTCTTGCAAGCAATGTCCGCACTTCCTCAACCAGGCCTTCATCCAGCATCTGGTCGATTCTCTGCTCGATTCGCTCATACAGCTTGCTGCGATCTCTTGTCAGTCCGAGAATAACAAGATGATAAGGACTTTCCTTCTCCTGCCCGCGCTCTTGTCCACTCTGATGCTCACTGAATGGCTTGCCTGTTAAGTGAAAAACCTCCAGAGCGCGTATAATGCGCCTTACATCATTAGGATGAAGACGACCAGCTGCAGCTGGATCAACGGCCTCCAGCTTTTGATGCAGTGCTTCATTGCCATGTTCCTCCGCAAAGGCCTCCATTTCCATGCGAAACGCTTCATCTGAGCCATGGTCAACAAAGCGATATTGATAGCATAATGACTCTATATATAACCCTGTGCCGCCCACGACAAAGGGAAGCTTTCCTCGTGAATGAATATCCTCGATCAGAGCCTTGGCTCTTGCTTGAAAATCAGCAGCGGAGAAAGAATCCTCCGGATCACATATATCAATGAGATGATGCACGATGCCTTCTCGCTCATTCTCTTTAATTTTAGCCGTTCCAATATCCATGCCGCGATACACCTGCATGGAATCTCCTGAAATAATTTCGGCATTGTAGCGCTGGGCCAGCTCTATGCTTAACGCAGTCTTGCCGACTGCGGTAGGACCTACAAGCACAAGAAGCGGTATTTTGTTGTTCTGCTCTTGCGTTTCAATATGCTGCACAGTACAAATTTGACTCCCTTCCAACATTCCATCCTATTTATTATGTGATCTCGCAATGACTCCATAAGCAATTCGTTGCCCTCTTGCCTCCTGACATCTTGTGAAGCCCAATCGTTCAAATTCCTCACTCATGCTATGCTCCTTCAGCATGACGCATTTGCGAGCTACTCGCTTGGCATCGGCAATTGTCAGCTCAGTTAACGCATGCTTGTTCGCCATGCTGCGTATCGCGCCAATCGCACTTGATTCATGCAGCGGCTGCCTAAACATCGGATCAAAGTAAACAATATCAACACTATTATCTGGTAATGAGGCAAGATAACGCTCATGATCGACCAGCTTCAGCTCAATTCTTCGCATGGCCTGCTCAATTTCCTGTACATTAACCTTGTACTGAGCAAGTCCTTCTCTTACGACGATGTACAGCAATTGTTCGCTTTCAAGAGCGATAACCTTGCCATCAGCGCCTACTGCAAGCGAGAAAACCAAGCTGTCACTGCACAAGCCAGCCGTACAATCGAGCACAACATCTCCAGGCTGGCAACCGCTATACCGGATCAGCGCTTCTTCATTGCCCTGCAGCATGCCTTTTAGCTTAGGCAGCGCCATGCTTGGATGATAAACGAGTGGTTTGTCCATGCTATCGCGCTCATATAGTCTAAGCTCATGCTCGGTTGCAACGAGTATATGGGCTCCCCCATATCTTGCCATCAGCTTGCGTACACTCATTTCCCTGCGATGAATAAAGGGGGCGTTCAATTCCTTGGCAAGTGCTTCCGCATAGGCTAAAAGCTCCTGAGCAGGGGCCTGCGACGTTGTAACAATCAAGACATCACCCGCTTAAACATTTTTTCGAGCTGATAGGTCGATAGATGGACGATAATCGGCCTACCATGCGGACAGGTATATGGCTGATTGCAGGCTGCCAGTCTGCGAATAAGCATGTCGCCTTCCTCGCGCGTCATGCGGTCATTCGCTTTGATGGAGGCTTTGCAGGAGCACATAATCGCTGCCTCTTCTCTAAACTTTGCCAGATCAATCTGCTTGCGCTGCTGCAGCACATACTCGACCATTTCTTCTACAATTTCAGCTTCTTGACCTTTAGGCAGCCACTCTGGATAGGCGCGCACCAGATATGTTTGCTGTCCGAATGGTTCCATAAATACGCCCGCTTCCTCCAAATACGGCAGCAAATCCTTTAAGCTTGCTGCTTCTCCAGGCGTAAATTCCATTGTAAGCGGAACGAGCAGCTGCTGACTTGCAGCCTGTGGCTGTCCGAATTTGACTAAATAATATTCATAATTAATCCGCTCATGGGCAGCGTGCTGATCGATTAGATACAATCCGTCCTCAGACTGCGCAATAATATACGTTCCGTGATGCTGACCAATCCAGTGGAGCTCAGGAAATACGGGCTTTTCTTCGCCGTTATGACGTATTTCTGCTCCAGCATGCTGCGACTGTGAATCCTGCTGCTCTGCCGTCTGCAAGCGCTCACCATGCTGCTGTTCGATTTGCCCACCATATGATTCGGGATTCTGTCCGATGTGTGAGTCAGCAGCTACTCCCATCGCTTCACGCAGCAATTCACTGCCTTGCGAATAGCTGTCTGCGCCTATCGGCTTGCGGTATAAACGTTCAGCTGCATCCTTCGGGATGCTGGTGCTGTCCTGTTCCCGCGCGACATAAGGCGTTGAGGAGGCATTGCTATTGCCGGTCTGCCTGCCACGTGTAAATGTCTCCCCCTCTCCTCTGCCGCTTGCAGCAGGGGAAGGGTTGAGGGAGGCTGCGCTTTGCGGCTGATTGCGCGACTCATTGAAAGGTGAAAACCCACTGTCCGCCACATGAAACGAAATTGAATCCTGGACGAACGAGGGACCTTTACGCTCAGCCGGCTTTATCGAGTCCAGTCCTGGCGTATAGCGAAGATTGCCCAGCTTTTCTCTGACCGCCGCTTCGATTAGCGCCTTTAGCTCCTGCTCCTTGCTAAATCTTACCTCCAGCTTGGATGGATGAACATTCACATCGAGCAGCGCAGGGTGCATTTGAATTTCCAACACAGCAAGCGGAAAACGATTGATAGGCAGCAGTGTATGATAGCCCTCCAGCAGCGCGTGGTTGCAGGCAATGCTTTTAATATATCGACCATTCACGATTACAGTGATGCCGTTTCGATTCGCTCTTGTCAGCTCTGGCTTGGATATATAGCCGATCAACTCGTAATCAGGATCAGATGCATCTATCGCAATCATCTGCTTGGCAGAGCTTGTCCCGTAGATGGCAGCAATAACCTGCAGCCGATCACCCGTTCCAAGCGTACGAAGCAGTACATTCCCGTTATGCTTCAGCGTGATGGCGATGCCAGGATGAGCCAGCGCGATACGGTTCATGTAATCGGAGATGTGTCCCAGCTCGGTTTGTACGGTTTTCATATATTTGAGGCGGGCTGGCGTATTAAAAAACAGATCACGCACCGTAAGGCTAGTTCCCTTCGGGGCATTGCATGCCTCATTTGCCGTCAGCTTTCCGCCTTCGATGACGATGCGGTGGGCAAGACCCGATGTATCGACTGAGGAGATGCATTCGACCTTGGCTACGGCCGCAATACTTGGCAGCGCCTCGCCGCGAAAGCCTAGACTTGCAATACGAAACAGATCGCTGCTAGTCGAGATTTTGCTCGTTGCATGTCGTTCAAATGCGGTCAGCAAATCCTCCTGCTCGATTCCATCTCCATTATCGACAACTCGAATAAAGGTTAGTCCTCCCTCTTCAATCGTTACGTCAATTGTTGTGCTTGATGCATCAATTGCATTTTCCACTAGCTCCTTGACGACGGAAGATGGACGCTCTACCACTTCCCCGGCGGCGATTTGATTCGCTAATTGCTCATCCAACAGCTTGATTCTAGCCATCGTTAGCTCCCCTCCTTGTAATGCTTATTGATTCGTTTATTTTAATTTTTGTTTAAGGTCATTAAGTAAATTCATCGCCTGCATTGGCGTCATATTGAACAAGTCAGCAGTCTTCAATTGCTTGATAACCTGCTCCTCGTGAAGCTGATGCTTCGTCTTGACAGCTGGTGCAGGAGCGGCTTCTTCAAATATTGACAGCTGTACAACCTCACCAGGCGTAGCGCTCTCTTCAGGCAAGCTTTCCTGCACTATTTCTTGCTCCTGCTCCTTCACCAGTGTAGCGGCAGGAGCACTTGAAGCAGAGCGATTATGCAGCGCTTCATAGGCGGCCTGCATCACTTGCGGCTTCATTACGCCACGAGCAGCTTGATCGTCCGTTTCGCCCAAGTCGAACGGCAGGTCGAACTCTTCCTCTGCTTGCTCACCTGCTTGTACCGCAGAAGCAGACGCTTCAGGGCGTGCAGGCAGCTGTGGCATGACCGCACCAGCCGCTGCTGGCTTGTTTTGAAGCTCACTATCAAGCAAATGATAGGCGCGCTTAATGATCATATCAGGCAAGCCTGCCAGCTGCGCACAGTAAATGCCGTAGCTTGTGTCTGCCGCACCAGGAACCAGCTTGCGCAGGAATGTAACCTGCTCTCCGCTTTCCTCTACAGCCATTCTCGCATTCGCAAGCGAGGATAGCGACTCGGACAAATGCGCCAGCTCATGAAAATGCGTCGATACGAGCGCTTTACATCCAATCGAGCCATGTACATACTCAATAACCGCCTGTGCAATTGCCATCCCTTCAGCAGTTGACGTCCCGCGTCCCAGCTCGTCAATAATGACAAGGCTGCTTGCAGTCGCCTGCTCGGTCATGATTTGAATATCCTTCATCTCGACCATAAATGTACTTTGTCCGCCAATCAGATCGTCCGCAGCACCGATTCTCGTGAAGATTCGATCGGTCAAAGGGATCGTTGCCGACTGGGCGGGAACAAAGCAGCCAATTTGCGCCATAATGACAATAAGTGCTACTTGACGCATATAGGTGCTTTTCCCTGCCATATTCGGACCAGTAATGAGCAAAATCGATTGCTCCTCGGTATTAAGCGCCGTGCGGTTTGCAATGAAAGGAACATCGTCCATCATCGCCTCAACAACTGGATGTCTGCCTTCTTCAATGTGCAGGTCGTAGCCTTCTGCTATACGCGGCTTTACATAACGCTGCTCGGCACTAACCTGTGCTAGACTTTGATACACGTCCAGCTCAGCGACTACAGCAGCAACCTTCTGCAATCGCGTCAAGTGATCCATTAAATAATCTCGCAGCTCAAGGAAACGACTGTATTCCAGATCAACCATTTTTTCCTCAGCCTCAAGAATAAGACGTTCCTTTTCCTTCAATTCAGTCGTTACATAGCGTTCAGCATTGGCTAACGTCTGCTTGCGCTCGTAGCGTCCTTCCGGCAAGCTGCCGATATTTGCCTTAGATACCTCCAAGTAGTAGCCAAACACTTTGTTAAAGCCGATCTTTAGGTTTTTAATGCCCGTAGCCTCGCGCTCGCGATGCTCAAGATCCGCGAGCCAGCGCTTGCCATTCGCACTAGCTTCACGCAATTGATCAAGATAAGAATCATACCCGGCCCGTATCAAGCCGCCCTCGCGAAGCGATAA
Organism: Paenibacillus septentrionalis; assembly: GCF_042659865.1. Lineage (NCBI taxonomy): Bacteria > Bacillati > Bacillota > Bacilli > Caryophanales > Paenibacillaceae > Paenibacillus > Paenibacillus septentrionalis. The sequence goes on from NZ_JBHSTE010000002.1 coordinate 246,021, forward strand.
CGGCGGATCATCAACAAGCACCGTATCAATGTAATCTGCTAGATCCTCGCAATTGTCCAGCTTGCTTACAAGTCGCTCGAGAACTGGTGCGCCCGATTGACTGCACAGCTCAGCTAATGTAGGCACGCGTCGCAGCGACAGCTTAAGCGCGTGCAGGTCCTTCGCATTTGCGTTGCCATATGAAATTCGACCTACCAAACGCTCAAGATCATAGATCGGCTGCAGCTCGCGGCGCATATCATCGCGCAAGATCATATTTTTATAGAGTGCCTCAACAGCATCCTGACGCTCTTGAATCTCCTTAAGGCTTAGCAGCGGCTTGTCGATCCAGCGACGAAGCAAGCGCGTTCCCATCGCCGTTTGTGTTCGATCCAGAAGCCAGAGCAAAGAGCCCTTCTTGCTGCGGTCGCGCACGGTTTCTGTCAGCTCCAGATTGCGACGCGTATAATAATCGAGCACCATAAATTGCTTAGGCTCATAAATATTTAATATCGTTAAATGTTTTAAGCTTCGCTTCTGAGTATCTTCCAAGTAGCAAAGCAGCACCTTAACCGCTCGACGTCTTGCTCCGCTAAGCTGATCAAGCTGGTCCTGAGAGAACTGCTGCTCAAGCAGCTCCTCCCCGCATTCCTCCCAGCTTGTTAGTGGAACATTTCTCCCCCAGCTGCTGCCCTCCTGAAGCTGTGTCAGCACATGCTGATCGCCTACCAGCTCAGCAGGATTGTATACGTTCACTTCATCAAGCAGGGAAGCAATCGCTCCAGGGAATGAAGTCACGTACAGTTCGCCTGTTGACAGGTCGCTGCATGCGATCCCGTAATTTCCGGCTTGCTCGACAACTGCGCCTATAAAGTTGTTGCCTTTGCCGTTTAGCGTTTTCTCTTCCATCACCGTACCCGGTGTGATTGTACGTACAACCTCACGGCGAACAACGCCTTTTGCATGTGCCGGATCCTCGACCTGCTCGCAAATGGCTACCTTATAGCCTTTTTCGATGAGACGAGCGATATAATTGTCGGCTGCATGATATGGTACGCCGCACATCGGAATTTTTTCAGTGCCGCCACCCTCGCGCCCAGTCAGCGTAATTTCAAGCTCACGCGCTGCCTGTATCGCATCGTCAAAAAACATTTCATAAAAATCTCCTAATCGAAAAAAAAGAAAGGCATCCGGAACCCCTTTCTTAATTTCCAAATATTGCTGTATCATCGGTGTATAGGTTGCCAATTGACTCCCCCATTTCATAATTCTATTAAGTAGCTCATAATTCAAGATCGCTCGATTCCAGAGAGCGAAAAGCTTCGTAGGCTGATCGCTCGATTCCAGAGAGCGATGCACTTCAACAGAGCATTCGCTAGCGTTCAAGATTCGCCGTCGAGTAATCCCCAACGCCCCACATCGTCATCAAAGTCGGATTTTTGAACATCCTCTTCCAATGAAAGTTCAAAAATTCGGCTTTCAGGACCAAGAAGCTTGGACGCTAGTAGAAAAC
>NZ_JBHSTE010000002.1:247609-611947 GCF_042659865.1 Paenibacillus septentrionalis
ACCTCCTCTTCCAATGAAAGTTCAAAAATTCGGCTTTCAGGACCAAGAAGCTTGGACGCTAGTAGAAAACGAGGAGCGCAGCGTAGATGTTGACTACGTGAGCACCGCAGTTTTCGCTAGCGTTCAAGATTCGCCGTCGATTACGCAACAGCGCGAATCATCGTCATCAAAGTCGAACTTTTTGAACTACCTCTTCCAATGAAAGTTCAAAAATTCGGCTTTCAGGACCAAGAAGATGGCACGATACTAGAAAGCGAGTAGCGCAGCGTAGATGTTGACTACGTGAGCAACGGAGCTTTCGGTAGCGTGACATATTCGCCGTCGAATCCACTACAACGCCCCACATCGTCATCAAAGTCGAAGTTTTTGAACAACATCTCTAAAGAGGGAGATCTGCTCCTTCTGTTACGAGTACTTCTATCTTCTTCAGTATCATATATTCAGTAAGGTCATTCGTTAAGGCACAGCCGTACCACGCTTCCAAATCAGTGCGGTGGAGACATATTTGCTGCTCATTATATTCAAATGCGACGGTTCGCAAGTTGCTGGCGGCTGATAATAGACAGCTCGCATTAAACAGCATATTCACCCTCAATTCCAGCTCGCTTCCTTCCAAATAATCATAGTAGGAAAGCGTAATTTGGGAAGGTTCCTCTCCTTGAGTCAGAATATGTATAGACACAATAAACCCTCCATCGACATTGTATGATCAGATTCTATTATTTTAACATGAGTAGTTGTGTGATACGAGTTTTTTTGCAAAATTAAAAGGACAACCCGTGCGCTAATGTTCATACTCATGAATGATCCTATATCCAAAACTATTTATGTACAAGATTAATGGATTACGATTGTTTAATCGCAGAAGTACGTGATCAGTTCAGCGTTAATAGCGTCGGCAATTTCATGATTAATGCCGTGTCCTGCCTCAGGGTAATAACGAGCCCTCATCCCATATCGCTCAAGCATTGCCTGACCCCCCATTCGTGCAAAGGGATCCTTCTCTCCTAACAAATACAGGAGCTTTGGTCTAATGATATCAATCTGCTCATCTGAAAACTTGATTATCTTATGGCTCCGCATACACATATTATTGTAACCGCGCAGCAAATGAGTAAAATGATCAACAATAAGCGAGTTTTCAATAAAGGCAGCGCTGTTTTCTCCTGTTAGCTTAGTTAATAGCTGCTCAATGTTGCGCTTTGTTGGGAGCAGCGCCTCAGGCAAAAAGATTTTCAACATCTGCACCATCGTATTTCCTGATTGCTCTGCAGGAACGCTTGAAGCCATCGCAATAGCCTTTTTTACCCGATGATTTCGCATCAATGTATAATATTGAACTATATAACCGCCGTGCGAGACTCCTGCCATATACACGTTATCAAGGCACAAACTGTCAAGCAGCTCATCTATCCACAGCGCTATATCGAAGCTATTTCGATAGTCTTTACTTGGCAGGCTCTTGCCTGGACCACCAATCGTATCGACTGCATACAGCCGAAAATGCTGCGCGAGACCTGATGCGTTATAGATCCACATCAGTGCCGAATCATCAGCAACACCATGAAAAAGCAAAACGGGCGCTGCGTCCATTTTGCCAAACACATTAACATGCGTACTACCATACTGAGTTTGTACATCAAGCTGATTGATCTCGACCTTCCATTCGTCAAGCAAACGATCATAGGTCGACAAAATATTGCGCTCTGCATGTTTCGTTCTGTATCGTTTCATATACGATGTGCCCCCTATAGATAACGATTGTAAAACCTTTCCAATAGCATCATTAACTCCTGCTTTGCTGCAGCCGTAATCGTTGCTGTGATTTCTTCGCAACCAGCAAAATACTTATGAAACACAAATAAAATGAGCGATTGATACTCCGCAGCCAGTACATATGCATTATCCTGTTCAATCAAACTGCTCATCATCATATATCGAAAAACTTGCTCCTGATGCTCAAGCGGCCAGGTAAACAGCAGCTTATGATACAAGGCTGCCGCCTGTTCATTTCTTTGTTTCTCAATCGTTAGCATACGGATAAGCTTGTACATGTTGTCCTCAAGTAGATATTGCTCCAAATACCAAACACCGGCATACACGAAGCTCGCTTGTTCGATTTTCTCTTGTGCGTTTAGCTCATTAACAAAGTTTAGCTTTAGTATTTCGGTCTGCTGCTCTGCTTCATGAAGGATCGTATGTAAAATTTGTTCCTTGTTTCTAAAGTGATAATATAACGAGCTTTCTTTTATACCTACTATTTTGCAAATGTCTCTTACAGAAACCGTTGTAAAGCCATGGATGCTGAATAAATCTAATGCAGTTGCAACAATTTTCTGTTTTGTGCTTTGTTCGGTAGCAGTCATGTCATTCTCCTTTGCTAGCTAAACTAACAACTGTTAGGTAAGATTGATTTTACCTAACAGTTGTTAGTTTGTCAACGATTCTACGATATGTAGATCGGTGTATGAGCTGAAGAGCACTCTAAAAAAGCACACAAAAAAAAGCGAGAGGAGCATTACGAATTGCCTGTCTCCTCTCGCTTTAAGCCCTCATCCACCAGCTTCCAGCGTGCTTTAATATCCGTTTTCTCATTCCAGGTACGGCGTTGCTTCAGCGCCCGCTGCAACGGCTTCACTGCTTCTCTAGCTCGTTCATCATCTGTTAGCGACAACAGCAGCTCTATATTTCTCTCAGCAGCCGTATACAGTCTCTTACGATCTCCGAGCACATACGCCTCTTCTGCTGCCTGAAGCTCTTGCATATTCAATCGTTCTGCCAGCGCAAAACGCTGCTGTACAGTGACCCAAAAACAATAAATTGCCGCACGCGCGAGTGCTGGCGATACAAGCCAGCTGGGCAATGTACGATATTCGAAGCCGCCATGGAACTGCTTGCGATAATCCCCCATTCCGCCGTATTTATCATTACGCGAATATCCCGCCTCATCTGCCAGCGCGGCAAATGGCAACGCAAGCATCGCATCCAGCAAGCGCAGCAGTCTCGGTGTCAGCAATATACCGCTTACATGGAGGTGACCGCCAAGTGCAATCCCTTTCACGGGCATCCCACCTGCAAGCCAGCGCAGCGGTCGTTCATCTGCTACAAGCAGTTGCAGCTCCTTAAGCAGCCTGTGCAGCGATGCTGTTAGCCTTGCAGGATGGCTGGCAGGACGAGGTCGCAGCTCAACAATTGGATAGATCAGCTTTCTTTTATACAGCAGTGAATCAATACCAATCTCTTCGTTGACATGATCAAGCAGCACGCTCGAGGCAGACACCAGCTTGTTCGATTCATCTACGAAAACAAGCTCGGGATCTGCCCCGAGCCAAAATTTTCGCTCAACGTCCATCTCCCAGCCTTCCAGCCAGCGCTGCAGCGCTTCATTCATTGCTTCACGCTCAAGCAACACTTGCTGCTGCTCAATTGACCATGCATCGCGTATCGCAATGCTTCCTGTTCCAGATACAGCTACCAATACGGAACCAACATCAAGCCACAGTGCGTACAACGCGCGAGTTGCTGCGATTTCAACTGCTCGCAGCGTTACCTCTGACAGCTCTCGCTCATCATGCTCAAGCATGCCTTGTGCATCCCGCTGCGCAATATAAGTCACTCCCAGAGGCTCAATCTTTGCATTGACCCGACCCCAGCAGAGCAAGGAATGATCGATACAGTACACTAGATAAAGGCGCTCATCGCTCAGCTGCTCATCAATGCGAAGGCGAGCAGCCTTCCAGCACTGTCGCTTGTGCTCCTGCGTCATCTGCTCGAAGCGAAGCAGCCCTGCATTAATGGCTGCCCGCTCAAGACAGTAGTCCATAGCAGCCTCCTGAAGCAACACAACAGGTTCGCCACTCTCAGCTGCTTCACTATTACAAGAAGCGAGTGCTGGAGTATCTGCAGCTGCGAAAGCGGAATGCTCAGCTTCCTGTCTGCCGAGAAAAGCTTTTATCGCTTCACTGTCAAACAAATCAGCCGGCTCCTTCAGCTTAATTCTGGCCCCGCCTTGCTGCTTTTGCAGCCATAACATTTTACTCATAGGCCCGCATCCTTCTTATGGGATAAATAACCATTTAAAAACGAAGAGGGCTTTCGCCCTCAAGTTTGTCGTAAGCCGACATATGCTATTCATAGCTAGCATTAGATCTCATCTTCAAGGAGTTCATCCAAATCGTCGAATTCCTCTTCGAATTCTTCTGCCTCATGATCGAAATCCTTGCCATCAATATCTGGGCAACCGCCAGGTACAACAGCAACAGAAACCTTCGTTTCTGCAATCATCTCAACAGCGAATTCGCGCTCAACACGAACGACTACCGAATCGCCGCTTGACGAAATATTCGCTTCGATACAGTTAGGCTCTGTAATGGATTCTGCGAATACTTCAGTCGTTGATGCGCGATGTTTAGGATCTAGATAATATAAAGGCACGTTTTCTACGAATTGCACGCTTTCCTTAGCGACATCAGTTTGTGAATTGTTGTTGTACGAGTACCAGATATTAATGTCATAAGTACCGATAACTTCAACACCACTGCTTGATTTGACCGCCTCATACTTAGTGTTTATAACCCATGCACCAAGAATACTTGTAGGTCGATGCGGTGGGGTAACTGTATGAGTAGATGTGCTAAACTTACGACCTTTCCCGCAAACAGCCTTTGTAATAATTTCTCTGCAACGCAGCTGTTTATTTGCTTTAGACATCGACTTAACCTCCTCCATACAATCATTCACTTAAGTGTATGCAAGTAATAGGCGTTTGTTGATTACTGTAGTCCTACAATTCCAAACTATTTTTCAATCAAGTATGTAAGATGGAGTCGCAGCCTACATCTACGCCTATTCGACTCGACCCAAAACTCCTTCTACATGTTACTAACAGAATATGAAAGAAGAGCTTATTCTATGACACATCTGCAAAATGTGCATGAATAAGCTCTTCTTAATGTAAACCTGCCCGCTTTTATTCCTATCACTCTTCTATGAACGCTAGCAACATGCCGCATGCCGTGACTAGTCCGAATCACTCGTTTCCTTTTTTCGCTTTAACCGTTCAGCTACATCCAGATAACGATTCATTTCATGCATAAGCATTAACAGAGAAGCGCGCGTCTCAAACTCTATGCGGGTTTTAGGCAGCTCCATCGCTCGAAATTTGACCTTTAGCTGCTGCAGCTTGTCCTTCACCTCACCCACATAAACCTCCGAGCGTGTATCTCGCCCAAGCTGCTCCAGCAGCTCGGCCACTCTTTCGCTATGCTCCAGATTGCCATGAACGTAAGCGACCATCTCCATCATATGTTCGATCGATTCAAATTGCTCTCTTCTCATTTCAAAATAGGTAGACCAATACGCTTCATTATTCCACAAGCGATTCTCCTTGCTGCGTTGTGAAATCGCAGCTCCTTTTTCAATCGCTTCATATGCCTTGAGCAGCTCTTCACCACTCCATATGTATGAGGGGTCACGCAAAATCATGGCCAGCTTGTAAAAGATTTGATAATACGTCAATTCGATGGTCTGGCGAAGCTTCATAATTTCCTGATCTACTTTAGGCATGTACACCATATTGATAATCGTGGCTGAGCCGAGTCCAACAAACAGCAGCGAGATTTCATTCAAGATCAAATCAGGTGTGACCTCGCCGTATGAATAAAGGTGGAACACAATAACGCAGCTTGTCACAATGCCTTCCTTCAGTTGAAAGCGAGACATAATTGGAAATGAAACAAGAATAAAGATTGCCACCGTCCAATAATAGAAGCCAAAAAGGACAAATATTATTGAGGCCAGTGCTAGGCCAAGCACCGAGGCAACGAAGCGGACGGCCGTTCTGGTCAGCCCCTGCTTTCTTGTTACCTCGACGCCCAGTATTGCTAATATTCCTGCTGAAAGTGCAGGCTCCAGCTGAAAATAGCGTGCAGCGTAGATCGCCAGAATTGCTGCAATAGCTGTTTTGATGACGCGAATCCCCATACGAATGCTCCTAGAAGTTAATATGTCATATAGTATAGCGATTCCTTAGCGATCTTTCCACCCAGAGGTCACTTTCCTTTCCAACAAACTGACTCCCTGATACATACCAGTTGCCACAACGGCGATTACAACTAGCGTAGACAGCACCAGCGTAAAGTTAAATACCTGGAAGCCATATATAATGAGATAGCCTAAGCCAACACGCGCCACGAGGAACTCGCCTACGATGACACCAATCCAGGCTAAGCCGACATTTACCTTCAATGTCGAGATAATAACAGGAAAGGCTGCGGGCAAGATCACATAATAAAACAATTGAAAGCGCGATGCGCCAAATAAGGCGGCCACCTTGATCAGTCCTTCTTCCGTTTCCCTAAAGCGGTTATAAATATTAATCGTTGTAATAATAACCGTAACGAGCAGCGTAATCGCCACAATCGAGCCGAATCCTGGACCTAAGCCTACGATAAGCAAAGGACCAAGCGCAACCTTCGGCATACTGTTCAGTACGACCAAAAACGGATCGACGACGCGCGCTACGAACGGAAACCACCATAGCAGGGCAGCAATCAATGTCCCGAGCAGCGTACCAAGCAGGAAACCGGCAATCGTCTCGGCGACTGTAATGCCGATATGGGGCATAATGCTCCCATCTAATAAAGAGGTGTACAAATGATTGGCAATTTTACTTGGTGAGCTGAAAATAAGCGGATCGACAATACGAGCACGGCTGCTCCATTCCCATAGCGCAATAAAGCCTACCAGCAAGATCGATTGTGTAAGCAGCACCAGCATGCTTTTTTTGCGCATACGCTCCAAATACTGCTTGTGAAGTGCTTTTATCGTTGCCGTCATGCTATTCTCCCTCCTTTTCCATCTCTTCATCCAGCTCATGCCATAGCTCGTCAAAACATCTTTGATATTCTGGATGCTTTCGAGCCTCGATTGGTCCTGCTGCACGAAGCTCGCGAGGGATCGTAACAATTTTGCGAATATGGCCAGGATTTCGACCTAGCACAACGATGCGATCACTGATCGCTACCGCTTCCGCCAAATCATGTGTAACAAGAATAGCAGTTTTGCCCAAGCGGTCTAGCGTTGACTGAACCAGCTCCTCGAGCTGCATCTTAATGTGCAAATCAAGTGCCGAGAACGGTTCGTCGAGTAAAAGCAAATCAGGGTCAGTAATTAACGTTCGCGCAAGCGCGACACGCTGTCGCATTCCGCCAGATAACTGATGCGGGTATTTATGCGCCGCATTCTCCAAGCCCAGCTCGTCAAGCAACGCAATTATTTTTCGATCAGAGTCGTCCGTTACCTCCTTGCGGATTTCCAAGCCTAGCTTAACATTCTGCAAAATGGTGCGCCATGGGTACAAATAATCCTGTTGCTGCATATAGCCCAGACGAGAAGAAGGCGAGGTAATAGCCTCGCCCATAACACTCAATTCACCATAGGTTGGCGAGATCAAACCAGCTATCATATTTAATATAGTCGTTTTGCCGCAGCCGCTTGGACCTACCAGACTAATAAATTCGCCTTTATTTACCGTAAGATTAATATGATTAACAGCAAGATGGGCACCAGCTGCATTGACATAAATATGAGTCAGTTCCTTCAGTTCCAGCACCTTTTCCCTATTCATGAGCAGGCCCCCTATCCTTATTGAATTGATTTTTCTGCAAATTCAGTATTCACAATTTCACTATGCTCCGTGCGCGCAGATAGCTCACCTGCATCACTCATAATGTCAAGCAGATTGTTCCACTCCGTTTCATCCACAATTGGATCGCTTGCATAGGACCCTTGTGCCTTATAACGCTCGATAGAGCTTGCCATAATATCAGGATCCACATTGTCAAAGTACGGCGCAACTACTTCAGCTATTTCCTCAGCAGAATGCTCCTCCACCCATTTTTGTGCTTTGTGCACGGCATTCGTGAAGCCTTGAACGACATCAGAATGCTTGTCGATATAGCTTTGCTTCGTCATAAATACGGTATAAGGCAGTAAGCCGCTCTCTACACCGAAGGACGCGACAACGTAACCGACTCCTTCTTTTTCAAAAATGGAGGCCGTTGGTTCGAACAGCTGCACGTACTCGCCCGTACCTGAAGAAAAGGCTGGCGCAATATTAGCAAAATCAACATTCTGGATTAGCTCAAGATCGGCATGTGGATCAATACCATGTTTTCTCAGCGTAAATTCCCCAGCCATTTGCGGCATGCCGCCTTTTCTCTGTCCGAGAAACACGCTATCTTTTAACGATTCCCACTCAAAGTTGTCGATTGGCTGACGTGCCACTAAAAACGTTCCGTCGGTCTGAGTCAACTGTGCAAAGTTGATGACTGGATCATCACTACCTTGCTGCATTACATAAATCGAGGTTTCCGAGCCTACGAGTGCTACATCAATGACATTAGACAACAGCGATGTCATTGTTTTATCTCCTCCTGCTGTAGTTGTAAGCTCAACTTCAATGCCTTCCTCTTCAAAGAACCCTTTTTCAATCGCCACATATTGCGGGGCATAGAATAGGGATCGAGTCACCTCACCTATTCGAACGACTGTATGATCATTTTTACTATTGCTACAGCTGGTCAGTATGGTCGTCCCAACTAGAATAAGCGAGAGCAGAAACAAGATAGATTTGTTTCCTTTCATAGCAATTCCTCCTATTGTTGTAGTGGTATAGCCTATTCACTTCCTAATTAGGTGGTGCGTAATTGAGTGAAAAATGAGGCGATGCGAAGCCCAAGTTAACTAAATTGATAATAATCAAATTGACAGCGTTCAACATTTAGAATATTATCTAATTAGATATATAATTAATTTAATGAGTGTTTAACTACTGGAGGTGAGCTTTCCATGCAATTAAGTAAGGTCGTAACCTATCATAAGGCGCTTGCTGATCCGACGCGAATCAAGATGTTGATTTTGCTGGCAGACGGCGAGCTTAATGGATTAATGATGGCGGACAAACTCGGAGTGTCTACTGCAACGATTACACACCATGCCGCCAAGCTGCGTGACGCCAACTTAATACAAGAGCGACGAGACAAAAATACCATTTACTTTGCATTAAATAACGAAAGTATAAAAAGCTATGCAACAGCTACAATTGATCTGATTGATAAGGGAGTTTCTTCATTAGAGAATGGCGATAACACGAAGGAGAAAAATGAACGACTGAAGCGATCCGTATTGAAAAATTTCTTCACGGCAGATGGTAGACTGAGACATTTGCCTGCCCAACTGAAAAAGAGGGTTATTGTGCTTGAGCATCTTGTCTCGATGCTGGAAAAAGGTCGACCCTATAGCGAAAAGGAAATCAACCACTATATTCAAGAGTTTCATGAGGACTACGCAACTATTCGGAGAGAGCTGATTATGCATCAATTTATGTTCAGAGAAGATGAGATCTATGAATTAAATCCGTCTGAGCTTTGGACAAAATGGGAAGCTTTATCTTAAATGTAATCACGTTAGCATAAGGGCACGCTAACAAAAACAGAGCTCAAGACTGTAATGAAGCTATTACTCTCATTACAGTCTTAAGCTCTGATATACGAACCGAATATGTTGAGCTGCAAGCAACTAAGAAGCCCACATGCTACAGCTTGTAAATTTCTGAATACTTCTCCGTTAAATAGTTAATCAAATATTTCGGATTAAGCGGCTCGTTCGTTATCCCCTCAATCAGCTCTCTAGGCGTTCTCATCCGTCCGTATTGGTAGATATGCTCCGTTAGCCACTCCTTAATAGGCTGCAGCTCCCCTGCTTCAACCTTTTCCCAAACATCCGGCATCGCGCTTTCAAGCGTATGCATAAATTGAGCAGCGTACATATTGCCTAGTGCATAGGACGGGAAGTAGCCAAATGAACCGCCAGACCAGTGCACATCCTGCAAGACGCCCTCCGCGTCAGAAGAAGGGTTCACTCCTAGATATTCTTCGTACTTCTTATTCCACACCTGCGGTAAATCCTTCGCTTTTAACCCTTCATTAAAAATCATCTTTTCAATCTCATAACGAATAATAATATGCAGGTTATAGGTTAGCTCATCCGCTTCAATACGTATCAACGACGGCTCTACAACGTTGTTGCCGCGATAAAAAGTATCTACATCAACATTTTTCAGCTGTGAGAAACGCTCCTGTAAATCCTTATAGTATCGATTCCAAAACGGTCTGCTCCGTCCAATAATATTTTCCCAAAACCGAGACTGGGATTCATGGATACCCATAGATGTTCCCGTAGCAAGAGTGGTGCCTATTAGCTCTTCGCCAATATTTTGTTCGTACAAGGCATGACCGCCTTCATGAATAATGCCGAAAAGCGCGCTTGTAACATCATCCTCCAGATATCTGGTTGTAATACGTACATCCTTGGCATTAAGCCCAGTTGCAAATGGATGAACACTTTCATCCATTCTGCCTGCTTCGAAATCAAATCCCATTTGTTCCAAAATAAATGTGCCATAATCCTTTTGCGTGGCGATATCGAATTGTCCGTCCAAAAAGTCGGTTTGTGGCTGGTGCTCACTCGAAGACAGCTTTTCAGCTAGCGGTACAAGCGCATCGCGCAGCTCTCCAAATATTTTATCAAGCTGCTTAACATCCATGCCCGGTTCATATTGATCAAGCAGCGTATCATAACGTGTTTCTTTTACACCCCATAAATCAATCATTTCATTCGTAATATCAATAATTTGCTGCAAATAGGACTCAAAGCTGGCAAAGTCGTTGTTTTCCTTGCACTCTTCCCATTTATTTTCTGCCTGAGTTGTAAGCATTACATACTTATGATTAAGCTCAGGCGGGATTTTAACAGCACGATCATAGTCCTTGCGTGTTTCTGCTACTAATCGTTGATCGATCTCGCTCAGCTTGCTCCATTGATCCTTGCCTTCAAGCTCAGTCAACAGCTCACCCAGCTCAGTAGAAGTGGATAGTTTAAACATTTCTGCGTTTAGCGTTCCGATCACCTCTGAGCGAATATCTACGCCCTTTTTCGGAGCTCCTGTACGCAAATCCCAATACAAGACTGCAAGTGCTTCTTCGTATTGCTTAACTTTTTGATTGATGTATCGAAATTTCTCTAAACATTTGGTCATAACGTTCTCCCTTCCATATGTAGGTTTTTTCGTGTCTATTCCTTTGCAAATTCACTTACATGCATGATCGTGTTTAGGGTTGCTTAAGCATTCCGTGCGCTCTATAATCAACTATAACCGATTTGGCATAACATAAACAAAGGTGATGATCTTGATGCGTATTACATTTACGTCTGCCGCTGTAGATATACTTCAGCCTTATCTTCAATCAGACAAGCACTTAAAATTCCTTCATGATACGGAAGGCTGCGGCTGCGTCGTAAGCGGTGTTCCCGCTTTGACTTTAATTACTGCACCATCTGTGGATGATAGCCCGGGCGAAGCAGACCCGCTTCCTTTTCACTACGAACCAAGACATAAGGTCTATTATGAAGATCAGATGACGGTTGATTATAATCCGCAAAGAAATGCGTTCAGCTTGAAAAGCGAAGGTCAGATATACACCCTTAATCTACGCTTCGTTCCGTAACTTGACACGCTCGCAAGCTGGCAACAAAAAGCCCCGAATGAATACGCGACCTAAGTAGTTTATTCATTCGGGGCAATCTTATGTAAAGCTAAAGTATGGTTAATTGTAAAAAGAAATCCATTCTGAAAGAAAGCACTATTTTTTATGTCTGGATTGACGCAGCGCGGCTGCTCTGGCTTGGATAACTTCAGACCGATCACGCCGCAGATGGCGATGGATGATATCCTCCGACACCTCGCTGCTGCTTCTTCCCCAATGCAAGCCTCGCTGCTCTGCTTGCTGTCTGCACATCTCAAGCAGCTTGATATGATCAATTGGCAGCATCATATCCAGATACGGCTGTTGCTGCTTGCAAGCAGCAATATGCTGCTCGAGCAATTTTTGCAGCGAGGGCATGTCAAGTCCGAGCTGATTGGGCATCGACAGATGACGGATTAATTTACCCAAAGCTGATTGATACATAAGCTCGGCCCCTCTTCGATTTTGGCGTCGTTCGTGATATTGACCAACAGCAATCTGTATGCACATCACCCACAGCTCACTCAATCCATCGCTTGGGTGCTCCTTCCAATATTCCTCCAATAGCTCGTGGCACTCAAAAAAATCACGTGTCGCATGAAATTCGATCAAGTATTCGATATATGCTTCAGGCACATTCATCAGATCACCTTTTAAATTTATTTAAAATGTTTAGTAATTTTTGAAACCAAACATTATAATAGACGTAAAGTTGTAGTATAGCAACATTAAGATCTATTTCAGGAGGGAAACAAGGACATGAAAAAAGGATTTATTGCCATGCTTGCACTAACAGTGTTCTTAGCACTAGGATTTGGTTTCAGTGACACTGCCGATGCAAAACGTGGCGGCGGTTTCAAATCCAACAAGCAAAGCTTTACGCAAAATAAGGACAACACGACGCAGCAATCCAACAGCGGTGCAACTTCTGGAACAGCTTCAGGCACGAAAGCAACTACGGGTGCGGGTGCAGCAGCAACAACAAAATCAGGCGGTCTATTCGGCGGCAGCTCCTTTATGAAAGGGATGATGCTTGGTGGACTAGCAGGTCTATTGTTTGGCGGAATGTTTGCAAACATGGGTGCATTCGGTGAAATTTTCGGATTACTCATTAATATCGCTGCAATCGTTGCGATCTTTATGGTTATCCGAGCGGCTTGGACTTATGTTCGCAACAATAAAAGACCAGCTAATGCAGGTCCTAATTACGACAACCGTAATTCCTATCATGACCGTGATCGCCGTGATGAGGACGATCGCAATGGAAGAGGTCGATTCTAAGCTATGAGAATCTACACGGATGAAATAATAAACGCGATATGCCTGAATATGGCTGATCGACGCGGAGTTAAGCCAACGGATATTGAGGTTCAGCTTTCTTGGGAAGAGGAATATGGCTATACCGCAGAGGTTTGGGTAAATGGGCGCTCTCAGTATTTGCTGCAAGCAAATATTATGGAAGCGTTAGAGCAGTATTTCTACTCTGAGTACAAGCTTCGCGTTTTCCGCTCTGATATCTTGCTAGGTATTGATGAGGAAGCCGAACAGTTCTGGGCAGAAGCTAGAGCATAGTAATGAACAACTAGAGAGCTCGCCTCTTGGCACATCGCCAAGAGGCGTTTTTTTGTTGCGCGACTTTTTCCACTTAGGCCTCATAGCATATCAATCCAATCAACTTCTCCCTCAGCTCCTTGCATCCATGCAACGTGACTTCGTTCATATTGACTTACTTCATTCATCTCAACTTTGCTTATCTACCTATAATTCTCACAATCTACCAAGTTACATCTCTTTCATTTTCCATGTATACTAGTGGTAGATTGATATAAAGGAGAGTGATGGTTGAGTTGAAACGCATGTGGAAGGCACTGTTGGCGATTATGCTATTAACCTCCCTGCTGCCAATTGGTCAGCAATCTGTCGAGGCGGCAAGCATGACGCAATATCGCGTTTATCAAAATGACAAGCCCTTGAAGGAATTCGCGAAGGAAAGTCAAGCGATTGCGTACGCAAAGTACTACAGCTACAGTCATGTTGAGAAAATTAGTAATCGTCAGTGGGTATGGCATAACATACCAAGGTATAAGGTGTACATAGATGGTGCATCCTCCACAAAACTGGAATATGCTTCGCTTAATGAGGCACAAAAAGCTGCCGCAGGCACTGTAAACTCGTATGTCCGTGATCTTGAAAATATCGGCTGGGTATATGAGAACTTTGCAAGCTATCAGCTCTATCAAGGAGACAATACGAAAGACAGCTGGCAGTTCCGAACTCTGGAAGCTGCGAAAAAGGAAGCTCAAAAATGGAGCAATGCTCATATTATGAAGCTTGATACCAAGCAATGGGTCTGGGATAACTTAACTGCTGCGATGGTGAAGGATCAACGATCTGGCGCTGAAAAATACAGCATCTATAGAGATGGTGAAGTCGTGTCAGGCAGTCAATCCTTTTCTTTTTTGAAGGATGCGATTGAAGCAGCCAACAAGCTTAGCAACGTAGAAGTCATCAATACTGCAACAGGCAAATCTGTTCATCAAAATCTATTGAACTATGAGGTTTACAGTCAAGGCAAGCTGACAAAAAAACATTCTACCTTGAATGCAGCCGTTAAAACTGCAAAGGGTTTGTTCTCAGCTGAAGTAAAGAAAGGCGACCAGTTGCTGTGGAGCAGCGTTCCTTATCTGTCAGTCTATCAAGGTGATCGCTTGGTTAAGAGCTTCCACTCCCTGCAGGGCGCGCTCACATATGCGAAGAGCTTAAGCAATTCTTCAATTCAGAATCAGGATGGCCGAAAGCTGTATTCGTCGGCTAAAAACTTTATCTATATGGGTTGGAACGGGTCAAGCTCTGTTGCAACCATTAACAATCATATCAGCAACACACAAGGTCTCGATATCGATTCCCCAACCTGGTATTATCTCGATGATGCAACAGGTGAACTGAACAGCAATGTAAGCGCTGCGCTTGTATCCGAGATGAAGTCAAAAGGCGTTGATATTATTCCACTTGTGCATAATCAGTTCGACAAGGAACTAACGACGACGTTTTTAGCTAACCTCGACGCTCAGGATCGATTTATTAAGGCCTTAATTGACAGTCTCGTCGCGATTAACGTGAAGGGCTTGAATCTTGATTTTGAAAATGTCGCTGCAAGTGATCGTAATGCTTTTACAAGCTTTGTGGAAAGACTTACTAAAGCTGCTCATGCTAAAAAATTGACAGTATCGATTGATCTGCTTCGCGGTGATGTACGATGGAATCATTTAACGGCTTATGATTATGAAGCGATTGGCAAGATTGTCGATACAGTAGTAATGATGGCATATGATGAGCACTGGAGCGGTTCTGACCAGCCTGGCTCTGTAAGCAGTCTGAAGTGGGTAGAGGAAGGCATCAAGCAGTACCTCGATTACGGCATTCCTCGCAGCAAGCTAATTTTAGGCATACCGTTCTACGTGCGGGAGTGGCGTCTTGACAGCAATGGGAAGCTCGTCGACAATCGTGCACTATTCATGAAGGATCTAGATTCGGTTATAGCCAACAATAAAGCAACCCGTATTTTTGATGAAAATACTGGACAGTACAAATACAGTTACCAAAAAGACGGCTACACGCATATCTTCTGGGCAGAGACGGTTGACACCGTCGTTGAACGTGTGAAACTTGCGAAAAAGTATGATCTGGCTGGCGTTGCGGCATGGCGGCTTGGTTACGAACAAGCTTCCGTATGGGAAGCGATGCTGAAAATTAAAGAGCAGTAACCCAAAAGGCATGAATCCAAGCAATCGGATTCATGCCTTTATTCATTTCTGCTTTGCTGTTACACTAGTTTTACCAAATCATAGAAACCTACTAAGGAGATTTTCAATGAAACGAAAACTAAATCGTTTTGACAAGTGGATGCTAATGCTAATAGCATATGGAGGATTGATCTTATTCATTAGAAACCTTATCAGTTCAATAGCTCGTAATAGCGATTATATACCGAATGTAATAATCTTAGTCCTTTGGTCTTTTTATATAATCTTTGTGCACCGTGCAATCAAAAAACATTCTAAATCATAATCATTTCTCAGCTTGCGTCACTGCCTCATACGTTTCAATCAGCTGATCGAGCAGCTCAAGCTGCAGCTCATACTGCTTAAATAAGTTCTGAAAGAGCAGCTCTACTACGCTATCGACGCTCATCATTTGACGTTTGATCTGAATGCCCGCCTTTTGCAGCTCCAGCTGACTGACAACTATCTCCCGCTGCGCCCTCAAGCAATTCAGCACCTCTTCTCTACCGAGCTCATCGATAAAGCTAAGTGCTGTATATAGCTCACTCGGTAAATGAACTGAGGATGCGCTTAATGCGCTCTGCAGCAGCTCCGTAAAATGTCCTTCCCCTTCGCTCGTAATTTTATAGATTGCCTTCGAGCGATTACCGGTCTGCTCGATCGAATCAATTTCTACGAGACCTTCATTCTCCATCTTTTTTAGCGCATGGTAGATTGAACCGGGTAATATGCCTGCCCATGTATCGGTTTTGCTTTGAGATAGTATTTGTTGCATCTCATATCCTGTCATCGGCTTGGTCTTTAATAGTCCAAGAACCATTAATCTCGCCATGCTTTCACCTCAATACGAAATAATCAATATTGAGTATTAGTGTAGCATATCTTCATTTACGATGCATCCTGTACGTGATAACGACGCGTTCTTTTAGTCCTTGGTGATGCATCCTCATCCCATCTGAAGGTTAAGACTGCAACCAACAAGGCTAACACCGTATATAGGACGAGTACCATTAATGCCACTCCATTCAAAGTCCCTTCTAGCGTGTGTGCATCCTTCATCAGATTGACGTAATGCTCGAATGGGAGCAGCTTGCCTACTGCCGCAACCCATGCTGGGGCCGCTTGCAAGGAGTAAAATACTTCACTCATAAAGATCATCGGAATTTGTGCAAAATTCGAGAACATATTAATTTGTGCTTCATTACGTGCAAGATTGCCAAGGACCACTCCAATACTCGTAAAGCAAATCGTTCCGAGGGTGAACCATAAAAGTGTAAGGATAACCAGTATGAAGGAAAGCTGTAAGCCGAAAAGAATAATCCCGAACAGCCATATAACGACATGAATGACTACACCTATTATTGTTCGTGCCAGCACTAAAACGGTAATGAATGAAAGCAACGGCATCGGTGTCAGCTTCAATAGCTTATATACCCCTCGGCTGCGCTGCAAATGAATTTGAAATGCAATTCCCTGCATTCCCCAAAACAACGTACTCACCGCTGTAATTCCACTTACGATGTTCAGTCGCTGCTGTGGCTCATCGGAAAACATGCCTAGACCTATAATTAGCGCTATAGGCAGCAGCAAGCTAT
Source organism: Paenibacillus septentrionalis (assembly GCF_042659865.1). Classification (NCBI taxonomy): domain Bacteria; kingdom Bacillati; phylum Bacillota; class Bacilli; order Caryophanales; family Paenibacillaceae; genus Paenibacillus; species Paenibacillus septentrionalis. The sequence continues at coordinate 264,572 of NZ_JBHSTE010000002.1, forward strand.
AAAACAATGTAATTTTATCGCGAAGCGAGGTGATCACCATAGATCGGAACAACACACTATTCATATTGCTCCCCCTTTGTCAGCTTAACATACAAGTTCGTTAAGGAGTCTACTTCATGCTGAGCACAAAGCTCTGCGGGGTGTCCTTGAGCAATCACTTGACCTGCATCAATGAGAATGACTCGCGTGGCCAGTTGAGCGACTTCATCCATATCATGCGAGGTAAATACAATTGTCTTCCCGCTACCGCTTAGCGTGCTAATTAACGTATGAATCTCTTGCCTGCTTCTTGGATCAAGTGCTGCTGTAGGTTCATCCAGAAATATAAGCTCTGGATCATGGATAAGTGCTACAGCAATAGCCAGCCTTTTCTGCTGACCGCCAGAAAGCTTTGCAGCCTCAACATGTGCCGCATCAGCAATGCCGCATCTTGTTAAGCAGCTGATTGCCTCCGCGCTCGTCAGCGTTAACTTATAGAATGAGGCAAACAGTTTTAAGTTTTCCATTGCACTAAGCCCTGGAAAAAAGGGCACGGCCTGCAGCTGAACTCCAATTTTCTTCTTATATGCTTGATCCCAATAGTAGACAGTACCTGTGTCAGGCTTGCGCAAGCCAATAAGCATCTCAAGAGTTGTTGTTTTGCCTGCCCCATTGGGTCCAATCATAGCAATAATTTCGTTTCGCTCAATGCAAATATCTATCCCTTTGACAATTTCTCGTTTTCCGTACTGCATGCTTAGGCTTTGAGCCTCCATTAACGGTTTAATCTCCATCATCATTCATGCACCACCTTTAATCAATGTTAATTAGTCAACGTTGAGTATTTCGATTTAGTTATATCATACTGCGATGAATCGCTATTGTAAAGCACAAATTAATGTAGGTTTTCGGTAGGTGTGGTTTTATATTGTGGACAGAACGGGTGTTCGCTATAATGGTTGGAGTGATAGGAAGGAGTTTAAGAGGATGATACTTTATAATGAACAGCAAGTCATACAGCTAATTTCAGAGGATGCATGGATGATGCGTATCATGCAGGATGCGAAAACATTACAATTGCCGGACTGGTGGGTGTGTGCCGGATTTGTTCGCTCAAAAATATGGGATACGCTTCATGGCTATACGGAAAGAACCCCGTTGCCAGATGTTGACGTCATTTATTTTGATCCAGACCATTTGGACGAACAGACTGAAAAAGTACTTGAACAGCAATTACACGAATTGAATCCGCATGTTCCATGGTCCGTCAAAAATGAAGCTCGCATGCATGTTGTGAATCATATTACTCCTTATACCTCATCAACCGATGCGATATCCAAGTTTCCAGAAACCGCTACAGCTCTTGGTTTAACTTTAGATGATCAAGATCAGCTCATTCTGACCGCCCCATGCGGAATAAACGATGTACTGAATATGGTATTGACTCCTACCCCGTTTTTCTTGGAAACAGAGGAACGCATCAAGATCTTTGAACAACGAATGAACAAGAAAAACTGGAAGCAGATTTGGCCAAGCATTAAGGTGCGCACAAGCTTAACGCTGGATCATTAGCGTGGGTTTAAGCTTATGCTTTCAAAGCTCAATTAACTCGAAGTCAAACTACGGCTGACCATAACGAATACATAAGATGATAACGAACTCTACAATATTACAAAGCTCAACCCATAAAAAAGACAGCTTCTCGCTGTCTTTTTCACGTTCCTCCCTTATTCAAGCAGCAACATGCAGCAATCTCACTACAGTTCCGCACGTGAGGCTAAGTCCGCTGCACCGATGATTGTTTCAGCATAGCGAAAAACGCATCTGTCGTTGTACGCACAATCGTAATATCATTCATCGTTTCGGCTAGCACAAGTGATCCTTCGAGCGAAGATACAAATAAATATGCGCTTTGCTCAGCTGAACCTTCATTACGGAACTCCCCACTCGATATGCCTTGTGCGATCAGCTCCGCGATTAGCTGGTGCAGGCATACAAAAAAATGACGAACGCGCTTGTGCACGTCTTCTGCCTCTACCGGACTTTGTTGATACATAGCAATAAAAGGACAATTCCCTTTATTGCCTCTCGCATCGATTTCTTGCAGCAGCAGCGCTACAAAATTTTCAATTCGCTCCTGTGCACGGTATTCACGCTGGCTCAATGATATTTCAAGCGCAGATTCATAACGGTTGCCCCAAAAATCTACAACCGCATAGAGCAGCTCCTCTTTGCTTGCAAAGTGATAGTACAAATTTGATCGCGAAACTCCGCTATGTGAGACGACATCTTCGATGCTAGTATATTTAAATCCCTTGCTTAGAAAAAGGCGAGCCGCAATATGAATCAATTGCTCACGATTTCTGGCTGACATAGGTATCACCTCTCAAAACTAGGACTGATCAGTCCTAGTTTTATTTAAAATCCTCAAATTGAGGCAGCACATAGCGATGCCCACAAAATTTGCACTTGATCATTAAGCTCTTATCTGCAAATTCGTAGTTAACACAATCATCATCCTCGATATCAAGCACTTCTCTACCCTGCTCATCAACGTCGCCAGTCGGAAAAAACGCAGTCTTATTTCCACATTCACATTCAAAACGCAGCATATTCTCAGCCCTTCTATTAAAAATATTAGCGCGCTTCGTTGATTCAGCCGCGCAGCTTCGTTATAATAAGCGATGATATCATAACAAGAAGCGATTAGGAAGGAATAACGGAATGTATATAGCCGATCAATGGAAAGATTTTGAGGTAATTGACACTGGAGACGGGGACAAGCTCGAACGCTGGGGAAATTATATTCTTCGACGCCCTGACCCGCAAATTATTTGGCCGATCCAACATGAGGATGAGCAATGGAGAAAGGCTGACGCTCATTACCATCGCAGCTCTTCAGGCGGCGGTCAATGGCGAATTCGCAACAAGCAAATGCCTGAGCGCTGGACGATTAGCTACGGCGATTTGCGCTTTCATATTAAACCAACCAATTTTAAGCATACAGGTCTGTTCCCTGAGCAAGCTGCCAATTGGAGCTGGATGATGGACAAGATTCGCAGCGCCAATCGTCCGATTCGTGTGCTGAACCTGTTCGCCTATTCTGGCGGTGCAACGGTAGCCTGTGCTGCTGCTGGCGCAGAGGTGTGTCATGTGGATGCAGCCAAAGGTATGGTGCAATGGGCAAAGGAGAATGCCGAGCTGTCTGGTCTTGAGAACGCACCGATTCGTTACATAACGGATGATGTATTCAAATTCGTACAGCGTGAGCAGCGTCGTGGACGTCAATACGACGCGATTATTATGGACCCACCTTCCTATGGACGAGGTCCAAAGGGCGAAACGTGGAAGCTTGAAGAAAATCTATTCCCGTTCCTGCAAACCTGCATGACAATTATGAGTGATAACCCGTTGTTCCTGTTAATTAACTCCTACACTACAGGACTATCTCCTACCGTATTGCAGCATTTGCTTACGATGAGCATGGGCAATAAATATGGCGGTCAAATCAATTGCGGTGAGATCGGTCTTCCGATTACACGCTCTGGTTTAGCACTGCCATGCGGGATTTTAGGACGTTGGGAGTCTAACTAGATGAGTCTGTCGATCCTTTACGAGGACAATCATGTCATAGTAGTGGAAAAGCCTCCGGGCATTCCTTCTCAGGCAGATGATACTGGCGACATGGACATGCTTACGTTGATTAAAGAAGACATCAAAGTTCGTTATCAAAAGCCTGGCAATGTGTTTTTGGGTCTGGTCCATCGTCTCGATCGCCCTGTTGGCGGAGCGATGATTTTCGCTAAAACATCCAAAGCCGCCTCGAGGCTGTCTGATGCGGTTCGCACGCGCAAATTCGGCAAAACCTATATGTGCGTCGTAGAAGGCGTTCCTGCAAAGCAAGAGGCCGATCTGCTGCACTATATTCGCAAGGATGCCAAGAAAAATCAAGTGACAGTGTTTCCACAACCTGCTGCTGAAGCGAAGGACGCACGACTCAGCTATCGTGTCGTTGCTTCACAGAATAGCTTAAGCCTGGTTGCCGTTATGCTTCATACCGGTCGCCCGCATCAAATTCGTGCGCAAATGGCGTACATCGGACATCCGCTCGCAGGTGATGTTAAATACGGCACATCGAGCAATCAGCGCGGGCATGGCAGCATTGCGTTATGGTCTACAAGCATCACCGTCCCTCATCCAATCTCAAAGGATGAGCTTCGATGCACCTCGCTTCCTAACGAAAAGGAAGCACCCTGGTCTACCTTCACCAAGCAGCAGCTGCAGCAGGCAGCACGCTGGTATATGTAGTTACCAAACCGCTTAATGTGCAAGCTGACACGTTGAGCGGTTTTCTCGTCGCTCGACTCCTTGCAACATCACAGGGCAATGACTCGTCTTCTGTAAAGAAATGATTCGTATTGATTACAAATTAGGACGTGATGATTTGAGTAGGAATAAAAAATCAAAGCGCAAGCTGCTTTGGATCGTAAACAGTATGCTAATGTTGCTGACAGTACTAGGCGTCATTCTTTTATATGCGCTTTTGAATGATGATCAATCTGACTCCAACACAACTTCTAATGAAAACTCGCTTGCGCAGCAGCAAGCGGATTCACATCCCTTAACGACTGCAACACCTGAACCTTCGATTGAACCACCCCCTTCTACACCTCCCTATACGGATGCTGTATGGATAGGTGTCGGTGATATCATGAGTCATACACCGCAGCTTCCTGGAGCTTATCAGAAAGCGAGCGACAGCTATAATTTTAATGATGTGTTTGCTCCTATCGCTGACATTATTGCTGAAGGCGACTGGAACATGGCAAATTTGGAAACGCCAATGGCGGGAAAGGACTATGGATATACAGGTTATCCGTTGTTTAATGCCCCTGTAGAGCTTGCTGAGGCGCTTTGGCATACAGGCTTTAACATTTTGTCTACCGCTAATAACCATACCCTAGATAAAGGCGTAACAGGCGCGATCAATACACTTGACCATGTGCAGGCTATTGGCTTCACTACAGTTGGTTCTGCCCGTGATGTCGAGGAGTCCGAGCGAAGTGTTATCGTCAAGCAGCATGATATCGCCATGGGCCTGTTATCGTATACGTACGGTACGAACGGTATTCCCATTCCGGAAGGTAAGGAGCATATCGTCAATCTGATTGATCAAGAGCGAATTATAGACGATATGAAAAAGCTTCGCCGTGACGGAGCTGAAGTCATTACGATCGCCCTGCACTTCGGCAATGAATATCAAACTACACCATCTGACGCACAAAAAACGCTTGCCCGAGCATTAATTGCCGCGGGGGCTGATATTATTGCCGGCTCACATCCCCACGTACTGCAGCCTTATGAAATGGTCGATGTAATCGATGATCAAGGCATGGAGAGACAGGGACTTATCATTTACTCAATGGGTAATTTCATATCGAATCAACGAGGAGATTCCAAGGATTACGGCGCAATATTTCGAGTGGATCTGAGAAAGCACTACGACACTGGACGTATTGAAATTAAAGAGGTAACCGTAACTCCAACTTGGGTCCATCGTTACAAGCCTGATGCCAACTACCGCTACCGTGTTTTGCCTGTTGAGGCGACATTAGCGACAAAGGATGATGCTCTGCTAAGCACCTCAGATTACGCTACACTGGAAGCAGATTTCGCCATGCTCAATAAAAGGCTAACTTCCATGATGGAGCAATGATCTTTTTTTATGCGACTACAGCCTATAAACAAACAACCAGTCTCCGAATGCATGCTCGGAGACTGGTTGCAAAGGTTATCCCGCCTAGATCGATGATGACGGTATTTGTTATATTCAATAGACCGTTATTCTGCTTAAATCAACTCGTTTTTCTTCTTAAGATTCATATACATAATAGCAGCGAGCACACTGCACAACAGCGCACAAACGCCAATAAACAAGTATCCCGCTTGATAGCCCCGCATAATCGCAAGCTGCGATTCGCCGCCATACATATATTTAACCCCATTAACTATTAACCCTATTACGTAGTTGCCAACAACGGTTCCGAGCCCCATAATCGTTACAATAAACGTAATGACTACATCACTGTCATTGGGGTACCGCTTCGAGATAAACGCCATTACAGTAGGATAGATCGGCGCTACACCCGCTCCTGCAAGTGCAAAAAAGATAGCCCACCCCTCACCGCCTAATACAGCAGCAAACGTACATAGCGCTGCAAACAGCGATACAATAATAATTGAGAGCGTATATCCGATGCGATCGATAATCGGTCCGAGCAGTAGGCGCGCAAGTGAAAACCCGATAAAAAACGAGGATAGCATTGATGCTGCGGATACTGAACTCCATTGATAGCTCTTCTCCAAATAATTGACAAGCCACCCTCCGACTGATAGTTCTGCCACGACACCGAAAGTCAGAATACCAACCAGCAGCCATAAGGAACGGTCACGTGCTAATGCTAACAGCGGCTTACGGTCCTCCTGCTTGATCTCATTCCCTGGGAACTTCCCGAGCAGCGTCGGAATGATCGGTATAAGCGAGAAGCCTAGCACAATCATATACATGAGGCCCCAATCCACTGTAACGCCCATAATCGAAATACTCATTAAGCCCGTTGCTAACAGCGGCGCCACGATCGAGCTTAGTCCATAGAAAAAATGGGCAAGGTTCATCATCGTTCCTGTATTTTTGGTGAAAATTCGAGCTGCCAAAATAGCCAGACCAATTTCAAGCATGCCATTGCCGATATACAATAAAAATGTCGAACCAATAAGCCATGTGTAGTTATAAGAAAACCATATTAATATACCGGAAAGCAGCATGGAAACAAACGAAATGACAGATGTCGCTTTAATCCCAATTTTTCGTACAAGAATAGCGGTAAACGTACATGCAATAAGATAACCTAATGAATTCAGTGAGAGCAGCATACCGATTTGAGCTTCATTCAGATTGAATGACAGCTGCATGCGCGGGATCGCTGGACCTTTAATATTTTCAGAGAGTCCAAACAAAATAAATCCCAAATATACAGTCAGAAGCTGCCAGATGTAATTGCGTCTATTAGATGACATGTTCTTCTCCCTTGTTAGATAATGACCAAATAAACACCGCCGCTGAACAAAGCCAGGCTTAGCTCAGCGGCGGTGTTTATGTATGTTGCTTATATCGTGTTATGAGGTTTGACTTGCGACCTTTCCCAGCAAGTAAACGAGCAGCTGTTGATTATGACTGGAAATCCGATCCAACGATTGCTCAATAATCATTTTTCGAATGGAGGAGCCTCTTACAGCTTCTGCAAACCCCTTTTCGGTAACATGAATCCATACTACACGACGATCTCGCTCGTCACGTTCTCTGGTAATGAGCTCATTTCGTTCCATTCGATCAAGAATCGTAGTAATGGCAGCAGGAGTGGTATTCAAATATTGAATTAAGTCTGAAGGCTTCATTGCCTCCGCTTCCAGTAAAAGCTCTAAAATATGCAACTGTCCTTCTGTTAATGGTGCCAATTCCTGCTCCAGTGTTAATTTCCAATCGCGTGACAGCTTGTTCCACAGCTTAGAAAAATCTTCGGCTACCAATGCTCCACCAACTTTCTGACAAGTTTTATCTACTATCTATTATACTTACCCTTTTTGTCGAAAGAAAGATTAATGCACTTAATAGTTTACGATAAAATATGCTAGTAAGCGGAGCCATCCCCTACAAACCTACACGGTTGCTGCTGCAATTTGTATGATCTTGCAGAAACAAAGCCTGCATGCCATTTATTTTTTATACACATTACCTATATCGCATTAAAAAAGCGAGGATTATTGCCCTCAGAGCAGCAGGTGGATTGCTTTCGCCCCGACCAACTAACTCCCATGACCATTCTCCTCGCAAAGCCTCTTTCTAACGTCGCCTTACATGTATATACAGCTGCCTACGCTTCCGTTTTTGGTTGATGGATGCGCTCCGTAACCGAGAATACGTTCAACAAATTCTCATCCTTTTCAAGCGGGAAGATGCTGCGTCCAACTGATTTGCGTTCCTCAATGCTTGTCTTCTCCGAGTTAATGACGTGCTTGGCTCCCTTATCGGTAAACGCTGCAACCTCAATCGGCTCTCTGCAATAGAACGCGGCGAAGAGTCGTTGTCCATTGCTCCGTACACGTTTTCCTTCCTTGAATTCATATGTCTGAACGCCTTTGCCGCCACGTCCCTGAATTGGGTAATCAAGCAGCAACGTTCGCTTGCCATGACCAGAATCTGACACAACAAGAACCTCGCCCTCATCATTATCTACCCATAATGCAGCAATGACCTCATCATCTTCCTTCAATTGCACCCCTTTTACGCCGCCTGCCGCTCGTCCCATCGTATTTACTTCAGACTCGTAGAAGCGGATGGACATCCCTCCGGCAGTTACTAGCAACAGCTGCTGAGATTGATCGCTCATTGCTACCTCGATTACCTCATCGCCTTTAGCTACCTTGCATGCTGTAATCGCAGTTGAGCGTGTTGTTGCATATTCCTTCAGCTCAGTACGCTTAACTTGTCCACGTTTCGTGACAAATACAAGACTTTGTTCAACATTCCAATCCTTCACTGGAATGACCGCCACAATGCTGTCATCCTTCGGCAGCGGAATGACATTGACAATCGCCGTTCCTGTATCCTTCCATTTGAATTCCGGTATTTGATGGACAGGAAGCAGGAAGTACTGTCCGTTCTTGGTGAACAGCAGCAAATTATCAAGCGTATTGACTGACAGACAGTATGTTATAACATCGCCGTCCTTCACTCCCGAGCTGTCAAGCTCTCCTCCTGAACGCGTATACGACAGCATACTTGTGCGCTTTACATAGCCTTCATGACTTAGCGTCACAAGCACGTCCTCCGCATTAACGAGCACTTCAAGATTCACCTTGAGCTCCTCTACCTCGCTTTGGATTTCGGAGCGACGGTCAATCATATACGCTTCCTTAATATCTAATAGCTCCTTTTCAATAACGGAAAGCAGCTTTTTCTCACTATCGAGAATCGAACGCAAGTATTTGATTTTTTTAAGCGTCTCTGCATGTTCTTTTTCCAGACTCGTAATTTCCAAATTCGTCAAGCGATAAAGCTGTAGCGTAAGAATGGCATCGGCTTGACGATCGCTGAATTGGAATTTGGCAATCAAATTGTCACTTGCATCTGCACGGTTCTTGGATGCCTTGATCGTCGCAATGACATCATCCAGCACATTTAGCGCCTTGACGAGGCCTTCCAGCACATGTGCGCGATCCTCGGCCTTTTCCAGCTCGTACTGCGTACGATGTGTGACAACTTCCTTCTGGTGCTCAACATAAGCAGAAATAATGCCAATAAGTCCAAGCTGCTGTGGTGCTTTGTTGACGATCGCTACCATATTGAAATTATAGGTGACCTGCAAATCTGTTTTTTTCAGCAAATAAGCGAGAATACCGTTTGCATCCGCATCCTTTTTCAGCTCGACCACGATGCGCAGACCATTTCGTCCACTTTCATCGCGAACCTCGGCAATCCCTTCGACCTTTTTCTCAAGTCGGATATTTTCCATCGCAGTGACAAGTCTCGACTTTACAACCTGATACGGAATTTCTGTAATGACAATTTGCTGCTTGCCGCCGCGAAGCGTTTCAATCGCAGTTTTGGATCGAATGTAAATGCGGCCTCTGCCTTTTTCATAAGCATCGCGAATTCCCTCGCCGCCCATAATAATGCCGCCTGTCGGGAAATCAGGTCCTTTCACAATCGTCATCAGCTCATCAAGCGAGATGCTCGGCTTGCGCATGTACGCGATACTCGCATCAATAACTTCTCCCAAATGATGTGGGGGAATTTCTGTTGCAAAACCAGCCGATATCCCGCTTGCTCCGTTTACAAGCAGGTTTGGATAACGCGAAGGCAGCACAACAGGCTCCTTCACCGTATTATCAAAGTTATCCTTGAACAAAACGGTACGCTTCTCAATATCGCGAAGCAATTCCAGCGCGATTTTAGATAATCTCGCTTCCGTATAACGCATTGCCGCTGCTGGATCATCATCCTGCGAGCCCCAGTTTCCATGCCCATCAATAAGTGGATGTCCCATTTTCCATGGCTGTGCCATACGAACCATCCCCTCATAGATCGAGGAGTCGCCGTGAGGGTGATAGTTACCCATTACATCACCGACCGTTTTTGCAGACTTGCGATATGGCTTGTCCGGCGTGTTGCCTGCATCATACATCGCATATAGAATACGGCGTTGAACAGGCTTCAGTCCGTCGCGCACATCGGGAATTGCACGGTCTTGAATAATATATTTGGAATAGCGTCCAAAGCGGTCTCCGACAACCTCTTCAAGATACGCTGGTAAAAATTGCTCTAACGTGTCCATCTAGTTTCGCTCCTTACTCCTCATATTCTGTAAAGTCGACATTTTCGATGATCCAGCGCTTGCGAGGGTCTACCTTATCTCCCATTAGCGTAGATACACGGCGTTCAGCCTTCGCCGCATCATCAATATGCACCTGAAGCAGCGTTCTTGTTTCCGGATTCATCGTCGTTTCCCACAGCTGGTCAGGGTTCATTTCCCCCAAACCTTTATAGCGTTGGAGCTCGTAGCCTTTCATTTCCTTCGTATAGTTTTGCAGCTGCTCATCGGTCCACGCATAACGCACCGTGTTCAGCTTGCCTGATTTCTTCGTAATTTTATATAACGGAGGCTGTGCGATATACACCTTGCCCTCATCAATTAACGGGCGCATATAGCGATAGAAGAATGTGAGCAGCAGCACCTGAATATGCGCACCATCCGTATCAGCATCCGTCATAATGATAATTTTGCTGTAGTTGCTTTCTTCGACTGAAAATTCCGAGCCAACGCCAGCACCAATTGCAGAAATGATAGCGCGATACTCATCATTTTTCATGATCTCTCCCAGCTTGGCCTTCTCAGGATTCATCGGCTTACCTTTTAGCGGTAAAATCGCCTGATGCTTGGAGTCGCGACCTTGCTTGGCAGAGCCTCCTGCCGAATCTCCCTCAACAATAAACAGCTCATTGCGGCTGAAATCCTTCGATTGCGCCGGAGTCAGCTTCCCTCCTAGATTGGAGCTCTCGCTGCGCTTTTTACCAGAACGAATTTCCTCACGCGCCTTGCGAGCGGCTTCTCTAGCCTTAGATGCCTGCAGCGCCTTTTTAAGCAGCGATTGGCTTACTTGAGGATTTTCCTCCAGAAACACATTCATCTGCTCAGCAACGACGGCATCAACTGCGCCACGGGCGGATGAGCTGCCTAGCTGATCCTTCGTCTGCCCGACAAATTCAACCTCAGCCATTTTAATATTTACAACCGCAATCATCCCCTCGCGAAGATCATTGCCGTCCAAGTTTTTATCTTTTTCCTTCAAAATCCCAGCCTTGCGCGCATAATCATTCATAACACGCGTGTAGGCAGCTTTAAATCCCGTTTCATGCGTACCGCCGCCACGGGTAGGAATAGAGTTAACGAACGAAACAATTGTCTCAGTATAGCCATCATTGTATTGCAGCGCGATTTCTACTTCGATCTCTTCTCTCTCACCTGAGAAATGGATCACGTCATGTAGAACGGACTTGCCTTCGTTCAAGTACGCAACGAATTGACTTGCACCGCCCTCATAATGGAACACATCTGTCGAGCCTGTACGCTCATCCTTTAGCGTAACTTTAAGTCCGGAGTTCAGGAAAGCAATTTCCTGCAATCGACTTGCAAGCGTGTCATAGTTAAAGGAGATGCCCTGCTGAAATATGCGAATATCCGGCTTGAACGTAACCTTCGTGCCCGTACGATTCGTATTTCCAACAATATCAAGCCCCGTGACAGGCTCGCCAACATGCTCCTTGCCCTGCTCGTCCACCCAGTATTCAAAGCGCTGCTTATATATTTTTCCTTCACGGAAAATCTCTACTTCCAGGTACTCTGACAGCGCATTCGTAACCGAAGCACCTACACCGTGCAGACCCCCCGATTTTTTATATCCGCCGCCGCCAAACTTGCCGCCAGCATGCAAAATCGTAAACACGACCTGTGGCGTTGGAATGCCTGACTTATGCATGCCTGTAGGGATGCCTCGCCCGTTGTCCTGAATTGTAATTGAACCATTTTTATGTATCGTGACATCAATATTCGAGCAATACTTCGCCAAATGCTCATCTACCGCATTGTCAACAATTTCCCATACTAAATGATGAAGACCGGAATTCCCGGTGCTTCCTATATACATACCAGGGCGCTTTCTTACTGCTGTTAGTCCCTCTAAAATTTGAATGTCATCCGCACTGTATTGTTCTGTTTTTGGCACATCATTAAAAAGATCGATTTGCTCTGCCATGATCTTCCCCCAATCAACAACCAATCATTGTCATATCTTTATGTATTCTAAAGTAAAACCTTCTCTTCGTAAAGCAAGCATATTAACACTATAAACTTAAATGAGTTCATATAGCAAACATAATTCCGTTCAGCATCGTGAACGAAGCGTTCAACAACAGCATTTCTTACTAGCTTGTACGAACATACATTCTAAATCAAACCATTTAAATGCGCAAGTAAAAGGCCTCGTCTTTTTCCTCCACTGCCAAGACGAAGCCTATACCTTATGAACTATCCCTCAATTTGTACTGCCTTATTCATCATGCATATCAGCAATCAGCTATATGCGCTTTTCATTGCCTCTAATATAATCAGATTTGCAGCTCGTGATACGCTTGGAAATTGCGATAATGGAAGAGGATTTTGCCCGCTTCCCAATTCAATAGTAAAGCCCGGTCGTCTCCAGTCCTGAATAAACCAATCCTTATAACCCGCTGTGCTGTTTACATAGCGAATGGCACGATAGCCGCTTGCTTGAGCCATGCGATTGGCATACAGCTCGGACTCTGGCGGTTCAAGGCCCTCAAAGCCCCAATAAATTTCCTCGCCCTGCGTATGAAGCGCAACAACTCGGTTAAAGCTGCGATCTCTTGTCAGTTGAGCCAGTGCTTGCACCTCTGGCTCAGTCAATGGAGCAGTTCCAGAAAAGTCACGCGGGGCGGGAGATTGAGGACCCTTTACAGCATCAACCTCCCATAGCGCAGGAAATTGCTTATTCAAGTCTACACCACGAATATTGGCCTTCCAGCCGCTAAAATCAGTTGAGCCGCCATTTAAGCGCAATACCTCGGAATGGTATGGCTCTTCCCAAGGTGCTCCGTTTAACACCAAATTTACGCCATCAGGATTCACCATCGGCACAAACGACATCGTATTCATCGTATAAAGCGGATAAATATTCTGTCCTTCGAGCGGCTGACTATTGGTGGCAGCCAGCAGGTAATCGTTAATAAACATCATTAATGCACCTGTTGTAATCCACTCGTTAGCGTGAATTGAGGCATTAACATGTACCTCAGATGGTCCATTTCCAACGCGCAGCTCAATAATATCTCTGCCCATTACGCTTTTTCCTATCGTGTGTGCGGTCAAATTCGGATATATCCGGCGCAGCGTCTCAATATCTTGAAGCAGCTGCTCATATGTGTAGTTTTTATTTCCATTGATTACGCGGCTAGTGACACGTCTTGGAAGCACAATCTTTGTTCCAATTTGAAGCTGCTCCGTTTCTAAGGAAGGGTTGCTTTGCAGCAGCAAATGAAGCGGAATATTATTGCGCCGGGCTATTTGCCAAAGCGTATCTCCCGCTACAACCGTATACTCATTCCACGTAAAACCAGGAATATTTATTAGATCGCCTACTTGAAGCGAAGAGCCTAGTGTAGGATTGCTATCCAATATGAGCTGCAGCGGCACATCGAACATTACACTATAGCCCCAAAGCGTATCTCCAGGACGTACAGCTATTTGCATCCTAATCATCCTCTCATACTATTCTCCACTAGACTATGACAGATGCCCAGAAAACGTTCCAGTATGTTGAGAGTGATCGAAATCAAAGCAAAAAGCCGAGGGTTCATCGCTAAGCACCAACTTCAGCTTGTGGCGGAAGGACAAGGTGCACGGGATGCGTTCTCGGCTCATGCTGCATATATGCTTATTTTCTCTTTTCTATATCCTTACTTATATTTGCTCCAATTTGGATCGGATTGCTCCAGCAAATAATTAAAATCATTCTCCAGTCGCTTGCGCTCCGCCCGTTCTGCTTCTGCTTTACGTGCCGCTTCTGCATCCTTGCGGGCTTGCTCTGCCTGCTTGGCAGCTTCACCCTGCTCCTTTAGCTTGGCAAGCGTATCTGCACTCAGTAAATCCTTCAAGCTAGCACCACTAGTAGCAGGTGCTTCCTCTTTTTTGGATTTGAACGACTGCTGCTGCGTTACTTTTTTCTGCTTCTTACCCATGTCATCACCTATTTCACTTCTTGAATTGTTAAGCTTCCTGCTGCGCGGCTTGCCAGGCTTCGTGCTTCCTCTACAGCGTCTGCAGTTGACAGCGCAACCGCCATTCTACGCCCTTGCTTCGTCTCTGGCTTGCCGAATACACGAACCGTCGTGTTGGGAATCGACATCGCTTCTTCCAATCCGCCAATCTGAAAATGCTGAAGCTCGTTCACCGCTTTAAGCGTATGTGTTGCTGCTGGTGTCAGCTGACGAATCGTCGGAATCGGCAGCCCAAGTATAGCCCTTACGTGCAGGGCGAACTGTGACCAATCCTGTGAAGCCATTGTCACCATCCCAGTATCATGCGGCCTTGGCGATACCTCGCTAAACAACACGCCATCCTTCGTCAAAAAGAGCTCTACACCATAGATGCCATATCCGCCAAGCTCATCTGTAATCGTACGTGCAATATGCTGTGCTTCTTCAATTTGCGCCTCAGACATTGCATGAGGCTGCCATGATTCGATATAATCACCGTCTCGCTGAACGTGACCAATCGGGTTGCAGAAGCTTGTCCCAGAGCTGGATCGCACCGTAAGCAACGTGATTTCCGATTCAAACTCGATAAACCCCTCTACGATCACTCGCCCTTTCTGCGTCCGCCCGCCTTCCATAGCATAAGTCCAGCACGCATCTACATCTGCTTCACTGCGGCAAATGCTTTGGCCTTTGCCTGAGGAGCTCATAATCGGCTTGATGACACAAGGAAACCCAAGCGCTACAGCTGCTGCGCGTAGCTCTTCAACGGTATCAGCAAAACGATACGGCGCAGTAGGAAGCTTTAGCTCCTCGGCTGCCAGTCTGCGTATACCCTCGCGATCCATTGTCAGCTTCGCTGCACGAGCCGTAGGAACGACATGATAGCCCTCTGCTTCCAACTCCACGAGCATATCCGTCGCTATCGCTTCAATCTCCGGCACGATATAATCCGGTTTTTCCTGTTCAATAATCGCTCGAATTGAAGCGCCGTCCTGCATATTCGTAACATGATAGCGATGGGCTACCTGCATCGCTGGGGCATGCTCATAGCGATCAACAGCAATCGTTTCTATCCCTAATCGCTGCGCTTCAATGATGACTTCCTTTCCCAGCTCGCCGGAGCCCAGCAACAGCATTTTTTTAGCTTGCTTCGAATAAGGTGCACCATACATAAGAAAAGAACCTCCTTGGAATCATCAACCTGATCGGTCATTGTTCTTCCATTATTGAGGTTCTTTTCTTAAAAATCAACTATAAAAAGCGATATTGTGCCTTAATTAGACCATGATAGACGCCTTGCTTCTCCATTAACTGCTCATGATTGCCCTGCTCAACAATTTGGCCGTGGTCAAGTACGATAATATCGTCTGCATGGCGAATCGTGGACAGGCGGTGAGCGATCATAAACGATGTTCTGCCCTTCAGCAGCACCTTAAGCGCTTCTTGGATCTTCAGCTCGGTGTCGGTATCGATGCTCGCTGTCGCCTCATCGAGAATGAGTATTTTCGGATTGGAGAGCAGCGCTCGTGCAAACGATAACAGCTGACGTTGTCCCATCGACAGCATATTGCCGCGCTCTTCAACTTGCGTATCATAGCCATCCGGCAGACTCATAATAAAGTCATGTGCGTTGACCGCCTTGGCAACCTGCACAATTTCATCATGCGTTGCATCTAGCTTGCCGTAGCGAATATTGTCGCGGATCGTGCCTGAGAAAATAAAGGTATCCTGCATAACAAGACCTACCTGCTTGCGCAAGCTATCGAGCGTAACATCGCGAATATCGATGCCATCAATGAGCACGCTTCCTTGAACCGGATCGTAGAATCTGCACAGCAAATTAATAATCGTACTCTTCCCTGAGCCTGTATGCCCAACAAGCGCGATCGATTGCCCTGCCTTCACATTAATTGAAATATTTTTTAGTGCCGGACGATCAGGCTCATATTCGAAGACGATATTATCAAATGAAACATCCCCGCGAATTTGCGGTAATGGTTTGGCATCCTTTTTCTCCTCTACCGTCGGCTGCTCATCGATAAACTCGAAGATACGCTCGGAGGAAGCCATTGCAATAAGCAGCTGGGAATACAACTGTCCCAAGCGGTTAATCGGTTCCCAGAAATGCGCCATATACGTTGAGTAAGCTACGAGCAAACCAATTGTAAACGCCCCTATAGAAATCAAATGAGAGCCGTACCAGTATAGAATACAGGTACCGAGTGCCGCCGTCACCTCGATAATTGGACCGAAGCTTTGGTTCATTGCAGATGCACGGTTCCATGATTTCAGGTTTGAAGCATTCATTTGCTCGAAAAATGCAATATTGTTTTTCTCTTGAACAAATGCTTGCGTTACCTTCATCCCTTGAATGCTCTCATTCAAGTGGGAGTTGATGCGTGAGTTTTTCATCCGTACTTCCTGCCAAGCAAAACGAATCTTTTTGCGAAGCGAAGTTGAGATGATAAACATAAGCGGTACCGTAATCATTACTGCAAGCCCTAGCTTAAAGTTGATCACCAACAAGATGACGATAATACCCGCGAGCTGGATAATATCCATTAATAGGTTGACTACACCATTGGTGAACAGATCCTGCAAGGCATTAACATCATTCGTCACACGAACGAGCACTGAGCCCGCAGGGCGCTTATCGAAAAAGCGAAAGCTTAACTTCTGAATATGAGTAAATATATGACTGCGAATACTTAGCAGCACCTTTTGCCCAATTATATTCGTATGCTTGATCCGGTATTGCGTTGCAAGCAGCTGAATAATGTACATGCCGAGCATGATTGCCCCTAACAGCCATAGTGTTGAGGTATCACCTGTGCCTGTCTTTTGATTAATAACATTATCAATTGCATAATAGATTAACAATGGAACACCAAGTCTAGTCAGCGTACCGATCATCATCATAATCAATACAGGAATAAGCTCGCGATTATGAGGCTTCATGTACGTATACAGTCTGCGCATTTGCTGCCAGTTAAAGCTTTTTTCAATTACATCGTCATCCGTATAGACAAAACGGTCGCGTTTAACCGCTTCATTCGCTGTTGCTTTAGTAGCCAAGACCTCTCACCTCCTATTCCCGATTGCCCGCAGCAAGCTCTAGCTCGCCTGGGAAATCCGCATATTGAATTTGATATGTTTCACGGTATGGCCCAGGCTGCTGAACTAGCTGCTCATGGGTTCCTCGTTGTACAATGTTGCCTTCATCGAGCACAATGATTTCATCTGCAAAACGAAGCGATGAGATGCGATGCGCAATAATGAAGGTCGTTCTGCCTGCCATCAATTCCTTAAAGCCGGCTTGAATTTCATGCTCTGTTTCCATATCGACGGCGCTTGTCGCATCGTCGAGAATAAGAATTTTCGGATTTTTAATAAATGCGCGTGCAATCGCAATCCGCTGCTTCTGACCGCCTGACAAGCCCATTCCGCGTTCGCCGACAACAGTGTCGTAGCCTAATGGAAGCTCCATAATAAAGTCATGTGCTTTTGCAAGCCTTGCAGCGTTTTCAATCTGCTCCTGAGTAACTCCCGCTATCCCATACGCAATATTGTCGCGAATGGTAGCCGAGAACAGGAAGGTCTCCTGGAATACCGGCGAGATGATCGAGCGCAGACTATGCACATCCAGCTGCTTGATGTTGATTCCGTCCACGGTAATCGAACCTTGCTTCACGTCATAAGCACGCATTAGCAATTGAATAATTGTCGATTTCCCCGCTCCAGTTGGTCCAAGCAAACCAATAACCGTACCCGCAGGGGCGTTAATTGTAATATCTGTTAATGCCGGCTTCTTATCAGGGTAATTGAACGTTACATGATGGAAGTAAACATCGCCTTTTGCTGTATGCGGATTAATTGTAATTGCACCAGTCTCGTTTTTCACATGAATAGGTTCATTCAACAGTGTTAACACGCGTTCACTAGAAGCTTTAAACTGCGTATAGTTGTTGATATGGAAGCCTAGTCCCCATAATGGACCGATAATGTACCAGATCAAGCTGAAAAACGCTACAAAGTTACCAAGTGAAAGGTCCTGGTTGATAACGAGAGTTCCACCTACTACGAACAGTACAATAACACAAAGGTTCGCAGCAGTTTCCATCGCCGGGAAATACTTCGCCCATTTGGCAGAAGCCTCGATCTGGTTGCTGCGGAATTGCTCGCTTCGCTCTAAAAACTTATTCACCTCATAGTCTTCTTGCGCATATGATTTAACGGTACGAACGCCTGTTATATTTTCTTGTACGGCAGTCGTCAGGTTACTCATTGCCTTGCGCATTTCCCGGAATATCGGGTGTATCTGACCTTCGAAGCGAAAGGCTAGAAACAGAAGCAGTGGAATGGGCAGCAACGTAATGAGAGTCAGCTTCCAGTTCATCACAATCATCGCTGTGCCACCGAGAACAACCATGAAAAGTACATTGAGCAGCTGTGCAAAGCCGAAGCCGACAAAGTTTCGAATCGCTTCCAAATCAGCCGTTAAGCGAGACATCAAATCACCTGTCTTAGCTTTGTCATAATACTGAAACGATAGCGCATTCAATTTTTCATAGAGTGTGTTTCTCATCCGTGTTGCTACCCGGTTTCCTAACCTGCCTCCACAAAAACCGTGAAGAAACTGATTAAGTGCTTTTAAGCTTACGACCCCTACAACTGCTAGTGCAATAGGTGCTACTAGTTCGTAATTTCCAGGATCAATGATGTCATCAATCAAATAACTTACTAGGTAAGGCTGAATCAGTCCAATTCCAGTTGCAAGCACAAGAAAAAGTATTGCACCGACAATTAACTTTTTCTCAGACGCATAGAATTGTTTCAGCTGCCTAAGTATTTCCAAAACGGTCACTCCTCACTTATTTTAGATATGAAGAATCTTATCAACTCGCATGTTGTAGAGCAAACATCAATAATTAGGATATCTTACATTTTGTGCGGTTATTGTGGCAAAACAAGAAACAATCATATGCTTTACTCTCAAATGATGGCATTCCTTCGGTTTTATGTTAAAAATCCTCCATTTTTGCATATAATCACACAAAATCATAAAAAAAAGCTTTCACTTTTCGATATTGAAAAGTGAAAGCTTCATCACGAACATAGATCAGTTACCCTACAGGTTAACGTAATTTTCAAGCTGCTCCATTTTACTACATACAACCTCCAGCTTGCTGACATACGATTCATCCTCAAGCAGCCTCAACTGCTGCTTGCCGTACTGACGCATGCCTTGCTCCGCACGATCCAGCTGCTGACTCAGCACCTGCAGCCATTGCTGCTCATAGTGCTCTTGCCATTGCGCTTGAACCTGCTTCATCCACTGCTCCATGCTCGGGAAAATAATCGCCTCCAGCTCTTTTCTGAGCTTTGCCTTTCCATCTCCCTCGAAAAATTGCTTAGGAGATTTGATACGACTGCTCAGCCATTTTAAGGAGACGGTCCCCTCATGCCAATCCTCCGGCTGCACAGGCTGCTCACAGCTTGCGGATAGCTTACCCGGCTTCTCGTAGCCCGCTAAACGCTTGGCGGCCTGTTCGGCGTAGCTATCAAGCTGCTTATGAACAGCCAGATCTACCGCACGTTCTACACGCATCGTCGTCGCAAGCAGCTCCTGTTGCAGCTCAAGCGACAGCGAACGTTGAAGCTCCAGCCAGGCAGTCCACACAGCCTGCGAGATAGAGCGGCCATCATCCTTCAATACAGCAGGGTTAAAGGCATAATTGTAGAAATCGCCAAAACGGAATGAAAGACGCTGGACGATATAGTACATCAGTTCTTCAATTTCCTGTTTAATATTCATAGGAAGCTTTTGTTTGGCTTCGGCTTCCTTCCAATCAGCAAGCTCGGTTAAGCTGCTGTGAATGCTCTCGATCTGCTGCTGTGCATGCAGCTTGGCCGTTCGTGCACTAGAAAGCAGATTGCCAACGACAGAAACTGCTCGCTTTTGTTCAAGCTGCGCTGCGTTAATGGCCATTGCGCCAAGCTCATGATGAATAAAGGAGTGGAACGCCTGTTCAAAACGTGTAATGCCCGCGGCCTCCATAACATCTGGATCGCCAGCAAGCTTACCTTCCAGCGCATGCAAGCTGGATACCGGGAACATACGAGGCGACATGATGCCATGTCGATTCAAATTCTGTTCAACATGGTTCATCACGGCTTGTAGCTCCTCACCACTTGAAGCCAAATCAGCTGCATTCACAATAAAGAACATTTTGTCGAGCTCAAACTGATCCTTCACACGACCAAGCTGATCTAAAAACTGACTGTCAGCATGTGAGAAGGCATGATTATAATAGGTAACAAAAAGAATTGCATCCGTGCTTTTTATATAGTTAAACGCTACACCTGTATGACGCGCATTAACGGAATCTGCGCCAGGTGTATCAACAAGTATAATGCCAGCCTTCGTTAACGGACAATCATAATAAAACTTGATTTCTGCAACAAAGCAGGAACGCTGCTCCTCTGCGACATAAGCCTGATACAGATTGCGATCGACCTCACGCTGCTTGCCCAGCCATGCAGCCTGCTCCTCCCAGCCTTCACGCGCTGCTTTTACGAAGCTGTAATGCGCTCTGCCTCCATTATGAATGCTTTCAGGAGCGAGCGAGTCAATCAGCTTGAACAGGTAGCTCTCGCTTTGCTTCTGCTCGTGCGACAGCTCATAGCCTAACAATTTCAAAGAATAAGCAATATCGTCAAGCATCAGCTCGTGTGACTTCATATAGATCGTAGCTGTATCGTGCCGATGCTGCTCGTCTGGCGGCAGCAAACTGTTTATCGCAGCTGTCGTCGGATTAGGACTAACAGGCAGTACACGTTCGCCGATCAGGGCATTGGCTAGCGAGGATTTACCTGCACTGAATGCGCCGAAAAGAGAAATCGTATACGTGCGGTTCGCCAAGCGCGAAGCCTTCATAAGAAGCTCCTCTGTCAGCTGCTCCATTCCCTCCAGCTCGGCGAGCAATGATGCACTTTGCTTCAGTGTAGCCGACAAAGCCTCTGCTTCCGCTTCGGCAGCATCCGCTCCTGCTATGCTGCCTTGTGCAGATGACGGCTTTTGCTCTGCCTGCGACTGAGAAGCAACAGCGCTAAGATTAATGACCTCTTGTTGCTCAACAAAACTAATATGATTATCCGGCTCGCTTTCTACATGTACAACCTGTGGCAGTTGAGGCATCGTCTGCTTCGGCAGCAGCTGTTTCTCCAGCTGTTCCCTGTACTGACGTTCTTGTTCCAGCATTGACCAGTACTGCTCTGCAAGCTGAAGCTTGTCAGCGTTATTGAGCTTTTCTGCCTGAAGCTGTTCAAGCTTGCCTTCCATTTGCCCACGATAATGAATGCTTAAGCGGTCGACAACCGATAGTCCAGCTCTGCGATAGTTTGCTTTTATCGATGCAGCCAGATCCTTGCAATACGTCACCGTATACGCATTGTCAAATACTGCACCAGCATGTATGACATCAAGCAGAAGCTGCTCGGTTGGAACTGCTTGATCCAATCCCCTCAGATCATCCTCTAGCTGCTGACGATCATACGCGATCCCCTCTGCTGCTTGTCTTAGCAGCGTCTGCATATGCCATAGTATATTCGCTTCTGTCAGCTTCACAAGCTCGCTGAAGAACGTCTGCAGTCTCTCAGCTTGAACAGCCGCTGTTTTTTGTTTCGACGCAAGCAGCCCCGCTCGAAAGCCTGGCTTACGGCTAGCTAAAAATTCATGTGCAACATCACGCAATGCGGCAGGCGTAATATTCGCATTATCTAGCAGGCTCTCAATCTCCTTGCGCAAATGAACAGAAAACTGCTCCATATCCTCCTGAAGCTTTTTCAGTCCTTGCTTGGCTTCTCGATCTGCTTTTTCCAATCCTTCAAGTGCTTCCTCGCCACCAATTTGCGCAAGCAGCCCCTGCTTGGCAGGCTCCGTCGCTTGCTCACGATCCGATATGTATTCGCCAGTGACATAAGACAGCGAGCTATACACACTATAAGACGTCAACTGCTCTTGCTTAGCCTGAAGCTCATCCATAAGTCGAAGCAGACTGTCCCATTGATGATAAGGATGCTGAGGGCTCCTCAGCGACAAATAAAGAATGCCTGCTGGCTCCAGATGCCACGCCTGGAAGCTTTCTGCTACGCTTTGCTGATAGCTCTCAAAGCTTAGCTCTTCCTCTCGATGCTTATCGATTTGATTAACAATAAAATATAATGGCTTTCCCCATTCACGAAGCTCCTTCGCAAATGTGAAATTAATTTCTGACTGAACATGGTTGTAATCCATCACATAAAACACGACATCTGCCATATGAAGCGCTGATTCAGTGGCCAGCTTATGCGCAGCATCTGTTGAATCAATGCCTGGGGTATCAAGCACCACAATTCCTTTTTTCAGCAAATCACTAGGATATTCAATATGTACGGATACATACGTTTCTCCATCCTTGCAATACGCTGCCAATTGATCGATTTCGACCTCATCGTAACGCACTTCTCCATTTGCAGACACCTTTACTTTTGCCTTACTCTGCTCGCCGTACGCAATCGTAACGACATTTGCACTTGTCGGTATCGGACTGGATGGCAGCAGCTTTGCGCCACAAAGCGTATTTAGTAGAGTAGATTTCCCGGCTGAAAAATGTCCACATAAAGCAATAGTAAGCCGACCCGCAGTCAGCTTACTATTGAGCTCATCTACTTTTTGAGCATGAATGTGATCGTTATGTGAGGACATTTCACTTGAGAGCTTCGATAATGTCTCTAGCAAATTGTCAGTCACCATGTACGTCATTCTCCTTATTCACTATCCTCATCTTCAGCAGATGGCATGCAAATTTCAAACACATTTCCATGTTGCAGAATCATAATATCACGAGCTTTCTCTTTCATGACTACAACCTCTGGTTTTACGCGCATACGATCAATATATTGAACAGGCACATGACCTGAACCACTAACCGTAATTCCTTCAATGACAATATCCTCGTTCTCTTGCGGTGCTGCCTCCAATACTTGCTCGTAAATATCAGAAAACAGTTCAAAATTGTTCGTGTACACGGAAATGCATTTCATAGCTAATCATCCTCTTATTTTTTTGTTGTTGTTCTACGTTTAGTTTTGGTTGGTTCTCCAGCTTTCATACGCTTTTGACCTTCTTTGCATAAATCAAGCAGCGGACAAATGGAGCATTGTGGATTTTGCGCCTTGCAGTGATAGCGTCCAAAAAAGATAAGCCGATGATGAGTAATCGTCCACTCTTCACGCGGCACCAGCTTCATCAACTTTTGCTCAACCGTTAAAACGGTATCATCGGGCTTTGCAAATGACAATCGCTTCGATACTCGCTCAACATGTGTATCCACAGCTATCGCGGGAACTCCGAAGGCATTGGACATCACGACATTTGCAGTTTTCCGTCCAACCCCGGGAAGCTCAACCAGGCCTTCATGTGTATTCGGAACCTCACCATCGTATTTGTCGATGACGATTCGACATAGCTTTTGGATATTAGATGCTTTGCTTCTGAACAGCCCAATACGACGAATATCGTTTTCAAGCTCTTCTAATGGCACAGCCAAATAATCTGCGGGCGATTTGTACTTTTGGAATAAATCAACCGTTACTTTATTTACGGTTTCATCCGTACATTGCGCAGATAAAAGTACAGCAATCGTCAGCTCAAAGGGATTACTGTGATTCAGCTCACAATGGGCATCTGGAAACATATCTGCCAACACATCTAGAACGTGTCTCATTTTTTGCTTTGCGTTCATCCATAAGCCTCCACTTCATAACCATCGTTCAAAGTTTAGCGAAAAACCTGCATATAGGCAAGTAACATTTCCCTATAATAACAAAAAAACTGCCCGAATCGGGCAGTTTTTCACAAAAAGTTACGTAAAATTTCTGATTATTGAACAATAACACGAACAATACGTTGTCCAGTAAAGTTTACAATGACCGAATTATTCGTTTTTATATCACTAAAGGCAACCTGCTTGCCGCTTGCATCAACGAACTCTGCCTCGTCAAAAAGAACAGAATACGTTACATTGTTATGCTTGAAGTTTACTTGCTTTGTAAGCGTCGACACGGAAGAAACTGACATCTGGTAAACTTCGTTAAGTCTGAATTTCATAACCGAGCCATCCTGAGAAGACAAGTCAGCCGTAACCATCGTCCCCTCTTTTAGGTCCATATAAGTGAGATCCTTTTTGGTCAGACTTTCGATTGTAGCACCTTTATATTTCAATTCTTTTACCGTACCATCCGGCAGCTGCAATTCAATGATTTCATCAAAGTAGTTAACGTCTTTTACAATTCCGTTAATTTCAGAGATCATATCAAAATATACGACCTGCTTTTGATTGCCTGTTTCAACATAACGAATCATGATGTTTTGCCATTTAATAGGGTCAGATGAAAGATGCTTTAGATCAACGATTACACCATCCAGCAGGTAGCGAGTAGCATCGGTAATAAACAACGCTTCTGCATGCAATCCTGATGCATCCAGCACAGTAATAAGACCATTAACCCCATTGTGGCTTACAATCGTAGGCAAATACATCGTCTTATAGTCAGCAGAAGGAATTGAAACATTGATGACTTCATCCTTGGCGTTCATCGTCAAGACAACCGTATCAGCATTCGCAATCAAATTATCCAACGTAGCATGCTTTACATTAGGAATTGTAATCGTTGGTGTTTTAGCTAAAAACTTGCTCACAAGTCCGTTGTTCGTTTTGATCGTAATCATATTGTTGGATTGTACATAGCTAACATAAGTTCCTGTAACAGTAGTAGTAGCTTCTTCTCCCTCAGTAATAAGCTCGATGGAGATTACTTTCGGCGTTTCACGGAATTCATCGCGAATGATGCGTATTTTACTGTTTTCCTTCAAGTCACCAACAGTCAATTTATTGCCTGCTGAATCCTTGATTACAGCAGTCTCATCATAAGGGATCGCAACCGGATTGTTATCGATCCATACATAAATAATGTTTCCTGCTGTATTGACCCTGCCTACAGGAGCAATCAATTCATTGGTTTTTGGCGTGCTGCTTTGCGTTTCAACGAACTTCGCAACACCATTCACTTCTATAAGTGCAACATCCGTATAAAGCTTGAATTGGTCCTTCTTCACAGCAAAATCAGAATCATTGCTGTAGAATCCCGTCGTACTGTCAAGCTCGTATACGGTCTCTCGACCTTGCTCATAAACTGTAATCGTCGTCTCTGTCAGATTGGTAATAACTCCATAATGCTGTCCCTGAGCTTCAATTGGGAATTCCTTTTGAGCACGGCTTAATATCGTAGAAAAACTTGCACGATTAATGGCTGTCTGAGGCGCAAAAGTCGTCTCCGTTACCCCTTTTACAAGTCCAAGCTCGACTGCAGCATTTACATAACCTGTATATTTGCTGTCGATCTGATCCTTATCAGCAAAGCTTGATGAAACGCTTGCCAGCTCATCAGCCTTTTCTTGCTCTCCAATTGCACGAATAACGAGCTTCGTTACCCATTCACGTGCTGCAGGCTTGGAGCCCCATTCAACTTCCGGTTCAGCTGCTGCGTTCGCGTATTCTTCTTCACGGTCAAGCAGTCCTTCTTCAAATGCTAAAGCTATGTATGGCTTATAGTCTTCCTTCACAACAAAGCCTTCCTGAAATATGTACAGCCCAGTCGTATCAAGCTTGCTCTCAAGCCCAGCGAAGCGTATCGCCATGATGACGGCTTCTTCCTGACTAATTGTATTGTTATATCTAAATGTAAATTCACCCGTTGCTTTGTTCTCATATCCTCTTACGATTTGCTGCAGCGACAAGCGATAAATATGCTTTTCAGCATAAAGACCCGCAGGTACATCTGTAAACGGTGTAATTCCTTTTTCTGCAGCATATATAACAGGAACTTGCTGCGATAACACTGGCAATGCAGCACCGCCAACTAACGTGAATGCAACTGCACCAGTCATAATTTTTTTCAAAAGCTTTTTCTTAGGCATCCATAACTCCCACCATTCGAATAAGATCGTCGCGGGTCACACATGTGCGACCCGCGATTCTAGTAAACTAATTCAATTATAGCATTGTTCTAAATATTATGACGTAGATTCATAGAAAAAATCAAAATTATTGCAGCTTCAAATATTTGAATATGCCAGCGGCAAACTCTTTTGCCAGCTTGTTTTGCGTATTGCTGTTAAAAAGCGACTTCGCTTCAGTTGAATTGCTAAGGTATCCAATCTCCAACAACACAGCAGGCATCGTTGTTTCACGTATTACTTTAAAAGAAGCTGTTCTCACGCCTCTGTCCTTAAAGCCGACAGCGCCTACAATATAAGGATGCAGCGTATTGGCTAGCTGCTTGCTGTTTTCTCTAATATAATACGTTTCCGTTCCGCTAACCGAGTTGTTAGTGTAGCTGTTTGCGTGCACGGAGATAAATATATCCGCTTTTTTTCCGACGCCAGGGATATTCTCAGCGAACGCTACGCGCTGAGCCAACTCTATAAACGTGTCGTTTGATCGAGTCAAATGCACAACGACCTGTTCATGCTTTTCAAGCTCGGCCTTCATCTTCAATACAGCACTTAGTGTAAAATCCTTCTCGAAATAGCCTAACGATTTGTTGATGGCACCAGGATCAGTACCCCCGTGACCTGCGTCCAAGACAATGTGATAGATTGGTTTGCTGGTATCCGTCTGTGGCGGAGGAGTACCTTCATCAGGTGATTGCGATGGGGGCGGAGTCGGATTCGGATCGATCAGCTCCCCTGGAAGATCATTGGAGACTTCATTAAAGCTGATAATGAGCTCCCCATCGTTTTTATAAAGCTTATATTCGGCTTCCTCATTCAACAATAAAACTACTCTTGCAACTAAAGGAGTGTTGGAAAACTGTGAGAACCGGTACCCGGTTATATCCTTGTACCCGTTTAACGCAACTTCCGTTTGCCCCTTAATAAAGCCGCTGGCTAGATCATATGTATAGCCGGTGTTATTAAAGTCTACTACTAATCTCGCAGGAGTCGAAGCATCTGATGGCAATAACATTACTTTCGGATTAGCAAGCACTCCTGAATAGGCGATATGAAGATTTCCTTCTTCACTAATACTCACGTTCGAAATGGTTGCTTCTTGTACTGGAGCTGGTGTAGGAGTTGGTGTAGGCTCCGGCTCTGGTACAGGACTTGTTAGCAGCACCTCTGATGTTTGCTGCTTCCACTCCACCTTAAGACCTAGCACCTCTGAAACGAAACGAATTGGAACCATCGTCCTGTTTTTCACGAGACTCGGTGGCTGGCTTAGCTCATAAGACGTTTCATTTACATAGCCGACCTTTTGGCCAATTCCCAGCTTAATCGTCATACTACGATCAAGCACCGTGACCTCTTTGGCCTGATTGTCCCACTTCACTTCATATCCTAGACCGGAGGATAGTACCGCGAGTGGAACTAAGGTTGTCCCTTGCTTAATGATCGGATCAACATCAGTTACAATCTGATTACCATCCAAATAAAGCTTGGGTGTGGTTGAAGCACTTGCAACTCCGGAAAAACCAAGCAACACGAACAAACCTGCAACGATACATACAAAACTGATTAATTTCTTCATTTCCCACTCCCCGTTAGTCTTTACTTTCTATCAATCTATCACTCCATTAGACGCGCTCAACTTACAAAAGTTGCGTTAACTCAACAAATATTTTGAATATAGCAGCACTACTTTGATTTTATCAAATTCTTCTTCATTATCATACAAATTCCTCCATATAAATTGTAAATCTTTCTTCTTTTTTGCCAGTTTGGTTTCATAGACTTGTAATCGAGCTTGCGATAAAAAATGCGAGAGCATACAGCTCTCGCATCTCAAATATAAACGCAATAAACCTGCAACAAAAAAGCTAGTAAATGAGAGTCATTTACTAGCTTCGATATTAGTTGTTTACGACAAGCTGTGCGCGCTTCTCTTCATAAGCGGAAATAAGATCTTCATGTTGCAGTGTCAAACCGATATCATCTAGTCCTTGCAGTAAGAATTGACGGCGATGCTCATCAAGCTCAAATGCAATGTTCAAGCCATGCTCATCGGTAATCGTTTTGTTTTCAAGATCAACATTCAGCTTGTAGCCTTCATGCTTCGCTGTACGCTGGAACAGCTCTTCTACTTGCTCTTCGCTAAGCTTAATTGGCAGGATGCCGTTTTTGAAGCAGTTGTTGTAGAAAATATCTGCATAAGAAGGTGCGATAACAACTTTAAATCCGTAGTCAAGAATCGCCCATGGCGCATGCTCGCGAGATGAACCACAGCCAAAGTTGGCACGAGAAATTAGTACAGATGCACCTTGATAACGTGGCTTGTTTGGTTCGAAGTCAGGGTTTACATTGCCCTCTTCATCAAAACGCCATTCATAGAACAAAAATTGTCCGAAACCGCTGCGCTCGATACGCTTAAGAAATTGTTTAGGAATGATTGCGTCTGTATCTACGTTCACACGGTCAACCGGTGCAACGATACCTGTATGTTTGATAAATGCTTCCATTTCACTTTACCCCTCTCTATTATGAGCGATTAGTTCGCTACTGGCTCTTTAATATCCCATTTACGAACATCGTAGAAATGTCCTTTAATTGCAGCAGCTGCAGCCATAGCTGGA
Source organism: Paenibacillus septentrionalis (assembly GCF_042659865.1). Taxonomy (NCBI): domain Bacteria; kingdom Bacillati; phylum Bacillota; class Bacilli; order Caryophanales; family Paenibacillaceae; genus Paenibacillus; species Paenibacillus septentrionalis. Next base: position 293,616 of record NZ_JBHSTE010000002.1, read on the forward strand.
GATACTAGATGCGTACGACCGCCACGTCCTTGACGACCTTCGAAGTTACGGTTCGATGTTGATGCACAACGTTGACCCGGCTTAAGAACGTCTGGGTTCATCGCTAGACACATGGAGCATCCAGCATCGCGCCATTCAAAGCCAGCTTCCTTGAAGATCACATCCAGGCCTTCTTTTTCTGCTTGAACCTTAACGCGTCCAGAGCCTGGAACTACGATTGCTGTTACATTGTCAGCCACCTTGTAGCCACGTGCGATTTCTGCTGCTGCGCGAAGGTCTTCGATACGACCATTTGTACAAGAGCCGATGAACACGTAGTCGATTGCGATATCAGTCATCGGTGTACCTGGTTTAAGATCCATATATTCAAGCGCTTTTTCAGCAGCTTTACGTTCATTTTCAGTAGCCATTTCCGCTGGGTTAGGAACCGTCGCTTCAATGTTTGTACCCATGCCTGGGCTAGTGCCCCAAGTCACCTGCGGGATTAGAGAATCTACATCGAATTCAACAACTGTATCATAAGTTGCGCCTTCGTCTGTTTTCAGCTCAGACCATACTTTAACAGCTTCTTCATAGTTCGTAGGTGCATATTGACGACCGCGAAGGTAGTTGAATGTTGTTTCGTCTGGAGCGATCATACCTGCACGAGCACCAGCTTCAATGGACATGTTGCAGACTGTCATGCGCTCTTCCATAGAAAGCTCGCGAATCGCTTCGCCTGTATACTCAACAACATAACCAGTTGCGAAGTCTGTACCGTATTGTGCGATAACGCCAAGAATCAAGTCTTTTGCAGTAACGCCTGGCTTGCGTTTGCCGACAAAGCGAACTTCCATCGTTTTCGGCTTCGATTGCTGCAAGCATTGTGTAGCAAGCACGTGTTCAACCTCAGATGTACCAATACCGAATGCCAAAGCGCCAAATGCACCGTGCGTGGATGTATGCGAGTCACCGCAAACGATTGTTTTACCAGGAGCTGTAAGACCTAGCTCTGGACCCATTACGTGAACAACACCTTGATCCAATGTGTTCAAATCGTATAGTGTAACGCCGAAATCTTCGCAGTTTTTCGTTAGTGTATCAATTTGCTGCTTAGAAATAGGATCTGTAATATTGAAACGATCAAATGTTGGCACGTTGTGATCCATAGTCGCGAACGTTAAGTCCGGACGACGAACCTTACGACCTGACAAGCGAAGTCCTTCAAATGCTTGTGGAGAAGTTACCTCATGCACCAAGTGAAGATCAATATACAGGATGCTAGGTTTGCCTTCTTCTGAATGAATGACGTGATTATCCCAAATTTTTTCGAACATAGTTTTTTTCGCCATTATACTCACCTCTATCGATTCTAGCATTGCACCGCAACGCGTTCTTTTATTGATGTAATCATAACATGTCTTTTTTCATAATTCTAAGATATAATAACTATAGAGACTATAGGTAAAACCTATTAAATTTTATCGTTTTATTGATTTTGATAATCCTTCTCAATTAGTCTATGAGCTTCTAATAGGAACAGATCACGATATAATGAAAGGAATGTAAAACATGGAGTTACGTCAATTAAGCTATGTGATTCAGATCGCAAAAGAGAAAAACTTTTCGCGTGCTGCGGAAAAGCTTCATATTGCTCAGCCATCGTTAAGTCAGCAGCTTTCGAAGCTGGAGCAGGAACTTAATGTTATGCTGTTTCGACGTACGACGAACAGCGTAGAGCCTACGGAGGCAGGCGAGGTATTTGTACAAAAAGCACAAAGCATACTCGATGCCGTTGATCAGCTCCGTCAGGAGATGGACGACATGGCGCAAATGCGGAAAGGCAAGCTTGTAGTTGGTACACTGCCAATTACTGGAGCGCATATATTGCCGCTCGTGCTCCCCCGCTTCGGCGCTCGCTATCCACAAATTGAGGTTGTACTTGTAGAAGAAACAACGGCGAAGCTCGAGCAGTTGACTGCCAACGGCGGTACCGATGTTAGTCTGCTGACGTTGCCGATTATCGATGCGAATCTAAGTTGCGAGCCTTATATGGAGGAAGAAATTTGTGTTGCCGTTCCGAGGAATCACCGCTTGGCTGACAAGAAAGAGCCGATTGATTTGCAGGAGCTAAAGGATGAGCCCTTTATTGCTCTGAAACGCGGTCAAGGCTTCCGCCAAATCACGGTTGATATATGCATGCAAGCTGGTTTTTCACCGAATATTGTGTTTGAAAGCACCAATATCGAAACCGTTCAAGCGCTAGTTGCAGGTGAAATGGGGATTGCGCTTGTGCCGAACATGCTGACGAGGTCATCGATTACGAACTATACGCCTGCATATTTGCAAATCAAGAGTCGTCCAACCAGAACACTTGTCATTGCCAGTCGCAAAGGTCGTTATTTATCCAAAGCCGCACAAGCCTTTATCGCTACTTTAAAAGAAACGATTCAAGATCACGAAAGCTAACAAAAAAGCGAGGCTGCCCTATGGCATGCTTCGCTTTCTTCGTTAAATACATTTATTCAATTATGATCATTCATTCGTAGTGCTCAGCTACTTCACTACGCGCTCATACAGCTGTGGTCTGCGATCCTCGAAGATCGGAATTGTAGAGCGGACCTTGTCTACAACAGACAAATCGATCTCCCCTGTCAGAATAACGTCTTCCTCGCCAGCTTCTACTACGATTTCTCCCCACGGATCAATGACCATGGAATGACCGAAAAATTCGGTGTCGCCGCTCTGCCCCATGCGATTGCATGCTACTACATACATTTGATTCTCAATTGCACGAGCAGTCAGCAGCGTCCGCCAGTGATGCAATCTTGGCTTGGGCCACTGAGCAGGAACAAATAGCACCTGCGCTCCCTCAAGTGCAAGTGAACGAGCCAGCTCAGGAAAGCGAATATCGTAGCATATCATCATACCTGCCTGCACGCCGTCGATTTCCAAGTTACCCAGCTCATTACCTGCCTGTAAATACTTCTCTTCATCCATCAAACGAAATAGATGAAGCTTCGAGTAATCATTTATTAATTCACCATTGCGGTCAAATGCAAAGATCGTATTATACACACCATCAGCTTTCTTTTGAGAGATGGAGCCCCCAACGATGTTAACGTTATGTGTTTGGGCGAACGTTGAAAGCAGCTCAATCGTTTTCTGCCCTTCTATATCTGCCAGTTCCTCGATTTCCGTCAGCGCATATCCAGTATTCCACATTTCTGGAAATAAGATGACATCCGGCTTATCATTTTCAGCTACTGCTTTATTAAGCTTCTCTTGAAGCACCTTCATATTATGTGCAACATCACCAACTTTAACATTCATTTGAATGATGGCAAATTTTAATTTTTGTGTCATAGCCCGATTGCCTCCTATACTTGGTACATTTCCCTAATCATACATCGTCATGACGACATGTCAAGATGGGCAAGCTAACGGTGTCAGGTGGAGAAACACGTTATCCCGCCAAGCACGATATTAAAAAACTAGGAGTGAAACACGATGAAACGATCACTATTTTCGCTATTAATTGTATTCATGCTTAGCGCTCCAGCAAGCGTTTTTGCATCGCCACTGCAGGAGCAAGCTTTGCCTCATGAAACAGATTGGATTAGCATTCCTGCCCACTTTATGCAGAGCGAGGCGCCCGCAGTCAATAATATGGTCCAGGTATTTGATGTTGCAAAGGGACGCGTCGTTCATTCACTTGCTAATAATGCAGAGTTCCAAAAAACTGCAGAGCAATGGCTGTCTAAAATAACAAGCCTTGCGCCTGAGGTTCACCCAGATATGAAGGCCACTTATATTGTACGTGTACCGGTAGAGCCTGCCAAACCGCTTGATGTGGGAGACGTCCATTTGAGTGTAAAGGAAATTTTTGTGTTCTATTATGCGGATACAAGCAAGGAGCCGCTTCTGCTCATTTTCGATGAGAACAAAAAGCCTTTCTTCTTCCACATTCACGAGGACATTACGCCATTCATTAAAAGTCTGAATATCCCCGAATAATAAGATTGGAATGGATTGAAATATAAGAGAAGGACTTCATTTCTCCCTCCATTCATGCTACATTAGTTCTATTGATTATTGACAAGGAATATTGAAGCGTGGATGGTGGAGAGAAAATGACTACACAGCAACAAATTCGCATTGAGCCTGCTGCTCGCATGCAGGGTCTGCCTACTCAATTTTTTTCATCCCTTGTGGCAAAGGCTAATAAACAAGTGGCTATGGGAAAAGATATTATTAATTTAGGACAAGGCAATCCCGATCAGCCAACTCCTTCACATATCGTTGAAGCGCTGCAAAACGCTGCAGCCAACCCTTTATATCATAAATATCCTCCGTTTAGTGGCTATTCCTTTTTAAAGGAAGCCGTTGCAACTCGCTATAAAGAGGACTATGGAGTTGAACTTGATCCCGCTACAGAGGTTGCAATTTTATTTGGCGGTAAAACAGGTCTTGTTGAGATAAGTCAGTGCTTCCTCAATCCAGGTGATATCTGTCTCGTTCCAGATCCAGGCTATCCAGATTACTGGTCAGGCGTAGCGCTTGCTGGCGCGAGCATGGAGTTTATGCCGTTGCTGGCACAAAATCAATATCTGCCAGATCTGACTGCGATTGATCCAGAGACTGCTGATCGCGCCAAGCTAATGTTCTTGAACTATCCGAACAACCCAACTGGTGCTACGGCTGACGCTGCTTTTTATGATGACGTGATTGCTTTTGCCCGCAAGCATAATATTATTGTAACGAGCGACTTTGCCTACGGTACAATTGGCTATGGCGAGAAACCAACAAGCTTCCTTCAATCTGAAGGTGCCAAGGATGTCGGCATTGAGGTTTACACGTTGTCCAAAAGCTATAATATGGCCGGCTGGCGCGTTGGCTTTGCATTAGGCAACGCGGCAATCATTGAGCAGATCAATTTAATTCAGGACCACTACTACTGCTCGCTGTTTGGCGGTATTCAAGAAGCAGCTGCCCTAGCACTAACTGGACCTCAGCAATGTGTACAGGAGTTAACAGCGACATATGAGCGTCGTCGCAATGCGCTGTTTCAAGCTTTAGATGAGATTGGCTGGAAAGCAGACATGCCAAGCGGCTCCTTTTTCTGCTGGCTGCCAGTTCCACAGGGCTATACGTCCGAGCAGTTTTCCGATCTTGTGCTGGAGCAGGCAGGCGTAGTCGTTGCACCCGGCAATGGCTTTGGTGCTTCTGGAGAAGGATATGTTCGCTTAGGACTGTTAACGAGTGAAGAACGGCTGCAAGAGGCGATCCATCGAATCGGCAAGCTTTCACTATTCAAATAGGCGTGTCATTTCTTTACAGAGCCTGCTGATTCATGATATTCTAATACAAATACAATATGAAACGTGTTGAAGAGACCAGTAAGAAGAATCGCTTTGTGCAGAGAGTAAATTCCATAGGCTGAAAGAATTTATCCTAGCCTCTTCTGAAACCTACCTCCAAGCGGCCGAATGATCGGACAGCGCCTCTGTTATCAGGCATTGAGCTGGGCACAAATGTGTCAACAAAGGTGGTACCGCGGGAGTTTACGACTTTCGTCCTTTATGAAGGACGAAGGTCTTTTTTATTTACTTATTATTCGATAACTGGGTGGGTGCAATGGAACGTATAGTGGTTAAAATAGGCAGCAGTTCTTTAACTTCCGATGAAGGTGGATTGCATAAGCCAAATATTCAGTTCTTTGCCTCTGAGCTTGCTCAGCTGCATCAGCAAGGAAAACAGGTCATGCTTGTCACATCAGGTGCAGTAGCCGCCGGTTTTCGCGAAATTGGCTATGAAGCACGACCGAAGCTGGTTCATCAGAAGCAAGCAGCGGCAGCGGTAGGACAGGCGCTGCTTATGCAAGCGTATCAAGAGGCGTTTCTGCAATACGGCATCGTGACAGCGCAGATTTTGCTGACACGAAACGACTTCTCCAATCGCAAGCGCATTAACAATGCGCTAATGACGATTGAGGAGCTATTATCTCAGCGTATTATTCCAATTATTAATGAAAATGATACGGTCTCTACAGCTGAAATCATACTTAAGTTTGGGGATAACGATCATTTGTCCTCACTCGTAGCAACGATGACAAAGGCTAGCAGGCTTGTCATCATTACAGATATGGATGGACTATATACAGCCGACCCAAGAAAAAATCCGAATGCAACGAAAATCGAACGAGTCGCGCAAATTTCTGAGGAGCTGCTTCAGCTGGCTGGCGGTGCTGGAAGCGCCGTCGGAACTGGTGGGATGCGATCCAAAATCGAGGCTGCTAGAATCGCAATGCGCGGTGGTGTAACAACGTTTATAGGCCGCGTGCAGCAGGCTGGTGAGCTGCTTTCAGCCATTCACGGACATGGACGTGGAACGTATTTTGATACCGAGGAGCACTCGCTTCCAATGAAAAAGCAATGGCTTGGCTTCCACTCTACACCGAGCGGAACGATTACAGTCGATCATGGCGCAGCCATCGCGCTTCAGGAAAGACATAAAAGCCTGCTGCCTGCCGGAGTTGTCAGCTGTGCTGGCGAATTTCATCCAGGCGATGTCGTCGAGGTGTTGAACGAGGAAGGCTTGCTTATTGGCAGAGGTGTTGTCAATTATGCAAGCTGGCAGCTAAAAGCTGCGGCTGGTTTATCATCTGACGAAGTAGAACGCCGAATTGATGTGCAACGAATAGAAGTCATTCACCGTGATGAATGGATTACATTAATGTAAACTAGATTAAGGAGGAATTACGATGTCTACTGTATCTGAAGTAAAGCAAAAAGCGTTGCTTGCCAAGCAAGCAGCCGTATTAACCAACAACGTTACAACCGAGCAGAAAAATGAAGCGCTACTAGCTATGGCAAGCGCATTGATTGCACATTCTGACGATATTATTGCAGCCAACCATATTGATCTTGAGAACGGCCGCAAAAACGGTACATCCAAGTCATTGCTTGATCGTCTGGCATTAAATAAGGAACGAATTGAGGGCATTGCGGAGGGCTTGCGTCAAATCGTCGCGCTGGAAGATCCAGTAGGCGAGCAGCTTGAGCAATTTAGCCGTCCCAATGGCCTGCGCATTAAACAAATTCGTGTGCCATTAGGTGTTATTGGGATGATCTACGAGGCTCGCCCTAATGTAACCGTTGATGCAACGGGACTATGCTTGAAAACAGGCAATACCGTTGTGCTAAGAGGCGGCTCTGCGGCGATAGAGTCAAATCGCAAAATTGTTGAAGTGATGCGCAAGGCGCTCGCTTCCACTGCGTTGCCTGCTGATGCGATTCAGCTAATCGAGGATTCTGATCGTGCTTCTGTCAATGAGATGCTGAAAGCAAACGGCTTGCTTGATGTTGTCATTCCACGCGGCGGCGCTTCACTTATTCGTACAGTCGTAGAAAATGCAACGGTGCCAGTAATCGAAACAGGAGCAGGCATCTGCCATACTTTTGTTGATGAATCAGCTCAGCTTAATATGGCAATAGAGATCGCGTTAAATGCAAAGGTCCAGCGTCCATCTGTGTGCAACAGCATGGAAACACTGCTGGTGCATAAGCAATTTGCCGAGAAGCATCTTGAAGCGCTTCTAGCTCCACTTGCCGAAAAAGTTGAGATTCGCGGCTGTGCTCGTACGCTCGAGGGCTTCACTGGCGCTGTTCCAGCTACAGATGAGGATTATGCAACGGAATACAATGACTATATCTTAAATGTGCGCATCGTTGACAGTCTTGATGAGGCGCTAGCTCATATTAGCAAATTCGGAACGATGCATTCTGAATGTATTGTGACAGAAGATGAAGACCATGCAGCTGCGTTTTTACAGCGCGTAGATGCTGCTGCTGTCTACCACAACGCCTCCACTCGTTTTACGGATGGCTTTGAATTCGGCTTTGGCGCGGAAATTGGAATTAGTACGCAAAAGCTGCATGCTCGCGGACCAATGGGATTGCCTGCACTTACAAGCAGCAAGTATTTAATTCAAGGCAACGGACAAATTCGGCAATAACGACCATGAGACAGAGTGTTAGGAGGAACAAGATATGAGCTTTCATAATGATTCCAGCAGCATAGCTAGTCAACGTATTTGCTTCTACGGAGCTGGCTCTATGGCTGAAGCAATTGCAAGAGGAATTTTGAGTCAGGAGCTTGTGCCAAGCAAGCAAATTTCTATGATTAACCGATCCAATAAAGAACGACAGCAGGAGCTTCACTTGCTATACGGCGTTCAAACTGCCATGCAGGGTAAAACAAATGAACAATATTTGCAGGAAGCCGATATCATTTTTCTTGCGATGAAGCCTAAGGATGCGGTTTCCGCGTTGCGCGAACTTAAGCCGCTTCTGCGCCCTTCTCAGCTCATTATTTCCGTTATTGCCGGGCTAAGCATAGTCGGCATTCAAAAATTGCTAGGCAGCGATATGGCGATTGTGCGCACAATGCCGAACACATCAAGCACAATCGGCTTAGGTGTAACTGGTATCAGCTATTCCGATTCTGTTACCGAGCAGCAGCGCTTCATGACCGAGATGATGTTTGATTCTACTGGCATCTATGTCGTAATCGAAGAATCGATGCAGGATGCAATTACTAGCATTACAGGCAGCGGACCTGCTTACATCTATTACATGATGGAAATTATGATGAAAGGCGCGCAAAAAGCAGGCTTTACTTCTGAGCAGGCCGAACAGCTCGTGACTCAAACGGTTTTAGGCGCTGCCACGATGGTGCAACAGACAAAGGAACAGCCTGCTGCACTTCGCCGCAAGGTTTCCTCGCCGAATGGAACTACGCAGGCTGCGATCGAAACGATGTCAGCGCATGGATTAGAAGGCGCACTGCTAGCTGGAATTGAACGCTGTGCAGAACGCGCTGCTGAAATTGGACGCTCGATCGAGGAGGATATTTAACATGAGTATGTGTATCGCTACTTATCGTTCATTCGATGACAAAGCAGATTTTGATAAAAAAGCATTATCAATTGCCGTAGGCTTAACAGTCGGCAGCTGGACAGAGCTTCCCGAAGCCCAAAAGGCCTCAATGGAAAAGCATCTGGGCAAAGTCTTGTCTGTAACGGTGCATGAGCCGGAGCAAGCTGGTGCTGGTCAGCGCTATGCGGATATTGTGATTGGTTATCCCGATATTAACTTCAGCCGCGATATTCCTGCTCTGCTCGTCACCATTTTCGGCAAGCTGTCCATGGACGGCCGCATTAAGCTAATTGATCTTGATGTAAGCGAGGACTTCGCATCCGCTTTTCCTGGACCGAAATTCGGCTTGCAGGGGGTTAGAGACCTAGTTGGTGTTCATGACCGCCCGTTGCTAATGAGCATCTTCAAATCAGTCGTTGGCTATGATCTCGCTGGTTTGCAGGAGCAATTTTATCAGCAGGCGCTTGGCGGCGTTGACCTTATAAAAGACGACGAGATTCTGTTCGAAAATCCTTTGACGCCAATTGAAAAGCGCGTTGCAGTCTGTATGGAAGCAGCACGCAAAGCTCAGGAAATAACTGGGCAAAAGCTGCTCTATGCGGTAAACTTGACTGGGCCGACAAGCCAGCTGGCACAGCAAGCAAAAAAAGCGATCGCTGCTGGAGCAAATGCGCTGCTGTTCAATACGCTAGCATACGGCTTCGATGTACTGCATGAGCTAAGCAGTGATCCTAATATCAATATCCCGATCGCTTCACACCCTGCGCTTGCTGGTGCCATGTATCCTTCACCGCATTATGGCATGAGCCCTGCAGTTTTGCTGGGCAAGCTTAACCGTCTTGCTGGTGCCGATCTGGTGCTGTTCCCTTCTCCTTACGGCTCAGTAGTTATGCCAAAAGAGGAGAATTTGGCGATTGATGCAGCGTTAAAAATGCCGCTTCACCATGTGAAAGCGAGCATGCCTGTTCCATCTGCTGGCATCCATCCTGGAATTGTGCCGCTTATTATGAAGGATTTTGGTCAAGACGTTGTTGTCAATGCCGGCGGAGGTATTCACGGACATCCGATGGGAACAGCTGCTGGAGGCCGCGCCTTTCATCAAGCGATTCAAGCCTGCCTTGCAGGAGTCTCACTGGAAGAAGCAGCCAAGCAGCCTAATCACGCTGAGCTCGCAAGTGCAATTCAAGCATGGGGGATTAAGCAATCATGACAGCAAAAAGAAAAATCGTATTCTGTGATTTTGACGGAACGATTACTGTAAACGACAACATCGTAGCGATTATTAAGCATTTCAAGCCCGAGGGCTGGGAAGAGCTCGTTCAAAAAACGATATCGACTGAAATCTCCATCAAGGAAGGCGTAGGATCATTGTTTCGTCTCCTCCCTACTTCCATGAAAAAGGAAGTCGTTGAATTTGGCATATCCAATGCGCAAATTCGCGATGGCTTTGCTGAATTCGTTGCCTTCTGCAAAGAGCAGCAGATCGAATTCTATGTAACGAGTGGCGGCATAGATTTTTTTGTTTATCCAATATTAGCTAGATACGATATTCCAGAGGATCATATTTATTGTAATAAAAGTGACTTTACGAAGGAAAGAATTGAAATTTTGTGGCCTTATCCATGCGATGAGCACTGCGACAACGATTGTGGCATGTGCAAGCCAACCGTAATGCGTCAATTCGACCCTGAGCAATATGAACGTATTATTATTGGCGACAGTGTGACAGATTTTGAAGGTGCGAAGCTTGCTGATCAAGTATTTTCCCGCTCCCATCTGACAGAGAAATGTCGTGAGCTTGGTATCGCCCACACTGAATTCTCCACCTTCTACGACATCATTGACGCTATGAAAAAGAAAGGATAGATTTCGATATGAGTTTTGATCAGATTCCTCTGCAGGACAAGCAGGAAGTGCTAATAAAGCTTCGTGAGGTAAAGGATGCGTTTGCAGCGCGCAACTGGTTCCCAGGTACAGCCGGCAATCTATCGATTCGTGTAGGCGACTACTCACCAGAGCAATTTTATTTCGGTATTACAGCAAGCGGCAAGGATAAGTATAAAAATACGCCGGAAGATTTTCTATTCGTTGATCAAAACGCACAACCCGTTGAAGCGACGAATCAACGTCCATCTGCGGAGACGCTTGTGCATTGCGAAATATACCGCATGACTGGAGCAGGTGCGATTTTCCATATCCATTCTGTCTTTAGCAACGTAATCTCTGAATACTTTTGGAATCGTCGTTCCATCCCAGTTGATGGTGTTGAGCTGATTAAAGGCTTGAATATTTGGGAAGAGGAATATCAATTAGAGATTCCAATCGTCAATAACTTTGCCCATATTCCGTCCATCATACCTGAAATTACCGAGGCTCTTAACCCTATAGTGCCTGGCATTGTACTGCGCAAGCATGGCGTATATGCATGGGGCAAGGACGCATTCGAGGCAAAGCGCCATCTTGAATCATTCGAATTCATTTTTGAGTATGTATATCGCCTTGAATTGCTGAAAAAAGGGCTGCCTTCTGTGTAGCATTCACTAACGTTGAATCATCTTGTTTGATAGTTTGCAATTAGAATGTTAAAAAGCTCTGACCGCTTCATAATCTGCGTTATGCCGATTAGTAGCGGTCAGAGCTTTTGTTATGCTCGTGAAATCGTGAATTCAAAGCTTAGCGGCTGATCGCTAGCGATGTGATATTCAGGATGAACTGGCGCTCCCCAGCTGTCATCACCACCGACTCCCATTTGCTTGCCAGCAACAGTGACGACCGTATAGTGTACATTCGGCAGCTCATAATGATGCTGGGCGTTTTCCAGCTCGAAGGCTGTATATGGCGAAATGCGGCACTCTACAGGCGACTTAGGCGAAGAGGATACGACAATGCCCTGCTGTAGCTCATTCGTTATCGCCACTCTGCGTACTCCCATATAGTTGCCTGATTCCTGCGGCACTACGTAATTGGCCAAGGTGTCCTTCGCACGATTCTGGAATGTAGTCAGACGCGCACCATGCACACGATCCGCATAGTTGTCCTCTGGCCCCATCGCATACCAATCCAGCGCATCATAATCAGCAGGAACCTTAAATGATAATGCGAAAATCGGCAATGTAGGCAGCCCTTCTGCTCCCGAATAGTCAGCTTTAACAGCAATTACGCCGCCCTCTGTTACTGTATAGGCAACCTTGACCTCCAGCTCGCTGCTGATGCTGAACTGATACGTATACATAATTGTGACGCTGTATTCATCCTGCTCAAGCTCAAACTTTTTACATTTTCGAGACAGGCTTGCTGCATACCATAGCGCACGCTCATAACCTTGGGCATAACCCTTGTCATTGTCCGTCATCGCTCTCCAGAACAAGACATGTGGCGGCTGAGCGATCATTTCACGTCCTTCGTAATTGAGAGACAGCAATGTTCCAGCCTGCTTGCTGAACATGATACTAAAATCACTGCCATGTACCCCTACGTTCACATCACCTTCAGCAACACGGAATGTACGCTTCACTTTCTGAGCCGCAGCCTGTTCGATTACGAAGATATGCTGTCCAAATGCGAGCTCATGATTAGCTTCTGCCCATAACATCGCCTCACGAAGCTGCAGCGATGCAGTAATGACATATTCTCCTCCAGCAGTCATATCGTTTTGCCAAGCGAGCTTATACTCGCGTTCTTCTCCGGCAGCCACCTCCAGCGTATGAATCACTAACGTCTCGATTTGCTGTCCATCCTTCATCAGGCTCAGAACAAGCTTATTATGACGCGTATCTATAAATAGATTATCATTGCGAACAAGCACAGCATTGCGTGTTACGCTCAGCTTTACATTTTGATACAGGAACTTGACTTCCTGCATTTTTGGAGTAACCTTGCGATCTGCATACACTATACCATTGCCGCAGAAGTTGCTGTCGTTGGAACGGTCGTCAAAGTCACCGCCATAAGCAAGAAACTCTTGACCGTAGCGATCCTTTTTCACAAGCATTTGATCAATATAGTCCCATATAAATCCGCCTTGGTACATCGGGTACTTGTCCTCTAGCTCAATATACTTGTGCATACCTCCTAACGAGTTGCCCATAGCATGGATGTATTCACAGCTAATATACGGCTTGCTTGGCGAATTGCTTAAATACGCTTCAATATCTGCTGGCTTGGCATACATGCGGGATTCCATGTCCGTACAATCTGAGAAGCGGCGGTCATACACAACACCTTCATAGTGGACAAGTCTTGAGCTGTCCTTTGCACGGAAATAGTTTGCCACATTGAGCAGCACCTCTCCTACATACGACTCATTGCCAAGTGACCAGATCAGAATCGAAGGATGATTTTTGTCACGCTCGAGCATCGACACTGCGCGATCCAACACAATCGGTTCCCATTCCTTATTATGATGCGGAATGTTCCACGATGGGTCTACCTTGCCCATTTTTTGCCACGATCCATGCGTTTCCAGATTCATTTCATCAATGAGATAGATGCCATACTCATCACATAGCTCATACCAAAGCGACTGGTTCGGGTAATGTGAGGTTCGAACTGCATTCAAATTGTTCTGTTTAATCGTTTTAATGTCCCACAGCATATCTTCCTTCGTAATGGCACGACCGCGACGAGGGTTGAATTCATGACGGTTGACACCTTTGAAAATAATACGCTTGCCGTTAATATGCATTATATTGTTCATCATTTCAAAGCGGCGGAAGCCGATTTTCTCATGAACGACCTCTATGATCTCACCTTTACGATTGCGAAGCACGAGATATAAGCTGTATAAATTCGGCTCCTCTGCGCTCCATGGCTGTACTTCGCCTGGATCGATAGCAATCGTTGCTTGCTGCTCCACAGTCTGCTTGCTTGATGCCACAATAGCTCCTGATGATGATTTGAGAATAAGCTCAACATCCACTTCAGCAGTCGCACCTTGCAGCTTAAGATCAATCGACAGCGTTCCATTACGATAGCTGTCGTCGAGACCTGCATGTACAAACATGTCCTGAACATGAATCTCTGGAACCGTGTATAGATACACATCACGGAAAATACCTGAAAAACGCCAGAAATCCTGATCCTCAAGCCATGCGCCTGTACTGCGCTGATATACTTCAACGGCAAGCTTATTTTCGCCCTCCTGAACATACGGCGTCAGATCAAATTCTGCAGGAGTAAAGCTGTCCTCGCTATAGCCTACGAATTGCCCATTCAGCCATACATAAAAGGCAGATTCTACACCTTGAAATGAAATATACAACGGACGATTTTTCATCTGCTGTGGAACCGTAAAGGTTTTTACATAGCTGCCGACAGCATTGTCCTCCATATTGACCTGTGGCGGTCTTAGTTCATGAATCCCATCCCATGGATACATCGTATTCACATATTGCGGCTTGCCATAGCCCTGCAATTGAATATGCCCTGGAACCTCAATAAAATTCCAGCTTTCCGTACTGAAACCCATTTCATAAAAGTCAGCAGGACGCCCCGCCGGCTTGCTGCTGTATGCGAACTTCCACGCACCGTTAAGCGAATAACGAAGCTGCATATCCCCTCTAGCCTCTGCTTCAGCTACAGTTTCATAATAGCGGTGATCAGAATGCGCTTCCACACGATTTACTGCAAATACTGCTGGATCAGTTAGCCAATCCAATGATGGTTTTGAGATTGTCATCGTTAGACCTCCATATAAGCATATAATAAAGTGCTCTATACATACATACTACAAAAGCCATGCATTGTCCATAACGTTCAATGCAATGGCTTTATTTTTTATTTTACAGAGCCTGTCATTCCAGCTACAAAGTGCTTTTGCATAAAGAAGAACACGAGTGCAGTTGGAATAGTAGAGATTACGATTGCCATCATAATGATGCCATAATCTGGTGAATAGCTCGAGCCAAGTGTTGAAATTAGCATTGGAACGGTTTGATTCTCAGGTGATTGCAGCACAATGAGCGGCCATAAATAGTTGTTCCAGCTGGACATGAACGTAATAATACCAGCGGCGGCATAGGTTGTTTTCATAGTCGGCATATAGACTCGTATGAACAATCCCAGCTCACTTAATCCATCTATACGTCCTGCCTCCAGCAAATCCTTCGGGAACATCTTGGTGCTCTGGCGAAAGAAAAAAATAAGAAAAGCCGTTACGACTGTAGGGAGAATTACACCAGCCAGCGTATCAATACCAATTGCTGGCGCTGTCGAGCTCAGCTTGGCGAACATTTGAAACAACGGAATCATGATCGCGGCAAATGGGATCATCATCGATAGCAGCAGGATAGAAAATACGATATCCTTTGCTTTGCTCCGAAATATTTCAAAGCCATAGCCAGCAAGTGATGCAATGAATAAAGAAAGCAATGTAGTCGTAACGGACACCTTTGCAGAGTTCATCAGCGCTGTGCCAATATCGACGCTGGCAAACAAATTTGTAAGATTATCAATCACATAGGATCCTGGCAGTAAGCGTCCCTTCGTTACATCAGCTGACGTATTGGTTGCGCTTGTCAGCATCCATAGAAACGGAAAGATTGAAATAAAGGCAGCGATCCCTAAAAACGTGTACATGGCGGATTTTTTCAGCTTGCTCATTTTTTATCACCTGCCAACTTGAACTGCAAAAATGCGAGAATAATGATGATGACTACGATAGAATACGAAACGGTAGCAGCATAACCAAAATCAGACGTATATTTGAATGACAAATTATAAATATAGTGCGAAATCGACATGGTTGCATTACCTGGTCCGCCCTTCGTGATGTTAACAACCTCATCAAATAATTGAAGCGTCCCAATTGTCGATGTTATTGACGTAAATAATATAATCGGCTTCAGCAATGGTATCGTAATGCCGAAAAACTGTCGTACGGACGATGCGCCATCAATTCTTGCAGCCTCATATATGGAAGGGTCGATATTTTGCAAGGAGGATAAATAAAAGATCATATTATAGCCAGTCCAGCGCCATGTAATCGCGATAATAATCGTGACCTTAGCCCAAAAGGGATCCGTGATCCATTCGATTGGCGTCTGAATCAACTGGACGCTCAATAACAATTTATTGATTAGACCATCTGTTGCAAACAGGTATTTGAAGATGACAGAATACGCAACGAGCGAAGTGACAGCAGGTAAAAAAATAGCTGTACGGAAAAATCCTTTAAACTTTAGCTCGCTGTTATTCAGAAGTACAGATATAAACAACGCAAGAATGATCATTGCCGGGACTTGAATGATGAGATAAATAAACGTATTCGTGAGCGCCGTTTTAAAGGTGCTGTCTGAGAATAACCGCTTATAGTTATCAATCCCAATAAATTCGAGATTCATCCCTGTACCTGACTTAAAGGATAGCAGCAATGCTTGAACCATCGGATAGAAATAAAACACGGTGATCATTATAATCGCGAGGCTGACAAACAACCAGCCTATTGCACTCGTCCTCGATTGTATGCTCATGCTCTTCTTAGCTGTTCCCACGACACATGCTCCTTTCTACGGTCTCAAAACTAAGAGCTCCACCTTGGCGTGCGGCCAAAATATACAGATGGAGCTCGTTTTGATGGCGCATTGCCAACGATATGCAACTAGCGAATTTGAGTTTCAGCTTGAGTCTGTGCATTGCTTAGAACGTCCTGCAGCGGTGCACCGTTCATAAAGTTCTGCATCTCGACTACCAAAATATCTTCAATTGCGTAAGTGTGCATACCATAATTGACATTAGGAATTTGCTCTGTCCAGGAAGCTAGATCTGCGATTGCGGTTTGACCTCCGAAAAACTCATCTGCTGCTGCATAGGCGTCCCCTTCAGCTGCAGCCTTCAAGGTACCAATTGCACCAATATCTTTTACGAGCGTTTGATAGAAGTCGACGTCAGAAGCAAAGGTTTGTTTCAAGAAATCTGCTGCTGCTTCCTTTCCATCAACGTTCATCACATACCAAGAGCTCCCGCCTAGGTTCGATGCATGAACAGAATTCGCTTGGTTACCAAGTGTCGGGAATGGAACAATCGCCCATTTTCCAGATTGATCAGCCTCAGCTTTTACAGAAGCCGTAATCCAGTTTCCTGTAGGAATAGAAGCGACATCGCCACTATTAAAAGCGCCTACGAATTGGCTCCAATCTGAAATCACTTTTACGATGCCCGCATCCATAATGCTTTTGTACGTATTAAACGCTTCGGCAAGTGCAGAATTGTCCGCAAGATGTGGCGTTTTGCCATCCTCCTGCAAGTACCACATGCCAGCTGATTGAATCATCATACGAATCAAACCAAGATCATTAGGGTCTTGAGTCAGCATATCCTTGCCAGTTGCTTCCTTCACCGCTTTCCCGATCTCAATATATTGGTCCCACGTAATATTTTGCAGATCGTCAACCGAATAACCTGCCTCCTGCAAATAGTCCGTACGAACATATAAACCAGCTACGCCTGAATCGAATGGCACACCATACTGCTTGCCATCAAAGCTTGTAGGCCCGATTTTGTAGTCAGCAAAATCAGATGGATTAATAAAATCATTCAGTGCGAAGAATGAATCCGGATAAGCCTGCAGGAAGCTTTGCGCACGATAATCCTCGATCAGCACAATGTTAGGAAGTGATTTCGTTGTTCCGGAATTCAAACCAGCATTCAGCTTTTGGATAATGTCGTCCTGTGCATTTTCTACAATGTTGATGTTAACCTCAGCATTTTTCTCAGCGTAAACGGCCTTAGCCTTTTCCATTGCTGCAATATTGAACGCTTTGTCCCAAGCCCAAACTGTTATTTCTTGTTTACCGTTGGAACTTGAGCCACCCTCACTATTGGAGTTGGTGTTATTCCCCGAACATGCCGTTAAAAGCATAAAGCTTGCTAGCAAAACCGTTAGTAATTTCTTCATTACATTCAGCCCCTTTTGATTTCTATACCATTTGAAAAGAAATGAAAGCGTTTGCCGGCTAACAACTTCATTATAGCAATGGTAAATTGAGGCACGTTAGAAATATCTTTTTCTACTTTTGTCTTTTCTATCGTTCCTGAATAAGGCGGAACTCGATCTGAAGCGTATTCTATAACTTTATTTATAATTTTGTATTTTCTTTGGCAGCTGCAATCGGTATCGTGATGACGATTCGTGTGCCTTCTCCTCGTTTACTCGTAATATTGACGCCATAGCCTTCACCATACAGCAGCTCCAAGCGATCATTTACATTACGGATGCCAATGCCTGAGAAGAAATGCGAGGAGGCTTTTGCTTGACCTCGCTGCTTGATATGCTCTAACTCGAAGCCGACACCATTATCTACAATCTCACACACAAGATTGCTGCCACTTTTTGAAATCATCACATAGATATACCCTTCGGATCGTCCCTGGAAGGCATGGAAAAAAGCATTTTCTATAAATGGTTGAATAATAAGCTTTGGCAGCTGCAAGGAGTAGCATTGCTCATCAATAAAATAACTGACGTAGATGCTCTCTCCATAGCGCACGTGATTGATAAACACATAGTTTTTCAAATTAGCAAGCTCTTGTTCAACCGTAATCGTTTCACTAGCATTACTGATCGTATTTTGCAACAGCTCAATTAACGCGTGAATCGTTGCGGTTGCCTTCTCCTTATTCCCTTGCTGCACCAATATTTTTATAGAGGCCAGCGTGTTGTACAAAAAGTGAGGATTGATTTGCATTTGCAGAGCAGATAGCTCCGCGTTGCGCTGCTCCTTCTGAGTCTTTAGCAGCTCCATAATGTATTCATTCAGCTCATCAAGCATCAGATTGTATGCTTTTCCTACCTCAACAATTTCATTGCTCCCTTTAACCGTAATGTAGTTGCCAAAGTTACGATTCGTAACGCGGGACATTTGTCTTGCAAGTAAGGTTAAGGAACGCGTGATTCGCCTCGATGTAATAAATACGATCACTAATGACAAAAACACTATCGCGATACAGATTAACGCTACAGTTTTGAAGTTAAGCATCTGAGACAATACGGCCCGCTTATCGATCAAATTAACGAGATACAAATCATAATTGGGCATATAAGTGGATATGATCACATGCGGGCGATTTTGCCACTCAATATTGAAATAGGCACTAGTCTCGCTCGGCTCATTTAGAGCTATCGCATGATGAAGCAGCTCGGGTTCAACCTTGCCAAGCATTTCCGTCAAATTCGAAGAGACAACCTCACCGCTGCTGCCATCAATAAGCAGCAGATCGTTTCCTTTGCTTGTAAATCCGTTATAGTTCTTTTTGAATTCGGACTCCTTCATCGCAAAATACAGGACGCCGTAGGGCTCACCGCTCACTTGTTCAATCAATGCTTTTGATGCAACAACAACAGCCTCTTGGTTGGCGTGCTGGTCGAGCGTGTGATGGTCAAGCTGATAGTGAAGCCTTCGCGGCTCAAGTAAGGTTTGCTTGGTAATGGGGTGCGTGTCTAGTCCTGTATAGGTTGGCGGCCATATCGTTGTATCCGTTGCATGTCGATTGCCATTCAGCCCTGTTATAATCATCGCGATCGGATAGGAGGCAACGGTTGACTGTATGCGCTTCATTTCCTGTGCAACCTTATAATGCGTGTTTAATTCTTCTATCGTTGTTGACTGACCATAGGTTAAAAAGCGTTTAATTTCACCGTTTGTATTCGCATTGCTCGCAGTCATCGCCACCGCATAATTCAAGTTTTCCATACTCGTTTGAATTTGCGTCAAAATTTTACTATTCGTAATGCTAAAGGTGTCCATAAATACCTGTTCTGACATACGGATCATGACGATCCACGTCAAGAGAGCAACCGTAACGATGCTAATCAAGGTAATCGAGAACATTTTAATAAATAAATCATGATATTTTAGCTTGTCCGCCAAACGCCGCAGTTTCATCTTAAGCGCCCCTTTATGTGATTAAGCTGCTTTTTCGATATTGACTTGGGGAAGTCCCCTTCAGCTTTTTGAACACCTTCGTAAAGTAGCTATGATCCGAATAGCCCACCTGAAGGCTAATGTCTGAAATCGCCATATCTGTCGTTGCCAACAGCTCAGTCGCCTTCTCGATTCGAACGCGATTCAAATATTCACTGAAGCCTTCCTGATTATGAGTGGAGAAAAAGCTCGACAAATACGTCGGGTTGAAATGAAAGTGACTTGCGACATCGCCAAGACTAATGGGCTCCATGTAATGCGACTGGATATAGTCTAAAATCATTGCCATATTCGGATTCCGTACGGCTTGCCTGCTCGAAGCAATAGCTGATTCAACTTCTTGGATAAAAGAGGTCAACGCTTCCATTGCTTCATGAACATGAAGTGATTCATTGATTACGCGAAGATATTGAAACTTGTTCGCCGCCAGCTGCTTCATATCGATATCCAGCTTGCCAAGTACAATAATCATATTGAATAGAATATTGCCTAGCTGCGACTTAAACGAAAAAACGTCGAGCGTATAATAGGTTGAAGCAGCCTCCATATATCGCTTCAGCTGCCCAATCGCTTGCTCAAACTTGCGACGCTGCAGCTGTTCCATAAATTCGTTCATATCGAAATCAGGCTCTGCCTCACGAAGCCTTGGAAGCTCATGACGGACGATAAACCAATTATCAGTCAAGAAGTAGCGGTAAGCTGCCAGCTTCAAGAATCTTTGCTGAAACTGAACCGCCAGCTGCTTGATGTCGGTAAATGTATCAGTCAGTATCCAGCCAATGCTTAGTTCCTTCATGCGAGTAGAATTGGATAATGCCCGCAAAGCTGGCATCAAGCTTTCCCAATTCGAATCCCTGCTATTAAGCAGCATAACCGCTGTTTTCGAATCTGTAGGCAGACTGTACATATCAAGCTTTTTCTGAAATGGCTCCAGCAGCTCTTTTATTCGATGAAGCAGCTCCTCTTGTGAAACAACTGCATGTTTAACATGCTTTAAGTCAGCACCAAACAAGCGAAAGCTTGGATATTGAAACAACTCAAGCTCCTGCTCTTCATCGGTATCCGATTCGTAGCCAGACATGAGTCGATCAAGCAGCAATGATGTCTTGGGCTGTTGCTCTGGCTGATCGGTAATCGCTTTCAAGGTTGGGATTTTATGAACGGTACGTCTTAAAATGCCGAGCAGCTGCTCCGCTTCCAGCTTTGGCTTTAAGATATAATCTGCAACGCCCTTTTGAAACGTATCGCGTACATAATGAAACTCACTAAAGCTGCTTAATACGATAACCTCGATTGTCGGGTATCGTTCTTTAATCAAGCTGGTTAGCTCTACACCGTTAAGCAAGGGCATTACAATATCGGTAATGACAATATGTGGCTGAAGTCTGTCAATCATCACGATAGCCTCCTGGCCGTTTGAGGCTTCTCCAACGATGGTAAATCCAGCCTGCTCCCAATGAAGCAGATGCTTGATTCCTTGACGAACAAGCACTTCATCATCAACGATCAATACACGACAAACAGATTCCATCATTGCACTCTCCCTCCTTCTATGTTGCCAACTAATTGTTTCATTTTACATCAACTCATGCAATATTGTTAAGTCTATCGTTTTCCAATCCACAGTAAGCTCTGCTCTTCATATAAAAAAACCTTTGAGCGTTAGCGCATGATAAACGCAAAGCCCAAAGGTTTTCTTTATGATTTATTATAATATTGATTGCGGTAATGCTTCAGCTCTTCTGCATTGCTAACACGATGTCTCGCCCAGTCAATCAAGATCCGATCAATATAGCGAAAGCTTAGTTTTCCAGCGAATACTGCTTCCTTTAACGCTAATGTAATCAGTTCCTCTGAGTAAGCATCATGATCGATCCAGCCGTTGATTGTTTCATATTCCATAGGCGACAGCGGTCGACCAAACTCCTGCTCGAACATATGAAACAGCTTGCTGATATCATCCTTTTGCTTGATCGTTTGAAGCTTCTGGCGCTCATCCTTTTTCGTCTGCCGCAGCATTTGAGCATGCCAATTGCTTGCTTTCATATACCAACCCGACCAAGTATAGCGCTCGACAATGACATCATGCAGCGTTTCCTGCTCGATGCTTAAAAAACCGTCATTCATCAGCTTTTGAAGCAGGTCTGTTACCTCATCAATTGAAGCACCCATCACAACCGAAAGCTGTTCAGGAGTTGGGAAAGGATGCTGATCTACCATAGAGGATTGCATGATATGCAGCATTAGCATTGCTTCAGCATGTGACATCCCAAGTGCTCGGTAGCTTTTGAGCAGCAAGGCATTCACGAAGATTCCGCCTTCGCTTAGCATGACGTTCATGCCGTGTGCATACGCCTTCCATATATGATCACTCAACCGTCCCCCACCCTCTCGACTACTTTCTAACTAGATTATACGTATCACGTGCAATTAACAGCTCTTCATTGGTAGGCACAACCATAACCGTTACCTTGGAGCCTGGCTTGGAAATAACTCTTGGTTCTTTGCTGCGAACTTTGTTAAGCTCCTCATCAATTTCAATACCGAAGAAGGTTAGTCCTTCACATACGGACTGACGAAGTACAACGGAGTTTTCACCAACACCGGCCGTAAACACGATGACATCAAGACCGTTCATAGCCGCTGTATAGGAACCGATGTATTTTCTGACACGATACACGTACATATCGTATGCAAGCTTCGCATCTTCATTTTCAGCCATTGAATCTGTAATCTCGCGCATATCGGAGCTTAAGCCAGACACAGCCAATAAGCCACTATGCTTGTTCAGCATGGAGTTTACTTCATTTAGCGTCAAATCCTCTTTATTCATGACGAATGGTACTACTGCAGGATCAAGATCGCCAGAGCGTGTTCCCATCATAAGACCTTCCAGCGGAGTCATCCCCATGCTTGTATCAAATGATTTTCCGTCTAGAATCGCAGTCAAGCTTCCGCCATTGCCGATATGACAAGTAATCATCTTCAGAGAAGCAAGGTCTTTGCCAAGCGTTTTAGCAGCAACATCACTTACATAAGCATGAGAAGTACCGTGGAAGCCGTAACGACGAACTTTATGTTTTTTGTATAAAGTTTTTGGAATCGCATATAAGTAAGAGGTGTTTGGCATTGTTTGATGGAAGGCTGTATCAAATACAACCGCCTGTGGTACGTTAGGCAAGTTCGTTTCCACCGCCAAAATCCCCATCATATGCGCCGGATTATGCAATGGTGCAAGCTCAAACAGACGCTTGATTTCGCTTTTCACTTCATCTGTTACAATAACAGAATTTTTGAACGTTTCACCACCATGCACAATTCGGTGACCAACTGCATCAATTTCCTCCATTGATTTAACAACGCCATAATCTGCATGCGTCAGCATTTCAATCATGCGCTTTACGCCCGCTACATGATCCAAAATTTCTTTTACCTCAACAACCTCTTCTTTGCCAGTCGGCTCATGAGTAACAATAGAAGAATCCATTCCGATACGCTCGATACGACCGCTCGCAAGAACGGATTCATTGGTCATGTCGAATAATTGATATTTAATTGATGAGCTGCCTGCATTAATTACGAGTACTTTCATTAGATTCGATCTCCATCCGTGTCATATTTGAAGAAACCTACGCCCGTTTTTACCCCAAGCTGTCCTGCACGCACCATTTTTTTAAGTGTAAATGATGGGCGGTATTTAAGCTCGCCGTATTCGCGGAACATATTTTCCAATGCGGCTTGTACGGAGTCAAGTCCGAAATGATCCGCCATCTGGAACGGACCGTATTTGAAAGAGTACCCTTTGCGCATCGCTTCATCAATATCCTCAGCTGTCGCCACGCCTTCTTCCAGTACGTGCAGCGCTTCATTGATAAACAGACAAATAAGACGAGTTGTAACAAAGCCAGGGGATTCAAATACCATAACCGGCTTCTTCTGAATCACCTCAGAGAACTCCTTCAACGCCTCAACGGTTTCATCAGAAGTTTTCAAGCCGCGTACAATTTCAAGCATATTTACAGTTGCTACCGGATGAACAAAGTGCATTCCAATAACACGCTCAGGGGAGCGTGTTACGCTAGCAATCTCAGTTAAACTTAATGATGAGGTATTACTTGCAAGGATCGTTTTTGATGATGTAACTTGATCCAACTGCTCGAATACTTCTTTTTTTGCTTCAAGCTCTTCAGATATCGATTCGATAATCAGATCACAAGCTGATAGCTCTTCCATCTTCGCAACGGGTTGAATGCGTGATAGAATTAATTTTTTTTCTGATGAAGTGATTGCCCATTTTTCTATTTGTTTGTCAAGGCTAACTTCAATCATATGCAAAGCATGTTCCAATCGGTCTTTAGAATGTTCAAGAACAAAAACATCCAGGCTGTTTTTAGCCAGCATTTCTGCAATCCCTTGACCCATTGTTCCTACTCCAACAACTCCAACTTTCTTAATCATAGGTCTTAGTTTCTCCCTTAGTGTTTAGTCAATAATATTATACCTCTTTTTAAGATTATTTGTAGTGAAGGTAAGCGCTATTATGCATTTTGTTGCAAATTTATCAGATTTAATTGTGCATTTTTCATCATGTTCCGAAAGTTGTCACCGTTAATGACTTCCTCTTCCAGCAATATCGGTAAAGCTTGCTCAAATATGTCAAAGTGTTGGCTTAAATGTTCTTTTGTTTTGGCAAGACATTCGTCCAGCACTTCATTGCTTATTAGGCTCCAGCGGTCGGCGGTCATCATTTGGCCATTAATAATCCCTTGGGAGGTCAAGCCAGACTCAACCATCGTTTTAACAATATTCAATGCTTGATCGAAGTCTCCTCTGGAACCAGTGCTTCGCTCTCCGTAGAACAGTTCTTCAGCAACTGCACCACCAAGCGTAACCATAATTTTATGCTCCAGCTCTGTTTTCGTATATAAATATTTATCCGCAAGCGGCGTGTGACGAACGAAACCAAGCGCACCACCACGCGGTGCAAGCACGACTTGAGCGACAGATCCAGGCGTTGTCAGCTCTGCCATAATAGCATGACCCAATTCATGGCGTGCTACTCGAATTTTATCCTCCTGGCTCGCTTCGCGATTGATTTTTTCACCTAGCAGCACCTTATCAATTGCTGATTGAATATGATCCTGATGAATTTCGTCCGCTGATTCACGCATCGCATAGATTGCGGCCTCATTCATAACAGCTTCTAATTGTGCACCAGAAAACTGATACGTATCCTTCGCCAGCTCGTCAAAATTAATGGTAGGTACCAGACGTTTATTGGCCGAATGCAGCTCCAAAATATGCTTTCTTGACTGTTTGTCTGGCAATGCTACCTCAATATGACGGTCAAAGCGTCCTGGACGAAGCAAAGCATCATCCAGCATATCTTTTCGGTTTGTTGCGGCAATAAGCAATATCTGTACTTCAGTATCGTGATAGATGCCATCAAGCTCCGTCAACAGCTGATTCAATGTCTGATCATATTCGCGCTGCTGTCCGCCGTCACGCTTACCACCAATTACGTCGATTTCATCAATAAAAATAATTGCGCTTTTTTTGCCTTTAGACTTTGCTTCACTGCGTGCTTTTTGGAACAATTCACGAATACGGTTTGCACCAGTACCGACATACATCTCAACGAACTCACTACCAGATGCTCCGATAAAAACACTATCCGTATAATTTGCTGCTGCTTTGGCAAGAAGCGTTTTACCTGTTCCCGGAGGTCCAGTCAGCAAAATACCTTTTAAGATACGAATTCCGCGTTTCGCAATTTCTTCGCGAAATACTAGAAAATCAAGTGCCTCCTGCAGCTCCTGCTTTACGTGGTCCTGACCACCAACCTGATCGAAGCTAACCTGCTGAATTTGCACAGATTTTTTCTTTTTCAAACTCGCCAGGCTTTTGACGCCTCTTCCGTTGCGATTCATCACAAAGATCGCTGCCAGCAATACAGCAGCAAGAACGGCTGCACCTATGTGCACCGTATAGCCTAATGTATAGATCGCTGCTGCTGCAGCGATCCCGATCAACAATTCTTTCCAATTATTTTTCATTATTCCACACTCCCATCGTACCACCATCTAATGGCAGTAATTTATCCAAACGTTGTCCGTCCGCAATTAGGGAAATATATATATACTGCTCGTCCACGCTAGTTGTTGCATCGACATGAGCATGCGCTTCTTCTATACGATTCATTAGCTCGGGTAGCTCAGAATATCGTTGATTCGCCATTATCTCAGCAATATCAAACAAATAAGCTTCCCATACTTCACTCAAGGCTGTTTGCTCCTGCTTCAGCTCTACTGTATAGCTGCCTTCCCCTATACCATGCTCACCTAGCAACTTCTTCGCCTCTGCGACAGCTTCGTGTAATGGTTGCTCGTCAAGAATATCCAGCTGAACCTTGTAGCCTTCATTCTTATTACCCGTTAATTCAATGTGCGAATAATTCGCTTGACTTAAAGATTGGTTTAATGGCTTCTCTTGTGCAACGTATTGATACGTAAAGCCTCCACCAATAAGCAAAACTAAGCAGATGGCAAATGCAACAGCCATAGGTTTTAGCTTCATATCTTTCATGTTTACACCTCTATCCAATAAATTTATATATATCATTCGTATATCAAATAGTATATCATTTTTGCTATCAACTTTAATTGTATAAAAAAAGGAAACAAGTCCGTTATGGCCTTGTTTCCTTAGGAATCGTGTATTCATCTATAAATTTGCCATCTATCATTTGATAAAATGCCATTTTCTGATGGCCGCTGGAGGAGTCCTTAAATTTGATCTCCCACACGAGCTGACCATACAAATATCCAGGTTGAGCTTTAATCTGCTCTGCATTAGGCTTCGTTCGTTCAACCAATGCGATTATGTCGTCCTTCGTTATCGCTTTATCATAAGGAAGCTCAGCAAGCTGCTCTTGAGTGGACCAAGCAGAATATACTTTCTTTTGGTCGGATATGGAATCTGCTAGCAAAATCCAATATCGATCCTCCCATACATACTTGCTTAACGTATAGTCCTCGTTCAGGTCGTACAGCGATGCTTGCTCGATAACTGCTCGCATTTCGCTTGCTTCCTGCCATAGTCCCTTATGAATATTGCGATAGAAAAAGATAATCCCTACAACAATAAGCACAAGCAAAAACAGAACAAGTGTGGTCCATTTTCGTCTCGTCATAAATGGTGGACGTTTTTTTTCTATCGCTCTCATACTACGTTAACAATCGTTCGAAGCTGGCTTGAGCCTCAGAACGGATTTTCTCCTCATCCATTGTTAGCAGCTGTCTATGCTTCACAAGCTGTTTTCCTGCGACCCATACATGCTCAACATCTCTTCCGTTAGCTGCATAGACAAGATGTGAAACGAGATCCGTACGCGGGAAGAAATGAGGCTGATCAATATTAATCGCGATAAAATCAGCTGCTTTTCCTGTTTCTAGTGTACCGATGTGGTTATGCCAGATCGCTTGTGCTCCCATTGACGTTCCTAGTGCAAGAGCAGTATGTGCGGGAACAACGGTAGGATCACCAGAGACTCCCTTATGTAACAAGGCAGCTGCGCGAATTTCCTGGAACAAATCCAGATTGTTGTTGCTCGCGGCACTGTCTGTACCTAGCGATAGCTTAACTCCAGCTCGAAGCAGCTCCGGCACACGTGCAACACCACTTGCAAGCTTAAGGTTGCTTATTGGATTATGAGAGATGGAAGCGTCAAGCTGAGCTAGCTTTGCAATTTCGTCGTCTGTCAAGTGCACCGCATGTGCAAGCAATGCTGGACGTGTAAAGAAGCCTAACTCCTCCAAATGATCTACAGGTCGTTTGCCATAATCATCGACATTTTGCTGTACCTCTGCACTCGTTTCAGACATGTGTGTATGAAGCGGAAGATCAAGATCATGCGCTGCTTGAACGATCCGTTCAATAAAGGCAGGCGGGCATGTGTAAGGTGCATGAGGGGCTAGCATGGTTTGAATTCTTCCCTCACCAGCGCCATTCCATTGCTTCGCAAATGCTACCGCATCTTCAAGCTTGCTCACTTGCTCCTCAACCGAGCCTAGGCCGATCATTCCACGAGCCAGAAAGGCACGAATACCAGCATCAATAGAGGCTTGCGCTACCTGCTCCATTCGATCATACATATCTACAAATGTTGTTGTACCGCTAAGCAGCATTTCCGCAATCGCCAGATCGCTGCCTGCTTTCGTGTCTGCCTCAGAGTATTTCGCTTCCATCGGCCACATTTTTTCCTGCAGCCACACTTGCAGCTTCTGATCATCTGAAAAACCACGAAGCAAGCTCATTGGTGCGTGACCATGCGTATTTACTAGACCCGGCATAAACAGCAGCCCTTGTCCGTTAATAATCACTGCTTGCTCCTGTACGGACGCAGCAGGCTCATTTTCCCCAATATACTGAATAACTCCATCCTCAACGACCATATGACCGCGTAGAACCTCCGGCTGATGTGAAGCCATTGTAATAAAGCTGCCTTCCTTAATCCACAGACGACTCATCCTGCTCCTCCTCTTTATTGTTCAAGTAATACGCCAAGCTCAACAGCTCCTTCGTAAAATCAGCATGCTGAACCCGTACCTCTTCAGGAGCTCGCAATATGGTTGGAGCGAAGTTCAATATCCCTTCAATACCACCAGCAATTAGCTGATTGGCAACATTTTGAGCCTCCTGAGCAGGTACGGTAATAATGCCGATGCGAATATTGTGCTGCTTGATCGTTTCTGCCAGCTCATTCATCGGTTGAACGGTTAACGTATTGATCTTTGTTCCGATTTTTGGCTCATATGAATCAAACACCGCAACGATTTGCATGTTGTCATTACTGTATTTATTATAATTGCACAATGCATGTCCGAGATTACCCGCACCAATAAGTGCAACATGTATGGTTTGATTGATTTTCAAGATATGACGTATTTTATCGATCAGATAGTCGACTTCATAACCGATTCCTTTTCGCCCAAAATCGCCGAAATAGGCCAGGTCCTTGCGAATTTGCGCTGGATTAAATTCCAAACGAGAGCCTAGCTCCTGTGAGGAAATCGTTTTGATTTCACGTGCTTTCAGTTCATTAAGCACCTGCAAATAAATCGGCAGACGCTTAACAACTGCGTCCGATATTTTCGCTTGCTTCATCTAGTCATCCTCCTTCAACCATTGTTCCATCCGCTGCGTCATTTGATTCGTATGCATCGTTTCGATTTTTGGGCCTGGCAATGAATACAGGAAATGCTTTCCGTAATAGGATTCAATAACTCGCGTATCATAAATGATGACGATTCCTTTATCCGTTGTCGTACGCACTAGTCTGCCAAAGCCTTGCTTGAAGCGTATGACAGCTTGTGGAATCGAAAGCTTCATAAACGGATTTTTCTTCTGACGAAGCAATAGTTCCGATTTCGCCTCGATTAAGGGATGATTAGGCGGCTGGAATGGCAAGCGAACGATTGCCAAGCATTGCAGCGCTTCACCCGGGATATCTACACCTTCCCAGAAGCTGCTAGTTCCCAGCAAAATAGACGATTGCTGCTGTAGAAAACGCCGCGTTAGCTTTGTACGGTTGTTGCTGTCAATTCCTTGACCGAGCACCGTGATTTGCTTTGGCTCCAGCAATTCCTTAAGCGGATCGTACACCTGCTTTAGCATTCTATACGATGTAAACAAAACAAGCATTTTCCCGCCCAGCTGCAGCGCATTGTCATGCAAGGATTGTACTAGCATCTCCAAGTACGATGGAGGCACATTAGCCCCTTTCAATACTGGAAAATCTCTAGGAATAATAACTAATGCTTGTTCCCGATAATGGAATGGCGAATCCAGAATAACCTCGTTTAGACGATCGCTATCGTTATAGACATCAAGACCGAGCTGCTCCTTTACATACGTAAAGTTTTTCTGAATTGACAATGTTGCTGAAGTCATCACAACACTATCCTTGACATCATACACATATTTTCGCAGCAGTCCACTTACATCAGTCGGGGATGACATTAGCTGCAACGAGCGATGCTTATACGCTTGGGTTGCTTCGAGCCAGTATACATAATCCTCAAGTTCCAGCTTAATGAATTGGCGCAGCTCGTCCTTTAAGCGAACTAGGTCACGAATAACACCGTTAAGATCGGTAAGCATGCCTGAAAGATTAAGATCCTCGTCAAGTCGTTCCTTAATATCGGATGACATTTTCTCAAGCGCTTTGGCAAAGCGATTCAGCCCGACATGTACCTCCTGCTCGCTCTCCACAATTTTAGTCCAGCTCTCAGGAAGCTGCTCCCGATTCAAGCGAAGCACGATTCCGCCAGCTTGTTCTCCTGAGTCAGATGCTCCATTCTGCCCAGCATTGTGCATCACGATGTCATAAAGCGCCTCGAACAATTGATCCCAATGCTCCTTTAGTGTTTGCAGCTGTGGAAAGGCACTATCTATCGTTTCATTCCATGAAGCGGTATGATCATCACCATCCTCAGCAATGCGTACGCGCAAAGATGGGAGTAAGCCTGTTCGGACGTCTTTATACAAACTGGTCATTGCATGAATATACGAAAAATAGCTCAGTTGGTTTCCGAGATGCTTGCTGGCGACCTCTTCAAGATGATGCGCCTCATCAAGCACTAAGTAATTGTAGGACGGAAGCAAGCGATGATCGGCTTGAATATCAGTAAAGATCATAGAATGATTCGTTATGCATACATCCGCTATATTCGCCTCATGCTTAGCTCGATGATAGTAGCAGCGCTTGAACCACGGACATGCTCGATTCAAGCAGGAATCTGCATCACTGGACACTGTTCCCCAAAAATCCTGTCCTCGCAAGCCAAGATTTAGCTCCTCTTGATCACCATTTTCGGTTTCTGTTAACCATATGACCATTTGAGCTGCTGTAATCGGGTCATCTACTGGTGCTACAAAATCAAGCATATTCAGTTTGTGCTCAAATTTGCGCATGCATAAATAATTGCTTCTTCCTTTTAATAACGAAGCCCGAAATGGAAATGGCAGAACTTCATTCAATAGTGGAATATCACGATTGCGCAGCTGCTCCTGCAAGTTTATCGTGTGCGTGCTGACAACCACCTTCTCCTCAGCCTGAACACCGTAGTACAAGGCTGGGATGAGATAGCCTAACGACTTTCCAGTTCCAGTTCCAGCTTCAATCAGCAAATGCTTTTGCGAACTCAGCGCCTCATACACTTCGTTGAACATATGCTGTTGTGGCTTCCGTTCCTCATAATGATCAAACAGCTCGCGAAAGCGCTGCTGCACATCGTCCATGTAATCCTGAAAGCTTTTTTGCTGCGCAAAATAATCGTTGGCATTCTCAGACTCCCGTACAGAGGTCTCCTCTTGCCATGGCTTGGCCTTCAATGCAAATTGGCGATGGTAATCATATTCAGCAGAGTCGAATACCGCTCCCTGCTCTACAAGTCCCTCATTGTATTTCATAAACCAACCAATATCACGACTCTCATCAAAAAATGAAGATAGCCGCTGCAAAGTAAGCAGCGGCAAGGAACGAAGCTTCTGAACACATTGAATAAAAATTTGGGCTGTTGCCATCGCATCCGCATCTGCTTGATGGTGCTGCTCATGGACAATACCTAATTGTTCAGCTGCGGTTCCGAGCTGATAAGAAGTAATCGATGGGAATAATATACGTAATAATTCCATTGTGTCGAGCCTGCGTCCTGAAAACGGCAGGTATCCACATTGATCTAGGGCATGATTTAGAAAATTGGCGTCAAAGCCAACATTATGAGCGACGAGAACGGCATCGTCAATTCGTGGAATAACTTCCAGCAGTGCATCATGAATATCAGGCGCTTCCTGTACATCTGCTTCCTTGATTCCTGTCAAATTGGTTATAAATGGAGGGATTTCAACTGTAGGCTTTACATATGTGCTGAATGTATCGACTATTTCAAGATCATCGGACACAATAACAAGTCCAATCTGAATAATCTGATCCAGTACACTATGCCCTGTTGTCTCCAGATCCAATATGGCATATTTCATTCCTTTGACCGTTCCTCTCACATACAGCACAATTCTGTGCTTCCAAAATATAATGACAGCTGTTTTGGCGATTGCCTGCAGCTTTGCAAATTTTTAAGCGGATCCTCAAACTGTGGATAAAGCTGATACGCCTTTTTGAACAGCTGCTCGGCTTCATTCATATTCAGCTTGATCGCTTGAATACACCCTAATGCATTATAGCTTAAAGCAAGCCATTTTGGAAAATCGCTTAACACGGTCAATAGCTGAAATTGCCTTTGCGCCTCACTCCAATTGCGCAAATGCATCAAGCTCATGCCATAATACAGTCTTGCGATATTGCATTCGGGCTCCTCTGCAATAATCATTTGCAAAATGCTTGCTGCTTCGGAAAACATAAACAGCTTATAGTATCCTTGTGCCTGATCCAAAGCAAATTCGTGCTCTGAAGAAACAAAAAGATCACATTCATTACATAGTATAACATCCTGTCCTTCATCAATCGAATAAACTTTTGATTCAGACTGCGATTGCGTTTCTTCAATCGTTTGGATCGATTTCATCGCTTCATGAATAATTTGCTGCAATCGGTGGACTTGCTGTTCTTCACTTAGCAGCTGTGAGGTTGGTGACTTGGCAGACACATGCCCTTGTTCCCCTTCAAGCGCTTCGTGCTCCTTAACCTCACGATACATCTCAAAAAAGCAAGCAAGCTTTTCCTCAACTGTCACATAATGATCCAAAATTTTATCGTTTGTTTCCTTCAGCTGCTGAATACGATAGCAGTATTCCTCTCGCTGCTCTTCATCAGCATCCTGGTAATTGTCAGTGATGTGGTCAAGAAGCTCATGCATGGATGAAAACAGTTCGTTGATCATACCGCATCCCGCCTTCTTTGAGTAGTTGGAGTGTACGGTCATTTTTTGTTGAAAGCTCTGATTTCATTCAGCATGGCAGCTGTTACATAATGAAGGGATTAACTTGTTTACAGAATGGTCGAATGAATCTCTTCCTTCATGTAATGAATGGGCTTATTGTCGGAATCCAGTACAACAATTGTTGGCTTATACGATAATGCCTGTTCTTCAGACATCAGACTATATGAGATAATAATAACATTATCGCCAGGTTGAACCAAGCGAGCTGCAGCACCATTTAGACATATCACACCACTGTCGCGTTTTCCTTTAATTACATAGGTTTCCAGACGAGCCCCATTATTATTGTTAACTATTTGCACTTTCTCATTTTCAAGCAAATCAGCGGCTTCCATTAAATTCTCATCAATGGTGATGCTGCCAATATAATTCAAATTCGCTTCTGTTACAGTCGCACGGTGTAGCTTCGATTTCATCATCGTTCTATACACGTTCGATCACCTCTTCTACATGGAATAAAGCGTTATCTATTAATCGCGTGCTGCCGAATTTCACTGCAAGAGCAACGATAAATCGTTGTCCGCTCAGCACTCTGTCAAGCGGTATATGCATTGCAACGGTTCGCAGCGATGGATACTCCAGCAATTCGACATAGTCGATTTCACCTGACGTTTCCTTTATTTTATTCGTAATTAACGCTACGCACTGTGCACCTGTCATGCTGCTTGATACATTTAACGCTTGAGCAAGCTCACCAAGCGACTGACTCAACACCGCTGCTTCTGTCCGATGAGCAGGGGATAAGTAAACATTGCGCGAGCTAAGAGCCAGACCGTCCGGTTCACGTACAATCGGACAAGGCACGATTTCAACATTCATGTCCAAATCAAGCACCATTTGCTCAATAACAGCAACCTGCTGTGCGTCTTTCATTCCAAAATATGCACGATCCGGCTGCACGAGATGAAACAGCTTGCTGACTACGAGTCCAACTCCGTCAAAATGTCCTGGTCGTGATGCACCGCATAAACGCTCCGTTACAGAACGTACTGTTATACTCGTAAGCGGCTTGGATGGATACATTTCTTCTACTGTTGGCAAAAACACAATATCTGTACTGCATGATGCAGCTAGAGCCAAATCCCGCTCCTCATCACGAGGGTAGCGTTCCAAATCCTCATTTGGTCCAAATTGCATAGGATTAACAAATATGCTCAATACGACAACATCGTTTTCTTCACGAGCTGCTCGCAGTAGGCTTGCATGACCATCGTGCAAATATCCCATTGTCGGAACAAACCCTATGCTTTTCCCTTGGGACGCTGCTTGCTTCACTGCCAGCTTCAGCTGCTTCTTCGTACGACAAATGTTCATCTCACGATTACTCCTTTACACCTGAATCTGACTTCGATGATTGTCTACTGCCATACAACGAATCAATTGAGCCAGCTTCTGCCTGGAATACATGCGAGTCATCCGGAAATGCTCCAGATTTCACTTCATCCACATATTGAGCGATCGCATCCCGAATCGTCGTACCGATGTCAGCATAGGTTTTCACAAATTTCTTTGGAACATTCGGTGAAGAATATTGCAGCACATCATGATAGACGAGAACTTGACCGTTACAGCCGCGTCCTGCTCCAATGCCAATTGTAGGGATTGTCAGCTGATCGCTAATAAAGCTTGCAAGCTGTTCAGTCACAAGCTCGAGCACAATAGCAAATGCGCCCGCTTCCTGAAGCGCCAGAGCATCCTCTACAAGGCGTCTCGCATCGTCCTCCAGCTTTCCTTGCACCTTATAGCCGCTTAGCTGATGCACCGCCTGAGGCGTTAGACCGATATGACCCATGACTGGGATTCCTGCTTGAACAAGCGCTCGAACATGCTCCTTAATGCCAGCTCCACCCTCAAGCTTCACTGCTTGCACATGACCTTGCTGCATTAGGCGAGCAGCATTCGTTAGCGTATGCTCGATCGTCACGCCGTACGTCATAAAAGGCAAATCCGCTACTATAAAGGTGTTTTCAGCTCCGCGCGCAACAGCACGTGAGTGATATACCATATCATCTATCGTTACAGGAATCGTTGTATCATATCCAAGTACAACATTTCCTAAAGAATCTCCTACCAAGATCACATCAATTCCTGCCTCCTCAGCAAGCTTGGCTGAGGGATAATCATATGCCGTCAATACTGAAATCGGCTTGCCTTCCGCCTTCATCTTTGACATTGCAGAAATCGTTAGTCTCTTTTTCAAATTATCCAGCTCCTTTAGTTGAAGGTAAATGCAAAAAAACCTTTTAGCCATCGCTAAAAAGGTCCTAGAACGTAAAGGAAACGATTGCTAGTAATGCTTCCTTCTGTCTCGGTCCCTTCGGCTCTGAGCAGAGTGTGCATTCTAAATATGAAATTTAGTTTAATACACAAACACCAGTGCAGCTTCCACATGAATACCGCCTAGTAGACCTAGTGTAGCAGAAAAGTTCCAGCTCGTAAATTACTGCTTTACTTCTCCCATCTCTGCTGAGAAAATTTCTCTTTCCTCGCCATCATCCAGCTTGACGACAATTGATCCACGTTCCGTTAGCTTTAGTGGCACAGCATAAAACTGTTCCTGTGCAGTTGTAATTAAAGTGCGTTGTCCAAGTGAGATCGTATAGCTTTCCCATAGCTGGGCAATTGGTTCAAAACCTTGCTGATCATACAGGTCAGACAGTCGCTCCCATTTCATCATAAACGCTTCGATCAACTGCTCACGGTCAACTGGTGCGCCTTTTTCAATTCGCAGCGAAGTTGCCTTATTTCGCAGCTCATTCTCATAATCGTTCTCGCCCAAATTCACATCGATGCCGATGCCGGCAATGACGTACTTCAACCGCTGTTCTTCTGCAGCAGATTCAAGCAAAATGCCGCACAGCTTTTTGCCTTTATGCAAAATATCATTGGGCCACTTTATGCCTACATTCAGCTCTGTAATCGAGCGAATGGCTTCCGCTAATGCGACAGCCGTTAGCAGCGTGAGCTGTGGCGCTAATTGAATGGGAGTAGCTGGTCTAAGCACAATACTCATCCATACGCCTTTCCCATAAGGAGAATGCCATATTCTGCCCAATCTGCCCTTGCCTTGCAGCTGCTGTTCTGCCAAAACAACCGTACCTTCAGCTGCTCCTTGCTCGGCAAGCTCCTTTGCCAGCGGCTGAGTAGAGGCAACTGCCTTATGATAATGTATGGTATGTCCAAAACGGTGGCCTTTAAGCCCTTTTTCAACTTTGGCAGCATCAATAGGCTGTGGCGTGTAAAGCAAGCGATAGCCCTGCTTGGTAACGGCCTCAAGCTCATAGCCAAGTGCCTCGAGCTTTTTTATTTGCTTCCAAACAGCTGTTCTGCTAATGCCCAGCTCTTCGCTTATTTTTTCACCAGATATAAAATCGTGCGAAGAAGCTAATAGCTGAACTAAACGTTCATTATTGCTCATTAGATAATCCACCTTCAATTTGATTTGTAACGAATGAATGGATCGCTTTTTTGTCATTTGTTAAAGTGCCGCTTGCCACTCGCTTGAAAAGAAAAGCTAGTGCTTGCTTCACCCAAGGTCCTGACGGCTTGCTGTACCACTTCAGCAAATCATTGCCGCGAACCGCTAGCTGCTTCATACTGTGAATAGATAATGCTTCGTCATATGCGGCTAACATCGCGACCCGCTCATCGTGCTGCTCCAGCAATCTCAAAAACAAGCGCGTCTGATCTAGCGGAAACTGCAGCAGGATATCAAGCCATCGCTCCTTCAGTCCCTCATGAGACTGTTCAGAACCAATATATATATGTACACACTCATAAAGCTGCAGTATTCCGCTGCTGGTCTGTATTAACTTGTTGCTCAGTCGCAGCTTTCTCATATCTTCAAGAGCGCATTCACTTGACATGCCAAGGCATATGAACAGCGCTGCCCACTTCATACTCGCATCATCTTTCTTATCAGTTAACCAGTTCTGATGAAAGTGACCGCTTGCAAGATTCAGCTTTTCCTTTGTGTGGCTAAGTAATCCGCTCTCCAGCAATAACGTTATTCCCCTTGCAGGAAAATCTGAATTGAGCATCCTCTCAAGCTCATATGCTACACGCTCCATCGCAACATGGTTTAACAGGTGACCATAGTGAATAATGGCCTCCCAGCACTGCCTCTCGATTGTAAGTTGATAGCTTGCTGCGAATCGAATCGCCCGAAGCATACGAAGCGCATCCTCTTGAAATCTTTCGGAGCTTGTTCCAACGGTAACCAGTATTCCACTTTGCAAATGCGACCAGCCATCGAATGGATCATGGAGCATCCAGTCGCGATCAATGGCCATCGCATTCATCGTAAAGTCTCTACGCATCAAATCCCTATTCAGCTCTGATACGAACTGAACATCACCAGGACGTCTATAGTCAACATAACCGGTTTCGATACGAAACGTCGTAATCTCATAGCTTTGACCTTCTACGATTACAGTGACTGTGCCATGCTGCAAGCCGGTAGGAATACTTTTCTCAAACAACGCCATCACTTGCTGTGGCAATGCACTAGTCGCAATATCAACATCATGGATATCACGCCCTAGCATCGTATCACGTACAGCGCCGCCTACAAAAAAGGCAGAAAAGCCTGCTTGCAAAAGCCTGTCTATGACAAGACAGGCTTCTTTCATCGCAGGCTGTATTAATTGCGGTTGTAATTGCAGCTTCATAACCCCTCTACAAGCGACACAAATCATAAGAAAATGGTTTAATCTCTGATTCGAGTCCCAACACTTTATAATAGATCGCTTCATACTCATGTGTAATCCGATCATTACAAAACA
Organism: Paenibacillus septentrionalis; assembly: GCF_042659865.1. Taxonomy (NCBI): domain Bacteria; kingdom Bacillati; phylum Bacillota; class Bacilli; order Caryophanales; family Paenibacillaceae; genus Paenibacillus; species Paenibacillus septentrionalis. The sequence goes on from NZ_JBHSTE010000002.1 coordinate 331,196, forward strand.
CGCGTCTCGCACGATCAACACAAGCATCAACAAACGATTGATAACGTCCCTCATCCTTTAACAAATCAATCGCATATTGCGACATCGCTTCCACATCGCCTATTGGTGCCAGATACCCTGTTTCACCGTGTGTCACAAGCTCTGGAATTCCCCCTGCGGTAGAGCCAATCGTTGGAACGCCACAAGCCATAGCCTCAAGGGCAACAAGTCCAAAGCTTTCCTTCTCAGACGGTAGAAGCAGTACATCTGCAAGGGATATTACTTGAGCGACATCCTCTTGTTTGCCAAGAAACAACACTTTATCTTCCAGTCCTAGTGACTTAACCTTGCATTGTATTTTGGTCAGCTCTGGCCCTTCTCCTACTAATAGAAGCTTGGCAGACAAGCTTTGTTGAACGCGGTCAAATATATCGACCACATCAGACACGCGCTTAACCGGTCTGAAATTAGAAATATGCATCAAAATTTTCTCATCCGGCTTTGCATAGTCTTGCCGCAGCTGAGACACGTCGCGTGGGTAATAGACGCGTTTATCAACAAAATTATACGTTAATTCAATTGGTGTCGTGATATCTAGCAGCTGGCGTGTTTCCTGAATCAAATCATTCGATACCGCTGTAACCGCATCGCTTTGATGGATCGCTAATCGAATAAGATCCTTTAATGATTCATCCTGTGCTAATACTGTAATATCCGTCCCATGAAGTGTCGTTACCGTTTTTAATCCATTATTCAGCATTTGCTTGGCAAGGTAGGCACACACGGCATGAGGAATCGCATAATGCACATGAAGGATATCAAGCTGCTGCATTTGCGCAACCTGTGCCATTTTACTTGCCAGACTTAAGTCATAAGGCGGATAGCGGAATACATAATAATCATTCACTTCTACTTCATGAAAAAATACATTTTTATGAAATTTCCCCAGTCTAAACGGAACACTGTGGGTAATAAAATGAATCTCATGACCTCGCTCTGCAAGCAGCTTGCCCAGCTCTGTTGCAACGACACCTGAACCGCCTAATGTGGGATAGCATGTGATGCCAATCTTTAATTTCCGCGTCAGAGTGACGCACCTCCCGATCAATCAGAACTTGCTACAACATTGAGATAGGATATGGCCCTTTAACCGTAAAACCCTCTGCATAGCTCCATCCTCTAGACTGAGCAAGCAAAGAATCCCTGGCACCTACACGCTCGATATATCCATTGGTAAGTGGAGTCGCTACCCCATTGCTGGTTGCAGCAGCATTAAATTGAGAAGCATACGCACGCAGTGCCTGCTCCTTCAACTGAAATTCGTCGCTAATATCTATCATTAAAGTAACGTTATGTACATCATTTATATAGTAGAACATCGTTTGCCCAACTTGCCAGGCAGGAAGCTCTGGCATATAGTTGCGCAGCTTCGCATTAAAAACAGCCTCTTCAATCAGCTTGCTGCACATGACATGATCAGGATGCCGATCCTCCCAATAAGGAGCAAACACGATTTTAGGCTTATAGGTACGAATGATCTCTACAATTGGATCAATATGTTCTTTTGCAAGCCGCAGTCCGCGATCCGGCAAGCCGAGACATTCCCTCATGGATAAACCAAGCACCGCTGAGGCCGCAGCAGCTTCTTGCTGCCTCAGCTCAACGGTGCCATTGGAGGACATTTCAGCTTGCGTCAGGTCGCATATACCAATGCGGTAGCCTGCTGCAGCATGCTTGGCAATCGTTCCTCCCATCCCGATTTCAGCATCATCAGGATGGGCACCAAACACGAGAATGTCTAATTGATTCATTATTCTTCTACTCCTGGCTTGTATTTATGAACGAGCTCGCGCCATGAGAAATCTCCGCGTTCAACAGCCTTTACAAGCAATTCTGCTGTCGCAATATTAGTTGCGACTGGAATACCCTGCACATCACATAAGCGCAGCAATGCCGTAATATCCGGCTCATGCGGCTGCGCCATTAATGGATCACGCAAAAAGATAATAAGATCCATTTCATTTTCCGCGACGAGAGCGCCAATTTGCTGGTCGCCCCCGAGTGGTCCCGAGCAAAAACGCTGGATCTTAAGCTCAGTCTGTTCCATTATTTTCGTACCGGTCGTACCAGTCGAATACAGCTTGTGCGGTACAAAAACATGCTCATAAGCTATAACAAAATTGACCATTTCTTCTTTTTTTCTATCATGCGCAATAAATGCAATATTCAACATCAGAATCCCTCTCTTTCGCTGCTCGGCGTCAAATTAGTCCATAATATGCTCAAAGCCGTATACCATACCTGTATAGCTCATCGCTTTTTTAACTGCATGATTGACCCCAGGCATATAACCAGCACGATCATAGGAATCGTGTCGAATTTTCAAAGTTTGGCCGTTGCCTCCAAAAATAACCTCCTGCTGGGCAAATACACCCGGCAAGCGCACGCTATGTATGCGGAAGCCTTCATAATATCCACCGCGCGCCCCTTCAATCGTCTCTTTTTCTTCAGGATTGCCTTGACGGAGCTCTTGTCTCGTTTGAGCAATAAGCTCTGCCGTTTTAATGGAAGTGCCAGAAGGCGCATCTAATTTTTGATCACCATGATATTCAATAATTTCAACATGCGGCATATATTTAGCTGCTTCTTGAGCGAATTTCATCATCAAAATCGCACCAATTGAAAAGTTTGGTGCAATTAAACCGCCAAGCTGGTGCTGCTGACACAGCTCGTCCAGCTCTGTAATTTGCTCGGGAGTAAAGCCCGTTGTTCCCATAATTGGACGAATCCCTGCTTCAATAGAACGTTTTGCATGAGCGTAAGCCAGATGCGGTACAGTAAAGTCAACCATTACATCTGCCTGTGCGTTGTTAATTGCTTCTTCAAATGTAGCAACAACGGTAACGCCTATCGTTTTGCTGCCAATAAGCTCTCCTGCGTCTTTACCTGCATAAGATGGAGCAACAGCTGCGACAAGCTGAAGTTCTGGATCGCTTAAGACCATTTTTACAACTTCCTTACCCATTCTTCCGCTTGCTCCAATTACTGCCACGTTTATCGTCATGTTCTCACCTTTTAGTCCAGCGATTTGCATCGCGCGTATTAAATTTATCCATTACTTTATCATGTGCTTCGGTTAGATCAATATTTAATGAATTGGCAAAGCAATTCAAAATAAACAAGATGTCACCTAATTCGAGCTCAATCGAATTTTCCGCCTCATCAGGCTTTTTAGGCTTTTCACCATAAGCATGATTGACTTCCCTTGCCAGTTCGCCCACTTCTTCAGCAAGTCTCGCTACTAATGCAAGTGGACTAAAATAACCTTCCTTAAATTGCGATATGTACTCATCCACTTCACGCTGAATGTGCGCGAGCGATTTTTCAGCCATCGAACTCAACTTCCTTTCGCATGCTTCGATTCATTTTCTATGTTACCGTATCACTATTAAGAAAACAATGGTTTTTGAATTGAAAAGTTACGTATACTACAAGTACTGAAAACTAGGAAAGGAATGATGGATATGAATATCGCATCGATTCGTGTCTTAAAGCAAATCATCCCTATCACGATAGGAGCTGCCTTATATGCATTTGGATTGCAATGCTTCGTCATTCCAAACCAGTTAATGGAAGGCGGCGTTACAGGAATTGCCGTCCTGCTGAATTATATTTTTGAGCTGCCAATGTCGATCACAACCCTTATTATCAATATTCCGCTGTTTTTAGTTGGCTGGAAACTGCTAGGCCACAAAAAAATGATCTTTTCGATATATGGCTCCGTTGCGCTATCTGGATTTCTCGCATTGTTCGAGCATTCGCAGATTGCAAGCATCATCTCATATGAGAAGAGCTCTGATGCTATGCTCATTGTGCTGTATGCAGGGATAACATTAGGCGCTGGTCTTGGCATCGTCTTTCGCTATGGCGGCACAACAGGCGGCATAGACATCGTGGCTCGTATTTTGAATCGTTGGAAAGGCTTCAGCATGGGACAAATCATTTTAGTTGCCGATGCTATTATTATTGGCGTTTCCATTTTTTATATATCACTGGACAAAATTTTATATACGCTTGTGATGGTATTCATCGCTTCTAAAATGATTGATTTTATTCAAAACGGCGCCTATACAGCAAAGGCTTTTTCCATCATTACCGACCAAGGCGAGAAGATCGCGAAAAAAATTACGCATGAGCTTGATCGCGGGGTTACGATTTTGCCTGCCAAAGGCGCATATTCAGGCACAACAAAAAAGGTCGTATACTGCGTTGTTGCACGCTCAGAGACGCATCGTCTCAAGCAGCTTGTACGCAGCATAGACCCTATTGCTTTTATCGTCATTCATGAAGTGCAGGATGTGCTTGGTGAAGGCTTTAAGGAGGAAGAGGATTAAATCCGCCAGTTCTTCACACCGTAAGGTTCCTGCTTGTATTTGCGATAGCTGGCAAATGCCAAAAAGCCTGAAATGATTGTGCCGATGAAAAACGCAAAGCCTGTTGCATGTATATTGGATGGAACGGTTACTGTAGGAACGGTAATCGTTTCCTCCGCTTGGGCAAATAATGCATGGACGGATAACTCCATTCCATCAAGAATTGTGATCATGTCCTTATGCTGTGCCTGATTCCATCCATTCTCATGCGACTTCATAAAGTGCTTGAGCAGCTCTGCCCGCTTCCATAACTGATTCATTACTTCCTCGTCGCCTACCATATAAGCTGCCATTTCCATACGACCAATATGTTCAAACAGCTTTTGGACATAAATGCTTGTCAGCTCTACTGTATTGTCTCGATTCAGATGACTGGCTTTGCGAATTGATTTTATATCATCCAGCAGCAGCGACTCATATTGCAGCCACGGTCCTTGCTCGGATTGCAGCAGCGAATCAACCGCTAGTCTAAGACGATTAATTGGTTCCCGCCAGACAATACCTGATTCACCATTAATCAATGCCTGCTCTACGTTAACAACGTCGCTTTTCATCATTTTCCATGCATTAACCGTTCCAAACTTCAATAGCTCAGGTTGGTTAAACTGATGCTTGATGCTCTGGATCAGCCGATACACTTCTTGCTTATGTGAAGCATTGCCTTGCTCATACAGCTCAGCAATGGTATGTTCGAGCTTCATTAAACGAGCCGCTGCCTCATTTTGCGGATCATGCGTCCAATTTGCTTGATTTCCAAATACAGTTGCCGTCATGCCCATTAGGCAAACCACACAGAGACAAGTCAAAATTATGATGCGAAACTTCATAGCGATCCCCCCCCATTATCATCATATGGGGTGAGAGGACAAGTTATTCCTTCTGTCTAAATAATTTCCACGCAAGCAATCCTGCCAATAAGCTAAACAATGAAAGCAAGTACGTAAACAGCTTAACCGTATCAACATGCTCTTGCAGCGTCTTTGGCAGCCATGGATATATGCCAAATGTATAATCCATCGTATCGTTCAGCAGCAGCCATGCGGTTGCAATTGTAAAGCTCGCAAAGCTAAGCTTCATAAATCTGGCATAAAGCAGCACCTCAACCGCCATCGCAAGGTGAGAGGTCATTAGCATGTAGCTCTGCCAGTTCAATGTGTCGCCCTGCATTGCACCAGCGATTATAATAACAGTCGCCCATATGCCATATTTAATGGAGCAGACAATGGCTAGTGCATTTATAATCGTTTGTGACCAGCGTACAAAGACATTGCTGCCCTTTGGTGGAAACAATAAATATAATACCGCAATCGAGAAAAACAAGCTCGCAGTAGGCGAATCGGGAACAAATGGTAGCATCCAGCTTTCCTTTTGCTCAATTGTCCATAGCAGCTGATTTTCATACCACATATAGCCGTAGATGGTTCCCGCAAAATTAATTATAAAGAGCAGCCATAGAAAGCTGCGGTTAAGCAGAAAGGCTCGGCTAAACCAAAAAGATAGCTTCATCATTCATTTCCCTTCTTGAAAAAAAGACCTAGCCGCATATGCGACAAGGTCTTTACTGTTAGGACTGAGTTTGTTTCGCTAGCCATTCCGCAACTTGATTAATCTCCTCTTCGGAAAGAGAATCGCCAAATGCAGGCATAGCGCCATTGTTTTTACCGTGGATAATAATATCTGCAATTTCTTCTTTAGACAGTTCGTTACCGATTCCAAGCAGCGATGGACCGCTTGCACCATTCAAATCATTAGCATGGCAACCCATACACTGTGATTCGATAATGGAGAAGCCAGGACCTTCAGGCTCAATCATAGCAGGTGCCTCAGCTGTCTGCAAGAAATTCGGACGCTCTTCTCCGCGCTCAAGCGCTTCTCTTACCTTTTCAGCACGCTCATGATGCTCAGGCACGATACCTTTTTCTTCTAGCTGATGCTGGTAGTGATCCCAAGATACAACTGTCAGATAAGTACATGCAGCAATAGAAAGCAACATTAGAGACGATGCAATCGGACGACGGTAGAAGCGGCGCTCCTTACCAGTATCCAGGAATGGAGCTAGCAATAATCCACCGAACATAATCGCAGGAATAACAATTGTACCAAGCAATACGTAGTCCTGAGATACGTATGGATATTTCAAAAATTGATACAGGAACAAGAAATACCAGTCTGGCATCGGAATAAATGATGCATTGGTTGGATCTGCTGGATATCCAAGCGGAGCTGCCTCAGCCATTACCCACACAAGAAATCCAACGAGTACAACACAACCTACCATCCATTCTTTTAGTAGAAAGTTAGGAATGAAGGCTTCCGATTTACCAGGAAAAGATGTGTAGTCGGGCGGCGTGCCGTCTATGCGACCAGATTTCTTCACACGCGAATCGCCAACGTATACTACTTTTTCGTCTGATTTATGACCGTGTGCCATCAGTACTGCCTCCCTTCTTTTATAGTGGACCTGAAATACCTTGTCTTCTGATCATAATAAAGTGCGCTGCAAGCATTGCAATTAGAGCTCCTGGCAAGAAGAATACGTGAATTGCAAAGAATCTTGTCAATGTCTGCGCACCTACGATGTCTCCACCATATAGGAAAGAAGCAATATAGTCACCAATGTACGGTACTGATGCTGCAATTTCTACCCCTACTTTAGTCGCGTAGTAAGCTTTGTTGTCCCAAGGAAGCAGGTAACCTGTGAAACCTAGGCCCAACATGATGAAGAAAATCAGCATTCCGACTACCCAGTTCATTTCACGAGGCGCTTTATAAGAGCCTGTGAAGAAAACGCGTAGTGTATGTAAAAACATCATAACAATAACTAGACTCGCTCCGAAGTGATGCATACCGCGAACAATTTTACCAAACGGAATTTGATGCTGCAGGTAGTCAACACTCGCATAAGCGTGAATAATGTCTGGAACGTAATACATCGTTAGGAACATCCCAGATAAAATCTGTATTACTGTAATAAAGAACGTCAAACCACCAAAGCAATAGACAAATGCTGAAAAATGATGTGCAGGGTTAACATGCTCTGGCACTTCATGATCCGCAACGTCTCTCCAAAGCGGCGTAATATCAAGACGTTCATCTATCCAGTTGTATATACTCTTAAACATCTAATTTACGCCCTCCTATGCTCTAGTGTTGGCGATAATACCGCCTAGATACACAATGCCATCCTGAACTTGTACTTCATATTCATCCAGCGGCAAATTCGCAACGGTAATATTTTTACCATCCTTCGAATAACGTGCATCATGACATGGGCAGTCATATTCATTTCTGCCATGCGTGTTCCAAAAAACAGTACAACCCAAATGCTTACAAATTGGGGAAAGCGCGAATATAGCTCCGGATTCATCACGAGAAATCCACGCTACTTTTTGCGTTTCACTCTTGTACCAACCATCAACCTGGCTTACCTTGAACTTAACTTCTTGCGGCTCAGTCGTAACTTTACTTTCTTCCATAACCTTTACTAACGCTGTACTGCTTCCTTTCGCTAGTAACGGATCTACTGCAAAGCGAACCATCGGCAACACCGCGCCACCTACCATGAAAGCTGTTGTACCGCCAAGTGTATACGATAAAAATTGACGACGTGACATCTCTTTTCGTTGGATCGGCTGGTGCTTCGAATCCTGATGTTCATGGTTACTCATTTTCTGTTCTAACCCCCTTTGCCAACCAATTCTCGCGTTTTGCCTGAAAGCAAAACCATATGACGAACTAGGACATAAATATAATAGCCTAGCTACCAAATACCGTCAAGAATTTGGCAGGACATTTGCGACAATATGGAAAACTCGTTCAACAATTTGTTATCAATTTGTCACATTTGACACAGTATTGCAATTGTTTTCCCCTATTTTTGACCAAATTATGCGATAAATTAATAAATTCTACTAATTTCAAGAAGACCATAGTTCACGAATATAGCCACTTATTTCCTCATCCGAAGGAAAATCTCCATTTTCCTTCGGAGTAATCCACAAATCAGCCTCATCTAATTGAAACTTCACATTGTTTTTGGCGGTAATCAGGATGATGTACTTATAACCTTGCTGCTTGAATCTGTTACACAGGTTAGCAATCGATTGTTTGGTACCCTCACGCACATCAAAATAATGATAAGCTGGATACGTTACAATACGTCCGCGAAAGGGAATTTCCACAAGATCCATAATATCTCGCAAGTCCTCCAGGCATTTGGTCGCTTCAGCAGGACTTTCTGTACCGTTCATTCCGGTAATCGGCAGCAAACACGTATCTACATAGGGCTTTAGCTCGTCCCAAGAATCTGCTTCAATTTCGTTAAATTTCACAAATGCTCCTCCTTCAAGCTGTTATCTCTCCATATTACATAACAAAGCCGCCAAATGCTATAGCCAAAGCATTGGCGGCAGGCCTTATATTTTACGATTCCAGCTGCTGCAGTTTTTTTGTCAGCTCATAAAACTGCTCTTCATTGCCTGTTGCAAGTGATTCATCGATTGCCTGCTGCAGCTTTTGACGCTGGTAGCTGCGAATCGCGTCGTCTAGAATCATTTCGGCAGTTAAGCCTAGCATTGCTTCATACTGTATTTTCATCTGATCGATACGAAACACCTCCAATTCGGTGCTAGCTTCCCCTATACTCGTATCCTTTGAATACATAGCTTTCCATTGTTCTTTTCATTCGTTCTATGTCAGCTTCTTGAAGTTCACGAACAACCTTAGCTGGCGTTCCTAGCGATAAGGTATAGGCCGGAATTTTACTATTTTCCGTTACAACTGCACCCGCTCCTATTAAAGCATATTCACCTATCTCCGCTCCGTTCAAGACAATTGCCCCCATCCCGATTAAACTCCCTCGGTTAATGGTGCAGCCATGTATGATCGCACTATGTCCGACCGATACTTCATCGTGTACAACGAGCGGTTGATCCGTATTGACATGTGCTACAACACCATCTTGAATGTTGCTGCGCTTTCCGATATGGATGGGTGCGAGATCACCTCGCAGCACAGCGTTAAACCATATCGTGCTTTCTTCACCTATGTAAACATCACCAATTATTTTTGCCCCTTCAGCTACATAAACCTGTTGCTCCAGCTTTGGACGATACGATTGATATGGAATCAGCATGCAACCAGCTCCTTGTTAAATGTAGTGAAATTTTAACAATGAGCCTGAAGCATGTCAATGCTAAGGATACAGCTCCTGAAGCATACGCTTGCCAAAACTGGATGCCTGAAGCATTACACCTGCTTCCGTATGCTCAGCCGTCTGAAGCATTCCAAAATGCTTCAAGGGCTTCACTAGCCGTTTATGCAAGACATCGCTTGCTGAATCAAAATAATACGGTTTAATATACGGCAATAACACACGTTCGATAGAAGCAAGACTGCACCAGCTGCTAGACAGCATAATTAGCCAATACACTAACGCCCTTATGTTTGGAATTGGCGTACGATAACGCTTCATCCAGTGCACGATCATCGCCTTCATTTCCTCTGCATCAGATTCACTTAACAGGTCAGGCTCCTTAAGCTTGATCCGATCCTCATCCAGATGAATCAATCGCTTGCTCCACAAATAGTCATAAATAAGCGTTAACCGCTCCGGGAGCTCTCCGAAGCCTTTACCGTAGCCGAACTTCCACGCCCCTTTGCCCGGAAGCTCTTCTTTAATGGAGCTGGCCTCATTAAGCTGTAACACAGCTCTGCGATGTATGACACCGTCTGCAGCAGCATTGGGCTCATGCTTTTGAATGTAGTCGAGCATCATCTTCATGTCTTGGACCAATTTGCCGCTTTCATCAATCGCCGTTGCTGGCGATTCACAGTAGTCAATTTGCCGCTGCATAATAGCCAGCAGATGCTGTCGATAGCGCAGCTTGAAATCTGACGGTACATGGAACATATACCGTTCATGCCCGCTATGTCCATTAAAAAGCCATCCTTGGCTTTTGAAGCGCGCAATCATTTCACGCGGTTCTGGAACAACCTGCTCGTCTATTTTTTTTCGTCTTTTAGTTCGCTGTTTGCCGCTAGCTGCAACAGCTGCAGCTTCGATCGTTTTTTCTTGTACGTTAATATCAAATCGGCATTGCTGTAAAAGCGCCAGTAAATCTTCCAAGCTATACGCTTTTAAATTTTCGAACAGTAGAAAGTTCAAAAATCGCAATTCTTCAAGCTGCAAACGATCAATCGATTGCGTAATGACCTCCTTTCGTTGAACATTAACTAAAATGGCTTGAATAAGCTCATGCTTGGAATGCCCATTGCACTCACAGCCATATTGCTTTGCGATTGAGGACAGCTGCGAAATATCCGCGTAGCTAAGCATATCTGATAAATTCATTTCTTATCCTCTCCTGCCTATGTTTTCTCGCTATTCCTAGATGCTTGTATTTGTAGTATTGGTAATTTTCAGGCTTTCATACTATTTCCATCATTTTTCATTCTATTTCATGCATAAAAAATCACCTTCACTCTCGGTATGGAGAATGAAGGTGATTGCATAAATCCGTGCAAATTTAGTTGTTCATACAGCATTTTTTATATTTCTTACCACTGCCGCAGTAGCACAGGTCATTACGTCCCAGTTGGCGACCGAAGCTCTTCTCAGCTTGCTCAGCTTCAGTGCTCTCAAGCGTAAGCTCAGCAGATGTATGGCCCTTAAGACACCATTGCGGCGTATTGTTGTACATAATAATTAAACGAGGAAGTAGCATATTCATTGCTTCTTCGCTTAGCTTCAACTCACGATTGACGTATTCAAGCAAATCCTGCAGCTGCAGCCCGGCACGAATGCCAAACTCTGATTGATCGGCTACAAGATTCGCTTCAAATTTAGGAAGCTGAAACTGTTTGTGAAGCATGTCTACCAGCAGCTGATGTGCGTGACTGCGAAATACAAACTGAGCTCCTCCTGCTTCCTGCAGCTGCAACGCTGTAAGTGAAGCAAAATCAAGATCCTCTCGTTTATTTCGTTCCTTCACGATCAAAGTTGGATCGGGAATCGCATAATGGTGAACAAACGTCTCATTCAACCCTAAGTCCGCTCTATAGTGACGATAATTAATAATGATATGCATTAAAGGCGCTTTGAGCTGTTCAAACATCGGATAGCGAGATGTAATCTGCTCTACCTGTTCATGCGTCAGTGCGCCATAATAATAAATCATTCCTTTTACGCTTGCAAGATATGAAGTGTTTAATGCAATTGCCTTGCGATCCAATTGCTTCAACACCTCTTGCACAACCGGAATAAGCTCGACTGGCATAATCATAACATCTCGATCAGCAATGTTTTGCTTGAACAATAAACCAAGCTCGAGCCAATACTGTGTCATTTGCTCAGTCCATTCATCGGTTACAGCAACCGCGCCATTTTTTGCAACTGCAAAGTCAAGCAGGGCAATACGCTCTTCATCCATCAAATTCAATAAAGAAAGCAGCTCTTTTTCATAGCTTGCCGGCAGTAGCTCGATCAGTGCTTCGAGCAGTTGCTCACGGTTCAATTTACTTACATTTTTTACAGATGCATGCTTACGTATTGTCGTTAATGCATCTTTAGATAGGTCGCCAAGCGCATCCCGCAATGTAAAAGCGGTTGCTGCAGAACGAACCTGTTCCAAACTTACAGACATTACATATCCTCATTTCTTCTGTTTATCCAACCTTTAGGCATAACAATAATCATATCGTATTTTATACGATGGGGCAATACGCGCACCATGCAAAAAGACAGCATGGCTACAGCTAAGCCGCGGCTGCAACAGCCTAAGGATTAGTTATGGCACAGCTGCCTGAAGCTACAAGCAGAGATTAGAGTCCAAATGCTTTGTGCAATTATGCAGCAGCAGCTGCCAGCCCTTTTCATCCCGCTTCAAAATAGAATAGGATAAATTCCCGATTTGCTTATCCTCAAGCTCGGGAAACAGCTCGAGCAAAAGCTCTGCAATAAAGCTTCCATGCGTCACGCATAAAATATGTTTATCCGGATACATCGCGTACAGCTCATTAAGCAGCTCTACGCCTCTTTGCCTCATTGCTTCATCCGTTTCTGCACCCAGGTCCAGTCCCTTCCAGGATTCTCCCCAGCGTTCAATTCTTTCTTCCAGTGTAGTTCCCTCAATCTGACCGAAATATCGCTCACGCAGCCTTGTATCAGGCGCCAGCAGCATCACATTCAGCTCATCTGCAATGTATTGCCCCGTCACCATCGCCCGCTGCAAGTCGCTTGTCATTAAATAATCCCAACGCTGCTGCTCAAGCTCCTGTTTCAGACGAGATGCCAGCTGCTTTGCTTGCTTAATTCCAGTTTCATTTAACGGGATATCCGTCTGTCCTTGTATTCTTTTTACAGCATTCCAGCTTGTTTCTCCATGCCGAATTAAACCTATTTGCACGCTCTAGCCACCTTATCGATTATTGTCTTGTTCTCGTAAACCAGCTCATCACTAACAACGTCATCACAATTCCGACAAACGACAACGCCACATAGTATTGCGGAAACTGCGGTACAACCTGCAAAACAATCGGTTCGCTGATGCTTGCTACTGGAATGGAGCTCGTATATATGGATGTATGCGCGTTGTGATTAGAAGCAGCATTGGCTACATCTACAATGCCTGACACTGTCGTGGCTGTCGACGCAGTAGAATCCAAATGATAATCAAATATAAATAGAAACAATGCAATCGAAAACATCGCTAGACAGCTGGCAATAATAATGGCTACATTGCGACGAAAGCTCTTCGAAAACTGGTAGCGCTTGTTCGCAATAGGCATGTACCATGTTTCTTCTTCATATATTCGTTGCATGACGGTACTGCTAATTTGCTGCTGTGAGATATTTGATCCACTGCCGCTTGGCACGACAGACTCTTCACAATCTAGGACAGGAAATGAAAGGGGCTCCAAATCTAATTTAGCCGCGCACATATCACAATCAAACATATGTGCTTCAATTTCAATTCGTAGTGGATTTTCTTCATCTAGCTGCCAGTATGTGTGTAGAAGCTCATCTACTTGTTTACAATTCATTTCCGATTCATCCTTTCCAAGTCATGGCTGCCTGTATCTTGAGCAATATAAGGCTCGAGCTGTCCTTTAATGCTTGCTCGCGCGCGAAACAGCAATGACTTAACTGAGCTGACTGTTTGTCCTAATATCGTTGCAATTTCTTGATAATCCAATTGTTCATATTCACGAAGGATAATGGCTGCACGCTGTTTTTCTGGTAATTGATCTATTGCTTTACGGACAAGATGCATGCGCTCGTTCAGCAGCAGCTGCTGCTCCGGTGTGGCATCGCCCGAAACAATCGGCTCAATGTTTACTTCCTCAATCGAAACCATGTTAGCTTTTTGTTTCCTAAGCTCGCTAAGAACCGTATTTCTTGCTATCGTATAAAGCCACGTTGAAAAAGTCGCATCGAGCTCTCGAAAGGTATGTAAACTCTTGTATGCCTTGTAAAAGGTTTCAGAAGTAAGATCTTCTGCAATCGATTCGAGCTTGGCGCTTTTCAGCATATGATAGATAAAGGATAATATTCTTCGTTGATAGCGACTCATCAGCTCGGAGTAGAGCTCGACATTGCCATCCTTGATTTCACGTATTAGCTGGGAATCAGTCATAACAGGCGAACCTCCTCCACCTGCAATTTAACCCAAGGATGTATATATACGTATACTTCACTTAGGTCTAAAAGTTGCGTTTTCGATACTGCTATCATATGAACCCATCATAATATCTTAAAAATAATTCCATTCATCAGCACTCTACTATAGAATACCATACCTCAGAAATAAGAGGCAAAAAAAAGACCACTCTAATGAGTGGTCTGTGTTCATCTGAACACAAGTGTTATTGGATAGGAGTGGAGAGAAACCATACTGTACTTTTATTATATGTATACGCTTCCAGTTTGTCAATAAGCGCTTTCATTTTAAATAAATAAAATATATAAGGGAAGAAATGGCCTAAGATTCCCATTCCTTCCCTCTTCGTTTGTCCATCAAATTATTAGCGATACAACGCACCTACATTGCGCTACACTTCCACATGGAAGCCTTTGCCAACAAGCAGTCTGATCGCATCATCAAGCTGTTCTTGGCTGCGGAAGCTAAGGCGGAGCACGCCTGGAATTTGCTCTCTGCTCTCGATAATTTGAATATTGCTTATATTAATATTAGCATCGCCTAGTACGGTAGCAATTGAACCGACAATACCCGGATGGTCAGGCACATCAACAAAGCAATCAAAAACAGAATGCAAGATCCCTTTCCTTCTCTCTGGCAGCCTTGATCGAAACTGACCAGCATGACTGAACGCATCTACAATCGCATCTCCATCGTTTTGCTCCAGCATGATGCAGAATTGATCCATCTGCTGCTGCCAGTCCTTCAGCAGCTCAAGCAGCACCGCTTTATTGTCAAGCAGTATATCGCGCCACAAAGCCGGGTCGCCTGAAGCAATTCTCGTTATGTCGCGAAAGCCTCCAGCTGCTAGCAGCTCATATAGACCATTGCTCTCGTTATAGGTTCTTACCTGATTAACCAGCCCAACTGCAATCAAGTGCGGCAAGTGACTAATTGCTCCTACAATGGTATCATGCGACTTCGCATCAACCTTGACAAGATGAGCACGTGTATACGACAACAGCTGCTCAAGCTCATCAAGCGCATGCTGCGGAGTGTCCTGATCCGCTGTTAAAACATAGAACGCATTTTCCAGCAGTCTGCTTGAAGCTGCCTCTACGCCTGAGCGCTCTGATCCTGCCATCGGATGACCACCAATAAAGATCGCTGACGTTGACTTGAACGCCTGCCCTGCCTGCATGACAGATGCCTTAGTGCTTCCAACATCTGTAATAATACAACCCTCTTTCAGAGGCAACTCACACAGCTGCTGAATATACTGCTCCATTAAGCCGACTGGCACGCATAGAAATATAAAATCAGCATCCTTGGCTGCTTCCTCAACAGATGTCGTTGCATAATCAACAACGCCTCGCTCCACATACTTTTTGGCAGAGGCCTCACGATTCGAATAACCGCAAACGATGAGATCTGGCTGACCCTTCAAGCATAATGCGATCGAGCCTCCAATTAGACCAACGCCAAATATCGCAACTTTTTTCATCGTTTACTGTAACACCGCCAATTCTATCAACACTTCCTCAAGCGCCTGAATGAATTTTTCGTTCTGCTCTGCTGTCCCCACAGAAACACGAATTGCATTTGGATAATGTTTCCACCCAGCACGGACAATTATGCCCTTTCTTAGCAGCAAGTCGAAAATCTGCATCGACGGTGTACGAACATCGACCATAATGAAATTGCCATGACCTTTGAAGTACTGCAGCCCCAAGCGGTCAAATTGTGCATGCAAGTAGTTTAGACCTGCAGTATTGGAAGCCTGGCTTCTTGCTAAAAACTCGTCATCCTGTAAGGAAGCCTTCGCGGCCACTTGTGCAAGACGACCTGTATTAAACGGCTCGCGAACTTGGTTGATTGTTCGGATCACGCTAGCCTCGCCAACGCCGTATCCAATACGATTGGCAGCGAGTCCGTATACCTTTGAAAATGTACGAAGCACGACTATATTCGGATATCGATCGATTAAGGTGATTCCGTTAGGGAAATTAGGGTCGGTTACATATTCGCCATACGCCTCATCAAGCACGACAAGCACATGCTTTGGCAGCTTAGCAAGAAATGCTTCAAGCTCCTCACGACCAATAATCGTGCCTGTAGGATTGTTAGGGTTGCATATCCATAATACCTTCGTTCGCTCTGTTACAGCTGCAAGCATGGCATTCAGATCGTGCTTGCCATCCTTTAGCGGCACCTCGATAATATTCGTATTTTCAACCTCGCAATTATGCTTGTATTGAGAGAAGGTTTCATCGGCCATAATCGTTTCGTCAGCAGCTGTTAAATACGCACGGCAAATCATCAAAATAATATCGCTGGAGCCCGTGCCGAAAATAATTTGATTAGACTCAACTCCAAGCTTGCTTGCTAATACTGCAGTCAGATCAACGCTGGCTCCATCGGGATAAATATGAAGGTGATCTATTTCATCAAGCATTGCTGCTCTTGCTTTTGGAGAATAACCTATTGGATTTTCATTGGAAGCAAGTTTAATTACTTCATCTAATCCTAGCTCTCTTTTTACATCTTCGATCGGTTTACCTGGTTGATATACAGGTAAATGCATAATGTTAACTTTTGGCTGCATGAGCCATTCACCTCTTTATCAGTTACTTTAAAGCGTTAATTAGCGACTAACTTTTTCTTATTTTCTCACAACTGACGCAGCATTTAAAGTAAATCTTTAACAGTTTGTTAGCATATCATTGCTTTCCTCTATGTTAAGTTCATCTATATGAAACAAAGAAGCCGCCTCTCATTTAGCTATTGAGAGACGGCTTCAATCAAGCAATCAACGTAGTAGTATGAAGAATAATTAGCCCTTTAATTCCGAAACAAATTGTTGAATGTTGCGCAAGCCCTCTTCCTTCTTATCAGCATCAAGCAGCAATGGGACATTGCTTTCAATCGTACGAACAATAGCACTTCCTACAATAACCCCGTCGCATTTTTGTTCAAAGCGAGCTACCTGCTCACGTGAGGATATACCGAAGCCAATTGCGATTGGAACGTCACTTGACTCTCTTACAACGGATAGAAACTCATCAATTTCCTTATGGAAATCAGAGCGCTCGCCTGTTACACCAAGTGAAGACACACAGTAAACAAAGCCTTTTGCCTGCTTTGCAATACGTGTTACGCGATCATTAGAGGTAGGCGCAACAAGCGGAATCAGATGAATATTATGCTTTTCGGCCAATTGACGGAGCTCTTGATCTTCCTCGATTGGCAGATCCGGCACGATCATACCACTAATATCATTTTGCTTCACTAGCTCGAAGAATGCATCCAGACCAAACTGGAAAATCGGATTATAGTACGTAAACAAGATAAGCGGAATTGTCACACCAGCCGCGCGCAGCTTGCCGCCAAGCTCGATACAGTCCGTTAGTGTAACAGCATGAATAAGTGCACGCTCAGACGCGCGCTGTATGACAGGACCGTCCGCGAGCGGATCGGAATATGGCACGCCAAGCTCTACCATATCTGCACCTGCGGACTCTAGCGCCTTTACAATTTCAATCGTCGCTTCAAGTGTAGGATCACCGCATGATATAAACGGAATCAGTGCTGTTTTTTGCTCAGCCTTCAGCTCAGCAAACTTTTGATCGATTAGATTCATGACTCGTTCCCCCCAAGGTATCCCATAATGGCTTCAACATCCTTATCGCCGCGTCCAGACAAGCTTACGACAATAACCTGATCCTTGTTCAGAGTCGGAGCGAGCTTGATCGTCTGTGCGATCGCATGCGCCGATTCAAGCGCAGGAATAATGCCCTCTGTACGAGACAGCTCCTGCAAGGCGTCAAGCGCCTCCTGATCAGTAATCGGCACATATTCCGCACGTCCAGCGTCCTTCAAATAGGAATGCTCTGGACCAATCCCTGGATAATCAAGACCTGCAGATATCGAATGCGCAGGCAGCACTTGTCCATGCTCATCCTGCAGCACGTAGCTCATTGATCCCTGAAACACACCATGACGTCCCTTCGTCATCGTAGCCGCGTGCTCATTTGTATCAACACCGCGTCCAGCTGCCTCGACACCGATCATTTTCACGCCCTCATCCTCAATGAACGGATAGAACATACCGATTGCATTACTTCCGCCACCAACTGCTGCGACAACGTAATCCGGCAGCTTGCTTTCATACTTCAAGATTTGCTCACGCGCTTCATCTCCGATAATACGCTGGAAATCACGCACCATCATCGGATAAGGATGAGGTCCCGTTGCAGAGCCTAGAATATAATACGTATCATTAACATGACTTACCCAGTAGCGAAGCGTCTCATTACAAGCGTCCTTAAGCGTACGTGTGCCGCTTGTTACAGGCACAACCTCAGAGCCTAGCAAATTCATGCGGAATACATTAAGCTGCTGGCGTTTCATATCCTCTTCGCCCATAAACACCTTGCACTCAAGGCCAAGCAGCGCTGCAATCGTAGCAGAGGCAACGCCATGCTGTCCTGCACCTGTTTCTGCAATAACCTTTGTTTTGCCCATACGCTTGGCAAGTACCCCTTGTCCAATCGTGTTATTGATTTTATGAGCGCCCGTATGATTCAAGTCCTCACGCTTTAAGTAAATTTTTGCTCCGCCAAGCTTTTCACTTAAGTTTTTTGCATAATATAAAGAAGTCGGTCTGCCTGAATAGCGGTATAGTAAATCGAGCACCTCTGCTTTAAATGCAGGGTCCTTGCTGTAATGCTGATACGCTTCTTCCAGCTCAAGCAGAGCGTTCATTAAAGTTTCAGGTACATATCTGCCACCAAATGGTCCAAAACGGCCATTGGAATCCGGGTATTGTGTCATGCCTCTATCACCTTTCCAACAAACTCTTTTATTTTTACAATATCCTTTATACCGTTCGTTTCCACTCCACTAGAAACGTCTATGCCATCAACACGATGCTGTTGCAGCAAATCAGTCACGTTGCCAGCATGCAGACCGCCTGCAATAACGAGCGGCTTCTCAAAATGCTGTGCAGCTGCTCGATAAGCGGCAATCGCATTCCAATTGAACGGCTTGCCTGTACCGCCACCAGGCGCATCGATTAATAGACGATCTACATAAGCCATAAATGGCTTAAGCTCTTCAATAATTTGCGATACCTCCAACAGCTGGCGGCTCGCATCAATCGAGACTACCTTCCACAATACAGCATCATCCAACTGCTTGTGAAGCGCTGCATAGTAGTCAACTTTTTCCTGCCCGTGCAGCTGCACAATATCAAGCGGTACCCGCTCCAGCAGCTTCAGCATATCTTTAAGCGGATAATTAACAAACACCCCAGCTGCTTTAGGTGATTTTTGATCTCGACCTTCTATGGATTGAATTGCTTTCACTAGCTCTGAGCCTAATGATGCTGAAACCTGCCTTTTGCTGGGGGCAAAAACCAGGCCAACCTCGGTAATTGCAAGACCGTTCATCGCTTGAATCGTTGCAGCATCTCTTAACCCGCATATTTTAATAGACGGGATAACGTTGCTGATGCTCATCGCTGCACCTTGCCCATAAGCGCCTCGATTGCTGCACCTACATCACCCTGACGCATAAAATGCTCGCCGATCAACAGGCCTTCCGCACCAGCACCACGAACATATTCATAATCAGCATCGCTTAAAATGCCGCTTTCACTAATTTTCAGCACATGTGCAGGCATCAGTTCAATAAGCTTTGCTGTTGTCTCCAGCTTCGTTTCAAAAGTGTGCAGATTACGATTATTTATACCAATTAGCGTAGCCTTGTTCATTTGGAGAACACGCTTAAGCTCCTCTTCATCATGTACTTCTATTAATACATCCATGCCGAGCTGCTTCGCCAAATCATAATAATCTGACAGCTGCTGATCCGTTAATATTGCAACAATCAACAATATGCAGTCTGCACCAATCAGTCTTGCTTCATAAATTTGAAGCGGATCAATAATAAAATCTTTGCGTAGCAGCGGCACCTGCACAGCGTTTCTAATATCACTCAAATACTCGTTGCTGCCTTGAAAATACTGCTCATCCGTCAACACGGAAATACAGTCTGCACCAGCTGCCGCATAGGACTGTGCAAGAGAGACTGGATGAAAATCTTCACGTATAAGGCCTTTGGATGGTGATGCCTTTTTCACTTCTGCAATTAAGCCCAGCTCTCTATGTCTAGCGCCAGCCTGCAAAGCCTTCTCAAAGCCTCGGCAAGGTGGCAGCGATGCAATCGTTTTTTCTGCCTCCGCAAGCGATAAATGATTCGCTAATTGTGCAACCTCTTGTTTTTTCGTCTCTACAATTCGATTAAGAAACATGCGTCAGTTCACCCGTCTTCTCAATTAATTGATGTAGCTTTTGTGCTGCTCTTCCAGAATCAATCATCTGCGCTGCTACTGCAACGCCTTCACGATGACTTTGTGCCAAACCGCCTAAGTAAATGCAAGCACCCGCGTTCGCAAGTACAATTTCACGATAGCCGTCTTTACGCGTGCCGTCAAATATCTCGCGAATAATTCGAGCATTGTAGGCTGGCTCTCCGCCAAGCAGCTCATCCAGCGGATAACGCTGCAAGCCCAGCTCCTCTGGTGTAATGCGATATGTCACGACGTTGCCGTCCTTAAGCTCTGCTACCTTCGTAGGAGCAGATATGCTGATTTCATCTAATCCATCCTCACTGCTTACGACAAGCGCTCGTTTAATTCCGAGCTCATGCAGTACTTCAGCAATAATTTCTGTTTTGCTTGAATCATACAGTCCTAACAATTGACGATCAGCATTAGCTGGATTCGTTAATGGACCGAGCATGTTGAAAATTGTGCGCGTACCGATTTCTTTACGTGGCGCAGCCGCATATTTCAGAGAAGGATGATAGAGCTGAGCGAACATAAAGCAGATACCAACATCCTCAAGGCATTCCTTCGCCTGCTGTGGGGAAATGTTAATATTGACCCCAAGCGCCTCAAGCACATCTGCGCTTCCCGATTTCCCTGACATCGCGCGATTACCATGCTTGGCAACCTGAATGCCTGCTGCAGAAGCAATGAGGGATGAAGCAGTAGAGATATTGAATTTGCTAATGCCAGAACCGCCCGTACCACAGGTGTCAAGCAAGCCTGATTGATTACTGTCGACGTGATTGGATAAGCTTCTCATCACTTCAGCCAGTCCTGCAATTTCATCCTTCGTTTCACCCTTCATACGCAAAGCAATTGCGGCAGCACCAATTTGTGCACCAGTTGCCTCGCCGCTCATAATTTGACGCATCACATCCTGAGCTTCTGCTCTTGAAAGATGTTCTCCGTTGACAAGCTTTTGAATCGCTCTCTGCATCGTTAACTGCTCACTCATCTCGATCTCCTCCTACTTCAAAATCTCATAATCGGAATTCACCGCTGTCGAATGCTGATCTTCACGCTGAAACAGCTGCTCTGCAGCACGAATCGCTTTAAGCATCGCCTTCGCCTTATTAACGGTCTCCATATATTCGCTTTCTGGATTGGAATCCCATACGATTCCCGCACCACTTTGCACATAAGCACGATTATGCTTGAAAATAATCGTTCGAATCGTAATGCAAGCATCCATCGAGCCGCCAAAGCCGAGGTAGCCGATTGCACCTGCATAAGCACCGCGCGCTTCATTTTCAAGCTCGGCGATGATTTCCATTGCTCTAAGCTTGGGAGCTCCAGATACGGTTCCTGCTGGCAGGCATGAAATAAAGGCATCGAAGAAATCCTTATCCTCGCGAAGCTCTCCAGATACGTTGGACACGATGTGCATCACATGAGAATAGCGTTCGATTTCCATAAAGGAGTCGCAGCGAACCGATCCGTACTTCGCGACACGTCCAATGTCATTGCGGCCAAGGTCTACGAGCATAAGATGCTCTGCTCTTTCCTTTTCGTCAGCCAACAGCTCCTGCTCCAGCTGCTTATCCTCATCCACCGTTTTCCCGCGCGGACGAGTGCCTGCGATTGGACGCGTCTCTACTTTGCCGTTGCTTACTTTAACGAGTGCTTCAGGCGATGTCCCAACGATAACCTGCTCCCCCATTTTCAAGTAATACATATACGGTGAAGGATTCATGACCCGCAGCACACGGTATACATGAAGCGGATCTACTGTGGTTTCAATGTTGAAGCGCTGGGACAGCACCACTTGAAAAATATCACCTGCGCGAATATACTCCTTCGCCTGGTTCACATTTTGTATGAATTGTTCCTTCGTTAGATTGGATTCAACATGGCCCAGTTCAGGATCCATATTCATCGCACCGCCCGGAATATCTGTTGAAACGTGTATTTGACGTATTTCTTGAATAAGAGCTTCGATTTTTCCTAGCGTCAGCTGATATGAATGCTCAATCTCGCGATCTGTTGCGCCTTCCGCTATATGCACATTGCTAACTAATAGCAGCTGCTGCTTCAAGTGGTCGAACACAATGATTTGATCGCAGAACATAAACTGAATATCGTTCATATTCATATCGTCAATCCGATGTGCCGGAAGCTTCTCATAATATTGAAGCAGATCATAACCGAAAAAGCCGATTGCCCCTCCCGTAAATGGCGGGAAGTCTGGAATCGCTGGAGTGCGAAATGCTCTAAGCTTCGCTTTCAACAGCTCCAGCGGCTGATCCTTCAGCACCTGCTTATTGCCCTGCTGTTCAATGACCATATCGCCATTTTTGCCATACAGCATCATGAAGGGGTCGGTTCCGATAAAGGAATAGCGCGCCCATTTGGCGCCGCCTTCTACACTTTCCAGCAAAAAGGCATGCTCCTTTTTCGCAAAATGCTTAAATAGGCGAATCGGTGTTTCCGTGTCAGCCATTATTCGACGTACAATCGGAATTAGATTGTAGCTGCTTGCCATTGAAATTACTTGCTGTAGCTCCGTAGTCATCATCAGCACGCTCTCTTTCTCGGCCCTAACCGGCCTTATTTTCGTTGTGAGCAGATTTGAATATCAAAAAAGGCCCCTGCTACATGAGCAGGAGCCACCGAAATTAAAGTCAAATAGAAATTAAGTAGAATTAAGTATACAAAAGGACAGCGCGTATGTACAGACAAGTGTACAAGCACGTAATGACCTACTTATTCTTCTATTCTCATCTCGTCTCATCTCTTACTCATCTAAACTAACTTACCTCAACTACTTGCTACTATACGATACATTGGTGATTACTGTCAACTATTTTGCTAAATCAGGACGAAGCACCTTTGCTCCGCCTAAATAAACATGCTTGATCTCATTCTGTGCTTTTTCCGTGTTGACGAGCACCATTAAACGTACACATTTTTCCAAGCTTCCTTTTACCGGAACCTCCAATGCACACATAAGCGGCACTAGATCCCAGCCTGGAAGCTGACGAATCGGTTGAGCAGGAAATGCTTGATCAAGATCATTGGTTACCGTAATATATACGCACGCAACATCCTCAGGCTGGATATCATTCTCCTGGATAAGCTGCTGAATCATTGCAAGCGTGACTTCCTTGATCTGTGCTGCATCATTTGCATCTACTGTAGCAGCTGCTCGTATTCCCCGAACTGACATGATTACCCCTCCTGCTTTAGTTCTTCGATAATTTCTCTAATCCACTGCACTGGAACATCCGGTTTAATTTCAACCTTGCCGATTTCTGTAGGAACAACAAACACAACCGTTCCTTCTGAAAATTTCTTGTCGTGCATCATCGCAGCAACAATTTCCTCCGTGTCATAATGAGCAGGAATTCGCGTTGGCAGCCCACAGCTTTCAAGCGCTAAAGTTGTAATGCGCAAAAGCTCCTGGGATGCGCCGTAACGAACGCCGAGCTTGGCAGAGCCAATCATGCCAATCGAAATCGCCTCACCGTGCAGCAGCTCATTATAGCCCGCTACAGCCTCAAGCGCATGTCCAATCGTATGCCCCAAATTCAATATTGCACGCAAACTGTTTTCCTTCTCATCCTGGGAAACAACCTGTGCCTTTACACCACAGCCCTTGTATAGCGCATATCCAAGCGCATCTGGCTTCATCGCAACAAGGTCACCTGCATGCTCAATGCACCAGTCAACAAAAGCATTATCCCAAATCAATCCGTGCTTGACTACCTCAGACAGACCTGCCTTTACCTCTCGTTCAGGCAAGCTTTGCAGCGTAGCAAGATCATATAGCACAAATTCCGGCTGATGAAACGCGCCAATAATATTTTTCGCAAGTGGATGATTAACCGCTACCTTGCCGCCCACACTGCTGTCGTGTGCCAAAATGGTCGTTGGGATTTGGACAAACTTCACGCCGCGCATATAAGATGCAGCAGCAAAGCCTGCCAGGTCGCCGACCACTCCGCCACCAAGCGCGACAATGGCAGATTTTCGGTCCAAGCCGCCTTCAAGCGCTTTCGTAACTAGCAGCTCAAGATTAGCAAGCGACTTCGATTGCTCGCCAGAAGCGACAACCGCAGACACAACGCTATAGCCATCGGCAGTCAATGATGCCGTTACAGCATCCAAGTACAGCGGAGCAACCTTTTCGTCTGTTACGATCATTAGTGGAGATTTTTTGCTTATGCCATGTGTGGCGAAATAAGAAGAGACCTCATTTAAGAGGCCTTCTCCAATATAAATCGGATAAGAGCGTTCGCCTAGCTCAACATGTAGCTGGCGCATCTTAATATCTCTCCAATTGCTCTTTGTAGTTTTTAAGATTCGCATGAATTTCCTCGATAGAATCTCCACCGAATTTCTCAAGGAATGCACGTGCGACTTCCCATGTTACAACATGCTCCAGTACAACACTTGCAGCAGGAACTGCGCAGCTGTCGGAACGCTCAACCTGAGCTGTAAACTCTTCCTTCGTATCAATATCTACACTGCGAAGTGGCTTGTACAGTGTAGGGATCGGCTTCATTACACCGCGAACAACAATTGGCTCGCCATTGGTCATACCACCCTCGAAGCCGCCTAGGCGATTCGTCGCACGATGGTAGCCCTTCTCTGGTGTGTACAAAATCTCATCATGAACTTCAGAGCCGCGAATTTTAGCTGCTTCAAAGCCAATTCCGATTTCAACACCTTTAAATGCGTTAATGCTCATAACCGCTTGCGCAATACGACCATCAAGCTTGCGGTCCCATTGTACGTGGCTGCCAAGTCCAATTGGCGCGCCCTCGATAATGCATTCCACAATACCGCCGATGGAATCGCCTTCTTGTTTGATTTGATCAATATAAGCTGTCATCTTTTCTTCTGTTTCCTTGTCTACAACACGCACAGACGATTCTTCTGTACGGGCAATAAGCTCATCAATTGGAAGATTATGCTTAGGAGCCTCAATCTCGCCAATACGAATCACTTGTCCGGCAACCTTAATGCCAAACTCAGCAAGCAGCTGCTTAGCTACTGCCCCAACAGCTACACGAGCTGCTGTTTCTCGAGCTGAGGAACGTTCAAGTACGTTACGAAGATCCTTCAAGTTGTATTTCAACCCGCCGTTTAGATCAGCATGGCCTGGGCGCGGACGATGAACGCGGCGTTTCGTTTCGTCATTGCCTTCAATAGGCTCAATGTTCATGACTTTGGTCCAGTGCTTCCAGTCATTGTTTTCAACAACAATGGCAACAGGTGCACCTGTTGTTTTACCATGACGCACGCCACCTACAATGTTGGCTGTATCCTTTTCAATTTGCATACGGCGTCCACGACCATGACCTTTTTGTCGGCGCTGCAGTTGGAAATTCAGTTCTTCGAAATCTAGCGTTAAATTACTAGGCAATCCTTCTATAATTGCGGTCAGCTGAGGACCGTGGGTTTCCCCTGCTGTTAAATAACGTAAACTCAAAACTAGCTCCTCCTTAAACATGCAAAACATAGCGTCTTGCTTCATTGTATTGCCGTAAACATCTTTGCTCATTATAGTACAGCCCTGCTGGTTTGACAAGAAAATGCAGGGAATAACTAAAAAGGGCGAGCATGCTTGCGTAACGATACGCAATTATGCTCACCCGCTTCACATAACCGATGATGATTACAATTTGCGATAAAAAAAGGTGTCCGCTGTTTCAAAGCCGTACTGAGACGGACTGAAAATTTGCTCCGTGCTGCCAACGAATAAGAGGCCGCCCTTTTTCAGCGACTTGGCGAATTTATGATATAAATCATGCTTCGCCTCTTCGGTAAAATAAATCATAACATTGCGGCACACAATTAAATCAAAATCCGAGTCGAATTTATCATACAGTAGATTTTGCTGCTTGAACGTTACCGCACGCTTTAACGAATCGACAACTGAGTAGACGCCTTCTTCTTCTTTAAAGTATTTTTTGCGGAATGCCGCCGGCACATCACGCACCGAGCGATCGAGGTAGTAACCCTGATTTGCCTTGGCAAGCACGCCCTGATCAAGATCAGTTGCAAGCAAATGCGTTTTGGAAAGCACAGCTAGATGATCCAAAATCATCGCAAGCGTATATGGTTCCTCTCCCGTCGAACAGGCCGCACTCCATATTTTGAGCCTACCTGATGGCGAAGCCGCAATCATTTCCGGCAGAAACGTTTTCATCAGAATGTCCCAGCGCTGTGGATTGCGCCAGAACTCGGACACATTGATTGTCATGCGATCCAAAAATTCAGCCATCAGCGATGGATTTTGAGTAATTGCCTCAAAATATGTACTAAAGGTGTTATAACCGTGCTTTAGTCGAAGCGTCGTCAATCTGCGCTTCATCTGCGCTTCTTTATACAGTGATAGATCAATCGCAGTTTTCTTTTTAATATTTTCTATGAATCGATTGAAATCCAAATCATCAGACATCATAATGCCCCCATGTTAAGATCAAATCCAACGCTGCAACGTATGTTCATACTCTACAAGCTCCTGCTCACTAAAGAAAATTGAAATCTCTCTAGCCGCATTTTCCGGAGAATCCGATCCATGAATAAGATTGAAATTCGTGTGAACAGCAAAATCAGATCGAATGGTTCCTGGGGCAGCTTCTACAGCATCCGTCTTGCCAATCATGGCACGTGTCAGCGCAATGACGTTGTCCCCTTCCCATACCATCGCAAAAACAGGACCGGATGTAATGAACGCAACTAATCTATCATAAAAGGGCTTTCCTTTATGCTCGCCATAATGACGCTCCGCCAACTCTTCAGATACCTTCATGAATTTAGCAGCAACAAGCTTCAAGCCCTTTTTTTCAAAACGTGTAACTAGCTCGCCAATTAATCCTCTTTGTACGCCGTCAGGCTTGATCATTAAGAAAGTTCTTTCCATTACCATATGCCCCTTCCCTTAGAGCGTATATTAATAATTTCTCTTTCCAACAAAATGAGCAATTTCAACCAGATGTTTACGAGCTGAATTTGAAGGCAAATGCTCCAATACTGCGAGCGCTTTTTCGATATAGCGATTGGCTAATTCATCGGCAAGCTGACTACCTTCGCTGTTTCGAATGTATTCAATTGCCCTGCTCGTATCGGCACGATCACCTTCATCGTGAATTCGCTTAATTTCAGCTAGCAATGGCTCTCGCACCTGAGCATCCTCCAAGGCTAATATAACAGGAAGTGTAATATTGCCTTGTCTTATATCAGAGCCAGGAGGCTTTCCTATTTGTTTTTCCGTTCCATATAAATCTAGCAGATCGTCGCGAATTTGAAAAGCCATGCCAACATTATAGCCGTAACGATATAGCGCATTGTACTGCTGCGGCGCACAGCCAGCGACAATGCCGCCTAGCTGTGTACTGATCGCCAGGAGTAATGCTGTCTTGCGACGAATACGAAGCAGATAATTGCGAATCGATTGATCTGTATTGAAAAAATATCGGATCTGCTCCATTTCACCAATACACATTTCCACTAATGCCTTGGACAGCATTTCATGCACTTTCGGATTTTTAATTTGTGCGATTTGCGTTAGCGCTTGGCCGTGAATATAATCGCCGGTGTACATCGCTATGCGGTTGTCCCATTTTGATTTTACGGTCAATTGCCCTCTTCTCGTATTAGCATCATCAATGACATCATCGTGAACCAAGGATGCCATATGTATAAGCTCCAGCGTAACTGCTACTTTTTTCAAATCGTCCAAATTATAAGTGCCAAACTTCCCTCCCAGCAAAACAAACACAGGTCGTATCCGTTTTCCTCCTGCTTTAAGCAAATGAAGCGCAGCTTCGGATAGCAATGGCTGCTCATCACTTACAACACGCTCAAGCTCATTTTCAATTTTATTAATGTCGCCCTTCATTTTGGCGTATATTTCCAACAACTTCATGATCTCACCCTTACTGTTGCGACTAGTAATCCATGACTGGCTGCTTACTTTTGACCGATATGAAGCGCGGCTATTCCTAAAAAGAAATTTTTCACATACACATGTTTCGCACCCACTTCTTCAAATAACGCTTTCAGTTCCTTAGCATCTAAAAAGAGCTGCAAGGAATCGGGCAGCCATTTGTACGCCGAAAACTGCTTAGCAAAAGCTTTTCCAAGCAGAGGTACAATTTTATCGAAATAAACGTAATAAATGCTCTTAAAGGGCTGCAGCTGAGGCTTGGACATATCCAGGCAAACAATTTTACCACCTGGCTTCACAACGCGAAGCATCTCTGAAACAACCTGTTTGTAATCGGGCACGTTGCGCAGTCCAAAGCCAATGGTAACAAAATCAAATGAGTTATCAGCAAACGGCAGCTCCATCGCATTGCCCTGTACAAGCTCGATCTGATTCGTCAACCCCTCGGCAGCTATCTTTTTTTTGCCAACAGCCAGCATTTGCTCGCTAAAATCAAGTCCTACAATTTTACCCGTACGACTTGCTTTGGCAAGATCTATCGTCCAATCGCATGTGCCGCAGCACAGGTCAAGTGCATTCTGGCCTTCCTTGACATCCATAATTTGCATCGTTTTTTTGCGCCAAGCCTTATGGCGTCTAAAACTCATTATATCGTTCATTCTATCGTATTTGGGTGCAATGTTTTCAAACAAATCATGTACATGACTTTTGGAATTTTGCATTGAATTTGAACTCATTGGGCTTCCACTCGTTTCATTGAATATTTAGCGACCTTTAATGCCATCTCCTCCATCAAGCTATGGAGTTCATGCTTCAGCTCTGTAAAATGCTCGTGCTCAAGCAAGCGATGAATCGCTTCATGGGCTGTATGTAATTTATCCAGCATAACATGATGGATATTGTACTTCTCGAGCAAATGCTCATAATTATTTTGTTTAATCAGCGTTTTTTCTTCAGCTGTGGTCGTCATGCCAAGCAACGACCAATAAGCAAAGCTGCGGGCATAACCGCCAGCTGCCAAGCTATCCTTAAGCTCTTCGTAAAATACTTCAAAACGAGATACATAATGAAGCAGCTCATTCCAAGCGCTTAATAACGGTTCTTCAAAAAAGCGCTGAAACGGCTTAAACATCTCACTTTTAAGATTTATTCTGCTACTTAAGTATTCCTCAGCGGAAAGCGTTGCTGATTGCACTTTCTCATAAAGCGATACCTTTAAACGATTCACATCCGCAACCGCTTTGCTTAACAAGCCAATGAGTTCAATCTCACCAGCCTTGGCAAGTAATTGATAAAATCGTGCACTGAAATAATCACCAGCTAAAATTTTTAATTGTCTAGAACGCATTTGCTCTTCTGTCCGTTGTCCTGTTTCCGTATCAATAAGATCATGTGTATCCATACCAAGCTGGACTAATGCAGTCACAACATTGTACAGTTCGGATTGCTCTTTGCTGTAGTTTGAGCTTTTTAGAGCGCCGAACAGCAATTGTAGTCTTGGCTCAGCGTACACGGGTAGCTCAGTATGTTGTTGAATCATATCATATTGGACAAATGGTGCTGCAGCATCGGCTACACGGTATTTTTTCATGGATGAAGCCTCCGAACAAAAATAGGTAACATTCCTCTTTACAATGAAAGTTATTATATCATATATTCGCCTTCATTCCTAGAAAGGTTATGACGGCATCTTGTCTTTCTTACACTTCATAATTCATCTGCCAGAAAATCGATTTTTGAATTCGAAGCAAATCATTCCACTGTCGTTGCTCCAACCAAGGGATATTTTCCAGTACATCCAATCCTTGTTCGAGCCATGCATCGTTCCCCTGAATCGACAGCTGTATAAGCTGCTGCCTTTTTCCGTGCCTTGACTCTTCAGCAAAAATCTTCATCGTCAGCTGATCAATATTGCTGCCGTAATAAAAAGCAAGTGCGATATACATAGGTACGATGTCATAGATCTGTTCATTGTACGGAGCGTCGGGCTTTAACAGCACCTCCACATCAAGCAGATTATGCTGCAGCCTGATGGAGCTTAACGTGCTTGTATCAATATAAGCTGATAACACATCAACGAGGTTGTAATTGGTCAGTGGCTCGCTCTTATGATGCGTCATAGCTGCCAAATGGGTTTGACGTGATGTAGGAACCTCGATATATTGGCTCACAATCATCACAAGGCCGCATATTAGCAATGCCACCAGCAAGCCTTGCAATAACGCTATCGCTATCCTCATACAATCGCTCACCCTCCACACCTTTTATTACAGTGTACGGTTGACTTGTACACATTATTCAACTTATAGAGAGATTTATATAGAAAAAATCCCAGCAACGCTGCTGGGATTCACTAAAACTATTGATCGGTATGTACTTCACCGTAGCGGGTGATGACATGCGCCTTCCCGCGAATTTTAATTGCAGAAGTATGATCGGTAAACTGACAGATCAGCACTTCGTTTTTATCCAGTTTTTCAGTATGATGGAATCGAGTGTCCTGACCACGTGTTAATCCGATTACCGTAACGCCTGAGTCCTTGGCTTTAATGACAATATAATCTCCTGTTTGCTGCTCCATCTTCATTCCTCGCTTTCTAAACAAGCATTCTCAAAGCATTATATTGGATTATGCTGGTTTGTGCAATGCAAGCGAAAGACAATGCCTATGAAAAAAGCTACAGTTCTATAAAAGACTGTAGCTTTTAATCGTTCATTATTGTCCAACAAGCTCTTTAAGCTGCTTGCCTGGTTTAAATGCAGGAATTTTGCTTGCAGCAATTTCGATTTCTTCACCCGTTTGCGGGTTGCGACCTTTACGAGCTTGGCGCTCGCGCACTTCGAAGTTACCAAAGCCAACAAGTTGTACCTTGTCACCGCTTTGCAACGCTTCTCCGATTGCTTCGAACACTGCATCTACAGCTTTACCAGCATCCTTCTTGGAAAGACCTGACAGCTCTGAAACTTGATTAATTAGATCCGTTTTATTCAATAGTTTCACCTCCTTAACGTAACCTGTTATTTCTCATAATCACCGTTTTATAGAAATATATACCTTATTTGCAATAAAACTATAGTAATACATGGAACAAGCAAAAACAAGTATAGTCGCACATAAAACTGATATAGCTTGCAATTTTACGCCATAAAGTCAATAATTCAGAATTTTTATCGTTATTCGGCACGATTGAGTGGCAAATTAATGCGTACTGTATAGAGGATAGTACGTTTACAGCAACTAGACTAGGAACTTTAGAACTATTTCCCTTGAACCTTATCCATATTCTGATAATAAATTTCTAATTATTCATGAAATCGTGCTTAGTTTGCTTTGTTTTAGCCAACCTTCCTATTTCTTGCTCCTTTTGCCTCATAAAAAAACTCCCTGTTATCGTTAGATAACAGGGAGCTCCTACTCATATTGAAGTTATGTCTTATAGTATGATAGCGATTAGACCGCCTGAGCCTTCGTTGATGATGCGTCCAAGGGTTTCTTGCAGCTTATAGCGTGCATTATCCGGCATCATCGCGATTTTGCCCTGAATGCCTTCTCTTACGATGTTATGCAGGGAGCGGCCAAATATATCGGATTCCCAAATTTTAATTGGGTCATTTTCGAAATCCTGCATCAAGTAGCGGACAAGTTCCTCACTTTGCTTTTCTGTTCCGATAATTGGCGCAAATTCAGACTCCACATCAACGCGTATCATATGAATCGAAGGCGCAGTAGCTTTCAGTCTAACCCCGAAGCGAGAGCCTTGGCGAATCAGTTCTGGCTCATCAAGCGCCATCTCAGCTAGGGATGGAGCAGCGATGCCGTAACCAGTCGTTTTCACCATTTCCAATGCTTCTGCAAACCGATCATATTCCTTCTTCGCATGTGCAAACTCCTGCATCAAGGCAAGCAGATGATCTTTTCCGCGAATTTCAACCCCAACCACTTCCATTAGGATTTGATCATACAGCTCGTCAGGTGCATACAAATCAATTTCTGCTACGCCTTGCCCCATATCCATGCCGCTTAGTCCAGCACGGCTAATAAAATCGTAATCCATAAACTGACCAACGACTCGATCTACGTCGCGCAATCTGCGAATATCCTTTACAGTATCACGCACGCAGTTTTCAAAGTTCGTGCGGAGCCAGTGCTGCTCGCTTAGTACCATAACCCAGCTCGGCAAGTTCACATTCACTTCATGTACCGGGAATTCGTATAGTACTTCACGTAAAACAGCCAGACCTTCCTCTTCAGTCATCGTTGCAACGCTTAAGGCAATTACCGGAATATCGTATTTTTCTTGCAGCTCTTGGCGAAGCGCCAACGTTTCCTCGCTGCGAGGCTTTGTAGAGTTTACAATAAGTACAAATGGCTTTCCAACCTCTTTAAGCTCTTCTACAACGCGTTCTTCAGCCTCTACGTATGAGCTGCGAGGGATTTCCGCGATTGAACCATCCGATGTAACGACAACACCTAGCGTTGAATGCTCCTGAATGACTTTTCTAGTACCGATTTCTGCTGCTTCCTGAAACGGAATGGCTTCATCGAACCATGGTGTTGTAATCATACGAGGACCATTTTCATCCTCATAGCCCTTTGCCCCGTCTACTGCGTAACCGACACAATCGACAAGTCTAACATTCACCTCAAGGCCCTCGGAAACTCTCAACTGAACCGCTTGATTTGGTACAAACTTAGGCTCTGTTGTCATAATTGTTTTTCCTGCGGCGCTTTGAGGCAACTCGTCAACAGCTCGAGCTCGCTCAGACTCTACTGGAATGTTGGGAAGTACCACTGTCTCCATAAATCGTTTAATGAAGGTTGATTTCCCTGTACGGACAGCACCGACTACTCCGAGGTAAATATCCCCGCCAGTTCTTTCGGCAATGTCCTTGAAAATATCTACTTTATTCACTGAATATCCCCTCCCAATTGATTTTCCGGTTCGCCGCCATCCACCGGACAAAAGGGCAGGCCAGCGACGCAACTCGTACATACTTATTGGACTTGTAATATCATATGTTTGCTTTGTCCAAATATTCCGATAGCTTTGAATTTTTCATTACACGGCTATCTCTCTTCCAAGACTGAAATATATGTATCACTCTATCGTTATATTCATAGATGCTCATGATTATGACCACTTAACGTGTTGCGTGCACGCGATTAAAACAAAAAACTTCTAGGTCACTAAGGCTTGTCCTAAGTGACCTAGAAGTTTTCAACTGTTGCGGGATCAATTACTCGTATGGAATTGGTTCATCATTCACCAGTTTGTATTTTGGTGAGTGTACCGGCACGTAATCACTATACATAACGAGCAACTCGCGCAAATCATGCTCTTCTGCTAGCTCGTAATCAGGGTGCTGCTTCATCATCTGATAAATATCGCTTGCATAATTGATATAGACCTTGCCGCTCTCACCAATGAGCAGCTCAGCAATACCGCCTGAATAGATACTGTGAAGCTGTGGTGCTTTTATGGACATTGCCTTGTAATCAATGGTATGGAAGCCTTCATACACCTGATCGACGATCGGCAGCTTGCCATTTTCAGCTTTAAATGCATCAACCTGACGCTGTAAATCGATAATTCTCTGAATCAAATAAATACTTTGAGCTTTAACAATTGGCGCTGTATCTTCGTTAAGAACTAGAAAATAAAAATTGCCTCCGCCTTCAAATGATGAGCTAGGCAGCATGTCGATGTATCGTTCTTTCTTCAACACGTCAAAATTGACGCGGAACTTCTCATAACGATCTACGGTTGAATCACTATTGTGAATGGGCAAAATCCCTTTTTCATTCATGTACTGCTCGATAGCTGCTTGTACATTACGCATCGATTCCTTGGATACGGTTGAAGTTGAAGAGGAATCCGTCTGCGGATATAAGCAGCCGGACAATAATAAGGCAATTAACGCTGCTGAAGTAAGCAGCTTAAACTTGTTTGCATGCACTGAAATCTTCATGAATGATAACGCTCCTACCATAAAGTATCCTCCTCCTGCTGCTTCGCAAGCTGCTTGGCTATTGCAGCTCTAAGCGGATCAGGAGGAAGCTGTATAATGACATGACCTTGCTGCAGTACTGCCTGGCAGGCTAATCGTGTTCCCGTTTTCTCCAAACCAGCCAGCTTCTTGCGCTCATTTTCCTTCATTGGTGCCAGCCCTGTCCAATCTTCGATCTGAACCTTGCACATAAAGCATGAGGCATTGCCCCCGCAGCGTGTCGCGATGGCAACACCGGCCTTTCGAGCAGCCTGCAGCACTGTCGTACCTGGCCTTACCTTTGCTTTGCGAGCAAGCGGCTCAAACGTCACTTGCACATCCATTGGGAGCACCCCCATATATACTAGAAATATGTTTTGTTTTTCGCAACAATATGTGCATGATCACTTGCTACGACAGCCTGACAGCCTAATCGATAGCCTTCTTCAAATTCTTCTGGCTCTAAACGATCCCACTCTGCATCCGTGATCTCCTCAAGATGCTCTGCTCCTTCCACAATGAGACATCGGCATCTAGCGCACGTGCCTCTTGTACAGGAGTAACTCCAGTCCACCTCATGCTTCATCGCGTGATCAAGCAGTGTCAGACCTTCCTCTGCTTCCACTTTTTTCGTTATCGTTCTACCTGTTAATTCAATCATGTTTACAGCTCCAGTCGTTATTGCATGTTAAATTATTGAGATGACTCCTAAAAAAAATCCGATTACTAGACTAAAGAAAGCAATCACTGAAAGAACAAATTTTATGATGCCTTTTGTCTTATAGCGTGCAAACGTAATCAAGAACGCTGCCAGCGCCATTAGACCAATTCCAATTAACGAAACCCACATTTTTGTCATTGGATCCATGAAAAAAATTCCCCTATCTTCATATGTATGTATTAGTCACTTCTTTTCATTATAGCATCACTCCAGCAATGTGACAAAACCATAAACCACATCGAAATAACAGCTAAAATGAACAGAGCGCTTTCCCCTTATCAAGGAAAACGCTCCTATACATCCTAATTACTTCATCATCATTTTCATAAGCGCTTCGATATTAGACGTCTGTAAGCCACTTGATTGAATCGTCTTCGTGACCTCATTCAGCTTCGCATCAGATAGCTTGATGTTGGCCATGCCTGCCACACGTTTAATCAGCTTTTTGAGCTCCGCTTCATTTTCCAATGTGTTAGGCTGCACAGTGCTTGCTACTTTTCCTACAGAAGCAGGCGAAATGGTTTTACCTGTTTTGCGTTTAACCACGTTGAGCACTTCTTTTGAGATATCCTTCGACATATCCCTACCTCCTCTTCTACGCACATTTCTGTACATCATATGTGGAGATAAGCTATCTGGTTACCAATCTATGCCGATCAAGAATTCATCTCATTTGTTTTCATGCGGCCCATTAACGCTTCAATGGAGCGATCAAGAGGCTGATCGTTGAATAGAACACCGTACAGCTGTTCTGTAATCGGCATTTCAATGCCGTATTGCTGAGCCAGCTCATATGCAGCCCTTGTCGTCTTCACACCCTCTACGACCATGCCCATACGATCCAACACAACAGCTAGAGGCGTACCATCAGCAAGCATATAGCCAGCGCGCCAGTTTCTGCTGTGCTGACTTGTTGCGGTTACGACCAAATCCCCAACACCTGCTAGACCAATAAAAGTAAGCGGATTAGCACCCATCGCAACGCCAAGACGTGAAATTTCAGCCAGTCCTCTTGTTAGCAAAGCTGCTTTGGCGTTGTCGCCAAGCTGGAGACCGTTGATGAGTCCTGCAGCAAGCGCAATAATGTTTTTCAGCGCTCCAGATATCTCAATTCCGATCACGTCATTATTGGTATAAACCCGAAACGCTGTATTCATGAAAGCTTCCTGAGCCTTTTCCGCTACATCGACTGATTGCGAAGCAACGACTACTGTCGTTGGCAGCTTAAGAATAACCTCTTCGGCATGAGACGGACCTGAGATTACCGCAATCTCCGCTTCAGGCCTTCCAAGCTCTTCGGCAAGCACAACCGACATTCGCTTCAAGCTTTCAGGCTCAAATCCTTTCGTAGCATGTACAACGATGCTGTTGGCTTCTACGTAAGGCGTAGCTGCTCGGGCAACGTCCCGCATTGCGCTTGAGGGCGCAGCAAACAGTGTTAATTCGGCCCCATTAAGCGCCTCTTCCATATTTGTTGTTGCTGTTATATTCGGCGGCAGCACGCGATTCGGTAGGTACTTCTCATTGTGATGCTGCGTGCTGATTTCCTTCGCTTGAGCTTCGGTACGCGTCCACATCACCACTTCAAAGTGATTGCAAGCCAGCACATAGGCAAGCGCAGTTCCCCAGCTGCCGGCTACTAGAACGGCGGCCTTTCTCTTTGTGGAAGTATTAGGCATGTTGCTAAGCCCCTTTCTTGCTTCCTAGCTTATTCTCAGTACCATTCCACAGCTTAACGATATTCGAGCGATGACGAATAAACGCAAAGATGCAAATAATCAAGGTTCCTATAAAATTCGCCCAATTAAACTGTAGGAAAATGATAAATACCGGTGTTAGGAATGTAAAGATCAATGAGCCAAGAGATACATAACGCGTGAAAAAAATGCTTGCAATCGCAATTACGCCTGCAATAAGCGCAGGAATAAAAACAAGAACGGACAGGACGCCAATCGCAGTTGCGATCCCCTTGCCTCCTTTAAACTTGAACCATATTGGCCAGTTGTGTCCGATTATCGCAGCAAGGCCGCAGGCCACTGGCAGCCAGTCCTGATCTGATACAGCGCGTGCCAGCGCAACACTACCCATGCCTTTCAGCAGATCAAGTGCCAGAACCAGGATTGCAGGCCCGACACCTAATACGCGCAACGTATTCGTCGCGCCTGCATTTCCGCTTCCGTGATTACGAATATCAATCCCTTTAAATAGTTTTGCAATCACAATACTGAATGTAATGGAACCTACCAAGTAACTTAATACAATCGCTACAAATGGCAACAATGCTCTCTCCCCTAATCCTGATCAGATTTTTTTCGAGAATAGATGCGTAATGGTGTGCCTTCAAAATCGAACGCTGCTCGAATTTTATTCTCTAGGTAACGTTCATAGGAGAAATGCATCAATTCTGGATCATTTACAAAGCAAATAATAGTTGGCGGCTTAGTGGCAACCTGAGTCACATAGTTGATTCTCAAACGCTTGCCCTTATCCGTTGGTGCCGGATTCATCGCCACCGCATCTGAAATGACATCATTCAGCAAATGAGTTGGAATACGCAGTGCATGCTGCTCTGACACATGGTTAATTACAGGAAGCAGTTTATGTAATCTCAGTTTCGTTTTTGCAGACAAAAATACGACCGGTGCATACGTCATAAACAAAAACTGCTCGCGAATGCTTGTCGTAAAATGCAGCATCGTTTTCTCGTCCTTCTCAACAGCATCCCACTTGTTCACAACAAAAATCGATGCCTTACCCGCTTCATGCGCATAACCTGCAATATGCTTATCCTGTTCAATTATGCCTTCCTCGCCATTAATAACAATAAGCGCGACATCGGCACGCTCAATCGCCTTCATTGCACGCATCACACTATATTTTTCAGTAGACTCATATACTTTGCCGCGCTTTCTCATTCCAGCTGTGTCGATCAACACATACTTTTGTCCATCTACCTCAAACGGCGTATCAATCGCATCTCTTGTTGTACCTGCAATATTGCTTACGATAACTCGGTCCTCTCCAAGCAATGCATTAACCAGCGATGACTTGCCGACATTAGGTCTTCCAATTAGTGCGACTTTAATGACGTCGTCTTCATATTCTTCTTCCTTCGGCTCTGGCAGCAGCATTGACGCTGCCTCTAACAGATCGCCGATACCAAGACCATGGGCCCCTGAAATCGCAATCGGATCGCCAAAGCCTAGCGAGTAGAACTCGTAAACTTCCTCTTGTCTATTTTCATTATCGACCTTGTTCACAGCGAGCACAACAGGCTTTTTAGAACGATACAGCATCTGCGCAACCTCTTCATCAGCATGAGTGATTCCGACCTTCGCATCCACCATAAAAACGATAACATCGGCTTCGGCAATCGCGAGTTCAGCCTGCATTTTCACTGAACGCATAATTTCATCATCGCCGTCGATTTCTATACCACCCGTATCAATAATGCTGAACGGCTTTCCGTTCCATTCTGCTGTTCCATATAGTCGATCACGTGTTACTCCTGGTTTATCTTCAACTATGGCAAGCCGATCGCCTATAATGCGGTTAAAAATCGTAGATTTCCCCACATTCGGACGACCAACAATAGCTATTACTGGTCTAGCCATATAGATTTCCACTCCTCTAATCATACTTTCGTAACTCATCATAGCAAAAAAGCGAACAATTGGCTAACTTTTCATTCTTTTTCCAAGTGAATGTACGAAATTCATTGTTATTTTAATCATAAATGAGAAAAGCAATTTGAAGAGGATAGAAAAAAACATGGCGAGCGAAACATAGTCCCACCATAGCATGTTTCCTATTACTCCACTATACTCTCCTCGCTGCTGCCACATGAGCATCGGTTCAGTTATAGCTGCTCCCCAGTAAATAATCGCAGCATATTCAGCGGGCTGCAGCTGCAGCAGGACAAGCAGCAAACCACTAAAAATTGAAATACCTATAATTGAAATGTTCGCCCCTGCCCAAGGAGATATAACCATCAATGCCCGTATTAGCGTCAGCGACATCGCAAGCACAGCAGCATAGAGCGCTACCATTCTAATCTGCAACGCTGCATTCCGAAACAGCGCAGCAAACTGAAGCAATGCGATTAGTAAAAATGAACCGCTAACGACCAGAGTTCCTTGTCCCAACAAAAATTCAAGCTTCCATTGCTGCATATGTCCAAGCCATATCATAATAACCATCGGAATTAATAACGTCAGTTTAATATGCTTATTAATCCAGCTGCTCCAGCCTGTTGCCAGCATAATAAACAGCATAATGCAGCACAACGCCGTCCAATAGCCCTCAATCATTGTGATCACCCCTACATAATATGCGCGGTTCGTTTCACAATTATTGCTCAGGCAGCAAAAAGCCTCAAAGCTGGTGAGTTCTTCCACCAGTTTGAGGCTTCATCACATTAAGCTGCTCTTATTTCAATTGACTTAGCTTGTCGCCAAAGCGCTCTGCCAAGGAATAGCTCATATTGTTGCCATTTAGACTTACATCAGGATTGTTGATTTCTTTCATATCCGGCACTTCATGATCTACTTCCTCTTTTTCTGGAGCCTCTTGTGTTGCTTTAATGCTCAAGCTTACACGTTTGTCAGCTGGATTGAATTCAAGAATTTTCACTTGAACCTCTTGTCCTTCTTTCACAACCTCATATGGAGAATTAACACGGCGATGTGCAAGCTGAGAAATGTGTACCAAGCCTTCAACACCTGGTGTGATTTCAACAAATGCACCGAATGTTGTAATGCGTTTTACTTTACCCTGCACCACATCATCTACGTTAAATTGTGATGCTGCTTTTTCCCATGGACCAGGCTGTGCAGCTTTAATGGATAGACTGATTTTGCCTTTTTCAGCTTCAACCTTAAGCACCTTAACTGTAACCTCTTGACCAACGGAAACTACATCAGCCGGGTTGTTCACATGTTCCCAAGCCAGTTCAGATACGTGAACCAAGCCATCAACGCCGCCCAAGTCAACAAATGCACCAAATGGCGTAATGCGTTGAACGGTAGCTTTCAGCTCTTGACCTACTTGCAAAGAAGCAAGCTTCGCTGCTTTTTCTTTTTCGTATTCAGCTTCAAGCACATCTTTTTGAGATAGAATAACTTTATTGTTTTCACGGTCGATTTCCTTCACGATTACGCGAAGTGTACGCCCTTTGTAATCGCTGAAATCTTCAACGAAGTGACGTTCAACCATGGATGCAGGGATGAATGCTCGCACACCAACGTCAGCAACTAAGCCGCCTTTTACAACATCTGCAACGACAACCTCAAACACATCCCCTTGCTCGAGATGCTTTTCAATCTCGTCCCAGCCTTTTTCATTGTCAACCAGACGTTTGGAAAGCGTCATCGTTTCCTTGCTGTCATTGATTGACAGCACTTTAAGCTCCACCTCTTGACCAACCTGTACAACATCACTTGCTTGCTCAACCGATACGGATGATAGTTCACGAAGTGGAATAATTCCATCATATTTATAACCAACGCTCACATATGCAACGTTGTCTTCAATTTTCACGATAGTACCTTTTACAGTGTCGCCTTTTTTCAAGGAAACCATTGCATCATCCATTGTAGCTTGATTGGATTCTTCTACTGCAGCATCTTGAACCTTTGTTTCTTCAGACATGTTAAAGACCTCCTCAATTCATAACTCTTGGTTTTATTTAAAGCTCAATACATGTAGGTATTCAGCGATAAAACTATGCGACAGAAGACTTCAGCTTGTTAATTTGCTTCATAATTTCTTCTGTTACTTTTTCGTATAAGTCTTGTCCTTCCTCAGCGGTTATCGATTGCACATCAACAGGCTTGCCGTAAACGATTGTAGTCGTACGGAACAGCTTGTAGCCGCCTACGATTGCCACCGGGATGACAACAGCCTTACTCCGCATTGCAATCATTGCAGTGCCTTTCTTTGCGCCTAGCGCAGCATCAGGATCATCACTCTTCTTTCGAGTGCCTTCTGGAAAAATCCCCATAACTTCTCCTGATTTCAGCAGGTTTATGGAAGATTTAATAGCGTCAATGCTTACTCCGCCTCGCTTTACAGGATAAGCACCGAAAGACTTGATAAGCATGCCAATGACAGGAATGTTGAACAATTCTTCTTTTGCCATAAAGCGCACCTTGCGCTTGATGAGAATCCCTACGGCTGGAGGGTCAAGCAAACTAATATGATTGGAAGCAATGATAACAGCCCCCTCAGCAGGTATGTTCTCTGTTCCTACAGCTTTAATTCTGAATAATAATCGATAAATAAATCGCAAGATGGCACGAAATACAGTATATGACATCTATTCGCTAACCCCCATAAGCTTTGATTGTCCAAGCTTAACGATATAGGATACAACTTCTTCAATTGTCATATGACTGGTATCAAGAAATACCGCATCCTCTGCCTGGATTAATGGAGCAATCTCCCTTGTTTCATCCAGCTTGTCTCTTGCAGCAATTTCTGCCTCAAGCTGCTCAAGCGGTACGTAATTGCTGTCATTCAGCTCCTGATGACGCCGTCTTGCACGCTCTTTCACGGAAGCCGTCAAAAAAATCTTCAACTCCGCATCTGGCAAAACATGCGTACCGATATCTCTGCCATCCATCACGATGCCTTTGTGTGATGCAAGCTCTCGCTGCATATCACCCAGTTTTTGACGCACATACTCGTTGGCTGCGTAATGTGAAACCTGTGTGGTTACTTCTCTGGAACGTATAAGCTCCGTTACGTCTTCATTATGTAGCATAATTTTTTGACCTGTTGAAGTAGGCTGAAGCTTCAAATCTAACCCTTCAATGAGCTTATGAAGGTCAGCTGCTTGCTCTGGGCCAATGCCATTTCGCTGTGCGAGCAATGTTACAGCACGATACATCGCACCTGTGTCAACATATACATAGCTTAGCTCTGCAGCGACTTTGCGGGCGACTGTACTTTTGCCAGCACCAGCAGGTCCATCAATCGCAATGTTGATGCGATCAATTGTTGTTAATGTCATAGCTATGGGCAACCCCCTTCAAGATGAAGCCAAACAAAAAGCAGGCAAAGCCTGCAATAATCGTTGATATTATACCATAGTTCACCCATTGTTGCAAAACAGACTACGGCTCCAGAAACGGCCTGCCTTCCCATCTTTCAGTCGGCACAAGGACACTTCGAACGAACTCGAACTGCATTAAACCCTGAATCAGAAACAGGATAAGCAAACTTATTCCTACTATTTTTAATGCAAGCAAGCTATATTTATCAATTCTTTTCGTAACGCGTCGTTTTGTTTTAGAATCCATATACCCTCCTTGAATAAAGGAATGATATATTTATCCTTTCCGAGAGTGCTTCAATTATTCATTAACGATCACGATACTGAATTTGCTTTTCAAATAAAAACTGCATAATACGCTGACGCTCAGTTTCGATGATTTCATTAAACTTGACCATAATCAGCTTTCGTCCCGTTTCAAGCTCCTTCTCTCTAACGACCTCTGCAACAAAGCTGCTGTGATCAATAGAGCCATTACGCCGCGGAAGCACAATCCAGCAATTCAGTTGTTCACCAGCTTCGAATGAATGGTGGCGATCCACAATAAACGACACGCCTCCACCGCCAATATCGTCTGTTCTAAACACGTTACGCTTTCCGTTTAGCCTTTGAACCGCAACATCTACCTCTATACTAATTCGAAAGAAGTTGCGACGCTGAATAGACGTCATTGCATTCTCTGCGGGTCTAGCAATCTCATATAACGGAAACGCTGCCTCCAACCCATCTCTTTCTTTCATCACATAAGTTTCAAAAGTATGCTTAACACCAGTATTCGTAATAAACGAAGCAACCAGTACATCGCCAACTTTCAAACGCTTCATCCGACCGTTGTATGTATTTATCGGACAATCAATTACAAGGATTTCTCCATATTCGTCCGCTACTCTTGTTCGATATTCAACAGATTCTTGTGTAGGTTGATCTTTTAGCTTGAACGTAACGACCTGACTGATCTTCGGCACTAACAAGAAAACTCCTCCCTCCGCAAGGAATATTATACCACTTACGAACTGGAGGAGCTATATTAATCTTTTGTTAACTGGATACTGCCTGATCGTTGCGACTCATTTTTTCAATTTTTTCCTCAATGCCTGTTTCTGCATTAATATAGATGCGATATAACTGGTTGTTAATGTTGCCTGTAAATTCGTAACAAAGCACCTCTTCCCCAATCTCGCCATCAATGATCGCCATCCGCTGCTTTTTCACCTTAAATTCTGGATTCAACGCTGCAACTGCTTCATTCAATGTTCGAGCAGGCTTCGACAATTGACGATCACGTTGGCGAGAAGCATATTCTGTCGCCTGAAAACCTACGACCTCCCCATCATCCAACGCTACTTTCACCGTAATTTTCTCTGGATATACAAGCACGTCATCCTCTATCTCATGTACGAAGGTAAAGGTTCCAGTGTTGTAGTATTCGTCGTAGCTAACCGCTTCCATATTATCAAAGCCATGCTGCTCAACAAATTCCTCTGCCTTCTCTTCTGCCTGTTCCAACGAAAGCGTAGCATCAGCAACGTCACGATAGTGTGAATACATCACAAGCTTTCCGCCTTTAGCTGTTATGCTTAGCTTTTTATCGCCATCGGCATCGTCCTTAACAGTAGCAGTATAGGTTGGAAAGTCGCTTTCTTTCCCGTTTTCTGCAATCTCAATATTGGATACATCCGTATCGATAAACTCTGCTGCAAGCTTAGCTGCCTCTTCTGCACTAATGGGATTGCCGCCACTAAGCATAGTAATCGTATTATCGATATACATGCTGTTTACAGCAGGCCCCCACTCAACATCTGAATATTTAGTCGAATGATCATTGACCTCACGCAGTCCGCTTACTACCGGATTTTCCGTCTCAGCTTCATTTACGGAAAGTGCAACCTCAACATCCATCCAGCGCAAG
The DNA here is from genome assembly GCF_042659865.1 of Paenibacillus septentrionalis. Classification (NCBI taxonomy): domain Bacteria; kingdom Bacillati; phylum Bacillota; class Bacilli; order Caryophanales; family Paenibacillaceae; genus Paenibacillus; species Paenibacillus septentrionalis. The sequence continues at coordinate 375,206 of NZ_JBHSTE010000002.1, forward strand.
CTGCTGCTCATAATATTGTTTTGCAAGTCGCCAAGCTGTGTTGATATTTCATTTGAACTGCTGTAAAGGGATTTCAACGTGTTAAATTCCTCATTGCTAAGTGGTTGTTTCCCCAGATCCCGAATAGATGTTTTATAGGCAAAATTCGAGACACGGGACAAAAAGTTTTGAGCATCAGCAAATGGCAGGTAGCTTAACGGCAGCTGACTGATCGCATGCTGTGCCTCGCTTGAAATCCTCCAAACATTTGCAAGTCCTTTGCGTTGATAATCCATCGAAGATGCATTAACTGCCAATGTATTACCGAGCTCGTCATTTAATTTTTGAACGTAATAGGTTAAGTCGCCGAAGGCACGTTGATAGCCGTTCTCCGCCTTAAGTAGCACAGCATTTTTCTCTTGATGCTCTTGATAACCCCAATACATTGCTCCGATAAACAAAATCGTCATAATCGGAAACATAATTATACTTAGACGTCTGTACATACAAAAAGCTCCCTTCAAGTTCCAATCTAACATTAGTTTGGATTGTTGAAGGAAGCTTTATACATCGATCACTTACATTGGATGCTCTTCTATTTCAAGATCATCCGAATTGTCGCAAATGCACATTTTGAAACCTGTTTCATATATTCCCTTGTCTTTGCGACCCCGAAGAATATACTTTTCTCCACATGCCTTGCAGCGAATGACGACCTTAACTCTCGTCATACGACCCCTCCTAAATGATAGCTTTAGGATTAGTATGAACGAAAATGCTATAAATTAACCTCATCTTTCGGACGAACATAACGAAAAGGTGACTTGATATGAGCAGATTTCATCTTCGATAGGCCGAACATCCACAATAACGCCATAAATGGGATAATCGCAATAAACCAGTCATTTTCTCTTGTAACAATAATCCAGTCATATAATCCGTGTAGCGCAATCGGCAGCATTAAGGATAATAGGACATAGATAAGTTTTCCTTTTCCCGTTGTAAACTTTGCTCTTCCTAAATAATAGCCCATAATGACACCAAACAGCATATGTCCGGATACGGGAAGCAGCGCTCTTAGCAGCATAGCACTTAGATCTGCTGGCATGAATATTGAGTAGAGCAAATTCTCCGTTGTGGCAAAACCGAGTGAAATCGCACCCGCATATAAAATCCCGTCATACGGTTCATCAAATTCAGTATGATTATAAATTAAATGAAACATAACAAACCACTTAATAAATTCTTCAACCCCAGAGGATTGAACAAACGCCATAACAAAGTTGCCTTCCCCTAGCCATATTTCAACACCGCGCTGCAGCACCATGATTGGTATAACTAGCAAAATGCCGACTAAAAAAACCTTTAGCACCATATGAATCGGCTCTGCCTCATATTTATCCTTTAAATAAAGAAATGTAAGCAAGGATAAACCAGGGGCAAGGGCAGCTGTAATTATGGAAAAGATAACCATTCGCTTTCCTGCTTTCATTTTGCACACAGTTATGGTGCACTATTGTAAAGTCCAATATTATCATTATAACGAAAATTCAAAAAAAAGAACATTGACTTTTTATTGTCAATGTTCTTTTTATTTTCTTCCTATCGAACGTATATTACTGAAAGTGAGCACAAACCTGATTAACCGCTTCATCAGCCATGATGACTTTTCCATATTCCTCCAGCATCGCGAAGGTAACAGAAGTTGCATCACCATATTCGGCCATTACTGCCAATACCGAATTAAAGCTTGATGCTTCTATATCTGATGGTTCGATTGACAAGATCCACTTATTGTTATAGGAATATAAGGTTCCGCCTTCCGTTAGCTGAGAAGACTTTAGACTTTTACATACCGCAATGACATGCTCAAAGTCGTTGAATGAGTACATAATGATGTCGCTGCTCTCCATCGTAACATCAAGATCATAAATATCTTCATCTAGTTCATCGTCTTCACCAAATCCGTCTACAGTATCGCCACCACGTTTGCCGCGTGTAACGACTACAAACATGCCTTGTGCAGGCATAGCATAGACTTCAACTGCTAATGGTCTGCCACTTGCCTCAAAGCCAAGCTCATTATAGGCTTGCTCCATAAGTTCCATAAATAGATCATGTAGCTTCGGAGGCTCACGTAACATGTCTTCCTTTTGGATACCCCGCTCCAACAAATCGTCGTAAGTCAGGAAAATCCTAATCTTGTCCTGACCCAATCTTTCGATCTTCATGACAGGATCCTCCTTTGCAGCATCTGACTATAGCTTATGTATTTCAAATTAGAATGTGACCAATTCTACATACAATAGCCATATGTTTACTTTAACATGTCTTGCCTTGTAATGCACTACTTTAGTGAAAAATATGTAACGCACTTGCATCCAATACGAATAATTTGTGATAAGGTTTCAAAAATGACTAAATGTTAGCTGATAATTTTTATATATATGCGCACATTTAAAAGTTGATTCAATGCATTACATGAAATTTCTTTAACCTTTATGAATGAAAGAGCTGACCCCGATGGGAGGTCAGCTCAAGCTCGAAGTTATCGATTAAAAATTAGTGCTTGACGGACGAGGTTTCATGTTTAATTTCTTCAACAGTTGATTGAAGCTCTGGATCGCTGTTAATAATTCCTTCAATCATCGAAACGTTCATTTGATGATTTGATGGCGAAGATGATGAACTGCTTGAGCTTTGTTGTTGGGATCCTTGAGTTTGCTGCTGCATACTTTTAGTAATTTTAGATACAGCCTTGCCAACAACGTTGCCTTTCAAATCAGAAACGGCGCTTTGAACAGCTTGTGCGACTGATGACTTACGTTGCATCAACATAACTGCTCCAACCATACCTAACATGCTACCTACAAGAAAGCTGGACATTCTCATCTTTAACACCTCTTCTTTGATATGACTTCACAACTAGCTTGACCGCAAAGTGATGCCATCATACAAGTTAGGTTTAGGTAAAAACTCCACCAGCTCACTTGTTACTCCTTTGGTAAATTATAATAATTGTTTCCATACCAGAGTAGAAACACGACTAATGAAACAAATAAAAAAAATACAACATTATAATAAACTTTTGTGAGCTTTGCTTTGTTTGAGGGATGCTTCTTCGTTCGAGGCGGTAATGTATCCCCTTGCTTTTCCAGCTCATTATGAATAGGAATGCCAGTCTCATGCTGATTTTTGCGATTGTATCGACTGAACTTTTCTTTTCTACTCATAATTCATGATTCCCTCCTATATTTGATCATTAATCCCATTATAAAATCAAACAGGAAATGTGCAAATATTGAAGCCCAAATTGTACCTGTTTTTATATAGATCCAACCAAGCGCGTAACTGATGCAAAAAACAAGTCCCGTAGGAATCCAATGCTTTAGATATCGAACATGAATAACTGCAAATATGATACTTGTCCAATACGGACCAAATGCATGCTGAATAGCACCTCTAAATAAGAGTTCTTCGCAAAAACCTACAATTAAGCAAATAACGGCTATGTGCCATATCGGCCGGTTTGCAAATATTTTTTCATTAATGCCTCCGTCATCGGCTAATTCATCCGGGACGAATCGTGATAAAATAAGATCTGCTGCTACAGCCAAAAGAGCTAAGCCACTGCCCCATAACAGTACATCAACCCAAGAAACAGAAATCGACAGCAATGAAGTCAAATTTTGTTGTTGAAAAAATACCCATATTAAACCGATAATAAGAGTAAGTGCTTGAGTCAGGTATAAATTGATAAGCAGCATCCGATCATCCAGCTCATCAATTGATACTTTGCGAAATTCTATATTTTTGAATTTAAACTTTATTTTTTTCAAATTAACAACACTTCCTATCTTCATGAATTCAACTATCGACATAAAGGAGCAATAATATGGACAAAAGATTTAATCGAATTGCAATGCTGTTTAGCACCTTATTTTTAGTTATGCTAGTATTTGCTGTCGCAGCCTTTTTCTATGGTCTGAATCTTGGCAGCAAAAAAGTTGAGGCAAAATACGCTCATTTAACTGAAACAGATGAATCACCTGTAGATTATGCTTATCTACAGCAGGATTTGGCATCGTTCTACGTTACTGTTTACGCCCCTTATCGCGAGTTCCAGCTTGCTTGGAATGAAGCGTTAAGAAAAATCGCCAACCGAGAGGTTAGCAATGTAGCTTCACTTTACAAGGAAATCGAAGGTCAGGCAAGTAAAAAAGCGGAAGATGCGGCAAGCTATAACTTACAGCACGCAGGAATGCTTGGTCAAGCACAGCAAAGCTACATAAGAAGCTTGAATCAATTTGAAAAGGTGGCGGCTTCATTGCAAAAACGAGATGCTGCTGCAACCTATGACGATATTCAAAAAGCGCTGCAAAATAATGAATCGTATATCTCTGCCGTTTCACAGGCGTTAACTGGACAAGATCTGTTTTATCGCTCCATGTATGAATGGGGAGTTTCAATAGATCCGAACATTCCAACTGAAATCGATAAAAATGTTAGTCAAAACTTATCCGTATGGAGCACCTATCCGCTGCTTGTAAAAAATGAAATTATCGCCAGTTATCTGCTTGAGAAGAAAATTTTCGCTGATTATTTGCCACAGGATCTGGTTAGCAGCATCGATATGTTCATTCATTCTGGACAAGCTGAAACGATGAATATCACTACGGTTGAAGGCATTATCTCACTTCTTGCCAATACAAGCGCTGTACGTCCAGGAGATTATAATCTGAATCGCAACAAACTTTATTTGGATGAATTTTTGCCACAAATTCCATTTTTCTATCCAAATGTAGACTAAACGTGAATTTTCGATAATTTTATAGAATGTTAGTGATTTGTTTATCCTAGAGCATTGATTTTATTAGAGGACATGCTATAGAATAGGAAATGACCGTTATGTTCGTTGATGAAACTCTCGCCCACATCCTTCATCGATGCGGCTGAGAGTTTTTCTGTTTATTATTATTCGCGAGAAGTGATCGCACATTCAGGAGGTAGTTATTGTAATGTACAAAGTTTTAGTATCTGATCCAATCAGTGACCAAGGTATTCAGCAGTTAGTTGAGGCATCAGACATTGTCGTAGACAAAAAACCAGGTCTCTCCGAAGATGAATTAGTAGCAATTATTGGCGAATATGATGCTTTGCTTGTTCGCAGCCAAACAACAGTAACTGAGAAAATTTTAGCCGCAGGCAAAAAGCTTAAAGTTGTTGGTCGAGCTGGCGTTGGCGTAGACAATATAGACCTTGAAGCAGCTACAAAGCTGGGTGTCATCGTTATTAATGCACCTGACGGAAATACGATCACAACATGCGAGCATACTTTTGCCATGATGATGGCGCTCGCTCGCCATATTCCTCAAGCTTATAAAAAGACGACTGAAGGTGTATGGGATCGCAAATCCTTCCTTGGCGTCGAGCTTCGCAACAAAACGCTTGGCGTGCTTGGCATGGGACGTATTGGAAGCGAGGTTGCCAAGCGTGCTAAAGCATTTGGCATGAAGGTACTAGGCTATGATCCATTCTTGACAGAAGAACGTGCAAATCAGCAAGGCATTACGCTTGCTTCTGTAGACGATATCGTACGCAATGCTGATTTCATGACCGTTCATACACCACTAACTCCTGAGACTAAGCATATGATTGGCAAGGCACAATTCGAAGTCATGAAGCCCGGCATGCGCATTGTTAACTGCGCACGCGGCGGTATCATTGATGAGGGCGCACTTGTTGAAGCGATTGACACTGGCGTCGTTGCTGGTGCTGCATTCGACGTATTTGAGGTTGAGCCGCCAACTGCGGATCATCCGTTCCTTAACCATCCAAAAATTATCGTAACGCCTCACCTTGGCGCTTCCACTGTCGAAGCACAAGAAAACGTTGCGATTGATGTATCTGAGCAAGTGCTTCATATTTTGCGCGATGAGCCATTTATGAATGCTGTAAATATGCCGCCAATTCCAGCAGAGGTTCGCAAAGTGCTTGAGCCATTCTTCGAGCTTGGAGAAAAGCTTGGCAACTTCATCGCTCAAAGCACAGAAGGCGCAATTGAAGAAATTACAGTAAGCTATGCTGGCGATTTGTCTGATGTCGATACACAGCCGTTGACACGCTACATCGTTCGCGGTGTGCTTGCTCATCACCTTGGCAAGGACGCTGTTAATGTTGTCAACTCCATGCATATCGCAAAACAACGCGATCTAAACATCGTTGTCAATAAAACACGTTCGTCTCATAACTTTACGAATCTGGTTACAGTAACGCTTCGTTCTAGCAAGGGAACACGCTCTGCAGCGGGTACTTTATTGTCTGGATACGGCGCGCGTATTGTTCAAATCGACAGCTACAACATCGACTTGACACCAGAAGGTCATTTCATTCTTATTTCACATAACGATAAGCCTGGTATTATCGGCCGTGTTGGTACGCTGCTTGGCAGCAATGATGTCAACATCGCAACGATGCAGGTAGGTCGACAAGATAAAGGCGGCTCTGCGATAATGGTGCTTCGTGTCGACAAAGGCACGCCAAAAGAAGTGATTAAGCAGTTAACTGATCTTCCCGAGCTTATTAGTGCGAAAGAAATTATTCTATAATAGCTCCAAACAAAAAACGCGCCAGCGAGACGTTCAACGCCTCGCTGGCGCGTTTTGATTTGTTCCACGACAAACAATACTTTTCAACGCGTTTCCTCTTATATCGACGCGTACAGCCTGCTTTAGCATTCAAAACTTTGCATTTGATGAAAAAAGGTGTCTCATTCAGTCGATAGGCTAATCGTGAATGAAGACACCCTAGTATAAAAGTTGATTATTGAATTTTTTCATGGATCGATACTGGAAGCAAGATCGTGAAGGTCGTTCCTTGACCGATCAAGCTGTCTACCGCAATATTGCCTTGATGCTGATCAATTATGTTTTTAACAATTGCAAGCCCTAGCCCTGTTCCAGAGCTTGTTTCCCGCTTGCGGGCTTTATCTGCTTTATAGAACCTCTCAAATATATAAGGCAGATCTTCTGCAGGTATGCCTTGCCCTTCATCCTTAATTTTCAATTGAACGAACGACTCATGATTCAACGATACGTGTGACGATTGAATATACACATGCTTGCCTGGATCGGTATGACGAAGCGCATTGTCTATAAGATTGGTGAACACCTGCTCCAATCGATCCTCGTCTGCATGCTGCAGCACTAGCTGTTCATTAGCAGGCTCATAGTCGAGCTCAATACCTCTTTCCTTCGCGTAAACTGAAAATTTTCTAGATACGCGAGACAACAGCTGCGTCACATCTACAATACGATATTGCATATTAATGTGCCCTGCTTCCATTCGTGCAACATCTAGAAAATCATTGACGAGTCTACCCATGCGTACCGATTCTTCATGAATGACCTGCACAAGCTCCTGTCTCTCTTCCACAGAGGCTACAATATCGTCAAGTAGTGCTTCACTATATCCTTGAAGCATTTGCAGTGGTGTGCGAATTTCATGTGAGATGTTCGCAACGAAGTCACGGCGGATTTTTTCCACCTTATGTTCTTCCGTTACATCACGGATAACCGCAACAACACCGCGCATTTTTCCGTTGGACATAAGCGGTGTAAACACAACTGACCAGACATAGCTTTGCACATGGATCTTATCAGTGCAGTCCTTGCCGTGATTCAGTACTTTCACATAATTCTCTCGAAGTGGCGCAGGCACCTTTGGGTAGTTAAGTCCTTCTACCAGCTCCCACTCATCCTCAATCGACTGCCATTGCTGCAGCAGCATATGGCCTTGCGGATTGGTCAGAATCACTTCACCATTGGCATCAAAGGTAATGACTGCATCTCCAATGCTTCGCAGCACGTTGGATAAATGATTACTCTCATGATTAAGATCGTGAATCAGCTTTTCCAGCTTCTCTGTCATCTCATTAAATGTTGCTGCTAGCTGTCCGATTTCATCCGAAGAGGAAATATCCACGCGAGTTGAGTAATTTCCTTTCGAGATTGAAACAGCAGCATCCTTAAGCTGGAGCAATGGCTGCTGCAGCTTAGCCGATAGGAAAAATGCAAAAAAAGTAGAAAGCAAAAAGCCGATAATAGCAACAATAATAAAGAGCACCTTGATATCATGAGCATTCTCATCAAACAGCACATCGATATACTGCAACAAAAACACGCCCAAAATCATCAGCACGACAGCTACGAGCACCATAATGGTAACCCATAGCTTGCCGACTACGCTATGCCAGAGCAGGTTGAAAATCTTGCGGAACCATCTCATTTACTTTGGCACCTCTAGCTTGTATCCAACACCCCATACTGTTGTAATCATGCTAGCTGCTTCACTGGATACCTTGTTCAGCTTCTCACGCAAGCGTTTCACATGCGTATCAACCGTTCTGAGGTCGCCAAAAAACTCATAATTCCATACGTCCTTCAATAGTTCTTCACGAGAGAACACTTTATCAGGTGAAATTGCCAGGTAGTGCAGCAATTCATATTCCTTTGGTGTGAGGCTAACCTCCTGTCCACCAGCTGTAACACGATGCGCATCATGCTCAATGATCAAATGAGGAAACACAATGCTGTTTGATGTATTCATTTCTTTTGTCAAAAAAGCGGTCGCAGAGGAACGGCGAAGAATCGCCTTCACACGGTAGATCACCTCACGAGGTGAAAACGGCTTGACAACATAATCATCTGCCCCTACCTCAAAGCCCTGCACACGATTCATTTCTTCACCTTTTGCAGTAAGCATAACGACAGGTGTACCTTTTACCTGACGCAGTCTTGTACATACCTCGATGCCGTCAATGCCCGGAAGCATGACATCAAGCAGAATCAGTGCATAGTCACGATTCATCGCTAGTGCCAGCGCACGCTCTCCATCCTCAGCTTCCTCGATTTCGTAGCCTTCCTTCTCAAGGTACATTTTCAACAAACGTCTAATTCGCTCTTCATCATCTACTACCAAAATACGATTTAAATAATCCGACATCGTGTTACACCCCTTTCACTTTTATCCGATTTAATCGACACCCGCATATGAATGCATGCCGGCAATTAGCAGATTCACGCCAACAAGCGTAAACAATACGATGACAAAACCGATTACAGCAAGCCAAGCTGATGGTTTTCCGTGCCAGCCGCGAGACAATCTGAAGTGAAGGTACGCGCTGTAGAACAACCACGTAATGAGCGCCCATACTTCTTTCGGGTCCCAGCCCCAGAACCTTCCCCAAGCGATCTCTGCCCATATCATCGCAAAGATTAAGCCCCCAAGCGTAAAGATTGGAAACCCGATTACGATGGCGCGATAACTAATTTCATCAAGATCATCTGGATCAATGCCTTCCAGCATTGGATTAATTTTAGCACCTAATGGCTTTCTAGCAATCATTCGTACAATACCGTATAAAAGTAGACCGACTATGATTGACCATATCACTGTGTTGAGCTTGCGACCTGAGTTCACGCCATTGAACCATGATGGAGTTTCAAACAAGCCGTCTGTCATCCCCAAAAATGGCGTTACTTGAAGAGTCTCGCTGTTATATGGTTTGAAAATAGGCGGCATTGTATACTTTACCACCTCATAAGATGTAGAAAGCTCACCTGCTTGTGAAACACTAGCAGTCTCTTGTTGAAACTCCGCAACATAGCCTGCACCCTTAAAGCCGAATGAAGCAACAATAAAACCAATTACGACAAAAATTGAAATCAGCGTAAATTCCAGCCAACGTTGTGCGCGTTTGCCGCTTTTCGACTTATCTGTGTAGTCAATTGTACGAAGCAAGTACATTAAGCCTGCGGCAAAACCTACTGCAAAGAAAGCTTCACCAAGCGCTGCCATTGTCACGTGAATTTTCAGCCAATGAGACTGTAGCGCTGGAATAAGCGGTTGCACCTCCTGTGGAAATACAGACGCATACGCAATAATGATGATCGTAAGCGGCAATGCAAACATGCCAAGCAGCGGTTTTTTGTAAATAAAATGTATGATCGTGTAAGCGATCATAATCGTCATACCGAGCAATGTAATAAATTCATACATATTGCTCGTCGGAATCTGACCACTGCCAATCCAGCGTGTAAAAAAGAAAACCAAATGCGCAGCAAGACCCAAGGTGGAGGTTACAAAAGCAATTTTGCTCCAGCGTACTTCATGTGCCTTAGGATCACCTTTTCCCCACTTTTTCCCTGCAATTGCTACCATATAAAAGATTGATGCAATGACATATAAAAAGAATGCCACGATAAAGCTTGAACTACTGACATCTAACCAATTCATCCTTTATGTCCCCCATTATCAAGGCTTTTTGGATCAAGCTCTATGTCGCACCGCTTCAGAGCAAACGCAACATCGGCTCGCAAGCCATACCAGTTTTTATTTGTATGCGCACCTAATGTAAGCTGCTCGTCGTCAATACGCAGCCATATTCTGCGGTGCTGCCAATATGTCCCCATAATGAGGCCAAGCATGCTGATAACAGCTCCGATCCATAAAAACTTGACCGCTTTATCAATGCGTACATTCAAATAAGTTGTGGCAGCCGAATAATCGACATTTTCCATGCCTTCTACTTTAATATCTATTTTGTTAGCCAGCTCTCGATTAATTGTATCCTGTGCAAATCGAACCTTATCCTTCTCAAGCGGGAAATACATAAATACCTCACCTGCTTCAGCCAATCCAGGTCCTTTGATGTTGAAAATAAACGCAGGAGCATTTGGATTGCTGGAAAGCGTGATAGGCTCACCCTCACGATTAATTGAGAAATCCATATACTTGTCAATTAACTCTATCGTATAGGGACCAGCCTCGTAATGCAGCTCAGGGTCGACCATTTTCAGATGAAACGGTCCATAGCTCTCTCCCGTCGCTTTATCAATGATCATAGGAGATACTGCATTGATCCGAGGCGTTAAGTTAAAGTCAAATTGATGAAGTTTTAATTCGTTGTAGCGCAAAGGATCATTAACCAAAATGGTATGCTCCTTTACCTCTGTCAGCTCCGGTGTAGCAAAATCATCCTCGCAATGTGCTGTACATTCATACAGAATAACATCAGTTTTGAACGATTTGACTCTACCGCTATCCTTCAGCTCATCTGGAAGCTCCTCATTATCATACAGCTCAATGGAAAAGCCCTCGCTTTTCACATAATAATTTGTACCGGCAATCGGAACGGTATCGCCATCTGTGACGCTTACATATTGGTCGACGTTCCAGCCCGGAATACTGCGTGCCAGTACAGCGAGCAAAAATAAAATTAGGCCAATATGATTGATATAAGGCCCCCAGCGGCTAAATCGATTTTTCTCGGCCAGCAGCGCTGAACCTGTTTCATCGATGTGTACCTTATACCCCTTCTTTTTCAACGCTTCGCCGTAGCGCTTCGTCCACTCAGCTGGCTCTTCTTGTAATTCTCCGCTATATGTAGCTTTTTGACGCTTTAGAAATGCGAGATGCTTGCGAATTTGCTGCTTGTTTAAAGCGCGATATAACGGCAGCACACGGTCGATACTGCATATGACGAGCGAGGTCGCAATCATGACAAGCAACGTAATAAACCACCAGCTGGAATACGTCTTATGTAGTCCCAGCATATAGTAGATCTTGCCAAGTGTACCGTATTGCTCGGCGTAGTAGACACTTGGATCGAACGTGCTTGAAATAAACACCGAAGCTTGCGGGAAAATCGTACCCAGCATTGCGCCTAAAAACGTAATAATAATTAAATAAATGGCTATCTTAACAGAGGAGAAGAAATTCCATATCTGATCTAGCCAATGAGGATTAGCTTTTTGTGAACGTCGGGCTACGCCATCATAGCGCATTTCAAGCGGTTCACTAGATTCGAGCAAATCCTGCTCAAGCGGCTTGCCGCACGATTCACATAAAACAGTACCTACCGCATTTTGATGACCGCATTCACATTTTGTATTCGCAGGTAATAGCACAGTTAACCTCCTACCAGCTTTTCTATGTGCTCGTAAATTTGTGTCTCCTTCATTTCACCGACAAATACGGAAGACAGCGTTCCATCCTCATGTACAAAAAACGTAGTCGGATAGGATCGAACTGCGTAGCGTTTCTCCGTTTTCCGATCGACATCGCGTAATACAGTGTACGTTACGCCCAGCTTCTTCACGTAGTTGGAAATTGTCAGCATATCCTCGCTCAGATTAATTGCCACAATTTCAACGCCTTGATCCTTCCACTGCTCGTATTGGCGTTCAAAGGATGGCATTTCTCGAATGCAAGGCTCGCAAAAGGTCCCCCAAAAATTAATAACTAATGGTTTGCCTTTATAATCCTCCAAAGTAACCGGTTCGCCCTGCAAATTGGCCAAACGAAAATCTGGTACAGCTTGTCCTTCTTTAATTTGCCCGTTATGATCATCAGTAAAGGTTTGGAATATCGCATATCCGCCGAGCAAAAGTGCCAAAAGCAACACGATTACTTGAATCTTTTTTCGATTTTTACCCAATATGTATGACACCACCAGCTACTAGATTCATTGTCTTCTATTCCATATCCATTATAACGAAAATTCGACGGCACGATATGCCGTCGTCTCCTCTTATTTTTGAACTTTATGTGACTTGCGAGCTTCCTGTAACAATGTTTTCACTTCTGCTTCTGTCAAATGGCGGAACTTGCCGCGCGGCAAGCCGTCCAGACCAAGCTCGCCAAAGCGCACCCGTTTCAGCTTGATCACCTTATGACCAACAGCTTCAAACATCCGGCGCACTTGCCTGTTTCGCCCCTCATGAATCGTAATGCGAACTGTCGCTTCGTTTGCTTCCATATTTACATCCTGATACTCGACCTCAGCAGGCGAAGTCATCCCATCCTCAAGCATAACTCCTTGTTGCAGCTGTTCCAAAGCGGAGCCATGCGGCACTCCTTTTACAGTGGCATGATACGTTTTAGGTACATGATGCTTGGGATGAGTAAGCAAATTGGCGAATTCCCCATCATTCGTAAGCAGCAGCAATCCTTCTGTATCGTAGTCCAATCGACCAACCGGATATATGCGCTCCTTAATGCCAGGAAGAAAGTCAGACACAACCTTCCGCCCTTGCGGGTCCTTCGCACTCGTAATCACGCCTTTTGGCTTGTTCAGCATAACATATATCTTCTTTTCACTACGAATTGGACGACCATTCACAGTTATAACATCAACGGCAGGATCCGCCTTCGTTCCTAATGTTGTGACTGGCTCGCCATTCACCTCTACAGCACCTGACAAGATCATCTCCTCACATTTTCGACGAGAAGCTACCCCTGCTTGAGCTAGTATTTTTTGTAATCGTTCCAATTATGTTCACCTCATCTACCATCATAACGATAACGTGATAAAAGCACAAGCATTGCAATTAGAATACAAGCATGCAGATCACAATCGCGGCGATAAATCCTACCAAATCAGAGAAAAGACCAACCTTCAATGCATATTTCGAGTTGCGTATCGCCACCGCACCAAAGTAAACCGTAAGCACATATAGCGTTGTATCTGTGCTGCCCTGAATCGTAGAAGCGATTCGACCAATTAATGAATCCGGTCCATGTGTAGCGATAAGGTCAGCTGTGAAGGCTAGTGATCCAGCACCTGTTATAGGTCGCAAAATACCAAGCGGTAAAATTTCGCTTGGAATGCCAAACCAATCAAAAATCGGTTTAACAGCCATTAGCATTGCATCCATTGCTCCAGAAGCTCTAAACATGCTAATGGCTACCATCATTCCGACCAAATGAGGAATAATGCCGATCGCAGTATCGAATCCGTCCTTTGCACCATCTACAAACACCTCGTAGACAGGCTGTTTTTTTCGAACCATTGCATAAAGTGGAATAAATACAATAATAGCCGGTATCATATAGGCTGAAATTTTGGATAGCAGCTCAACCACGTCCGTCACCTCCAATTGTATGTGATGGAGGTTGAACGGCCAGACCATTTGATGGGTTGACTGTCAGATTTGGCGTTGCTGCATGTGCTGGCGTTGTGCCTGTTGTTACACCACTTGATGCAGACGTATTATTAGTCTGCATCTGGTATGGAATAGGCGGACCCTTGTCACGACTTCGATACCAGCGGTCTGCTAATATGGCCGCTGCCGTTGCAATGAAGGTGGCTGCAAGCGTTGTTCCGATAATTTCTGCCGGATTCGCAGAATTATAGTTCATCCGAATTGCAATAAGAGTGGTGGGCACCAATGTGATACTGGACGTGTTGAGTGCAAGCAGTGTACACATGGCAGGCGTCGCGGTATGCTTGTCTGGATTAAGACGCTGCAGCTCCTGCATCGCTTTAATCCCCATTGGTGTTGCTGCATTGCCTAAACCGAACATATTGGCACTTAAATTACTCATTATGTATCCGAGTGCCGGATGATTTTTCGGCACATCAGGAAACAGCCAGCGAACAGCTGGATAGAGCAGGCGAGACAGCTTTTCCAGCAATCCCGCCTGCTCAGCTATTTTCATCATTCCGAGCCAAAATACCATTATGCTAATTAAGCCAAAACTTATCGTGACGCCTGACTTTGCTCCATCGAATGCAGCTTGTGTAATGGCATCTATGTTGCCATTTACAATTCCAAAAACAACACTAATAACAATGAGAAACAGCCATATCCAATTAACCATGTTCATGCCTCCCCCAACATGACGTGATCGTTCTTGCAGATTCATTGCTGTCTTATCTTTCTGATGCAATAGACAATCGTGTACGTTTTTATTATTTTTGAAGCCAATCCACTATTTTGAAAAAGATGCTGTGCTCTCTTTTTTCTAATTGCTTGAATTGATTAAAGCTCTCCTCTGTTGCTGCACGTTTATTGAGCTTCAACCTCATACTGCCCTTTTCATACAACGGTACCGATCCTATCGGTTCTCCCTCCAAGAAAAACTGCATCCGACCTCGTTCCCCAAGCGCATAATGCGGACTGCTCGGATCAATTAACGTAACCGAAGCTTGTACTTTGTCAAGCTCGTCTTTTTCTAACGGATAATTGTAGTTTGCTCCATAAACAAGTGAGCTGCCTGATACCGCTTGCTCAACCTCCGCCAATCTGGAATGCGGGTAATGCTTAAAGCCCCAATCCAGCAAATTTCGATGGTCTCTCCAATCATCGCCATCATTAAGCGTAACAGCAACTAATTGCTGACCGTTTCTTGTAGCGGAGCTGACTAAGCAGCGAAACGCTTTTTTTGTATAACCTGTTTTTACGCCATCCGCTCCCTCATACATTCGGAGCATTTTGTTTTTGTTACGCCATGAATAATGCCATTTCTCATTCGGATTCGGTGCTTTTTTATGATCAGTCTTTACGATCTCGGCAAAAATCTTATTTTTAAGGGCATAAGCGGTCAATATAGCCAAATCGTTGGCAGATGAATAATGCCCTTCCTCATCCAATCCATGTGGATTGCGAAATTGTGTATGCTCAAGTCCCAACTCGCTAGCCTTTTGGTTCATTAGAAACACAAAACCAGCTTCGGAGCCCCCAACATGCTCTGCAATCGCAGTAGCTGCATCATTGCCTGAACGAAGCATCAATCCATATAAAAGATTGGATAGCGTCATCTCCTCGCCCGCTCTTAAATAGATCGACGAGCCCTCTTTTCCTGCTGCGCGAGTGGATACCTTAACCTTGTCTGATAAGTTACCGTTCTCAATCGCTACAATCGCAGTCATTATTTTTGTTAAGCTTGCTATTCTTGTCGCAACATCCCCATTTCTGCTATATAAAATACGTCCTGACTGTACATCGATGAGAGCTGTTGCATAAGCATTAGTCGAAATGGAAGGTGACGCGTAGGCGATTTGCCCACCAATACCAGTTACGAAACATGCTGCAATCGCAATATAGGCAATCATTCTCGTTAGCTGTTTTTTCATAGATGTCCTCCTACATTTCTATATCACGTCAATAGTATATGCAGATGCTTGCCATTGTAGACGAGCATTCGCTTCTTTCCTTAATCTGCTTTTGCTTCCTGCAAATTGAAACAACAAAAAGGCACATTACGAGCGAGTAGCGATCGCAATGTGCCTTCGAGTGAAGCTATTGTTTCATCATCAGCTCAATTATTGCAAAGATGAACCGCCTGTGCTGTTCATATTCATTCCTGTAGAAGTACTGGAAGCTGCACCAGTGCTTGAGGAGATTCCGGCTTGTCCTTGAGATTGAGCCGAGCTGCCAAACATACCCGACATCTTATCAATAATTGCAGGAGCAGAATCAATAACTTTATCGAGCAGATGTGTTTGGTTGTCAAGCGGCACAACTTTTACTCCTTGCATGCCGACTACCAAAAAGGCAATTGGTGTAATCGAGACACCACCACCGCTACCACCACCAAAAGGAAGCGAATTCGGATTCACACCGCCGTGTTGCGCCTCGTCATGACTATGCTCTGTACGCAGCTCACTTCCCCCTGCTACAAAACCTACACCGACACGAGAAATCGGCAGAATTGTATCGCCTGATGGAGTATGGATCGGGTCGCCGACAATCGTATTGATGCCGAGCATTTCTTTAATCTGACCTAACGATACGCCAACCAAGCCTTCAATATTATTGGTTGTTGTCATTGTGTATCACTCCTAACATGAAGGTAAATGCACATATAGTTTGCTCTGTTACTCATTCATTATTAGGGTAAGTTCTGGCTATGCTCTAGAGACTAAAGCCTTCCATAACACAATTCCGCGCTTTATAGCGGTCACATGAAAAATTAAGTAAATTACAGCAAGCAAAAGCGAGCCAAGCTTTAGCTTAAGCTTACATGACCATTCTGTAGAAAACCATTTTTCCTGAAACACTGGCTCAATCGAGACGTGGGGAAGATCCATCACCTTAACGTATTTCGAAAGCGCTCCAAACAACATTCCCTTTACAGACCATAACATGCCACAGCTAATTGCCGCTGACATCGCCTCTCCTGTGCCTGCTCGACTGTGCCAATGCCAGTCAGACAATTCAACCTTTCGCAGCAAATGAAGAAACCAAGCCTTAAAATCTTTCATAATCATCGTTGCATCCGTCCATACTTGATATCGGGAAATCGCATGCTTGACGTCAAGCTCTACAAGCTCTTCATGACCATCCGGCTTGCTGAGATTAAACCCAATCCCTCTCTTATTCATCATCATTTTAGGCAGTTTGAACTTAAAAGAAACTAAACCAGCAAGCATCGTTACCTTAATCGAAGCATCATCATTTTCTTTTTGTCTGCGTGCATACAGCTCAAGTGTTACTGTGGTAAAGCAGGCAACAGCTATAATCGCAGCTAAAAAAAGACTGATCCACATCGGCCAATAGCTAGCAAAAGGAAGCATATCCTCCCTCCTAACGTAAACATGACCATAGTATGAACCAGTCTTTTGAATAATATGAATTAGTTCTTCACTTCATCAAGTGTCATCTGACGCCCTTCAAAACGTTCGAACAACAGCTGTGATTGTTCCTCGAAATCTTCGTCTTCCAATGATACATTTTTAGGCTCTGGCAGCTCTTTCAATGAGGCAAGTCCAAAACTGTCTAAAAAAGCTTTTGTCGTTCCATACAATATCGGGCGACCAATAGCATCTGCGCGACCTACTTCTTCAATCAAATCCTTGGCAACAAGCGTATGTATGGCACGCTCGCATTTCACGCCGCGTATTTCTTCGATCTCGACACGGGTAATCGGTTGCTTATAAGCTACGATCGAAAGCGTTTCAAGCGCAGCCTGTGATAGCTGAGCTCTTGTTGGCGTGTACGCCATACGCTCAAAATATTCCGCATGCTCCGGATGCGTCGTAAGGCGATAGGCACCCGCTAAAATTCCGATCTGAACGCCTCGCCCTTCACGCTCTAGATCACGCTGCAAATCCAGCACAAGCTCCTCGGCATAATCCGCATCGATGGACATAATATCTGCAAGCTGACGTTTGGTCAAGCCCTCGTCGCCAGCCATAAATAATAGTCCCTCAATAATCGATTTCAATTTCTGAAATTCCATCTACAGCTCCTTCTCCTCTCCACTGGATCACAATATCATCGAAGAGTCCGTGCTGATAGCAACGGATATGCTTCATCTTCATCAACTCTAAAATAGACAAAAAAGTTACAACAACCTCATGCTTGCTCATATTCTCGCGAATCAGCTTAGAAAATCGAACCGTTTCAAATTGCTTCAACACATCAACAATATCTCGAATTCGATCCTTGACCGAAATTTCATCTCGTTGAACGGTTGCAATGATATCTCTTCGATTCGCTCGTCTCAACGCCTTCTGGAAAGCTTGAACAATGTCAGAAAGCTCAATGCCTTGAAGCGGGTTTACCGGAATTTCCTTCATATAGGCGGACATATCCTCAGGCTCGCGCGAAAATACGAGACTGCGCATAAATTCCTTTTCCTTAAGCTCCTCGGCTATTTGCTTGAACTTGCGATATTCTATAAGCTTCTGAATGAGCTCCTCTCTCAAATCAGGACCATCATCAATCCACTCGTCAAATTCATTCTCAAAAACAGGAGGCTTTGGTAATAGCTGCTGACTTTTAATGCTTAACAATGTCGCTGCCATGACCAAAAATTCGCTCGTGATATCTAGCTCCAATTCTTTCATAGCATGAAGATAGTCCATATATTGCGTCGTAATTTCGCTAATGGATACCTCATGAATATCGATCTCTGCCCGATCAATCAAATGAAGCAATAAATCGAGCGGACCCTCGAAAGAATCTAGCTTATAAAGTACGGACACACCACAACCTCCTGTAACTAATAATGCTTATTGCTGTAATGCCTTTGTTAAATTCGCCATTTCAATCGCAGTTACAGCAGCTTCATAGCCTTTATTACCAGCCTTCGTGCCTGCTCGCTCAATCGCTTGCTCGATAGAGTCTACAGTTAGCACCCCAAAAATAGTTGGTACGCCAGTTTTTAGCGCTACTGCTGATACGCCTTTTGCAGCCTCATTGCACACATAATCAAAATGCGGTGTAGCGCCTCGAATGACAGCACCAAGTGTAATAACAGCATCGTACTTTCCGCTTTCCGCCATTTTTTGTGCGATCAACGGGATTTCAAATGCACCTGGAACCCAAGCTACCTCCACATCCGTTTCTTCTGCACCATGACGTTTGAATGCATCCAGTGCTCCTGCCAGAAGCTTGCTTGAAATAAATTCATTAAACCGCCCAACTACAACACCATATTTTAATCCACTTGAAATGAGATTCCCTTCGTATACAAAAGCCATTACACTTTCTCCTCTCTTATTTTAAGCATGTTTTACGATAAAAGCATTACTTTTTATGTCAAATGTTAAAATTTTAGCATATGACCGAGCTTTTCTTGCTTCGTATGCAAATACTTTTCGTTATTTTTGTTGTGCTGAAGCTGAATCGGTACTCGTTCTACAATCTCAAGACCATAGCCCTCAAGCCCCTTAATTTTCCGAGGATTGTTCGTTAACAATCGAATTTGCTTCACGCCCAGATCCTTTAAAATTTGAGCGCCAATGCCGTATTCGCGTAGATCAGCCGGAAAACCAAGCTTCAAATTCGCTTCAACCGTATCATAGCCTTCTTCTTGCAGCACATATGCCTTCAGCTTGTTAATCAGTCCAATGCCGCGGCCCTCCTGACGCATATAGAGCACAATGCCTGTTCCTTCTTCCTCGATCCGTTTTAATGCTGCCTCAAGCTGAGGCCCACAGTCGCAGCGGTGTGAGTGGAATACATCACCCGTCAAGCATTCAGAATGTACACGAAGCAGTACTGGCTGCTCAGAATTTATCTCACCTTTGACAATTGCGACATGCTCCTTGCCGTCTATTGCATTCGTATATGCTACGATTTGAAACTCTCCATAGTCAGTAGGCAGTTTGCAAGAAACCTCACGAGTTACCAGTTTTTCCTTGCGGCTGCGATACGCGATTAGATCTTTTATGGTGATCAGCTTAAGGTCGTGCTTGGCGCGAAATGCCATCAAATCATCCATGCGCGCCATCGTTCCGTCTTCTTTAATAATTTCGCATATAACACCAGCTGGCTTGGCGCCAGCCATTATTGCCAAATCAATAGCCGCCTCTGTATGACCAGCACGTTGCAGTACTCCGCCTTTTTTTGCAATTAACGGGAATACATGACCGGGCCTGCGAAAATGCCCTGACTCAGCATCGTCTGCAATAAGCTGCTGGACCGTTAACGCTCGCTCGTATGCAGAAATGCCTGTTGTCGTCGTATGATGATCAACCGAGACCGTAAAAGCTGTACCATGATAATCGGTATTGTGGTTAACCATCGGTGGAAGCTCAAGCTGTTCAGCTCGCTCCTCAGTAATTGGCGCACATACTAGTCCCCGACCTTCCTTAATCATAAAATTAATAGTGTCTGCGGTTGTATATTGTGCCAGCGCAACCAAATCACCTTCATTTTCCCGATCTTCATCATCAACAACGATAATCACTTTGCCTTGCTTCAAATCTTCGATAGCCTCTTCAATCTGGTGGAATATATATTGCTCGTTGTTTTCACTCATGCTGCTTCCTCCTTTGCTTATAAAAAGCCATGCTCCTGCAAATAAGATGTTGTGATACTCGTTTTCGACCCTGCATGCGCAGCTGACCTTGCTGGAGCTTGAAAGCCCATTAGATGCTCGACATATTTGCCAATAATATCGCATTCGATATTAACGACATCACCAGGCTTGCGGTATTGCAGTGCCGTTTCGGCAAGCGTATGTGGAATAATTGACACGGTTACGGTTGAGCCTTCTACACGAACAACGGTTAAGCTGATGCCATCAATCGTAATCGAGCCTTTCGGTATGATGTAGCGCAACGCCTGTTCCTCCTGCAGCTTCAGATCGTAAACAACAGCATTGCTATCCTCATACGTAGCCGTTATAAGCGCCAACCCGTCTACATGTCCTTGCACAATATGTCCGCCAAACCTTGCTCCCGCTTGCATCGCACGTTCAAGATTGACCTTCGTTCCAATTCGCAAGGCAGACAATGACGTTTTTCGATAGGTCTCCGGCATGACATCAGCCGAAAAACTGCTCGCATTGAAGCCTGTAACTGTAAGACAGACACCATTGACAGCAATGCTATCACCAAGCTTTACATCACTCAGCACCTTACCTGCACGGACTGTTAGAACCATCGCCTCGCCTCTGCTTGTTACATGCTGCAGCTGTCCTATTTCCTCAACTAATCCCGTAAACATCATTTCCCCCCTCTTGCACCAGCTATCTAATCGTCTTGTCGCTTAGGATAGCCGATTATACGAATATCTTCACCAACGAGCTCTACTTCTACACTTTCAAGCTCATAAGCATCCTGCATGAGCTCGACGCCCCCCATTTCGAATAGTGCAGGCGAGCTGCTGCCTCCAACAATTTTCATGCCGTAATACAAAATCATCTTCTGAATCAAACCAGCCTCCAGCATTGCACCATTCAGCTTGCCGCCGCCTTCCAGCAGGATGGAGCTGATCTCATGCTCTCCCAGCCATTGCATAGCCTGATGTAAATCAACCTGCTTCCCGCTGCCGCAGCGTACGATCATAACACCATGCTGTCGCAATTGCTCGGCCTTCTCTTCAGAAGCAGCCTCGGTGGTCACAATAATGACGCGAGCACCACTTTGCTCCACAACCTTGGAATGAACAGGAGTACGTAGCTGCGCATCAACGATGATCGGAATTGGCTGTTTTGCGGCAACATCCAGTCTTGTCGTCAAGGATGGATTGTCCTTTAGTAAGGTGTTCACGCCAATCATAATCGCTTCATGCTGATGCCGCAGCGTATGAACCTC
Organism: Paenibacillus septentrionalis; assembly: GCF_042659865.1. NCBI lineage: Bacteria > Bacillati > Bacillota > Bacilli > Caryophanales > Paenibacillaceae > Paenibacillus > Paenibacillus septentrionalis. The sequence goes on from NZ_JBHSTE010000002.1 coordinate 397,020, forward strand.
AGCACGTGCTGTCGGCCCGCTAATCCATTGCGAGCTGCCTGATTTCGTAGCCAGCTTTCCATCAAGCGTCGCAGCAGATTTTAGCGTCACGAAGGGCCTGCGCGTCGTAATATAATAATTAAACTTCTCATTTAGCTTGCGAGCTTTCTCCTCAAGCACGCCAACTACGACATCAATTCCCGCTTGCTCCAGCAGTCGAATGCCGCTGCCTGCAACAAGTGGATTAGGATCTAGTGTTGCAACTACCACTTTCTTAATCCCGCTATGAATGAGCAATTCTGCACAAGGTGGGGTTTTTCCATAGTGGCTGCATGGCTCCAGCGTCACATAGGCAACTCCGCCAAATGCTCGCTGGCCTGCCATGTGAATGGCTTGGACCTCTGCATGCCCTTCGCCTCTGCGTAAATGTGCGCCCATCCCAACGATACTGCCTTCATTCGTAATGACGCAGCCAACAACAGGATTAATTCCGGTTTGCCCCATCGCTTTACTCGCCATTGAAATTGCTAAATCCATGAAATATTCATCATTGATGATGTCAATCACAACAAAAAACCCCCAAAACGGCGTACTGCCATTCGGGGGGTGATAGAATCGAAAAATTTCCGACACGAATATAACGATTGTATGCAAAAACTATGCATACAGATAGTTAATCTGTGCATTGTGAAATTACGCACAATAAATGCGCGAAATAAGCTTAGCCAACAACGTATTCTATGACGAATAAGCATAGAAAGCTGGCTACGCCGAAAATTTCTCCTTCTCCCATCCAGACTTTACTGTCGGTTCTAGATTTCCACTAGATCAGCCGCCATACAAACCTCATATGACGGGTCACGGACTTACATCAGAAGAATCCACAGGATTCTTCTGACGATCACCGCCGGTTGGGACTTTCACCCGACCCCGAAGGAGTACCTCTTATTTGATTGATATTACTTTACCATTAAGCTTCGTAAACTTCAACTGTTTCCATTTGCGATCCGTTGGAAAGTGCATCAACAAACTCCATGCCCTTCACAACTTTACCGAAAACAGTGTGCTGGCCATCCAAATGTGGTTGTGCCTGATAGCAAATATAGAACTGACTGCCGCCCGTATTGCGACCTGCATGGGCCATAGCCAGTGTACCACGCTCATGCTTGTTAGGATTGATTTCACAATCGATCGTGTAGCCTGGACCGCCAGTACCTCTTCCTTCCGGACAGCCGCCTTGTGCAACAAATCCCGGAATTACACGGTGGAAGATCAAACCGTTATAAAAGCCGCTGTTCGCAAGCTTTTCAAAATTCGCAACAGTATTCGGTGCATCGTTATCGAATAGATCAAGAACCACTTCGCCGCCTGTAGCTAGTTTAATTTTTGCTTGTTTTGCCATGAATGACATCACCTTTCTACTTCAAGATAACTTAACGTTACCAATTTACGGCTTATTTCGCAAGTGAAGATTTTTGAAGACGAGCAGGAATAACGTCATTGCACACGATATCATCTAGAGATTCACGCTCAACAACAAGGTCTGCTTGACCGTCCTTCACGAATACAACAGCTGGACGACGAATACGGTTGTAGTTGCTCGCCATTGCATAGTTGTATGCACCTGTACAGAATACAGCCAGCAAGTCACCACTGTTCGCTTCAGGAAGATTCAAATCCCAAATAAGCATATCGCCGCTTTCACAGCATTTACCCGCGATAGATACAACCTCTGTCGCTTCTTCATTGGCACGGTTAGCCAAAATCGCTTCGTATTTGGATTGATACAGCGCCGGACGCGGATTGTCAGTCATACCGCCATCTACCGCCAAGTATTTGCGTACGTTCGGAATGTTTTTGCTTGTACCAACTGTATACAGCGTCGTACCTGCATCTCCAACCATACTGCGGCCTGGCTCTACCCAAATTTCAGGCCAAGCATAATCAGCAGCCGTAAAGTTCGTTTTGATTGCATCGGCAATCGCGTGAACATATTGTGAAATTGGAAGCGGAGCATCCTCTTCTGTATAACGAATACCAAAACCGCCACCTACGTTGATAACAGTAAACAGAATACCGAATTCATCGCGTACAGCAACAGCGAATTGCGTCACTTTTTCAACCGCCATGCGGAAGCCTTCTACTTCGAAAATTTGCGAACCAATATGAGAATGAACCCCTAGAAGATTAATCTGTGGAAGCTCATTTGCTTGAATAACGGCTTCACGAGCTGAACCATTGCCAAGGTCAAATCCAAATTTGGAATCCTGTTGACCCGTTGAAATATAATCATGAGTATGCGCCTCAACGCCTGGCGTGATGCGAAGCAATACGTTAACAACCTTGTCCTTCTTGGCAGCAAGATCATTCAGCATATGAAGCTCAATAAAGTTGTCCACTACGAAGCAGCCAATGCCAACTTCAAGCGCCATGTTGATTTCTTCAACTGTTTTGTTGTTGCCATGGAAATGTATGCGTTCAGCCGGGAAGCCAGCTTGAATCGCTGTATATAGCTCGCCGTCTGAAACGACATCAAGCGATAGGTTTTCTTGTTCTGCAAGTACGCACATCGCTTTTACCGAGAACGCTTTGCTTGCGTAGGCAACCTGGAATTTCAAGCCAGTTTCATTGAAGGCTTGCACGTATTCGCGAGCACGTTGACGAACGAGTGCTTCATCAACAATGTATAGAGGCGTGCCGAATTTTTCTGCCAAATCGACAACATCTACTCCCCCAATTTCAAGGTGACCACTATTATTTATTTTACTTGTACCATGTAAATACATATTTCCCCTCAGCTTTCCTCTATCCATAGAGATAGACCCATTTTTATCATTTCTCACAGTATACCTTAAAAAACACAACTGTTGAAATGGATATTTTAACATTAAGTTTGTATTATTTTAGTTACTGTCATCCGTCGGCATGCGATCGGATTGTTGTGGCTTCATAATATTTGGACGAGTACGATTATACAACACTGGCTTGCGAATGAAAACCGTTAATACCGATTTAAGGTCAAATGGAATAAACGGCCACAGATACGGACGATTAACTGAACGTTCCATTGCAAGAATAATCGTGATCAGCGTCAACGGTATAATAAGCCCCGCCAAGCCAAAAAGCGCAACTGTGCATATCAAAATTAATCGAACAATTCGATTGGCCAATCCGAGCTCATAACTCGGCGTTGCAAACATACCAACCGCTGCAATCGCAATATAGAGAATGACCTCATTAACAAAAATACCCGTCTGCACGGCAATATCCCCAATTAATATGGCTGCAACGAGCGACATGGCGGTAGCAAGCGAGGTTGGCGTATGCACCGAGGCCATCCGCATAAGATCTATCCCGATTTCGGCAAGGATAAACTGCAAAATCAATGGCAGCGCACCTGTCTCCTTTGGACCTAAAAACGCTAAAAATTCTGGGCGATACTCTGGATACTGAACAAAAAGCATCCATAGTGGAAGCAGCAATAGCGAGCCTAGTATTCCTATAAAACGAACCCACCTTAGATACGTACCAACCAGTGGTGTCTGACGATTTTCCTCCGCATGCTGCATAAGATCTGCGTAAGTAGTTGGCAGCGTCATGACACTCGGAGACGTATCCACGAAAATAGCGATCGCCCCTTCTAGTAAATGAGAAGATACCGTATCTGGACGCTCGGAATATCGGACAAGCGGGAATGGATTCCAGCCACGCTTAATCGTAGCTTCCTCCAGCTGCTTATCTGCTAGCGGAAGGCCGTCGATTTTGATCATCTCAATTTTTCGCTTAACTTCCTGAAGCAGCTGCTTGTCTACAATATCTTCAATGTAAGCGATACAGACATCCGTTTTTGTTCTCGCTCCAACACGTAGCATTTCATAGCGAAGCATAGGATCCTTCAAGCGACGACGAACAAGTGAGATATTGACCATTAACGTTTCATTAAAGCCATCCCTTGCACCTCGAACAACCTTTTCAATCGACGGCTCATCCAGTCCGCGCGCCGGGAAATTCCGGACATCAATGATGATGGCTTCGCTTTCGCCATCTACAAAAAGCGCGCCCTCTCCTCCTAATACAGAAGCGAGAACGAGATTCCAATCTTCTTCTTTACGTGTCTGAGCAGAAGGAATATAGTACGTAAAGAAGCTTTCAAGAGCCTCTCTACCAACCTCCTGAGTTTGAAGAAAGGTGAGTCTCTTTAATATCTCCATCACTAAATCTGAGCTGACCAAGCCGCTCATCGTGAGCATCGCAATTTTCGTTCTGCCAATCGTCATCTCACGTACAGCTACATCGAAGCTCTTCTTATATCCCAGCTCCGTTTCCAATCGAACAAGAACCTCATCCAAGCTAGTAGGGATCGGCTCAAGTGGCGCCGTCTGAATCTGATCCTTTTGTTCATCCTTCAGCTGACCGCCTTCACCGCCTGGGCTTTGATGCTCATTTTGCTGGGGAGACAGCCATACTCCATAATCTACAATGTTTCGGTATCCAGCTTGACTGGCATCCTGCTCCTCTTTCAAATGTGGTGGTAGTTGAGAAGGATGATAGGACTGCTGATTGCCTTGATTAGTAGATTGATGATCTTGATCTTTCATTCGAAAACACCTCACTAGAATACAAAATTACCACTGAAATATCAGCCAATCGATTAAAGCGCCGGTTACTTTTCCAAGCACCATAGCCATCATTAATGCGACCATGGCTTGAGAAAGCTTTAATCGTTTCGCCAAAATCGGCAGCACATTCATAACTTCGGTCAACGCCGCTGCAAGCATGCCTACAAACATACCGTTAAATAGTCCAGAAATGATATTGCTGGCTACGAATGGAAGCTTGATTGTGATATCAAACATATCCGCAACTGTAAAATAAAGCGCGCCGCTAATTAATGCGGCTTCAAACCAATGAGACAAATGATAGGCATTCGAAAGCTGGGCAAGCCTTGGGATGAGATCAAAAATAACGAGCAGCGCTACAAAGCTTGTACCTACTACAATTCCGCCTGCAAGCGCCAAAAATACGATCACTGCAACGAGTGCTGCGTTAATCATAGCCTTCCTCTCCCAATTTGTTCGCTTCCCGCTTTCCTCGATTTCGAATTTCTTCCGCGATCACGTATGTATTTACGTTTTCTTGATACATGAACATCTCTACTTCTAGCGGATTTGGTTCTTCGTTAAATTTCTTCTTGAAAATATGATTGAAAAACAAAACCATGCCAATGCCTACACCTATGGCGTACGGAACCTGAAACCATAATGGATGGTCAACATGTTCGCCAGTTATCAGCTCGACAATTCGAATATGGGTATCCTTCATATTCACATCTGCATGAAAATTCATCAGCGCCAATCCTGAACCGCAAAACAACAGCAGCCAGCTTATTACAAGCAGCACATAATGAGGCTTGCTTCCTCTTTCAGAGATCATGACAAGGATTTGCGGGTCACCATACACTTCGATTTGAATGTCAGGCCATTTTCGCTTTAGCATCTCAATAATTTGCAGCAGGTCAACGACGACCCGATTGCCATCATGCTCCTTGTGCTGATACAGCACAATTTGTTTAACCTGATTTTCCAGCTCTTTATCATCTGCAAGAACATGTGCAGCATCCTGGAGCTTGACCGTTTGCTTTTTGCTAATGCTGATGCGCTTTTTTAGACGCAGATAGACAGAGGTCGACGAACCCGCCATATGACATACCCCCTCACATCTAGTTACTCTTGGTTAGTATGAGCAAATCTTCTCATTTTATCCTTCTTCGTTTTTGCTGCAAAATAAAAGATCAGACCACCTATAAGGCGATCTGATCTTTTATTAGCTTTAATATTTTTTTCTCAAGACGAGAAACCTGAACCTGCGAGATTCCAAGACGACTTGCGACCTCAGATTGAGTTTTGTCTCGATAATAACGCAAATATACGATGGTGCGCTCCCGCTCGCTTAAGCCTTCTATTGCTTCAGCAAGCGCCATTTTATCGAACCAGTTTTCCTGCGATTCATCAGCGATTTGATCCATTAGCGTTATCGGATCACCATCGTTTTCAAACACTGTCTCGTGAATGGATGTAGGCGGCTTATTAGCCTCCTGTGCGAAGATGACATCCTCTGGGGTTATGCCTAATCGCTCTGCTACTTCCGAGATCGTTGGGAGCCTTCCCATCGTCTTAGATAGCTCATCCTTCATTTTGCGGACCTTGTTAGCCATTTCCTTCAAGGAGCGGCTAACCTTTATCGTTCCGTCGTCCCGAAGAAAGCGTTGAATTTCACCGATGATCATCGGTACAGCATAAGTAGAAAACTTAACGTCATAGCTTAAATCGAATTTATCCACAGATTTCAATAGCCCGATACAGCCGATTTGAAACAGATCCTCAGGCTCATAGCCGCGATTCATGAAGCGTTGAACGACTGACCATACGAGTCTGACGTTCGAATTTACCAAGCGATCGCGCGCACTCATATCTCCTGCCTGTGATAACGCAATAAGACGCTTCACTTCAACGTCATCCAAAAACGGCTGGGCTGATTGTTTTATATCCACATTCATGAGGTTCAACCCCTATGCCCTAGTTAAAGAGCGCTTTTTTTGATGCAATGCGCTTCATCATCGTTAGTTTTGTTCCACCGCCAACTGTACTGACTAATTCAAAATGATCCATAAAGTTTTCCATAATCGTAAAGCCCATGCCGGAGCGCTCTTCATCCGGCTTCGTGGTGAACAGTGGCGTGCGTGCAAGCTCTGTATCTTCAATGCCTGCACCCTCATCGATAATTTCAATCGTGAGCTTGCCATCCTCAGCTATACCATTCATCTGAATTTCCTTCGTTGCATCACTGTGATAAGCATGAATGATGCAGTTTGTAACAGCTTCAGAAACTGCCGTTTTCATCTCTTCCAATTCTTCAATCGTTGGATCGAGAGAAGCTGCAAAGCTAGCAACAACCATCCTAGCAAATGCTTCATTGCAGGATTGAGCGCTAAACTTCATTGAAAATTTATTAGGGACGCTCATGATACCACCTCCAGGCTTGAAAGCGCACTGTTTTCATCGTCATGCAATTCAATAATTTTGAATAGGCCAGATAGTTCAAGCAGCTTATTCACGGAACGATTCACATTACATATAATCAGCTTACCGCCCTTTGCCTTAACCTGCTTGTAACGACCTAAAATGACCCCTATGCCTGAGCTATCCATAAAGGACAAGTAGTGCAAATCCATAACTAAATGCTTCACACTATCCTTCATCATCGCTTCCTCGATCAGGCTGCGCACACGATCAGCACTGTGATGGTCCAGCTCACCATGCAGGCGGACAATAATTGCGTTCTGAATGCGTTCAATATTCGCTACCACACTCACGTCTCGTTCAGCTCCTCATTGTTTGATTGATGTCAACACAATTGCTGTAATAGTGATAGAGTATGTTTCAACAGAACGCCTTCCTATTCCTGCCTGCTGACAAAACTAGAAGAAATGCGCCAATAAAACCTAATGGAACAAACTTTTTGTCGATCGTTTCAGCAGCTTCCACCAACTGCTTCGTTCAATGGTGCTTGGTGCAAGCAGTTCGTATTCCTTTACTAATGCTTCGCCCTGATACACCATTAGCTTGCCTATTGGCTGTCCTTCTACAATTGGTGCCCGCATCGACTCATCCATATCTAGTACGTAGTGGATTTGCTCAGTATTGCTGCCACGCTTTACAAGAATCGTAAAGTTTTGCGGCGCAACAATGTCCACCTTGCTTTCCATGCCCTTTTCAATTTCCAGCGTTCCAATTACGTCTCCCTTTTTAATGATTGGGTAGTTCATGTATTGGGCGAAGGAATAATCGAGCAATTGCGAAACCTCTGCATTACGAACCTTTGTAGATGGAGCTCCCATTACAACCGCAATCACTCTCATGCCGTCACGCATTGCGGATGCAGACAAGCAAAACTTGGCTTCACTTGTATAGCCCGTTTTAATGCCGTCAGCGCCATCATAGAATCGAACCAGCTTGTTTGTGTTAACAAGCCAGAACGGTTTTTCAGAATCTTTACGCAAATAATCCTGGTATTTTCCTGTAAAGGAGCGAATCAACTCGTACTTCATCAACTCTTTTGAAAGCAGCGCAATATCATAAGCACTAGAGTAGTGATTCTCTACAGGCAATCCGTTGGAGTTCATAAAATGCGTGTTTTTCATGCCTAACTGTTTGGCGCGCTCATTCATCATCGCGACAAATTGCTCCTCTGTGCCTGCAATTTTCTCTGCAAGCGCAACAGAAGCATCGTTGCCTGATGCCATTGCAACACCTTTAAGCATGTCCTCGACCGTCATCTGTTCGCCAACTTCTAGGAAAATTTGTGAGCCGCCCATTGAAGCTGCTCGTTCACTTGTTGAAACCATATCCGTCAGCTTAAGCTTTCCTTGATCCACTGCTTCCATAACTAGCAGCATCGTCATAATTTTTGTAATACTAGCTGGCGGAAGCTTCTGATGACTGTTTTTTTCAAAAATAACCGTCCCGCTTTCCGCATCGATAACAACTGCAGATAAAGCATTTGGAGCCAGTGCCGGTGCTGAGTTAGGCTGGCTTTCAATCGCAGCTGCCTCCATTACCGTATCCGCCTCATTCGCATGTACAACAACAGCTAGATTCATGAGCAACATACTGATGACTAGCATCGAAACCGTAAATTTCTTCAACTAATGTCCCTCCTATTAATGGTGACGAGATGCGTCAACTTAATGAATCGTCTCACTTACCTATTCATTATTAACGGATGGTTCCGCTTTTATTCCATTGTTTGGGTCAAACGTATAGATTAAGGAAACAAAAAAAGAGCCTATTCGCAAAATAAATCCCACGATAAGCTCTTTATCCATTCTTCTCACTAGTTGTTTCAATTCAAATCAATCATCATCAATACTTTGATTACAGCATCTGAATGCCTTGCTTGGTTACAATCGCTTGCAGTAATGGTCTTTGGTGCGGCTGTACTTCAGATATTGTGTATGCGTCATTCACCATTTTAACGGTTTCATGTTCGTCTGTTACCTTTGTATTCACATACAAGGTTGCAAGCACTTCTCCCTTGCTTACTTGATCGCCTACTTTTTTCCTTAATACGATCCCAACGGCATGATCGATCTTCTCATCCTTAGTCTGCCGTCCTGCACCAAGCTTCATAGCTGCAAGTCCAAGCTTCTCAGCCCCAATGGCCGATACGTATCCATGCTCTGTGCTCGTTATCTCATAGGTGTACAATGCTTGCGGAAGGCGTTTAGGATCCTCGATAACGCTGCCATCTCCACCTTGAGCTTCAATAAGCTGACGGAGCTTGTTTAGAGCAGCGCCATTCTGTAATGCTTCTTCCACCAACTGGCGCGCATTGCTTGCATCCGTTGCCTTTTTGCCAAGCAAAACAAGCTGTGCCGCAAGCGAAAGGCATAGCTCAGTCAGATCAGCTGGTCCATTCCCCTTCAACGTATCGATCACCTCGGCAACCTCGAGCGCGTTGCCAATTGCATAACCAAGCGGCTGGTCCATATCACTGATGATGGCAGCCGTTTCCCTACCTGTCTCTGATCCAATAGTAACCATAGCCTGAGCCAGCTTAATGCTGTCGTCAAGCGTCTTCATAAATGCACCATTTCCTGTTTTCACATCAAGCACGATTGCATCTGCGCCAGCTGCGATTTTCTTGCTCATAATAGAGCTGGAAATGAGAGGAATCGATTCTACTGTAGCTGTAACGTCACGCAGTGCGTACAGCTGCTTATCCGCAGGAGCTAAATCCCCGCTCTGACCAATAAGGGAGACCCCAATTGAATTCACTTGCTCGACAAATTGCTTCTGAGACAGCTCAGTATGAAATCCTTGGATCGATTCAAGCTTATCAATCGTACCGCCTGTATGTCCGAGCCCGCGTCCTGACATTTTAGCTACAGGTACCCCAACTGCTGCAACAATTGGAGCGATTATAAGACTTGTTTTATCACCGACACCACCAGTCGAATGCTTGTCTACTTTAATTCCTTGGATCGCAGATAAATCGACCTGATCTCCTGATCTTGCCATCGCCAGCGTTAGAGCAGCCACTTCCTTGGCAGTCATGCCATTGAAATATACGGCCATTGTCCAAGCTGACATCTGATAGTCAGGAATTTCACCTTTGCAATATTGCTCAATCCACTCCCCGATTTCCTGAGCGGAATGTTCTTTCCCATCGCGCTTATGTTGAATGAAATCTACGGCTCTCATCGTTTCCTCCAGTTTGTGCTTATGAATGATTAGGTGAAGGCTTACAGCGCAAATTCTAACACAGGAACTTTCTTCTTCATATTTTGTGCTCTTAGCACATGCTCGTCCAGTAACTGGCTAATCGCAATGACGTCCTTGTGCAACAAGCTTCCTTTCTGCGCTGCTGTCATCTCCATTTGCTTACGTAACATTTCAATCTTCTTATTCAGTTGACTATCCATTTCCTTCCATAACCATCCTCACCTATCAAAATAAAACACACTAGATTAAGGACATTATACGACGGATTCGGATTCGAAGGTTGTCACATTTGGGCACCTGAATTGTGAACATTCTGTGACACAAATCTTATATTTTGGCGATTAATGACGTTACAAGCTCTAAAAATTGCGATTTAACCCGATCTGTCGTTTCCATCACTTCTTCATGCGACAAGGGCTGATCCAAAATACCTGCGGCCATATTGCTTATGCATGATATTCCGACAACTTCAATGCCGCTATGTCGAGCCGCAATTACCTCAGATACTGTCGACATCCCTACCGCATCAGCACCCAGAACGCGCAGCATGCGAATCTCGGCAGGCGTTTCATACGAAGGACCTAGCAAGCCAGCGTACACACCTTCAGCCAGCTCAATTCCTTTTTCTGCAGCGACTCCCTTAGCCACTGCACGAAGACGTTTGCTATAGGCTTCCGACATATCTGGAAAACGTACGCCCAGTTCACCATCATGAGGCCCAATCAACGGATTTTTACCTGTTAGGTTCAAATGATCTGAGATCAGCATTAAGTTTCCGGCAGCAAATTGCTCGTTAATGCCGCCTGCCGCATTTGTAACGACAAGTGAAGATACCCCTAGCGCCTTCATGACACGCACTGGAAATGCTGTAATTTCAGGCGAATAGCCCTCATACATATGGAAGCGCCCTTTCATCAGAACGACATCGCGTCCTGACAGCTTGCCGATTACGAGGTCGCCAGCATGTCCCTCCACCGTTGAAACCGGGAAATGCGGAATTTGTTCATATGGAATAATTGTTGATTGCTCAATATGGTCACCCAATATTCCGAGACCTGATCCTAAGATTAGACCAATCTCGGGTTTTCTGTTCATTTTTCCTTCAATAAATTGTGCTGCTTCTTTAATCTGCTGTGACATCGTAAGCTGCATACTGATTTCTCCCTTCATAACGCGTGTATTATCATAATTGGCTCGGCTCTTTGCTGCTTAAATGAGCAGCTTCAAAAAGCTTGTCCCATTAGGCGGGGCAGTTACTTTAAAATTGTCGGCTATTGTAGCCCCTACATCTGCAAAGGTTGTTCTTGTTGCAAGCTTCGCTGGAGAGTTGAATCTTGGGCTGTAAACGAGAATAGGCACATACTCACGCGTATGATCCGTCCCTGGATGTGTCGGATCATTGCCATGATCAGCGGTAATCATCAATAAATCCTTTTCGCCAATTCTCTCAAGCAAAGCTGGAACAGCTTCATCAAATTGCTCTAACGCCTTGCCGTAGCCGATTGGATCACGACGATGACCGTAAAGCGAATCAAAATCGACAAGATTAGTAAACAATAGTCCCTTAAATTCAGTACCAAGCAAATCGATTGTTTTCTGAATGCCATCTGCATTGCTTTTAGTTGGATTGGACTGATTGATCCCCTCACTGTCGAAAATATCATTAATTTTTCCTACAGAAATCGTCTCCAGTCCCGCTTCCTGAAGAGCATTCAATACAGTCGGTTGTGGCGGCTTCACCGCATAATCATGTCGATTCGGTGTACGAGTAAAGCTGCCAGGCTGTCCAACATACGGACGAGCAATAACTCGTCCAACGAAAAAGCGTTCTTCCATCGTCAATTCACGAGCAATCTCGCAAGCCTTGTACAACTCGTCCAGCGGAATAATCTCTTCATGAGCAGCTATCTGGAGTACGCTATCAGCACTTGTATATACGATCCAGGCGCCCGTTTTCATCTGCTCCTCACCCAGCTCATCTAAAATTTCCGTGCCGCTGGCTGGCTTATTGCCAAGCACCTTTCGACCTGTACGCGACTCGAATAGTTGAATAAGCTCATCTGGAAACCCTTCTGGGAACGTCTGAAATGGCTTGTCAATGCGAAGTCCCATCAACTCCCAGTGACCGGTCATTGTATCTTTACCGGCAGAAACTTCTGCCATCTTGCCATAATAGGCATTGGCGTTCACCCTTGTATCAGGCTGCCATTGATCAATCGGTGCAATCCGATCAAGACCAAGCGAACGCAAATGAGGCAGCTTCATCTCATATTCTCTAGCTATATGTCCGAGTGTATGACTGCCTGCATCGCCAAACTGAGCTGCATCAGGCAACTCGCCAATACCGACACTGTCCAATACAATAACAGCAATTCGTTCAAATTTCATCGAGCTCTCACTCCTTGTTTGTCATGGTGTAGCCAATCAGGCGCGCGGATGTGTACTACGGTACACATCCTTTACTCCACTATTGGCTAGTGCAGCATATTTCATAGTCGATACAATATCGGCATGGCCAAGCAGCTCCTGTACGACATGCACATCGGCGCCATTTTGCAATAAATGCGCCGCAACGGAGTGTCTTAGCATATGAGGATTAATGTCTTCCTCAATCCCTGCCGCCTGTCCATATTTTTTCAACAGCTTCCAAAAGCCTTGGCGTGTCATGCGAGAACCAAGATGATTGAGAAACAGTACCTCAGGCTTCGTTCGCTCTGTCACAAGCTCGGCTCGTGCTGATTCCATATAGGCTTGAAGCGCCTCCTTGGCATAGCTGCCAAACGGGACAAAGCGTTCTTTGCCGCTAGGACTGATGCATTGAACAAAGCCTAATGACAGATGTACATGCTCGACATTTAGCGAAACCAGCTCAGATACGCGAATACCTGTAGCGTAGAGCAGCTCCAGCATAGCCTTATCGCGCTTTCCACTTGCTTTCGTTATATCTGGCGCTTGAAGCAAGGCAGTTGTCGTTTCCTGCGTAATCGTTTTCGGCTGCTGCTTCTGCTGCCGTGGCGCTTCAATATAAATCGTTGGATCGAATACAATGACATCCTCCAGCAGCAAAAAGTGAAACAGTGCTCGAATCGAAACGATATGTCTTGCAATCGTAGCCGGCTTTAATTCTGCTTGCTTTAGAAGATTCACATACTTCATAACATGATGCTTATGTACACTGCTCCACTCGGATACGCCCTGATCCTCCAAGTAAGCGACGAATTTCATTAAGTCTCGTTCATAGGATTGAAAGGAATTTAGTGATAGCTTTCGTTCATGCTTTAGCACCTTAAGATATTGATGAAATTGCTCGTGCATCCGCTCACTCCTTTCTACCTACTTAGTGTATCATTTCCCAATTCCTATTCGCCATACCGAAAAAACCATAGCAGGCGATCAGGAATGCTGTATTGCTCGATCTCATTGGTCATGGAGAATACTTTAACTGCGTCCCCGCTTGGGGCATCGTAAGGCGAACCGAAGCTGAATAACCCCTGCACCCAATCATAGGCTGTCGTTACGATAATGACAAGCAGCACAAACAATATAAAAAACAGAAACCGTTGCCCCATTTCCTTCATCATTGTCATTGCAAGCCTCCTTTAGAAATCTGCTCACTAGACCTTATGATAATTTCTGTTCATTTATGATGTACAGGCACGATCAGAAGAAAAAAAGGCCTGCAAATCCCAAGTTTGGAAATGCAGGACCTTCTATTTTGTCTGATCATTTTGAGATTGGCAGTTTTTACATACGCCGTGAAAGTCAAGGCGGTGATCAACCGTTTCAAAGCCAAATTGTTCTTGTAAGCGTTGTTCAAGCGGAAGCAGCCAATCCTCTTTAATTTCACTTACGATGCCGCACTGCACACATATTAAATGATGATGATGGTGGTGATTGCTGTCGCCTCTCAAGTCGTAACGGGCAACCCCGTCACCAAAATTAAGTTTTTCTACAATATGTAGATCGGTTAACAATTCCAACGTACGATAAACGGTCGCTAAGCCAATTTCAGGAGCAATTTCCTTAACAAGCAGGAAAACATCTTCTGCGCTTAGGTGATCCTCCTCGTTTTCAAGCAAGATACGTAGAGTCGCCTCACGCTGCGGAGTTAACTTGTAGCCCTGTGCTTGAAGCTGCTGTTTAATTTTTTCTATCTGGGCTTCCATTACAGTCCTCCTACCTACTCTCCTACTAAAATATGCTTACATTATATTAGCTTTTCGATTCATAAGTCAAACATTATCGTACCACTGTGCATTTTTTATAGAATTAGCTCTTGAACGCATACCAATCAAGCAGAAGAGGGGTTACATATACCTCTATTAAGCTTGCTGCAGCTAGCAGCAGCATCATCGCAGTCGCAATCGTAGAAAAACTAAGCAATTGCTGAGAGAGCACACCTTGGTGCTTGCGAATTCGATTATTGAATAAAAAGGAGGCGAGTGAGATCGCGGCAGAGCTTAAAACGATCATCGCAGGCAGCACAAAGATGTTATGCGGCGCAATCGTAAATAAGCTAAGCCATATTCCCTCGCTTCCAAAAGCTTGCGTCAGCATATAAATCGAGCTTCCTAACAAGAAGCCTTTCAAGAAATTCAACACCACGACAAACGGAACACCGATCATGGAAATGCCAAGAATAATCAGTGCAAACGCCCACTTCAAGTGTTTGAAAAACGTATCCCAAAATAGTGCTGTCCGATCAAGCGCAGCTGCCTGCTGCAGCCATGCAACATAATGAACGATCCCTTGATTTAGCTCCTCCTGCTGCATTGTCGGCAGTGCTTGTAAAAAAATGCTGCCGCATACCGCTCCAGCAAACATCACTACTCCCAAATAGATCCACTTGCTCCATTGACCTTGCATCGCAATCGCTCCTTGTATTCTAGCTTCTCTTTACGTTTATGCTAGATTGATAGAGTTTATGACAAGTTATCCTCTTTCAGAGCGTAGGCGCAAGGTCTCTTGGCTGGTCAGAGTGTAGCTGCTGCTGCTTGATCACAGTTAACCGATCATCGTCATAAACGAATATGCAAGCAAGCAGCAGCCTACTGCAGCTTGCCGGTTGCCAGCAGGAGCTTCCAAGTATATACCGCAAGCAGCGTTTTCGCATCGCTAATATCGCCGCTTGCGATATAACGTTCTGCTTCTTCTAGCGTAATCAGCTTTACAATGACATCCTCATCCTCGTCCAGATGCTGAGTGCCTTGCTCCACTTGATCAGTAAAGTATACGTAAAGCTTTTCGTCTGCAAAGCCAGGAGAGGTATAGAACGCATGAAGCAGTTTAATTTGCTTGGCGACGTAGCCGGTTTCCTCTTCCAGCTCGCGAGCAGCCGCTACCTCAGGCGCTTCATTCGGGTCCAGCTTTCCAGCAGGTATTTCAATTTGTGTTTTTTCAAGCGGCTTCCGATACTGCTCAACTACGACCAGCTTACCTTCATGTAATGCAATGACGGCTGCAGCACCTGGGTGGCGAACAATTTCTCTGGTCGCAGTTCTACCATCTGGAAGTTTAATCGTATCCACCTGTAGATTAATGACTTTTCCTTTAAAGATTTCTTCTGTTGAAAGCGTTGGTTCATTCCATATTTGATTTCCCATGTTTTTCCCTCCAATGTAGACAAGCAGTCATATTGTCAATCACTCGATCATACGCTGTACAAAAAGAGGGAGTGATCAATATGATAAAGCGCATCATTAAGCCAAATCAGCTCATGCTTACAGGTAAAGCGAGTGACATTAAAAAGGCACTGCAAGCGATGCTTGCAAGCAATGACAGCAGAGCAACCGTAACGGAATATACACATCGCTCTGCCGAGCTAAATAAGGCAAACGGTTAGTCTTGAACTTGTGCCGATTGCTTCAGCAATTCAACAACAAGCTGAGACGTTTTAATCAGATTGTCTACTTTGATTTGTTCCTTCGTCGTATGAATATGCTCATAGCCTACCGCTAGATTAACGGTAGGTACGCCCAAGCCATTGAACACATTTGCATCGCTGCCACCACCAGAATGGAAGGTGCGCGGCTCAAGATTAAGCGCTCGAATTGCTCTGCAAGCTAGCTGCACAACAGCACTGCTGTCTGGATGATGGTAAGCAGGGTACACAATATTGCTTTGGAATACCGCTTTTGCCTGATAGCTCTCTACCGTTTCTTCCACTGCCTGCTTCATGCTCGCGACTTGCGCCTCCAGCTTATCTTCTCTAATACTGCGCGCCTCTGCGACTAACTTGACATAATCGCATACGATATTCGTTGGCCCGCCGCCTTCAAAGCGTCCAATATTAGCTGTTGTTTCCTCATCAATACGACCCAGCTTCATCGCGCTAACTGCTTTGGCAGCAACCTGGATTGCGCTAATCCCTTTTTCAGGACTTACACCAGCATGCGCAGATTTGCCGAAGATCTCAATTTCAATATGCGCTTGTGTAGGTGCTGCTA
Source organism: Paenibacillus septentrionalis (assembly GCF_042659865.1). Lineage (NCBI taxonomy): Bacteria > Bacillati > Bacillota > Bacilli > Caryophanales > Paenibacillaceae > Paenibacillus > Paenibacillus septentrionalis. The sequence continues at coordinate 413,728 of NZ_JBHSTE010000002.1, forward strand.
CCGCAATGTCTCCAATATCACCGTTAGAATCAAGAGCATAGCCATAAGATGCCGTAAGCATGCTTGGGTCAATTGCACGTGCGCCCAGCAGGCCGGATTCCTCGCCAACTGTAATTACGACTTGAATATTGGCATGAGAAAGCTTGTTCTCTTTGGCAACTTGAATCGCTTCGAACAATGCTGCAATTCCCGCCTTATCGTCGCTGCCAAGTATCGTTGTACCGTCTGAACGAATATATCCGTCTTCATCAATACGCGGCTTAATACCGTTTCCAGGAGTGACGGTATCCATATGGCATGTAAACAGAATCGTTGGCTGATTCTTCGCATCCTCCGTTGCTTCAAGTGCTGCGAAAATATTGTTCGCACCATGACCTGTAATTTCTGCAGCGTTGTCCTCCGTCACCGAAAGCCCCAGCTCAGCAAGACGCTTTTTTAGCACCTCGCTAATTTCAGCCTCATTGCCAGACTCGCTATCAACCGTCACAAGATCGAAAAATTGTTGAACTAAACGTTTTTCTTGTACCATTTTGTTTCCTCCGTCCTGCTTTTTCGTATACAATAGAGATATACAAGAGATTCGTAGATATTGAAAGGAGATACCTCTATCATGCGTCAGCAGAAAATTATTAAAGTTGTTGCAATTGTCGTAGCTGCGGCTCTTCTATTTACGACTTTATTTGCAGGCATTGGCTCCTTCTTCTTATAAGTTGGAGCTTTTATTATGCAAAGCCAAAGCGCTGCTTGAATAATGGAGCTAGCTGTACGGCGGCATCCTCAACAGACAGGTTCAAGCCCGTTACATCGTTAAAGGACGTTACACCATACTGCTGAATGCCGCAGGGAACAATACCACTAAACCCTTCTGAAGCAATGCCTGACTTAATATTCAAGGCAAAGCCGTGGCTCGTAATAAAGCCTTTGCGCTGGCGCGCTTTGTTAAACTTAACCCCTATTGCTGTAATTTTTTCATCGCCAACCCATACCCCTGTATATTCGGGTTTTCTTGTGCCTTTTATACCATATTGCGCTAGCCAGTCTATAATGACGGCCTCCACATTTCGTAAATACCCATGCAAATCCAGACCGACAGCATCAAGATAAATAAGCGGATAGCCTACAAGCTGTCCTGGTCCATGGTATGTAATATCTCCACCACGATCAATGTCATAAACGGAAATGCCTTTTTGTTTTAACTGTTCCTCGTCAAGCAGCAGGTGCTCTGGATGACGGTCTGAGCCTAGCGTATATGTTGGCGGATGCTGAAGAAGGAGCAGCGTTTCAGAACGCTCCCCCTTATCGATTTCCGCCACATATTTTTTTTGCAAATCCCAGGCTTCCTTATAGTCCATCATTCCGATATAACGGGCATCCATCTGCTTGAGCGTGAGATGTTGATCTGAGTCCAACATATGCGCAGCTCCTTCAATTCAATCTATACATTAGTAGATTGAGCTCTCAAGATTAAAGCTTTCAAGATTTTCTTTCACGCGTTGCAAAAATCTGCCGCAAATAACGCCATCCAATATTCGATGATCCAGAGACAAGCAAATATTCGCCATGGAACGAACCGCAATCATATCGTCGATTACGACTGGCTTTTTCACAATCGATTCAAACGTTAAAATCGCCGCTTGCGGATAGTTGATAATCGGGTACGACAGGATTGAGCCAAATGAACCCGTGTTGTTTACAGTAAAGGTGCCGCCCTGCATATCAGAAAGCGCCAGCTTGCCTTCACGCGTTTTTTGGGCGAGCTCTTCGATTTCCTTGGCAATTCCGGCAACATTTTTATGATCTGCATTTTTAATGACTGGCGTCATAACGGAATCCTCGGTACCAACGGCAAGAGAAATATTAATATCGCGCTTTACAATAATTTTGTCCACAGCCCATACGGAATTCATAATCGGGAAATCACGAATCGCATTCACCACAGACTTAATTAGGAAAGCAAGATAGGTTAGGTTAACACCCTCACGCTTCTTGAATTCATCCTTGTATTTATTTCTCAGCATGACAAGATTCGTAACATCTACCTCGATCATCGTCCAAGCATGAGGAATTTCGCTAACGCTTTGTCTCATATTACGAGCAATTGTATTGCGAATCGGCGTAACATCGATATACGTTTCGCCGCGAGCATGCTCATACGAATTGTCGATTTCAATTTTTGGAATCCGAGGTGATTCTGATAGATGTATGCCAGATGAACGAACAGGAAGCGTATGCGCATCAGCTGACTTGTCTGGCTGACGAATTTCCTTGGCGCCAGATGCAACATAGGCTAAAACATCCTTGCGAGTAATACGGCCGCCTAGTCCCGTTCCCTTAATGCTCTCCAGTGATACACCGTGCTGACTCGCTAACGTCTGAACAGCAGGAGAATAACGCTGACGCATCGAGCCGTCCTGTACAGGCGCTGCAGCAGTCGGTGCTTTCTTATCAATAGCTTGCGATAGCTCCGGCTCAGAGCTTGATGGCTGCTCTTGATCGCTTTCACTTTCAATAATGCAGATCGTCGTTCCTACAGGCACTTCCTCTCCTGTACCAATAAGAATTTTCGCAATTCGTCCCGCTACCGTTGAAGGAATCTCTGCATTGACTTTATCTGTATTAATTTCACATATTGGCTCATATACGTCTACCCAGTCGCCTGGCTGCTTCAGCCAACGATCAATCGTTGCTGTAACTTGTGATTCAGCCAGCTGCGGCAAATTTATTTCAGTAATGATACTCATTGGTCGATCAACTCCTAACGATTTAGGCCGACTAGAATTCAGCCAGTTGCTTCATGGCTGCCTTTACTTTTTCAGTATTCAGCAAGAAAAATTTCTCGCCTGGAGGATTGATTGGCATCGCAGGCACATCAGGGCCGCATAAGCGCATAATTGGAGCATCAAGCTCGAACAGCAGCTCTTCAGCTATAATAGCGGCTACTTCAGCACCTACACCACCCGTTTTATTGTCTTCATGAACGATAAGCACTTTTCCAGTTCTTCTTACCGCTTCGAGAATCGCTTCCTTGTCTAACGGCTGGATCGTCCGCAAATCAAGAATATGTGTGCTGATCCCTTCCTCTTCAAGCTCTTCAGCTGCCTGTTCAATAAAACGAAGTGGCAGGCTGTAGCCAATTACGGTTATATCATCGCCCTCGCGCAGCACATTGGCCTTTCCGATTTCAACGATGTAATCTTCATCAGGCACCTCGCCGCTAACAAGGCGATAGCTTTTTTTATTTTCAAAATACAGTACCGGATCCTCGTCGCGAATTGCTGCCTTGAGCAGGCCCTTTGCATCATACGGTGTGTATGGCGCTACAATTTTCAAACCCGGTGTTCCGAAAAATACCGATTCCGGACACTGTGAATGGTACAATCCGCCAAACACACCGCCGCCAATTGGCGCCCGAATGACTACAGGACAGTTCCAATCGTTGTTGGAGCGATAACGAATTTTCGCTGCTTCACTTATAATCTGGTTTGTTGCAGGGAACATAAAGTCCGAATATTGCATTTCAGCAATAGGACGCATGCCATACATAGCTGCACCGATCGCAACTCCAGCAATAGCAGACTCTGACAATGGCGTATCCAGCGCCCGCATTTCTCCAAACTGCTCATGCAGCCCCTTCGTGGTCGTAAACACGCCGCCTTTTACACCAACATCCTCGCCAAGTACAAAAACGTTGTCGTCCCGCTCCATCTCTTCCTTCATCGCAGAACGGATCGCATCAATATAACTTATCGTTGGCATTATTATTTTTCCTCCTTGCGAGCATCTGCGTACACATGATCAAGTACGGATTCTGGAGTAGGAAACGGCGCTTTATCGGCATAGCTGCTTGCTTCGTCCAATTGCTTTTTAATTTCCTCGCGCAAAGCATGTTCCTTCTCATCATCCCATAGGCCCAGCTCTTGAATATACATTCTGAACCTTGGCAGCCCATCGAGTGCTCGATGATGCTCTACTTCCTCTTTCGTGCGATAAGCCAAATCATTATCTGACGTAGAATGCGGCGAGATTCGATACATCATCGCTTCAATCAACGTAGGGCCTTCTCCACGTATCGCTCGCTCGCGAGCTTCCTTGACGACACGATAAACTTCCAATGCATCATTGCCATCGACACGCTCACCATGCATGCCGTAGCCTAACGCACGATCCGATATTTTTCCCGCTACCTGCTTATGAACAGGTACAGAGATTGCATACTGATTATTCTCACACATTAATATAACAGGCAATTTATGTACCGCAGCGAAGTTGCATCCTTCATGAAAATCACCCTGATTGCTAGAGCCTTCACCAAATGTTACAAAGCTTACGAAGTTTTTTTGCTTCATCTTGGCCGCTAGCGCAAAGCCTACAGCATGCGGAACCTGTGTCGTTACAGGGCTTGAGCCGGTAACGATGCGAAGCTTCTTGCTTCCGAAATGCCCAGGCATTTGTCTGCCGCCGCTATTAGGATCTTCTGCCTTAGCAAAAGCGGATAAAAATAAATCACGAAGTGTCATGCCAACAGAAAGCACGAAGCCGTAGTCACGATAATAAGGAAGAAAATAATCATTGTCTCTGTCGAGTGCAAAGGCTGCTGCAACCTGAGCGACCTCTTGGCCAATACCAGATACATGAAAATTCACTTTTCCTGCTCGCTGCATTAGCATCATTCGCTCATCAAACATTCTTGCTGTGAGCATTTGCGTATACATTGCAACTAATGCTTCATCTCCCAGTTCCAGCTGCTGATGCCTCGCTTGTTGACTTGTCGAAGACAATAATGACATATTATCTTCCTCCTCTTCTAGAAATTAAAACCTGGTACTAATACCACATCTTATTTCTATTATACTCCTAAGGAGCACAAAATAATATGTGACATTTATAATGAAATTGTTCGACCGTTTACACCCATCATTGCTTCTGCAATAGCTTCTGAAAGCGTAGGGTGCGGATGAACCATAGCTCCGACCTCCCACGGTGCTGCATTTAGCCAGCCGGAAAGAGAAGCCTCGCTAATTAATTCCGTTGCGTGCTCGCCAATAATATGTACGCCCAGAATGTCATCCGTGGCTTTGTCAGCAATAACTTTCACGAAGCCTTCTGGATGACCCGATACAATCGCTTTGCCAATTGCGGCAAATGGAACCTTGGATTTTTTGATCTCATAACCTGCTGCAACTGCTGATGCTTCCGTATAACCATAAGATGCAACCTCAGGATAGGAATAGATGCAGCGCGGAATCTGATGAGCCGCAACTGGATAGATATCCTTTCCACATATATGATCAACAGCGACAAGCCCTTCATGCGCAGCAGCGTGTGCAAGCTGTACTCCGCCAATGACATCGCCAATTGCATAAATATGCGGCTCGGATGTTTGTCCAAATTCATTTACAACGATGACATTGTTCTTCACCTTTACATCGGTGTTTTCGAGCCCAATATCATCACAGTTCGCGATACGCCCGACTGATACGAGCATTTGCTCGCCTTCTAGCACCACACTTCCGTCAGCTGTCTTAGCTGAAATCGAAAAGCCAGTCGGTCCCGTTTGATAGCTTGCTGCATCAAGCTCCACTCCAGTCAATACTCGAACACCACGTTTAGTTAGCTGCCTGGTCATTTCTAGTGAAATTTCAGCATCTTCTCCAGGGAGCAGTCTCGCACCCAGTTCCACAATCGTGACCTGCACACCGAAGTCATGCAGCAATGTCGCCCATTCTACCCCTATTACTCCCCCACCAACGATTAGCATGCTCTCAGGCAGCTTGTCCAGCTCGAGGGCATGATCGCTGCTTAATATAAAGCGTCCATCCGGTTCTAATCCCGGAACACTTCTCGTTCGAGATCCTGTTGCGATAATGAGCTGCTGCCCTACAACAGATTCTGTTTCACCGTCAGCAAGCTCGACAGCTAGCGCTCCGCTGCGCGGAGAAAAAATAGACGGCCCAATTACGCGACCTTTTCCGTGTATAATCTGAATGCCATAACGCTTCATTAGTCCTTGAAGTCCTTTGTGCAGCTGCTCGACTTTTTCCAGCTTCGTATGCTGTACTGCACCAAAATCAAACGAAACCTGATCTACAGCTATCCCATACTTAGCAGATTCGAGTATCGTGCGATACACCTCTGAGCTGCGCAGCAGCGCCTTCGACGGAATGCAGCCACGATGCAAGCAAGTACCGCCAACTTTATCCATCTCCACAATGGCAACTGATTTACCCTGTTGAGCCGCTCGAATCGCTGCGGTATACCCGCCAGGCCCTCCTCCTAAAATTGCAACATCCACTTGAATCGCCATACGATAACCCTCCATTTATAAGTTCAACTATTCACTTTATCATCTGTTAGTCGTTCATTTCCTTATTGTACCTCTTTTTATCACTTCCTGCATCGTCTTTGCACAGGTATACCTTTGCAGGGCAATTTATGGTACGATGAGAGATATGGTTTGTTTTTATGAAAATGGTTGCAGAAGGAGCTCACTCATGAAATTAATGATCCAACGATTAGTCGCCATTATACTTCTCGTTGTGCCTGGCATCATTGCCTGCTTTGGCTTCCTAAAAATGAAGGATTCTATATTTGATTATTGGAGTATGTTTGGCAATGAAGCGATGAGTCCAAGCTTTGAATGGGGAAAGTTCATCCTTGGATTGATTATGTTTGCTGCTGGAGCAGGTTTTATTGGAGGCTGGACCTTTTATCGAGATCGCAAGCGCAACTATGTTGCCCCTCGATTTAAAGAAAAGCGCAATAAGCCACCAAAACCAACGAAATCCAATTCATAATTTACATGCTGTTAATTGTTATTTAATTTCCTATTAACAATCCACCCTTATACTGATTTTAAGTAAAGGAGGTGGATTACAGCATGATCGTTTTTGACGTCATTGTTGACGGTGAAAAGATTGAAACACTAAGGCCGATGACTTCACGCTTAAGAGAGCTGAAGCAGTTCATTGACCAGCAGGTAGAGCAGCTTGTTGAAAAATATGGTGCAAATGTTTATCTGTCTAGACGCTTCGAGTACTAATGTCGAAGCGTCTATTTTTATGTATATAGCAATATAGGTATTTTGATGTAGACGTTGGGAAAATATGTTTAGACAATCTCATCCATTTCCATTATTATTAATTCATACAAAAATGCTAGGGATTAGAATTGGAGGAGAAATTGATGAATTGGAATTCTACTAAAAAAATTGCCGCATTAGCACTTGCAGCCAGTATCGTTGTTTTCCCGCTTGCCAAGCCAGCTTATGCTGCCCCTCTTACTGCTGATGAGTACCGAACTTTTTTAAGCAGTAAATTTGATTTAACGGTTTCCGATAACGTAACAAAAGGACAATTTATTTCCTATGTTGCAGAGCTTCTGCCAGGTGAAGCTGCAGAAGAATATACATTCACTGATCTTGCAGCAAGCGATGAATTTTACAAAGCAGCTGCGGAATTGTATGAGAAAGGCTATCTTTCCAGCACGACCGTTGAGGCAAAGCAGCAGCTTGACCCATGGGTAGCTGCGATTCTAGCTGTACGTGCAGCCGGATTGCAAGAATTGGCCGCCACATATACGGATGAAAAAATCGAATCTGCGCTTGCAAAAATCAACTCATCCTCTTCACGTTGGGTAAAGCATGTTGCTCAAGAGCTTGCTGTTGCAATTGACAACAATATCGTTCCCGAACAATTCTATAGTGAATTGACTGCAAAGCAGCCTGCCAGCTCTGACTTTGTCGCTTATGTACTAGGTGAAGTTGCAAGCTATAACGGCAGCTACAAAAACTATTTGGGTTACGCTTCTGACGCAAGCTTAATTGCTAAGCTGATTAGTGCGTTCAATTCCTCTGACATTATTCAAGTCAGCGAGCTTCAAAAAATTGTTGACACAGCCTTGGAGCAAGAAATTATTACTGGCTATAACTTCAAGGATGCGCGTTATGAAGCAAACTTCGTTGATGAGTACGCAATTACATATGGTCATTCTGATTTGAAACATGCGATCCAGCTAATCGGCCTGCTGCGCAGCGAAGGAATCGATGCTAAAGTTCAACTTGAACCAAAAACTTCTGCCTTCCTATACTTGAGTGAATGGGGCGAGCCTTCTGAGTCTGAATCTTTCCAGGTAAAACAAATTAATAACGGCAATTATGTTGCATTCTCCAAAGAGTACGATCTTAGCTTTGAATTCAACACGATCGAAGATAAGGAAGCCTTCCAGCAAATCGTGCTTGACTACGCTAAAAAAGATGCGGACGATGAGCCAGGACTGATTTACGGCTCATGGTGGCAACCGCTTTACTATACGAATACTCAGCTTGAGGATTATGTTTCCATCTCCAACAATAAAGTATCCCTTGGCAACTATTACGCTCAAACCTTCTCATTAAATGAGCAGGTGAAAGATATCGCTGAAGGATTCAAAAAGGTTAATGCTGATGTTGAAGTCGAGAGCTACCAATTCTGGGCTAACATCGCCTTCTACAACTACCTTGGCGGAACTGATTTCAAATAATAGTAAAAGAGGAGACCAATTCGGTCTCCTCTTTTCAATTCCGTTTACATTACATTAATGTGATCATGGATTAGCGAGATGCATTAAGCATCTTTAAAGCTGTCTGCACAAAACTTCTCAACCATTACAAGCTCATCGTCTTCCATCTCGATGTCGAGATAAGCGCCAGTGCCTGCGGTCTGAAATTCGTATCTCACGACTTTGCCATTCCCGTCAATAACGGCGTACACAACACGCAGCCTAACCCCTTCTTCATGAAACAGCTCGTCGTCTTCCTCAACCTCAACATCAATCATAAATTCATAGCGCTCGCCTTCCAAAATACGAAACGGATCCGCTACTGTTTCTACCGTATATTCCTGAATTGTAAACATTATTAGTCTCCTTTTTCCATGCCATTCTTACGTATTATACCACTGCTTGCCAACTTGTGCTATGTCGGCTACTTGGAATTCACTAAATACACTGCGAAATAAACAAGCCAAGCGCAACTAATTCGAGCAGTTACGCTTGGCTTACTGTGTCCTTATTGTTGGGCGGCCTCGACAAAACTGCGAAACAACGCCTTGCTTGCCTCATCCGTTTCGTGTGAAAACTCAGGATGCCATTGAACCGCCTTTAAAAAACGATATGCTGGGTGCTCAATCGCTTCAACGACTCCATCAGATGCACGTGCCATCACTTGACACCCTGGTGCCAGCTCATGAATAGCTTGATGATGATAGCTGTTGACATTCAGCATGCTCGTTCCCAGCAAGCGGTAAAGCGAGCTTCGTCGCTCAATCATCACCTCATGACATGGCTGATGATAAGGTGGGCGTTGCTGATGATTTAGCCTCGTCTCATATTGTGTTGGAATATCCTGATATAGTGTACCGCCGAGCAGCGCATTAAACAGCTGAATACCGCGGCAAATGCCGAACATCGGTAAATCCACTGCATGAGCAAGCTGAAACAACCGCTTTTCCATCTCGTCTCGTTCTGTAATAACTGTTCCACATTCCTCGACAGGCTGCTGTCCATACAAAGCTGGATGTATATCGTGACCACCAGTAAACAATAGCCCGTCTATTGTCGTAATGAGCTGCTCCAATACGGACGAATCATTGGTTAGCGGAAGCATTAGTGGAATCCCTCCCGCTTCCTCAATCGCCTTCATGTACCCTGGCAGCATCCAGTAGCTTTCTTTATGTTCATCATATAATGGAGATATACCAATTAACGGTTTTCTCATTTTTCTGCCTCCTACTTCTCCTAAACCAGTATATCTCCATTGTATAAAACGAAGTATGTTAGCTGAATACACTACTTTCATGAAGATTTACACTTCCTGCATAAGGATCGCGTTGAATCCCCTTACATAGCAACTATGAGAGGGAATTGCTTCACGTTGATTCACTCAACAAGCTCCTGGCCCTGTTCAGTATGCTGTTTTAACGCTTCGATATAGGCTTCTGCTAGCATAGACAAGGTAACATTGCGATGTGCAATCCAGCCAATTTCGAGATGGTCGTCAATATCAAGCGGTACAGGTATTATTTCATTGCCATTCAGGTCTTTGCTAAGCACACCAGAGGATATCGTGTAGCCGTTTACGCCAATTAGCAGATTAAATAAGGTTGCCCGATCATTTACTTTAATGCTTTTAGGCCTTGATACGGTACTCTGAATTTCCTCAGAAAAGTAGAAGGAATTATACTCCCCCTGCTCAAATGACAAATAAGGGTATTCCTCCAAATCCTCCATTGTAACGCTTTTTCGAGAAGCTAGTGGATTGTAGACGCTAATGAATACATGAGGCTTGGCTACAAATAATCGATGAAACTGCAAATTTGCTTCACGTAGCAGCTTCGATATGACTTTTCGGTTGAAGTCATTTAAAAACAAGATTCCGATTTCACTTCGCATCGTCTTAACATCTTCAATAATCTCATACGTTTTTGTTTCTCGAAGGGCAAACTCGTATTTTTGCTGTCCATGCTCCTTAACAAGATGAACAAATGCGTTTACTGCAAATGCGTAATGTTGAGTGGAAACGGAAAAATGCTGCGGAGATGGGGCTGCGTTCATATATTTCTTTTCCAGCAGCTCGGCTTGCTCTACTACCTGTCTGGCATAGCTAAGAAACTCAATGCCCTCCTGAGTCAGTGTAATGCCTTTATTCGTTCGCTCAAAGATCGTGATGGAAAGCTCCTTCTCCAGATCCTTGATCGCATTTGAAAGACTTGGCTGAGATATAAAAAGATGCCTCGCGGCTTCGTTCATTGAACCGTGTTTATTCACTTCTAGCACATACTTCAACTGCTGTAATGTCACTTCAATCCCTCCCACCTAGCTCCATTGTAGCGATTATGGCACTGCATGACTAGACATTTACGTGTTCCGTACTACTTGATGCAACAAAAATAGACGATTCCTCTATGAAGAATCGCCTTGGATTGTATTATTTTATACGTTATTGTATCTCTAACAGCTTCAAAATTTGTCTCGACATGGCATTCGCCTGTGCGAGCAAAGACACGGATACTTGAGACAGCATGTTGGCACGTACAAAGTTCGTCATCTCCTCAGCCATATCCGCATCACGGATTCTGGATTCAGCTGCGGTTAGATTCTCAGCATAAGTTAAAACAAAATTGTTGCGATGCTCCAGTCGATTCTGATAAGCCCCTAGCTTGGCGCGTTCATTGGAAACATCGTTTACCGCTTTTTTCAAATCCCCCATTGCTTGTTGAGCGCCTGCACTTGTTGAAAGATCCAATCCATTCAATATGCCAAGCAAGCTTTGCAAATTCGGCATATCCATCTCCAACGTATCATGTGCTTCACTGCCGATTTGCAGCACTAGCCCTTTTTTATTGTTGTTTGGATCCTTCGCAGTGTCGCCATTCAGAAGCATAATACCGTTGAATTGTCCGCCATTAGCAATACTAATAATTTCTTCTCGCAGCTGATCAAATTCGAGCTGCAGCTTGTTGCGATCGTTATCATCATACGTACCGTTTGCTGCTTGGTTGGCAAGTACATTCATTCTTTGAAGCATTGCATGAATTTCATTCATGAAGCCTTCAGCTGTTTGCAATAGTGAGATTCCGTCCTGAATATTACGCGAAGCCTGCTTCAAGCCATTGATCTGATATCGCATTTTTTCAGAAATCGCTAATCCTGCAGGATCATCAGCTGCCCGATTAATACGATAACCAGTAGAAAGTCGTTCCATTGATTTGGCTAACTGATTTTGGTGTGTCTGAAAATTACGCAGCACATTTAATGCCATTGTATTCGTATTGATATACATGGAACGCTTTCTCCTTTACGATCTATTCACGGCTACGCGTGTTCTGCCTATATTATACAAGACTTACCATCATTTTTACAGGTTTTTGGCAACTTGTTTTGCTGTTTTTCATTATTATTTGTAAGTGTTGTGTCAGTTTGGCAGCAGTCCTTGTAGCGTTTCCCTGTTTTTTCTTGACGTACGGACACATCGAAGCACTAACTACTAATTACTTTTTATGGTAAACTAACAATCGTGGAGGTGAGAACATGGTAAGCTTATTGCGATATATAGCCTGGGCAGCTTTGCTTGGAGGTTTTGTGTTAGGTTTTGTATACGGAATAAAAGTCAATATACTCGCTCCAGGGTACCATCAAACTGAATTCAGTATTCTAACTGCTCTCGTTTGGTGGGTGAGTGGAATCGTAGCCTCTCTACTGTTTTACACGCTCTCTTACGCGATTGCTGTTATCGAAGATATTCAAAACAAGCTGGAGCAATTATTACCTAAATCTTCAGGGCAAAGAGCATATCCCGAAACAGGAAAATCGAAATCAACAGCAGATGTCTTGGAACCCAGTGATGATTTTAAGCTGCCACCTATTGATAAAAATTTGTAAAACAAAAGGAGATAGAATTCCTGTTACAGGGAACCTATCTCCTTTTTCGTTATGGGTTGTGATGCGCAATCAAAAATACCGATTTCATCGAGTATTCACTCCATATAATCGGTATTTTATAATGTATGTATTATGTAAAGGAGTAAGACGCCTCACTCCTCATCCTTTCAAGACACCTTATGCTCAATTCTTAGCTTATCTGCCACCATCGCTATGAATTCGCTATTGGTTGGCTTAGATTTGCTTATGTTGACCGTATAGCCGAATAGGTGGCTGATACTGTCGATGTTGCCGCGCGTCCAAGCGACTTCAATCGCATGACGAATGGCGCGTTCTACGCGTGATGGTGTCGTTTTGAATTTTTCGGCGATTGCAGGATACAATGTTTTCGTAATTGCACCCAAAATTTCGATGTTATTGTACACCATCGTAATCGCTTCACGCAAATACTGATAGCCTTTAATATGAGCTGGAACACCAATTTCATGGATAATGCTTGTGATGTTCGCATCAAGATTTTTATGCTTGCCGATTGGGACCACATTAGAGCGGCTAGTTGACAAGCTTGAAGTGAATGAGGACGATGTCGTCGAAGTTGACGGCACACCTACAAGCTGTCTAATACGATTGGATAGCATATCCATATCAAATGGCTTAAGCATATAATAGGATGCACCCAATTGAACAGCACGCTGTGTAATATTTTCTTGACCAAATGCTGTTAGCATAATCACTTTTGGCATCGGATTAAGATCCATTTCACGAATTTTTTCTAATACACCAAGGCCATCGAGATGAGGCATGATGATATCTAGGACAAGTACGTCAGGTAGCTTTCTTGTACTTTCTAAATGCCGCAACACTTCTTCTCCATTATAAGCTACACCGCATACATTCATATCACTTTGACTGGCGAAATACTCCGATAATAAGTTTGTAAATTCTCGGTTGTCATCTGCTAATAGTACGTCGATCTTCTGCAAGATGTTTGCCTCCCTTTAATTAAATATGAATGTAAGATTAACTTCTGTCTTTTACAATTTCGACATGCCCATCATAATTCCTCCTGTCGAAAAACTTTTTTCTTTATTTTTTTTCATCTTTTCGCTATAATTAATAATTCACAACAAAAATCATTCTGATTCGACATAAGCAACCAGATTTCATCATAAACAAGAAAATGCTGTCCGATCTCCAATGAATCGGATAGCATTTTCTTGTTTATGAAGCTAAGTCCGTACCTTCTGCTTCATTTGTGTGAAGCAGTACACCAGCGTCCTGAAGCATCCATTCAATAAAGCATCCATAGCCTGATGTCGGATCGTTAACAAAGACATGTGTCACTGCACCAATGAGCTTGCCATCCTGAATAATCGGGCTACCGCTCATTCCTTGTACAATTCCACCTGTTTTGTTAATTAGACGTTCATCCGTTACCTTAATGACCATACCTTTAGTAGCAGGTGAGGATTGCTTCGCAACATGAACAACCTCGATATCAAAGCGCTCCACCTTTTGGCCGTTTACTACAGTCAAAATATGAGCTGGTCCTTCCTTAACATCCTCTGCGAATGCGACAGGAATAGCTTGTTCCTCGAAGCTGTGTGTTGGCATTTCATTCATTTTGCCGAATATGCCGAACGCAGTATTTCTTTCAATGTTGCCAAGTATTTGCTTTTCTTTTACAAAATGTGCCCGTTTTTCTCCGGGATCGCCTGTTTGACTTTTATTAATCGACGTGACACTTGCTTGAAGAATTTCTCCGTCACCAACGACAATGGGTGTTCCAGTATCCATATCCGTTATAACATGACCTAATGCACCATATACGCCTTGGTCAGGGGCATAAAACGTTAACGTTCCGACACCAGCAGCGGAATCTCGAATATACAAGCCAATTCGCCATTCCTTCTCCTGCACATCATAAATCGGCTTTAGCTTCGTTGTCATCGATTTGCCATTGCGTAAAAACGTAACCGTTAATGGTTTCTTATGAGAACTGTACTTTTCACAAAGCTCGCCAAGTTTTTTTACGTCATTGACCTTTACCTTATTGATTGCTGTAATCATGTCACCAAGACGAAGGCCTGCTGTCTCTCCAGGAGACTGCTTGTTGCCCGCTTCGTCCACCACTTGATGATGTCCAACGACAAGAACACCTGCGGAATTCACTTTTACACCAATCGTTTGACCGCCTGGTACAACTTTTAGGTCTGGAACAATGTCAACCTTAACGGTTTTGAAGGGAATTTTGCCAAAAAGCTTTACCTTCATTTGTGTTTTTCCAATTTGATAGGAATGTAATGATAACGGTTCTTTCAAACTAACGGATAATGACGATTGTGCTTTACCATTCACTTGCAGTACTTCTGGATCAACCGTTAGTTCAGCCTGTACAGGCACACTGTACTGTACGTTTTTAAGCTGTCCTGTAAATAGTCTGAGCTCATTAGGGAATGCTACAATTTTCTGCATCGGTGTAGACACCCCGATTAGACCGACTAATACGACAAGAATTAATCCAAAAATACGTTTAGGTTGCTTTGGGTCCAATCTATTCACGCTCCTGTCATTCCATCGCTTAATCGCCAATGGCGTAACATTAAGTTACCCTGTGCAGAAAGATTTATGACCACAAAAACATCCCAAATTTCCTTGATTCAAGCACCTTTCAAGCCTGTAGCCAAATCAAGCATCTCTTGTGCATGATGTTTAGTTTTTTCCGTAATTTCCACACCACCAAGCATACGTGCAAGTTCATTAATACGCAGTTCGCCTTCAAGCTCAGTAACAGAGGTGAACGTTCGCTCACCTATAAATTGTTTACTTATCTCATAATGGTGATCAGCCATGCAAGCCACTTGCGGTAAATGTGTAATCGAAAATACTTGGCAATCATTAGCAAGTCTGGACAGCTTCTCTGCGATGGCCTGTGCAGCACGTCCACTAACCCCAGTGTCCACTTCGTCAAAGATAAGAACTGGGATTTGATCGATCGTCGCAAAAATGGTTTTAAGTGCCAGCATAATCCGCGACATCTCTCCACCGGATGCAACCTTATGTAATGGTTTTAATGGTTCACCAGGATTCGTACTCATCATAAATACAGCATGATCAATTCCAGTTGCGCTTAAGCGAACCGAGCTCGCATCTTCATGAGGAACAGTTTGCATATTCACTTCAAAATTAGCTGCGCCCATTTGCAGCTGTGTTAAATGCTCTTTAATTTCTGAAGCAAGCTGCTGAGCAGTACGTTGTCGCAGCATGGAAAGCTTTTGTGCCAGAACGAATGCAGCTGAATAAATCGCTTCTTCCTGCTCCTTCAACTGCTGCAATAGCTCATCTCGATTTTCCAGCTTATCTCGCTCTTCCATAATTTTTTCGAGATATGCATTAATTTCCTCAATTGTTTCACCGTATTTGCGTTTCAGGCTGCGAATAAGATCAAGCCGATCCTCAACCTGTTGGAGCTGCAATGGATCAGATTCAATGCCGTCACGGTAACCACGAAGCTGATACATGACGTCCTCTGCAGAATAAAAAGCTGATTGCAGCTGTTCAAGCATCGGCGCAAGAGCTGCCTCATCGTAGCTTACAATATCCGTAAGCCTGCTAATAGCGCGACTAATCGCATCCAGGCCTTGTCCGTCGTTCAGCAAGCCATATGCCTCATTAACAGAAGCTGAACGTTTTTCTGCATACATCAGCATTTTACGCTGCTCCTGAAGCTCCTCGTCCTCACCTGGCTTTAGCTTAGCAGCGCTAATTTCATCAATTTGAAACAAATACAAATCCTGCATCTGTACATTATGTCGAGAGGTATTGTCCAACTCGTGAAGCTGTGAACGAACAAGAAGCAATTGCTCATATTGAGCGCTATATTGCCGCTTCAGAGAAAGCAGCTCGGCCCCTCCGTACATATCAAGCCATTCCAAATGCTGCTCGCTTTTTAACAGAGATTGATGCTCATGCTGACCATGAATATTGACAAGACTTTCACCAATTTCCCGCAGCATTGTAATCGTAACCAGCTGCCCGTTGACACGACTGCTGCTTTTTCCAGAGGAAGTAAGTTCCCTTCGTACGATGAGCATTTCCGATGAATCATGCTGTATGCCGAGGTTGGATAAGCGCTGCCAAACAGGATGCTCCATTGGCAAATCAAACAAAGCCTCTACTTCAGCCTTCTCGCACCCGTACCTGACCATGTCAGCAGAGCCTCGACCACCTACGACAAGACTTAATGCATCAATCAAAATAGATTTACCTGCCCCTGTTTCTCCCGTTAAAACATGAAAGCCCTTATGAAATTGTACGTTCGCTTCTTCAATTACTGCCAAATTTCGTATCGACAGCTCGTGTAGCATGAAGAATCGCCTCCTTGAACTATTCCTTCACTTTACTTATCCGAAACTTTTCTGTTCGCGATTTCTATTTCAGCATGGCAAGAAACCGTTCGACAACCGCCTTGCTTTGCTCCTTCGAGCGACAGATGATCAAGATCGTATCATCCCCTGAAATTGTGCCCATAATATCTGTCGTATCCATACTGTCAATTAAGGCGGCAATCGCGTTAGCTGTACCAGGCAAGCATTTCATCACAACCAAATTATCCGTATAATCGATATGTGTAAAGTGGTCCTGCAACGCTCGCTTCAGCTTATAAATTGGATTGGCCTTCTGAGTCTCACCGGGCATGGCGTATTTGTAGCCACCGGAGGTTGAAGGTATTTTAATAAGCATCAGCTCTTTAATATCGCGTGAGACAGTGGCCTGAGTTACATTCATGCCGCTTTCACGCAAAGCATCCACAAGCTCCTCCTGTGTTTCAATATCACGGTCTAAAATAATTTCCTTTATTTTAAATTGCCTGATTCCCTTCATACTGTCCTTGTCCCCTATTCATTTTATTCCGCAACATGGAACGCGATTTTATGAATATAATTTTCTTTATGGTTGATATACAAAATGCCGCTCATATCCGGCAATAATAAGGTGTACATAAGCAGCTGCTTCTTCAAATCAGCTGCAGTCAATTCTATAGGCTGACGTTCTCGCTCGTACTTTACAATGTATGACAAGCCTTTTTTCTCTGCAATATAATCAATAATGATGGATGTTGAACGTTCTAGTATGTCATTGTCAACTTCTACGACAACTGGAATCTGATGTCTTCCAGAGATGACAACATATCCATGTCGTTCAAGCAGCTCTACGTTCGGATCATTATCTTTAAGCTTCCCACCACGCCCTAGCTTAATTCTTGATATCGTTGCCGGGGCATGCAGCCATCGATAAAAAGAGCGATACAACAAAGCCAACAAAAATATGCCTGCTATAATCATAATAAAAAGTTCAACAAGGTTATCCATATTCGCCGATCTCCTCTCAGCTTATTCACAATAGAGAACACTTGTTTGCATTTCTAGTTTATCAAATGAGCTTGCTTGCTGTAAAGAGAAAAGATGCCTTCCGAATAAACTCGTTAGGCATCTTTGCTGTGCGTATTGATTTATCGTGATATTTTAAAGGTTGTATTCGACTCTTCAACCACATCATGTATTAACTGTGTAGAGGTTTCATCAATAAACGGCTTGTTTTCCCAAGTCCAGTGCGCCAAAAATTCAATATTCCCTTCTCCACCGGTAATCGGTGAAAAAGTTAAATGATGAAGCTTATATCCGATCTCAGACGCCATCGTTAAAACCTGATTGAGCACCTCTTTATGAACGGCAGGCTCCCGAACAACTCCGAGTTTCCCTACTTTTTCCCTACCTGCTTCAAATTGCGGCTTTATTAATGCTACAACCGAAGCGCCAACTGGCAGCAGAGTCGATAAATTCGGCAAAATATGCTTAAGTGAAATAAACGATACATCAATGCTTGCAAAATTCGGAGAAGGCCCTTGCAAGTCCTTCATCGTCAAATAACGAAAATTCGTTCGTTCCATGACATTTACTTGCTGATGCTGTCTAAGCGACCAATCAAGCTGATTATAGCCTACATCAATGGCATACACGTATGCTGCACCGTGCTGCAAGGCACAATCCGTAAATCCGCCCGTGGATGAGCCGATATCCAGCATCGTTACATCCTTAAGATCCAGCTCAAAGCTTCGAATTGCTTTTTCCAGCTTCAACCCACCGCGGCTAACATAAGGGTGCAGCGCCCCCTTAACCTTTATCTCAGCTGTGCGAGCGACCTTCATGCCAGGTTTATCAATCGGAACTTCATCAACCAGCACTAATCCTGCCATTAGCGCTTTTTTTGCTTTTTCACGACTATCAAAGTATCCGCCCTCAACGAGCAATACATCGATTCGCTCCTTAGGTACTGTTGTCATCTTTTACCTACCTATCCAACCAGCTAATTCGCATTTCTTTTACGCTTAGCTTTCATACTTTGAACTAACTGCACGATGCTCAATGCATTCAAGCCTACCTCATTGCGCTGTTCTACAATGCTGCCATGCTCGATGAACAGATCCGGAACCCCTTTAATGCGAACGCTCATATCATCAATGCCCTGCTGAGCATAAAACTCCAGAATCGCACTGCCTAAGCCGCCAAGCTCTGCACTTTCCTCAATCACAACCAGTTTCTTATGCTGACTGGCAAGGCGAAGCAGCATTTCGTTATCCAAAGGCTTTATAAACCTTGCATTTATAATTTCTACATCAATACCTTCTCTAATAAGCAGCTCCGATGCTTCTTTTGCAATTTTCAGCATTGGACCAATCGCCAAAATGGCATAACCAGACTCGCCTTCCTTTAGCACTTCCCAAGTACCAATTGGAATAGATGTAAGCTCAGGCATAAGCTCGACGCCATCTACATTAATTCTCGGATAACGAACCGCGATTGGACCATCATTGTAATCAACGGCTGTTTTCATCATTTGACGAAGCTCATTTTCATCCTTCGGCATCATAAGCACCATATTCGGTACATGACGCAAATACGGAATATCATATACGCCTTGATGCGTTTCACCATCTGGGCCAACAAAGCCGGCACGATCAATAGCAAAAATAACATTCAGGTTTTGTCTGCAAATATCGTGCACGACTTGATCGTATGCTCGCTGTAAAAATGTAGAATATACCGCGAACACAGGCTTCATGCCCTCGATTGCAAGTGCAGCTGACATCGTTGCCGCATGCTGCTCAGCAATCCCAACGTCAATCATCCGTGTCGGGAATCTATCTGCAAATTCAAGCAGCCCTGAGCCGCTAGGCATAGCAGGTGTAACCGCAACGATTCGTTCATCCTGCTCAGCAAGCTCAATCAGCACATCACCGAATACTTTTGTATACATCGGAGGCCCAACTGCTTTTACCATTTTTCCGGATTCGATCTTGTACGGAGATGCCCCATGCCATGTATGTGAATCGTTCTCAGCAGGCTTATAGCCCTTGCCTTTTGTCGTAATGACATGTACAAGCACGGGACCATTAATTCGATCTGCCTGCTTCAGCGTTTCCAGCAAAGCCTCCGTGTCATGACCATCGACAGGACCTAAGTAAGAAAGACCAAACTGTTCAAAAAGGATGCCGCTCATGAGCAAATACTTTAAGCTGTCCTTAAATCGCCCGACCGTTTCAGCCAATTTACCGCCAATCGCAGGAATTTTATTAAGCAGCTGATGAACATCCTCTTTTGCTTTTTGGTATTGTCTGCCTGTTCTAATTTTCCCTAAGTACTGATGAAGCGCTCCAACATTAGGAGCAATAGACATTTCATTATCATTAAGAATAACAATCAGCTTGCGCTTCTCATGACCAATATGGTTAAGCGCCTCCAAAGCCATACCGCCAGTTAGCGCTCCGTCCCCGATAACAGCCACGACACGGTTTTTTTCTCCTTTAAAGTCGCGCGCCGTCGCCATGCCGATCGCAGCTGACAGCGACGTACTGCTATGTCCTGCTTCCCATACGTCATGCTCGCTCTCATTACGTTTTATAAAACCACATAACCCTTTGTACTTACGTAATGTATCGAATTGATCCTTGCGTCCCGTAATAATTTTGTGAACATACGATTGATGACCTACATCAAAAATAAACTTGTCGCTTGGACTATCAAATAAATAATGCATCGCCAAGGTAAGCTCGACAACTCCAAGATTCGGAGCAAGATGACCACCCGTGAGAGACAATTTTTCTATTAGAAATTGACGAATTTCTTCAGCTAATTGATCGAGTTGATCAACCGTTAATTGCTTCAAGCGTTTCGGGTCATCTATTTGATCTAAAAGCACATCGCTTTCCTCGCTTTCAAAAAAAGAGTGGTTATCCCAACTAACAGACACTTATCTGTATTATATCACAATCTTTGACATCCTACATAATAACAGTTTTGGATGATGGTTAGGACTCCCGATTAACCAAATAATCTGCCAGCTCCAATAATTGATTAGGGAAGGCCAAATCAGCAGCAAGAACAGCAGCCTTCGCTTCTTCTGTCAGCTTAACGACTAGCGACTTGCTTTCTTCCAATCCAATCAAATATGGATAGGTAACCTTCTCTTCTGCAATATCACTTTGTACAGGTTTGCCCAGCTTTTGCTCATCGCCAATAAGATCGAGCACATCATCTTGTATCTGAAAAGCCATACCTATATTACGTCCATACAGCTCAAGTTGTTGCAGTTGATGCTCGTTGGCACCTGCGATTCTCGCACCAGCTTTAACGGAAAAAACAATTAAATCGCTTGTTTTATGCTGATGAATGAATTGAAGCTGCTCAATTGAAGTAATCCCCTGTTCGCCTTCCATATCTGCTACCTGGCCGCCAACCATACCAAGCGCACCTGCATAAGTAGAAAGCTCGTCAATAATATCAACCGCGATGCGAGCATCCAGCTGTCCATCGCGAACTAATGAAGTAATAAGGCCAAATGCACCTGTTAATAAGGCATCTCCTGCTAATATCGCCAGCGCCTCGCCAAACACTTTATGATTGGTCGGCTTTCCGCGACGAAGATCATCATTATCCATGGCGGGCAAATCGTCATGGATGAGGGAATACGTATGAATATACTCCACTGCACAGGCAGGAGCTATCGCTTTCGCGACTGTTGTCTCATCAGCATTAATCGCATAAGCTGCTGCCAATACCATATATGGTCTGATTCGTTTCCCGCCAGCTGTTAGCGAATATTCCATTGCTTCAATCAGCTTTTCAGGAGCTCCGTCATATGCCTTCAATGAACGCTTAAGCTCCTCCGTTATTTCACTTGCCACCATATGTATATGCTCTTGTATGGATTGTGAATGCTTCAACGTGTTCTACTCTCCTTTATCAAGTTGGGAAGCAGCAAATGCCTTCGTTGCCAGCCCTTGCTCAGTCTGAATTAGCATTTCGATCTTGCTTTCAACCTGCTGTAGCTTGCTGCTGCATATGCTCGACAGCTTCATCCCTTCCTGATACAGCTCAATTGCTTGTTCTAGCGGAACATCCCCGCTTTCAAGCTGCGCTACAACTTGCTCCAACCGATCCAGTGCTTGTTCGAAGCTGATATTTTCCAAGTCGCTCATGCTTTCTCCTCCTTTTTATGTTCCACTTTGCATAGTAAGCTGCCGTCCGTTACCCTTACCTTAATCGTATCTCCTACGTTTACCTGTGAGACCTGCTTCAAGAGCTTGTTATCCTCCGTATAGCTAAGACTGTAGCCTCTAGCCATTACCTTTAACGGACTTAGTGCATCAAGCTGCCGAATTAACGCTCCAGTTTGCAGCTGCTTCTGCTTGTATGTTGTTTTCATTAGCTCCAGCATTTGCTGCTGCAAATGATCAACCTGTCTTTTCAGCATTTGAACACGTTGTTCAGGATGCATACGTACCAGCTTGCTTTGACGTTCCGAAAGCTGAAATTTACTGCGCTGCAGCTTGTCCTGTAAGCTGTTTTTCAACATAAGCTGCAAGAAATCCACACGTTCAGCATGCTGCAAGAAATAACGCTTTGGTTGTGAAAATACCGTGCTTCGCTGCACGCGTTTCAAGCGCTCGGCATAGCTTAGAACTTTACCTTTTATAGCATGGTCCAAGCGTTGATGATAGCGCTGCAGAGCAGCCTTCATCTCCTGCACATGCGGAACAGCTAGCTCTGCTGCTGCTGTTGGAGTTGCTGCACGCACATCTGCAGCAAAATCTGATAGTGTATAATCCGTCTCATGACCGACTGCACTTATGACAGGAATAAGGGAGGCTGTTATCGCCCGCACAACCACCTCTTCGTTAAATGCCCACAGCTCCTCCATAGAACCGCCACCACGACCCACAATCAAAACGTCACAAGCCCCAAAGTCATTCATTGCTGCAATCGCTTTGGCGATAGAGGGTGCTGCTAGCTCTCCTTGAACATGAACTGGAGCGAGCAAAATATTGGCAGCAGGAAATCTGCGTTTAATCGTCGTTATAATATCTCTGACAGCTGCGCCTGTTGGTGAAGTTATAACCCCTACCGTATGCGGAAAAAGAGGAAGAGCACGTTTGCGTGACTGAGCAAACAACCCCTCCTCTTCTAGCTTTGCTTTCAGCTGCTCATAAGCAAGATATAAGCTGCCCAAGCCATCCGGCTGCATCGCGTTGGCATAAAACTGGTAGGCTCCATCTCGCTCGAATACTGAGATTGTACCTCTGGCAAGCACTTTTGCCCCTTCCTTAGGTACAAATCTCAATCGAGCATTATGGGAGGCAAACATCACACATTTAATACGACTGTCCTTATCCTTCAAAGTAAAATACATGTGGCCACTTGAATGGTGAGTGAAATTGGAAATTTCCCCACGCAGCCAAACATCAGACAGTACAGCATCGCCGTCCATCTTCATCCGTATATACTTGTTAATATCCTTTATCGTATAAACATGTGGCTCCAGAAGAATCACATCCCATTTGCTTTTTTAGCCGCTGTAATCGTATTTTTCATCAGCATCGTAATCGTCATCGGTCCTACCCCACCCGGAACAGGTGTTATATATCCTGCTGTTTCAAGGCAGCTTGCATAATCAACATCTCCAGCCAGCTTGCCAGTATCAAGTCGGTTAATTCCAACATCAATAACAACTGCACCTGGCTTAATATAAGAGGCATCAATCGCATTTGCACGACCAATCGCTACTACTACGATGTCAGCCTGCTTGACCATCTCTTGCAGATTCGCTGTACGAGAATGACAGATTGTAACAGTAGCATTTTCACGAAGTAGAAGCATGGCGACCGGCTTACCTACAATATTGCTTCGGCCAATTATGACTGCATGCTTTCCTGATATTTCCACACCGCTGCGCTTAATAAGCTCAATTACACCCGCTGGCGTACATGGAAGCAAGCTGTCATCTCCAATCACAAGATTGCCGACACTTTCAGGATGAAAGCCGTCTACATCCTTATGTACACTAATCGCATCTATGACCGCTTTTTCGTTGATATGCTTTGGAAGCGGCAACTGTACCAAGATTCCATTAATCGTTGCTTGATTATTCAGTTTGTCAATCAAGGCAAGAACATCCTGCTCTGTTGTATCAGCAGGCAGACGATGCACCTCAGAGTACATGCCAAGCTGAATACAAGCCTTCTCCTTCGAGCCAACATAAACCTTGCTTGCTGGATCTTCACCTACTAAAACAACTGCCAAGCCCGGTGTAATTCCTTTTTCCTTTAATACGTTTACTTCAGCTTCCATCTCAGCACGCATTGCCGCCGAGATTTGTTTTCCGTCAATTATGTTAGCTGCCATCACGAATCTCTCCTCTTCATGAACAAATTGTATATATAAAAACAACACCTGCTAACAATAAAGAAGCTTATCGCCATAGGAGCGACAAGCTTATGCTTTTGTTGAATCCAAGTTTTTCAACAGCTTGGCAAGAACGCCATTAACAAACTTTCCTGATTCCTCTGTGCCATAATGCTTTGCAAGCTCAATCGCTTCATTTACCGCTACTTTAGGCGGCGCATCATCACTAAATACCATCTCAAAACATGCTAAACGTAAAATCTGGCGATCAACACGCGACAGACGATCCACCTGCCAGCCTGTTAAGCAGCTTGTCAGCAAATCATCAATTGCCGCTTGATTCTCCACTACACCGAGCAGCAGCTTGCGCGCAAATTCATTCGTATTATCATCACTGAATTTATCGCTTACTTCATCATCAGCCATAATTTCTTCAATGACTCGTTGCAATGCCTCATAAGCCTGTACCTCGTTTAGCTCCATGCTATACAAGCTCGAAATAACCATCTCTCTTGCTAATCGTCGTTTCATGTACCCTCCACGTATATCCCATAATGCGAACCATATCCATATGATCTCGTCCCTGCTGCGAATCGCATCTTCCTATCCGAAGCACGGAGGAGACCACAGCTTAGCGATATGGTCTAAAAAGCTTCGCGATTGATTGCCACATTCGTTCCCAATGAAAAACAGAACCGGATGTGAATTCCTTTTGCTTGCCATACCAATAACCTGCACCAATTAGTAATCCTAAGAATAGCATATCCCAAAAACCAAACGCTAAATAGATGATTCCAAAAAACAAGCCTGCTCCTGCACCAATGATTCGCTTCCAGTACTGATTCCAAAGCTCTTTCCACATCAATAGACTCACCTCTACTCAACACGACTTTTAATCGTATTGGTTTGAATGATATTGGCAATATATACGGAAACGTTCGTTACAGGAATACCTGTAATTTCCTCCACATAGCTTTTCACTGCTTTTTGTACATCTTCTGTCAGCTGTGGAATAGCTACTTCACCATCTACAACCGTTCTAAGTACGATGTCCATTCCCGCATCAGTAGCATGTACACGAGCACGAAGATCCTTGACACCGCGCTGCTTCATAGCTGCTTTTAGCGCCAGATTTTCCATCGTTTCAATGGAAATGCGAATATCACCGTATTCCGTACGTTGATCTACAGACTGGGAAGAGACTGTTCCTCGAGAAAGTGAGACAATGAAAAATCGAAGACTAATGAGTAACAATACGATTCCAATAATAGCGATCGTTATTTGAAGATTGCTATTGCTATACAGCCTGTCGATTGCATCAATCGTCATTGAGCCAGTAATCCATCCAAAACCGATGCAAATAGCAGCAACAGAGATGACAGCAATCACGATACTGTACAAAAACAACAATAACTTGTCCACAACTCTGATCAAGATCTTCATCCTCTCGTCTAACGTAATCAACCCCCTGCGCCGAGCGCATTGCTTAGGCTTCTAGGGGGTTAATAATTCACTTACTTACTTCACACGCTGCGATTGATCATCTGTCTCGATTTTTTCCTCTGATTTAAGATGAACATCATGCACATGTACATTTACCTCTACCACGTTCAAACCTGTCATAATTTCAATAGAACGCTTAATATTCTCTTGAACACTGTTCGCAACCTCAGGAATTTTAAATCCATATTGAACGATGACTGATACATCGACTGCTGCTTCTTTTTGACCGACCTCTACTTTAACGCCTTTAGCAACATTTTTCCTACCAAGCAATTCAGCAATTCCACCTGCAAGACCACCACTCATGCCTGCGATACCTTCTACCTCGATTGTTGCAAGGCCTGCAATGACTTCAATAACTTCTGGAGCGATTTGAATAGTTCCCATATCTGTTTTTTCGTATTCAGCGATTAAACTCATGTTAGTTACACCTCCACATTATCAATACACGCATATGGTCATGCTTACCTTTGTTACTTATTTCTATACTATAACATTGAGCAAGAATTATGACAAACACTTGTACTGATTCTTCTAAGATGCTCCGTTAATATCATGATCCTCAAGGAATTTAATATCAAAATCACCGCTTACAAACTTTTCGTGCTCCAGTACTTTCAAGTGGAATGGAATCGTTGTTTTAATGCCTTCAATTGAGAACTCTTTCAAAGCACGCTTCATACGAGCTATTGCTTCTTCACGCGTCGCTCCCCAAACGATCAGCTTCGCAATCATGGAATCGTAATGCGGAGAGATTGTATAGCCAGGGTATACTGCACTATCTACACGCACACCGATACCGCCAGGAGGCAGGTAAAATGGAATATGGCCTGCTGATGGCATAAAATTGCGTTCAGAATCCTCTGCATTGATACGGCATTCAATCGACCAGCCATGAATGTTAAGATCATCCTGCGAGAATGAAAGCGGATTGCCTTCAGCAACCGAAATCATTTCCTTTATCAAATCAACATTCGTAACCATCTCCGTCACGGGATGCTCAACTTGAATACGCGTATTCATTTCCATAAAGTAAAACTTCTGATCCGGACCTAGCAAAAACTCCAGCGTACCTGCACCAGAATATTGAACAGCAAGCGCTGCACGAACAGCTGCTTGTCCCATCTCTTCTCTAAGCTCTGGCGTCAGCGTAGCACAAGGCGCTTCTTCGATCAGCTTCTGACGACGTCTCTGAACCGAGCAGTCGCGTTCAAATAAATGCACCGCATTGCCATGCTTATCGGCCATAATCTGCACCTCAACGTGCTTCATGCCCGTAAGAAACTTCTCAAGGTAAACTCCGCCATTGCCGAAGTTGTTCAGCGCTTCCTGCTGCGCAGTCGTAATCTGAGAGATCAGGCTTGCTTCATCCTCAGCGATACGAATCCCTTTTCCTCCGCCGCCAGCTGTTGCTTTAATAATGACAGGATAGCCGATATCACGCGCCACCATAATCGCTTCATCCAGATCTTCAATGAGACCATCAGAGCCTGGGATAACAGGTACGCTCGCATCCTTCATTGTTTGTTTTGCTACCGCCTTGTCGCCCATTTTGCTTATAGCTTCTGGAGACGGACCAATAAAGGTAATATTGCACGACTCGCAAATTTCTGCGAAGTCAGCATTTTCTGCCAAGAAACCATAGCCTGGATGGATGGCATCGCATTCAGCCAACGTTGCTACACTCATAATATTCGTCAAATTCAAATAGCTGTCCTTAGATGCAACTGGACCAATGCAATACGCTTCATCTGCAAGCTTAACATGCAGAGAATCGCGATCAGCCTCAGAAAAAACTGCTACTGTTTGAATTCCAAGCTCTCGACATGCTCGGATAATTCGAACCGCGATCTCACCACGATTCGCAATAAGAATTTTTTGGAATTTCATTTTAATGAGAACCCCTTTCAAGCTTCTATTCACGACAGTGGTAAACAGCTAGTCCGCTTTAACTAGGAACAATGGTTGTCCGAATTCAACCAATTGACCATTGGAAACCAGAATCTCTACAATTTCACCATTTACTTCTGCTTCTAATTCATTCATAAGTTTCATTGCTTCAAGAATACATACAACTGACTTCGTATTCACACGATCGCCGACTTTTACAAATGGCGCTGCCTCTGGCGATGGAGAGCTGTAGAATGTCCCTACCATTGGCGATGTAATTTTATGATAATTGTTCGAAGCCGCTGATGACTGCTCTGGAGCAGCAGTTGCTTCCTGTACAGGAGCTGCTTGTGGAGCAGACTGGGCAGGAATTGCAGCAGGTTGTGTATATGTATGCATAACTGGAGCTGGCTGCACCGTAACCACTTCTGATTTACCAGGCTTACGAATATGGAGACGTGAACCCTCATTTTCAATCTCGAGCTCTTCAACGGAAGTTTGATCAACTAATTTGATTAACTCTTTAATCTCGCTCAACTTAAACATGAACGTAATCACTCCTTTTTTCACATAACGTTTAACATTATATCACATTCTTTTCATAACACGAATTATTTTTTGCAAAACGCTGAATAACTCCATTACAAGCGATATATTCGCTTGTAATGGAGTTATTTCCTGTATGACTTCAAAATTTTTTTTCAAATGTACAATTTATTGTTTATTATGGATTAGGAACAAACTCCACGGACACTTGATCCGGACGCACCTCAAGGTCTGCGATTACTTGCTCAATAATTTGAGCAGCTTGCTTTTTCTCGAGATTGTCGCTAGCGATTACAACTTTGAACTTATCGTCCACCTCTTCTGAGATATGAGCAATCTCATAGGTTTCCTGCAACTCACTCTCCAATTGAGTCAGCTTCTCCATTTTTTGCTCTAGTGCAGCCAGCTCACTAATTGCATCCTGTGTACGATCCTTGTCAGCAGAAACATCTGCAAGAACCGACATAACTTGATTTTCTTTTTCCTCTAGCTGATTTTCGCGCTTAGCAATCAAATTGCTGAACGTGCTGCTGTTGAAATAGCCATCCTTTTCAAGCTGAGTTAGCATTTCCTGCTCAAGATCGCTAATTGTGTAATTGCTTCCGTCCTCAGCAGTACCGCTAACAGTTGTCGCTTCTTCATCGACAACAAGGTTTACTTCGGATGAATTTTGCAAATTCGTTGCATCAGTCAGCTGCTTATCGCTATTGATGTCTTGTGTAAAAAGATAATAGGCCGATAGAATTACCATTAAGCTCAGCATTGAAACAAGCCAAATTGTTTGTCTTTTCGTATTCATGAAAAACCCTCCAAATATATTATTTTTTACTCGGTACAACCGAGATCCGAGTTGGAACGACATTCATTCCTTTTTCAACTGCTTGTATAATCAATTTTCGTACGGAAGCATCCTCAGCACCTTCAGCAACTATTAGCACGCCTCGAATCCGGGGATTAATCACCTTAGTAATGAGCGGCTGTTGTCCGTCGGTTGCCTGATAAAGCACGACCTGTCCGTCAGAAGTAACTGTTGTAATATGTCGTTTTCCGCCGTTGCGATCTGTTTCATCTGTCGTATTTTCACTCGTATTCATATTGCGTTCAACGACCTTTTCTTCCGTAGATTCCACAGTGATCATCACATCAACCCTGCCAACTCCTACCATCTTCTCAAGCATCTCTTTCAAGCGTTCTTCTAATGTAGATTCAATGCTTGCGAAAGGACTATCACTTAAAGATGCTCCGCTTCTGAATACTTCTTCGGTAACCTGAGCGTTATCAGGCGGCTGATCGACCGTCTCGATTCGTTTGAACGGGAGGTAGGATTGAATGAGCATGAAAAATATCCCGACGGCCCCAACAAGAATAAGCATTCTTACTACAGTAATCCGCTTTTTCCCTCCGGGTCCTCCACTGATTAATTTTTCAAAACTGGCATACCAATTACTCACGATTTGCTCCTCCTCCTAATTCAAGCTCTTCAGCTGCTTGCTTGTACGAAAACTTGATCCGCTTTAACATTCCAGCTTGCTGTCACAATACGCCGAATATTATTGGCTTGCTTGTGAAATTGTTCCGTCATTACTTCTGTTCCCATCGTATCCTGCTGCGTTGGTTCAGCCTCTCCTGATGGCTGCAATGTTCCATCAATGTCAATGCTTACCGCTGGAATCGCTATATCCGTAATCGAATTGATTGGCGACTCCACTGGCTCATCCTCATTGGTCTGCAAAGCTGAAATAGCAAGAAACACTGTAACGGATGCGATGTATGGCGTCTGCTGACCACCCATTTGATTGTTCCAACCTATTTGCAGCTCGACCTCTTTTACGGGAGCATCGAGCTTGGATTGAAGCTCCTGCAGAATCGCTTGCTCGAGACTGGCGCGCGTTACATCCATTGCTGCTTCCTCTCGAACCTGCATCAACTGTTCAGCTCCTTGCGTAATTTCCTTCAAGGAAGGTGTTGAGCGACTGCTGGAAGCCATATCCTTCTCCCACCGAACAAAGCTTGCATTAAGCCTTTCATGGAAGTCTTTCTGAAAAATTTGAAGAATTGGATTAAGCATTGTCAGCATGAGAATGAGTCCAACAACCAGTCTTGAATAGCGAAGCAATTTGCTATTGGGCAATACTAACTCTACGACAATGGCTAACAGCACAACTGCTACTATGCTGGACAGCCATTCTCCCAACCAGGCTAACACATTCTCCTCACCTCCTTAACGAATCATGACGGTAGCATTTCCAGCTGTAATAATAATGGTGATTGCTAGAAAAAACATCAAACTGACTGCTGCTAGAGCAGCGAATACATATAGCATCGTTTTGCCAATTGTCTGGAGGCAGGCTGCAATCGGAGTATCACCAAGCGGCTGCATGATAGCCCCAGACAGATGATAAATAAGTGCTAAAGCAACAATTTTGATTGCAGGAAAAGCCGATATCACTAACAGAATCGTAACCCCTGCAATGCCGACTGCATTTTTCGCTACTAATGAAGCAGATAGAATCGTATCTGCCGCATCGGAAAACATCTTGCCGACTACCGGAACAAAATTCCCGGTAACAAACTTTGCAGTTCGAAGCGCTACGCCGTCCGAGATCGAACTGGTCGCCCCTTGTACGGAAATAACACCTAGAAAAACGGTAAGCAGCACGCCAAGCACGGTTACCGCAACATTGCGAAGCATGTTTGCCAGCTGCGTAAGCTTGAAGCGATCCGTAATCGCGCTTACGATATGCAGAACAGCCGAAAAGAATAATAATGGGAATACAACGACATATATGAGCGAGCCTACAATGTGAATCATAAATATTATTAACGGGTGCATAACAGAAACGGTAACGACTCCGCCCATAGACGCCAGCAATGTTAACAGCAGCGGCACCATTGCAAGCATAAAGGTAATCATTTTCTCAATGGCGTCCTTGGCATAATCCATCGCAACCATAAAGCTGTTGATAGCAATCGTAACCAGTACGATAAAAATAATTGAATACGCTATTTTACTGATCGTATTTTTTTCAAATGCCGACTGCAGCGTCTCTAGCATCATGCTGAAAATCGATAGCATCACAATAATGAGCAAAAGCTTTCCATTATAAATGATTTCTTCCATGAAAAAATGAATGAAGCCTTTTACGATCGACCAGCCGCTAAAGCTCTGCTGCTGATCTGTAAACATCATATCTGTGATGGAGGGCAGCTCCTGCCCCGGAAAATATTGTGCATAATCTCTGCCAAGCTCATTCCAATAATGCTCGATCGAATCCGTCTCCAATGCATTGACTTGATCCTGAATCCACTTGCTGCTCAAATCCTGTGCTTGCTCCTGATCGGGTGAAGCTGCTTGGACTATATCGGTTGTCCATAGAAACAACAAACTTAACAGGAGGAAGCTTCTCCATATCATCTGCTTCATGAAAGCCTCCTAGCTGCTTCCGAGCGGCAGCAGCGAAAGCAACGTTTCAATAA
This sequence comes from Paenibacillus septentrionalis, assembly GCF_042659865.1. Lineage (NCBI taxonomy): Bacteria > Bacillati > Bacillota > Bacilli > Caryophanales > Paenibacillaceae > Paenibacillus > Paenibacillus septentrionalis. The sequence goes on from NZ_JBHSTE010000002.1 coordinate 445,299, forward strand.
TGACATTAATAATAGGAATCGCCAGTACAAGAATGAAGATTTTACCTGCAAACTCGATTTTAGATGCGATACTCTCCTGACCTGCATCTCTGACCATCTGTGCTCCAAATTCTGCAACATAGGCGATCCCAATAATTTTCAGGATTGTTTTCAAGTAAACATCAGGTATGCCTGATCGATTGGCAAGCTCGTTTATGACTTCTATCACTGCACCTATTTTTCCGATGACCAGCAGGAACAAAAAAACGCCTGTAAACAATGTTATGAGAAATGCAAACTGTGGCTTTTGCTCCCTCACCAAGATGACGAGCAGCGCAGCAATTAAGCCGATGCCAACGATTTGGATGATTTCCACCGCATTCACCTACTGGAATAAAAAGATCGATTTTATCTCCTGAAAGAGCTGAGCAATCACATCTATAACCATGAATATTCCGATCACAAACCCTAACACCGTAATCCAATGCGCTATATCCTCTTTCCCCATTTGCTTCAGTACGGTGTGCATGATCGCAATAATAATTCCAACACCTGCAATTTGAAAAATTGCTGTAATATCCATATTCACCCTCCAACCCTATACCATCAAGATGACAATCAAGATCGCACCTAATGTTCCTAGACTGCGCCACATATTCGCATAACGCTGCTGCTCCTGGATGGCTTGCTCCTCCTCGCCCTTCAACTGAAGCTGGGCAAGCTGCAAATGCTTTTGCTGATCCTCAGCATCACTCATGCCGAGCACTGTTCCCATTCTAAGCAATACATCCTTTTCCCGCTCCTTCAGCGCAGTGCTCCCCCATACACGGTCTATCGCTTGCTGCCAAGCTTCCTGCATCGAAAGCTCTCTTGGCTCCTCTAGCATTAAGGCGGCCTCCGTAAAGATACGGTTTATTGGCTGGGAGATGCCTTCACTGCTCTTTTGAAGAGCAGCAGGAAGTGGGGTTTGTCCATAGTTGATTTCCGTCTCCAGCCTTTGCAGCGCATAAATTAGCATGCGAAGCTGCTTACTGCGATTGATATATGATCCAGCCTGTACAAAACCAATTGCTGTTCCTGCAAATAAAATAAGAACGGCCCCAAAAAGCTTAAGCATGAATAAAGCCCGACTGATCATTCTGTATGATTCGCATGCTATTCACCTCGCTTTACAATGTGCCTGATTTTCTGGATAAAGAGAAAAAACCGCTGCCTTGCTTATTCGGCTCGAGCAATCGCTCAACAGAAATGATCCGGTGCATAAAGCCTTGTTCATTTCGCTTTAGCTCGACAATGCTGCTAAAAGCTTTTTCGGCTATCAGCGACTTGATTTCACTGCGTCCAAGCACTTCCTCAACATTAAAAGCATGTGCGGTTGCGATTACCTTTACGCCACAGTGAGCTGCCTCCCGAATGGCTACTGCGTCTTCAACTCTGCCAATTTCATCGACAATGATAACCTCAGGCGACATCGAGCGGAGCAGCATCATCATGCCTTCTGCTTTAGGACAAGCATCCATGACATCTGTTCTTGGCCCTACATCGAAGGAGGGAATGCCCTTCACACATGCGGCTATCTCTGATCGTTCATCAACGATCGCTACCTTCATTGCCGGTTTTCTTGCTTCGCCATAGCTGATAGCTCTTGCCAAATCTCGCAATATCGTAGTTTTCCCTTGTTGTGGTGGAGAAATGATTAAGGTAGACTGCAAGCTACCAGCGGGACCTCCGAACAGCTTGGGCAGCAGCTGCTTGGATGCGCCGACCACTTCCCTGGCAATTCGAATATTGAAGCCGCCAATATCACGAATGCCGCGAACGATTCCACCTTCCAAAATAGTACGGCCTGCAATCCCGATTCGATGACCACCGGCAATTGTAATGTAGCCTCGGCGGAGCTCCTCTTCCATTGCATATAAAGAGTAGTTCGTAATGCGTTCCAGCAGCTTTCTGCATTGCTCCTGAGTGGGATGATAGGCTTGTCTGGAATCGTGCACGGCCCCGCCCTGTTCCGTTACATAGTGAAAGCTTCCTCGATGCGAAATCTCCAGCGGACGATTCTCTCGAATGCGAATTTCCTCCAAGCTATCCTTTATGTCCTGCGATAACTGATACACAATTGATTTTAATTCGTACGGTAAAATATGAACGATATGCTCTAGCATAGCTTGAAAGTCACTCCTTGCTAAATGCTGTTGACGATACAAGTCTATGCTTGTCTTTTCGAAAATATCCCAAATTTTTATTGAAAATAATAGCTTACTAGGGTGTGTCTGAGAACTCTGAGGACAGCTAATTTTGCCGAAAACCATGCAAGGCATGCTTGTGAAGGATACCGGGGGTACGTGTAAGCAAGCGTAACGCAGCAGCGGGCTAAAAGGCGGTGAAAGATGCTACTAAACGGGTTTTCAGATACACCCTAGAGCTAAAAGTCGCAACTATTTCCTGATGACACGTGCCTAGCTTTTGCTGCATACGGTAGTGTAGGTATTGATGAAAGAAGGTCTTAGGATGAGAATACAAGTCATATCTAATGCTAGCGATGCTCATCAGGCTCAATTTATAGGAAAAACCGCGATCGTAATTGATGTCATACGCACATCAACCACGATTATCGCTGCGCTCGATGCTGGCGCGGCTTGCATAATACCTGCTGAGACAGTTATGGAAGCAAAGGCTATTGCCAAGGAAGGAGATCTGTTGGGAGGAGAACGATTCTGCAAACGAATTTCAGGCTTCGATCTTGGAAATTCGCCACTAGAATATAGTGAAGCTACGGTCAAACATAAGCGAATCATTTTAACAACAACGCATGGCACTAGAGCCATTCAGCGTTCTAGGAAAGCTTCAAAACTATTTATCGCTGGATTAACAAACGCGACTGCATGTATTCAAGCTGCTCTGCATACGAAACGCGATCTAGTTATAGTGTGTGCTGGAAGTCATGACCAATTTACAATTGAGGATGGTTTTTGCGCTGGTCTCATGATTGCAAGACTGAAGGAAATGCTTGGAGTAGAATTTACAATGAATGACTTTGGCTATGCGATGCTGTCACTTTACGAACATATGAAACAACAGCTTCCAGAAATAATGAAGGTTGGGCTCTCAGGCAAACGACTGCAGGCGATTCAGATGTATGATGATATCTCAGAATGTGCGAAAATCGATCAGTCGACAATAGTTCCACATTACGTAAACGGAGCGCTTGTTCCATTTGCCAGCATGCAATAAGCGAAAAAAACAGGCTAATGAAAATCTATTTTTTCATTGTCGCAGCCTAACAACAAGCACACCCTTCCAATACTATTAAAAAAACCAAACTTCAACGACATTCTGTAAAAGAATTCGATTGATAGTTTGGTTTTTTTAGCTGAATACTTATTGCCACAGCCTTTTCTATGACACAGGTATTAACGACGTTCCGAAGGACCGCCAACAAATACTTGCTCATTTGCATCAAGACCGTACGCTGAATGAAGCGCAATTACAACATCGTTTAATTTTTCTGCTGCGATGACGCAGGATACTTTAATTTCAGATGTACTTACCATATTAATGCTTACGCCAAGCGAAGATATGGTAGAAAACATTTTCGCGGCAACACCTGGATTACTTACCATTCCCGCGCCAACGATTGATACTTTTACAAGATTGCCTTCTGAGATGACTTCACGGTAAGGGACCGTTTCTTTCAACCCTTCAATAACCGCAATCGCCTTATCTTTAATATCGGCTGCTACAGTGAACGCAAAATCAGCTTTCCCGTTTTGCACACCACTTTGCACAATAATATCTACATCAAGGCCATTATCAGCTAACGGGCCAAATACGTTGGCAAGTACGCCTGGAGCATCCTCTACGCCATTGATCGTAATTCTCGCTACGTTTTTCTCAAAGGCAATGCCGCGAACCGCTACGCCCTGTTCCATAATCGCTTCCTCCTTAACACTCGTACCTTCATTCTTCGTAAAGCTGGAACGAACAACAAGCTGGACATTATAGTGCTTCGCATATTCAACCGCACGAGGATGCAGCACTGCCGCGCCCAAATGTGCAAGCTCCAGCATCTCATCATAAGAAATTTCATTCAGCTTGCGTGCATGCTTAACGACACGAGGGTCCGTTGTATATACGCCATCAACATCTGTATAGATTTCGCACAGATCTGCTTTTAATGCAGCAGCTAGCGCCACAGCTGTTGTGTCTGATCCACCACGACCTAAAGTCGTAATTTCACCTTCTTCACTTGCACCTTGGAAGCCGGCAACAACAGCAACATGACCAGACTTCAAAGCTGCGAACACGCGATCCGGTTGAATATCGGCAATTTTGGCTTTACCATGCACCGAATCGGTTTGCATGCCAGCCTGCCAGCCTGTGAAGGACATGGCCTTTCCCCCGGCTGCTTCTATTGTCATGGATAGCAAAGCGATTGAAATTTGCTCTCCAACAGTCAAAAGCATATCCATTTCACGTGCTGATGGATTTGGATTCAATAATTTGGATTGATCAATAAGATCATCCGTTGTATCTCCCATCGCAGATACGACTACTACTATTTCATTACCTTCTTGTTGTCTCTCAATGATTCGTTGTGCAACAAGTTGCATTCTTTCAGGCGTTCCTACTGAACTGCCACCGAATTTCATCACGATCAAAGACAAAGCTGCTCACTCCCAACCTTGACATATGCATACGGTTATATATTATATCACCCATTGAAAGAATTGAATACCGCTATATGAAAAAAAGCTGCTTGAGTTTCTTCAAGCAGCTTTACGCGTGTTCTATGCACGAGAGATGTATTTACCTTCGCGAGTATCGATAAGCAGAACATCTTCCTCGTTAATGAATAGTGGAACTTGAACATTCAGTCCAGTTTCAACTTTAGCACTTTTTGTAGCGCCTTGTGCTGTATTGCCTTTTACACCTGGCTCTGTCTCAATAACTTTCAGTTCAACACTGTTAGGAAGTTGAATACCTAGAATTTCTCCTTGATAGCTGGAGATGTTAACATTCATGTTTTCTTTTAGGAAATTCAGCTCCCATTCCAGCTGTTCGCGAGTTAGCGTGAACTGGTCATAGGTTTCATTATCCATAAATGTATACTCGTCACCAGCGCTGTATAGATATTGCACTTCGCGGTTTTCAATCATTGCACGGCTTAGTGTTTCACCAGCACGGAATGTTTTTTCAACCGTGTTGCCGTTGCGCAAATTTTTCAGCTTAGAACGAACAAATGCTGCACCTTTACCAGGTTTAACGTGTTGGAACTCCAATACTGTGAAGATATCTCCATCAACTTCGATCGTTAGACCTGTTTTAAAATCGTTTACTGAAATCATTAATGATTCCCTCCTGAAAATAAGTTCCAAATCACAGAAGAATTAACTCTTTCGGCGATGAGGTTAATCGTTGATTTCCGGATTCGGTAATTACAATATCATCCTCAATTCTAACTCCGCCAAAACCAGGGAGATAAATTCCAGGCTCTACTGTTACTGTCATTCCGGCTGTTAATAATGTATCACTTAAGCGTGAAAGACGCGGCGCTTCATGGATTTCCATACCAATGCCGTGACCTGTACTATGTCCAAAGGCATCTCCATAGCCATACTTCGCAATCACGTCTCGGCAACACGCATCTGCTTCAAGGCCAGACATACCGGCTTTTATCTGCTCCAATGCATGAAGCTGCGCTTCAAGTACAATATTATAAATTTCGTAATGCTTCTCAGTAGGCTTTCCTACAAAGACCGTTCTCGTGATGTCCGAGCAGTAGCCCTTGTAATAAGCACCAAAATCAAGCTTTACAAATTCATTATTGCCAATCACTCGTTCGCTCGCAACGCCGTGTGGCAATGCAGAGCGCTCACCAGATGCGACAATCGTATCAAAAGACGAGCTTGTAGCACCATTAGCTCGCATAAACATTTCAATTTCAAGTGCGATATCGAGCTCCCGCACACCCGGCTTAATCATATTCAATATATGGGCAAAGGTACGGTCTGCCAGCTCGGCTGCTTCTTGAATGATCTGTATCTCATGCCCATCCTTGACCTCACGAAGCTGCTCGACTAGTCCTGAGCACCCCGTTAAATGAACGCCGTGAAATGCAGCTTCATAGCGCTTGTATTGAGCAAAGGAAACAATATCCTGCTCAAATGCAACGTGATGAGCTTGCTGCTGCTTCAGAATCCGACTAATTTCTTCAAGCGGACTCGACGGATAAATGACTACCTGAAAGCCTGCTGCCTGCTCCACAGCTTGCACCTGATAACGAAAATCAGTTAATAGATAGCTGTCTTGCAACGTAATTAGCAGCGTACCAGCAGAACCTGTAAATCCACTTAAATAGCGACGATTAATTGGGCTGTCTATGATGATTGCGTCAAGCTGCTGATTCGCCAGCAATTGCTTCAGCTTTTCTACTCTTGTTTGACTCATCAAAATACCCCTCTTTCGAATAGCTTACATTACTGCTTGATATGTTCCAGTAATGCCTCAAGAGCTAACACGTAACCTATAGGTCCAAAACCAGCAATTTGTCCAATTGCGATCGGTGCAATAACAGAATGATGTCTAAACGCTTCTCTCTTATGTATATTCGAAAGATGAACCTCTACGACGGGAAGTGAGACTGCACTAAACGCGTCACGAATCGCATAACTGTAATGCGTCCAAGCTCCAGGGTTAATGATGACGCCATCTGCTTGGCCAAATGCGGCGTGAATGCGATCAATCATTTCACCTTCATGGTTGGTTTGAAAAAAACTTACTTGTACGCCAAGCTGCTGCGCTTTTTCAGCGATCATCGCTTCAATAGCTGACAGTGATTGATTGCCATATACTCCTGGCTCGCGAATGCCAAGCATATTCAAGTTCGGTCCATTCAGCACTTCGATTCGATGCACTCCGGCACCTCCCAACCAGCGTTAACTTTGCTCATACGATGAGCCTTTGACATTTTACCACATCAATTGCCATTTGAGAAGTCAAAGTTCACTGCTAGGTTGAACTGGCAGGCTCTCGGGACGCTTCATCCGTAAATTCAAATGCAATAGAGTATCCGATAAATAACCCCCACACGATAAAAAAACAAAAATCAGTCGATGCTAATGTAAAGGTAACATCGCGTGAAATTTGTGTGAAGCCGAGAATTGGTCCAAGGCCGAATAATATTCCCCACCAGCCTAAGCCATACCAAATGCCTGGCCACGGCCCCTCCAGTGTACGGAAAAACCATAGATACAAATACGTTGCTAGTATAGAGAACACTATAAAAGAAATCGTACCCACGATATGACCAAATGGGCTGATCAGTTGTTCCTTCGTAAGCCACATTTTAATTAAGAATGCTGCTGGCTCCTTCGTAAAATTGCAGTAGTATGCGATGAGTCTGAAGCCCCCCCAAATTAGACCTGCAAACAATCCAACGATCAACGCAAAGGGAAGAGGCTTAGTCACACCAGTTTGCTGAAAATTTCGAAACATATTCAACTGACACATCTCCTTTCATGTACGCAGATTGTAATTACTGACATGTAGTATAAACAAGTTCCTTTTCTCTTATCCGCGGTTCGCTTTCAATCTATATAAAAATCAAGTACAATAAAGCTATATACGTAGCATAGGAAGGGGATTTATTCTTGTCAGACAACTCTCGCAATATATATGGTGGACAAGCAGTCATTGAAGGTGTCATGATGGCAGGCAAACACGTCAATGTTACGGCCGTTCGTCGCAAAAATAATGAAATAGAATATTTCGAAGTGCCTAAAACTACAATCCCTTGGGTGCAAAAACTGAAAAAGATTCCTTTTTTACGAGGAGTTGTAGGCATTATAGAATCAAGCGCAAAAGGCTCTGTACATTTGAATTTTTCAGCAGACAAGTATGCTGAGGATGAAATGGAAGATATGACCGAGGAAGAACGTGCAAAAGAGATTGCTAAGGCGAAGAAAAAAGAAGGCAAGCTTGATCTGACGATGATCTTTAGTGTAGCCGCAATCGGAGTACTTTCCTTTGTTTTCGGTAAGCTCATTTTTACTGCTGCACCTGCAGCGGTTGAGGAGCTGCTGTTTAAGAATTTGTTTGACAGCAAATTTGGTCACAACCTGCTCGAAGGTCTCATTAAAATCATTTTTCTGCTTGTTTATTTGTATCTTATGACGCTGACTCCATTAATAAAGCGACTATTCCAATATCATGGCGCAGAGCACAAAGTAATTTCTGCATATGAGGCTGGTGTCGACCTTACCGTTGAAAACGTGCAGCGTTACAGCCGTCTGCACTACCGCTGCGGATCAAGCTTTATTATCTTCACGGTTATAGTAGGTGTAATTATTTATTCATTGCCTATTTTTACGTGGGATACGATTTGGGAGCGCATATGGATTCGAATTTTGCTTCTGCCTCTTGTACTAGGCGTTTCTTATGAAGTGCTTCGCGCAACGAACGCAGTACGTGACATTCCTGTGCTTCGCCTATTAGGCTATCCAGGACTATGGCTGCAGCTTCTGACAACAAAAGAACCAAAAAATGATCAAGTGGAAGTATCAATTGCTTCCTTTAATCGTATGCTAGAACTAGATAAGCAATATGAAAACGGCAAGGCTCAACAATTATAAGCAGAAAGGGGTTAAGCAGCTTGAGAACATCTAATTTGGGTAGCTACATCGTTTTGCTTTTAATCGCGATTGGCATAATTGTAACCCTGATCAATCATCCGCTGTATGTCATTATCCCTGTCGTCCTGTTCGGCATTATTTATTACTGTATCAAGCGTCCGCCTGCTTTCCTCAGTAAATATAGCAAACCGCAAAACAATTATCGCAGCGCAGCAAAACAAAGCAAAGCAAAAAAAGAGCGTTCACGCTCCAAAACAATCCCTTTTAAGGTGATTGAGGGTGGTCGAGACGACAACGACACACCTCGTTATCATTGAATAGCCAATTAGACAGTAATAGAGCCGGGCGGATAATACCGCCCGGCTCTATATATATGCGCATCATGCTAAGTCGCGCTAGCTCATTCCTCTGAATCCATTTCTTTGCGTACCTGTTGCAGCTCTTCCAGTCTAGCTGCGTCTCTTCGAAAATATTCTACTAGCGTTTCAATACAAGTAATAGAATCCCAGCTTAAGTGATGCTCGATCCCTTCTACATCACGATATATATTTTCAGATTGCACACCAATGGTTGTTAAAAAGGCTTCCAGAAGCTGATGTCTCTCCATCAACCGCTTCCCCATCTTCTTCCCTTTCGGCGTCAATATTAATCCGCGATATTTTTCATAGATCAAGTAATTATCCTTATCAAGCTTTTGAATCATCTTTGTTACCGAAGAAGGATGAACGGACAACCCCTCAGCAATATCGGACACGCGCGCGTAGCCCTTTTCTTCCATTAACTTATAAATTCGTTCCAAGTAGTCTTCCATGCTCGGAGTCGGCATTGAAGAACCTCCTATCATTGCTTCATCACCGTTACATTGGTGTCACTTGATCTATCATACACTTTTTCTGCTTAATCCTGCAACTTTTTGTAGGAAGAAGATGGATAACGTCGGAAACATGGTTAAACACCAAGATCGTACACTGCAATCCGCAAATTAACCTGCCTATAATATAAAAAAGCCGCCTCGCAAGCAAGGCAGCTTTACCCAATTAGAACTTTAACCATTCCGGTGTAATCATATTGAGCCATACGGTAATTCGTGTCATCTGATCCGTAAACAGTAAAACACCCATGAGAATCATAACGGCACCACCAATCTTCATAACACGCTCCGAGTATTTCAATATCCAGCGTGAGGAGCCAAGGAAAAACGCCATTACAAAAAACGGAATGGCGAAACCTAACGAATATGCTGTAGTCAATGAGAACCATGTCCCTGGCTCTGCTGCAGCCATCCCTATAATAGCAGCAAGCGCGGGTCCCATACATGGCGTCCAGCCCGCTGAAAAGCCAAGCCCAAAAATGTACGAGCCAATATAGCTTGTCTTTTTCGGAATGAGATTGAACCGTGTATCCTTCATTAACAGCTGTGGTTTAAATACCCCTAATAGAAAAAGCCCCATCAGTACAATCAATATCGCAGACAATCTTCTTATTAGATCCTGATAATCACTAAAAAATTCGCTGAATGCATGAGTTCCATACCCTAATGCGTAATAGATCGTACTAAAGCCGAGCAAAAAGAAAAACGTATGGCTGAGCATCAACCATCTGCTTTTTCGGTTTAGTTCAGAATTTGTAATTTCTGATACTGAAATGCCGGTAATGTAAGATAAATAGGACGGATAAAGCGGCAAGCAGCATGGCGATATAAAAGATGCAAAACCAGCGCCAAGAGCAATCCATAGCGTAATTTCATTCACTTGATTCACCTCAATTTTATTAGGTTACGCGTGAAAGGATGTTTCGGCCAAGCAAAATACATAATAGGAAGGCAATCAATACCATAACAATGGTACCACCCGCTGCCAAGTTCCATACACCAGCGATCAGCAAGCCAATAATAACGGCAAGCTCGCCTACTAAAACAACAATTAAAATGCTTTGTTTAAAGCTTTTGGCAAGCAGCAAGCTACAAGCAGCAGGTATCGTTAGCAAAGCAGAAACAAGCAAGCCGCCTACAATTTTAATTGAAATACTAATAACGAGTGCGGTTAATACACTGATTAACACATTATAAAAGTTAACCGGCAAACCGCTAACTGAGGCAGCCTCTTCATCAAATGTAATAAGAAACAACCCGTGAAGATGCTTGCCTACCATAAGCAGCACGGCAATGGATACACCAAGCATCGTCCACAAATCTAGTGGCGTCAGCGTATAAATAAACCCAAATAAAAAGCTGTTAGCATCCATGCTTAAATCTCTGCCAAGCGTGAAAAAGATCGAAGCTAGCGCGATTCCTCCTGACATAATGATCGCAAGCGAAAGCTCAGCGTAGGATTTATAGGATTTGCGAAGCTTTTCAATCGCGAATGATGCCAGCAATGCAAACAACAATCCAAACAAAATAGGAAAGTCTCCAATAACAAAGCCTAGAGCTACACCTGCAATCGCTGCATGGCTTAGCGTATCGCCAATCATGGATAATCTGCGCAAAACGAGAAAAATCCCTATTAACGGTGCTGTAATCCCGATTAGCATCCCGCCCATTAACGCTCGTTGAAAAAAACCACTCATAATAATGTCCAAGCTGTTAACCCTCTTTCCGGCTTTCCATCTGAGAGCGTAAATGCTTCAGACTATGTGCTAAATTTTCTTCAACACAATCCTGTGTTTCATGGGAATGTCGGATATAAAAGTTTAGCTTGCCCGCTGCTGACTTAGGCTGCTCACCCAAATACCCTTTAATCATTTCCATATCATGCGACACCATGAGAAACGTCATGTTATGATGCTGGTGCATGTGCTTGATCATATGAAAAAAGCTCTCTTGCGTCTCATGATCAATTCCAACGGTTGGCTCATCCAAAATGAGCAGCGAAGGATTATTAATGAGTGCGCGTGCTAGAAAGACACGCTGCTGCTGTCCGCCAGACAGCTGTCCGATCCGCTTATCTGCAAGGTCCTCCACGCCCATCGCCATTAAGGCATCATCACATTTTATGTAATCCTGACGTGAATGTAGACCAAACCATTTGCGTTTTCCTGCCAAGCCAGAAAGCACTACCTCTTTAACTGTCGCAGGAAACAACGGATTCAAATTGTTTTTTTGTGGCACATAACCGATTCTCTCCCAGCCTTTAAACTGCGAAATAGGCTCTCCAAACAACCTAACCTCACCTGCAGTAGGCCTTAATAAGCCCACAATAATACGCAGCATCGTTGTTTTGCCTGCCCCGTTTGTACCAATTAGTCCAATAAAATCACGTTCCTTAACATTAAAGCTAACATCGTTTAATACAACACGCTGTTGATAGGAGAACGATACCGAATCGACAGTGATAATGTCGCGATGACAAGCCTCAGTTCCTCTATTCATCTTTTCCTCCTCCACAGCAAAACGGAGCTTACATAAGCTCCGCAGCCATTCCATTATTTCTATTGTAATGCTTCAACTAGATTTTGCAAGTTTCTCTCCATTAATGTCAGATAATCTTCACCAGCTTGCTCCTGCTTCGTTGTTAAACCCTCCAGCGAATAGATGACGTTGGTATCCACCTTCGCTTCTGCAGCAAGCATTTTGGCCAAATTATCGGAAACTAGCTCCTCGAAGAAGATAACACGTACGCCTTTCTCCTTCACCAGATTCGCAATGTTCTTAATATCCTGCGCTCTCGGCTCGGCGCTTGGCGATAAGCCCATAATCGAAATTTGCTCTAAATGATAATCACGTGCAATATAACCGAAGGCTTGGTGAGAAACGACAAATGTACGCAGACTCACTTTGCTTAGCTCTTCTTCATATTTTTCGTCAAGCGCTGTAATTTTCGCTTTAAGCGCTTCATAGTTTTGTTCATAGATTTCAGCGTTCCCAGCATCCGCTTCAACCAAGCTGTCTTTAATGTTGCTAGCTAGAACAAGCGCTGATTTCGGCGACACCCATGTATGCGGGTCAATACCCCCATGATGATGGTCATGATCATGGTCCGCATGATCGTCAGCTTCTTCTGTCGCATGGTCATGGTCGGCATGGTCGTCAGCTTCTTCCGTTGCATGATCATGGTCGGCATGATCGTGAGCTTCTTCCGTTGCATGGTCATGATCCGCATGGTCATGCTCTTCCTCTGTTGCATGATCATGGTCGGCATGGTCATGGTCTTCTTCTGTTGCATGATCATGGTCCGCATGATTGTCTTCTTCAGCTGTCACATCGATAAGATTGATACCAGTACTAACTTCTTTTATAAGTACGCCGCTGTCTTTCTCAAGACCCTGCTTAAAATTATCAATCCAGGTTTCCAGTCCTACCCCATGATAGAGTAATAGATCAGCCTGTGATGCTGTTAATAGATCTTTACTTTTTGGAGACCAATCATGTGGCTCAATACCTGCTGGTATCAAGTTCGTTACTTTCACATGCTCTCCACCAATCTCCTTAGTCAAATAGTAGATTGGATAAAAGCTAGTAACAATGCTCAAATGCGCATCTTCACTGCCTGAAGACGTTTGCGGCTCATTGTTGCTGCATGCCGTAATAAACACCAATAACATCACTAGTAAAACAGATAGCACTCTCTTTTTCACGTTTTCTCTGCTCCCATAATTTATATATTTAATAGTAATCGTTACTATTACTTTATCAAGTATATGACCTCTTAATCGTAATGTCAACTATTAACCGAAATAAAAAATGAGTATATTGCCAGCTTTGGCAACATACTCATTTTTCATACCGTTACTTTACAATCGCACCGTTAGGCATTGCATCCGGCACTGTAGCTAGTGTTAGCTGATCATCCTTGGATGCAGCCAGGATCATCCCTTGCGAAAGCTCGCCGCGCAGCTTAACAGGCTTCAAATTCGTTACACAAATTACCTTTTTGCCTACAAGCTCTTCTGGCTTATAGAATTTGGCGATGCCAGATACAACTTGACGATGCTCATAACCAAGATCAAGCTGCAGCTTAAGCAGCTTATCTGCTTTCGGAACAGGCTCAGCTGAAAGCACTTGTGCAACGCGCAGCTCTACTTTAGCGAAATCCTCTATTCCGATTTCATCCTTCAGATCTGCGGGCTTTTCTTCCAGCAATGCCTCAGTTTCCTTTTTTCCACCGCTCATAGATTCAGTAATAAAAGCAACCTCTTCCTCCAAATCAAGGCGAGGGAAGATTGGAGCTGCCTTCACAACTTTCGTTCCTGCTGGAATCGTGTTGTAGCTGCCTACCGTCTCCCATCCAGTTAATGCTCCATCTGAGATGCCGAGCTGCTCCCAAATTTGACGCGGGGCATGAGTTAGATACGGCTGCAGCATAATGCTGATGGAACGAAGCGATTCAGCCAGATGATTCATTACCGAAGCGAGTTGGTCACGATTGCTCTCATCTTTTGCAAGTGCCCAAGGCTGCGTCTCATCAATATATTTATTCGTACGGCTGACAAATTGCCAAATCGCCGTTAGTGAAACTGAGAACTCCATGTTCTCCATAGCTTCCTCAACCTGCTTCAACGTTTGCTGTGCAAACTGCTCTAGCTCAGCATCGAACGCGGTAGAAGCAGAAATCGCTGCTGGAATTTCGCCATCAAAATATTTCTCAATCATCGCAATTGTACGATTCAGCAGATTGCCTAGGTCGTTCGCAAGATCAAAATTGATACGTTCAACAAAGTTTTCCGGCGTAAATGCACCATCTGCACCGAATGGAACCTCACGAAGCAAATAGTAGCGAAGAGCGTCTAATCCATAACGATCGATTAATACAACAGGATCGACAACCGTTCCCTTCGACTTCGACATCTTGCCTTCCTTCGTTAGCAGCCAGCCGTGCGCAAACACTTTTTTCGGAAGCGGCAAGCCAAGCGCCATAAGCATAATCGGCCAATAGATCGTATGGAAGCGGACAATTTCCTTCCCAACAAGATGCACATCAGCAGCCCAATATTTCTCGAACATGTCTTGCTTCGCTTCATCACCGTATCCAATTGCCGTAATATAATTCGTAAGGGCGTCAATCCACACATATATCACATGTTTAGGATCACCAGGCACTTTAATACCCCAGTCAAATGTTGTACGTGATACAGCCAAATCCTCAAGCCCCGGCTTAATAAAGTTGTTGATCATTTCATTGCGGCGGGACTCCGGCTGAATGAATTCTGGATGGTCCTCATAATATTGAAGCAAGCGATCAGCGTATTTGCTCATGCGGAAGAAATAGCTCTCCTCCTTCACAAGCTCTACTGGGCGACCGCAATCCGGACAATTTCCTTCCTGCAGCTGACGCTCAAGGAAAAACGATTCACATGGCGTACAATACCAGCCTTCATACGTCCCCTTGTAAATATCGTCTTGGTCAAGCAGCTGTTGAAACACTTTAGCAGCAACCTTTTTATGACGTTCTTCTGTTGTTCGGATAAAGTCATCGTTGGAAATCTCAAGCTTTTTCCATAGCTCCTGAATGCCTTTGACGATTTCATCAACGAATTCAATCGGCGTCTGGCCCTTCTCTTGTGCTCTACGCTCAATCTTTTGTCCATGCTCATCTGTACCTGTCAAGTACCATACATCATATCCACGAAGACGCTTATAACGCGCCATTGCATCACCCGCTACAGTCGTATACGCATGACCAATATGCAGCTTGTCGCTAGGATAATAAATTGGCGTAGTAATGTAGAACGTTTTATTACTCATTGTCATTCCTCCTCAAATTAGTCAATCTTGATTTTAAATGCAAAAAGCTCCCGTCCAACATGGGACGAGAGCGAATATACTCACGTGGTACCACCCAAATTCCAAGACATTGCAGCTGCTACAATGCTTGCTTCATTACACCGATAGGTATCGTCTTTATCGCAGACCTACGCCTTTCCCTTACAGCAAGCTGCTGCTCAAAAAAAGTGCCTCCAAGACCATATTCCATTAGCCCTGCCTGCCGGCTTCCACCAAAGTACCGTGCTCTCTATAAGGCTCCTCTAATGTACTCATCTCTTCACTGGCTCGTGATATACATTAAATATAAAAAATCTATATGCGAAAGTCAAGTCGACTCGTGTACTCATAGTTATGATTGTTTCTTAAGCTTTGGCTCAGGCACATAATCAATGCCGCCAGGATGAAAAGGATGGCATTTGCAAATTCGTTTAATCGTTAGCCAGGAGCCAACAAGCGCACCATGCTTATCAATCGCCTCCAGCCCATAAGCTGAGCAGGTAGGATAAAATCGACAGGTTGGCGGCTTCAAGGGCGAGATAAACCGCCGATAGCCATGAATTGGAGCCTTCACTGCTTGCTTCATAATAAACGAGGCCCGCGAGCTACTCACCTTGCTGAACTCCCTCTTCTTCGCTACATGCCTTGCAATAGCCAAACACCTCGAATTTATGGCGAATCACCTGAAATTCATCCGGTACTTCTGTTTGATCCATTGGGCAAAACTTAATCGGATACGTTATCCCGCAGCCTAGACAGATCATATGGTGATGATGATCGTGCTCACGGCAATGCATTTTGAATTTTACCCCTTCTTCAAACATAACCTGCTCCAAAACTCCCAGCTCTTCCATAACGCGCAGGTTGCGATAAACGGTATCAAAGCTAAGGCCTGAATATGTTTTTCCCATAAAGTCATAGACATCTTTAGGGGACAAATAGCCCTTTGTTTCGAAAAACAGCTTCGCCAATGTTCTTCTCTGATCTGTTACTCTTAGTCCTTTAGATGACATGAGAGAGACAATTTCTTCTATCGTTTGCATAAACGTTCCTCCATTGAAAATCCACGTCTACAGTCTATCATTAACAAAAAGCTCTCTATTTAATTAAGAGAGCCTAGCCATTCATATACATATTGCTTATAAATGCCGCACTCATTGCGATAAACAATACGATTGTAGTGGCAACCAGCCCGTTACGAATCGATCTCAGCTTATTGCTTCTCCTAGTATCATCAGCATGCTGCGATGCCATCGTAACAGCACGATGCATGAAAAGCGTAATGATAAACGATGCGACGAAGAAAAGATTGATCACAAACCACAGCGCAGTTAAGTTCATGCTGTCACCTCCCGATCGCTACACATACCATGTATTGATTATTACTAAAAATAAGATCGAGCTTACAATAGCACCAGCAAAGCTAAACCATCCTGTACGGAAACGCTGCTGAAACATTTTTAAGATGCCGAAGCTGAGCAATCCAAAGATAAGTAGAATAAAAACAACTGCAAGTATAAAAAAATCTGCTGATACATCACTTACATCAACTACTGACAATGCTTACACTCCCTCATCATACATATCGCAATCATTAGACATTATACTAGATCGCGACTTTAATAGCTAGTTTGAATGTGATGCTCGTAAAATTTTCTCGATCTGGCCCGCTTCGTAAGACGAATTTGCAGCTCGTCATTAACTGTCTTGGCACGACAATATTTTGCTTTAACTAGCCTTGGAAGCTTAATCATCTCGATAGAATCATCCGGTAATCCTTCTAGCCGAATATAATCTTCACGTACAAACAGCCTGAGCTCCTGAACATCCGTATTCACGGGAAGCTGAACAAGAACATCAAGATGCTCCTTGCCTTCCTTGAAGCGATAGCTTTTCGGCAAGGAACGATCCTCATCTGATTGCGAGCCTCTTTTCAGATTGTTAAAAAACTGATCGACAATCGGAATGTCCTTAAAGGCTGACATGCTTTTTTCAAAATTCGTGGTATGAAGCCATTTCTCAAGATCTGACCAATTATTCATGCGCTCACCCTCTTTAACATTGTTGTTTAATGTAGCATATGCAGAGCACGACAAGTAGGCACCTGTCGTATAAACATTGTCACATCTAGGCTAATGCTGCATAGACTACTATAAAACAATGGAAAGCAGGTGAGGCTATGCCAGCCTTTGTAGGCTTCGTCAATATTGTCAGCAACGGTTCAGGAGGAGTTATACAATTCGGTGATGCGGTAGGAGTCACACCTAACAGTGCAACAAAAACATTTGCTGGGTCTGGTTCATTTATTACAGGCAGCTTAGCCAATTCCAACACTGGTGCGAGTGCTACCAATGCACTGGACACAAACTTGGTTGGGAATCTAGGAGGAGCTACAACATAATGTTTCATGTACAGCAGCATATTTATATTGGTACGATACGCATTGACTCCATCAATAATAGCTCCATGCTTCAAGTGGGCACATCAGGCGGAGTCAATGCAACATCCTATGTCCAGGGGCAGACCTCTGAATCCTTTTCCGATTGGGCTGACTCAGATGTAGATTATTTCAGTCCCTCGCTCGTCCCTTTGCCTAATCCAAATTAATACAGAAGGGCTCTGATTGACTATGTACAACTCTGAACCTCCTTCTAATCCTTATCAAGCTTGGCAGCATTGGGCACTTCGCATGGAACAGCGCCTGCAGGAGCAGCAGCAGACGATTGAGAAGCTGGAGCAGGAGCTGCAGCTTCTCAAACAGCAGCTGACGAGTCAGGAGCAGCAATCCACCATCTATCATGTTGAAAAAATCGAATATCATTTTGATCAATTAAAGGTGGATACACTGGAAGGCTCCTTGCAAATCGGACTATCCACTAGCAATCCTGAGCAGTTGCCGATGATGATTGAAGACTTTGCAATGCAGCAGCAAAACGCCAACGCACCTCCTATTCAATATAAGAAGAACGGTCAAAAGTCATCATCCAATGCGCCTTATGGCAAGGCCGCGCCCTATGCATCTCCTTATGTAGCCAAGCCCAATTCCAATATCATGAATCGGCCGCAAGAGGGTGCTGCGGGCATGACTCAACCAGCACAACATGCTTCGCCAGCGACAGAAAATCTTGAGCAAGCAGTCCAAGACCAGTCAACAAAGCAATCTCACCCTTCGACGAATGCACCAAATGCCACAGTTCAAGCCAATTACAATGTTATGCTTCATCAACAGCAGATCGAAACATGCATTGAGCATGTTCGCTCATCGCTAGAGCAGCGCTTCACGCCTTATATTGATCGTCAAAGCTCGTTGATGCAGGTTGAAATGACAGAAGATCATAAGAAACTCATTGTTGACGATATCGATCGTCAGCTGCCGGCTAGGGTACACTACTACTATGAAGAACGGATGAAGAAAAATACTGCTGCAGAAGAGCTAATTCACCAAGTATGCCATCTCACCATTAACGATATTGAAAGTGCCATTGATCATTATTTGTACGGCTTATCTCAGCAAGATAAGGAGAATAAATAGATGCACATTCATATTCATAACCAACAGATAAAGGTTGGCGAGATCGAAGTCATTGACGTGTCTGCCAGTGCCAATTTACAAATTGGAGACAATAATCAAGTATTGCTTTACTCCAGCCTGGAGGCTCCGCCTTCCGGGATTCAAATTGGCCCGTTTCCTCCGCTCAATCCATATGGATACATGGACTCTGGTCTCGTAACTGTTCCTTATCGGGTAAAGCGAAACAAAGCACCTAGTTGATCTTAAAGGAGTTCAAATCCAACATGAGCATGAATACGCTTGTATCCGTAAAACTGGTGGACATTATAAGTAATTCGACTAGTGGAATTGTGCAGTTTGGCGATCGTCAACACAGCTATTTGCACAGTCAAAGCTTTTCTATTGTACGGAATAACTCGAATTATGGACCTGATGAACCTTATTTTGAACGCTATCCGCTTTTTACAAGGCCACTTCCTAAACTGGAGATGATGCTTCCGTCAGGAAGTGTAGAGCATAACATGATAGGAAAGCTTGTTTCTTTACCGAATCAACCCCCAACTATAGAAGTTGATAAATTGATTGTCATCTCCAACTCGCAATCTGCCAATGTACAGCTTGGCAACAGCATGAAGCTCGTTGCTGAAAATCGCCAAAAAGCTATTGAGCAATATATGAACATACCAAAAGGGGCTCGGACTCATCGTTAACATGAGTCTGAACCCCTCTTTTTACTGCAGTTTATTAAGTTCTTTATACTTGGAAGCATATTTACACACGGATTGCACCAATGTTGCATGCGACCATGTCAGCGGAGCTACTGATAGAGGCGATCCATCAAATGGATTCAGCTGCTCAGGCAATAATCCGCTCGGCAGCGCATGCCTTGTTACCCATTCCAGCGTCTGTTTTGGACCTTCAAGCTCCTTAAGAGATGTCGCTGATTCAATTTCAAAATTCGCAACCCAAAGCGTACATATAATCCAAGGATTACCCGGAATCCGATCAATATCGCCCGTTTGCTGGAAGTAATAATCGTTTTTATAGCGTGCTATGCCGCCAATTTCTGTTTTCACCTGCAAACCATGCTTGATAGAAAGCATCGTCTTCTGCACGCGTTCATCATCAACTGGAAGTACGCCGAAGTCCAAAATACCAAACATGCTGCTCTCAAGCGTCATATCCTTGACCCAGACTTCTTCCTTCTGAATCAGACCGCGTGCGAATCGGCCCTCCTCCTCATTCCACAAATGCTCCAGCAACCCATTCTTGATCCGATCGGCTGTGCTGCGATAATGATCACTGCGTTCATAATCACCGAATAAGTCCGTAAAATATGCTGCCGCCATTAATCCACCGTATACGCTCGCGACCGTATATGTCCATATGCCGTAACGCTCCTCCCACAGGTCATAGCTTGGCTTCGGTAGATCAAGCTCCGGTTCAATAAATTCGCTTAAAAAATTTGCTGCCTTACGAATCAGCTTCGAGTACAAGCCCTGCGGAAGTTCGATGATCTGATGTCGCGTATAGTCCTGCCATAGGGCAAATAAAACGAGTGCCGTCTCATCCTCTTGAATCGGCAAGCGCCTGCTGCCTTGAACAATATAAGGATGCCAGCTTGAGCCTACTGTTCCATCCGGATTGTACTTATGATATAGATAACCTTCATTCGAGATCGCATTTGCACAGAAGGTAAAAAAGGGCGCAATCATGCTTTGATAGCCGGCAAGCGACATCGCATCTGCAACAAGTGCACCGTCTCGCGGCCACATATAGCTGTAGTGATCCCGGTTATACTGCAGAATGTCCGTGTCATTAGCGGCTAATATCGCACCTCGCTCATCCGTTTGCGTACGAACAAGCAGCAAGCTTAGCTTGAACAGCTTCTGCACCTGCGGCGGGAGGTCGCCAAGATCGTTTTCTGCGCGCTGCAGCCAATGCCTCCAATATACAACAATTCGGCTTAGCAGCCGCTCGGGATGATGCTCGCGAACATATTGATCGAGACGCTTTACCTCTTCAAGATTCGGTCCAATCGACATCCAATAATAGATCATCTTATCACTGCGAGCTCCTACTGTCGTATGAAAGCTAAGCGTACTGTCAACAGAGCCTTGCGCAATACTGTTGCCCGCCAACGAACCATCCTCTGCATCACGCCATGTTCCTTCCGCTGTATTGAATCGCTTTACCCCTGTTGTATACTGCTTAATTCCACCTTCATCGGAAAAGCCATTAAACATAAAAAAGTTCGAGCGCTTATAATGAAAAACCGTATGATTATCGGGATAATATACAGCGGTATCTCCTACCTCAGTGCCCTCGATCATCAAGTCCTGATGAAAGAAAAGCCGAATCTCTCGAGCATCGTCCTGCTTATTGCGAATGGTCACCTGCTTCAAAAAAATACATTCCCGCTGATGAATGCCATCATTGATCTGCAGCTCAATGCCAAGTCGATCATGACGCACAACCAGATTAGTAACGAGTGAATCCTCCAAGTAATCAAGTTCGAATTTCCATTCAGGGTTATCCAGCCATGAAAATTCTCCCTGCACCCAAAGGCCAACGCGGCAATAATGACCACCTACATGATTGAGCTGACCAACATATGGATAATATATATCGCGTATAAATCCGTGCTGATCCATATTGACAAGCAGCTTGCCGTTCCCTACTACCAAATGCCGTGCCATGAAGATTCCCCTCTCCTAGAAGATATTATTGAAGCTTGCGATACATCGCTTTATATTGCTTGGCTGAGCTTCTCCAGCTATAATCCACACGTGAACCGTTATCAACTATTTTCTCCCATACGTTCGGTTTCGCATAAGCCTTTAACGCTCGCTGCATTGTATATAGAAACTCATGCGCATTATAATCGACAAAGGTAAAGCCATTGCCCATTTGTGTCGTCTCATCATATGGAATAACTGTATCCTTTAGCCCACCGGTTTCCCGCACTATCGGCACCGTGCGATACTGCAGGGATATAAGCTGACTTAAGCCGCACGGTTCAAAGCGTGACGGCATGGCGAATATATCTGCTCCTGCGTAGATTCGACTCGCCATTCGATCACTATATCCAAGCCAAAACCTAAATTTGGTTGGATGTCGTAGAGAGGCTTCATAAAAATATCGCTCATACTTTTCATCGCCAGAGCCTAGTACGATCATTTGCACATCATGGTTATGCAGCAGCTCATCAAGTGTTGCTATGACAAGATCAAGACCTTTTTGCTCTACCAATCTGGACACAAGACCAATAAGCGGTATTGCCTCATCAACAGGCAAGGACATTTCCTCCTGCAGATCAAGCTTGTTTTTGCGCTTGCGCTGCAGAGAATGACGATAAGGCACTTTAATGTGTGCATCATTCATAGGATCAAAGATTTCGGTATCCAAGCCGTTAATAATACCTATGAGATCCTCCTTGCGAAAGTTAAGCAGCGAGTCCATGCGTTCGCCATAATAGGACGTCTGGATTTCTTTCGCATAGGTAGGGCTTACTGTAGTCAGCTTATCTGCAAATTGAATTCCCGCCTTCAAACAGCTCGCATCGCCAAAAAACTCAAGCCCTTCAGGTGTAAACCACTCATCCCCAGCCCCTAACAGCTCCTTCATCTGCTCGATGCCATAAATGCCCTGATACATCAAATTATGAATCGTAAATACGCTTTTGACATTTGACCAGTATGGGTGCTCGGAAAAGCGCTGCTTCAGTAAAAATGGAATAAGTCCAGTCTGCCAATCATTACAATGAATAATGTGAAAGTCTTCCTCGTAATAATCCGCTGCTGCCATAACCGCAACGCTAAAAAATACAAAGCGCTCCGCATCATCCCCATATCCATACAAGCCGCCGCGTTTGAAATAATATTCATTGTCGATTAAGTAATACGCTACGCCATCCAGCTCACCCTTGAACAAGCCTACATACTGGTTACGCCAACCAAACTCAACTTGAAAATGAGCAATCTGTACGAAGTTCTCGAGCAGCTCTTGCTTAATCAACCCGTATTTCGGCATTACAACGGCTGCGTATACAGCTTGCTCCTTTAATGCTTTAGGCAGCGCTCCAGCTACATCCGCCAGCCCTCCCGTTTTGGCAATAGGCACTGCTTCAGACGTTGCCAACAGAATGTTCATCCTCTCTACCTCCTCCTATTCTATTTCTTTCTATCATTAAACGGGCTTCGCCGTTCAATGCGCGCTTTATCAGATCACATTTCGCTTCGCTGCTACATACGGTCCAGATCTGACACCCTTTACCTCGCGGTTTTCTTCGATTACAACATCCTTGTCAAATATGCTGCAGCTTACAATGCTATTGGGCAGAATCACCCCATTTTGCATAATAATGCTATCCTCAACTACAGCTCCCTTATGCACATGTACCCCTCGAAACAGTATGCTGTTGTGAACTTTCCCTTCGATCATGCAGCCATTGGCAATAATAGATTGAGATACTTCTGCATCATGCGTATAACGTGCTGGTGGTCCATCCTTCACCTTGGTATAAATCGGAGCAGGCTCATAGAACAAATTGCGCCATACCTCAGGACGCAGCAGCTTCATACTATTGCCATAATAGCTGCTTATCGTATTCACCACGGCTAGAAAGGCTTCATGAACATACCCGTATACCTTTAATTGATTCAACTTCGAAAAAATCGCATGTCTGACGAGATGATCCTGACCTTTGGCTAGCGATGTCTCTACCAAATCCATGAGCAATTCTTTTTTCATAAGGTACATTTCCATATTCGAATAATCGCTAATCATCGGCCCATACGAATCCTGGATCTCAACAATGCGATTATGCTCATCCATACGCACCTTTCTTGCTTTGCCTAGCACAGGCTCCTTGCTGTGATGACAAACCACTGTAATATCTGCCCCTGTTGACTGATGATGGTCTAGCACCTGTCTATAATCAATATTGCACACCATATGGCTTCTGGTGATGAGAACATATTCAGGCTTCGAGCGAATAAAGTAATCTCGGTTTTGATAGAAATGAAAAAGATCGCCTCTGCTTAGCTCCTGCACATCATCCGTTATCGGCGGAAGCACAAACAAGCCGCTCTGCCTATGCTGCAGGTCCCAGCTCTTCCCGCTTCCAATATGATCCATGAGCGAGCGATATTTTCGATGTGCGAACACGCCAACTACGCTTACGCCTGAGTTAACCATGTTGGATAAAGTAAAATCGATTAAGCGATAACGTGAACCGAACGGGACGGTAGCTGTGCAGCGCCCCTGCGTCAAGGTGTTCAGTTCGTCCGTTTCATGGATAAGATTAATGACACCCATAATTTTTTGCTTGTTCATGACTCCACCTCCATCGCATTTTCCTGTGCGCGAATATGCTCGCCAACTGGAATGACCGTAATATCTTCACTGTCGGGAGATCCAATGACGGCATAGTCATCTATAATGGCCCCATCGCCAATAATTGCACGATGAATCGTGACATGCTTGCCGATCTTGACCTGAGGCATAATGACAGATTCTTGAATGCTGGATTGCTCGCCTACGGCAACGCCATAGAATAAGACTGAACGGGTAACCTCCCCTTCAATCATGCAGCCTTCCGAGATCAAGCTCGAGCTTATTTTCGCAGATTGTGCAATAAACTGCGCAGGTTGATTCGGATTCACGGAATAAATCCGCCATTCGGGGTCATCAAGATCTAATGAGGGCTTATCCTCAAGCAAATCCATATTTGCTTCCCATAGACTTTCAATCGTTCCAACATCCTTCCAGTATCCGTTGTATCGATAGCAGGATAAGCGAAGTCCATCCTCCAGCATAGCCGGAATAACATCCTTGCCAAAATCATTACTTGACCCAGGGTGTCCCTCGTCTGAAATCAGGTAGTGCTTCAGGACATCCCAGCTGAATATATAGACGCCCATGGAGGCGAGATTGCTTGTAGGCACCTTAGGCTTTTCTTCAAAGCCGATAATAAGATCGGCTTCATCGGTACGCATAAGCCCAAACCGACTTGCTTCCTTCCAATCAACCTCCAGACCGGCAATTGTTACATCCGCGCCTGCCTCCTTATGATGCTGCAGCATCAAATCGTAATCCATCTTATAAATGTGATCGCCAGATATAACCAGCACATATTCCGGTTCATAGCGCTCGATATAGGAGATATTTTGATAGATAGCATTGGCAGTGCCTTTATACCAGACGCCTCCAGCCTTTTGCATGTATGGAGGAAGAATCGTCATGCCTCCGTCCCTTCGATCAAGCCCCCATGGCGTACCGATCCCGAGATACCGATTCAGCTCAAGCGGCTGATACTGGGTCAGCACACCTACCGTATCAAGACCGGAATGGACACAATTGCTAAGCGTAAAATCAATGATGCGATATTTTCCTCCAAAATAAACAGCCGGCTTTGCCAAATCCTTGGTCAACACACCAAGTCTTTTCCCTTCACCACCAGCAAGCAGCATGGCGATCATCTCTTTTCGAGCCATAGATATCATCCCCTTACAAAATGTTGACCTGTCTATTCCTCCGACTGGAAGGCATAAAGCAAAAAGGTAAACGGCGGGAGCTCAATTGAAATGCTATAAGCCTGACCGTGCATTGGGATTTCTTCGCTGTAAACATCTCGCTGGAGAACCGTCGTATTACCTCCATACTTGACTTCATTACTATGCAGAAGCAGCGTATATATACCTGACATCGGGGCCCCAATGCGATATTCGCAATAGTGATGGAGTGAAAAATTTGCGATGGCTAACAGCATGCCTGATTCGCTTTTTCGAATAAAGGATAGTTGTGATTGAGAAGCATTGTTGACATCAATCCATTGAAAGCATGCGGGGTCAAAATCGTTTTGCCATAACACTGGCAAGCTGCGATAGAGATAATTCAATTCCTTGACATAGCGGTGCATACGTTGGTGGGATTCATATTGCAGCACTTCCCAGTCCAGCATATGCTCATCCTTCCACTCGTCGAATTGCCCCCACTCACCGCCCATGAAGAGCAGCTTTTTTCCCGGGTGTGCGATCCAGTAACCGTAAAACAAACGAAGCTGTGCGAATTTCTGCTCATAGCTGCCCCACATCTTGTTAAGCAGTGAGCGTTTGCCATGAACAACCTCATCATGTGACAAGGGAAGAACATAATTTTCACTAAAGGCATACCAAATTGAAAATGTAACCAAGTGATGCTGTTGTGTGCGGTCAGCAGGAGAACTTGCCATATAGCGCAGCATATCGTTCATCCAGCCCATATTCCATTTGTAGTTGAAACCTAGCCCTCCAAGATCGGTCGGCTTCGTGACCGATGCGTAGGAAGAAGAATCTTCGGCTAGCATTAATAAATGAGGGTAATAATGAAACACTGTTTCATTCAATGCTCTGAGGAATGCGATTGCGTTCAAGTTAAGTCGTCCGCCATCTGCGTTTAAGGTGTGTAGCTCCGGTGGCTTGTCCATATGAAGATCCAGCATTGTTGCGACTGCATCAACTCGCAAGCCATCAAAATGAAATTGCTCAATCCAGTATATCGCGTTGGAAATTAAGAAGCTGACAACCTCGCTTTTTGCGTAGTCAAAGCTGAGTGTGCCCCATAAAGGAAGCTCTGCCCGTTTCCAATCAGCACCTTCATACAAAGGACTTCCGTCGAATCGCCGCAGGCCGTGCGCATCCTTGCAAAAATGGCCGGGAACCCAGTCCAGAATAACGCCAATCCCATGACGATGACATTCATTAATAAAATACTTCAGCTGCTCCGGAGTGCCATAACGGCTAGTTGGACTGTAGAAGCCTGTTACTTGATAACCCCATGACTGATCGAGCGGATGTTCCATTAGCGGGAGAAATTCGATATGTGTATAGCCCCATTCCAGTACATAAGGAATAAGCATTTCTGCTAGCTCTTCGTAGGTGTAGTAGTGTTCCTTGCCCTTGATCCTCCAAGAGCCGGCATGGACTTCATAAATAAGTAGTGGTTGATTGTAGGAAGGAGTTTTTTGCTGCGTCTTATACCATGCTTGGTCGCTCCATGTAAATTCAGGAAGGCCGTATACAATGGAAGCGGTACTCGGTCGTCGCTCGCTGTAAAAAGCATAGGGATCGCTTTTTAACACGATATCATCTTCAGCTGTGACAATGCGGTATTTGTATCTGGAGCCGGGACTTATCGTTTCAACAAACCCGATATGTACGCCCGTACTGCCCACTTGCTCTAAACAAGCACCTTCAGTATCCCAGCCAAGATCATCGCCTACAACGGCTACGCGCTTAGCTTCGGGAGCCCAAACTGCGAATCGGACCCCTGGTTTGCCCCTCCATCTAATAGGATGAGCACCCATAAATCGATAGCTGTGATGTGATGATCCACAATTAAAAAGGAACAGTTCTTCTTGCGTAATGCCCCAATACGATTTATTCATCACTTCACCTCCAAGCTAGAGATATATGAAGTATACTATGTTTTAAGCTTCCGATACATGAAGGTTTTCCCTATAAGTTTGCACTCTAATTCTAATTTAAGAGGAGTTTACGGTAGTTGACAAGCAAAACATGGAGCAAGCAGCCGGATTTACAAACACTTAACCTGCCGCTTGCTCCACTGACTTCATTAATCAAGAAATGGCGATGGCTGCCCAAGAGAAAATAGCTGCAGCTCATGCATTGCGCGTGTGCATGCAGTATAGAACAGCTTGCGCTCACTTTCAAGATGATAATTTGCACTGCTCGCATCATAGATTAACACACAGTCAAATTCCACGCCCTTAGCAAGATAAGCTGGTATAACCATAATTCCCTTTTCAAAGGTAACTGTCTCTTGATTGATAAGACTTAGTGTTTTCCAGCGATCCGCGAAGCGTTCATATACAATAGCACTCTCCATAGCCGTTTTGCAGATAATCGCAACGGACTCATAGCCTTCTCTAAGCCAGCCGTGCAGTACTTCGTCAATCGCCTTATCATATTGATCATCCGATTCGAGTACGGTCACAACTGGTTCTTTCCCATGACGATTGAATGGTACGATTTGATCTCCACCCTCAATCATTTTCGCTGTAAATTCAATAATTTCTTGTGTCGAGCGATAGCTTCTGAGCAGTGTCATATATTCCGTCTCTTGTTCCCCATACAAATTCTCGAACGGACTAAAACTGTCCTGCGTGCTGGCATGAACAAAGATCGATTGATTGATATCTCCTACAATCGTCATGCGACTGCGGGGAAATATTCGCTTTAAGTAATGGAGCTGAAAAGGTGAATAATCCTGACCTTCATCAATAAACACATATTTGACAGCGGTATTGGTGCTAAAGCCCTCAAGACGCTCCTTGAGATAAAGATATGGAGTCGCATCCTCATATGGCATTTCCTTCTGAATCAGACGTTCCTCTGTCAGTGCCGCTATAGACCGCCATAACGCATTTGTTGTGCCTATTGGAGCATGCTCCTGATGAAACAACGCGCAATAAATCATCGGCATATCAATATATTTCAGCAGCTTTACCTGTCTGCGAATTTTCTTAAACTTCTCCTGCACGATTCGAGCTGCAAGGAAATTCCGTTCAGCCTCATAATCGTTAAACGAGTTTTCATGGTACTGCTTTTTTCGCTTAAGCTGTTGAAAAGCTTCGACAAACTGCTCAGTGCCAAGTAGCTCCAACTCTTCGTCAACCCAGCTTTCCTTTTGCTCCTCTTTGCTAAGTGCTGTCAGCTCTTTAAGCAATTGAGTTGTCAATTCCCGAAGTCTGATCGGGATATTCAGGCTTGGATCAAGCGAATAGAACATTTCAGTTATTTTCTTCTTCGAAATTAGCACCTTCCCGCGAAATACAATGCTCTTGAATTGCATGCCGGCGTGCCCCAGCTGCTGAACGTAACGATCAATGTATTCCATAAAAGCGGTAGTCCCTTTTAGCTTGATGCTTGAAATAATGGTATCGTAATCAGGGTCATCGTAACCAGTCAAGCAATATTCCATCTGCTGAAACTGGTCCTCAAGCTCGAACGCTTTACCCAATCGATGCTCCAAATATTGACCGTAGGTCGTCTGCTGCATGTTTTGCTCGCCAAGCTCAGGCAAAACCGTCGACACATAGCTGTTAAACATCGGATTCGGAGAAAACAAGACGATTTGCTCTGCTGTCAAAGATTCTCGAAAGCGATATAGCAAATAAGCGACTCTTTGCAGCGCGGCCGAGGTTTTTCCGCTGCCGGCCGGTCCTTGCACAACGAGCAGCTTGGCATGCTCATTTCGAATGATCGCATTTTGTTCTTGTTGGATCGTAGCTACGATGCTTTTCATTTGCGCATCGGAATGCTTGCCTAGTACGTTCTGCAGGATTTCATCCCCGATCGTTACCCCCGTATCAAACATGGATAGAAGCTTGCCGTAACGAATAATATATTGCCGCTTCAGTGTCATTTCTCCAGTAATCGCGCCATTCGGAGTTCGATAGGTGATTGGCCCAGGACCATAATCGTAATAAACGCTTGAAATCGGTGCGCGCCAATCATATACGAGATATTTATCGTTCTGATCATCGAGCAGCGAGCCCACTCCCAGATAGATGGCTTCGACAGAACCTCCATCCTCCGAAATATCAATTCTTCCGAAATAAGGGGACATTTCGAGCTTATGAAGAAGCTTTACCTGATCACGCAGCAGCCGCTGGCTTCGCTCGCGTTCAGACAGCAGCTCTGCCTGCTGCTTCATGCTGGCATAGGTCTCTGCTGTTTCCGCCGCATCTTCAAAGTTAACCGTAACGTCTTCCCAAAAATTACGCTTTATATCTACAATCTCAGATTTGATCTCGCCATTTTCATCTGTAATTCGCTCCAGGCGATTGCGAATCAGCTCTGTTACTTCATGTACTCGCTGCTGCTCTGTCTCATAATCATCTGGTATATTCGACATAAGTACCTCCTTCTGTGATATAGCCAATT
Source organism: Paenibacillus septentrionalis (assembly GCF_042659865.1). NCBI lineage: Bacteria > Bacillati > Bacillota > Bacilli > Caryophanales > Paenibacillaceae > Paenibacillus > Paenibacillus septentrionalis. The sequence continues at coordinate 475,071 of NZ_JBHSTE010000002.1, forward strand.
GCGTCTATTATCATACTGCCCTGCTCTTGCTTGAATATAAATGAAATAGATTCCATATCTGACGCAAATAATGCGCCATCACGAGGATGCTGCTGTTCAATGAGCGAAATCGGTATAATATAAGTTTGTAGTAAAGGTTCGACTGCAACGTCATATTTCCCTTTCTTGATATTTTCCTCGAGCCAATCAATTTTCGTGAAATCATGGGCAGCTGGATGCAAGATATGATAATAAGGCTCAAGATCAACAATCTCCTGTCCCCATTGCGTAGCCTTTATATTCAATAAAAGCTGCAAGCCAGTGTAGACTTCATCATCTGAATGTCGTTCCTCATCAGCGGCTTGGTTAGACACGTTTTCAGGTGAATCCGAATCAGCTGCTGTTTCATGATCTGCTTCTGCTTTCAACTGCTTGGAGCGATCAGCTTCCACATCCGAATGTTCAATAGCGTCCCCTTCTGGTTGATCCACTTGATTTTCACCTTGATTGTTAGCTTCTTCTTCATCCGGTTCCATCATTCGTTCCGCTCTTGCCAACGACACGACAATCGCACTGACCTGTTGATTTCGAGCAGCAACGCTGAGATGTTTAACGGGAAATTCAATCTCACTGAATTCTTCATTCCACGTTACCCATAGCACCCGATTTTGCTTATCTCCACCGCTCCTGCCTTTTAAGGCGATATCTTTCGCTGTCATTGCATGATCGTAGTACTTCAGCTTATCCTCAATCTTGGCTATATGTTCAAAGTCATACCAATAGTTCATTGCTGAGCTGCTGTAACGACTCACATAACCAGTTAAAGGTAGTTGATCTCCTATCGACCTGAAGTCCTGAAAAACAGCTTCATAGATAGGCTCGCCTGTAAAGCTGGCCTGTAAAAAGCTATGGATGAACAATTGAGCAGCAAGCCTCTGATCATTGCCGTTCATTAGATCAGCAGTGTTTAATGCGAGACCGCCAGGAAATCGCTCATCGTATTTTCCCCAGACGGTATTAAACTGTCCATGATTCGCATGGTATATTTCTACTGTAGCCTTAAAATGTCCTTCTTGTGTAAATCTCGTTCGTTCATACTGGCGCTCTCCGAATGACTCTGTCAAGTCAGCATCCATCGTGCCATGCAACGTCAAATAATTAACATTATGCAAATTTGCCAGCTTATTGTTAACCCGGTAATCGGTTGGCGCTATCGCCACAACTGCTTTTATCTGTATTTGATCCAGAATCGAGACCACAGGTTCATCCGTTCCGAGCCATTTTTTTGCATCGACAGCCATGGCAGCAGCCTGCCCACCGCGTGAATGACCGATTAAAGCAACCTGATCCCAATCCGCTGCAATCGACGGTTGCTCATGCAGCTTGTTCATATGGGCAAGCATCAACCACGAGCGCAGAAGCTGATCATCATCAACGATGCCCGACCACACTGAATAATTCAAGAAATTCGCGTCTATCGAGCTCACAATCATGCCATGTGAAGCAAGCAGCTCTGCTAAATACCCGTAGCCATCAGAGGAGTCCTCCTCACTTAGATGATTGCCATGCATAATAAACACAATTGGAAATGGACCCTCTCCATCAGGAATCCACAGCTGACCTTTCATCGCTATTTCCTTCTCGGTAAATCCCCAATACAGCTCCTTCGTCCAAGACCAGTCCTTTAATACCGACGATCCGTCTGTTGGAGAGGTGTATATCGTTAATGGGTTCCCATCATCTTCCCAGGTGGGATCAGAACTATAATGATAATGCTGATAGGAGTAGCTGCCAGGCTCTGCTAACTGGACGGGCAACGGTTGCAGCTTCATAAGTTGCTCAGCCTTATGATCTGTACGCAAATCCGAATCATCGGATGAGGAATCCTTAGTGGAATCCTTTGACGTATCCGTATCTGTCCTCGAATCAGGACCAGCACCATCTGTTTCCATATTTTCAATATCCTGAAGTAATATAGCTGCGTATTGCTCGATATATCTTTGCTTCTGTACATCGTTCCAATAATACTTGCCAGCTATTCCAGCCATCACAATACAAAACAAAGAAGCAAGCGTAGCCATTACAGTGAGCATAGAGGCTCTCCGATAAGCGTACAGATAGGAAACGAGCAAGGCCAGCGCCAGCAGAATTGCAACGATAATGGTTGCCATTATAGACGTTGCTTTCCAACCCCAATTGCTCTTTTGTAATATAACGGATGTTTGGATAAGAATACAGCTCACACCTGTTAGCCAGCCTGCAATAAGCTTTAAGTAAAAGAACGAAAATAAAAAAACGATCATTGCCATAACCGTAGCAGCAGATATAATATATACGGTGCCAATAATTAAATAATCCGCCCATAAACCAAGCCCTGTAGGTATCCCCGGTATCGTAAGCGCGATTTCCATACAAAGTCCAGCGAAGAATACAACGAGAGCCGCCTGATTGGATCGGCTTGGCATCGCTTTTGCAATCATAAAGCGACCTTTCACCCAGGACAGCCATTTTTCCTTTAACGTTGGAGTGGCTGCGATCTCTACATTAGCTTCTTGATCGTTAACCAATACCGCTCATTCTCCTTTGCCAGCTGAATCGGCACCTCGTAAAAGCTCGACATAGTCGCTTGTGTTAGCACGTTCTCCGTGCTGCCCTTAGAAAAAATTTGGCCTTCCTTTAACAGCAGTGTATGAGTAAAGCATGGCAATATTTCTTCAACATGGTGTGTTACATAGATTAAAGTCGGACAATTTTCCTGCTTGCATAAGGTCGAAATCATTTCAAGCAGCTGTTCGCGTGCAATCAAATCCAATCCCGTACTTGGTTCATCAAGAATAAGCAGCTTAGGATTGTTCATCAATGCTCTAGCAATCAGTACACGCTGCTTCTCGCCTTGCGACAGCGTGCGATATGGTGAGTTGGCAAGATGCATGCAATTCAATGTCTCAAGCCAAGCAAGTGCACGCTGCTTCTCCTCTGGAGTAGGCGTGTCATAGATGCCGATAGAAGATTCTCTACCGCTTAGTACAATTTCTGTCGCCGTGTCGCTTCCATACAGCTTTTGCTGCAGTGATGTGCTGACCCAGCCAATTTCCTTGCGCAGCTCTCGTAAATCATAAGTACCAAACATATGTCCCAGTACAGCTATTTTGCCGCTAGTCGGCCATTGATAGCCATTGACCATATTAAGCAGTGATGTTTTACCCGAACCATTTAACCCAAGCAAGCACCAATGCTCGCCTTTGTTTATCTGCCAATTAATATCATGAAGGATCGTGCGTTCTTCACGTTCCCAATGTACCTGCTGTATATCAACAATCATCATCTATATATGCCTCCTGTGAATCAAAGCTTTTCCCTATTTTACCACGTTCGGGGAGTCGTCACTACTTTTTGCGAAATGGAATAAAAGCAGCAGGCTAACCTCGAATTTCTCGGGGTTAGCCTGCTGTCTAAACTTTAATATTAAGCACCTATGACGTTGATACTATAATTCTGCCTTTTTTACTATCGTAGCTTACTTTCCCACCTAGCTTTTCATTGACAAAACGCAGTGGAACAAATGTTGTACCCTTAACGGTTACAGGTGCAACCTCCAATTGACTGCTAGTCCCATTAACCGTAACGGTTTTGCTACCCTCAGCAAGTACGATCGTGGAGTTTCCTTTAATTGTAATCGTTTTGTTCGTTCCATTCCATTTTACATCTGCTCCAAGAACATTGCTAATAAATCGCAGCGGTACTAATGTGCGCCCCTGACTTGTAAATGGCGCAACTGGAAGCTCCAGCTTGCCTTTTGAGGTGTACACGTACTTTTCATTCATATGCATTGCAATTTGATTAGCATTGAGCGCTTCTACCTCTGCACCAATTGTCAACGTTGCCTGTTTGGTAGAAGCGACTCTCCCCTTGGAATCATACACCGCGACCGTTAGTTTATGCTTGCCCTGCGTATAGTTTTTCGGGTCGATCTTGAATTGATACGGATATTGTTTCTTCTCAGCTACTTGCTTACCGTCAATTGAGAAGACAACCTTCCCAATATATGGATCATACGTTTTTATCCATGCCGTAATGGTTGCTTGCTTGCCACGAGCAGCTTGATCTTCAATGGATACAACACTTTGCTTCAAAGCAGCAGGTGCCGCATTTAGTGAAGGAACCTTGCTCAAGTAATAAGGGTCCTTTATCATCGCCTTATATGCATTCAGTACAGAGCTGTTTTCTGTTAGGCTGAAGTTATTAAGACTGCGCTCTGCACTATGAGAATCCGTTAACGTGTTCAAACTAAACCAGTTAATATTTTTCAGTCTCGGATATTTTAATTTTGCTCCATGATACATCATATTCATTTTCGTTATTGCAAAATTAACCGTAGACGTGTTGCCTGCCTTGCTAAAATGCGTTGCCCCATACTCGCTAACCATAATTGGTTTGCGGTCAGCATATGCGTTGTATACATAATCCAATGAATCAAGCGGATTCACTTGATCAGCTGGGCTCTTTACATCACCATTGAAAAACTTTACGGAATAAATGCTTAAACCGACCCAATCGACAACATCGTCACCAGGATAATAATCATGAATGTTTCGCTTCGGGTTAGCTGCTGGTGACCACACCATTGCAACGTTAGGTGCTTCCTCCTTCATTACCTTCGCTACTAACCGAAACTTTTCAATATACAATGCGGGATTGCCGTTCCATTTTACCCAGCTTCCATTCATTTCTGATGCAAATCGTAAAAAAATCGGCACACCTGCTGCTTGTGCATCACGCGCGAATTTCCGCAATACTGCGTCATCCTTAACTTCGCTCAGCCCTCCTTCAGGCTGAACTGCTAAGTGAATCGCGCCCCCTGCTTCCTTTACCTGTGAGGCCCAAATATGAGGGAAATTTGCTCCGTAACGATGATAGTTAAAATATATTGCATGCTGTTTTCCTGATAATTCGTTGAATGCTGCGAATTTCTCTCCCTTTTTACTTTCTACACCGCTGTCCTTCTCAATAAAAGCACCAATGTACATGCCAGTCTCAGGCTCAAACTTTGCCAGCTTGCCTGACTGCTCCATAATTGGAATCTGATCCTCAATATACAGCTCTACTTCAGTATTCAGCGCATCTGCCATTGCCATAACAGCAAAATATGTATTCATATCACCACTTTTTAAGCCCAGCTGATAATGAATGGACGCTTCCTCGTAATAGGTATTGGCTGCATTTTGGAATTGACCATCCTGTTCATAGGCTTCAGCCAGCTTTCTCAAATAGCTCGCATTTTTCGTTTGCTTTACTGCTTCTTTAAGCTGTGCGATAGCTTCTTTGTACTTGCCTTTGTTCATAAGGTCTACACCCTGGGTATAATGCTTCCAATGGTGGGTTGTTGCAGCTTGTACAGAATTAATCGGCACGTAGGCAGCAACTAATAATACAATTAAACATGTATTAACCAATAATTTCCAAGTGAGTTTCATGTATGCTCCTCCTTCTTAGGGCGTGTCTGAGAACTCTGAGGCCACTGAACGGGTTTCAGACATGTCCTAATCAAAATTATAAATTACTACATTAAATTAGCATAGAAAAAAATAATCCGCTTTAGCACAGAGGCTAAAACGGATTATTTCTCTACAAATTATAAAAGTAACCGAAAACTGACATTATAATAGCGATAACCGATAACGTACCCGATACCCATGCAATGGCGCGTGTTCCTTGTCTATAAGCCATTACGGAGAGCAGTAAACCCGACACCCCTGTCCAAAATGGCCATACAAACAATGCGATAAAGGATACGACTAGAGCAATTATTCCAACATACCAGCTTACTACAGATTGAGCATTTGCTGGACGTTCATCATGCCCATCATCATCATACCTTGACAAGCGGATGTTTTGATCGGCTCGCAGCTCCTCATAGGTCAAGTCTGCACCCATTTCAGTGTTGACACCGCCATGCTCTAACGGTGGAAGCGGCTTATGCTGAAGTACGATCTCATCGTTTTGAGCGAGCAGCGCTTTTTGATTCGTTACAGGTAGTTGATCACGATAAACTTTATTGCCGCGTGAAAAGCGTGGGCTCACCCTGATCACCCCTTCCGAACGAAGGTTAGGCAGCACGTTTCAGCAGATTGCTTGGCAACATCCTTATGACCCGGTTCTGCTAATTCTGCTGAAAATTCTTCCTTGTAGTTCATTTTAGAGTGCGCATCAATTTCAATTTGAATCTCTTCTGCAAAACAGCGATTGTTTTCTCCCCAAAACTTACAATTCGACACAGTACATGCTACGCCTTTTGGCATAAAAAATCACCTCCATCAACAGTTTGCCCTGCTGATAAGGTGACTTATTCTCGTTATTTTTTTCCCATCATGCGACGCTGTGTCATGTAGTCACTTTCATAATAAGCAAGCTCATCGCGTAGTTCTTCATAATATTTCGTAATATTCATAATAACATTTCTTGCCTCGCGTTTCGGTTTAAACCGGAAGCGAATCGCATCTTGACCCGTGTATGCATAACGTCCATCCTCAGAATAGCATTCATTTTTGGGATAGAAGAAAGCATTCACACAATTATGGTATACCTCATAAAGCGCACGCTCAGCAAAATCCGCATCAAAATTCGGTCTTCTTAAAAGTACGCCCAGCTTTTCATAAGAAACCTCAGAGAAAACCAGCAGATGACGCAAATCAGCTAAAAAGCCTTTGTAGAATTGCGCTTCATCCTCTTCTTTTTTCTCCTCACTTATAAGATGCTCCAATGAATGTGAATTAAGAAATGTTTCCAGAATCTCAATTGCATCTTTTAGCTTCTCACGAGTTGATTCACTAAGCGACTTCACATTAGTCGATGGCATGTTGGTAGATCCCCTTTCATTTTCCAAACCAAAAACTATATCAAGATACATCGTAACATAAATACGTCCAAAACGGTACTATTTCAACGTCCAAACTGTATAATTTCAATTCATTTACGACACAGTAAGTGGTAAAAGGAGTGGTGAACATGTCAAAAAAATGGCTGATACCGATTTGTGCAGCAGCAGGTATTTTTTTAGTGCTGCAATTACATCAGTCGAATACGAATAGAAACAATGGAAATGAGTCCTCAGAAATAGCTGAGCTTCAGCAGCAGCGCTCCATTCATGAAGTACTGAGCGCTACTATGGAAGAGGAACAAAAGCTCAATATTATGCAAAAGGATATGAACAATAGCGACCTGCTTGTTCTAAGCGAAATCGAAGCTGATATTGACAAGCTGGTTGAACTTACGGATGCAAAACGAGCAAGATCCTCGATCGAGAGACTTCGCTCCGACCATCCGCATTATGTGTATATGCGCTGGGAGCATGATAAGACGAAAATTCAAGTCGGAGACTATCCTGCACCTGAGGAAGAACAAGCGAAGTCTTATATGAGAGAAGCAGAGCGTTATTATGTGCCTGGAGACCGATATAGCTCCAAGCTCTATTATGGCAAGGACAACAATCAATATCGTGTCATTACAAAGGTTGGAAATGAGGTTAAAATTACGGCCGTAGTGAAGGCCTCCATCATCCCACAGGTTGAGGAGCATCAACGCAAAAATTTACGACTGGTGCCTTATCCAGCAGAAGGAACGATGAAGGTCGAGTCCGTTAAGCCTAACTCCACTGTTGATACTACCGTAACGACAGGCGAGGATAATGGCAATGTAAGCCATTATTACGAAAAGGAAGTTGTCGTTAAATTTACCACTCCTCTAACGGAAGCACAGTTATCGGAGCTTAAAGGGCAAATTAACTGCACAAGTGCAAAGAAAATGGGAGATACCTATATATTTGTATCGGAAAACATGCAAACTGAAGAGCTAATCGCTTATTTCCGTGAAAATTGGGATATCTCATTTATCGAGCCACATTATATCTACTTAACGAATGAAGAGGCTAATGCAACCTTCATCCCGAACGACTCTTTGTTTTCAAGATATCAATGGAACATTCCCAACATCCATGTTGAAACGGGCTGGAATATAAGCAGAGGCAGCGAGGATGTTGTAATTGCTGTGTTGGATTCTGGTGTTCAGCTTAATCATCCAGATTTGCAAGAACGCTTGCTACAGGGCTACAACGTGAACGACGGCTCTACCAATGCTGCAGATGAGCTTGGACATGGTACTCATGTCGCCGGCATTATCGGCGCAACCGTTGATAATCAGGAAGGAATCGCAGGGATTACTTGGTTCAACTCCGTATTGCCAGTTAAAGTACTAAACAACTCTGGTGCTGGCTCTACGTACAGTGTTGCTCAAGGTATTATTTGGGCTACCGATCAAGGAGCCAAAGTCATTAATATGAGCCTCGGCAACTACGCGTCAGGCGATTTCCTTCATGAGGCAATCAAATATGCCTATGAGAGAGACGTCGTGCTCGTAGCAGCAACTGGTAATGACAATACGAATCGACCAGGCTACCCAGCTGCCTATCCTGAAGTGTTTGCTGTTGGTGCAACAACCAGCTCAAAGGAGCGTGCAACCTTCTCCAATTATGGCGATTACGTAGACGTTGTCGCGCCTGGAGATTCGATCGCAAGCACATATACTGGCGGTCAATATGCGGCACTATCGGGTACCTCGATGGCTTCTCCACATGTGGCAGCACTTGCAGGGCTTATTCGATCGGTCAATCCATCGTTAACAAATGTTGAAGTAATGGAGATTATGCGTCAAACCGCTACCGATCTTGGTGAACCTGGCTACGATCAATATTATGGCTATGGCGAGATTGATGCGCAGAAGGCGTTAAGTACAGCGGTCAGCTATGCCGGCACGCTGCAAACGTATCCCAAAACAGTGAAAAACCGTCTGGAACAAATCATTAATCAATAAAAAGAAGAGCCCGCATTAGAACTTCTTATATCAGAAGCGCTAATGCGGGCTCTTATTATGTTGCCATGCTCGTTTGGAAAGCTTGCCGTAAGCCGGGTTCTGTACTCGTAGTGGTGATAACGGGAACGACCCTCCCACAATGAGCGACAATCATCTATCTAGGCTATATATTGCTATATAGCTCAAGCAACTCACCCGAACACGCCTCAGGCTAAGGCTGCAGCTAATACTGCTGTGTTCTCTCGGTTTTGCTCCAGATGGGGTTTACCAGGAACATAGTCACCCATGCTCCTCGTGGTCTCTTACACCACGGTTCCACCCTTGCCTGTGCTGATTGCTCAGCCATCGGCGGTCCATTTCTGTGGCACTATCCTTCGGCTCGCGCCGACTGGACGTTATCCAGCATCCTGCCTTGTGGAGCCCGGACTTTCCTCTCGCAGCATCAAGGCTGCCAGCGATTGTCTGTCAAACTTTCCGATGCAAATTACAGTATAACGAGTTTTGCGGCATAACTCAATAGTTAAACTTCTTCCATTTTCAAATGAGGGATCGGTTTTTATCCATTTTCAACCTGCATTACAGAAATGTAAATGGCTCCGTATGAACCTCGGAACCGATAATTTCTACACTTGCCTTCTCAGCCTTGCATTTATCAGTAAGCCAGTCCTTTACACCTTCTATCATTACTTTTTCAATGTGGTGTCCAGGATCGATAATACACATGCCATCAGCTAATGCATCCTGTGCTGTATGAAAATCTATATCTCCAGTTATAAGCACATCTGCACCTGCAAATTTGGCTGATTTCACATATTTTGCTCCCATGCCGCCAAGCACTGCTATTTTTTTAATCGGTTTCTGCATATCTCCAACTACTCGCAGCGCAGGGACGTTGTAAGCATGTTTTAGCTGCTGGGCAAGCTGACCCAATGTTGTCGGCTCTAGCAAGCGCCCTACACGTCCTAGGCCGTAATGGACGCCCTGCTGTTGCAACGGTATGAGATCATAAGCAACCTCTTCATATGGATGTGCCTTTACTATGCTGCTAACGACCTTGCGCTGCAAGCTGGCAGGGACGATGCATTCAAAGCGAATCTCCGGCTCTCGATGCAAGCTGTTAAGCTCTCCTACAAAAGGAGTTGCACCAGCCTCCGCCATGAACGTACCTGTGCCGGAGGACTGGAAGCTGCAATGGCTGTAATTGCCGATATGACCAGCCCCTGCACGCCATGCCGCCTGCTCTACCGCAGTTAATGCAGACTCTGGTACGTAAACAACGAGCTTGCTAAGCTGATCCACGTATACGGTATCGAGCGGTTTTCTGTCCTGCTCCATGCCTGCAAGATCAGCTAACAAGTCGTTGACACCGCCAATCGCGACATCCAAATTCGTATGTGAAATATATACCGCAATATCATGCTTAATTAATAGCTCATACAGCTTGCCTGCAGGAGTTGAAACATCAATACTGCCAATCGGTCTGAAAATGATAGCATGATGAGCAATGATCAGATCAATACTTTTCTCTATTGCTTCTTGTACAACCTCTAGAGTCACATCGAGTGTCACGAGGACACGATCAATCTTCTTATTAAGCGTTCCGAGCTGTAAGCCAATACGATCATGCTCAACCGCATAATGCTTGGGTGCGAATTGCTCCATATATTGAATTAAGGTTTGTCCGTGTATAGCCATCTCAGTACCTCCTTAATCAACGTTTGATCCTGCTTAACAGCTGCAAGCTTTGCTTTGGCGCTATCAAGCTGTGACTGGGACAGGGATGCGATAATATGGTCAAGCTTCTCCATTTCCGCTTCCCATTTTTTTAGAAGCACAGGTCCTTTCTTTTGCAGCAAATAAGGGCCCATGCGCATAAGTATCGCGTTGGTTACGGGTGCAGGATATGGCAGTCCTAACTCGCTGCCAGTATAAAGCTTCTGATTAAGTTCATCAGCTCGTTGCTCCTTCTTCGCATAAAGCACCTCATAAATTTTTCCCTCCTCTTCTACAATTGCTTCATCCTGCAGTACCCAATCATGTTCACGAAGCCATACACGTACCGCATCCTCACCGATATTAGGCTGAAGAATGAGCTCCTTCACGCCTTCTAATTTCCCCTGCTGATCGCCTTGCCCCAGTATCGTTGAGATCAAAGCTCCACCCATTCCGCAAATCGTTACCGTATCTACTTCATTAGGTTGAACGACCTCAAGTCCATTGCCTTTTCTAGCTGATATTTGCCTCGTTAGATTGGCATTCTCAATTTGCTTGCATGCTGCTTGCCAAGGTCCTTCATTTACTTCTCCTGCAACAGCGAATGCTGATTTTCCGCTTTGAATCAGGTACACAGGAAGCTGCGCATGATCAGAACCAATGTCAGCAACCCGATTCCCTGTCGTTATGTAATCTGCTACCGTTTGCAATCGTTTTGAAAGCTGAATCATTAAATTACCCACACCATCCATTGTTTTTTCAATCCAAATAATAAGCCGCCGCCAATTGCTACCTTGGCTATTAGCTGTAGCTGTAAATATACCACTTCTTCGATGAACATATTTTGAAAAAGCTCTGGCATAAACCATGTAATAATACCGATAACAAATAAAATTGCAGAAACAGGCTTGAACCACTTATGAATAAACCAGCTAATCCAAAAAAATAAAACAGATAAAGGAAGCCAATAAAGCTGAATTTCATACCATTGCTGACCTGTTGTCAGCTCATGCAACAGCATCGCATATGCCATTAGAAATGCAAGCCAGCCGCATAGATGCAATAAACTTAGTTTACGCTTAATTCCATATATTACCCAGAATAGAGAGCATGCCGTGATTAAAAAGAAATTCCAATACCAGGCTGTAAGCTCATGCTGAATGATTAAATATAAACCGCCAGATAATAGCAATAAATGCCCTAGAAAAATGCTTAAAAAGCCTATAGGAGCATAGCTGGAGCGCATTTTTTCACCGAATCGCAATAAAATGATGGTACCTAACAGTAGTGTACCGATTTGCATTACAGGATGAAAAACGCTAAAATAAAGCACAACAAACGAAATTAAGGTTAATATTCCAATTGTTAGGAACCATTGTTTTCCTGTCGCTCGGGATACAGCCATCATTGCCTTGCCGACAAGATGCTGCGGCTGATTGTCAGGTTCTGCAGATTTCGGTGCGAGTACAGGGTCCGCATACAAATTTAACAGAAAATCACAATAATGATCAGGCAGCAGCTTCGATCTTCGCCAGTGCTCGATTTCGCGAACAATAATTGTTCTACGTTCTGCTTTCATAGACAGCTTCCTTTCTTATTTAGCTCTTGATAAAAATGACCTTACTGCAAGGCAGAAAGGTCATCCAAATCGTACTAATTATTCAAGGAAATCTTTAAGACGTTTACTTCTGCTTGGGTGACGAAGCTTTCTCAGTGCTTTTGCTTCAATCTGACGAATACGCTCACGTGTTACGCCAAACACCTTGCCTACTTCCTCCAACGTGCGAGTGCGGCCGTCATCAAGACCAAATCGCAAGCGAAGCACATTTTCTTCACGTTCAGTCAGCGTATCCAGCACATCCTCAAGCTGCTCCTTCAACAATTCATAAGCAGCGGCATCAGCAGGAGCAAGAGCTTCCTGATCCTCGATAAAATCGCCAAGATGAGAGTCATCCTCTTCACCGATCGGTGTTTCAAGAGACACAGGCTCTTGCGCAATCTTCATGATCTCGCGAACTTTTTCTGTGCTTAGCTCCATCTCTGCAGCAATTTCCTCTGGCGTTGGTTCGCGTCCAAGCTCTTGCAGCAATTGACGAGAAACACGAATCAGCTTGTTAATCGTCTCGACCATATGAACCGGAATACGAATTGTACGTGCCTGGTCTGCAATCGCACGCGTAATGGCTTGACGAATCCACCAAGTTGCATACGTACTAAACTTAAATCCTTTTTGGTAATCGAATTTTTCAACAGCCTTCAGCAAGCCCATATTGCCCTCTTGAATCAAGTCAAGGAATAGCATGCCGCGTCCAACATAACGTTTTGCAATGCTGACAACTAGACGAAGGTTTGCTTCGGCAAGACGTTTTTTCGCTTCTTCATCGCCATTTTCAATACGGATCGCCAGTTCGATTTCATCCTCAGATGAAAGAAGTGGAACACGTCCAATCTCTTTTAAGTACATACGAACAGGATCATTAATTTTAATGCCGGGCGGCAAAGCCAAGTCATCATCAAAATTAAAGTCATCCCCGTCTCGCTCCTGATCATCTCCTGTAGGCGAAAGTGGATTATCATCGTCAGTTTCGTTCAATACCTCAATGCCAAGATCATCGAGCTGCTCGAAAAACTCATCGATTTGTTCAGGATCCTGATCAAAAGGGGACAGCTTCTCCATTATTTCTTTATACGTAAGAGAAGACCTTTTCTTCCCTAGCTCAATCAATTGATCCTTCGCAAGATCCAACTTTTGCTCAGTATCCAATTCAGTATGCTGATCATTCGCCATTTTGCGACTCCCTCCTCCCTAGATCATTGAAGATAATTCTTCAGTTCTCTCTCTAGGGAATTAATCTCTTGCAGCAAACGCGCTGCCATTATCGGATCTCCAGCACGTTCAGCACGTACTGCTTCTTCCTTTTTTCTCTCAATTTCCTGCAGTTTTGGGACCTTAACAATATCTTGTATCCAAGCATCCATTATGTCCTCATCAAAGGGAAAGCCTCCATCCATCATAAGCAGCTCCGTAGCTGTACGCTCCAGCTCCTCGTCTTCCAACGTAGCAACGAAGCGAGCGGCATCAGCTTCATACCCCGATGCATAGTAAGCATACAAATATGCTGCAATTGCGATATGATTGGCAATATTAAAGGCATCACCTAATTTATCATGAACAGCCAAAGCTACATCTCTGTTTCTCATCATGACATGCAGAAGACGTCGCTCAGCATTTACATAGGCAGGCAACACAGTTGAGCTTCTTGAATTTCTTTCGCTTTTCCTTTTTTCATTCCTACCATTATTCCACGAAAATTGGTTATTATCCCTTTGCTGCTTGAAATTTTGCTGCTGAATCCGAAATTCATGGCAATCCTGCTTCAATGCATCCAAAGAAATATCAAATTCCTTGGACAATTCCTTGAGCTGGATTTCTCTCTCTGTTGATGAATCCAATTCAGCAATAATTTTAACCGCCTCAACGATGTATTGATTCCGGCCCTCTTCTCTTGAAAGTATATGGTTTTTCCGCAAATATATAAGCTTGAATTTTGTAACAGATACGGCCTGTTCGATCACTCCGTGTCGAAACGCATCGCCGCCATATGTCTTAATATATTCATCAGGGTCCATACCTTTCGGAAGAAGTGCAACAAGCACCTTTATTCCAACATGCTCTAGCATAGGAATCGATTTGTAAGCTGCGGCTTGACCTGCGCTATCACCATCGTAGCAAATAATCGCTTCATCACAATGTCGCTTAAGCAGCAGGCAATGCTCCTCGGTCAATGCCGTTCCCATCGTCGCTACCCCATTATGCACCTCTGCTGACCATGCCTTAATGACATCCATATAGCCCTCGAAAAGCACAATTTGCTTTACCTTTTTTATGGCAGATCTTGCGAGATCCATATTGTATAGCATGCGACTTTTAGTAAACAGCATCGTCTCAGGCGAATTTAAGTATTTGGGTTGGCCTTCGCCGATTATTCTGCCTGCAAAGGCTACAGGCTTGCCGTTCCGATCTCGGAGTAAAAACATAATTCGATTTCGAAAACGGTCATAATAGCCCTCACCATCATTTTTGACAGAAATTAAGCCACCCTTCTCCAACAGCTTAGGGTCAAAACCCCGATTCATTAAGAACCGAGTTAGAACATCCCAATTAACAGGCGCATAACCAATCATAAATTGATCAATCAGCTTATCCGTCAATCCTCGCTCAATCAAATAGCGCTTTGCTTCTTCACCCTGCACCGTATTGTTCAATATATGATGATAGAACTTAGCTGCGAGTTCATGTGCTTCTATGATTTTATTGCGAACATTGTCCTGTTCTTGAGAGTGACCACCAGTGTTGGAAGTCCAGGTGACTGGAATTCCAGCATCCTCCGCAAGCATTTTAATTGCTTCCGGAAATGTATATCCCTCCATTTCTTCGACGAATCGAATAACATTACCGCCCTTGCCACAGCCATAGCAATGATAAATTTGCAACTCTGGCGTAACGGTGAATGAAGGAGTCTTTTCAGAATGAAAAGGGCATAACCCCTTCATATATTTTCCATGCTTAGTCAGATGGACATATTTACCGACTACCTCTACGATGTCATGGTGATTTCTGACTGCATCTATTACTTCATCTGGTATTAAATCTCCAGCCATAGCATATCACCTTCAATTTGTTGCCTTTAATAATATTCGCTAAACTTCATGTTTCTCCTGCTTTTCAAGTAAAAGTTTTGTCAGGTTTTGTTGAAATTTTTTGCGATCCTCGTCGGTTAATGCTCTAGGGCCCTTTGTTCTCAATCCTTGTCGCCGCCTTTTAGCTGATTCAGCACGACGTTCAAGTAAGTGATCTATGTTGTCATTCGTATAAGCTTCGCCGCGAAACGACAGGGTAAGGGCATGCTTCGCAATAGCTAAGCAAGCTAGCCCAAAATCTTGTGTAATAACAAGGTCGCCTGCTTTTACCTTGTTGGCAATAAACATATCGGCAGACTGACTGCTTCGGTCAACCTGAACCATTTCAACATCCTCGATTTGAGGCAAACGATGATCGAAAGAAGCAACCATGCATACTGGAACAGCATACATTCGCGCAATTGTAATGATTTCGTTTTTAACCGGACATGCGTCGCCATCCACGATAATCTTCACTGCGGCCACCTCTTCCTTAGCAGACTTGTTATTAGGTACTAAGTATTATATACGCTATATGTGTAAAAAATCCTTTTATTATTACTCTTTCTTCACTTTCTCCATAATGAGGCTCGCTGTTTCTTCCACTGCACGGTGTGACACATCAATTACGGTGCATTGCAGCTTATCCATAATGGATTTGGCATAATTCAATTCGTATTCGATTCGATCTGTTGATGCATAGGAAGCTGTGTCTGGCAGCCCTAAAGCCTTCAGTCGCTCTTTACGTATCACATTCAAGTAGTTCAAATCAATCGTTAAACCGATAATTTTTGCTTTCGGTACTTGAAATAACTCAACTGGAGGCTTTATCTCCGGCACTAGCGGGACATTTGCTACTTTATATTTTTGATGCGCTAAGTACATCGACAGTGGCGTTTTAGATGTGCGAGATACGCCCACAAGCACGATATCTGCTTTTTTAACACCAGAGGTATCGCGTGCATCATCATAACGAACAGCAAATTCTACCGCTTCGACCTTTTTAAAGTAATCCGCATCAAGAACATGGTTTAACCCAGGTTCCTGACGTGACTTTCTTCCTGTTCTATGTTCCAGCATTTCGATAAGGGAGCCCAATAGATCAATCGCCTGAACCTCGTACTGTTCTGCCAGCTGCCGCATATACTCTCGCAGCTCAGGCTTTACCAATGTGTACATCACAATAGCATCAAGCCGTTTCGCTTTAGCGGTCACGTCCTCCAGCACCGTTTTGTTCGTAACGAATGGCGCTCTGCGAATATCTGGATGAATCGGATGAAATTGTGCAATAGCGGCACGAACAACATATTCACCTGTATCTCCTGCAGCATCCGAAACTACATATACGATAACGTCCGAGTCTTTAGTCATATTGTACTCCCTTCTCTACTTTGCATATATTCTTATCTAGCAGCTTTAACTATGCCCAAACAATTTTGGACAGATCGGCAATTGCTTGAATATCCTCCGCAATTACTGCCAGCGTAGCTAGTCGGTTACGCTTAGTCGCTTCATCCTCTGCCATAACCATAACCGAATCAAAGTAAGCAACGATACGATCTCTCAAGCTCGCCAACTGCTCGTAAGCTTGCGCTATGTCTCGGTCCGCCATCGCTGAATGAAAAGCTGGATGAACAGCTTGCCATGCTTGATACAGCTCGCTTTCCGTTGACTCCTGGAACAATGCTGGATTTACGTCCTTGCTTTCTGCTTTGGATGCCAGATTGCAGACGCGGTTAAAGGCTTCAACATTGCTCTTGAAGCTTGCTTTGTTTTGCTCTTCAAGCTGAACAGCAAGCAGCTCTGCACGCTTCTTTGTTAGAAGAAGATCGCTAAAGCCCGCTTCCATCACTGCATCGATCACATCATATTTTGCACCTTGCTCAGACAACCAGTTTTTCACACGAAGTGCAAAGAAATCGTTCAAGTCCTTGGCGATTTCTTCAGCAGTGCGTTTAGTGCCGCGATCAACATGTACAGACAAGCTCAGCTCAAACAGCTCAGTTAACGACATCTGCAGATCATGGGCAAGCAAAATTTGCACGATACCAGCTGCTTGTCGGCGCAGTGCATACGGATCCTGTGAGCCTGTTGGTACGATACCGATCGAGAAGCAGCCAACAATTGTATCGATTTTGTCTGCTAGAGACACAATCGCTCCAACGAGTTGTGACGGTACCGCATCGCCTGAGAAGCGTGGCTGATAGTGCTCATTAATCGCCTTTGCTACTTCAGCATCCTCACCAAGACGTGTTGCATAGTCTTCGCCCATAATCCCTTGAAGCTCTGGGAACTCGTATACCATTTGCGATACAAGATCGAATTTGCAAATAGCTGCAGCACGTTCAACCTTCGCTTTTGTATCTGAAGCAGTACTTAGCTTATTAGCAATTAGAGCAGCTGTACGTGTTACACGACGTACCTTGTCACCAACAGAACCAAGCTCCTCATGATAGACAATGTTCTCAAGTTTCGCAAGCGCAGCCTCAATTGACAGCTTATGGTCTTCCTCGTAGAAAAACTTCGCATCGGACAAGCGTGCACGAAGTACTTTTTCATTCCCTTTTGCTACAACATCAAGTGATCGTTGATCACCATTGCGAACGGTAACGAAATATGGCAACAGCTTTCCTTCCTGATCCAATACAGGGAAGTAACGCTGATGCTCACGCATTGACGTTATCAGTACTTCCTGCGGGATATTCAGGAACGATTCCTCAAACGTACCGAACAATGTGCTTGGATATTCTACTAGGAACAGTACTTCCTCCAGCAAGTCATCCTTAATTGCAATTTCCCAGCCCTTTTCAGAAGCAAGTGCCTCGATCTGCTGTACAATAAGCGCCTGGCGCTCATTCACATCTACCAGCACATGCTGCTCACGAAGCTTTTCTACGTATTGCGCTGCTTGATCAATGACAGCTTCCTCACCTAAGAATCGGTGACCGCGAGAGGTGCGTCCAGCAGCAACACCAGCTAGTTCGAACGAAACGATGTCACTGTCATACAACCCAACCAGCCAACGGATTGGACGGACAAAGCGCATATCATAGCTGCCCCAACGCATATTTTTCGGGAAGGACATGGATGTAATAACATCAACAAACCCCTGCGGCAATAAAGAGGCGGTCTCAACACCAATGCTGCTTTTTTTTGCGTATACGTACTCTACGCCGGACAATTCTTGAAAATACAAAGCCTCTGGCTCAACACCCTGACTGCGTGCAAAGCCTAGTGCCGCTTTGCTCCAGTTTCCGTTCTCGTCTTGAGCAATTTTACGGGATGGTCCCTTTGCTTCTTCTTCAATATCAGTCTGCTTTTCTGCCACAGCTGTAACAAGCAAAGCTAAACGACGCGGTGTTGCAAAAGCTTGAATAGCATCATACGCGATACGATGCTCCTGCAGCCACTTTTCAAATTTAAGCTGAAGCTGATTCATTGCATCGCGAACAAAACGTGCAGGAACCTCTTCTAAGCCGATTTCTAGCAATAGGTCTTTAGCCATTATTCGTTCTCTCCTTTCTTCAATAGAGGGAAGCCTAAGCGCTCGCGTTCCTCCAGGTAAGTAGTAGCTACGGAGCGAGCCAGATTACGTACACGACTAATGTAGCCTGTGCGTTCCGTTACGCTGATTGCCCCACGCGCATCAAGCAAATTGAACGTATGAGAGCATTTCAGCACATAATCATACGCCGGGAATACAAGACTTTGCTCCATCGTTTTCTTCGCTTCTTCCTCGTACATATTGAAGAGAGAGAACAGCATCGCAGTATCTGATGTTTCGAACGTATATTTTGAGTGTTCAAATTCTGGCTGGTGGAACACATCACCGTACGTGACACCATCTACCCACTCCAGATCGTACACATTTTCCTTTTGTTGAATGTAGGAAGCCAATCGCTCCATACCATACGTAATTTCTACCGCAATCGGATTCATATCAATTCCGCCTACCTGCTGGAAATACGTAAACTGTGTAATCTCCATACCATCGAGCCAAACTTCCCATCCTAGGCCCCAAGCACCAAGTGTTGGTGATTCCCAGTTATCCTCTACAAAGCGGATATCATGATCCTTGGCATCTATCCCAAGACGCTTCAGACTTTCAAGATACAGCTCCTGAATATTGTCTGGAGAAGGCTTAAGAATAACTTGAAATTGATGATGCTGATATAGACGGTTTGGATTCTCGCCATATCGTCCATCTGCAGGACGACGAGACGGCTCAACATAGGCTACATTCCATGGTTCAGGACCGATAGAACGTAAAAATGTCATTGGATTCATCGTACCTGCGCCTTTTTCTACATCATATGGCTGCACGAGAATACAATTTTGCTCAGCCCAAAACTGCTGAAGCGTTAAAATCATGCCTTGAAAATTCATTTCAACACAACTCCTATCAATTTATTATGAACAGGCTGATGCTGCTTCGGCATACTAAAAAGCTCTCGCCGCTACGCCTGCTCGCAGACGTAGGGACGAGAGCTATTCCCGCGGTTCCACCCTACTTGATTACTCTTGATCGAATAATCCTCTTTCACTCGTTTCAGCTCCAGAGCGCCATGCTGCATGTCCAACACCGTCAGGCTTTCACCATCCCCAACTCGCTCATAGGCTGAACCACGCGCACTTCTCTTTCATCGCTTCATATTTATATTCTCATATTCTATTCAAGTATTGAACAATTGTCAAACTAAATTCCCTAAATTATCTAGAAAATTTCTCGTCTTGAACTTTATCCCGAGCTGCCCATCTACTAATTGTCGAATAAGCAGTGAAATTTCTTTTTTCACATCGTTGGAAAGATTAATATTGCCTACTTGTCGCAGGTCAAGACGCTTGAATAAGCGAAGCAGCTTTAAAGCTGTATCGCTTATCGGCGTTAATGAAGCATCTTGTGCTGAGCATCTGGAGCACAGAATCCCTCCTGCGTAGCCTGACAATTTAAATGGGCCAACATGATTGCCACAATGTATACATTCTTCAACAATTGGACTATAGCCGCTCATGATAAGCACCCTCATCTCAAAAATCGAGGTTAGAACGACAACATCCTTGCCCTCGGCCATTCCGCTAAAGCATGCTTTCAACTGTTCAAAATGCAATAGTCCCACCTCTTCATCTTGAATGCCGCGGTCCATTAGCTCAGCGACATAGGAAGCATGTGCCGTAATATCAAGGTCTGCCCGCAGCAAATGGTTGGAAGCGATTAACTCACCATGCTGCAGCGTGCCTAGTCCAGTGTTTTTTATGAAGTTGTACTCACCGTATGTAAAAGGCTGAGCAAGCGAGGCGTGCTTGCTCCTTACCTTTCGCGCACCACGTACAAGAACTCCCACTTTTCCGCTATTATTCGTAATTAATGTTACAATTTTATGATTTTCACCATAATCAACAGTTCGAACGACGATACCTTCAACGCGATACAGCATGTTTAATCCTCCAGCGGATCATGATGAAGGAAGCAATCAGCTATAACTCGATACCTTCGATCGGTAGCTCTTCTTCATCATCACCCATACCTATAGCTTCGGTATCGATCGAATCTCTATTCCGCTCTACTTCCTTGTAGAGCAAATAAGACTCGACATCCCCGGTTAACGCAAAATATTTCCACGAAAAATCCTTCATTCGTATCCATCCTTTCCGCCTCGGAAATGCTGCTCCAGATGGTTATAGGATGAACACTACGATAAAATCTATCCGTAGCAAAAATTACTGTTTCGGTTTTACTTGACTTCTTCAGAAAGCTCTGAATGTACGATACTGTCAAAGCAATTATTCGTTTTTGAAACCAAGATCGTTCAAGACTCGATCTTGATTGCGCCAATCTTTTTTCACCTTAACCCAAAGCTCCATAAAAACCTTCGAGCCAAGCAAATTTTCAATGTCAATGCGCGCCGTCTTCCCTACCTCTTTTAGCAGCGCACCACGTTTTCCGATAATAATTCCCTTCTGGGAGTCTCGTTCAACAAATATGACTGCTCCAATGTATACAACACCATTATCTTGTACACGCATGTCCTCGATCTGTACAGCGATAGAGTGTGGAATTTCTTCTCGAGTTAGATGCAGGATTTTCTCACGAATCATCTCTGCGCACACAAATTGCTCAGGATGATCCGTTACTTGATCTGCCGGATAATATTGCGGCCCTTCTGGCAAATACTTGCCTATTTGCTCCAGCAGCGTCGAAACATTATTCCCCTTCATAGCGGAAATTGGCACGATTTCAGTAAACGGGTATAAATCCTTGTATTCAATAATTTTGTTAAGCAATGCTTCAGGATCGATTTTATCGATTTTATTGACAACAAGAAAGACAGGTGTTTTCACTTTGCCAAGCTGCTCAATAATATAGCGGTCTCCGCCTCCAAGATCCTCAGAAGCATCAATTAAAAACAATACCGCTTCAACTTCTTTCAGTGCACTTTCCGCAGATTTCATCATGTAATTGCCGAGCTTGGAGTTCGGCTTATGAATGCCAGGCGTATCAAGAAATACAATCTGCATATTGTCGCCAGTGTACACACCGTGAATTTTATTACGTGTCGTTTGCGGCTTGTCCGACATAATCGCGATTTTCTGACCAATTAAATGATTCATTAATGTAGACTTCCCTACATTAGGACGTCCAATAATCGCAACAAATCCAGAACGGAACTTGCTGCTGCTTTCTGGTTGATTCATTCTTGTTCCTCCTTTGCGAGTGATGTTGGGGTAAATGCTCCTGGTAATAGCTCGGCAACCGTCATCACTGCATACTTTCCTTTTGTATTTCCCATAATGACCTTCATATCTGGTGGGCATAACTCGACCAACACCTGTCTGCAAACGCCGCATGGGGTTATTGGCTCGGTTGTATGACCAATAACTGCTATTGCGGAAAAGCTTCCAGGCTTTGCTCCCTGAGCAATCGCGCTGAACAATGCAGTCCGTTCAGCACAATTCGTAGGTCCGTAAGCTGCATTTTCGATATTGCAGCCACGATATATTGTACCTGATTCATGCAGCAATGCTGCACCGACGCGAAAATGAGAGTAAGGCACATAAGCTTGCTCCATTGCCATCTCCGCTTCCTTCAGCAAGGAAAGCTCGTTTTCATTCATAGTTAGATTTCACTCCTGTCATCAATCTGTTAGCTATGATCGCTAGAACAGCTTCGGCCAAAAAATTATCAACCCAATAATCGCAGCTCCAATTGACATGACCAGTACTGCCCCTGCAGCTGTATCTTTAGCTAATTTAGCTAGTGGATGCCATTCAGAGCCATGCAAATCTATCGCTGCTTCTATGGCTGTATTAAGCAGTTCCAAGCTAATGACGGAACAGATAACAATTATGATAATCGTCCATTCCAGCCAACTAAGCGAAACGATGGCACCTAGTACAATTACTAATAGTGCCACCGCTACATGAATTTTCATATTTCGTTGTGTGCTTATGCCCTGACAAATGCCTTCAAACGCATAACCAAAGCTTCTAAGCAGCTTCCTCATTAGCGCGTTAACCCTACCTGCTGCAGAACAGCCTCTTGCTTTGCTGTCATAACAACCTCAGATTGTTCATCCTGATGATCATAACCGAGCAAATGCAGAAAACCATGAACGAATAGAAATCCAATTTCCCGCTCCAAGCTGTGTCCATATTCAACGCGCTGCTCTTCAGCACGCTCAACTGAAATAATAATATCACCCAGCATGCCCGATATCGGATCAACCTCATCTTCGCTCTCTACCTCGAATATAATGTCCAGCTCGTCCACACCATCATCATTCATTGCAAATGACAAAACATCTGTCGGGCGATCAATGCCGCGATAGGTTTTATTCAGTTCATGAATCTCTTCATTGTCTGTAAAGGTAAGCGTAACCTCGCCAGACGTAAGTCCTTCGTTCGCAGCTGCAAGTGATAATAGCTGATTTAACATGCTGATCCAGCTGTCCGGGATGTCAAATTTGCTTTGGTTGTTGTTCCAATCTAGTACTAGACTCATGTTAAGACTCCTTATCATTATCTTTTGCTTTTGCATCCTCTGGGTATTCAATTCGAGAATGGAAAATGCCGATTAAGCTTTCTTTAAGTGATTGCGCGATTTTATCCAATTCTTTCATCGTTAAATCACATTCATTGTATTGGTTGTCATCGACACGGCTTTTGATGATTTTATGGATCATATCCTCGACCTGAGTAATCGTAGGATTGCGCAGGCTTCGTACAGCAGCTTCAATACAATCGGCTATACCAACTACAGCTGCCTCTTTGGATTGAGCCTTAGGACCAGGATAGCGGAAATCATCCTCTGTAAAGTCCGGCTCCACACCTGCTTCTTCTGCCTGCTTAAGCGCCTTGTAGTAGAAAAACTTCAACGATGTTGTACCGTGATGCTGCTCCGCAATATCTCTTAGCGGCTTCGGAATATTGTACGCTTTTAGCATATCGGCACCATCTTTGGCATGTGCTACAATGATCGATTTGCTAAGCATCGGATCAATCGTATCGTGAGGATTTTCCATATTGTTCTGATTTTCTATAAAATAACTTGGCCGTTTTGTTTTACCGATATCATGATAAAACGCGCCTACTCTGCACAGCAGTCCATTAGCACCAATTGCCTCCGCTGCAGCTTCCGCCAAATTCCCAACCATTACGCTATGGTGATACGTACCTGGCGTTTCCGTAAGCAGCTTGCGTAGCAACGGATGATTCGGACTCGATAACTCTACTAGCTTCAGCGCGGACAATATGCCGAACGATACTTCAAAGAATGGCATAACACCTATTACAAGTACGGAAGTTAATAGACCGCCACCAAATGCTAGGCCAACCGAATAAATAAGCGGCATGCGATCGAGCTGCTCCATCATCAGATAAAGGGTCAGTACGCTAATTGCTCCCAAAATACTTACCATTATACCTGCCTTCAAAATCGCAGAGCGTTGAGAGGCATGTTTAATGGAATAAATAGCAGCTAGTGAAATTACGACTATATAAAAGCCGAACCTAAAGTCGAACAGTCCACTAGTTGTGTTAAGAATGACAGCACCGCTCATGCCTGAAATAAATGTGGTAGCTAGCGCCAAGTGCTCATCGATTAACAATGTAATCAGCATAGCGCCAAGAGCTGCTGGCACCAAATATCCTGCTATATTGGAAGTTTCACCTTGAATCAATGAAACAATTTGCATAATTGCAAGATTTAATAGCGTAATAAGCAATAACATAAGCAGCTGTGAGTTGTTGTACTTCACATTTTGTAAATGGGCGCCTGCCGATTGTGTGAAGTAAATATACAAAAACGCAGCTAATAGCAGCGATAAGAGAACAACCCCAAGCTTTGCCCATCTATGCTCGGTGTTATGCAATAGATTAGCTTCAACAAGCAAATTATATGTATCTTCTGTGATCAACTCGCCTTTTCGTACAATCACTTCATTTTCCTTATAAACGACTGGCTGAGTATTAAGTCTTGCCTCTTCGCGTGCCTCATCAGTAGCCGTACGATCAAAAAACTTGTTTGGCGATATGGCAAATCGCGCTATTTCAGAAACAATTTCACGCGCAGTGCGGTTTGAAATCGAGCTTGAATTTACAAGCTCGGCTACCTGCATGCGTGCCGTTTCTGCATCGCGCAGCGGTTCAAGCGTCAATTTGCGAACAATATCTCTTGCCACAACACGCATTTCTACAAGCTCCTCCTGCTTCAAATTCGGGAGCTTGTAGAAGGTTTCCTCTGGGATAGTGTATTTCTGTTCAGCAGTTACTTTGGAAATCTCCTCAAGCAGAAGCTCATTGTACGTTTCATTGGCTAAGCTTGTTTTAACAAAATTAGCAATATGCTTGTCGTAGCTGCTAGGTATTTCTGTGCGGTAAATATCAATTTTGTTTTGCAGGGTCACCTGATCGTCTGCATTCAGACCTTCAATGCGCAAAAAGATCGATTCAACAAGCTGCTGGTTTTGCAGTCCAATAGTAGGATAAATGTCCTCGATCGCATTAGCAGCCTGCTCCTCTGCAGCCTTTGTTGCTTTCTCATCTCGAATCTGCGCCGGCGCCTTAATATCTTTATCACTAATTGTATTTTCAGTAATATTATAAGTTTCAGGGATGATATGCGGAGCAAGGTTCAAGTAGAAAAGAATGACGAATAACGCCATGAACACCCATTTCATAGCCGTGCTTTGTCTCCAGCCAGCGGCTGCCCTCAAGCGGCTTGATTTTAATTGAGGCAGGTCATTCTTAGTAGTCATCGCTATCAATCCTTTCCTTATTCATTGAACTACGTTTTTGCTTCCGCATCCCGATCATACGCCATAATGATTTTTTGGACGAGTGTATGACGAACGACATCCTGCTCGGAGAAGATCATCATGCCAATTTCCTCAATATCACTTAAAATACGCTTGGCTTCAATCAAGCCGGAGTTTTTGCCTCTCGGCAAGTCAATTTGCGTTACATCGCCTGTAATCACCATTTTTGAGCCAAAGCCCAAACGGGTCAGAAACATTTTCATTTGCTCTGGCGTTGTATTTTGCGCCTCATCCAATATAATAAACGCATCGTCCAAGGTTCGTCCACGCATATAGGCAAGCGGAGCTATTTCAATCATGCCTCGTTCAATTGCCTTTACCGTCTGCTCAGGCCCTAGCACGTCGTGCAAGGCGTCATACAGCGGTCTCAAATACGGATCCACCTTCTCCTGTAGATCGCCTGGCAAAAAGCCTAGATTTTCACCTGCTTCTACAGCCGGTCGCGTTAAAATAATACGCTTTACGATATTTTCCTTAAGTGCTGTTACAGCAAGCACAACAGCCAGGTAGGTTTTACCTGTACCTGCAGGACCTATTCCGAATACGATATCATGCTTGCGGATCAGCTTGACATAATGGCGCTGACCAATCGTTTTCACAAGAATTTTCTTGCCCCGATAAGTCGTAGCAATTGGCTTCTTGAATAGATCCAGAAGCTCCTCTGCCTGCATCTTCAACGCTAAGTCCAGCGCGTACGTAATATCACGCTCAGAAGGTGTATATCCTTCTCTAACAAGCTGCAGCAATACCTGATACAGCTGTTCAAGCGAATCGACCTGCTGTGCGGGTCCATTAATTGAAATCTCTGCATCTCGTGAGCTGATTTTCGCATCAACTCGTTCCTCAATCATACGAAGAAACTTGTCTTGTGGTCCGAGAACTGCTAAAGCCTCAGCCGAATTTAGGACTGGAATTTTAACTGTTTTCATTTCATTTTGCAACAATACTCAATCTCCCTGCATATGGACTATTGGTTGTTCTTTTGTAATTGACTGATTCACTTCGTAAAGTACTTTCATAACCACTTTACCATTGTCTGTCGCTTCATGCAAAACAATTTCACTAACAATTTCCGCTTCTTTCCCAGCTTTCGCCAAAACCCGCAGTCTGGCTTGCTCTAAACTTTCCGCCTTCGCTTCCTCGACGGTTAACTCTCGCTCCTCAAAAGTTGCCTCCTGCTCAAGCTCTTTCATTTTACCAATTGGAAGCGTGTATTTTCCAATCGAGAGCATATCAGTTGTCGTTGTCGTTTCCGACTTCTCATATGGCTCTTGCTTAAACCCGCTTATTTGCAAGGCGCGGTCGCCTAATACGATATAGGAACGCGATTGCCGTTCTCCAGTTAACACACGATATTTTTGCACGAGAGGAGCCGACACTTCATATTCGTACCAAACCAACCCCTTCACAGTGCCTTGAGCTATAACGATTTGTGAATGCGCCTCACTGCCAATAATGCCAGAAATCAGCACATCCCCTTTTTTTACTCGTGTGTTTTTTCGCACTAACGGCTTACCCTGCTCTGCTATAATGTACGTAATCACCGCATCATTGGATGCAACAAGATGACGAGGACTATGCAATTCTCTTTGATCTGGAATCGTCGACTCCACAATTTGAATTTTAACTTTTGTTCCAACCTTTTCGACTCCAATCCATGTCGTACCCGGAATTGCGTTAACCAGCTTCTTGGAAAGCACATCGGTGTCCTGAAGCTTAAACGACCATTGATAGCGGTATAATCCCTCCTCCTTGGCAGCTGCGATAATGACGTCACTTGGAATACGCTTATTGCCTGCTACTTCAATTGACCATACAAGGGAGGCCAACAAAAAGATAATTGCAAAAAACGCCGTAATGCCAACCGCGAACCATAATCGTTTTTCCATTAATGCAAGTAAAAAAGGAAAGCCTTTTTTACCTACAAGCTTTAGTTTGCCACCAGAGGCTCGTACATATTTCCGCAATAAAAAATACTGCTCCACACTAATTTCAAAACGTACGCATTCAGAGCCTATTAAACGAATATTGAACAACTCCAGCTTGTCTACTGTAGCTTGGTTGAGAAACTGAGCGACCTGTGCGCTCCGCAGCTCAACCTCCACTGTACCCTTTAACCATTCAACCAGTGATTGACGCATTGCGATCTCCTCCTCAGGAATAAATAAATGTTACGGGAATAGCTCAATTCCCGTAATGATGCCTTCAACGAACACCTCATCTGTCCAAATGGTACGAATAATCAGCTCACGGCCGCGAACCTCCAGCTCCCCCTTGCTCAGAGACAAACGAAGTACCTCGTCTGTAAAATTTATAACTCCACGATGATTTTCAATATACAACTGGCGATCGCCAATCAATGTTAATCTTGGCAGCTCAAATACAACATCCTGCGGCATATCTAGCCAGGACGCAGTCAGCTTGTGCAGTTTGCGTTTCATACGACCCATTGATGCAGCTCCCCTTTCTAGAACCAGTGACACCCCTGCCGCAACACAGTTTGATACTCTACCAAAGTATGCGGTAAAGGTAACATTTATGAGAAAATCACAGCATCAATCTGTTCCTCTTCGGTTTATATGTAAGTCATCAGGCAGTATCGCTGGTTGAGCGGATTTTAGTTAAATCGTAATGAATGGCTTGCACCAATGACTGCAATGAAAATTAACGCGTGTCACTGATGGATATACGACCGAAGCTCACACATGATGGGTCCGCTATAACAGGTACAATACATCTCATTGGGGGTGGTTACTCCTGAGCCTGCGGTTCATAAATCTAGCAAATCGCAAAAAGGCCTAGCATAATCTGCTAGACCTGTAATATTAGATTCCATTCATTCCAATGTAATAATAGGACACCTCATCTAAGCCTCAGCTAAGCATCGTTTTGTTACTTGTTTAACTCTAGCTGATATAGCTTAAGCTGCTCTACGTGCACAAAACCATCCTTGGCAAACAACGAAATATCCTTGCTTTCCAAGTCAGGAAACATTAACGCGCTAAAGACAAATTCACCGTCATTTACAAACACTTCTACTGTAGAGTGGTCTAATAGGAGCTGAAGTGTTAGCTTCTTCTGCCTCTGATCGCCCAGTACGAACATTTTTCTAGCATACGAGGAGGCCGACATACCGCCAAAGTCAATAAAAAGCGAATTTGCTTCGACTTCGTAGCCGAGCACAGCTTGCTCTTTTGCAGAAGCAAAAAAGTTGATGCCTATCTGCTTGGCCGTCAGCTCTTCTAGATCAAATGTCACGAGGAGCTCCATTGCCGAGCTACTATAAATGTATCGTTCTTCATTATTCAACATAGGCTTCCCATTAAAGCAACTCTCTGAATCAATCTCTACCTTTGGCTCCGCATCTACTCTCAGCTTGGAAATCTCCTTTACCGGTGTGATCAACAGACGTTGATCGCTTCCTAACGCAAGCTCTCTAGGGAAAGTCATGCTGCCAGACCAAGTCTTATTCAGCTGCGCTCCCTTCATCGGCATCCAGCCGATCAGAATGCGGCGACCGCTTGGATCCTGGAACGTTTGCGGCGCATAAAAATGATAGCCATGATCCAGCAGGTGAAATTCTCCGTGCTCATATATACCCGTTTCATAGTTAAGCCTGCCTACATAATAACCTGAAACAGGGTAATCTAGCATTCCCTCTGGCGAGAGCAGTAAGATATCGTAGCCGTCTAGCGTAAACAGATCAGGACACTCATACATATGCCCCATACTACCGTCGCTTTCCACAAGCACACTCTTATAGGTCCAATCCAGCAAGTTGGCAGATTGATATAATAGAACTCTTCCTTTGCCGTCCTTTTTTGTTCCGACAACCATATACCACAGCTCATCATGCTTCCACACTTTCGGATCTCGAAAATGATTATTGTCCCCCGCTTCAGCAGGAGGCGAGCTTATAAGCGGATTACCAGCATATTTGATAAAGGTATTCCCTCCATCCTCCGACACAGCTAAGCATTGCTGCTGCAGCAGATCATCAGGCAATCCTTGCGGCGATGTAAATATATTCGAAGTATAGAACAAATATAGCTTGCCATTATGCTCAATAGCACTGCCAGAAAAGCAGCCATCCCTGTCATAGGCTTCGCTTGGTGCAAGTGCAATCGGAAGATGCTCCCAATCAATCAAGTTTTCACTTTTCATATGTGCCCAGTGAATATTGCCCCATTCTGCCGAAAAAGGATTGTGTTGATAAAACAAATGATACGCTTGGTTATAATATATAAGTCCATTTGGATCGTTCATCCAATTGACTTTAGGTACAGCATGAAAAACTGGACGATGCTCATCCTGGACTATTGTTTCCAACATATGTTGTAAAGAGCGCTCAGCTTTTGCTATAGCCTGCTTATGTTGAAGCGTTGACGTCAAAAAACTCACCTGCATTCTTTGTTATTTCACTGATCCCTGAGTAACACCCTGTATAATAAAACGTTGTGCAAATAGATAAATGATCATAATAGGAATGACAACCATAACAACGGCTGGCAAATATTTTTCATAGTCAGAGGAATACGTACCTTTAAATACCTGTATCGCTAACGGCAATGTATAGTTATCCGAGCCTGCATTCTGCAAAATAAGTAGAGGCAGCAGGAAGTCGTTCCACATCCACAAAACATGTAATATTCCAATGGTCACTGAGGTCGGCAGCAAAATGGGCATAACAATCTTGAAGAAGGATTGTACGCGACTGCAGCCATCAATATATGAGGCCTCCTCCAACTCTAGTGGAATGCTCTTAATGAAGCCATGATAGATAAAAACAGCCAATGAGCTACCAAAGCCTACATACATAAACATGAGTGTAAGATGCGGCATACTTTGAATCCAGCCCAGCTTCGCTCCGTATATCGAGACGAGCGGTATCATAATCGATTGAAATGGAATAATCATCGAAGCAACCATTGCCAAAAACAAAATATTATTGCCCTTAGTCTTATTCCGTACAAAATAATGTGCAGTCATTGCCGAGCACAGCAAAATAATGAATAAACTTCCGAATGTTATAACTGCTGAATTCTTAAATGAGGTCCAATATTTCATTTGCTCCATTGCTAGGCCGAATTGAGTAAAGCTTAGACTAGTAGGCAGTGCAAAAGGAGACGAAATAATTTCCGAATTACTTTTAAATGCATTGATTAACAAGATGCCAAATGGAACGATAAAAAAGATTAACGCTACGATTAACACGACATAGGATAGAATTTTAGAAATGGTAGAATTCATTACGCCTCCACCTCCATCTTCTTCGTCATGTAAACCTGAGTAATCGTAATGCTTGCTACGATGAAGAACAGTACGAAAGCCTCTGCCTGACCAACACCATAGTCAAAGCGTTGGAAGGCTTTATCGTAAACGTGCATAGAGGCCATTACTGTGCTGCCAAACGGACCTCCACCTGTTAAGGCATAATTGACATCGTAAACCATAAAGCTGCGCTGCAGCGATAAGAATACCGTTACAATAAAGGATGGCACCATTAACGGCAGAATCATGTAAATAATTTGCTTCAATCCGCTAGTCCCGTCAATTTTGGCCGCTTCCAAAATGTCCTTGGGCACACTCATCAAGCCTGCGATAAAAATAACCATCATGTATCCAGCATATTGCCACACCGTAACGATGACGAGCGCCCAAAATGCCTTTGTCTCATCGCCAAGCCATGTTTTCGTAAAGAGAGACCAGTTGTTGCTTTCCCCGATAGAAGGAAGAAACACATTAAACATAAACTGCCAAATAAAACCAAGAACCAATCCACCAATCAGATTGGGCGAAAAAAAGGAGGTACGAAAAAAGTTCTGCCCGCGAATTCCTGCTGTTACGAGATAGGCAAGAAAAAAGGCTAGCACATTGATTAATATGACACTCGCCGCTACATACTTAATCGTTAGCCAGACAGATGTCCAAAACTTATTATCCTGAAAGACAGCGACATAGTTATCAAAGCCGATAAATGGCATCGTTGAGGATATGCCGTCCCATTTGTAAAAGGTCATATATATGCCGTAAATAAAGGGAACGATAATCACGGAGATAAATGCGATAAGAGTCGGCCCAGTAAACAGCAGTTGATTGCCTAGTCTTTTTGAAAGTTTTTTTTCTGTAAGCATATAGTCCCTCCAAGCAGCGATTTAAAGCAGAAAGCCGATAACATAGCGTTAATCGACTTTCTGACAAATGCAGCCTAAACCTTATTGAATGCTTTTCCAATACTCTTCAATTTCTGTTGCTAGAGCTGAACGATCTGCTCTGTCTGCAAGATATTTTTGCATGGATGCTCCAAGCACCTTCCAGTGATCTCCTGGTACAAAATTCCCTGCAAATTCAATCGATTTACCAGCCAGGTTATATTCATTAATAGCTATCGCTAGCGAGTTGTTCAGTTCTAGTTCAATATTTTTAAAGGCAGGAATAACATTTGCTTTATTAACAAGGAAATCCTGTCCCTCAGCCTCGTACACTAGCCAATTCAGGAATTGCTTAGCAGCTTCCTGCTGCGCAGGTGTGCTTTTTTCAGCATCCACGAAGAACTGCTTCGTAGCACCAACAGCTACAGATGAGTTGGCATGATCGCCTTCATTGTTGGAAATCGGCACTGGAATGAAGCCATATTCACCTTCTGGATTGGATTTTAATAGCTCGGTAATCAACCAGTTTCCGTTGAATGTCATTGCCGCTTCGCCTTTTGCGACAGCTGCTGTGCTCTGTTCATAGATAACGGCCATTGGATCCGCTTTACCACCGTTGTAGTTTTTCATTACATCAAAAGTATCAAGCAAACCATTGAAAGAAGAATTATTGATTAGATCCGCATTCCCTTGCTTTAAGACTTCAATAAATCCCTTTACATCTGTGTCACCTTGGGTCGCATAGCTTATTGCCAAGAAATGATTTCCTAAAGACCAATCCATGCTGCCGATATATAGCGGCACAATTCCCGCTTGCTCTATGCTTTGAAATAACTTCTCTAGCTTAGCAGTCGTATTAATTGTTGCTGGATCAAAGGATCCGCCACTCACATTGTCAAGTACTTCCTTATTGTAAATTAAGCCGTAGCCTTCAACTGCGAATGGGAAGGAAATAGTTTTCCCATCAATGAGGAATTGCTGTGCCTGCTCCGAAACCCACTGTTCATTCGATAGATCTAATGCTTTATCTGCAAATTTTTCAATGTCACCTGTGTCCAGCATCGTAATAGTTGCTGGATTTCCAGATGCGTATAGTGAAGATGCTCGTTCAACTGGAGATTGATCTTGGGTAGTAGAGATGACTTCAACCTCGATATGAGGAAAAGCGCTTGAGAATTGTTGCCCCGCTTCTGTCATTTGGGTATGTATTTCTGATTTAGAGTTAAGAATTGTAATTTTAACTTCCTCGTTGTCACTACCGCTTTGAGCAGCATTTTGATCACCTTGGTTATTCGTAGGCGTTGAATCATTCTTTGCATTGCTGCCATTGTTAGTGCTGTTGCTGCCACATGCACTAACTACAAGCGAGAAAACTAAAACTAGCATAACCCATGATAGCTTTTTCATCGTAATTCCCCCTAGTAATGAATTTTAAAGTGCTTACATTAGCTATTATATATGTCAATCGGTTAACATGTCAACCGCTTGACATATAATGAATATAAAATGCCGAACTCTTCACATTCGGCGGGTACTACGTTGAGGCTCGTTCTATAAGCGTAACGGGCAGTGTATGCTCATTTGCAACGATCTCGCCATTAATTTGCTTGTCTAACAGTTCAACAGCTAGCTTACTCATTTCTTCAATAGGCTGTTTAATTGTTGTTAGCGCAGGATTGCTTAACTCAGCGAATGCAATATCATCATAGCCGATCAGCTTCAAATCCTTTGGAATGGATATATTTCTTGCTGAAGCGTATTTTATAATATTCATCGCGACAATATCACTCGAAGCAAAAATGCCATCAAATTTAGTATAGTTGTCAAATAAAGAATTAAAAATAGAGCTGTACGACGATCGGTCAAAGCTATCGGTTTCTAGCTGAAGGATGACAGGTTCTATATGATGCCGGCGTAACGTGTCGATAAAGCCCTCTGTTCTCTTATTACTCAATAGATCAAGACTCAAATCACCACAAATATGAGCAATAGATGTACAGCCTTTTTTAATGAGCAGCTCAGCAGCAAGCCTACCGCCCTGATAGTTATCTGAAGAAACGTAAGGGATATCGGCTATTTTTCGATCAAATGTAATAATTGGCTTCTTGAGATTAAAATACTCCTCTATCTCCAGTGTATGACTTCCCATAATTACACCGTCAACACGGTTGCTTTTAAGCATATCAATATATTCTTTTTCTTTCGTTTGCTCCAATCTAGAGTTGCAAATTAATAGCTTATAGCCAAATGAAAAAGCGTAATTTTCAATAGCATTCGCCATTTCACTGAAGAAAGGGTGAGCAATCGTAGGTATAATCATGCCTAGCATCATCGAACGCTTTCTCGATAATGAACGTGCAATCTCGTTGGGCTGGTAATTCAATTCCTCCATCGCAAGCTTCACTTTCTTTCGCGTAAGCTCACTAATGTAGCCTCGATTATTGAGGACTCGTGAAACTGTCGTAACGGTCACCCCTGCTTTTTCAGCAACGTCTTTAATAGTAGGCAATCTCCGTCCTCCTTTCTGTAAAATATCTTCAAAATTATATCACATATAACATGAACAAACAAAACTGTAAGTACGGCTGGTATATAGATCTAGAACTATAAATATGTCCCGCGACAACATTTGTAATCAGGCAAAACTAAAAAGCCAGTTCCCGATAGAAGAGCGAGAACTGGCTTTTTGACATGTTTTGATCCCTGTCACAAAAACAGGGGCCAGTGCCGTTATTGTCGACACTGGCACTTTGTTTACTGATTTCGTTTTGAGAACTGTGAGTGCGGTCTTTTGGCTCTAGGTTGGCCCAAGATTTCACTCCAAATCACAGCCTCCTGCAAATCCTTCGCACCGAGCTGCGAGGCTTGAGCAGAACGCTCCACCTTCTGTGCAGCCAGCAGACGCTGCTTCGTCCGTTCTTGTCGTGTACGCAGCTCCTGCATCCGCTCTTCATAGGTAGGCGCAGCTGGTACAATGTTCTGTGCAGGCTGAAAAACTCGATCGTTCCCCACCTGCGGTGATGGAGAATAAACCTCCCGTGCTCGATCCTCTTCTCGAGATGATTGAGCTACAGGTCGATCGTAAGTCTCCTCTTCTTCGTCGAACCATCTCTTTTGCGGCTCGTCTCCTCCAAATGTTGGCGTGCCTGTCGGCTTTTTATTGCCAGAGAAGCTGCCAATCAGCTTGAAAACAACGAACAAGAAAATGACGACAAAGTAAATATTATCAAATATCAGATCAATGATACCCATTGCGCTCACCTCCTAATGGCATAGAATCGTTGATCTTGCCAATGGAGAAATTATTTATTTGGGTTGTCATTTGGATCACCAATTGATTTGCGCATATCGGTATCCGCCTCAATGTTTTTCATGTTCAAATAATCCATTACTCCCAGCTTGCCACTGCGAAGCGCTTCTGCCATTGCAAGTGGAACCTGAGACTCAGCTTCAACAACAAGTGCTTCCATCTCAACGACCTTCGCTTTGTTTTCTTGCTCTTTCGCAACAGCCATTGCGCGACGCTCTTCAGCTTTCGCTTGTGCAATGTTTTTATCAGCTTCAGCTTGCTCTGTTTGCAGATGTGCACCGATGTTTTTGCCTACATCTACGTCAGCAATATCGATTGATAGAATTTCGAATGCTGTACCCGCATCAAGACCTTTTTCTAGGACAGTACGAGAAATCAAGTCCGGATTCTCAAGTACATCCTTATGAGAAGCGGAGCTACCCACTGTTGATACAATACCTTCACCGATACGGGCGATAATCGTATCTTCACCAGCACCACCGACTAGGCGATCCAGGTTGGCACGAACCGTTACGCGCGCTCTAACTTTAACCTCGATACCATCTTTTGCCACCGCTGAAACAGAGCTTGTTTCAATGACACGAGGGTTTACACTCATTTGTACCGCTTGCAATACGTCACGTCCTGCAAGATCAATCGCAGCAGCACGCTCAAACAAC
Organism: Paenibacillus septentrionalis; assembly: GCF_042659865.1. NCBI lineage: Bacteria > Bacillati > Bacillota > Bacilli > Caryophanales > Paenibacillaceae > Paenibacillus > Paenibacillus septentrionalis. The sequence continues at coordinate 510,742 of NZ_JBHSTE010000002.1, forward strand.
AACGGGATATTCGCACGTTGCGCGGCAATTAGCGCATTGACAACTCTGTCTACATTACCACCTGCTAGATAATGCGTTTCCAGCTGGTTGATTGAAACACCTAGACCTGCTTTTGTCGCCTTAATAAGCGGGTTAACAATTCGACTTGGCGTAACACGACGAAGTTTCATTGCGAACAATGTAATAATACTGATTTTAACACCTGAAGCTATTGCTGAAATCCACAGCATAACTGGGAAGAAACTCAGCAATACAAAAAATAAAATTACGGCTAATACGATTACAACAATAGTAACCAACGAAGGATCAAATGGCATTAAAAAACCTCCCTATTCTTTTTCATTGTTTGAAATTTCTCTTACAACTACCCATGTCCCTTCAGCCTTAACGACTTCCACAAGACGATTAATCTCAATAAAACCGCCTTCTGTTACAACATCAACACGTTGATTGTTAATGAGTACTGAACCTGCCGGTCTAAGCGGTGTAGCCGTAACCCCTCTCTCGCCTACAAGCGAGGATTTCGAATCTGCTGAAATAAAGCCTTCTTCTGTAGTCAGCTTCTCGCGCAGTACGAATTTGCTCCACACCGTTCTCCCTTTTTTCGTTCGGGAGAAAATAATAATGATAATGGTGGCAATCACCAGTGCAATAACTATTGCAGTTAAACCGGATTGCCAATCTGGAGCAGCCAATATTATGCCCGTAATAACGGCACCTCCTCCCAATATTCCAAGTATACCAAATGCAGGCACAAACAATTCTAAAATAATCAACAGAATACCAACTATAAACAAAATAGCAGACTCCATACCGGCAAGACCTCCTAAATAGGAACCGAAGAAATATAACCCCATAGCCAGCACACCTATAATACCAGGCAATCCAAAGCCAGGCACAAACAGCTCAATTCCAATACCAGCAAAGCCAATAATAAGCAAAAGGACGGAAACAGCAGGATGAAGAATAAATCGTGACAGCTGTTCAGCAAAACTCATGCTAACATCGATCAAATCGCGATCGTTAAGTCCCAGCCAAGCTACGACCTCCTCAAGATTCGATGCTGTATGCTCTGAATAGCCAATGCGAAGTGCATCTGAAGCCGATATCGCCAGCACATCTCCAACCGCTACAACCTTGCCTAATGTTTCAGACAAATCAACCTCAATGCGTGGATCGACCATCGCGATCGCAACATTCGGATCACGGCCATTCAGCTTAGCGGCCTCGCTCATCTGGTCAACCCAAAAGCTAATCGTTTTAGGGTTATCAATTAACTTGCCTGAGCCATCGACTACTGCAGCGCTCCCCATCGTGCTGCCTTCCTGCATCACAATTGTATCAGCATTAAGTGCAATATAGGTTCCTGCTGACACCGCTTTCCCTTCGATAAATGCAGTTATCGGGATTTTAGTCGAGCGCAGCATTTCGCCAATCTCTGCGGCAGAATCTGTACGACCTCCATATGTATTTAATGTAATGATAATATGCTCCGCATGAGCCTCCTCTGCCTCAGTAAGTGCACGCTTAAGAAATTGCGCCATGGCAGGCTCAACATCACCTTTTAAAGGAATATGATAAACCGCTGGTCCATATTTATCTACAGATTGCTTGCTTTGGGCAAATGCAATTGACGGAAACACCATAACTACAAGCGCTAACATCATCATGAGTCGGACAAGCCACTTCGTAGCAGCTGTATTTTTCATCTTATCTGTTGCTTTCATCTAGTTCAACCTCCTTTCCGCTTTATTATTATACGTATGTGAAGACTGCTTGTTTCAATTATTATAACATAAGGTTCTACAGGAAAGGGGCTTCTTAATCAACAAAAAAACACCCCAACGGGGTGTTTTGTGTCCGCACGTATTCTATTGCAGAAATTGTTGCACAACTTGGTTTACTAGTTTACCGTCTGCGCGACCTTTTGTCTTCGGCATAAGGGCGCCCATCACTTTCCCCATGTCGGCTTTCGAAGAAGCACCGAGTTCTTGGATGGTCTGCCTTACTATCTCTTGAATCTCTTCTTCAGTGAGCTGTTCGGGAAGGTATTTACTAATAATATCAATTTCTGCTGCAAGATTTTCGGCTAGGTCTTCGCGACCAGCCTTTTTAAATTCTTGGAGGGAATCTTTACGTTGTTTGATTTCTCGACTAAATATGTCAAGCAACTCATCATCGTTCAGTGAACGGTGAAGATCTAATTCTAAGTTCTGTATTGAAGAACGTACCATGCGAATGGTGGATAATCTTAACTTATCCTTGTCCTTCATTGCTTGCTTCATATCGTCGGTCAATCTTTCGCTCAGGTTCATTATGGAATTATCCTCCTAAAACTTTCTCTTACGCGCAGCCTCGGACTTTTTCTTGCGCTTTACACTAGGCTTCTCATAGTGCTTGCGTTTCTTAACCTCTGCCAAGATACCATCTTTTGCAGTGGAACGCTTAAAGCGGCGAAGCGCAGCATCAATAGTTTCATTTTTACGAACTTTAATTTCAGACACCAGTTTTCCCTCCCTCCGAAACAGACCGTCCAGAGTTAATACACGGTTAATCAATCTTAATTATAAGTCAACCAATACTTCTGTGTCAACTTGAACAATAAGTTTTATTCAGAGAGTAGAGGACCTAGTTTTTTTCCGGATAATAAGTGAAAATGAAGATGATATACAACCTGTCCCCCATCTGAATTACAGTTGTTGATTAAACGATATCCAGCTTCATCAAAACCTTGCTCCTTCGCGATATGTCTAGCAGCAGCAAAGATCTCGGCAATGACTGCATCATCTTCGCGCGTTACGTCATTCATCGTCGCGATGTGCTTTTTCGGAATAATTAAAATATGTGTCGGTGCAGCAGGTGCTATGTCTTGAAAAGCAAGCACGTGCTCATTCTCATATACCTTTGTAGAAGGAACCGTGCCTTCTACGATTTTGCAAAATAAACAATCCATCTGCAATTACCTCCCAAATTTACGCTTATAATCAACTTAGCTTGCACAACTATTATGCAAAGCAAAGTCTACTGCGCTTCATTAAAAATAATGTCATCCATCTGCTTTGCAAGCTCGATCCAGTCAAAGCCCGAGGACAATCGAATCATTGCATTTCTATTGCCTTCCAGCCTGAAATTGAACTGCTGAACAATACTGTGAAGCTGCTGCAATTGTTGCTGTGCCGCCTGCAACTGCTCCTCTAAACGGTCAGCAGGCAAATCAGTCCGTGAGAAACTTTCAAGCAGCTGCTGCTGCTTTTTTATCTCGTCTTGAGAAGCACTCTGTCCATCAACATTAGCGAATGCTTCATTGTCTATAGCTGCTCCAATGTGAAAAAGCTCAGCCAAATGATAATCAATATCCTCCAGCAAATAACTCGCTTGCAAGCTCAACAATGCAGCATCCTCATTCCAGCTTCCAGCCCTTGTTGATAACGCTGCTATACTCAAATCTGCATAGCCAAGCTTTTTGTCCAGCGCTTTAAAATGCTCTACAATTTCTTTTCCTGTCGCTATTTGAATTTCTTGTTGATAGCCAATACTTTTTGATGCAAACAAAACTACGAAGATTAAGCTAGCTACGAGCATAACGAGAACGACTGCCAGTGCAATTGGCTTTTTCCCTTGTTCAGGCTCTAGCTTGCCTTTAACCTGCTCTGTCACATTTTCCCCTCCAGCGATGAAATTATTACCATTATAACCGAACTGCACGTCCTCCATCAAAAAAGAATACGTAAATTTCATCAACTTTGCGATTCAATATCATTTCAAGTCCTCTAGCATACATCTCCAATTGAAAACGATGCTTTTCGGCTTGCTCCTGCCAATTCTGCTTATATATACGATCGGTCTTATAATCGACCAGAACAAGTCCCTCTGAATCCTCAAACAAGCAATCGATAACCCCTTGGACAAAGACAGATTCGTCTGCACTGTAGCCTGCTTCCTCACGATAAACATCCCCAGCTGAGAGCAAAAATGCAAATGGAAGCTCTCGCTTCAGCCATGCTGCTAGCTGCATACGCTGACCAAGCTCCGACTGAAACAGCTGCGCGATGGCCTGAACGTTTATCGCGCGAGTTTGGAATGGCGTAATTAATTTACGGGTTACCATTCCTTCGATCGTACTCGAAACAACCTCTTCATTAATCTCGCTTCCAAGCGGTATATGCTGCATAACCAAATGATTGACGGACCCCTTCTCAGTAGGCGTGAGCTGCTTTTCCTCCATGAACGCAGGCCGCTGCAGGTGCAGCGTAAATTCGTGCGAGACAGTCTCCTCGTCAGAGCGTTCCTTCATATTGACCTCGTCTGCAGCAGTCTGAGCTGCTGCTGAATAGAATGCAGCGTCTTCCTCTTCTGCAAATGCCGCCTGTATTCGTTTCATTTCGGTTATCGAGGCTTTAGAGCCTAGACGAGTCGCTTCCTCATAAGGATAACGAAACGCTAGCTGATCGTGCAACTGCTTATCTTCCTCAACCCCATCCAACAGAGCAAGCGCTTGAATTGCTCGCAAACGATCCTGTCGCTCACGCAGACACTCTTCTGATGGTAGAGTTTCGGCTCCAGCTTCTACAGTAGAAAGCTCATCTGCGGGAATCGCCTCTACCACCCAATCTGTCCAAGCGACATGCTGCCGTTCTTCTGGCGAAGCTGCCATCGACTGTTCGAGGCTTTCTGCAATTAGCGGGCCAATCCAATCCATGTAGGACGAGGCCGATGCAATGCCGGATTCAGTCAATGTCCCGTCTTCTGCTAATGAAAATTTCCACTTCATAAGCTTTTTGCTCAGCTTAGGCGCTGTACCGATTAGATACAGCTTTTCCTTAGGCCGCGTTAGAGCAACATACAGAATCCGCATTTCCTCTGCCAGAAGCTCCATTTTAATGGCGCGGCGGATTGCTATATGAGCAAGAGACGGATAGCTCGTACGAAGCTGCAGATCTACGTATTTCGGGCCGAATCCTAGCTCCTTGTGATAGAGAAAGCTCGAGGACAAATCCTGCTCATTAAACTTCTTGCCAAGCCCTGCGACAAATACGACTGGAAACTCTAGTCCTTTACTGGCATGTGTCGTCATAATGCGAACAACATCCTCGCCTTCGCCAATCGCAAGCGCTGTTCCTAGATCGTTGCCATTCTCGCGCATACGCTCGATAAATTTCAAGAAACGAAACAAACCTCGAAATGATGTTGCCTCGTACTGTCTGGCGCGATCATGCAGCGCCCGCAAATTCGCCTGACGTTGTACTCCAGCAGGCAAACCGCCAACGAAGTCATAATACCCCGTTTCTTCATAGATTCGCCATAGCAAATCAGCCATCGCACCTTCACGTGCAGCGTTTCGCCACTGGTCAAGCATATTTAGAAAATAAGAAAGCTTCACTCTACCCTCATAGGCAAAATCCTCGCTGCCCGCTGCATGTACAACAGCATCATAAAAACTTGCGTCCATAGACAAAATGCGAATATGCGACAACTCTTCAGCGCTAAGCTTGAATAGCGGGGAACGCAGTGCGCTTGCTAGCGGAATATCCTGATACGGATTGTCGATAATTTGCAGCACGCTCAGCATCGTTTGTACCTCGACTGCTTCAAAATACCCGCTTCCGATGCTGGAGTAAGCAGGGATGTTAACTTGCTGAAGCTCCTCGAGAAAAACAGGCGCCCACGTCGACGTTGCACGTAACAGGATAACGCAGTCGCGCCACTGTATCGGGCGATAGCGCGCTTCTCTCACATCATAGACAAGAGCTTGCTCACTTTTTAATCGCTGAAGCTCCTGCACGATGGCTTTCGCTTCAAGCTGGGCTGCATTCAGCTCCTCGCGCAGCTGCTGAGCCTGTGAGGCCTGCTCCTCAGCCTGTCCATCCTCTGCTTCCGCACTGGGCTCAATTTCCCGCTCTTCACGATCAATCACAATTGCATGAACCTTGCACTGCGCCAATGACTCAGGAGGCGGAAAATATGCCGCTCCGTGAACAAGCTCCGCCGATGCATCATAGGTCAGCTCAGCTACCTTTTCTTTCATAATGGCGCGGAATACGATGTTAACCGCATCAACGACTTGGAGGCGGCTACGAAAATTGCGAGCCAAGTCGATACGTTTGCCCTCATGTGGATCAGCATTGACTTCTCGTCCGTAGCGCTTGTATTTATCGAGAAACAGCTTTGGCTCAGCCAGACGGAACCGATAGATGCTTTGCTTTACATCCCCTACCATAAACCGATTGCCATGCTCTGGCTTGCTAATAAGCGACACGATCGTTTCCTGCACAAGATTCGTGTCTTGATATTCATCCAGCAATATTTCTTCAAATTGCTGCTGGTATTCCCTCGCCGCCTGCGAAGGCACAATAAGCTCTGGCGTAGAGCTTGGGTCGAGCAAAATCGCAAGACAATAATGCTCCAGATCGCCAAAATCAAGCAAGCCCTTCGAGCGCTTATGCTGCTCGAACGCTTTAGAAAAATCAAGAATTAATGAAACGAGCGCATCCATCATAGGCGCCAATGACATCAGCTCCTGCGCATACTGCTCGGGCGATCTCCCGAAATAATCTGCCGCGAGACCGAGAACGGCTGCTTTCCCCTGCTCCCGATAATCCTTAGCTAGCTCCTGCAGCTCTTTATCATGCTCCTTACCGCGCAATGCGGCTAGCTTGGCAAACTCGAGCTTGTCAAAGCAAGCCCCCCACTCACGCCATGGAAGCTCTCGCAGCTGTCTAATGAGACGCTGCACGACCTCGATATCGCTTTCGAAGGTGGAGGCGTAGGCATAAGGCCCCGCGGGCTTGCGCGTCAGCTCCAGCGCCTGCTGAAAGCTGGCAATTGCCCCCTCCAGCTTCAGCTCAACATCTGCCATAAGCTGGGCAACCCAAGGCGACTGCTCCAGTTCGTCAACGCCGCTAATTCGAAAGACATCTGCCGTTTCCTTAAGCCATTGCTCTGGCCAAGGATGCGAGCGTGAAAATAAATATAATCGTTCGACCAGCGCGAATACGGGATCGTCCCCGCGTTCCCCGCCAAACGCATTTACGAGCTGCAGAAACGGTCCGTACTCATCGAGCTTCTCATATCTTGCCTCGAACAGCTCAGATAGCACGTCGCTTCGGATCAGTTCAATTTCAGTTTCGTTCGCTATTCGAAAACCTGGGTCCAAGCCAATCAACGAGTAATACTTGCGAATAACCTCCATACAGAAGGAATGCAGCGTCGTAATGGACGCTTTCCCCATAAGCGCCAGCTGTTTGCGCAAATGCTCAGAATCCGGCTCTTCCTCCAGCTTGCGTTCAAGCGCAATCTTAATGCGATCCTTCATCTCCGCAGCTGCTGCATTCGTAAATGTTGCAACGAGCAAGCGATCCACATCAGTATTCGACGCAATTTTTCGAATGATGCGTTCAACAAGCACCGCCGTTTTCCCAGAACCAGCTGCTGCTGCAACGAGCAAATTGGAGCCTTCGGAAACGATCGCGTCCAGCTGCTCGTCACTCCATTTCGGTGCTGCTCCTGATTGTCCACTCATTTCCTCACTCTCCTAACTGCTGCCATACTTCCTGTTCTGATGTTTTCGACAGCTTGCGGTATTGATTGCCCTCAAGACTTGCATCAAATTGGCAAACGGCCTTGTAATCACAATATTGACATGGGGTGCGATCGCCTTGCTGATACGGCTCTATCGATACGCAGCCCTCTTGAATTTGTTCACTAATGTGCTTGATTTTGCTTCGTACAAAGCCGCGCAGCTGCTCCCATTGCTCATGACTGACAACAGACGCATTGGAATAAAAGCTGTCATCCTTTTTCACGGCTACTGGAATGATCTGAGAATAACCCGTTTCCAGCTCTCCATCCATCATACGCACAACCGTCGTATCTGCAGTTAGAAGACCTTTCATCTTATAGCGCTTAAGCATCAAATTAGCAGCCTCTTCACGATCAATCCCGTTTTTCACCTGAAGCAGCGGATTGTGCACATGGAAATAAAGCACGCCTGCAGGTGTAACCTTCTCCTTCAGCCAGTGCTCACCATGTGTCATCAGCACATCCAAATACGTCAGCATTTGCAGGGACAGCCCTTCAATGACTTCCTCCAACTTCAACGCTTTGCTGCTAGATTTATAGTCTAGAATGCGCAGCAGCAGCCCATCCTCGGTCGACGCCGCATCTACACGGTCAATACGACCAACAATTTCTACCGTATTGCCATTATCCAGCGTTAGCTGTAAACCAGGCATCACGCCATTGGGTCCAAAATCAATCTCTGTGCCGACTGGATTAAACGTTGCGCGAGCTGCATGCTCGCCCAAAATAACGGAAGCCTGCAATATAATTTCCTTTAGCTTGCGGGCAATATAGCGAAACCGCTCACTGCTGAGCAAGATTTCCGATTGCAGCCGTGGAATCAACTCGTCGACAATCGCATTGACTTCCTGCTTAACTTTATCATGCGATAGACGACCCCAGCCTTCTCCCAGCTTGTTGGCAAGCTTGCCAAGTGCAGCATGAAACAGCTGCCCCATATCTGGAGCTTCCAGCTTGTATTGCTTTCTCTCCTTCAAGCGCAGGCCATAAATTGCAAAATGCTGAAACGGACAGGAAACAAAACGCTCTACGCGTGAAACACTCATCCGCATATTGACGCCATACAAGCCCATCGCCGTTTCCAGTCTCAACGGCTGCTCTACATTGCTGTAATCAAGAGACAGGAGCAGCGATTCCAGCTTGGGATGATATTCCGCTCTTGCCGCATACCAATTAAACAGATCCCACCAAAGCTCAGGCAGCTCAGCGCCTGACTGCCACTGCCGCAGCATGCTGATTAAATACGTGAGCGCAGGTTTTGGATGGGCGAGAAACTGCCGCTGTTCCTCAACCGGCATGTCCAGCCTAGGCTCGATTGCTATCGTGTGAAGCTGAAGATGAGGAAGCTGATAACGCAGCTGCCGAATGATCTCTGAAGGCAGCAAGCCCTTCCCTTCTTCATCCGCAAGCGGATAGCTAAGCCATAGCCGCTCCGATGCTTTTGTCAGCATTTGATAGATAATAAATCGCTCATCGAGCAGCTTGCGGCGCGCGCTCGGAGCCATCTTAATGCCTTGCTCCTGCAGCATTTCGCGCTCATCCTCTGACAGCAGACCATCCTCGCTCATCCGCATAGGCAGCACGCCGTCGGATACACCAAGCACGAATACCGCTTTTACATTTGAGAGTCTGGAACGCTCGAGCGTCCCTACCACAACTCCGTCCAGACCTGGCGGAATAGAAGCTAGCGACAACGCATCCAGCCCCGCCTCAAGCATCCCCATAAACAGCTCTGGCGTGACCGATTCTTCTCCTGCAAGCTCGACCAGCTCGTCCAGCACACTCATTACGTTGGACCATAGCTGTCGATGAGTACGCGCCATTAGCAAATTGCCGCGCTCCTGCTCGTTGATGCTCCATGCCTCCAGACGCTGTCCTGCTGCCGTTTGATCCAGCAGCTCATACAGCGCGATGCACATCTGCTTCACATTGACTGCTTTCAACAGCTTTTTGCCAAATGCCTCAAGCGAAGGTACGATAGCGCCTCTTGCAGCAAGTGCAATTGCGAGCTGCTCCTTCGCCTTATCCGTTACGTGATAGGCTGTGTCCTCCTCTTCATCAAGTGAAACCTGAGCCATCGGACGCCATGAGCGTTCATCGAGCCACTTCCATCCATTGATGCCAGTTGCCAGCACATAGTTCTCCAGCATATCAAACCATTCGCGCGGCATGGAGCCGTCCAGCGGGAATAGCATCTCGGTTTTGATGAGGCGAAACACAGCATCATACTGCCAGCCATGCACCGTGGTCTCCAGTGCAGCACGAATAAACTCTATGAAGGGATGATAGAGTGTTTTTTGCTTTTGATCCATAAACACCGGAATCTCGTACTGCTTGAAAATATATTCAATATAATCGCTATAGCTTGCCAAATTGCGCACAAGAATAGCCATATCCCTCCAACGATAGCCATGCTCACGCACCTGCTCCAGCATTTCTCTAGCAAGTGATTCTACTTCTACTCGGCGATTGGCCGCTGCATGCAGCGTGATGCTGCTTTGCTCGCCTTCCCCCATTCCATAGCGCTTGCGCTTGCCATAGTGCTGCTCAATAAAGGCCAGCTCGCGATTTGCTGCAAAGCGTCCTGCCGCTCCGTCCAGCAGCACTGGGGGCTCTACCTCTACCTGATAATGCTGAGCGAGCTGCAATATCGTTTGATAGGTTTCAGCGGTTTGATAGAATAGATTCAGCTCATCCAGCGGCTCATCGATGTCATAATGACGGTCAAGCGTCAACGCTATCGTAATGTCGTCACAATGCGCAATTAATGACCCAAGCGCTTCATATTCCGTTGGGGTCAAGCCATGGAAGCCATCAACCCATATTTTACAGCCCTTCATCGATTGTGCATCAGGCAGTCCGCTTACAAGCAAGGACAAATAATCCTCGGCATCAACATATTGATGAGCCAGCTCCTGCTCCATCATGCTGTACAGCAGACTCAAGTCTGACAGCTTCTTCTGCAAAATGTCGCTTTTCTGGTCTGGTAGTGACAGATCGTCAGCCAGCTCAGCTAGCTGATTTGCTGTTACGCCATATCTTTTCCACTCGGTCAGCATGCTGTTCAACCGTTCGATGAAGCCCGATTGAAGCTCGCTTGAACGAAACAGCTGCAGCTCATCGGCATAGCGATGAACCAGCTTGTAGAGCAGCATCTGTTTTCCTGTATCTGTAATCGGAACAAGTGCAGTTCCGCCAGTCTCCTGCATCACGCGAAACGCTAAACGTCGAAAGCTGAGCGCTTGCGCCCTCAGCATCCCGTTTAACTCGCTTTGCGTTAACAGTTCATACTCCATTTGGAATGAAGCCTGCTCTGGAGTGAGCAGGATCAGGGGAGCGCCAAGCGGCGCACTGCGAAGCTCTTGTCGAATTTGCTCCAGGCAGGTGTGTGTTTTTCCACTCCCAGCTCGTCCCAGTATAAATTTGATTGCCATACGCCGTCCCCTTTCTATCCGAGCCTCTCCTCAAGGTTTTTTTGCCTTATCTATCGTTTCGATGTCACTTCGAAGATTGCAAATTTCAAATAATGACTTTCATTGACGCCAAGAATTTGCGGATGATCCTTGCCCGCTGCACGCCATTCAATAAGTCGAAGCTGCTTACCGGCATCCTTCGCCGCTTCTCCGATTGCCTCCAAAAACAGCTCTGGTCGCATATGATAGGAGCAGCTTGCTGTTACGAGATAGCCACCCTCATTAACGAGCTTTAAGCCCTGCAGATTAATATCCTTGTAGCCGCGCTTGGCACCTTCAACAGCTGAGCGTGTTTTGGCAAAGGCAGGCGGGTCCAGTATGACAACGTCCCACGTACGTCCCTCTTGCTCAAGCGGCTTGGATGTATCCACGCCTCCAGCAGCACGCTGCTTGCGCTCCTCCAGCCCCTTTACTTGATCACGCAAATACTGAAAGGCATCCGCGACGACAAACTCTACGCGATCTTGAAAGCCGTTGCGCTCTACGTTGCGTTTTGCCGTTTCTATCGCATGAGCCGATACATCGAGACAGGTGACCTTTTTCGCGCCGAATTTGCAGGCATGCAAGGTGAAGCTGCCCGTATGCGCAAAGCATTCCAGCACCGTTGCACCATCCCAATAAGGAAAAGTCACTTCCTTGCCATTACGGTTAAATGGCGCCAGGCGTCCATCCTCAGCTTCCTTTAACTCAATCCCGCTGCGTCTTCCCCAGCCCGTCATTAGCGGCTTTATCGAGGCGCGATTTTCGCGCTGATCGAAGAAATAGCCCGTTTTCTGCCCTTGTACAATATCGACTTCCATCTGCAAACCGTTTTCCGTAATTTTCACGATCGGTGAGCAGCTGCCGTACAGCGCGCCTGTGCGCTCCTCCAGCCCTTCCAGCTTGCGCACACTCACATCACTTCGCTCATAAATGCCTACTGGCTGGAACACCTCAATTAGTGCTTCCAGCAGCGCCTCGCGATGCTTTTCCATGCCTAGCGTTAAAATTTGCAGCACGAGTACATCGGCAAATCGGTCTACAATCAAACCTGGCAGAAAATCTGCTTCGCCATAGACGAGACGACAATCACGATCTGCAACAAATCGCTCGCGATGCTGCTTGCAGCGCTGTAATCGCTCAACGAAAAATGCCTTGTCCATCGTTGCAATCGGCGTATAGCTTACAATTCTTACTGTAATTTGCGAGGCAGGATTCCAATAGCCCGATGCAAGATATTTTCCGCTATGCGTCACAACATCAACGATTGAGCCCGGCTCGGTATCTGCTTTGTCGATGCCTTGAATTTCACTCGCATATACCCAAGGGTGGCTCTCTTCAATTCTCTTTTTTCTAGCTTTTATTAAGGTCACTTTCGCATTTTCCATGTTTGTACCTTCCTTTTCATTGTCGCTTTCCTTGTAGGTTGATCGATCTTCATACTTCTTTAATCATGCTCGTCCCAATTGCTGCATAGCAATAGATAAGGATCACCTGAAAGGAGAAGCGATCATGATTGCATCAATCCTACTGCCAAGCATGCTCGGCTTTATTATTTTTCTATGCGGCATGAAGCTGATGGAGCTTGCTTTATTCCGTATGGGCGGCCCCGCTTTTCTCCGACTGCTGGAGCGCTCTACACAGACTCCGCTGCATGGGTTAATACTAGGTACAGCGAGCACTGCATTTTTGCAAAGCAGCACCGCAGTAACCGCTCTATCCATCAGCCTCGTCAACAGCCGATTGCTACCCTTCTCACGTACACTAGGCATTATACTAGGTACGAACATCGGCACCTGCTTAACGACAGAGCTAATCGGGCTTAATATTTTTCATTGGGCGAAGCCTATTATTGGCTTTTCATTTGTATTATGGACGGTATCCACGCTGCTTATTGAATATCGTCTCGTTCCTAAGCTGGCAGCATGGCCGGGCAGTGAATATCTGCGCTCCGCCTCAGTCGTGCTTTTCGGCTTTGGCATGCTGCTGTTCGGCATTACCGTTATGCAGAGCATTGGTCCAAGCCTTCAGCAGACAGACATGTACAGCTGGTTTTTGCAGCAAGCGCAAACGACACTGCTATGGGGGGTTCTGACAGGAGCTGTATTAACAGCATGCTTCCACAGCAGCTCAGCGGTTATCGCCATGATAATGGGTATTGCAGCACTTGATACCCTGCCGCTTGAGCTATGTATTGCAATAGTACTTGGCAGCAATATCGGAACATGCTTTACAGCGATTCTAGCCTCTATTGGCGGCACAAAGGGCGGACAATTTGTTGCGATTTCTCATCTGCTGCTTAACATCGGCGGTGCTGCGCTGTTCTACCCTTTTATTAATCTGCTTGCTTCTGCAGTACTACTTACTACAGATTCGATCCCTACTGCAATCGCTCATTCGCAGACGATATTTAACGTTTTATGTTCATTTATTGCCCTGCCGATCTGTTATTTAAAATGGTTTTCTCGACTAGATCAAGTGTAGCATATCTCATTTGAAAACTGGAGTGTGAAAACAGGAGAGGATTCTGCTGCATGCCGTAGCACTGCAACAGAATCCTCCAGTAACGCTCCACCTTATGCTTGAGCTGCAATACGTGGAATTTGAACCTTATTCAATGCAGGCGATTGACTGTCCAGCACCCGGACTAGCTGTCCACGGCATTCATTGACACCCGCTTCTGTAATTTTCACTCGACAAATTTGTCCAATCAGTTCCTCGGAACCCTCAAATACGATCGAAATATAATTGTCTGAGTAGCCCATAATTAGACCTTTGCCTTCGTTGCCCTTTTGCTCACGCTCAGGGATCACATCCAGCACCTCGCCAACATAGCGCTGCGCATAATCAAGCTGCATGCTTTCAGAAAGCTCAATCAGCTTGTGAACACGCTCATGCTTCACTTCCTCATCGACCTGGTCTGTCATGCGTGCAGCAGGCGTTCCAGTTCGGCGGGAATATGGGAAAACGTGCATTTCAGCAAAGCCGATTTCCTTCATAAAGCGATAGCCTTCCTCGAACATTTCATCCGTTTCGCCCGGGAAGCCAACAATTACGTCTGTCGTGATCGCAACGCCCGGCATTGCTTCCTTAATACGTCTAATTTTCTCTGCATACTGCTCAGTCGTATATTTGCGTCTCATGCGCTTCAATACGCTATTTTCGCCAGCTTGAAGCGGAATGTGCAGATGACGACACATTTTTGAGGACTTATTCAATACGTCAATCATCTCATCGTCAATTTGACTCGCTTCAATTGAGCTGATGCGAATGCGCTCCAGCCCTTCAACCTTATCAAGATCCCATAACAGACGAGTCAGATTGTAGTCTTCCATGTCGTCCCCGTATCCGCCAGTATGAATCCCTGTTAATACGATTTCCTTATAGCCAGAGGCAACAAGCTGCTTCGCTTGCTCTACAACCGTAAGCGGATCACGACTACGTGACAGACCGCGCGACCAAGGAATGATGCAAAACGTACAGAAATTGTTGCAGCCCTCTTGAATTTTCAAAAACGCACGTGTGCGCTCGGTGAAGCTAGGCACATTCAGCTCTTCAAAGGTGCGCGTCTTCATAATGTTGCGCACTGCATTGACAGGTTGACGCTCGTCCTGAATTTGCTTCACATACGTCATAATTTTATCTCGATCCTGTGTTCCAATGACAAGATCGACACCTTCAATTGCTATAATTTCAGCTGGTGAGGTTTGTGCATAGCAACCCGTTACTGCAATAATCGCATCAGGATTGCGGCGAATTGCGCGCCTAATAATTTGGCGGCTTTTTTTATCACCTGTATTCGTTACCGTACAGGTATTAATTAAGTATACATCAGCAGAACTGGATTCGAAGTCTACCTGCTCATATCCAGCCTCCTTGAAAACTTGCCATATTGCTTCTGTATCATAGAAGTTAACTTTACATCCAACTGTGTAAAATGCGACCGTAGACATTGTGGTCACACGCCTCCCATCTCGCCTGATTCATATAGTATGCAGGATAATGCAGCGATTCCTGCTGTTTCAGCTCGTAATATTCGTTTGCCAAGTCCAACCAGTACTGCGCCAGCAGCTTCAGCCTCTGTCGCTTCACGCTCAGAAAATCCACCCTCTGGTCCTGCTATAAGCAACACTGAGGGGTTGTCCTTAGATTGCTTGGAATGTTTAAACTTTTGCAGCGCATCCTTCAAGCCGATGCCATGTCCTTCGTCGCCTGCGCGCTCGTAGCAAAACAGTGTCAAGTCATAGTCGGCAATATGCGCGAGCAGTTGTTTCCAGCTCTTAGGCTCAGCTACGTGCGGAATCGCATCGCGATGGCTTTGCTCTGCCGCTTCCTTAATGATCTTGCTCCAGCGCTCCAAACGCTTCGCTTCTTTTTTTTGGTCATACTGCACAATAACGCGCTCGGATTGAAAGGGTACGAATGCAGCTGCGCCTATCTCGGTGCACTTCTGCATAATGAGCTCCATCTTATCACCCTTCGGCAGCCCCTGTGCAATCGTCACTCGCCATGTCGGTTCTGCCTGCTGCTCCAGCTCTTCAGCTACGGTAAGGTGGACCACTTTTCCTGCAAGCTCTGTAATGACTGCTCGAACCGTTCGATCAACCCCATTGCTGACTATAACCTCGGAGCCCTCCGTCATTCGCATGACACGCATAATATGATGAGCATCGTCATGCTCAATAACGATGTGCTCGCCAACAAACTGCTCCGGCTTTACAAAATATCTTTGCATCGTCTTCATCCTTCGTATCTGTTTCCTAACAGATTAAAATAATACCATGAAAAAGTTTAATATGTCATACGATAATTTTTGGCCCCATAGTAAAATTGGCGTTAGCGTATAACGGCGCAGCGGCTCAATAAATACGAGCAGCAGGAAGATAATCGTTCCCCAATGCGCGTTCTGATCCAGCTTATAGCGCGTGTGAAAAGGAAGCAGCTCAGAAACAATACGATAGCCGTCAAGCGGCGGTAACGGTATAAGATTAAACACAAATAATAGAAAACTAAAATGGATCATATACGTAAAAAACACTTCGATTGCGCTTGCCACGCCTTCTGAGCCAGCAAAAATCCAGCCAGTCTTAATCAATATAACGAAAATGATAATTGACAGAATTCCCAGAAGCAGATTACTTAACGGACCTACTAACGATACGATAATGCTCATTGCCCTTGGATTTTTAAAGCGGCTAGAACGAACCGGAACCGGCTTCGCCCAACCAAATCCTGCAACGAGAATAAGAATAAACCCTAATATATCCAAATGCACGAATGGATTTAGCGTGACACGCCCTTCACGATAAGCCGTGTCATCACCAAATTTATAAGCTGCATACGCATGGGCAAATTCATGCACCGTAAATTGGATCAGCAACACTAAGACGATAAACGGTAAGACATCTATCGGAAATGCTAAAAAATTACCCATTTACTCACCCTTTGGCTTACGCGCAACGAATGCCAGCCAATCCTCATCTCTAAATTTATCCTCGATGATAAATCCTGATGCGATTAACGCCTGCTCGACAACTTCTTCTTTGTTTTTCCATATTCCAGAAGCGATATATGTACCGCCTGGCTTCAATGCCTCATACACATCATCAATAAACAGCATAATGATCTCGGCCAATATGTTGGCAACGACAAGGTCTACTGGAGGCTTAACCATTAGCGACTCTCGTTGTTCGCTATCTTGGCGCAGCACCCCTAATAAATCGCTCAAGCGAATATCCACTTGCTCAGAAAGTCCGTTCAGACTGACATTTTCAGTAGCGCTTGATACGGCAACCGGATCCAGATCGAGTGCAAGGACGGCTTTGGCGCCAAGCTTCATAGCTCCAATTGCAAGCACACCAGAGCCTGTTCCAACGTCGATCACTTCCTCGCCGCCTTGAATGACGCTTTCCAATGTTTTAAGACATAACGATGTTGTCGGATGCGTACCTGTTCCAAATGCCATGCCTGGATCAAGTTCAATTATCAGCTCATTAGCTTCTGGCTGATAATCCTCCCAGGTCGGCTTTATTGTAATTCGGTCAGTAATGCGAATCGGATGAAAATAATCCTTCCATGCCGTAGCCCAATCCTCATCATCAACCTCTATATAGGAGTATTCTACGTTGCCCGGATCAATGCCAAATTCGTGTAGCCCCTCTACGCGAGGCTTCAGAGCCTGCACAAGCTGCTCCATATCCGTCTCTTCCGGAAAATATCCCTTAATAATTGCCTGACCCTCCGGAATGTCATTAAGCGGAGTATCATACCATTGTCCATATGATGTATCTCTTGGTTTGTTCAATGTTCCGGATTCTTCAATTGATACGCCACCCGCACCAAACTCATGTAAAAAATTCGATATCATTTCCGTTGCAACCTCTGTCGTTGCAATCGTGATTTCATACCATTTCATTGCTAACCCTCCGTTACTAACGTACACTTTCAACAAGCCTAACTTCTATTGTACAACAGCTGCACAGTAATGACAAAGGAAAGCGCAATTAAAACGGAAAAAACAGCATATAAAAATACCGAACGAGTTTTCGTTCGGTAAGAATGGATTTAGTCGTTTCCGAGAACTTTGAAGCCCTTGATCAGACACAACCTAGTCTTCGAATTGTTGTTTTTTCATTCTGCTGCCTTTGCGGGAAGGGGTTTTACTTTTTGACTTGCTCTCCTCTTGAGGCTCATCGTAAAACTCCTCAGCAAACTCGCCATCCCAATCAGCTGGCAAGTCGCCAAAGTTCACCTTCTCCATCTCATTCTTTTCGTTGTACACACCGTCACCTCCAAAAAAATTGATGCACAAACGGTAGTATTAGGAAAAGAAAGCTGTTGTATACCCGTTTAACGTGAACAGTTGTAAAAACAATCAAATTACATAAAAGCCGAGCGTCGCAGCGATACCTTTGTCTGAATACATAGGTATCGCTGTATGACGCCCGGCTCTGCTTAAAATCAAGCATACAAGCTTGATCAATTATAGATTCTATCGTACAAGCTCAACGTTATTCACCGCGGAATGCTTTTTTCATGCGCTCAAAAATAGACTCATGATGCTCTTCGGAGCTTGTGACAGCTTGACTGCTCAAGCCGCCGAATTGTCTTAGCAGTTCCTTTTGCTCATCGCTAAGATTCGTTGGCGTAACAACGGTCACTTTTATGTGTTGATCACCGTTGCCGATGCCTCTTAGCTTCGGCACACCCTTCCCTTTTAAGCGGAAGTACTTTCCTGTTTGCGTACCTGCAGGAATTTTCATTTTCACACGCTCTGTTAACGTTGGCACTTCGATTTCGTCACCTAACGCAGCCTGTGCAAATGTAATTGGCACCTCCAGGTAAATATCGTCGCCCTCACGGTCGAAGTACTCATGCGATTTCACGCGAAGCACAATGTACAGATCTCCTGCTGGTCCTCCGTTTTTACCGCCTTCGCCTTCACCGCTAATGCGAATTTGCTGACCATCATCTACACCTGCAGGGATAGTCACTTTAATGCGGCGCTGCTTTCTTACGCGTCCATTTCCATGACAGGTTCCACATTTGTCCACAATGATTTTTCCGGTACCGCGGCACGTTTGACAAACACGACGGTTGGCAATACGTCCAAACGGTGTATTTTGCACCACTTCCTGCTGACCTGTACCGTGACATGTTGTACATACCTTAGGCGAGGTTCCTGGCTTGGCACCGGACCCATGACACGTATCGCAGCTTTCCTCGCGAGGGATGGTGACCTCAGTTTCTTTACCGAATACCGCTTCAACAAATTCAACGGTCATCGTGTACTGAAGATCATTGCCTCGTTGTGGCGCATTAGGATCACGTTGGCGTCCACCGCCACCAAAGAACATATCGAATATATCTCCAAATCCACCAAAGTCAGCGCCGCCTGCGCCGCCCATTCCTTGATTCGGATCAACATGGCCAAATTGGTCGTAAGTAGAACGTTTGCCATCATCACTTAGCACATCATAAGCTTCTTTTACTTCTTTGAATTTTTCCTCTGCATCCGCTGCTTTATTAACATCGGGATGATATTGTCGAGCGAGCTTACGGTAGGCCTTTTTAATATCGTCTGTTGACGCATCCTTGCCTACTCCCAGCACTTCATAATAATCTCGCTTTCCAGCCAATTGATCTCACCTCCCATTTTCAAGTAGCTATTATACCATCAATCCTGATACGGTACTATACAATGACAAGCGAAAGGTCAAAGATCGGCAAGCCGCTTTGACCTTTCATCGCCAATATTACTTCTTGTTGTCATCCACAACTTCGTAATCAGCATCAACTACATCATCTTTACCGCCTGCTGCTCCAGCATCAGTGCCTTGCGCACCTGCTTCAGCTTGTTGAGCTTGCTCATACAGCTTCGTAGAAAGCTGTTGAACAATTGCCATAAGCTCATCTGTTGCAGTCTTGATTTGATCTGCATCATCTGTAGCAATCGCAGCTTTCACTTTTTCTTTCGCTTCATTAGCTTTAGCTACTTCAGACTCGTCTACTTTTCCTTCAAGGTCTTTCAACGTTTTTTCAGTTTGGTATACAAGCTGGTCTGCGTTGTTTTTCGCCTCTACTAGCTCTTTACGCTTCGCATCCTGCTCAGCATGAAGCTCAGCTTCCTTCATCATTTTTTCAATTTCTTCATCGCTCAGACCGCTTGAAGAAGTGATCGTGATGTTTTGGCTCTTGCCTGTACCTTTATCCATTGCAGATACGTTAACGATACCGTTGGCATCGATGTCGAACTTAACTTCGATTTGCGGTACGCCGCGTGGAGCTGGTGGAATATCATTCAACTGGAAGCGACCCAATGTTTTGTTGTCCGCTGCCATTGGACGCTCACCCTGCAATACATGAATTTCTACACCAGGCTGGTTGTCAGCATACGTAGAGAAAATTTGAGATTTGCTTGTTGGGATCGTTGTGTTGCGCTCGATCATTTTCGTAAATACGCCGCCAGCTGTTTCGATACCAAGAGATAGTGGCGTTACGTCTAGTAGAACGACATCCTTCACATCACCTGTAAGCACGCCCGCTTGAACAGCAGCGCCCAGTGCAACAACCTCATCCGGGTTAACGCCTTTGTGAGGGTCTTTACCAGTAAGCTTTTTAACAGCCTCTTGTACAGCTGGAATACGAGTAGAGCCACCAACTAGTACAATTTTGTCGATTTCGTTCGTAGACAAGCCTGCGTCTTTCAATGCTTGACGAGCAGGTATCATCGTACGCTCTACTAGATCAGCAGATAGCTCTTCGAATTTCGCACGAGTAAGATTCATTTCCAAATGGGCAGGTACACTGTCTACCATTGTAATGAACGGCAAGGAAATCGTAGTTGTTAGAACGCCGGAAAGCTCTTTTTTCGCTTTTTCAGCAGCATCCTTCAATCGCTGAACCGCTGCTTTATCCTTGGAAAGATCAATGCCATGCTCTTTCTTGAATTCTGCTACAAGATAATCAATGATGACTTGGTCAAAATCGTCACCGCCCAGCTGGTTGTCGCCGCTCGTTGCTTTAACTTCGAAGAAGCCATCGCCAAGCTCAAGAATCGATACGTCAAATGTACCGCCACCAAGGTCATAGACAAGAATCGTTTGATCCTCTGATTTTTCCAAACCATAAGCGAGTGCCGCAGCTGTTGGCTCGTTGACAATACGAAGTACTTCTAAGCCTGCAATTTTACCAGCATCTTTAGTCGCTTGACGCTGGCTGTCATTGAAGTAAGCAGGAACGGTAATAACCGCTTGCGTTACAGGCTGACCAAGATAAGCCTCTGCGTCAGCTTTAAGCTTTTGCAGAATAATCGCAGAAATTTCCTGCGGAGAGTATTCTTTACCGTCAATCACTTCTTTGTGGTTCGTACCCATATGACGCTTGATCGAAATAATGGTACGGTCTGGATTCGTAATAGCTTGACGTTTTGCTGTCTCACCAACAATACGCTCACCGTCTTTTTTGAAACCTACAACAGATGGTGTTGTACGTCCACCCTCAGGGTTAGGAATAACAACTGCCTCGCCGCCTTCCATAACGGCAACACAGGAGTTTGTAGTACCAAGGTCAATACCAATAACTTTACTCATTTGCAAATCCTCCTAAATAGTCTAAATCTAACTATGCATTGTTCGAATTGAACATTGCGTGGTTTTCATTAAGTAAGTGAATCTATTGTTATATATAGAAGCAAGCAGCTTAGCCGCTCACTTTAACCATTGCTGGTCGGATAACTTTATCCTTAAGCATGTAGCCTTTTTGTAATTCCTCAACTACAATGCCTTCCTCATACTCATCTGTTTCAACGGTCATAACGGCCTGATGAAACTCAGGATTGAACGGCGTGCCTACTGCATTCATAACGGTAAGGCCCTCTGCTTCCATCGTACTCATTAGCTGACGGAAGATCATGTCCAGCCCCTTCGCAAGCGCCACATAGTCGCCTGATTCGGCAGCTACAGACAATGCACGGTCGAAGTTATCAACCGCAGGCAGCAAGTTTTCCACTAGCTTAGCAGATGCGTATTTGGCAAGCTCCTCTTTCTCTCGCTGTGTTCTTTTTCTGAAGTTGTCATAATCTGCTTGAACACGCAGCAGCTTGTTGTTTGCTTCCTCAAGCTGTTTTTTCAGTTGTTCAGCTTCTAGATTTCCTTGCTCAACTTCTTCTTCATTTAGGGTTGTCTCATTTGCTTCCTCTTGAATAGTGTCTGCAAGATTTTGCTCCTCTTGCTCGACAAATTCATTGTTTTGCTCTTTCGTACTCACCCTGTCACCTCCTAATATTAGTGCGGCTTATTTGTTGAACCATCGCCCCATAATGGTGGTCATATCTTTGGATATTACATCAAGATATCGGATTACCTTGCCGTACTCCATGCGAGTTGGACCAAGAATTCCAATCGTACCAAGCACATTGCCATCAATTGCATACGTTGCAGTAATTAAACTGCAGTCTGCAATCGCCTGATGCGCATTTTCAGTACCAATACGAACTCGAATACCTTGTGGTTGCGAAGAAAACAGTTGCATAACCGTATGTGTTTCCTCTAGCATATCCAATATCGTTTTAACTTTATCGACATCCTTAAATTCAGGCTGGATTAACATGTTGGTTGTACCACTCATGTAGACGCGATGCTCGTCTCCCTGCTTTAATGCATCATCGATCACATTAATCAAACCTTCAAAGTGTCCGACATAACGTTCCAGCTCCTGCGCAACCTCGGAATAAAGCTTGGACTTCAAATGAATGAGCGGAACACCAGCAAGCTTCGTATTCAATATATTCGTAACCTTTTGCAGCTGATCCATCGATAGCCCCGAAGGAATCGTAACCGTACGATTTTCAACATGTCCCGTATCCGTCACGATAATCGCAACTGCAGTATGCTCATTAATTGGAACAAGCCCAAAGTGCTTCAAGGCATTGCTGAACGTCTCCGGTCCAAGCAGAATAGATGTATAGTTCGTCAGATTGGACAGCACAAGCGCAGCATGCTGAATAACCTGCTCCATCCGATTTAATTCCTCTGTTAAAAAGGAACGAATTTTCACCTTATCAATATCCAAATCTGTCTGATCAGTTTGCTTCAATAAATGATCGACATAATAGCGATATCCTAGTGTAGAAGGAATTCGACCAGCGGAAGTATGAGGCTGCTCGAGATAGCCGAGATCCTCTAAATCTGCCATTTCATTTCGGATCGTTGCCGGACTGAAGCTGACATCATCTCGCTTGGAAATGCTTCGAGATCCGACAGGTTCTGCTGATCGAATATAGTCGTCTACAATTGCTTTTAGTATTAACCTTTGTCGCTCTGTTAGCATTTCATCATCCTCCGTTTCAAAAGGTTAAATCGTACTCTGCTTGCCGTTAGCACTCGTTAACCTTGAGTGCTAATCATTAATACAAAAATACCAAATCGGCCTGAGCATTGTCAAGTGATTTGGTATTGAACTTATTGGAGCTTTTTCAACACTGCAATTTCATCACATGCGTGACGCTTTGGACAATTCATGCAATCTGTCCATACCTTCTCAGGAAAAATTTCTTTATCGACAACTTCAAAGCCATTTTTCACAAAAAATGATACAGCATAGGTTAGCGCCATAATTTTGCTAATCCCTTGATTTTTTGCATTGCTGATTAATTGCTCTACAATCAATCCGCCTATTCCGTAACCCTTATAGCCTTCGGACATCCCGAGCGAGCGAATCTCAACAAGATCATCACCAAGCTTAGTCAATGCACCGCATCCAACAAACTTGCCTTCGATTTCAGCTATAACGAACGTATCTATACTTCTAAGCAGTGCTTCACGCGAGCGAGGCAGCATAATTCCTTTCTCAGCATAGCCATTAATAAGTTGATACAAGGAATCTACATCCTCATTTGTTGCATTTCTACATAAAACATGCAGGGTTTGCATAGCTGCCTCCACCTCCGAGTGAGCACAAGAATTAATAAATATTCAATCAATATGAATGAATATACATCAATCCGCAACAATTTGCAATGCAAAACATTAAAAATCCGCTAAAAACGCTGCAAATACCTCATTTCCTAGAAGCAGCCCTTTACCAGTTAAACGATAGATTGTATCCTGGCCGGAGGCTACTCGCTCCATAAGCCCCTGCTCGACCTGGCGATCAATTTTGTCCCCGAAATCAGCCTCAAGGTCCGCATTCGGAAACTGCTCGGCATAACGCGAAGCAGTAACTCCTTCAAGCAGTCTTAAACCAACCATCATATAATCTTCTTTGGCTTCCTGCTCGGTAATTTCATACTCCTCCAAACGAGGCAGCTTTGTTTTGCAGGCATCAATATACGGTTGAACCCCTTTAATATTCATGTGGCGCTTGCGATCGACATAGCCATGGGCTCCAGTGCCAAGACCATAATATGATTCATTGCGCCAATAGGTGCTATTATGACGGCTTTCAAAGCCAGGCTTGGCAAAATTGCTTATTTCATAATGCTTGTACCCTGCCTTCGTAATGCGATCAATCAGCAGTAAGTACATATTGTATTCATCCTCTTCAGGCGGCAAAACAAGCTCACTGCGTTCATACAGCTTGTGGAACAATGTATTCTCTTCAATCTTCAGGCTATAGAGCGAATAATGCGGCAGTTCAAGCTCCAATGCCTTTCTTACGCTATCCTCAAGCAGCTCGACGGTTTGACCGGGAAGCCCGAACATCAGATCAATCGACATATTGGTAAAGCCAACCGCTCGCGCATTTTCCAAGCTGCGGTAAACGTCCTCCACCTCATGGATTCGACCTATGCGCTTCAACAGCTCGTTATCGAACGACTGTACACCGAAGCTGATCCGATTCACGCCGCCGTCCTTCATCGCTTGAAGCTTGTCGCGATCGGTTGTGCCGGGATTCGCCTCCATAGAGAACTCTACATCATCTGCAAGCGGGAACCAGCGGTGCACAGAAGCTAGAAACTTTTCCATTTGAGGAGGCGTTAACACCGTTGGTGTTCCTCCGCCTACAAATACAGTTTTGATTCGCTTTGGTGTCCAGCGTTCTACCGTTTGCTGCATTTCAAGCTCCAGTGCATCCAAATAAGCATCCACAGGCTGCCCCTTTAATATATAGGAAGTAAAATCACAGTAATGGCATTTATTCGTACAAAACGGGATATGAATATAAAGCGCTTCTGGCTGCATTCATACTCCTCCTTTCCAAGAGCAAAAGGGCTGCCTCGTTCCCGATTGCAGCATCGACAACTACGCCAGCCCTTTCTTCACATAACACTTATTTCGATATCTTATATGAGAAGCTTAGACAGCTTAATCCTCGTCGATTTTCAGTACCGCCATAAATGCTTCCTGCGGTACCTCAACACTGCCGACCTGCTTCATTCGTTTTTTACCTTCTTTTTGCTTCTCTAGCAGCTTACGCTTACGGCTGATGTCACCGCCATAGCATTTGGCAAGTACGTTTTTACGCATCGCCTTAACGGTTTCACGCGCAATAATTTTTGTACCTACTGAAGCTTGGATCGGCACCTCGAACATTTGACGAGGAATAAGACCTCTTAATTTTTCGCAAATGATACGGCCGCGATGATAAGCTCGATCTCGGTGAACAATGACGGACAATGCATCGACTTGCTCGCCGTTCAGCATTATATCCATCTTCACGAGATTCGAACGACGATAGCCAATTAGCTCGTAATCGAATGAAGCGTAGCCCTTCGTGCTTGATTTCAGCTGATCGAAGAAATCATAAACAATTTCAGCTAGCGGAAGATTGTACGTAATCGTAACACGATTCTCATCCAAATACTCCATGTTGACAAATTCACCGCGCTTGTTTTGGCACAGCTCCATAATCGACCCTACATAATCATTTGGCACGATAATGTTGGCTTTAACAAACGGCTCCTCGACATAATCCAGCTTGCCTACTTCCGGATAATTGGATGGATTGTCAATCTCGATAACGGACCCGTTCGTTAACGTAACACGATAAATAACGCTTGGCGCTGTCGTAATAAGCGGAATATTGAATTCGCGCTCAATACGCTCTTGAATAACCTCCATATGCAGAAGTCCCAAGAACCCACAGCGGAAGCCGAAGCCTAGCGCCGTTGAGCTTTCTGGCTCATAGCGAAGCGAAGCATCGTTCAGCTCAAGCTTCTCTAGTGCCTCACGCAAATCGTTATAATCCTGCGAATCAATCGGGTACAAACCGCAGTATACCATCGGGTTGATGCGTCGGTATCCAGGGAGTCCTTCGCTGGCAGGACGGTTGGCATCAGTAATTGTATCCCCGACACGCGTGTCCTTCACATTTTTAACACCAGCTACAACAAATCCTACATCGCCAACACGCAGCTCATCGATAATCGTTGTTTTCGGTGTGAAGCAGCCCACCTCGATCACTTCAAACTCAGCATCGGTTGCCATGAAACGGATTTTTTGTCCAGCCTTGATTGAACCATTAACAACACGAACGTAGACGATAACACCCTTATAAGCATCATAATGAGAGTCAAATATGAGAGCTTGCAGCGGTGCATCTGGATCACCTTCAGGCGCCGGAACTTTAGCTACAATTTCCTCAAGTATATCTTCTATCCCAATGCCAGCCTTGGCAGAAGCAAGTACAGCTTCGCTTGCATCAAGACCGATTACGTCCTCGATCTCCTGCTTTACGCGTTCAGGCTCTGCGCTTGGCAAATCTATTTTGTTAATGACAGGCAATATCTCCAAATTGTTATCTAGCGCCAAGTACACATTTGCTAATGTTTGCGCTTCGATTCCTTGTGCAGCGTCAACGACCAACAAAGCTCCCTCACAAGCCGCAAGGCTTCGAGATACTTCATATGTAAAGTCGACGTGTCCAGGTGTGTCGATCAAGTTCAGTAGATACTCTTCACCGTCTTTTGCACGATACGCCAATCGTACGGATTGCAATTTAATCGTAATGCCTCGCTCACGCTCAAGGTCCATCTTATCCAGTACTTGAGACTGCATTTCTCTAGAGCTTAGCGCGCCTGTAATTTCAATAAGTCTGTCCGCCAATGTCGACTTTCCATGGTCAATATGAGCGATAATCGAAAAATTTCTAATTTTTTTCTGTCTTTCGCGAACGTCGGTCATGCCTAACCTCCACACATTCCTTGAATAAAATCAATCAACCTATTATAACAGTAAGCGTTATTCACATCAATGGACTTGGTTAGAAAAGTTTAACGGCGCAAAAAGGCAAGCAAATCGCTGCTTGTGCAATACACAACGACTGCTTGCCACCTTAATTGATCACATTGCTGAACAGATTAGCGATAAATTGAAGACCTGAAGAAGAAGCATTTTGCAGCACCTCGGAGGTTGAATCAGCGAATCGATTGACTGCTGGTTTCGATGCATCCTCATTTAACAGCAGCTTTTGCTGCAACTCCTCCTTCTCCTTCAAAAGTGCCAGTCGTTTCAACTCCGCAATTTCTTCTTCTAATACGGCGATTTCCCGCTCAATGGCACTTCCGCTTGCTTGGCCTTGCTTCACGGTCTCATTCGTTTGCAGGTTAGACGCTGCTTCAGGAGCTTCACGCTCAATTGGAATCAAGCCTGCTCCCTCGATTGATTGTGCAGCTGTAGCCGTACCGTCTAGCGGTCCATATACTCGCTCGATTCCAGATGAGGTCATTTCCAGCATATAAAGTGCTATGATCGTTATCGCGCTCCCGATAATTAGCCACTTCCAAGCATTGCTCCGAAACATTCCGAACACCTTCCTCACTGAGCTTGCTCCTCTTCATGAATTTGAGCAATGACATCAGCCAGCGCTTCAGCTGTCCGATAGCATTCCTCCAGGGTATTGTCGATTCCACCCACTTCAATCAGTACACTTTGATTTGACAGTGATTGGTTGTACTCTGCATTTCCGCTATTAGCATTTTTACCCCAAATGCCTCGAGATAAACCAGGATATTGCTCCTCCAGCTTCTCATGTATTTTAAGAGCAAAGGCCTCGTTCTCCTTCCAATTCGGATTGCGCTGTCCGATTATGAAATAAACCTGAGCATAGCTGTTTCCATTAATTTCGGCTGTCGTATATTTTCTTGGTTGAGAATCGCGATGCAGGTCGAAAATGTATTGCAGCTCATTGTTGCTGGCTATCGCTTCTCTTACCGTTTTGCGAGAATATTTGTAGCTGTACGCCCATTCATAATCAGGAACCTCTGTCGGATAATCGGTATCTGACACCATCGAGCCAAGGCCACGCTTTTCAAGCTCCTCTGCTAGCCGTTGGCCTACCAACGTAATGTTCGTATTGGAGGACTGCGCATCTCGCTCATTTGGTTTTAACTCACTATTCCATGATTCTCGATTATGCGTATGATAAATAAATGCGACAGGCTTTGATTGTTCTCCTGAGGTGTGCTGTCCCTTTTCCTGTTCAGGTCCACCCTCAGAAGCTGATTTGTTTGGCTCATGACTGCTCGGCGATCCGCTCCCAGTTTGCTTCTCTGCTTCGTCCAGCAGCTTGTCCAAGTATTGATCATCTATCGGCGCATAAGCAGCACCCTGATCATCCTGAGGAGCTCTTGCCGGATCAGCCCCTGCACCGCCATGAATCAATGTTGATTGCTCCTCAATACTGCTGTACAGCATTTCACTTGCTACGATGCTAGCAGGGTCCAGCAATGATACATTCGTTATTTTTTCCATGATCCATAACCCAAGCTTATGAAATGTAAAGGTGTCCAGCTGCTGATTGGCTGCATAGTATGGCAACTCCTCTGCAAGCATGGATTGCAAGGTCGCTTGCTTAAATTCGACGGAAGCAAGCTTGTTATCATTTTGTTTTGCGGCTACTTCATGACGCATATATGAACCTAATCCAATAATTAGGACAAAAACAATCGACAATGCCATCAAACTTAAAAACGTTTTGGCATATCCTTTAAGCTCCTTCCATTCCTCCACACTGTTCCATTGTTCAAGCGTTGTATTAAGCTTTAGTTCTCGTTCCATTGCTAACACCCTCTCCGGTTGTTTTCTATCAATCTACTTCTACTCTATGAGATCTCTCACACAACTAGAACTATAGATTTGAATTTAATAGAGTCATTAACGCGTTAGCCAAATCAAAAAGCCGAATCGAAGCATCTGTGCTTGGATTCGGCTATATGACATGATAGGTGTTGCTGTATGGATTACGTTTTGGTTGGCGTGTTTAGGGCGTGTCTGAAAACCCGTTCAGACACGCCCTAATTAACTTAATGGGTGTATGCAGCAACATTACTGCTGTCAATCGCTTCATGCAGTGCTGCATTCAAGCCGCTTGCAATAATATTGCCGATATCCTCAATAAACTCATCAATGTCTTTTGGCGTTACCAGCAAATTATGACCGACAGGCTCCAAAACTTCTTTTACAAAGGTCAATCGCTCGTCCTCACTCATTTGATTCAATAAGCCAAAGATTTTGTCATTGTCGCCATTATGGTTAGCCAGATGGTTTCGCATCAAATCAATTGTGTTGTTTACAATTGTAGATGCATACAGCACCGTTGGCACACCAATTGCAATAACGGGAACACCTAACGCTTCCTGCGTTATGCCTTTTCGCTTATTTCCTATTCCAGATCCTGGATGAATTCCTGTATCCGCAATTTGAATCGTCGTATTAACCCGTTCAATTGACTTAGAAGCCAATGCATCAATTGCAATAACCAAATCAGGCTTTGATTGATCAACGATACCTTTTACAATTTCGCTTGATTCGATACCAGTTGTCCCCAGCACGCCTGGAGAAACCGCGCTTACAGGACGATAGCCAGGTGCTACATCATTTGGCATCAGCTCAAAAAAATGTCTGGTCACGACCACATTTTCAACGACAATCGGTCCTAGTGCATCCGGTGTAACGTTCCAGTTTCCTAAACCAACAATTAATATTTTTGCATCCTTGTTTATGTTCGAACGCTGTAGGAAGAGTTCAAATTCTTTTGCCATATGGGTAGCAACTCGATCCTGCACAGTTGTATCGCCATTACGCAGCTGAGGCACCTCAATCGTGATATATCGACCTACCATTTTACCGATAGCCTGTGAGCCTGCCTGATCCTGCACGTGCAGACGTGTAATTAAAATTCCATTATCCTCAAACATCTCTCTCTCTATTCCTGGCAACGGAGCCGCAGTAAGCTCTGTAGCCATCTCAACAGCTTCAAGTGCAAGATCAGTTCGCACTTGATAAGCAGACAAATCAAGCTGTGACATTAAAGTTTCCTCCCTTGTCTAATCACTACACTGGTATTGTTTGCCCATTATAAACAATTCATTCACGTCCTATTTATTGAATCTGACCGCTCCACTCTTGCATTTTAGCTGACCACATGCTAATATATTTTAAGTTGTGTTGATAAGGTTTCTGGAAAAAGAAACGCTTTGACTAGTTTAGGAGGTGAATTCCATGCCAAACATTAAATCCGCGATTAAACGCGTTAAAACGAATGAAAAACGTCGCGCACTGAACGCTTCTCAACGTTCTGCACTTCGTACTGCTGTTAAAACAGCTGATCAAGCTCTTGTAGGCACTGATGTTGAAGCAGCAAAAGTTGCTTTGATCAATGCTTCGAAAAAATTGGACAAGGCTGTTACAAAAGGCCTAATTCATAAAAATGCGGCTGCCCGCAAAAAATCTCGTCTTGCTAAAAAACTTAACGCACTAAGCGCTCAAGCTTAATAGCCGATGAACCTAAACCTCGCCTAATGGTCGAGGTTTTTTATCTTTAAAAAATCAGCCGGTCCCATTATCATTGCAGATGGGGACCGGCTATCGTTTCGTCAAACTAATCCGCCCAAAGCTCGGCTATCGAACTATCCATTTGGGCTTTATATTTCTCTACCACAGTAGAAACGGAAATTCCTTCATTAAGCTCTTCCACTATTTCATAATAAGGCATGTTTGGGTATCCATCGATAATCTCGAGAAATCTAACGTTTTTGACAGTTTCTCTTGCATTGTTAACATCCTCTTCCGTCGCAAAACGTTTTTCAAACCCTGCCTGATGCGGATATTCGTACACAGACTCAATATCGAATATCTTCTCATACAGATATAAAATTTTATCTGGGTCTTCCACGGTCTTCGGAATTGTCAAATAGCTCGGCGAGGTTACAAAGCCATGATACATGGTCGCGCTAGGACCTTTAGGAGTTGGGAGAAAACCGAGATCATAATCAGACATGTCGGTATTCAATGAATCCATGTCATAATCTGCTCCAAAGAACATAAGCGTATTTCCTTGTGTAAAGAATTGCTTCGGTTCCGTCCAATCTCCGCCTTCTGTCGGCCTCACTACTTGCTCTGTCGCAAGCCTTGACATAAATTCCAGAACTTCTAAAGTTTTGGGATCCTCGAGCCCAGACTTGCCGTCAATTACAAAATTGGCACCGGTATTGGAAGCCAAAATAAAATTAAATGGAGCAGATGCAAGCCCCCATGTGTCCAGCTTTCCATCATTATTGGTATCCCAATTTGCTTCTTTGGCAACCTGTAAAAAAGTTTCCCAGTTCCAGTTATCCTCGTCTACATATTCCTGCAGAGGTTTCATCCCTAGCTGATTCATGAGAGTGCGGTTGTAGATAACGCCCCGAGCTGAAGAATTTATCCCTGATTTGAACCCGTATCCTCTTCCATTGTAATAGGAGTATTCAAAGGTATCTTGTTGAAGAAACACATCTGTATTAGCTACGTATTCGTCAACAGGCCAAAACAAATCCAGCTTGGTCAGTGATGGGATCATCTGTCCCCTAGCCAAGCGAATAATATCTCCGACTGGCTGTCCAGCCATTAGCGATGCCGTCACTTTTTCCTGGTACTCACCGAGATCGATTGTAATAAATTCCAATTCGAAATTGTGCTTCTCCTTCAATGCCTCCAAATTCGCTAATCTTTTTGCACCATCAGGAGTGTCATCCTTGATCGTTTCGTCATAGCTGCTCACCCATGTAATTACTCTACCACCCAAATCAAAATCCAACTCCGGTGTCGCGTTTGGATTAGTCTGTTCCAGTTCATCCTCGCCTAACGTAGTGTTTCCTGCTTCATTACCTCCTCCGTCTACATTCGTTACGACGTTATTAGCTTCGGTTCCGTTGCTTCCGCTGCTGCATGCCGCCGCGAAAACGATCAACAGGCTGCACAGCAATAAAAACAATACTTTTCTAACTACCATTTCGATTCCCCCTTATCTCTCTTTAGCGAGCGCTTACAAAAAGATGTGAATTCCTCACTTTAATACCTTGATTATGAAAGATATCAAAATTTAGGAATTCCTTTTGGATTATACTATCTACTCTGATGAGTAACCATAGCGGATATCAAGAAAATTTGTAATTACTCAATTAAAGAAATAAACGTAAGTGATCATATTAATAATTAATATGATGTTGATGGAAGTAATCGCAAGCACTATCCCTAAAGCTCTCTTTCGATACGAAAAAACTGTCCATCCTACTAAGCAGCATGATAAAAAAACTAGCCTCTATTGTAAAAATAAAGACTAGTTCATGTTTTGAGATTATAGTTGTGATTATGACAGCTTCCTGTGAAAGGACAACGAATAGCTGCTGCCAAGCGATAAAATAAACAGCTCTAGCCCAAGCGCTTTATCTACTCGTCCAGTCTTCATGCTGTAGTCCAAATCAGCTAATGAGCTTAAAAGCTCCGCCAACCGCTTTTTAGAATAGCTGCTTGCTTTTTCAGCTGCCAGCTTAACTGCGTACGGATGTGCGCCAATCATGCCTGCGATTTGCTTTGGACTATATTGTGCCTCCTCAAGCTCTTTGATGTGAAGCATCATCCGCAGTTGACGAACGATTAATGCAATAAGCTTAATTGGCTCCTCCTTGCGAATCAACAGCGCCTTGTACATAGCAAGCGCTTCATGTAATTTTATGTTAACAATCATATCCACTAGTGCGAATACGTCTTCTTCAATCGTAGCTGAGATCAACTGGTCAACAAGCGCTACAGTGATCTCCCCTTGATCGCCAACATGCAAACAGAGCTTGTCCAACTCCTGAGACAGCTGCTGCATCGACATTCCGATTCTTCGCATTAACAGCTCTGCTGCATCTGGCGTTATTTCTCTGCCTTGTTCTCCAGCTTTTTTGCGCAGCCATTGAATAAGCTGTATATAATCCAGCTCTGGGAAATGAACAATGACCTTGCGGTTCTTTAAGCTTTTTACAAGCTTTTTACGTTCATCAAGCTTCTCAGCTGACACTATAAATACGATAACTGTACTTTCCAGCGGATGGTCCATGTAATTCAATAACGCCTCTGGCCGATGCTCAAGCTTGGAATTTTCTTTAGCAGCAGCACTGAATATTGAGCTGTCCTTTACGATAATCAGTTTCTTTTCTACGAAAAAAGGAGCCGAATCTGCTTCAACAACTATCTCGTCTAATGTTGACTCCTGGGTATCAAATTTAACGATGCCCATATGCTGATCCTCATTCTTAAACATTCGATTTTTGATCAGCTCAACAAACTGCTCAATGCGGTAGCGATCCTTGCCGTATATTACATACAGCGGCGAAAACCGTCCCGCATTTACAGCTTTTATTGCCTCCGTTGCTTCCATTCCGAACCTCCCAAGCAGTTATCGTCAAAAGTGTACCATTGACACAAAGATTACGCAATGATTCCAGCAGCAAAACAAAGGGATGACCTTGCACGAGGCAGGCATCCCTTTGTTATATGTTAACATTCCTAGCCAGTTCCATGGCACTAGCTATAGAATGGTCTGACGACGGCTTAGACCTGTCGTAAGACGTTGACATATTGTAATATACGCAAGAACAACTTAATGTGTTACTCGATTTCGTCATTTATTTTAATCGTGAAGCTGTGTGATTCACCATTCACATCTATGACTTCGTACATAAATGACTTACCTTCCATATCCCAGCCTAACAGTGTAGCTGAACCTGCTACACTCATATCCCAAGTGCGCAGCAATTGACCCGTACTTGTCTCATACAAGGCTATTATATGCCCCTCAAACTGAACATAGACGTGTTCGTCAGGAGAATAATTTTTTTGAACCTCCGGCTGAAACCCGGCAATCCCGTGATCCTGTGATCCAACCATATTTCCGGCATCGCTACCTTGGTTTCCTGTTATTCCAAAACCGCCTTGATCTATTGGCAATGTTGGTGGCACTTCAGCAAACTCTTCTTCTCGAAAATAGCCTTGATTGCCTCGTGGCGAATCAATGGTAGCAGTAGGGCCTTCCGTCGAAGCTGGATGTTTGGGTTCAGCTGGCTTATCAGCAGACTCAAACGAATTGTCCGGATTTCTAGTCATTTCTACAGTACCTGTTGAGGTCCTGTTATCCTTTTCCTTTTCTTCCACCTGTGGCTGTAAGCCTCCAGTTGGCGAAGACATTGGTTCAATTAGATAGTCTCCCGATTCCTTGCTGGCAATATCTTGCATCATCATATTATGATAAGCATCCGCACCGTCAGAAGCGGCCTTAGACATTTGCATTACATCACCTGGCTCCGCAATGCGTGTATCTGTAGATAGCGCCACCTCATAGGCAAGATCTTTGGATGATTTGGAGTTTCCTACAAGGCTCGACATCACGAACACAACAGCTGCTGCTGCTGCCACACTCGCTGCCGTAGTCGCCCAGCGCATCCAAGGAGAATATTTTTTGGCTGCTGCACTTCGTTGGCGATCAATCGCATCCAGCTCAGGCAATATGGAATCTACAATATTTATCGATGGCGTTACACGAGGCAGCTGTTCAAGGCTTCCAGATAGCAGGGTTAGTCTCTCAAACAATTCTTTACAATCCTTGCATTCACTTAAATGCGTCATTAAAGTCGTCAGCTCTTGTTCATTCAGATCAAAATCCAATTGTCGCTGCATCAATTCACCTACTTCAGTGCAAATCATCCCCTAACACCACCTTTCTGATAATCTTGTAGCAGTTGCTGTAGCTGTTGTCTCGCTCGGAACAAATATGACTTGACGGTATTTAACGGCAGATCTAAAGAAGCCGCTATTTCATTGTAGGAAAAATCTTGTAAATACCGTAAAACAACTACTGTTCGATGATGTTCAGGTAGCTGCTCTATCGCTTGTCTTATATCTTCCATTGCGAAAGCGGCGAGCACATCATGCTCAACATTACTTTTTTCCTGAAACACTAGCTCATGTTCTTCAATTGATACTGTTGGTTTTGTGCGTCTGAACTTATCAATACAAATATTTGTAACGATTCGCTGTACCCATGTCTTAAACTGAGCCTTCTCCTCATAGGTATCAATCTTCGTATAAATACGAATCAGTGCTTCCTGTGAAGCATCGAGTGCATCCTGCTCATTGTTTAATATATAGTAAGCGGTTCGATACACATGGTTTTCAATTTCTCGCAAAAGAGTGACTAATGCTTCTCGATCACCCGACTGAGCCGCTTTAATTAGCGTTGGCTCTACCACGTGAAAGCTCCCCCTCTCATGCAACCTTACTGACGACGTGATTAGCTCAAAGGTTGCAGCTTTTATCAAATGTTATCATTATTTTATAAGTAAGCGATGAAATCTGATTTTTTTCATACTCCACCAACTTAAAGCATATCAAATAATGCAACATTCGTCACCGTCTATTTCCATTTTCGGTAATAGAGGTCATTAGACTCTACTTGAAAATTGATTTCACCTTGTAAATCCGTTCTCAACACATGACTTTGGTACTGCGCCAATCTTCCTAACACATCCGGATGCGGATGACCATAATGGTTATTGCGCCCTGCAGATATAACGGTCGTTTGTGGCTGCATGTAAGACATCCATGAATAATCCGTCGAATAACGACTGCCGTGGTGAGCTGCCTTCATGACAGCTATGCGAGGCAATGGCTCGACCAGCCCTTGCTTCAGTCGCTCACTAAACTCATCTATGATTTGTTCCTCTGTCTCTTTGCCAATATCGCCTGTGTATAAAAAGGTAGATTGATAGATCGTAAGTAAAAATACGATACTTTGTTCATTTTGCTTTTTAACTTCCTGAAGTTGAAGTGGAGATTGCTTTAACGGCCACAGCATATCGATTGTCGTGTAGCGGTCAATCTCGATGCTCTCTCCTATAAGCGGGGTACGCAAAGAGATGTTTTTCTCCATCACAAGAGCGAACAGCTTCTGCGCGTCGTCTGTTGCATTGTAGCTTCCATTCCACCACATTTCTTTAATTGGAATCGTATTCACAACTTCATACAGCCCACCAATATGGTCGCTGTCCAGATGAGAGATTACCAACAGGTCAATATGATGTACGCCCCGCTTCATTAATAATGGCAGCAGAACTTTTTTTCCAACTTCAAACGGATCTCTCCTTTGCTTCCATGCTTCCTGCTCTCCAAATGAAATCGTTCCTCCTCCATCTATAAGTATGATTTTTCCTGTTGGTGTGCGAATCAGGCTTGCATCTCCTTGGCCGATATCAAGAAAGCTAACTGAAGCAGTTCGATCAAGTGCCTGCGGCATGTAAGCATATAGCAATAACGAGAGAACGACACTGAAGCTAATTACTCCGCGATAGTGTTTTTTTATCCAGCTAGTTGACTGTGGCAGGTGAATCATATCATCAATAACACCTATCGGCTCAGTTTCCTCCGTACTTACTGCTTGCGCAGAATTTCTCGATAAAAGCCCTCTTGTCCGCCATAAATAAAAAATAAATATCCAGGTCGCGTACCACAGCATAATCCATACAATAGGAGGTGTGGCCCAAATCGTATGAAGCTTTTCTATTTCTCCTAATAGCTTAACGATAACAAATGTTAGCTCATTGCACCAATGGACAATGCTGGAAATCGGCTTTGCAATAACGATCGAAACATGACCCAAAAAGAGAACAAAAAGTGCAAGTGGCATAATAATCATGCTTATAAATGGAACGAGGAAGAAATTAGCGACGAGTGATAAGAAATGAAATTGATTAAAATAGTAGATGGTGACGGGGAAGGAGATAATTTGCGCCACTACCGTTATCGAGAGCAGATCAGTAGCCCACTTCCATTTTTTTGCGCTTGGAAGCACGCTTTGAAATGCAGGCACTCCTATCATTATTCCGAGTGTTACAATAAATGAAAGCTGAAAGCTCACATTATGAATCATATAAGGGTCCCATAAAATGAGAATACCAGCGACAGCTGAAATAATATGCAGACCATCCTTTAGCCTTCCAGCGCGCGCCGCAAGCAATCCAATCATAGCCATCATTCCGGCACGCAACACAGATGGCGACGCGCCAGTTAACGCAATATAGCAAGGAATTGCCAGAAGAAGGAAAGATATAATGCGCTCCTTGCTTAATCGCAGCATTTTTAATAAAGCAGTCATCATATACATAAAAACAGCGACATGCAGGCCAGAAATCGCTAATATATGAGTAAGTCCTACTGTAGAAAAGCTCCGAAATTGCTCCGGGTCTAAATCCGATCTAATCCCAAGTGTTAATCCCTTTAAAAATCCGCTCTCTTCAGGTGAAAACATCCTATCAAAAGGTGCACTTAAATGCTCACGCAAAACATCAACGCCATGAAGCAACCGAATTGGATGCCAGCTTGTTTCGATTACCTCAACATTGCTGCTGCCGCTGCTTTTCCACAGCCAATGGATGCCTTGTCTTTTTAAATACAATTGATAGTCAAATGCACCTTCATTGCTTGCTTCTGCTGGAATAGATAAGTCTCCCGCTAGTTGAATGGCACTTCCGCGAGTCCACAATCGCGCTTGTTCCAGCTCTTCTTCTGCTTGCAACGTCACATGCACCATAAATACTTCCTTTTCATAAATCGTATAATCAAGCTCATGCAATACAGTTTCTGAGGATTGAAAGGTAAATTTCACGCTATTTCCGTCGATATCCACATTACTTACAATCATACCTGTCGCTTGGACTGATCCACCTTCCCAGTTTTCAGGCAAAGCGGTTACATTGCGCTGGTCTACTATGTACCGTTCTGCTGAGCCTGCAATAAATAAAAGCAGAAGCAGGCCCAGCATGCTCGCCGTGCAGTGCTTTAGAAGCAGCGTGCAAGCAAGCAGCATAAGCAGCGCGAGAAGTACAAGCAGCCAAATGTCGATTTTTTGCATCGATGCTGCCAAATGTCCGAGTAAAAACGCAATAACGAGATAAATGATTGGTCTTTTTTGAATCAATAGGTACACCTCCAACAAAAAAAGAACCTAGACACATCGTCCAGGTTCTTCCTTAACCTTGCAACCATTATTGTTTTATATCCATTGCCGCATGCTCAGGCGGTTCATACATATTCAATGAGCGAAATATGATTCCTGCTTGCTTCATCAAGTGTCTTACCTTCTGGTCATCCTTTAAGTAGGGTCTATGAAACACGATTTCATTTATCCCGCTATTGGCGAGCATATTCGCGCAGGTCCAGCAAGGCTGATCTGTAACATAGACAGTAGAGCCTTCACGATCAATGCGGTCAGTAAACAGCAGTAAATTTTGCTCGGCATGAATGGTGCGTATACAACGCTGCTTCTTCACCATCTGCTCTGCTCCCTGATCATTCAATACCAGCTCGTACTCTTCCGAAATCATGCAGCCTGCTTCCTCGCAATCCTCAATCCCCATCGGAGCACCATTATAAGCTGTACCTAGCAATTTTTTCCCTTGAACAAGTACAGCTCCGACATGCCTGCGGTGACATCTTGAACGTGTCGATACCATGTAGGCAATATCCATAAAATAAGTATCCCAGTCTTTACGAGCATGCTCTTGATGCTTGCTTTTCATGTTGATCTTCCCTTTCGTGCAATTCATGCTAGCACTATTATAAGCTCATCTACGTCAGGTTGCAAAGCAACGGCATGTTTGAAGCGATACTACGCCTGACTTGCAGCAATTGCTTGCTCCAAATCAGCCAATATATCATGGATTCCTTCTGTACCGACAGACACACGAACCATGCCAGGCTGAACGCCAGCAGCAATCTGCTCATCCTCCCCTAGCTGTTGATGCGTTGTGCTGGCAGGATGAATAATTAGCGACTTGGAATCACCTACATTCGCCAAATGCGAGAATAGCTGCACGGAATTAATGAGCTTTTTGCCTGCTTCTATGCCGCCTTTTATGCCAAAGGTCATAATAGCACCTTGTCCTTTTGGCAAGTACTTTTTCGCAAGTCCATAGGATGGATGGCTCTCCAAGCCTGGATAGTTAACCCATTCCACCGCATTATGAGCCTCTAAAAACTTCGCAACTGCCAGCGCATTTTCACTATGACGTTCCATACGCAGATGAAGCGTTTCCAAGCCTTGCAGCAGCAAAAAGGCGTTAAATGGCGACAATGCCGCGCCTGTATCCCGCAGCAGCTGAACACGAGCTTTGATGATATAAGCGATAGGGCCGACCGCTTCAGTGTATACAACGCCATGGTAGGTTGGATCAGGCTGAGTCAAGCCAGGGAATTTACCGCTTGCAGCCCAATCGAATTTGCCGCTATCCACAATGACACCGCCAATCGATGTCCCATGTCCACCGATAAACTTCGTAGCAGAGTGCACTACGATATCCGCGCCATGCTCAATCGGTCGGCATAGGTATGGGCTTGGGAATGTGTTGTCCACAATAAACGGAATCCCATGCTCATGTGCAATAGCAGCGACAGCTTCCAGGTCGATAATGTCGCCTTTAGGATTACCGATCGTTTCAGCAAATATAGCTTTCGTCTTTTCATTGATATGTTCGCGGAAATTATTCGGATCAGCAGGATCAGCGAAGCGAACTGTAATTCCTAGTTTTTTTAATGTGTGCGCAAATAAATTATACGTTCCACCGTACAAGCTGGTCGCGGATACGATCTCATCTCCAGATTCCGCAATATTCAAAATGGCATACGTAATCGCAGCTTGTCCAGAAGCGACTGCCAAAGCTGCGGCACCGCCTTCGAGTTGAGCTACTCTGTTTTCAAATACGTCTGACGTTGGGTTCATAATACGAGTATAAATATTACCAAATTCAGCTAATCCAAATAAGTTAGCTGCATGATCCGTATCGCGGAAGCCATAGGATGTTGTTTGATAAATGGGAACAGCACGCGACATTGTTGTAGGGTCAATGGTTTGACCTCCGTGAATCGCTAGTGTTTCAAGAGAGAGCTTTTTTTCCTCTGACATAAAAAACATTCCTCCTAAAGTGGTAATATATTCAATTAACCATCACTCATTTCCATTATGACTGAATTAAGGGTTGGCTACAATACTATCTTGAATACCAGCAAAAAGTTTTTCACCGATCCCTTTTACCCGTTTAATATCCCCTATTGATTTGAAGCTGCCTTTGCGTTCACGATCCTCTACAATCGCACTCGCCTTCGATGGACCTATCCCTTTCAGCTGTTGAAGCTGCTCTGCGGTGGCTCGATTAATATCGATCTTTCCATCCTGCTCTGCTGCTTCGCTTGCCGGCGTAGGCGTTCCCCCTTGATCCGCTTGCCCTTCTTGAGCATCGTCATCTTTAGCTGCCTGATCCTCTGCTGCCTGACCCTGAGCGGCATCCGCATTTGATTCTACTTGTGTAAGGGCTGGCATCTCCTTCGGCAGTTGTTCATGCGCAGCCTCATTAGCAGGCTGTGCCGCCAGCTGCTCCTGCCAATATTGCTGCAGCAGCTGCTCTATCGGAATTTCTTCAGTTTTGGCTGCTTTGCCCATCTGCATGCAGAGTGCAATGACGACACAAATAAAACCAGTACATAAAATGCCTAATAAAATTAAGCGTAATCGATCAGAATCGCTTTTAATCGATAACATCGTCTCTCATTCCTTTCATAACTTTGACATAAGATACAAGCGTTAACGAATACGATAGGATATGAATAGAGCTTTCGCACTTTCACTAATAGGAGGGAACGTGATGAATATTGGATTTATCGGAGCAGGAAGTATGGGGAGCCTATTAATTGAAGCTTTTATAATTGCTGAAGCGATTGAGCCGCACCAAATCTATGTAAGCAATCGAACCTATGCCAAGGCGGAAGCATTAGCATACAAATTTCCTGGTCTTCATGCGCTGGAGCATAATACAGATATTGCGCTTAACTCGGACATAATCTTCTTATGCATCAAGCCGCATGAATTCGCAAAGGTCATATCAGAAATTAAGCCTCTGCTTAGACCCAATCAGCTTATCGTATCCATAACAAGTCCTGTGCTGCTGTCCCATTTGGAGCGGGAGCTTAACTGTCATATCGCAAAAATGATTCCTAGCATAACGAACAAAATGTGGAGCGGAGCTACGCTATGCATTTACGG
Organism: Paenibacillus septentrionalis; assembly: GCF_042659865.1. Classification (NCBI taxonomy): domain Bacteria; kingdom Bacillati; phylum Bacillota; class Bacilli; order Caryophanales; family Paenibacillaceae; genus Paenibacillus; species Paenibacillus septentrionalis. The sequence goes on from NZ_JBHSTE010000002.1 coordinate 551,601, forward strand.
CAGCCGCATTGATCAAGAAAGCCAAACCAAGCTTGAAAAGCTGCTTGCCTATATTAGTGAGCCAATTCGTATTGAAGAAGACTTTACACGTGTAGTGTCAGATATATCGAGCTGTGGCCCTGCCTTCTTTTCATTTTTGCTGCAGCAGTTCGTTGATGCCGCTGTCGAGGAAACTGGTATTTCTAGGGAAGGTGCGATGGTAATTGCAAGCAATATGCTGCTAGGCACCGGCTTACTGCTGACAGAAGGTGGAATGACAACTGAGGATGTGCAAAAAAGAGTGGCCGTACCTGGCGGCATTACAGCTAGAGCACTAGCTATGCTGAAAACCGACACAACGGGCATCTTTAATAACCTGATCCGGACAACACATGCCAAGTATTACGAGGATGTTGAGCAAGTAAGTGCCCAATTTGACAAAGAAGAGGTTAGCGAGCAATAGCTGTGCTTCAGCTATGTTCGCCACCTCTTCCTTTTTGGTCTTACCTCAATTAGTTAGCTACAATATTTACAAGCTTGCCTTTTACAGCAATAACTTTTCTAATCGTTTTGCCTTCGATTAGCTCAGCAACTTTAGGTTGTTGCTTCGCTTTTGCTTCCATCTCAGCTTCATTCAAATCTGCAGGGATGGATAAACGCTCAACGATTTTACCGTTAACCTGAACAACAATTTCAACCTCTTGGTCTACTGTCCAAGCCTCTTCAAATGTTGGCCATGCCTCATACGTAATCGTACCGGAGTGTCCAAGCACCTCCCACAGCTCTTCAGCAATATGCGGAACAATTGGCGCAATCATTTTCGCGAAATCTTCCATCGCCTTACGTGGCAATACATCAGCCTTGTAAGCCTCGTTTACAAAGATCATCATTTGGCTAATCGCGGTATTGAAGCGCAAATTCTCAAGATCATCTGTAATTTTCTTCACAGAGCGATGCCATGTGCGCATAAATGCTTCGCTTGCTTGCTCTGTGTCGGCAATACGAGGGTTCAGTTCACCGCTTTCTGTTACATACAAGCGCCAAATACGTCCAAGGAAGCGATATGCTCCTTCAACCCCATTCGTATTCCAAGGCTTCGTTGCCTCCAGCGGCCCCATAAACATTTCATACAAGCGAAGCGTATCCGCTCCGAACTCATTTACGATATCATCCGGGTTAATAACGTTGCCGCGAGATTTGGACATTTTTTCGTTGTTCGTTCCAAGAATCATGCCTTGGTTTACAAGCTTTTGGAATGGCTCCTTCGTATGAACAACGCCGATATCATACAGCACTTTATGCCAGAAGCGTGCGTACAGCAGATGAAGTACAGCATGCTCCGCACCACCGATGTATAGATCAACCGGCAACCACTCTGCCTGCTTTTCAGGAGAGCAAATTTCCTTGTCATTTTTAGGATCGATGTAACGAAGGTAATACCAGCAGCTTCCAGCCCATTGCGGCATCGTATTCGTTTCGCGACGTGCCTTCATGCCTGTTTCAGGATCAATTGTATTAACCCAATCCTCAACGTTGGCAAGCGGTGATTCCCCTGTGCCCGATGGTTGAATCGCATCTACATCCGGAAGCAACAACGGTAACTGATCCTCAGGTACTGTCTTCATCGTACCATCTTCCAAATGCAGGATTGGAATCGGCTCTCCCCAATAGCGTTGACGCGAGAACAGCCAATCACGCAAGCGATACGTTACTTTAGCCTTCCCTTTGCCTGTTTCCTCAAGATGCTTCACCATTGTGGAAATCGCTTCTTCATTGTTCAGGCCGTTCAAAAAGTCAGAGTTGACGTGTGGACCATCCCCAGCATACGCTTCCTCTTCCAAATTCCCGCCGGATACTACCTCGATTATCGGCAGGCTGAATTGCTTCGCAAACTCGTAGTCACGAGAATCATGTCCAGGTACCGCCATGATCGCACCTGTACCATAACCCGCCAATACATAATCTGCAATCCAAATTGGCAGCTTGGCACCGTTCACTGGATTAATGGCATAAGCGCCCGTAAATACGCCAGTCTTTTCTTTCGCAAGATCTGTACGCTCGAGATCGCTTTTGCGTGATGCCGCCTCCTGATAAGCCTCTACTTCCGCTTTTTGCGCAGCCGTTGTGATCTGCTCTACCAAGCTGTGCTCTGGCGCAAGCACGCAGTATGTTGCACCAAACAATGTGTCAGGGCGTGTCGTAAATACGACAAGCGAATCACTATGTCCATCAATTTGGAATGTAACCTCTGCTCCAGTTGATTTGCCGATCCAGTTGCGCTGCATGTCCTTGATGCTTTCGGACCAATCCAGTTCCTCAAGATCCTCAAGAAGACGCTCAGCGTATTCTGTAATTTTCAACACCCATTGACGCATCGGCTTCCGAATAACAGGGTGCCCTCCGCGCTCACTCAAGCCGTCAATAACCTCTTCATTCGCAAGAACCGTTCCAAGCGCCGGACACCAGTTAACCGGAACTTCATCTACATAGGCCAAGCCTTTGTTGTACAGTTGAATGAAGATCCATTGCGTCCATTTGTAATACTCTGGATCTGTCGTACTGATTTCGCGATCCCAATCGTATGAAAATCCTAGCGACTTGATTTGACGACGGAAATTGTCGATGTTGACAAATGTAATGTCTCTAGGGTGCTGTCCCGTATTCAACGCATGCTGTTCAGCTGGAAGACCGAACGCATCCCACCCCATCGGATGCAGCACGTTGTAGCCCTGCATACGCTTGTAGCGTGATACGATATCTGTTGCTGTGTAGCCCTCTGGATGACCAACGTGAAGACCTGCTCCAGATGGATACGGAAACATATCTAGCGCATAAAATTTCGGCTTGTTTTTATCCTCGCCTGTTTTGAACGTTTTGTTTTCTTCCCAATACGTTTGCCATTTTGGTTCGATCGATAGCGGACTGTAGCCATGTCTGGATTGCTCTTGACTCATACTTACTCCTCCTTTTTGATACACAAAAAAACCTCTCTCCCCGCGGATTAACGCTAGGGACGAGAGGATTCGCTCACGTGGTACCACCCTAGTTAACAGCTATATGCTCTACAGCTGCTCACTTTCATGTCTTTATCGCAGACATACGGTGTATTTCACATTTTCGTTTCATACACTGCTCCAAGGCGAGTTCCGTTCGTCCAAGCACCGACTTTCACCAGCCGTCGGCTCTCTGAAGCTTAAGCTCGATCGTACTACTCCTCTTCATTGCATTTCAGTTTGACAATTATAATTGATTATATAAATCCTGCTAAGCAGTGTCAAGTCAATACAGCTAAGGCATCTCAATTGACTCGTCAATGATATCCTTATGACGTTTGGGCGGTCGATGACTGGACAGGTAGTAATACATCGAAAGAAGCAGCAGCACCATATGTATAACTGCGCCAATAACCGCATCTGCTCCCTGCATCAACAGTGCCATAAACCACAGGCTGACGATCGGCAGCTGCAAAACAAATACGACCACAACTGCAAGCTCTACCTGTTTATCAATGATTTTAACATTCGTAAATTTGCGAACCGCCAACGATATAAGAAGTAGAATTCCGATTATAAGCAGCACCATCCCCCATACCCGCAGGCTGGTTAGCAATGCCCCTCTGCTAATTCCTAAAGATTTATAATCGAACCATTTATAGATGGTATAGTTAATGCCGCATATGCATGAAAGCACCGCGACTAAAGCTACTTCCCATACTCGGTATAACATGGTTGCACCACACTTTCTTCATCATTTCATTACTGTGTCATCTACGCTTATGTAAACCGAAACGTATGATATGATCCTGAAGACCAAGCTGCTGCAATATTTCATACTGATAAGGACCGAGTAAATCAAAATGCGGGTATTGATCTCTATAATGAATATAATCTGGATTCAATTGATGCGCCCTGCACCAAGCGGCGAGCTTCTGGACATCACGACAGCCAACCTTCGTAACGGTATGGCTGTTTGGGAAGCGCGCATCTCGCCAATAATGAGTTAAAAAAGCGATCTGTCCTTGGTTAATGGCAGCTTTCCAAGCTTCTAATTCAGCACGCGTGATACCGAATGCGATACAAAACACCTCCGTTCTGTCAGCCAAGCAAAAAAACATAGATACTTTAGCATACCATAACAAAGCAAATGATGCACTCATTGGTTACAACTGGTATACTAGAACAGATTAATAGAAATGAGGACATAAGCAATGACAAACACATTTAACCAGTTGGGAGTCGGCGAGCAGCTGGTCAAGCAGCTTCAGCTTAACGGTATAACTGAGCCAACTCCTATTCAAAAAGAAGCAATTCCCGCACTGCTAAAAGGAACAGATCTTATAGCAAAAGCACAAACAGGAACAGGAAAAACACTCGCATTCATACTGCCTATCCTTATGCAGGTTCGACCACATAAGGATCAGGTGCAAGCATTAATCTTGACTCCTACGCGTGAGCTTGCTATTCAGATTACGAGCGAGCTAAAAAAGCTGGCATCAGCAGTGAATGCAACCGTACTGGCCTGCTATGGCGGTCAGGACGTTACTGCACAGGTCAAAAAGCTGCAAAATGCACCGCAAATAGTAGTCGCTACCCCAGGTCGACTGCTCGATCATTTGCGCCGTGAAAGCATCAACATCGGCAAGATTACGCATTTTGTATTGGATGAGGCCGATCAAATGCTGCACATGGGTTTCCTTCCTGATGTGGAATCCGTTATTATGCAAACGCCAAAGGCTAAGCAAACGATGCTTTTCTCAGCAACGATGCCCGATGCCATTCGTCAGCTTGCAGTTCAGTATATGAACAAGCCTCAGTTTATTGAGATCCAATCTCAACAAGTGACGCTGGACAACATTAAGCAGCGTGTTGTTGAAACAACGGATCGCGGCAAGCAGGCTGCTCTTATCCAGCTGTTACGAACGCACAATCCGTTTTTGGCTGTTATCTTCTGTCGCACAAAGCTTCGTGCCTCCAAGCTAACGGAGGCGCTGCAGGAGGAAGGCTTTAACGCAGATGAGCTGCATGGGGATTTAACTCAAGCGAAACGCGAGCAGGTGATGAAACGATTCCGTGATATGAAGCTGCAAATTCTCGTTGCAACAGATGTTGCTGCACGTGGTCTCGATGTCGAAGGTGTATCGCATGTCTACAACTATGACATTCCACTTGATGCGGAAAGCTACATTCACCGTATTGGTCGTACTGGCCGTGCAGGGCATACTGGCTACGCAGTCACATTCGCTACAGCACGGGATATGGGGAAGCTGGAAGCGATCGAACGCGGTATCAAGCAAAAAATTGTGCGCCGCAAGCCCGATCAAAACGATGCTATGCCTGGCAAAGGCGATGACTATGCACGTCCCGCTGCAAAAAAGCCTAGGCAGCCGCGTAATGAGGATAGAAACCGCAAGCCGGGACAAGCTGGATCCGCTGCTAACTCAGCAGGTGTAAAAGCAAAGCCTACGCAAAAAAAGGATAATCCTTGGGAAATCACTAAATCAGATTTGGAAATAGCACAAGGCAAGCTTCCTAAAGGCTCCAGCTCTGGAAAAAAATCATCGAGTTCATCGCGCTCGAAAGATAGAAGCAAAACCAAAAACCAGACTGGACGTGGCGGACGCTCTGGCGGCAGAGGCCGCCGATAATAGAAAGAGGCTGGCGTAGTACCATTTTGTTTATTACCGCAGCCAAACCATAAGCTAGATCAGCTGCATCGCTTACATTTATACAAACTAATAAAAAACCGAACTGTCACGAATTGTTGTTACAAGCGCATTTCGTATCCTAGTTCGGTTTTTTAGTACTGGATTTCATTTCGTGTCTACTGCTGCATATGCTTTATTTCTTCCTTCACGCTTCGAACGATATAATTGCCGATCAGCTTCCCCCACCAGTTCAACCTCATTGCGATATCGGGTATGCTGATCCAGTGTTGCTACTCCTAGACTTATCGTCGTTATGCCACAGCTTCTATTCATATGTGACAGCTGCGCGTCCTCAACCGCTTGTCGCATTCTTTCCGCAGTTGCCAATGCCTCATCGAGCTTCATATAAGGAAGCACAACGATAAACTCTTCTCCACCGTAACGAGCATACAGACTATTGAATGGCAGCTGCTGGCTTGTAATCTCGATGACTGCTTTCAAAAGCTGATCCCCTTGTATATGACCGTAATAATCATTGTATTTTTTGAATTCATCCAAATCCAGCATAATAATCGATAATGCGGCTTGATGATCGAGTGCTTCTTGAAAAGCCTGACGAATGTACGTATTAAAGCGATGACGATTATACAGCCCAGTCAAACTATCAATCGCTGCTTGGTGGGCAAGCTTTTCATTCGCAAGCTTAAGCTCCTTCGTTCTCGCACTCACCTGTTCATCAAGTGTCACGTTAAGGGTTCGCAGCGAATGATTCAGTTGCTCCGTCTCCTGAACCTTATCCGCAAAGCTCTTGCTCATAATAAAAATTTGCAGGACTACGTAGACACCCACTGTAAGCAGCGACAACGTTGTAGTAAAGATCCAGCCCTGCACAAACATATAATCATTAAGCAGGCTGAGGCTCACCAGTATTAACCCAATGATATTAGGGATATCCTTCTTCTCTAGTCCTTTAATGCCATTGCGAGCCTCTAATACAACAGGAATTGCGACAAATAACGACAAAATCAAGACGAATTGATACACTCGCTGGAATATAATCGGCTCTGTAAACAACGTAATAGCCAACAAACTTCCGATTCCTCCAACGATAAATCGCAGCAGTCTTTTGGAAAACTTCTTTACAAACAGCTTCTCATACCATTCAGTTATTAATAGGATGAGCAAAAGTACACTTGCCTCTGAAAATAAGTATTGCAATCGTGTTCCCCAGCTATAATTAATTTGGTAAAGTACAAGCGTGTAGTAAAAGGGCTCCGCAAAGATTGCACGAATCGCAAAGCTAATGCAGAACAAACCAAAAATAAGAAAGGTTTTCTCATTTTTTCTAAACCAAGCAAACAAAAGCATGAACGTACCTATAATAAAAATACAGCCGATAACGAACAGCATCCATATAATATTAAAATTGAATTTCTGCGAAACTATTACGGGGTCTCCGATATAGATCGAATTTTCAAAACCGCCTCGTAATTGACCAAAGCTAGACACTTGAAGCGTAAATAAAACCTCATTTGAATCCGGTACAAAGATTCCCATTTTAGGCGCCATCTCTGACCGATGCTCTACTGAATTCATGCCTACTGTACCATTGCTAGCTATTTCAATTTGATCTGCATACAACTTATATGCACTATATTGAAATGGGATATAAACTGCAAGGGTACGTCCTACATACTCATCAGGAATAATTACTCTTGTCACATATGTACCGAATGTATCGTTATCTCCTGTCTGTTCCTTAAATGAAGAAGGAAGCAGCTCTGTTTCCAAAAAGTCACGCAAAATATAATGATAGGCCTCAGCAGGCGGGATTAATTTCTTTTCGAAGAAAAACCACTCGCCGTCCAAGGCCGTGTAAAATTCATGTTCATTTTCATCGCGCAGATCAATCACTGCTGGCAGATGTGAATCTTGCTCTTCGGCGTAAATCGTTTGCATTTTCATATGGATAAATTGAGAGATGATCATAATAAAAAGTATGCAAATGATGATATACCACAATCGAGGCAACGTTGCTTTTTTGAACATGAGCGTTCACCTCATTTTTTAGATGTATAATACAGTCTACCATATTCATAAATAAAGAAACGATGGAAAAATCGAACAATAAGACTTTTTATCGTATATTGTCGAAATTATGTCGAAATTTGCAGATTCCAATGGATTGATATGTAAAAAAAATGACCGATCGAGGTTGGTCACTTCGATTGGTCATATATCATTAGGCACGTTATGTCCTATATTGCAGCAGACTTGTCTGCAGCTGATGAAATGCCTTCTTATGCTTTCTGCGAAATGCGATTGTTGAGCTGTTCGCAACCGCCGCATCGATCCTTGTCGTCGCAGCATGACTGCAGCGCTTGCACACCTGCAGCTGCGTCCCATCAGATTTTTTGACGGTTTCAAGCAGCTTCGTGCGAGTCGCGAGGCATACAGGACAAGTGCCGCGAGCTCTTGAAGGCTGCTTGTACAATGCTTTACCACGATTATTTTTAGCCATATGAGTCCTCCGCGCATCTTAAAGTATTCACTATTTAGCGAACCTTTTCTATTTAATGCGGGAGTCCTTTTATTTATGCCTGTTTTACTAGAATCGGGGCTAGCTTTTTCCAGTGGAACGATGCTGCTTAAGCTGTTCAACCTCTTCTTCTGTCAGCTCGCGATACTGTCCTCGTTCAAGCGATTGATCAAGTTCAAGCGGTCCCATTGAAAGTCGATTCAGTCGCAATACTTGCTTGCCTACGCTCTGGAACATTCGCTTAACCTGGTGGAATTTTCCCTCGGTAATCGTTAATCTGATCCAACTGCACGGACCGTCACTGCTATCTTCATACGAGTCGATGATCAGTTTCGCTGTCTTCGTTATATAACCATCATCAAGCGCAACGCCTTGCTCGAATGCACGCTGATCCTCCTCCGTCACATGACCAAGTACGTATGCCTCATAGGTTTTATCGACATGCTTTTTCGGAGATAACAGCTCGTGGGCCAACTGCCCATCATTCGTAAGCAAGAGCAGCCCCGTAGTGTCTTTGTCAAGACGTCCAACCGGGAACGGCTTCAACAGCTTGTCCTCCGGCTGTAGCAGGTCGATAACTGTTCGCTCGCGTCCATCCTCCGTGGCGGAAATCACCCCTTGAGGCTTGTTCATCATCAGATATACGACAGAACGATAGCTTACAAGCTCCCCGTCAAATGTGACGGTATCCGCATCCGGATCAACGATATGGCCGCTGTCCTTGGCCTTCTGATCATTGACATACACTCTTCCGGCCTTTACTGCTTTTTTTATTTCACTACGTGTGCCAAACCCTGCATGCGCCAGCAGTTTATCCAAACGAAGCCTTTCACTCACTTACATCATCCTCCAACCCGCAGGAAGCTCATTTTTAATCATACCATCCAAATATTTTCCAAATCCAACCGGAAACTGATCCACACATATAAGCACGTAGCCATTTTTCTTCACGGAAGCATTGAATTGCAGCTGCTGTTCTTCAACAAAAATTGTCTCTCCTCTTAAATAACGAAGCAGCTGTTCATCGTCTGCCGACAATGAAAGAACTCGTGCCGCCTCACGTGGCCTTAATGCCATCGCTAAAGGGTGAAATGGTGCAAATTTATTGCGCTTCATCTCTCCAATTAGCCATCCTGCTCGAATCACTTTTAAGCCCTCCAAACTAGGGAGCTCCTCTGGCTGCAAGTAAACTCTGCTGCCAAACATCACTGCACGAAGCTGCCCGTTGCCTGTAAGCTGCACGTTCTCCAGCTGGAACTGCTGCCAGATTGACTCGCAATCGAGCTCCTCAACCTTTGCACCTTTTACTTTCACGGGCTTGCCCTTAGGCTTTGCCTTGCCCTTTACTTTATCATACGTTTTATGGTCTTGCATTGTAATGCCTGACCAATCAATGCTTAGCTGGGTCGGCTCGACAGACTGCGGCCTATCCGATGGCTGCCCTTGACGCATGAGAACAGCAACAAAATGCCCCTCGCCTTTCGTTCGGTGCGGCCATAACCGTACCGTTCTTGCTATGGATAAAAGCTGTTCCTTACTCAGCTCGGCTCCTGCTTCGGAAGATACCCACTGCGGATTACCGCTTGCCCAGCCCCACCGCGGTTCTATCGGCACCACGCTGAAGTCCGGATGACGAGCAATAAATCTTGCGATTTGCTCCTCATTTTCCTCAGGTGAAAATGTACAAGTAGAATAGACCATGCGCCCACCCGGGGCGAGCATCTGTGCTACTTCATCCAAAATCTCACGCTGCATCGTGGAGCAGCGTTCTACAGAATAGGATTCCCATTCTTCGACCATCGATGGACTCTTGCGGAACATCCCTTCCCCAGAGCAAGGAGCATCAATTAAAATCCGATCGAACCACTCTCCAAATTTTTGGGCAATATTGGCTGGGTGCTCATTTAACACCACTGCGTTTCGAACGCCAGCCAGTTCAATATTTTTAGCTAACGGCTTCGTTCGTTCCGTAGCTATATCATTTGTAATTAGAATGCCCTCGCCTTGCAGCTTAGAAGCAATTTGCGTTGACTTCCCGCCAGGTGCAGCGCATAAATCAAGTACACGATGTCCAGGCTTCACATCAAGCAGTTCGACAGGAACCATCGCACTTGGCTCTTGTATATAATATAAGCCCGCGTGATAATGCGGATGCTTGGCTGGTCGAACATCATCTGTATAGTAAAACGCATTGGCACACCACGGAATTTGCTGCAAATAAGGCTTCATATCGGTTTGCTCCAGCCATGTTGCAGCATTAATTTTTAATTCATTGATGCGCAGTCCGTAAAAACGTTCTTCATTATAGGATGCTAGAAAACGCTCATATTCCTCTCCTAAAAGCAGCTTCATTTTGTCAACAAACAATTTTGGTAAATTTAGCTTCATTCGCGTCCTCCAATACTAGCAGAAAAATTTCCTCTACTATAAATTTAGTGTATAATATAAAAAAGTAAGAGCCCTAATCTTATATCACTCCTAATCCAATTTAGACGGAGGTAATATGTCAGTGAACAACAAGAGAAAAAAGAAAAAAAGCAATATGGTCTTTATTTACATCGGTGTTGTCGTAGTATTGTTAGTGGGCATATTTGCGCTTGGCAACCTGCAACAGGACAACCCTCTATACGGCAAACCAACAAGTGAGCTTAACCCTGCTACTCGTGCTCAGCTGAATGATGAGAATTACCAGAATATTATATTACCAGCAGCGCTTGATGAAAAGGTCGAGAACAAAGAAGATTTCATCGTTTACATGTTTTCATCCACTTGCATTTATTGCAAGGAAACAACTCCTCAAATTATGCCAATCGTCAACGAGCTTGGAGTTGAGCTGAATCAATTTAATCTGCTAGAATTCCCTGAATATCAAGCCAAGTATAATGTCGAGTTTACTCCTACACTCATTTACTTCGAGGATGGTGTTGAAAAAGAACGTATCGTTGGCGGAGTGTCAGCAGAAGGTTCTGGACAAGGCGCTACCTTAGAGGATTTCCGAGCATTCTTTGAAAAATACAAAGGATAACATGGTGGCATTATGAATGAAATGAACGTTGACGATATGAATCAGCAGCAGCAGCTTTCTGAAAAGCCTTCATCCAAGCTTTCTGGCGTAATGTATCTGTTTCTGCTAGGATTCGCGCTGATCACGCTGCTGGCTGCTTGCAGCTTAAGCGACAAGGAAAGCCATGTTCATATGGTTGGCTCTGAAACGTGGGAGACAACCGCTTCTGCTGAAGAGCTGCCTCAATTTCTCGATAATCATACCGATCTGACTAGATCGCTTTATGGTGAAGTAATTGAGCATGCCCATCACTTAAGCGGGCTGCCATGCTATTGCGGATGCATGGAGGGGACAGACATTGACGAGCCCCATGATTCTTTGCTCAGGTGCTATCTAATCGAGCAGCTGGATGATGGCTCAGTCACCTGGACCGATCATAGTACTACGTGCGGCATATGCAAGCAAGAGCTGCAGCTCGCCGTCGAGATGTCCGATTCGGGTAACAGCCTTGAAGAAATCAAGGCGGCAATCGACCAGCAGTTCAAGCATTAACTCGCGTTGAAACCAAAAATCACCGAGCTCGTTTTCGAGACTCGGTGATTTTTTTCTGCCTTACTCGTTACAGTTAATCCAAATAAGCCTTGTTTTTCCGTGCTTGGGCGATATCAGCCGTTAGCTCCACAGATATCTGCTCAAGGGCATCGTAATCCTCTTGAGCAAACGCTATATTAAATTTTCCTTGATATTGAGCAGCAAGTCTTACTTCATGATAAGAATATAGCTTTTGAATGCCAGATAAAATCGCAGCCACACAATTAGAATTTTCTTCAAAGGTCATTTGTGCGTCCAGAATTTCCTTGCGAATGCTTGTCATCTCATTATCCAGCAAATTAGCCGCCTCTGCTGCCTTCTGTAGTCGATACTTTACCTCTTCCGGCAAATCCTTTTTATATTTATAATTGAGCGAATGTTCAATCGTCGCCCAAAAATTCATAGCCAGCGTGCGAATTTGGATTTCTGCCAATATCAACGTATGCCCTAATGCCGTTTGAACGGGATATTCTATTATCATATGGTAGCTGCGGTAGCCGCTTTCTTTGTAGTTCGTAATGTAGTCCTTCTCATATACAAGCTTTAAATCCTGACGACTGCGAATAAGTGATGCCACTCGATATATATCATCAACAAACTGACACATAATACGTATTCCAGCAATATCCTCAATGCCGATATGAAGACGATCTTCGCTAACATTCAACCGTTTCGCTTTATCTAGAATGCTTGATACCCGTTTAACACGTCCAGTAACAAACTCAATCGGCGCATAGTCCTCTCGGCTCTTCAGTTCGGCTCGCATCGTTTTAAATTTCACTTTTAGCTCTTCTACTGCCTGCTCGTATGGCTGCAAAAATAGACCCCAATCTCTTCCGTCCATTCGGCCGCCTCCTGTACGTTATTTATGATCTGCCCCAATTGCTTCCATAATATGCGTAAAGCCATCCTTGCGCATGCATTCCTGCAAGCCTGCAGTCAGCTCTCGAAGCAATTCTGGTCCTTTATAGATTAATGCTGTATAAACCTCAACCAAAGATGCACCAGCCCGAATTTTATCGTATGCATCTTGGGCTGTAAAGATTCCACCAGATCCAATAATTGGAAGTTTGCCTTCCGTTAATTGATATACCTTGCGGATCACTTCAGTGGAGCGCTCACGCAGTGGCGTACCGCTTAATCCTCCCGCCTCGCCTTGATTAGCATGGGATAAGCCTTCGCGAGACAGCGTTGTATTTGTTGCAATAATCCCGTTAATATTGCTGTTTTGAATCGTTTGTACCGTATGTGCAAGTTGATCATCCGTCATATCCGGTGCGATTTTCACAAAAATCGGCTTTACTTTAGCGTTTCGCTGCGCTGCCTGGATATCCATCTCTTCGCAAACGTGAACGAGCAAATTATGTAATTCATTGCCATGCTGCAAGTCGCGCAATCCCTGTGTATTGGGTGAGCTAATATTAACTACGAAAAAGTCTCCATGATCGTATAGGGTACGAATACATGACCGATAATCCTCATGAGCGAGTTCATTGGCTGTCGCTTTATTTTTTCCGATATTAACGGCAACAGGAATCGTATGAAACTTGCGGCGCTCTAATGCTTGAGCCATCTCGGTGGCGCCATTATTATTAAAGCCCATTCGATTAATCAATGCCTCGTCCGGAGGCAACCGGAATAAACGCGGTTGTTCATTACCAGGCTGTGGTTTAGGGGTTACTGTGCCCGCTTCCACAAAAGCAAAGCCTATATTGGAAAAGCCATCCGTTGCAACTCCATTTTTATCTAGCCCCGCTGCAAGACCAATTGGATGCATAAACTGCATGCCGAGCAGATTGACATTCAGCTCAGAGGTAGGCTTCACGCCGTACAGACTATGTAAGATCGAGCATGCCCCAGGTACTTTACCAGCAGTGGCAAGTCCATCAATAACGAGATGATGAGCTTTTTCCGGGTCCATCTTGAAGAAAAAAGGCTTTAATATATTTTTGTATAACAACACTGTCCACTCCGTTCCCATAAAATGTTCTCTATCTTTTAGTGTATCGTTTTTGCTCATAAAAAGAAAGTAATGGAACTGGTAATTCTGTATTGTTAGCGCATTCATATTGCCAGTCCAATTCAATTGCATTACAATACATCTTATAGAGACTATTACGAATAGAAAGGTTGAGTAGCATGGGCGCACCGAAACGTAAACCAGCAACAATAAAACAAAAGCAGCAAGAGGAAGTTAATAAAAAAGCTATCTATTGGTTAGCGGGATCTGCTGGAGCTGTCATTGTCATCTTAGCTGTATTAATGATCATTTTCTCATAGTACATAATGAAAGCTTCATGAGCAGCTCCTATTAAGGAAAGTTCTCATGAAGCTTTTAAGAATGAAGTTTGCTTTTCTCTTTTAATCCACTGAAATGAATATTGGGTTATTTCTTTATAAACAAAAAAACAGCGCAGATAATCGTACCTGCACTGCTTCTTCAAAACGCAATTTATGCGTTGAACGGTTCATCAGAAATACGAATGGAGTCGGTTGGGCAACCATCGCATGCATCCTGCATATCTTCGTACATATCTTCAGGGATTTCAGTAACCCCTCTGTTATTATCACCGTCATAAATCACTTCGGCTAGCCCTTCATCATCGTAGTCGTAAATGTCCGGCGCAGTAGCCCCACATGCACCGCAAGCAATGCAAGTGTCTTTTTCAACCCATGTAAATTTAGCCAATGCTATTCCCTCCTAAGTTCTATCACAACAAAGCAGTTTACCATGTACTCATGTACTCTGTATATATACCAAAAGCTATTATATCACATTATACAGGCAGTTGTGTACTACGTTTTATTCTTATTCGAAATCAATACTATTTAATTTTTCTAAGGACGTTCCTCGTATCTTTTTATTGCGAATCAAGCTGGAAGGATCATCGGTCAGCATGCCAGCCGTTAAAACAGCGCCTTCTCCAAATTTATCACGCAGCTGATCCATTACCTTTGTCAAAGCCTCCTTTTTGGGCTCTTCCTCATAGCTGAATAAATCAAGCTGTATCGCAGCCTCTCTTTCGGCCACTAAGTTTTGCAGCGTCACGCCTAAAAGTCTTACTGGCTCACCCATAGCCCAGTGCTGTACAAATAATCGTTGAGCATGCTTGTACACCTCTTCCATGCTTTGGGTTGGAGTGGGCAGCGTAAAAGACCGTGTAATCGTTGACATATCGGGTCTGCGTATTGTAATTTGCACAGTGGATGCCACAAGACGCTGGTGACGAAGTCGGCGTGTCGTTTGATCAGATAAGTTTAGTAATACACGATTTATGTCATCGATATGCGTTAAATCAGCTGGTAAAGTTGTTGTATGTCCAATTGATTTGCTCCTCTCACGCTCCGATTTAACAGGACTATGATCCAAACCATTTGCTGCATCTTTAAGCCAGCTTCCCATGACGCCAAATGTTTTTAGCAACAGCTGCTCGTCAGCCTTTGCCAATTCGCCAATCTTATGAATATGAAGCTTCTTTAGCTTCTCGGATGTTTTCGCACCAATCCCAAACAAATCTTGGCACGGCTTAGGCCATAGCACATCCGGTACATCCCTGCGACGCAATATCGTAATTCCATTAGGCTTCTTCATGTCGGAAGCCATTTTGGCCAACAATTTATTCGGAGCAATGCCGATTGAGCAAGGCAAACAAAGCTCCTGCGCAATCTTCATTTGAATCATTTGAGCAATTTCCAGCGGTGTTCCAAATAATTTAGACCCTGTAATATCAAGATAGCACTCATCGATTGAGACCTGTTCGATAATCGGTGTATATTGATACGCAATCTTCATAAATCCTTTTGAATACTGCCGATACAGCTCAAAATTAGGTGAAATTAGAATGAGATCTGGTGCAATTCGCTGAGCTTCTCTTACGGTCATCCCTGTTCGGATACCCAATGCTCTTGCTTCGTATGAGCAGGTCACGATTATCCCTTTTCTTTTCTCTACGCTGCCTGCCACGGCCGTTGCTTTTCCTTTATACAATTCCGGTTCATCAGCACTGTGAACAGAGCAATAAAAAGCATTCATATCGAGATGCAACACGACTCTACCATTAGATGGATAATAATCTTGAACATTTGACATGCTGTTCACCGTCTTTCTTCATGCACTCATTCATATAATCAACAATAGATACCGACCAAGCTTTCCTAATTATAGCACAAATGTTCGCGTTCCTGCATCCGTGGTTACTGAAGGGCGGTTAAACAATCTAGATTCATGCATATTTTCACATCATGCTATCCCTTCGCAGGTATAAAGTGCTATAATAGGGCAATATGGTTTGTGCAATGGCTATTAATGAAGGAGGCGGCATTTCTTATATGTCATCAAACATCTTTATTTTTGACACTACGCTGCGTGACGGCACTCAAGGGGAAGGAATCAGCCTGTCTGCAGACGATAAGTTGAAAATCGCCAAAAAGCTTGATCAATTAGGCGTTCATTATATTGAAGGCGGCAATCCAGGTAGTAACGGCAAGGATATTGAATTTTTCCAGCGTGTAAAGTCACTAAATTTGAATGCCAAGCTTACGGCATTCGGCAGCACAAGACGTAAAAACAGTGTAGCTGAGCATGATGCAAACTTGCTTAAAATTGTAGAATCTGGGGTTCCAGCTGCTACACTCGTCGGCAAAGCGTGGGATTTCCACGTGCACATCGCCCTTCAGACCTCACTTGAAGAAAATCTGGCGATGATTCAAGAATCTTTCGCGTTTTTGAAGCGCAATAGCATGGAAGCCATGTATGATGCAGAGCATTTTTTTGATGGATATAAAAACAATCCTGAATATGCATTAGCAGCATTGAAGGCAGCCAAGGATGGCGGCGCTGACTGGCTCGTGTTATGTGATACGAATGGCGGTACAATGCCAAATGAGATCGCTGAAATTGTAAAACGAGTAAAAGCTGAGCTCGATATGCCAATCGGGATTCACACGCATAATGACTGCGAGCTTGCAGTGGCCAACACACTAGCAGCAGTTGGGGCGGGTGCTACTCAGGTTCAAGGTACGATTAACGGCTATGGAGAGCGTTGCGGCAATGCCAATCTGTGCTCGATCATCCCTAATCTTCAATTGAAAATGAATTACGATGTTTTGCCTGCTGATCAGCTTTCTATGCTGACGAACACTGCGCGTTACATTAGCGAGATCGCCAATGTCCATATGCCAGTCGGACAACCTTATGTCGGCAATGCTGCATTTGCTCATAAGGGCGGCATTCATGTATCAGCTATTATGAAGGATTCCAAAACGTACGAGCATATTGTGCCCGAATTGGTTGGGAACAAACAACGTGTCTTGGTTTCAGAGCTTGCTGGACAAAGCAATATTATTTCGAAAGCAGCCGTTCTTGGTCTGAATGTAAACACCAACAACGAAAAAACGAAACAAATTATGGATCATATCAAGCAGCTTGAGCATGAGGGCTACCAATTTGAAGCAGCTGATGCCTCTCTTGAATTGCTGCTCCGAAAAGCATTTGGCGATTGGAAGCCTGCATTCCAGGTTGAATCCTACAAGGTTAACACAGAACGCAAGCAGGAGCACATTGTATCTGAGGCAGTTGTCAAGATCAACATCGACGGACAGCAGATTTACACCGTAGCAGAGGGCAATGGTCCGGTTAATGCGCTTGATACAGCACTGCGTAAAGCTTTAGCTCAACAATATCCGGATATTGAACACGTATACTTAACGGATTATAAAGTGCGCGTCATTGATGAGACCGATGCAACTGCTGCAAAAGTACGCGTACTCGTAGAATCAACGGGCAAGCAAAACAGCTGGAATACGGTCGGACTATCCGGCAACGTTATTGACGCCAGTTGGGCAGCCATTGTTGATAGCTTCCATTATGCACTGCTGAGTTTGCAAAAAGTGAATGTTGAGACGCCTAATCAGGCTTCCCAAGCCCAGGATTATGTTGGATTAACCAATATTTAAGAATAATATATAACTTGGCAACACAAAAGGCGTGAGAGGACTCTCACGCCTTTTTAAGCTACGTATTAACCAAGTAAGAATCTATTATCTTTTCCCACTGCTCCAGCGTGATAACGCCATTAATCCGCTCTTTAATGACCCCACGCTCATCAATTAAGAAGCTGGTCGGAAAAGTATTCACCCGGTATAGCTTTGTAATATCTCCATCACGATCAAACAACACCTCAAATGTGAACCCATAATCTTCTACAAATTTCCTAGCTTGACGCTCATTATCTGTGTCAGTCGCATTTACACCGTATAAAGCCAGCTTGTCCCCATACTTCAGATGCAGCTTTTGCAGGTCCGGCGCTTCAAGCTCACATGGCCCACACCATGAAGCCCAAAAGTTAACAAGCTGCAGCTTGCCTGTTTGCTCTCCACCAAAGCTTACAGCGGCCTCCTCCAAATTCGGCAGTTCGTTAGGAAACGAAAGCTCGCCTGCTTTCGGCTTGAATTCTTGAGATGCGTGGCTTACAGCGCGATTAGAGCCTTGATTGTTCGTTTGGATATATTCATATACTGCAAATCCGCTAAGAAATAGCGCAACAACTAGCAATGGGAAAATTTTTTTCATAGTCTGCCCTTTCCTCTGTCAATTACTCTTTTCATACTATCACGGAAGCACTGGATGCTTCAAGTTTCGTACAACTCTTGTCATTAGTGTATGCGAATCGCAACTTTGCTATACTAGCGATAGGATATGATCCACAATAGCATAATAAAGGAGTAGAACTGATGCAAGCTGTAACAACAATCTCATCAACCTGCAGGCAACAGCTTATCGACTACGCGCTTCAACAGCTCCCTGAAGAAGCATGCGGACTGCTGCTTGCACCTATCGGCAGTGACACAATAACAGTGATGCAGCCTATTGCCAATAGACATCACAGTCGAGTATACGCCTTTACGTTTGATGCTGAGCAATGGGTCCACTACTATTTTCATGCATCCAAACTGAACCTGTCGGTCGTTGGCATCTTTCATTCTCATCCTCATGAGCAACCTCTACCTTCTGAGGCCGATATGAATGGATTCTTTGATCAACACATGCTGTATGCAATCATCGGTTTTAATCAAAAAGAAAGCCCACAAATTCGATTCTACCGACGTTCAAAGAATCGATTCATAGACTTTCCATTAGTGCTGACTTAAATACGCGTAGAGATCTCCAAGCGTATTGATATTTTTTCGGCCATTAATTTTTTGCATATACTCCAGCCATAATTGAGCCGTCATTAAAGAATCTGATAAGGCATGGTGACGATTGGAAATTGGTATGTGATGCCGATTAAGCAACGTATCCAGATCATATTGTGGCAGTCCTGGCTCCAGCCATTTGGCCAGCATCATCGTATCAATAACACGGTGATTGAGGCTTATTTTTGACGTTTTCCACAGTGCTTGATTGAGAAATTGCTTGTCATGACCAGAAGCGTGTGCCACTAATACACGTCTGCCGATAAATTGCATAAATGAGCTCAGCACTTGAATAAGGTCTGGTGCATCCTCCACCATTTCATTCGTTATGCCTGTTAATTCAATGATAGCCGGTGGAATCATGCGCTTGGGATTCACTAAGGAGTAAAAGCTCTCTTCTTCAATCACTTGCCCACCACGAACAGCAACGGCGCCAAAAGAAATAATTTCATCACCGTTAGCAGGACTAAATCCGGTCGTCTCCAAATCAAACACTACAATTTCAAGATCCGTCAGATTCATATCCAGCTCCGACAGCTTGCGTTGAGAACGGTTCATATTTCGTATTTGCGCCATTTGTTGGGCATGCTGCGAGCCTAACATTGAGGCAATCGCAGGCGTAAAACCACCCATCTTATATAAGTTCCACATTCTACCAACGCCATTAGGCTCCTTCATCCATTACACCGCCTACTTATGCCTCGCCATTTCCTTCAAAACTAGCTTTTGAACTTCTTTCCCGTACCTTAGATTTCTCTTCAATCTTTTTATCTCGTCAGAGTCTAACCTTTTCGGATTTAACTTACTATAGCCCTTATACATCCCATCTTCTTCATGATAGCCTGCGAGTAATCTTAATGAGAGCATTTGTAAAAATGCCTTACGATATTTTTCGTAATCCTCTTCAGAAAACTGACCGCGTTCTTTAAGCTTTTCCAATCTGGAAAGCGTTGAAGTTTCTGAAATCGCTGCATTCAGTGACAGCCATCTGACTGAATTAACGATAGGGATATAGGAGCCATACTTCACATCAATGCTTCCAACATGATCACCATAACGATCCGTAATAAATTGACCAAATATGCCGACTACAACTTTGTGCTGAACCGTATTCTCAATCATGCGCTCCAACATATTCGTGTAACGCACAAGCCCCTGCTCAAAAAACGTACGAATTCGATTGAACAGTAAATCATCTCCTGCAATACATCTTGCGTCAGCTACGATCAGTAAATAGCGAACAGATTCCCAATCGGCATCCTGAAACCACTGCTCCAGCTTTTCTTTCCATTCGCTCTCCGACTGACACCACATGCTTTCATTGCTTTGAACCTTTCCATCACATGGCGGATAACCAAGCTCCATCAGCATAGAAACAACATATTGCGTAAAGGTGAGAAAATACGCCTTCGTTTTTTCTGAAGCTGTATGATCTTCATAAATAAGCGCACTATCCTGATCGCTAGCCATCGTTTGCTCGCTACGCCCTGCGCTTCCAAGCAGTAAATACGAATACGAGGCAGGAGGAGGACCCAGTCCTTCTCCTACCATACGTATTTCTGCTAGTGAAATGGTTTTTACGATCAAAGCATCGTGAATATCATTTATCAAATTGTTCAATTCAGCGATAGAGTCCTTATGCAGCTGCTCATTTTGCTGGATTGACAGTTGAAATTGATCTCGTAAGCTTCGTAGCTGCGGAAGTTGATCTGCATTCAAAATGTCGTTTTTCAGCTTAGTAAATGTTCCAACTCCCAACGCCATCGACTCCTAGCATATTGTATTGAACATCAATTAAGCTTTTTCTGTTTTGCTCATTTGTTCAGGATAACCATATACGCCATGCTCAGAAAGGTCAAGACCTACAATCTCTTGCTCTTCTGTTACACGGAAGCCCATAACAGCCTTCATAATACCTAGTACGATGAAGGAAGCAACAGCGACGAAGATTCCTGCAAACACTACCGATTCAATTTGTACCCAAAGCTGCTTGAAGCTGCCTGTGTCGATCAAACCACCTTGACCAACACCTACTTTATCAGCAAGCTCTTGTGTTGCGAAGATACCGTTAGCCAATGTACCCCAGATACCAGCCATACCGTGAACAGATAGTGCAAAAATTGGATCATCAATTTTAAGTTTTTCGAACATTTTAACGCTGTAGAATACAAGAACACCTGCGATCAAACCGATAATAACAGCAGCCCAAGGCTCTACGAAAGCACATGATGCAGTAATCGCTACCAGACCTGCAAGCACACCGTTCAATGTCGTTGTAATATCTGCCTTGCCGCTTACTGCCCAAGAAATCAATAGTGCAGCTACACCACCAGCACCAGCTGCAAGCATTGTAGTGAAACCAACGTACGCGAAGAAACCATCGCCAATTGCTACAGTCGAACCAGCATTAAAGCCGAACCAGCCTACCCATAGCAATAGTACAGAAAGTGCAGTGTAAACTTGGTTGTGACCTAGAATTTCATTTGGAGAACCGTCTTTATTAAATTTACCGATACGTGGCTTAAGTAGAATGGTAGCTACAAGCGCTGCAACTGCACCCGACAAGTGAACAACTGTAGATCCTGCAAAGTCTTGCGCACCATGGTCAGCCAACCAGCCGCCGCCCCAAATCCAATGTGCTACAATTGGGTAAATAAACGATACATAGAATAATGTAAATACGATATAAGCGCCTAGCTTCGCGCGCTCAGCAAATCCGCCCCAAGCGATGGATAGAGAAATTGCTGCGAAAGCTAATTGGAACAGGAAGAATACAGCTGATGGGAAATCTTCCCCTTCAAGCACTGCTGTTGCCGGGTTAAAGAAAAATTCTCCCCAACCGATAAATGCATTAATACCACTAGTACCAAATGCGATACCATAACCAACTGCCCAATAAACAAGTGCAGCTAATGCTACTGTGAAAATGGTTTTACCAGCAACGTGGCCGGCATTCTTCATGCGAGTTGAACCAGCTTCTAGTAAAATAAATCCCCCTTGCATAAGTAGTACTAAGATGAACGCCAACATAATCCAAAGTGAATCCAGTCCGATCGTTAAGTTGGCAATGTCAGCCTCTGTTGCGTAAGCTGCCAGCGGGAAGATCATTGAAATCAGTCCCAAAGCTAGTAATGTTTTCTTAACCATGATTACCACTCCTCAGTGTAATGTTTTCTAACATCATTCGCAAGAATTAATGTCATTATATACTTCAGAATGAGCGGATTGAATATATTTTCTGTATTCAAGTTTGCATTTTTTGCACACTTTTGTTATCGAAGCACAATGATTCTAAATACCTAACATGAAATATGCCGGTATTCACACTATTATAGTTAACAAGGACTAGCTTCAGCTTCATTTCAACCAATAAATATAGAAACTACAACTTTTTCTTTCATTATTATATAATACTTCTTTACACGGAAATAGTATATAAGTTGTCATCAAACATGTTTGACGTTTCAACCTATTTCCTATTAAAATTAGATAAGTTACATTAGAAAGGACGGTGAAAGGAATTGACAGAGGCTACGCTTTATCGCATTGGAGAATTATCAAAGCTGGCTAATATTAGCGCTCGTACAATTGACTACTATACCTCCATTGGTCTTATCATGCCTGTTAAGCGGTCGAATGTGAATTATCGTCTATATAATGTTGAAACCTTACAGCGATTAGAACGTATTGAATCATTGAAAAAAGATAAATATACGTTAGAAGAGATAAGAAGCATTCTTGAGCAATGGGATCATATTTCTCCAAAGCAGGAAATCAAGCAAAAACTCTCTGATTTAGAGAAGCAGCTTTCCGCTTTGCAGCGAGAAGTAAAGCAGCTCGAGCCTGTTCTGGATCAGTTGAAGCCCAAGCAGGCAAAGCATCTGTATACGCGCTTGCTGCCTCAAACTGCAGCGTGTATGGAGGCGCTGATGATCCTAATGAATAAAGGCTCTCTTATGTAGTCCTTTATTCAGATGTGTTATCTCGAAGACGTACTCATTAACATCATATGGAGGAATGTAACATGATCTACATATTGTTAATACTCGCTTTCGCATTAACAATTTGGGCACAATTCAAAGTTAAGGGTACTTTCAAAAAATGGTCAACCGTAGAAACATCAAGCGGTTTAACGGGCTATCAGGCTGCAAGAAGAATGCTTGATAACAATGGCTTGCATGATGTTCCTATCGAACCAGTCGCAGGCGCCCTTACAGACCACTACGACCCGATCAATCGCGTAGTGCGACTGTCAGAACCTGTTTACTACGAACGTTCCATTAGCGCTATCTCAGTAGCCTGCCATGAGGTCGGTCATGCGATCCAGCATCAACAATCGTATCCATTCTTGGTTGCGCGTCATAAAATATTCCCGATTGTGAACTTTGCATCTGGAGTCGCGCCATTTTTGATACTTGCAGGATTTTTATTCGGAGCCTTCGGTCTTGCACAGATTGGTGTAATCTTCTTCGCAGTTACTGTAATCTTCCAGCTTATTACACTGCCGGTTGAATTCAACGCTAGTAATCGCGCACGTGATATTATGATCTCGGAAGGCTTTATTCGAACGGATGAAGAAAGAGGCGTGGCAAAAGTACTAAATTCAGCCGCTCTTACTTACGTAGCAGCTGCCCTATTGTCACTTATCGAGCTTATTCGCTTCGTGTTGATCTTTACTCAAAACCGCGAATAGGGATTGTGGACACTCACTCATAATCGATTAAAGGTGAGCGGACATTCACCACTTCATTTTTCTAAAATGCAAAAAAGGTTGGGCGAGCTCGCCCAACCTTTTTTTTGTTATTATCTATTTCTCAGTCCTATTACTTTGTATAATTGGAAAAGTAATTCATTAAGAAATTATAGAACACTTTAGCAACTAACGGCAGCTTTTCATTTGTTCGGTGGATCAAACCAATATTTCGCGTGACGACTGGGTCAACCACCTTAACTATCGAGATCGGGAGCGGGGCAATATATTCAACTGCAAGTTTAGGCAGTAAGCTAATCCCCATACCTGCCGCAACCAGGCCGCGAATCGTTTCTGTTTCCTCTCCCTCAAATGCGATATTCGGTGTAAAGCCTGCTTGTTCACAAGCATTAATAACGAGTGATCTCAAGGAATAACCCTCACTAAACATAATAAACGGATCGTTTTTCAGTTCATCCAGCCTAATTTGCTCATGGTTTGCAAGCGGATGATTGCTTGGAAATATCGCGAACAATTCTTCGGTAATAAGCACTTTCCCCGTTACTTGCTCAATGTCATTAGGTACCGGCGAAATAAACGCCAGATCAATTTCCCCTTTGATCAAATCACGAATCAACGAAGGGTACATCCCTTGTTTAAATCGAAATCTAACGTCAGGATTATGACACCTGAATGCTGCAACAACTTGTGGAACAAGTGAAATTCCAAGACTATGAGGAAACCCTAGACGAATTTCACCTTTTTCAGGATCAAGAAACTCATGAATTTCCTGAACTGCACGTTCCAAATCCCTCAATATCTCATCAGCTCTACGTAAGAAAAGCTGACCTACCGGCGTGAGTTGCAAATTTCTTCCCTTTTGTACGAACAGTTTCACACCCAGTTCCTCTTCTAGCTGATGAATCTGTCTACTCACTGCTGATTGTGCAACATGAAGCTCCTCAGCGGCTTGTGTTACGTGTTCTTTTTTCGCCACCTTTACAAAATAATAAAGCTGTCGCAATTCCATAAGATTAGCTCTCTCCTACTATTACATTATCTCTTTTTCTGAAGCTTCATTAATTGTAACTGATCAAAAAATCGATACAGCATAAAACCTGTTGCAAATCCGCCAATATGCCCCCAAACATCAATGGCGGGCATGACGAACGTCGTAATTAAACTGATCCCTAGAATAATATAAATCGTCTGTATCGAAGCTGCATCCAGCAGACGCTTGCGGAACATAGCTAGAAAGAAGTAGGCCCCAAATACGCCGAAAATGGCTCCTGAAGCACCAACCGAAAGGTGACTATCTCCATTAATATTGCTAATCAATGCCGATAATGCATTGCCTCCTATGCCGCAAAACAGATAAAACCATACATATCTCTTACTCTTCATCACATATTCAAGCGGAGGCGCAAAAATGATTAGCATCATCATATTCCGAAACAAGTGACCAAAATCAGCATGCATAAAGATTGACGTAATATAACGCCATGGTTCCGTCAACCCCCATGGGTCGACATCAGCGATTGTATAAAAAGCACCGAAGCGATATGCATCACTCCCCATACCAGGATTACCCATTACCGCGGTAATGAAATAATATACGATACACAACGATGCAATTGCAGCTGTCACAGGGTAATTTCGCAAATATCCTTTAAAGCTCTCATATCTTAAAAAAATCATTGTGATCCTCCTTACTTGAGGCGATTGGACAAGCCAAATTGTAACGTTTATAATATGTACGTAATGCATCGAAATTTAAGGAGGTTTTTTTCATGGCTCAAGAACGTACAGGTGTTGCTACACTTAAAGGCAATCCGATTACATTAGTTGGACCGCAATTAAACGTTGGTGACAAAGCACCAGACTTCACATTAACCAAATCACTAGGTGAATATGTGACGCTTCAGGATTATGAAGGCAAAGTGAAGCTTATTAGCGTAATTCCTTCCATCGACACAGGCGTATGTGAAGCACAAACTCGCAAATTCAACGAAGCCGCTGCATCACTAGGCGATAAGGTTGTTGTACTAACTGTTAGTGCAGACCTTCCATTTGCTCAAGCGCGCTGGTGTGGTGCAGCTGGTGTAGATCGCGTAGTAATGCTGTCTGATTACAAAGACAATAACTTCGGTCTAGCATACGGTGTGTACATAAAGGAATTTGCTCTTGATATGCGTTCGATCTTTGTACTGGATGAAAATAACGTCATTCAATACGTCGAATACTTGGAAGAGATGAGCAACCATCCAAATTACGATGCTGCGATTGCTGCTGTTCAACAGCTTGTGTAATTGGAAACAAAGCGAGTGAAGGATTACCCTTCCTCGCTTTTTTAATTACACATTATTTAACTTATAAGCGCCAAGCTTTTTATCAAGCACGCGATAGATATCTAATATAACACGGTAATTAGAGCCCAAATCTCCAAGAGAACCTCTGGATGCTGAATAAATATCAACTGCAGAACGCAACGGATCTACGCTGATGACAGAGACCGTAATATCCATCGTTCTACCAAACATCGTACGCTTTTCTAGAACGATTTCTCCAACGCTTTGTACCTCGTGAAGAAGCTTGTATCCTTGCATTTTTTTCAGTGTGGAAACTACTTCTTCCCACGCTTTTTCTCTAGAGAGCTTATATACGTGTGATTTTAATGCAGGATCCTTCGCCTTATCACCTGTTCCCTCATAGCTTCTTATCAAACCAACTAAGGTGCGTTTTAACAACAGTGATCTCCCCCTCTTGTCTAACTCTCTATCATGATACCATGTTTTTATCCATGAAAAAAGAGCTTTCGCTGGCTTCCGCCAGTTAATCGCTCTCGATCTAAGTATGACAACCCGCATATGCCGTTAAGCTCAAAATGTTTCTGAACCCGCTCTCGCAGGTGGGTGTTCGCATTTACGCTTTTGAAGTCCCAATGCTGGGCAGGTCAGCCACGTAATCATATTGAACTCCCGTGAAACAGCCATTGGTTCAAAACAACGCTGAGCCGAGACGCACATCGCAGGATGTATTGTCATTATAGACCGATTTCAATGAAAAGTAAACGAAAACACGCCTGTAATTATTTGGATTCTTTATAATCTGACTTAACCAGATCCTCTCGATCCATTTCTGCCGCAATCTCGACTTCTTCTTCTTCGTTTTTCTTCATATCTTCCAGCTGTTGCTGAAGCTTTGTATAAATAAGGTTAAAGTTCCAATACGACACAGCCGCAATCAAGCTACCAGTAAAGAACATTAGCAACCATGTGAATTGCGTGAAGCTCATGAACAAGATAAAACCAACTAGAATCGCTGACGTAATTGAGCGTAGTGGCTTACCGATCGTAATCAGAATCGAGTTTTTAATGAGCTGGAACGTTTTCATATGGTAATGTACAAGCATCGAGAAGAAATTCAACAG
Organism: Paenibacillus septentrionalis; assembly: GCF_042659865.1. Taxonomy (NCBI): domain Bacteria; kingdom Bacillati; phylum Bacillota; class Bacilli; order Caryophanales; family Paenibacillaceae; genus Paenibacillus; species Paenibacillus septentrionalis. Next base: position 578,672 of record NZ_JBHSTE010000002.1, read on the forward strand.
TGATACGACAGCAAGCACAAGCAAACCAATAAAAATACCGGAGATAATTTGACCGCTTCCACTGTTAACAAAGAAGTAGTAATCAACGACTAGAATAACAATAAGTATCGTATAGATAAGACCACCAAGCATACTTTGCTTGAAGTTTTCTTTATAACCTTTAAAGAACGTTTTGAACATCGGGACGTCGCCCTCTCCCGTTACCCATTTTCGAGCGACAGCAAACATTGCTGCAGTTGACGGGAAAAACGTAAAGGGAGCCAATACACCTAGTGTCAAGCATGCTGTTTGGATAAAGCTGAGCATTTGATCTTCCGGGACATTACCATTCAATAAGGAGATAAAGCTCATAAAGAAAAAGATAAAAAACGGCGCCCCGCACAATATCCATAGCAGATTAATTACAGATAATCGCATAATCCATTCAGTTAGTCGATATATTCCACCCATAACGCCTCTAGGTTCCATTGAATACGCCTCCATTTTATCGAAAGTAAAGTGGTGATATTAGCCCAAAATTGATTAATCTGGGTATTGGTCTAAACCATCTATAAGCTACAGCATAGTATATGGTATGTTCCCCAACAAGAAAACTTAAAGGAGGTTGCTAATATGGGCAACGCAGCATACAACAATTGTGGTGGTGGATACGGCGGTAGTTTCGCTGCTTGGATTCTAGTTCTATTCATCCTTCTTGTAATCATTGTTGCAACATTCGGATTTGGTTCCGGCTATGGTTATGGATACTAATCAGAACTAGCATAAAATGAATATGTAGAAAAAGTCCGTGCTGCCCGTAGGCAGCACGGACTTTTCCATTTTTACTCGCTTCTTGAAGAAGAATTAGCACGAGGACGACGATCAGAACGTCCCTCACTGCTGCGACCTTCACTTCTTTTTGAGTAGCTGCTGCGACCATCCTTATTGCCTTCGCCACCTCTATAGCTAGAGCGACGATCACGGTCTCTAGAGCCGCTGCCACCACGATAATTGCCACCGCCACTACGTTGGAACGGACGGCCATTCGAACGAATGTCCGGTCTGCGTTTTTTAGCGCGAAGCGGTTCCTCTGGAGTAAGCTCGATTTCAACCTCTTTTTTATCGCCTGTAAGCAGCTTCAGTGCTGCTGCCAGCATTTGCACGGAATCATATTGCTCCAGCATTTGAATGGCAAGGCCTTTGTATTCGGAGAAATCACCATTCTCAACGATATCAATGACACGTTCAGCCGTTAGACGCTGTTTGCCCTCAATCGCTTCACTCAACGTTGGCAATGGTTTGCGAACCATACGTTGACGAGTAATACGCTCGATAAAATGCAAATGATCCATCTCACGAGGTGTTACAAACGTCCACGCTTTACCTTCCTTACCAGCACGGCCAGTACGTCCAATACGGTGTACGTAGCTTTCTGGGTCTTGTGGGAGGTCGAAGTTAATAACATGGGTTACACCCGATACATCGAGTCCTCGAGCAGCCACATCAGTAGCTACAAGCACATCAATGCTGCCATCACGGAATTTGCGCATAACAGCATCCCGTTGATTTTGAGATAAATCACCGTGCAGACCATCTGCACCGTAGCCGCGTTTTTGCAAAGCTTCGCTCAGCTCATCAACACGACGCTTCGTTCTACCGAAAATAATAGCTAGCTCTGGAGATTCCATATCAAGCAAACGACTAAGCGCTTCGAACTTTTGACGCTCATGCACTTCAATGTAAGATTGCTCAATAGATGGAGCTGTTACCTGCTTTGGAATGACAGATACATGCTCAGGCTCCTTCAAAAACTGTTGTGCCAAGCGTTGGATATTAGCAGGCATCGTTGCTGAGAACAGCATCGTTTGACGCTCATCCGGTACTTGCTTCAGAATGTTTTGGATATCTTCCATGAAGCCCATATCCAGCATTTCATCTGCTTCATCAAGCACGACAGTTTGTACATCCTCAAGACGAATCGTTTTACGGTTGATATGATCCAACAAACGTCCTGGTGTTCCAATAATAATTTGCGGTCTCTTTTTCAGAGCGCGAATTTGGCGGCCGATTTCTTGTCCACCATAAATTGGCAAGGAACGAAGTCCTTTGTATCTCGTAAGCTTTCCGATTTCTTCTGAAACTTGAATTGCCAGCTCACGAGTTGGGGTCATAATTAGCGCAACAATGCGCTCTTCGTTTACCGGGATTTTGTTAATGAGCGGAATCCCGAACGCTGCGGTCTTACCCGTACCTGTTTGAGCTTGGCCAATTAAGTCTTTACCAGTTAACGCAATCGGAATCGCTTTATCTTGTATCGGTGTTGATTCCTCAAATCCAAGCTCTGTAATTGCTTGCAACACTTTTGGTTCCAAGCCAAATTCAGCAAATGTTTTCAAACTTTTCTCATACTCCTTCTATTTTAAAGCCTCTAAAAAACGTCTTAGCTATTATACCACAGTTTTACATATGAATACTAGCCAACGTTTCAACACTATAATATAGTAGTACGTTACACCTTTGATTATACATAGGAGTGATTAGAAATTATGGCTGCTTACACCTTTAGCAAAAAGCAAATTATTACGAATTTCATATGGATGACGCTTAGTTCAATACTGCTTGCATTTGGCTTCAACATGCTGCTAATCCCGCTGGAATTGCTAAGTGGAGGCATATCCGGCCTCGCGATGGTTATTGGTTATATCACAAAAAGCAATATCGGATGGCTGTACCTCGTCTTGAATTTACCTGTCTTAATCTGGGGATGGTTTGTACTAGGAAAAAAAATTATTATTTGGAGCGTTTATTCGGTTTTAACCTCATCGTTGTTCATGCAAATTCTTCCTGTTCATCCACTTGCTGATGACGTCCTCTTAGGAGCGGTATATGGCGGAATTGCGGTTGGACTAGCAAGCGGCATCGCGTTGCGGTTCGGAGGTTCAACTGGTGGCTTTGATATTGTCGCTTCGATTGTTACGATGAAAAAAGATTTGCCTGTAGGGATTATTCTCACTTCACTCAATGGTCTTGTCGTTGCTCTTCACATATTGTTCACTCACGACTTTGAGCTTGCCATGTATTCTCTCGTATCTATATTTGTTACTGGCAAAATCATTGATCTTATCCACATTAAGCATCTGAAGGTGACTGTATTCATTATCACAACGCAAACAGATGCGATGCTTAAGCAGCTCTTGAATCATCCGCGAGGCATTACCGTTATTAAAACACGAGGAGCCTTTACTTCAAATGATCGAGACATGCTAATGACTGTACGTACGCGCTATGAGCTGGCAGATTTGAAAAAGCAAGTAAAAAGCATCGATCAGTACGCATTTGTCAACATTGTAGAAACCGTTGCCGTTATCGGCGAATTTAGAAAAATCCGTGAAAACTAAGTGCTTGATAATGTGTTATTTTGGAAGTTTTGTGGTATAATAGAGGCATTCCAAGCATCTTTATAAAACATGTTTTCTTTCTTTTGTAACACTTTAAACTTATGGATTGGGGTGTTGTTGATGGATATGGAAACAGTTAAACTCGCAACGATTGTGGAACGTCTGGCACCTGAAATGTTTCAATTTCTAACATCAGAAGAGCTGGATACCAAAATTGTACTTCGCGATGGGATTGAGCTTTTAGAGCCTGCTGATGCTTTGGAAATTGTCCAGTTCAGCATCTGCCGCGGGCAGTCTGGAACGATTTTGCATTAAGGTTTGGTTATCGCCATTAGCTTGGCGAAAAGATTATAAATATAAGAAAAGCCTTTGCCGTTAGTCACGCAAAGGCTTTTCTTATGCTTACTGCTCCAGTTTAGTTAATAAATCCCTCGAGCGCAATGGTTGGTCTCATATTGGAATTCCAAGCGCCTTTACTATAACCGCCATTATAACCCGGAGTGGCTTGAGGCTCCCAATAAAACACGCCCTGTCCTCTTCCTCCTGAGATATTCCTCACCTTGTTTTTAATATCCGTAATAAAGCTTTTAGCTGCTGTAGCCTGATTGTAGTCCATGCCAATTTCTGTAATGATGATCGGCTTGCCATAGCTTGATATCAAATTATTCGCATTACTGATAGTCTGATTCACCTTAGTAGACCAATCTGATGGCGAAGGATACAACGACATTCCAATAATATCAAAATTCGCACCGTTGCTGATTAGACCGCCTATATTCCATTGGTATAAGCCATTATCATAACCGTTAGCCAAATGAACAATCGTTTTCGTGCTGCTGCTTACTGACTTTACGGCATTATGACCACTGTTGACAAGCCAAGCATAGTTCCTCATGCTGTTTGTAGCCTTGCCGTCATCCCATAACATCCCATTATTCGTTTCATTGCCAATCTGTACCCAGTCTGGTGTCACCCCTTTTGCTTGCATAGAGGTCATAACGTAACGCGTCCAATTGTAGACTGCATCCATTAACTGTTGAAATGTGTAATTTCTCCAAGCAGCCGGTTTATTCTGCTTGCCTGGATCTGCCCATGAATCACTGTAGTGGAGTGTAAGCATTATGCTCATGCCTTTATCCTTGGCACGCTTAGCCAGCGTAGCAGCTCGATCAACCGTTAAGTAACCGTTTCCATAATCATTCGAAGGATTAACCCATACACGTATGCGCGCGGAGTTGATTTGATAATCATTTTTCAGAATATCCAAAATATCGCGCTGACTCCCATTCTTATCTCGCCATACGTAGCCCTGTGCTTCCATGGCCGGCACCCAGCTGATGTCTGCCCCTTTTGCAAAGCTTGGTGCAGCCTGTGCTGGCTGCAAGCCATTAAAATGCACCATCACAAGCGTCAAGCATAGCAATAGAAGCAGCGTTGATTTTTTCCACATCGTTCATACCCTCCCTTGAATTTTGATTCACCACTAGTATAGTGGCTACATTCACTCATCTAACAGGAGAGAATCCCAATATAATCAATGTTTTAACAATCGAAATTAAAACAAAAAAGCTTTGCAAAGCACCATCCGTGCTTTGCAAAGCTTTTCCATCGTTAGGACTGTTCAGCTATCCAGTTATTGAGAAAGACGCAACGCCAAATCATACATATCCATATCAAATGGACGCTTCGTTGACGTCACAACGTCAATGTCTGTCATAATCAGCTCGCCATTCACCACGCCGCAGCCTTTTCCAGAGCTTCCCTCCATTAGCTGGCGCACAGCGAAGTCACCCAAACGACTAGCTAAAATACGATCCTGTGCAGTAGGCGTACCACCACGCTGAATATGACCAAGCACCGTTACACGCGCCTCAATACCGCTAAGCTCAGTCAGCTTGTTCGCAACATCCTCACCTTTTCCAGCGCCTTCGGCAACAACAATTATACTGTGTCGTTTGCCCTTTTCAAAGTTGTGTCTCATTCGCTCTGCAACCTCATGAATGTCGTATGGCACTTCAGGTACGATAATCGTTTCCGCTCCACTTGCAAGTCCTGCATATAGTGCAATATCGCCGCAATGACGACCCATTACCTCTACAACAGAAGTACGTTCATGAGACGACATTGTATCGCGAATTTTATTGATAGCATCTACAACAATACCAACGGCAGTATCAAAGCCGATTGTAAAATCTGTAAATGGAATATCGTTGTCAATCGTTCCTGGAATCCCCATCGTCTTAATGCCCAGCTTGCTCAGTTTATTAGCACCTTGGTAAGAGCCATCTCCACCAATAACAACTAGACCGTCAATTCCTCTTGCTCTCAAAATATCAGCTCCACGCTGCTGACCTTCCGGTGTCATAAATTCTTTACAACGAGCTGTTTGAAGGATCGTACCCCCACGCTGGATAATATCGCCTACACTGCGCAGATCCATTGGGCGCAAATCATCGTTAAGCAGCCCTTGATAACCGCGTTGAATTCCAAACACTTCAATACCATGATAGATTGCACTACGGACAACTGCACGTACCGCTGCGTTCATCCCTTGTGAATCTCCACCGCTTGTTAATACTGCTATTTTTTTTACTGCTGACATCTTGAGTTCCTCACTTTCAATAGTTCAATATATTAAGCCTGCTGCTTGCGTATCCATACACTGTTCACTAAAAAGAATAGCCGCGTCATAGGGCTTCTTTTCAATAATTGCTTGGATATCTTACGTACATCGGATTGTTGCTGCACCTTCGGATCGGATAAATACAAGGCCAACAAGCCTTCAATAATTAAACGGTGAAAGCCCGATTCCGGTAGATGCTGAACATCCTCTCTAGCTCGATTGACAATTAGAGCGATGCGATCTACGAGATCAGCTTCATCCTTGTAGTAGCTGCAGAAATTCAAATCTCCACCAGCCTTGTCTTCCGCTTGATCGATTAAATAATCAAGCAAAATATGTAAGGCACAAACGTGTGGGAAGTAAATATTTTTAAATGCTTTTCCTTCTTCTTCCGTTAAGTCTGGATCTGTCGCATTAAGAAACAGCATAAACATGCCCAAAGTCGATCCAGTCGCCGCCGCAAATTCATTCCACTGAAGCTGAGGGTAACGGCCTCGATGCTGCTCCCACCATGCAAGGAGCTTCTCCTCGCGCAATTCCTTGGCAATATGCTTGTACACCTGCAAATCACAATATAATGAAACAAGTTCATAAACATGAGGCTGAACCTTCTCGTAAGATGGCAATTTTCCAATCTGTGTCTGACATTGCTGAACAAGTCCGTGCAAATATCCAGCGTCATCCTTTTCCTGTCGAAACGCATAGTAATCCTGCGGCTTTGCCTCAGGAGTGACTGCATCGAGCATGGATTGATGAAGCATGCGAAAATCATCGGCATCCAACGATGTGCTTCGATCACACAAATTATCTAAATAATCGCTTATTGTCTGTAACGCAACAATGAGCGGAATTAATACCTCGTGATACTGCAAATTGGCAGCAGCATATACACCGCCACCTTGGCAGTGAAACTTTTTATCGCGTATGCTGTTTAACGCTTGCTGCCTAAGCTCTGGGTCGGGAATAGCTCGAGCCTTATGTTTAAGCTTCTCCAATTCTTTATCAACACTGGGCAATACATACTTGTAAACCCGATGCATCAGACGAATTGCACCCGTTGGAGCTTGCTTGCTCCTTTTGGCAATAATAATGTGAATGCACCTCCTAGAACAATGTGACCATCCCGTGCAGAGGAATAGTGCAAATCTTCAACTCACATCATCTACAACCTAATGTAACATAATTTACCCTCAATAATCTAGACTTCAGGTGTTACAATTTCGTTATGACTGGTTATAGACCTAGCGTTAACTTTCAAATTTATATGAATTTATGCAAAAAGAAGCACTATGAAAAGAGAGCCTGCAAGCAGCAATTGCTGTTTGCAGGCTCTCTTTGGCTTAGCGATCTATTTATAGCTTCTGAACGTTAGCAGCTTGAGATCCACGATTTCCTTCGGTAATATCAAATTCAACCGATTGTCCTTCATCTAAAGACTTAAAGCCATCGCCAAGAATTGCGGAGAAATGAACGAATACATCCTCACCATTCTCTGCTTGAATAAAACCATAACCTTTTTCTGCGTTAAACCATTTTACTGTACCTTTCAAAATCAACTACCTCCTAAAATTGACCACTGCAAGTTGCAGTGAATACACACATTATAAGATTAATTCAATATAATTGCAATTTTTACAATTAATGAATATATACATAGCTTATGAGCCATACTATATAGTTATGCCTTATTTCATTAATAAGTTACATAAATTTTATTACCTTCAGTTGATTACCGTTATAATTATAGCTATGATGGTACTATTAACCCAATAACCATATATAGAAAGTGTGATCAAATTGTTCAAAAAACACGTTATTTATAAGCAGGATAAATACAATATGCTGACAGTCGAGGAACAAGGCAAAACACTTGTTGTTCGCAAAATTTCAGATCAATGGGGCGAAGAAGGCTTCCAATTTATTAGCAGAGGCGAATTGCTCGATTGGGCCGAGAAGCATTTTAAAGCGGAAGACTATATAGGTCGAGAAGACGAGCTTGATGAGATTATGACGAATTTGCGCAGCATATAAGCTGTTACTCCCCCAAACAACTTAACTTTGCTGGAAGCTTGAACGCTGGAGGTGAATGAATTGGATCCTACAATTAGTGTCATTTTTATCATATTAGCTTTTTCATTGGGATTAGTTCTTGTCATGAAGAAGGATACGATACCTGCTCCGTTGAAGAAGTGGATGGCCATCTCTTCGCTAGTGATGATTTTGTTTGCATTTTTCATTATCATTTATTCTTTATTGAAGCTCGGGACATAAACTAACAAATATGACTTGAGAATGATTTAGACTTGCTTGGGGAAACTGATAAGGTGAAAACTTTCCCAAGAGGTGTAAGCATGAACTCAGCTGCAAAGAAATGGCTTAATGTTGTTTGTATTGTTGCTTTGATTGGCTCTGCAGCACCTGCTGCAGCCGATCGGCCGTACATCAAGAAACAAAATGAAAACAAAGATATAAGGAGGAATACGATGAGTACCGTTAAAAAACGTGAGGAAATGGACGCACAATATCAATGGAAGCTGGAGGATATTTTTGCTTCCGAGAAGCAATGGGAAGAAGAATTCGAATCCGCTAAAGCGCTTATTCCTAAATTTCAAGCCTTCCAGGGCAAGCTTCACTCTGCTGAAGAAGTATTGCGCTGCTTCGAGCTTGAGGATAAGCTCTCCATCTCATTAGAGCGCCTGTACGTATACGCCAACATGCGCCTACATCAAAACATGGGCAATACGAAATATCAGGCCTTGTCAGACAAAGCTCGCAAGCTTAACGTTGACGCCAACGAGGCATTATCCTTTATTACTCCTGAAATTCTTGCACTAACAAACGAGGAGCTGGATCAGTTAATTGCCGATCCTAAACTAAGTAACTACAAGCATTCACTTTCTGAAATGAAACGTTCCAAAGCACATATCCTTACGCAAGCTGAAGAGGCTCTGCTAGCACAGGTTGGCAATATCAGCTCAGCGCCAAGCAATATTTTCGGCATGCTGAACAATGCCGATATGAAGTTCCCTAAAGTCAAAAATGAAAATGGCGAAGAGGTCGAACTGACACACGGCACCTATATCCAATTCCTTGAAAGCAAAAATCGTGACGTTCGCCGCGAAGCCTTTCAAGCCATGTACGCTACATACAGCAGTTTAAGCAATACGCTTGGGGCGACGTTCACTGCCAACGTCAACAAAAACCTGTTTCTCACAAAAACGCGCAAATACAATTCTGTGCTTGAAATGTTTTTATATGGCGACAATGTACCAACTGATGTGTACAACAACTTGATTGAAACGATCCATCAGCATTTGCCGCTTATGTACCGCTATATGGAACTGCGTAAAAAGCTGTTAGGCGTCGATGAGCTGCACATGTACGATCTTTTCGCGCCGCTGGTTGAAGAGTTCGATATGAAAATTACATACGATGAAGCGAAAAACATCGTATTCGACAGTCTTCAACCGCTCGGACAGGATTACTTAAATGTATTGAAGCAAGGCTTTAACGATGGCTGGATTGATGTGTATGAAAACGAAGGAAAACGAAGCGGTGCATACAGCTGGGGCGCTTATGGCACACATCCATATGTGCTGTTGAACCATAAGGATAACTTGAACAGCATGTTTACGCTAACGCACGAAATGGGTCATGCGCTGCACTCCTATTACTCGGATGAGGAACAGCACTACCGGAATGCACAGTATCCAATATTCCTTGCGGAGGTTGCATCTACTCTGAATGAAGCATTGTTGATGGATTATTTGCTTAAAAAATCTACAGATCCAAAAGAAAAGCTCTATCTGTTGACTTACTACGCGGATCAATTCCGTACGACAGTGTTCCGCCAAACGATGTTTGCTGAATTTGAAAAAATTGTTCATGAGCGCTCTGAGAAGGGTGAATCGTTAACACCTGAGGATTACAGCGAAATTTATTACAACCTCAATAAGCTGTATTACGGTGACGGTGTCGTAGTCGATAAAGATATTGCAATGGAATGGGCTCGCATTCCGCATTTCTATACGAGCTTCTACGTATACAAATACGCGACTGGCTTCTCTGCCGCAACTAGCTTCTCCAAGCAAATTTTGGATGAAGGTGCTCCAGCGATTGATCGCTATCTTGGTTTCCTGAAAAGCGGTGGAAGCGACTATCCGATTGAAATCTTAAAACGTGCAGGTGTAGATATGTCAACGCCTGCCCCGATTGAACAAGCGATGAGTGTATTTGCCGAATTGATTGAGCAAATGGAAGAGCTTGTGAAGTAATGAATTTAAAGAGTCTGGTCTTGCACCAGGCTGTATGCAAACACAAAAGTCCCGATCACTTAAGCGATCGGGACTTTTTTTCATAAGTGAACAAGACAGAAGCAAACAATAAGCTTAACGAAGCTATTAACTTGCGGTCTTTCTGTACTAACAAACTATAAGCCAAAACAATCCATACGCAATCAATCCAGCGACGATGCTGGATATCATATTCACTCGGTCATTGTTGAGCCAGGGCAAGCCCCTTAGCGGCATCGTCCTCTTACTGCAATGAACGGTTCGTTCCGTCTCCTTGCCACACCATTCACACCGATACATCGCCTGCCACTTGGCACCTATAAAGGAATCGCTAAGAGAGCCCAGCAGCCCCGTAACAGCTCCAATCCAAATCGCATGCCACGTTGTTATAGAGCTTACGACATAAGCCACAATTCCGATCAGAAGACCGCCAGTGAGCGATGCAATTAACCCTAGCGATGTAACTCCGCCGCTCGTGCCTGTAGTGACCACTTGCAGCGTCATAATAGAACGCGGCGGCGGCTTACTAAGCGCACCAATTTCTGTTGCCCAGGTATCAGCTGTTACCGCTCCCATTACACCAATATAGACATACAAGAGGGCTTCCTGTCCCGTCAAGAAATACAACACACAAAGTAATAGTCCGATGCCGCCGTTAGCCCATACTTGACCAGCATCACGTCTTCCGCCTTTTTCGTAAACCTGCTCGGCACGACGTTTCACTTGTGAGGCCTTCTTCCACTTTGACCACAGTGTAGAGCTAATAAAAAAAACCAGTAGCAAAGTGAACCAGATCGGTTCGCCTAATACAATAAAGCCCGTTCCCATAACAATCGCAGACAGCATCCCGGATCGTGACAAGGATGCTAAACGATACGCCACATAGCTAATGATAAAGCTTCCTGCTAATCCTAACAGCAGCCTGATCCACCATTCGGAAATAATTGATACCATCTTTACGCCTCTTTCCAGCTTCTTGCTGTTGTTAGCTTAAGGTGATTTCTTGAGATTTCCTCGTTCATCAAGCTTGACATCAAAGGAGACCGACTCAAGAAATGCCAGTATATTTTTTGCTTGCTCGCCTTCTACTGGAGTTGGCTGTGCATTTACGATTTTCATCGGAGCAAACTGCGCTTCACACTCTGCCTTAGCGTTGCATGTTGCGGTAAGCACGCCTGTTTCAGCCTGTCGCCCCTTAGGATGGGCAGAGAAAGCGAAATTGCCGAGCGAATAAGCAATCCACTTGCCATTATACTGCTCGAAGCCCTGCAGTACATGCGGATGACTGCCAATTACAATGTCCGCGCCTGCATCAATGTATCTTCTTGCCAAGTCTAACTGATATGGCTCTGGAGAATCCTCTCGTTCGAGTCCCCAATGCACAAGTACAACGGTAATATGAGCTTCTGCCTCTACCTTTTCTATCGCCTCAATTGTTTGCTCAGGCGCATAGGATTCTGCAAGTCCGGCTTGATAAGGAGTTGCCTTCCATGATGTTTCTGGCAGAACTCTGCTCGTTGCAACATAAGCTACTTTAATGCCGTTAGCCTCCAAGATGACTGGTTCATAGGCCTCTTCCGCATTATTTCCTGCACCGACATGTGCAATTCCGTATTCATCCAAATATTTTCTCGTATCTAGAAGACCGTCTATTCCGTGGTCAAGCGTATGATTGTTGGCAAGCGATACGATATCAATGCCCGCTTCAACAATCCCTGACAACGCTTCTGGCTGACCGCGAAACACATACGTTTTATCAGCAGGATTATTCACTCTCGTAATCGGCATTTCCAAATTTCCTGCGGTAATATCAGCTGACGTTAAATGAAAAAGCGCCTGCTCGTATGGATAGCTAAAGCCCTCTTTTTCCAGATAACTGTTAATGTATTCTCCTTGTAAAATGTCTCCTACAAATGCAAGTTGTATGACGGCTTCTTCCTCAGGCTCCACTGGAGCAGCTGGCGACTGCTCACCTTCTCCCTCTGCTTCACTGCTCTCAGGCTCGATTACATTCGTGCCTCCGCTGCCATCTTCATCTGTGTCATCAGCTGCTTTGCCCTCTTCCTCAACACTAGTACCAGCTCCTGGTGACTCCTCCTGAATCGCAGCCTCAGGGTCTGAATAAGGGTTTTGCACGACATGGATAGGCGGCTGCTCGTTTTTGAGCTTCCCTGCAATGCTCTCATATATGCTTTCGATACGGTCATATTGAAAAATAAAGGCTAGCCCGATGAGGATCAGGACAGCCAAACAAAAATTTATTATGCCTCTTCGTCTTCTTTTTCTACTACGGTGCTGCTCCTGCTTTTGCTGCTGCTTTCGCGATTCAACTCTTGATAACGACATGACCGCTGCTCCCCTTTGCTAACCGAGTACATTTTCGTCTTACAAGATTTTTATCCATTATAGCTTGTAATCGCGATCTTGAGTATAGTTTTTTTGTCATTTTCTAGGAATGAAAAAAGACTGACCCGATATTTCCTGTAGGACGTATCAGATCAGCTTTTCGATAATTTTTTATTGCGTTTGGATAAAGTCCAGCATCAATTCCGCAGCTTCTTTGCCCTGACGAATACAATCCGGCAATCCAACTCCGTGGAAAGCAGCTCCTGTGACCCATACTCCAGGCAACTTTTCATTCAACTCTATGCGCATCGATTGAATAGCCTGAAGATGACCGACAGCATATTGCGGCATGGAATGATTTAAACGGGTAATTTCGCTGAAAATCGGCTCTGCCTGCAATCCGATTGCCTTTTCAACATCCTCTCTCACCGCTGCAACTAGCGCTTCATCCTCCAGCTTAACTGACTCTTGATCCTCTGAATGCCCCACATAGCAGCGAAGCAGCACCTTATCGTCTGGTGCGGAGTGCAGCCATTTGTTAGATGTCCAAGTACATGCTGTAATACGCAGCCCTTCCGATCGAGGGACCAAAAAACCCGAACCATCGAAGGAAGCATCAAAGCTGGCTTTATCGAAGGCTAATACAACATTGGCAACAGACACATATCGCATATCAGCTAGCATCGTGCTCTTGATATGAGGCTGAAGCAATTGGTTCGCTGCCCGAGCAGGCGTTGTAACGATTACAGCATCAGCTCGAAGCGAATTGCCGTTTGACAACTTCAAGGCATATCCGTGCTCCTGCTTATCCAACGACTCTACCTTTGTACTAGTATGAATAGAAATATCCGAAAGTTCTTTTTCGAGCGCCTCAACCATCGTTGAAAGTCCATTTTTAAAGGTCATAAATGTAGCTGGCGGTTTGCCCTTGTTCTGCTCAGCCAACTGTGCCCGGCTATAGCGAGACCCCATAATAATGCTGCCGTGCTCCTTTTCATACTGAGCAAATTGCGGGAATGTTGCCTGCAAGCTAAGCTTGTGCAAGTCGCCTGCATAAATGCCTGCTAGCAGTGGCTCTGCGATATGAGAGACGATTTCATTTCCAATACGGCGTGATAAAAATCCGCCCAGCGATTCATCCTCCGCTTTTGGCTGTGGTCCTTTCAGCAGGTCGGCCAACGCCTCAAGCTTGCCCTGACCGCTTACAAGCTCTGTAGCCAGAAAAGGAAGAATACTTGTTGGGATGCCTAGTGTCAAGCCCTTCGGCATTTCATGCAGCTTCCCATTTTTCATGATATATGTTTTTGCAGCTTTTTTATTAGTCGGCACAAGCTCTTGTTCTATTCCTAGATCGTGAGCAAGCTCTATAATAGGAAGCTTTCGAGAAAGGAAGGAATCCGGCCCCTTTTCAATCACAAACCCATCCCGGTGCAGCGTATTAATTTTACCGCCGAGTCGCGATTCCGCTTCTACTAGCTCAATGTGAATGTTTCTGCCTTGCTCTTTCGCCATTTTGCGCAAGTAAAAAGCGGAGCTCAGCCCACTGATCCCCCCGCCAATTATGACAATCGTATCAATTGATTCTGCACTCCGCATATGATCATTCCTTCCCTAGCTGTTCACGAACCGTCATAACTGACTCTGCCAATGTATCCATATATAATGGATCAGTATTTAGCATTTCAATCCGTTCAAAGGCAATGCCTAATTCAGCCGCTTTCGCTTTTGCTTCAATGTCCAAATCATAAAGCACTTCCAAATGATCGGACACGAAGCCGATTGGTGCCGACAAGACCGCCTTGTAGCCTTCGCTTGCAACACGCTCCATCGTATCAAGAATGTCTGGTCCTAGCCATGGCTCGTTTGTACGTCCCGCACTTTGCCAAGTGAATTCCCAGTCTTCTATCTCTGCCGCCTCTACAATCGCTTCAGATGTATTCAGCAGCTGCTGCTCGTATGGATCGCCAAGCTCTCTAATTTTTTCAGGTAAGCTATGAGCGCTAAACAACACTTTTACAGGCTTGTCACCACTATGTGGAGCCAGCTCCTCATGTAATCTGCTTACTCTCTCTGTCAAGGCGCTAATAAGTTTAGGATGCAAATGGTACGAATGTACAAAGCACATCTTGATTCCGAGCTCTGCCGCCTTCACCTGAGCGCGTTTAATATAGCCGCCCACGCTCATCACCGAATAATGAGGAGCAAGTACAATACCGACTGCCTGCGTGATGCCAGCCTTTTTTATTTCTTCGACACCATCTTCAATATATGGCTCTGCATGCTTCAACCCCTGGAAGCATTGATAACGATCCGGCGCCAATTCATCCAAACGCGCCTGCAGGGCTGACACCTGCGCATCCGTGTTTTCTCGCAAAGGAAATACGCCGCCGACAATCGCCTCATAGCGATCTACCAGCTCTTGCAGCTGTTCTTGCGTTGGTGGATGTCCGCGACGAATGTGCGTGTAGTATGCCTCCACGTTTTCCAATGAGGTTGGTGTACCATATGACATAACGAGTACACCTGTTTTTGTTGTTTGTACCATTACCTGTGCCTCCTATCGTTGCTTAGCATATGCTTGCTCAGAGTATTGATGGATAAAGTCCGTCAATGCTTTCAATTTGTCTAATGATGCCTCAGGATATAAACCATGTCCCAGATTAAATATGTAGCCTGGCTCTTTAATGCCTTGATCGATGATCGCTGCTGCATGCTGCTCGATGACATGCTGCGGTGCTTGCAAAATCGTAGGGTCTAAATTCCCTTGAACCGCTACACGATGACCCAGCCGGCGCCTTCCTTCTTCTATTGAAACTCTCCAATCCAATCCTATCACATTTGCTTGAACATTTTTAAGCTCGGGCAGCAACTCTCCTGATGCTACACCCGGAAAATAAATCTTCGGCTGCGGCAAATCGCTTAGCTCTGCAAAAATACGTTCAATCGTTGGTAGTACAAAGGTTCTGAAATCGCCAGGGGATAAAGCACCGACCCAGCTATCAAATAATTGAAAGGCCTTGCCTCCAGCTGCCATATGGGCACGCAAGTATGTAATGACCATGTCTCCCAGCTTGTCCATTAACTGATGCCATACTTCAGGAGCGCTATACATCAGCTCTTTCGTACGCAAGTAGTTTTTTGATGGTTTTCCTTCTATTAAGTAGCTGGCAATTGTAAATGGAGCCCCAGCAAATGTAATAAGCGGAACGTCCAGCTCTCGGACTAATATTTTAATGGTTTCAATGACATGTGACAAATCGCCATCCACATCAATCGGCTTAAGTCTTGCAACATCCTCCGCCGAACGAATCGGATTGTGAATAACTGGACCTACATTGGCCACAATATCAAAATCTATTCCAATAGATGCAACAGGATTCATAATATCTGAATATAAAATAGCAGCATCCACACCCAGCTTATTCACTGGCATCATGGTCACTTCAGCCGCAAGCTCTGGCTGTTTGCAAATTTCTAACAAACTATATTTCTCTTTGATTTTGCGATATTCAGGATCATATCTTCCAGCCTGACGCATATACCATACTGGCACACGCTCAACCTTTTCCTTCATACAAGCGCGAATAAACCTATCATTGTATGCCATAAGGACCCTCTTCTCAACATATATTTAATTCTATCTCATTATGCCCCATTTTGTTCACAACTAACAACCGACTCGTTGCAATTTCCTATGACAGTTCCATGACATTTTACATGATCCTACGCTTATAAATAATGTTAGACAATCGTGCTATACTAATAATATGGAACAATGGAAAAGGAATCTTATCGTTTTATGGTTTGGTCAGTTTCTTGTCATGTCGGGCATGACAATGATTATGCCATTCCTAACGCTTTATCTGCAAGCAGACCTGGGCTTAAGTGATCCACACGAGATTGGAATATGGTCGGGTGCGATTTTTGCAAGCAACTTCGTAACCGCCTTTCTGTTCCAACCGCTCTGGGGAAAGCTATCCGAACGCTACGGGCGCAAGCTAATGCTGCTGCGTTCAGGCTTTGGCATGGCAATCGTTATGTGCTTAATGGGATTTGCCGCAACCCCCTTGCACTTGCTGCTGCTGCGCTTGCTTAACGGTGTTATTTCAGGCTTCAACCCAGCCTCAATCGCACTTGTTTCTGCTACAACACCTAAAGATAAGCTTGGATTCGCTATGGGAACACTGCAATCTGGAGGAATTGCCGGTACGATTCTCGGTCCGCTTATAGGTGGAATTCTTGCAGATACGATTGGCTATCGCTTTATTTTTTATATAACAGGGGCATCGATTTTTGTTGCCTCGATACTGGTGCTGTTCGTTGTAAAGGAGCGCTTTGATCGCAAACAAGCTGAGCAAAAGAAGCAAATGTCCGTTCTGGCTGGCTTAAAGCAAATCGTGATCGTCCCGCAAATTACCGCGCTTTTTATGATTACGCTGCTCATTCAATTTGCAAATATGAGTCCGATGTCGCTCATTCCGCTGTACATACAGGAGTTGAATCCGGAGCTTACGAATCTCGCTT
The DNA here is from genome assembly GCF_042659865.1 of Paenibacillus septentrionalis. Classification (NCBI taxonomy): domain Bacteria; kingdom Bacillati; phylum Bacillota; class Bacilli; order Caryophanales; family Paenibacillaceae; genus Paenibacillus; species Paenibacillus septentrionalis. Next base: position 595,834 of record NZ_JBHSTE010000002.1, read on the forward strand.
TTTTTGCAGGCCTTGTCAGTTCTGCTACCGGCTTATCCAATATGCTGGCTTCCCCTGTACTTGGCAAGATCGGAGATCGCATAGGTGCCGAGAAAATACTGCTTATTAGCTTGCTTGGTGCTGCCATTAGCTTTATCCCGCAAGCCTATGCATCCGATGTATGGCATTTGCTAATTGCCCGCTTTTTCCTGGGCTTTTTCCTTGGAGGTCTTGTCCCAACCGTCAATGCGCTGCTGGGCAAGTATTCACCACGAGGCATGGAAACACGTACCTATAGCTTTAACAGCAGCTTTATCAGTCTCGGCAATGTCATTGCTCCCGTCGCTGGTGGTATTGTGTCAGGCTGGATTGGAATAGATGGCTTGTTCATCATATCTGCTATTCTTATGCTGGCAAACGGTATTTGGGCGTGGTATTCCCTGCTTCGTCAAAAGCCAGGATTGCATTTGCGCAAGCATGACAAAGAGTAACTGCTGGCATCACAACAAGTAGCTAGACTCAGCCAAGTAAAACAAAAGCGAGCTAAGCCGTGTCTTATTACAGGCACATGGCATAGCTCGCTTCTTAAGTTATCTGTGTCAATGTTTTTACTTAGCAAGCACACGAGCAATTGCAAGGCCGTCATAACCGGGCAATAGGGTACTTTGCAGACGTGGATCATTGGCAATCGTCTGATTGAAGCCTCGAACCGCTTGAACGGCAGGTCCCTGCTTATGTTCATTAATCGTTCTTCCTCTGAGCAAAATATTGTCTGCGACTATAACCGCTCCTGGCTCTGCAAGCTGAATCGCATATTCCAAATAGGCAGGGTACCCTTCCTTATCCGCATCAATAAAGAAAAACTGGAATTTCTCATTGCGCTCCACCAGCTGCTCCAAGCTTAATTTTGCATCGCCTACGAGATAGCTAATGCAATCGCCAAAGCCTGCTTGTGTAACATTGCGCTTTGCTGCCTCCGCATATTGCGGCAGCAGCTCAAGACTCGTCAGAGACCCTCCTTGCTGAAGTCCACGGGCAATACACACGCCGCTATAGCCGCCAAGCGCACCGATTTCGAGCGCCTTGGTTACGTTATTCATCGCAACAAGCATCGTCAACAGACGGCCATAGCCTGGCGCTACAGCAATATCAGGCATACCTTGGGCAGCAGTAGCTGTACGAATTTGCTCCAGCACCTGATCGGTCTCTAGCAGCGCATCAATATATTGTTCTTCATTCGTCACGTTCACATGTTCCCTTCATCCACTTTAGGTTTATTCACTAAATAGCTATCATTCGTCTAACGTTTATTGTATGATTTTATAGGCATCGTGACAAGAAAGCTGAATCAAGCTTTGTTATTTGAGCAAGATACAGTAAAATAGCTCTATAGCAAGTTCGATCTACTTTATAAGGAAATGAGTGTTGCATCAAATGGCTGAATTGAATCTAATTGCTACTGCTCCTATGGGGCTTGAGTCGATTGTCGCTCGTGAGCTGAAGGAGCTTGGATATACCGACACTGTGACCGAAAACGGACGCGTGAATTTTAAAGGTGATGTAGGTGACATTGCACGCGCGAATTTATGGCTGCGAACAGCTGGCCGTATACTCGTCAATATGGGACGTTTTAAGGCAACAACGTTTGATGATTTATTCGAAGGGGTTAAAGCATTAAATTGGGAGGATTGGATTCCCGCTGACGCGGAGTTCCCTGTCAATGGACGCTCTCATAAATCTCAGCTTACCAGTGTACCTGCTGTTCAAGGCGTCGTTAAGAAAGCGATCGTTGAGAAGCTGAAAGAAAAGCATGGAACCGAGTGGTTTGCTGAAGAAGGACCGCTCTATGTAATAGAAATTACGCTGCTTAATGATGAAGCACTTCTAACGATTGATACATCCGGTTCTGGACTACATAAACGCGGCTACCGCAAAGCCGCTACCGAAGCCCCGCTGCGCGAAACGATGGCTGCTGCTATTGTGCAGCTTTCCCGCTGGAAACCGGATCGTCCGCTGTATGATCCGTTCTGCGGCTCAGGCACTATCTTAATCGAAGCGGCAATGCTTGGCTGGAACATTGCGCCTGGTCTTCGTCGCAACTTTGACGCTGAAAACTGGCATCTGGTACCCGAAGAAGTGTGGGACCGTGCGCGTGATGAAGCTTATGATTCAGTTCAGGATGACGTCCCATTGCAAATTACAGGGTCAGACATTGATCCCAATGCAATTGAGATCGCGCAGCAGGCCGTTCGCCGTGCCGGCTTCGGCAAGGAAATTAAGCTGCAGGTGCTGCCTGTTTCTAAAATTAAGCCTCAAGGTGATTACGGCGTCATCATTACGAATCCGCCGTACGGCGAGCGCTTGGGCGATGAGAAAGAAGCAGAGCTTGCAATGCGCCAGCTAGGCAAGGTTTCGTTGTATTACCCAACGTGGTCGCATTTTATATTCAGTCCCTCTCAAGATGTGGAGCACTATATGGGTAAAGTAGCGGATAAAAAGCGCAAGCTGTACAATGGACGCATTCAATGCAATTTGAATATGTTCTTTGGACCATTGCCGCCTCGCAATCCTTAATCTCAGCATAAAGAAAAAGATGGCTCGATCTACTCTGAATAGATCGAGCCATCTTTATTACTGCACGCTTCTCCATGCTTCCGTTCGTGAAGTAATGTGGATTACGATAGCTTAATGCTGCAGCAGCCAGCTCAGCACATCCTCAAATCGCTCCACTCCAACCACATTAAGATGCGGTGCGGCAGCCTTCGCTGCCTCAACGCCTGCTAGCGGTACAAAAAACACATCCGCATCCGTACGCCCTACTGCATAAGCTTTTTGTGGAATTCCGCCAACCATTCCGATTCTGCCATCATACTCGATTGTACCAGTTCCCGCTATATGAAGCCCTTTGGTAACATCGCCTTCTGTTAATTGATCGTACAGTGCAAGCGTGAGCATTGCCCCGTGAGAGGGGCCGCCAGCATGTGCAATATAGGCAGCCAAGCTAAGCCCCTGCTCGAGTGCAATATGATAAGCATCCTGCACGGCTATGCCCAATATGGGACGATTCGTTTCATCATCTGCCACTACTGTACCTACAATGATATCCTTAATATCGTCCTGTCTACGCACCGTAAGCATTACATCATCACCCGGCGTCACGTATCTGGTCATATACGATAGAAATTCATCACGATGCTGTATCCTGCTGTCATTCACCGCTATAATGACATCTCCTGCCTGCAGCACACCGTCAGAAGGAGAGCCTTCCATAATGGCCGCGACCTGCACACCGTCATATTGAATCGCATCTCCGCGACCTGCCTGTTCCCATGCAATTGCTATAGCCAACTGATTGGCATCCTGCTTCATCTGTACAACCTGACTATAGGTTTCGCTTATCCCTGGTTCATTGGCTTGTCTTTTTTGAAGCTCAACTAGAGGCAACGTTTTGACATACAACCAATCTATCGGAAATGCGGGGCGCTCAAACACTAAAACGCCATCGATCCAGCCCTGCTCCGTTGTCTCTTCTTGTTCAACAATAAGCTTCGCATAGCTGTTCATATTCATCGTCATGGCTGGATATGTCACGTTGTAGCCAGTTGGACAAAGCAGCAGCAGCATAATCGCAGCGTAACCGAGTGCATAAATCGCCCCTCGCTTTATACCTAGCTCATATCCAATAGCTATTGCTATCACCAAAACTGCAATGACAAACGTAATAAGCGCAGCAATTAAATATTGAAGCGGCTGTGTCAGCACCAGCAATAATGCTGCTGACGCTGCAGCGATTACATAATGCAACGCCACTTTTAGTTTGCTCTTGTTTGCTTCTTTTTTTAATTGGCGCAAGGACTGCACTGCTCCTAGCAACCAGCATATCGGTATGAAAAGCACTGCATAATAGAGCCAGTTAATAACCTCTATCCATTCCAATTGCGGACTTAGCACATACGGCGCAGGAAGCCATATTAATTGAAAGGCTAGTACTGCAACAACTATACCGATGAAGCCGCCATAATACCAACGCAAGCTGCTTTTTCTCATCCTTACCTGCTCTTTCCTGCCAATAAAAAGCCCTTCAGCTTATGGCTAACCGTAAGTGAAGGACTTTCTTTTGACTACTATTTTTTTACATATACCATTGCTTTTTCAATGGCTTCATCCTCTGTAGCGCCCTTTATATACCGTCCGTTAACAAATACAAAGGCAAAACGCTTGCATGGACCACAATATGATTTGCAGCCTACTTTTATTTCGGAGTCCGGAGCCAGTTTTTCCAGCTTGGCAACCGTACTTTTCATTTGCATATGTCTGCACTTATCGCACACTCGTATATCGTTTGTCGCCATAATTCCTCTTCCCATTCATTCTTTCGGATGACACTTAATGATCCCCATGATTTCCTTTGGATGGATTCGTAATGACAAATCCTTCCTCTGGAAGATAAAAATAATCAATACGTACGCCATCTAAAAATTCATTGCCTTTTTCAAGGATAACATCGATACCGCTATCCGTCGAGACAACTTCATCGTTATCAGTAGGCTCGTCAACGCCCATTCCATAATGCGCATGATCTCCATGTGCATGCGTTACAAAAACACGAAGCAGCTTCCCTTCGCTCTCTGGCTTGTCGAGCTCGGTTTTAATGACCTTAGCTGCACTTCTAGAAATTTTGCATTTCATCGCTTGTCCGCTCCTTTAATATGTGGCTCTGTTACGTTATGTCTATATTATACTTCTTCGCCATTCGACTCGCAAACACTTGTGCGATAATCATCGTGAAAGCAATATCATCTATAGGAACAAACGGCATAAAATCAGGGCTTATCCAATAAATCGCTACTGGAACAATAAACAGCAGCTTTTCCCAGAGTGCTACGCGCCGGGATGTGATCAGCTTGTAAATTAATGAAAAGGTTGATTTCCAATGCCTTAATGACAAGAGCTTTCTCATGCCTCAACACTCCTTATCGCATCATGTAGCAAGTATAACAAACCCGAGTCCTGCTGCAACTGGACCTTCAGCCAGGTTTTCCCTAGACCTTTTATTATATGAACAGCTATGCGGCCAGCTTGTATCGCTCAGCTGACCGCACAACTCGTTGTTGCCTATAATGACTGACTGATCCCTCTTGTTTGGTGATACGTTCTATTGGTATTGCCTAATTCAGTAGCGAGCCATTCCTCCACAATCGATCGAAAAGAAGATATGTGACCACTACAGATGAATCGATGCATAACAGCTCGATTCTTTTCGAGCACGGAGCTGACTGTAACTTCACTTTTCATCATTGTTTCAGCGATCATGTTCTGCACTTGGCGGGCCGTCTCTTCTGCTGAATGAATCAGCTTCACCTTTTCTCCCATTACTTCAGCAATCGTTTCTGCTAAGAATGGATAATGTGTGCAACCGAGAATCAAGCAATCAATTGGATACGAACGCATATGTCCTATCGCTTCGTATACAATATGATACGCCTTCGCTGAACGATATTCTCCCTTTTCGACAAGCGGCACAAATGCTGGACAAGACTGTGTTACAATTTGGATGTCTTTAGCATGTGCATTCAACGCTTGATCATATGCCTTACTTTTTATGGTTCCTTCAGTGCCAATGACACCGATATAACCCGTTTGTGTTGCCTTCAAGGCCGCTCTTGCTCCAGGCTCTATAACCCCAATGATCGGTACATCTAGCATCGATCTCACTTTTTCCAATGCTGCAGCCGTTGCCGTATTGCATGCAATAATAATTAATTTTGGATCATACTGAAGCAAAAATTGAATAATTTCTTCTGTAAAGCTTACAACCTGTTCCTTTTGTCGTGGTCCATACGGAGCTCTCGCTGTATCGCCATAATATACAACCGATTCCTGCGGCAGCTGCTTAAGCAGCTCCTTCACTACCGTCAAACCACCTACGCCAGAATCTAATACCGCTATCGGACGTTGCACAACCCCACCACTTTCTCCTCAACTCTGCCTCATAAGTAGTATTGAACATTCCGAGTCGCTTTGCAAGCCCAATTATGGAAGACTTGTTTACTGGACAACTGTCGTTTGCTGCTCATTTGTTTGCACTTCAATATGCTCAACAGCAGCTTCTCCGGCAATTGCTGCTTCAGTTTCATCACCTTGAACAGCTTGCTCCTCCTCTACAATAGCTTCCGCTGCTAGTTCAGCTTCATCTGATTCTTCTTGAATACCAGCAGCTTCTGCCTTACCGCCGCACAGCTTCACTGCAGCCTGCTGAACGCCTTGTTTAGCTCCTTGAACGACCTTTACTGCGCGATCCTCGATTTTTTTGCTTACTTCATACACCGATTCAGACACTTGATCCATCGCATCAGCCCCCGCTTCAATCACTTTTTCTGTACCTGCCTTAATGTCACCGCGCAGCTCTTTTCCGCTCTTAGGCGCTAACAACAATGCTGTAACACTCCCTACTACACTACCCGTCAACGCCCCAACTAAAAATGCGATTCCTTTGTTTTTGAATGCCATCTTTATTCTCTCCCTTCAGAATCCTTACCTTTTGTATGGTCCTGCTGCCATAGCTGCCATGCCGAAAGCGCCAGATCTGCCCATTGCATTATATCGCCTTGTTGTCTTTTTTCTTTGCTTTGCTTCTGATCTACATATGCTTCTGCTTGCTCTACAAGTTTATTGCTTACTGTTCGCACTGCACTTGCCGTATGTTCCAAACTTTCCCCAATACTGCTGACTGCTCCCGCAATATGATTGACAGATTTAAATGTCTTTCCTATTTCCTTCACTGTATCATCTGTCGTTTCTATAAGAGTGCTGCACTCCAATGTCAATTGATTCAAATCTCGCTGCAGCCCTCTAGTCGTTCTCAGAAGCACATTCAGACGAAGCATAAGCAATCGCAATGTCACAATGGCAGCTATTACTGCGACGACTAATGCTATTGCAATGACCAGCAAGCTCATTTCGATCGGCATGACTACTCCTCCCTTGCAGAAACCTAACTAGACATCTGCCCAGTTGCGTATCACATTATAATCAGTTTGGGCTTGACCTGACACAACATCTCACAAAAAAAACGCACGGCGCTATGCGCCATGCGTTACGATTGTTTATTGGATTTTGAATGAATAGGAATACGATAATTGCATTTTGCTCCGCCCTTGGCCAGGCACTCTATTCGCTCAACAGGGGCGTCCAGCAGCTCCTGAAACAGCTCCAGCTCACATTGACAAGCCTGATGATAATGATCCGCGACCCCTTTAATTGGGCAATTATATTCTTCAATATAATAATAGTGCTCATCCTGCTGCGTTTCGGCCATATAACCGCCTGCTTGCTGAATATGAGCAAGCTCTTCTACTCTTCCAGCAAGATCCTTGTGCTTCATATTAATCGCATAACGCTGCAGCAGCTTCTGCTTTCTCCCTTGAAACATTCGATCAATGTATGGCTTCGTATGCGGATCATTTTCCAGTTCGCTAAGCAAATCAACTGTCAGCAGCTGATAATTTCTAGGGAACAACTCCTCAGCCTTTGGTGTAAGCTCATAGGCATGAAGTGGTCGGCCCATTGCTTGCTTAATCGAAATAATACTGACATAGCCTTGCTTGGCAAGCTCATGCATATGTCTGCGAATAGCCATTTCGGTTAGCCCAAGCTGGTGGGCTATTACGCTGATCTGCATTCGCCCTTGACTGCGCAGCTTATATATGATGGCGTCACGAGTCGAACCGTTCGGCTTCATCAATAGCCCACCTTTCTATTGTGTACTATATTAGTTCTTTCGCTACATATTGCTCTACAGCGTCCTTGAATTGCTCAAGCAGCTGCGGCAGCTGAATCATAAGCGGATGCAGCTCCTCAGACTTCCATTCGTAGTACTCCTGTACAAGCGGACGCCGCAATCGAACCAATTCGAGCAACACTTCCTGCATGCCTTCCGGATATACACCTTCGCCTGCTGTAATCTCAACGATATCCTCATAGCTTGATGCATCTCGCATCAGAAAGCCATCAATCAAGTAGCTGCCAACATCTGTTGCAATCTCGATTGCAATATGTAATGCACGCTCTTGTGCCAATTGCTCAATAGCAGTACCTGACCACTGCTGCTGCAGCTGTCTGATCGATTCAGCCAATGATGGAATGACAGCCAATCGTACCGAAATTTGCTCCTGGTTTACGTAATACACGAAATTATCGCCACCTTTAAGCTGCTATTACTCTTCTGATTGATTTTGATTCTTTTTTTTCGCTTTGCGTTTTAATCCTACACCCATCACGATACAGCTAACGATAATGAGCAGTAAATAGGTCGCCATTTCATACACTTCACGCATTGGAAGACTCCTTCTTAGCTTTCGTAATCAACAGCTACTGATGATTCACGAACCTCACTCATATGCTCAATTACTTTTTGGTGAACCGGATGTACCTGATAAGCATCCAAATCTGCCATGGAATCGAATTTGGTAATCAAGGCAATATCATATGAACGCGCGGAGTGCAAAATGTCTACCCCAACCTCAATATATTTCAATTGCTCAATCTTGCCTTCCATATTGCGAAGCACTTGTGCCGTTGCTTCGACCTTTTCTGGACTGTTGTCCTTTAGCTTAAAAAATACAATGTGTGTAATCAATGAGATTGCCCCCTACTATTTCACTTATTGGGATTGTTTCATGCTTTCTTAATGATAACCCAGTCGTCTTTTTACGACAACCTTTTATATAGATACAGCCATTTTGCAGCTAAAGCAAAAAGAGCCCAATACGGGCTCTCTTACCTTTGATCCTCTATGCTTACGTTACAATAAGCTTGGCAGTCATTGTCGCATGTCCAGGGCCACAAGGAATGTTACAAATAATCAAATACTCGCCTGGCTCTGTAAATGTGTACTCGGTTTCCGAATTATCCTTATCTAATGAAATGCCTAGATCCTCAATATCAATACCATGAATTCCGCTCTTGTTAGAGAAACGCATAATGACTGTATCGCCAACGTTAGCAGTAAATTCCTCTTCATTAAAGGTAAAGTCATTTGACGCAACAATCCTCATCAAACTTACACCCTCAGGTAATGAAGCAGACTCATCTACAGGCTTTTCAGGCAACCCGAAAGCTAGTAGGCATACTGCCATTACAGATGCAATCGATACTAGTGTAAACATAATCCATTTCTGCATTACAATGTGCTCCCCTTCTATATCATAATGTCTACTTCCTATATTACCTAACAAAGTCCAATTTTCTCAACCACTAACTAATTAAAAAATAAAAGTTTTTCATCTTTATGACAAAATCATGAACATTTTTCGAATTATGCAGCAAGATACTGCTTCAATACACGTTCACATTCTACTTTCACAAAGCCCCACAGCAGAAAAAGCTCGTGATGATAGCCTCTGCACACGTATTTGGCAAGCAGTCCTTCTTTCCCCTGAATTTCTTCGTATATTTTAATGCCATTTTTTCTAAACATGCGGCGCAGATCAGCCATATCAAGCAGTACACGATCCTGAATGCCGCGCAGCAGCGACTCATACAAACGAGGCAGCTTAATATTAGAGTTCCCAATTGCTCTCACATCATGATCAATAATACGCAGCACCATTTCGAGCAGCACATATTGCTTAATCCCCTCTGATTCGAATGCCTCTTGCATCGGCACAGCTGCTCGAGATGACTTTTTCTCTGCCGACTCACGCTGATCATTCCCTTTCATGATGCTCATTTTCCTTCCTCCTTACACAAGCCAATATCAACAGCGTTCCCATCGTTGACTTTCACTATAACACGAACATTTGTTCTTATTATATCCGCAATTTCTGATTTGATGCAACTTTTTTTAATCAGGTCAACGCTGCCGTTCAGCGCTGCGCAACCAGCATGATTCCACGGGCTTTTATGTCCCCGTTTTGTTGATTATCTCTCAGGTGAACAAAACGGGGACACAAGGCCCGGCGCTGCCGCTTTCCATCATGTTGGTTGCTTCGCTGGGAGCGATTATGTATATTGCTCAGGGAGGCCAATCGTTATGGGCTACACTTCGCGGGAAGCTCGCAGGTACAGCATGCAGTTGGGCTTACGAGCAGAGCTCTGGAATCAGCTGGTCAGAGCCTTATCAAGCTGCGCAACAATATCTACTCCAATTTCGTAAGATAAAAAGTGGAGGTGGTTAAAGTGAAACAACTACCAGTATTCTTAGTATTGCTTGCTGTATTATTAATAGCTGGCTGTGGGAATTCAGTTAATTCGTTTCAAGGACAGATCGAAAACATACAAGAAAATGGTTTTCTGATTGGTTGCTCTGAAGCTGCGAACAAAGGAAAAAAAGGTGGTATTAATGACATCGGATACATGTGTAATGTACAGTATAATGATGAAACAATTTTTCGAGATGTAGATAGTAATTCGTTGCATGTAGATGACATTTTAACGGGCTCGATGGCGAATGTTATCTTAGAAAAACCAGTAGACATTAGAAAGAAAATTGAAAAGAATGATTCTTTCGTACTCATAGCAAAAGAGATTGTTCTCTTAGAAAAATAAAAAAGCCAGTATCAGAATGCACGATTTAGTCTATACGTGCATTCTGACAGCTGGCATTAATCACTATTCATTATTGCTAGCGAGCATATACTAGCGATTATCAACCTTTTCTGGATACAGATCATGATTCATCAATCGATATTCTGCCATTTGTTCATATTTCGTGCCTGGTCTGCCCCAGTTCGTGTACGGATCAATTGAAATGCCGCCTCGCGGCGTGAATTTTCCCCATACTTCAATGTAACGCGGATTCATTAGCTTAATTAGATCATTCATAATGATGTTCATGCAGTCTTCGTGAAAATCGCCATGATTGCGGAAGCTGAACAGATATAGCTTCAATGATTTGCTTTCCACCATTTTAATATCTGGAATATAGGAAATATAAATTGTTGCAAAATCTGGCTGACCCGTAATCGGACAAAGGCTTGTGAATTCAGGGCAATTGAATTTAACAAAATAATCGCGATTGGGATGCTTGTTATCGAACGTTTCAAGCACCTCCGGCGCATAATCAAAGGTATACGTCGTTCCTTGATTGCCAAGCAGTGTAATGCCTTCCAGCTCGGCTGGCTTTCTTCCTTCTGTCATAAAATCCATTCCTTTCTATACAACATCAATAATTGTTGAGCTACCACTTTTATTTACTAAGCCTTCAAAAAATCGGCTTTCAGAACCAAGAAGCTTGCCCGCTAGTAGAAAACGAACCGCGCAGCGTACGGTATTGGTACGTGAGCTTCAATGTTTCCGCAGGAACATACAGCGGAAGCATCGCTAACGTGCAAGATTCGCGTCGAATAAGCTACTGTGAAATCACATCGTCATCAAAGTCGAGCTTTTTGAACTACCGCTTCCAATAAAGGTTCAAAAAATCGGCTTTCAGGACCAAGAAGCTTGACTGCTAGTAGAAAACGAGGAGCGCAGCGTACGGTATTGGTACGTGAGCATAGGAGTTTTCGCTAGCGGTCAAGATTCGCCGTCGAATACACTACTGTGAAATAAACTTCGTCATCAAAGTCGAGCTTTTTGAACCCACCTCTGCTAAACGCCTTTTTTGTTGCCCCACACCCAAGTATGCAACTGCGGCAACACATAGACCGATTTTAGTTCTGCATCATCCATCGTCTGGTCGATCAACCATTGATAGCGCGACAATAAATGAGGCAGCAAGCGCTCCGCATCCTGTTCCGCAAGCTGATCGTTTCCAGCCTGCACATAAAAAGGAGCATGTGGATAGCGCCGATGTACCTGCTTCGCATAAGCCAGATCCGCTTCATCAAAAACGACTACCTTCATACAGAATCGAGAACGCTTCGCTTCAAGTTTGGCAACAATATCATCAAGACGATCCCATGCCGTCTCCATCTGAGAGCTTGGAGGCTTGGGAGAAATGGTGAGGTCGTCAATCGCTAAAAACCAATCCTGCCATTTACTGCCTTGCGTTTCAAGCGCTACCTTTTTTCCAGCGGCATGAAGCTGATCGATAAGCTCAGCAAGCTGAGGCAGCAATGCAGGATTTCCCCCGGAAATCGTCACATGATCGTAGCTGTCCTGTCCAAGCTGATCGAGCTCAGCCATAATATGTTCAGCAGACAGCAGCCTAATGTCATCCTTGGCCGATCCATCCCATGTAAATGCTGAATCGCACCATGCACAGCGGTAATCGCAGCCAGCTGTACGGACAAACATGGTTTTCCTTCCAACAACCATTCCTTCGCCTTGAACGGTAGGCCCGAAAATCTCAAGCACAGGAATAGGGCGAGATGCAGGTACTGTTGCATTTTTATGCTGCTTTATAGTTTGAGCGAGACTGTCCATTAAAAACGACCTCCCTGTAGCTGACGAAGCAGTTCGACAGGTCGATAAATGCAATAGCTAGTAGGCGTTTCACGCAAAAACACTTGAACACATACTGGCTTATTTTCAGTCGATGCTAAATACTCAGCTATCATTTCATAAATCGTTCGCGCAACAACCTCTGTAGTAGGGAACAGATTGGGAACTTCATTATTAAAATAATCCTCATGCTCATTAAGCAGCGTATGATCAAAGCGATCATGAATGATCTGCTTAATCGTTGAAAAATTAACCAAAAAACCTGTTTCGTCCAGTTTGTCGCCTGCAACCGTTATATTCGCAAAATACGTATGGCCATGCACGCGCTGACATTTGCCAGCCTTGTCCGAAGGCACATAATGTGCCGCGGCAAATTGAAAATCCTTGTTAAGCTCATAGCTAAAGGGATGCTGGACTTGAGGATAGATCTGCTGCAGCATAACTACGCCTCCCGTCTTTCCAAATATTGCTCGAGTCCTCTGCGGCGCAGATGACAGGCTGGGCATTCTCCACAGCCGTCAGCGATAATGCCGTTATAGCATGTCAATGTTTTCTCACGTATATAATCAAAAGCACCTAACTCATCAGCTAATTTCCAAGTTTCTGCCTTATCCAGCCACATGAGCGGCGTATCAATGACGAATGGATAATCCATTGCCAAGTTCAGCGTTACATTTAATGATTTGATAAATACATCACGACAATCTGGATAGCCGCTAAAATCCGTTTCGCAAACGCCTGTCACGATATGCTTGGCTCCAATTCCTTTGGCAAGCACTGCCGCAAAGGATAGAAACAACAAATTGCGCCCATCTACAAATGTCGAAGGCAATTCACCTTCCTTTGCCTCAATGTCAATAGATGAACGAGTAAGCGCATTTGGCGCAAGCTGATTGAGAAGTCCCATGTCTAAAATATGATGCTTGATGCCTAATTCCTTGGCGATATCTGCAGCGCAATCAAGCTCCTGTGCATGACGCTGCCCATATTGAAAGGTAACAGCCTCCACCTCTGAAAACTGCTGCAAGGCCCAAAACAAGCATGTCGTGCTATCTTGACCGCCACTAAAAACAACGACTGCTTTTTCCTGCTGTAGCATAGCTAATCCTCCTGACCAATTGCGATCAATCGATATAAATCCAAGCAGCGCGACACCAAATAAAAACGGCGAGTATTGCACAAAGCAACACACGCCGAACACAAAACAACGATACCGTACTATCGCACTGATAGCGGTTATCGTTCCATTTAGTTTTTTATAGAGGGAGTTCGCGAACCTCTCCTGAGACTGCGAGTAGCGCAGCTGCTCAGATTTCTTGTTCAATTGTCATCTGTTACTATAGCACAACCTGATCCAAAGCTTCAAGCGTTCGGATCGTATGCTCAATTAATGACTCCAAATCCTCCATCTGCTCCTCATTAATTCGACGGTTGAATGGCAGATCAATTATATTTTCATAATAGCGCGGCACCCATTCGTCAACAGGAAGCGTATGATCTCCAAAGGTAGCAGTAAGACGCTGCTCAGGAATTAAACCGCGATCCCAGGTCTCATCAATGATTCGTTCAATAATTGGACATTCAATAAGAGGCTGTTCCACAAAGCATGTGAATCTCAATAGCAAGCTGCAAGCAGGAGTCGTACCTTTCCTCTCAAGAATTTCATCGGATAAATCTCGAATTGAGCTGGATAATATCATTTCAGCCTTAAGCGGGCAAGCTTGCTTACGGTGAGGAAGTGTAAAACCTAGCGACCATTTTCTGGACATAACAGCCATATCGATGATGTCCTTACGATCCGTAATCAAAATTCGACTATCTAAATTGTCGAGATCATACAGCTGATTTTCCAGCGCCACCTTCAAATTTTCAAAAACCACGGGGTCAAACAACAACAACGATCATTCCTTTCATATATCCAAAAACAACTTACTGCAAGCTGGCGAATCATGCAACCAAGATGAATTTGTATCGTACAATAATAACATAATCCTTAATGAAACGATTACATTTTCGCGCAACCGACAAACATTATTCAAATTAACCGTCCACCAGCCCATAAAATATCGTATACTAGCTTTAGCAATGTAATCATTGAAACAATAAAATCTAATTTAATTCAATGCAGGGGTGACATAATGGAAGACATCAAAAAAGCCTATGAGACACTTGGGCTTGAACCATTTGCAAGCAAGGATCTTGTGGAACAACGTTATGACCAGGCATTCCGCAAGGACAGAGCCCGCTCCAAGCAAGCAGCTCAAGGGATCGAACCGCCAGCAGATGATTTTGATTTTGAAAAAATTACAGCAGCCTATCGTGCGATTTTAGATTACGAAACCAAGAAATATACCGAGGCCTTCGAGCAAGAAGAATACGGTAAGTATAAGAAGATGGCAGGACAAGCTAAAAAAATCGATCATTTTTGGCGCTATTATAAGGTTCATACATTTGTCGCGATCGGTCTTGTTATTGCCCTTATATATGGTATTGTTGCATTTATGAATCATCAAGAGGAAAAACGATACCTTGCCAGCCTGCCGCCTGTTGATGTTTCTGTTTCATTTATCGGGAATTACTTCAACATGTCGGAAGAAGATTCTTATGAAGCAACTAACCAAAAGTTTTTAGCAGATTTTCCTGATTTTCAGCGTGTCGTAACCGATTTGATCTTTGTGCCAGAAGATCCTTCTATGCAGTATGCCTATTTGCAAAAAGCAATGGTCATGTTAATGACAGAAACGCCAGATATTTATATTGCAGATGAGCCAATGAAGGATTGGACATTGCAGCAAGGAATGTATATTGAGCTTGATAAGGTTGCATCCCTCGCCCACCTAGCCGACAGCAAGTATGCCGTAAAGGGTGCTGTACTGATAGATGGATTAGCAGAAGAACCGGTATATGGAGAAGAGCATATGTATATGCTGGATCTGACAGAAAGCGATCTTGCGAAGAACCTGCAAATCGCACATAACAAGCTGTTAGTCGGCATTCGTGCCAACGCGCCAAATGCTGAGAAAGCGCTGCAATTCATCGAATACTACGCCGCCACACTTCCAGATGAATCCTAATACAAAAAGCGTCTTACCGCAGATAAAGCTGACGGTATAAGACGCTTTTTTATGTCGTTAGCGGCTGGCGGGTTGGAGCTATGCATGAGTAAGCGAGCATAGCGGGGCAGCTTTGATTCCGCCCTCAACGAGTAGCTGCTTCGCAAAGCTTACATTGCTCTTGCAACGATGAAATATCCGCGCACTCCTCCGATTACTCTTGCCATCTCCTGCGGAGCCGCCTGCTCGCTGGAAAGCGTAAGCGGCTGGCCTTGTGTCCTCGTTTTGTTCCGCTTTCTTACCATCAACAAAACGAGGCACAAAAGCCTGTGCAAGCGAGTATGGCGGCGCAGCTTTGATTCCGCCCTCAACGAGTAGCTGCATCGCAACACTTACATTGCTCTTGCAACGATGAAATACCCGCGCACTCCTCCGATTACTCTTGCCATCTCCAGCGGAGCCGCCTGCTCGCTGGAAAGCGTAAGCGGCTGGCCTTGTGTCCTCGTTTTGTTCCACTTTCTTACCCTTCAACAAAACGAGGCACAAAAGCCTGTGCAAGCGAGTATGGGCGGCGCAGCTTTGATTCCGCCCTCAACGAGTAGCTGCATCGCAACACTTACATTGCTCTTGCAACGATGAAATACCCGCGCACTCCTCCGATTACTCTTGCCATCTCCTGCGGAGCCGCCTGCTCGCTG
>NZ_JBHSTE010000002.1:612046-732489 GCF_042659865.1 Paenibacillus septentrionalis
CAACAAAACGAGGCACAAAAGCCTGTGCAAGCGAGTATGGGCGGCGCAGCTTTGATTCCGCCCTCAACGAGTAGCTGCATCGCAACACTTACATATCATCGAAGCAATACTTATTTACCGCTCTGCTCTACAGATGTTGCAGCAGCGGCTACTTTACTTGCAAGTAATCGTGCAATGAATATCCTGATTGTAATTGCCAAACCCGCTGCCGAACAACGTCACCCCGCCACAGCGCTTTGCATCACTGCGGCTGCTAATACGCATAACAATTTCTTCGTCAGCACATAATGATAACGCATCAATCGTCATATTGGATACGAGTACACCATCAATAAACGTTCCTTGCTCATTAACACGAATATGCTTCATCACACCGTGTTGAATATCTTTATGCCACCATTGTGGTGTGAAAATTGCTGTTCCTTTTCCAATTTTACCTGGAAAGGTCCATACCGCTACATCAATGCCATTAAAGCTAAATACAATATCTGAAGGCTGCAAATGAGACGATGAGCAAGGTGTTTCTGAGCAAATTTCAAGCGACACCTCAAGGGAGCTGGCTTGCTCGTTATACAGCATATAATTCGGGATGCGATACTCGATAAACCCGCTGCTAAACCATACAACACGAGCATCTCGATGAACAGGATCTGCAAAGTAACGAGGGTCATCGCACATCCCAAGCATACTGTGCTCAGAGGCAAGACCGCAGCTTGGCTTCACCTCATAATCCGCATACATGCCGACTGGAATCATCACATCGTATTTTTGAACGCTTGGTTTCTTATTGTGTATCTGACTTCTAAAATTCAGGACCATCTGCTCCAGCTTTAAAGAACATAGCTTTTGCTGACCTCGTTTACCAGCGATCAACTCGCTTGCAACAATGCCTGCCTGCTCGAGCATTTGAATATGACGTGTAACGATGGGCGGTTTAATATCAAGCGCTTCCGATAGCGATCGAATATTCATTGGCCGTTCATTCAGCAATTCAATAATGCGAATTCTAGTAGGTGATGAAAAGCACTCAAGTATTGAAAAGTTATCCTGATTCACCGAGACTTCCATATGTATTCTCCCTTTCAACAAAATCCACTCTATTGTATAACTTGAAAGTTAATTAATCAATATGTTCAATCCGATTGACACTCGATTTTCCATGAAATACAATAGTGAAGAAATTAAATAAACACGCATTCATTAACCTGCGAGTTATCCTAATGAGGAGGGATCAATATTTTACCTTTTTCTTTTCATAATCCTACACGCATCATTTTCGGTGAAGGAAAAGCAAGCGAGGCAGGATCAGTAACTGCTACATACAGCAAAAACGTGCTTCTAGTATACGGCGGAAACAGCATTAAACGAACAGGTCTATACGATTCCATTAAGTCGCAGCTGAATCAAGCGGGCGTTCGAGTAGTGGAATTGGGAGGCATTGAGCCTAATCCTCGCTTAACGAGTGTTAATGCAGGAATCAAATTGGTGCGCGATCATCAGCTTGATTTTATTTTGGCAGTTGGCGGTGGTAGTGTTATCGATGCTGCAAAAGCAATTGCAGCAGGTGTGCCATATGAAGGCGATGTTTGGGATTTCTTTACAAACAAAGCAAGTATTCAAGCCGCTATTCCGCTTGGAACCGTTCTAACCTTGTCCGCTACTGGTACAGAAATGAATGGCTCTATGGTCATCAGCGATTGGGAAAACAAACTGAAGCGCGGATCAGGCAGTCCGCATGTATACCCGCGTTTCTCAATTTTAGATCCAACACTTACCTATACTGTACCAGCAAATCAGACGGTTTACGGTTCAATTGACATTATGTCGCATGTATTCGAGCAGTATTTCAGCTTAACCGACAATACCCCTTTGCAGGAACGCTTCTGTGAATCAATTCTGCAAACGGTGATTGAAAATGTCGAGCCAGCCTTGGAAAACCCAGAGCATGCAGCAGCACGCGCTAATCTAATGTGGTGCAGCACAATGGCGCTAAATGGCGGTCAAATATCGCTTGGCATGCAAAATGACTGGGCGTCTCATGGCATCGAACATGAAATTAGCGCGATCTACGATATTCCGCATGGAGCAGGCTTAGCCATTGTATTTCCTAACTGGATGAAATATGTGTATAGCGAAAGGCCTGAGCGCTTCGCGCAATATGCAGTGAGAGTATGGGGAATCTCTCCCGAAGGCAAGACTACAGATGAGCTTGCGCTGGCAGGAATTGAGGCAACACAAGCTTATTTTAAGCGCATCGGCTCCGAAACTACACTTGCAGAATTCAATATTGACGACAGCCAGCTAGAGCGTATGGCTGAAGAGGCAGTACGCTACGGTCCGATTGGCTCGTTCAAGCAGCTGCACAAAGATGATGTACTCGCTATATTGAAAATGTGCCTTTAGGCAACGCACAGCAACCGATAATCGTTAACAGCTTTCAATAGCTTAATCTAATAGGAACATTCTTATATAAAAAGGTAAAGGAGTGCTTAGCATGAGCCAAAACGTAACATTAAACAATGGTGTATCGATGCCAATGCTTGGACTTGGTGTATGGAAGGTGAGTGATGAGGAAGCCGAGCGTGTCGTACTTGATGCGATCAGCAAAGGCTACCGCGCAATAGATACTGCTGCTGCTTACGGCAATGAGGAAGGTGTTGGTCGAGGTATTGCAAAAAGCGGTGTGAACCGCGAGGACATTTTCGTCACAACGAAAATTTGGAACAGCAATCAAGGCTATGAGCAAGCTCTTGCTGCATTCGATGAAAGCCGACGCAAGCTTAATATGGATGTTGTCGATCTTGTTCTAATTCACTGGCCGGTAAAAGGCAAATATCAGGATACCTGGAAGGCGCTTGAGGAAATCTACAGCAAAGGCTATGCACGCGCAGTTGGCGTCAGCAACTTCCAAACCCATCACCTTGATGATATAGCAGCTGTTAGCAGTTTAATACCAGCAGTTAATCAGGTCGAATACCACCCGCTTCTAACACAAGAGCCGCTTCGTGCTTACTGTGAAGAAAAAGGCATTCGTATGACTGCATGGAGCCCGCTAATGCAAGGTAATCTTGATCTGCCGCTTTTACAGGAGATCGCTGCAAAACATGGTAAGACACCTGCACAGGTTGTACTTCGCTGGGATATTCAAAATGGCGTTATTACGATTCCAAAAACAACAACGTCTTCCCGCCTAGTTGAGAATAGCCAAATCTTTGATTTCGAGCTGAGTGCAGAGGAAATGCAGCAAATCTCCGCTCTGAATCGAAACCAACGCTTTGGTGCTGATCCGGACAATTTCAACTTCTAATTATCACTCCTACAAACAGCAGCGACTTTCTTAAAAGTAGCTGCTGTTTTTCTATTTCCTCCTCTCTTTCAACGAAGTTATCGAGATATCGACACAATGCCAAACAATCCAACAAAGCCTCTCTGGCAATTTTTAAGGCTATGTACCTACAGGAATCATTTACCTTTACGTCGAATATTTTTAAGGAATAATTAAACAGAAAATGACTAGAGGTGATAGCTTGAAATTACATTCTGCAGCCGGTGCGGGTTATAATGATACCCTTACAGAAAGCAATGCCGCAGCCTATAGGAATGGCATTGAACTTCACGTCAACAGAGCCTTTCCACAAAACAGCCTGATGCAGTACGTAAGGACATTATCAAACTACGACAAGCTCATGCTTGCAATAACATTAAAATTACCATTTACAAGAAGAGACCTTAAACAATGGCCTGAGCTTTTATTTTACAAAAAGTTGAATTTAATAATTAAAAAGATAGCAACAGATCGAAAGCTAAAAAAGCAGCTTCTGCTCTATTTAATAGATCGTACGATAGCTGACCCGCCTTCTTTAGAAACCATTAAAAATCATTTGCCGCAGCTCACTGCGGAATATGGCTACTGGGCGATATATTGGACGCTGTACTTCCATTACGAGCGTCAAGAACAAGAAGAATTGTATCAATCGATTTTGAAGGAACTCGAAGCACTGCAAGAAAGCTCCTCTGTGCAGGACACAGCTGGCATACAGGAAACAGCGGCGGCAGCAAGTGAGCTTGTTGAGCTCAATGAAGCTGACACCAAACAGGAGCAGCTTAAGCTCGAGAAAAAAATTGCAATATTAGAAGATAAAATTAGCAAGGAAATTGCGACTAGGCAGCAATTGGAGCTGACTAACGTACAAAAGGATAAAACGATTCGTCAGCTGCAACAGGAACAAGAAAAGCTTCAACAGCATGCTAGTCTGTTAAAGGAGCAGATTGCGATGTATGAAATGAAGATTTCCAATCTTGAGCGAATACAACAAGAATCAGCCTATCGTCGCAAAGAGGATGAAGAGCGCTGGCTACAGGAGCGCGCATCATTGCTAGGTCAAAATAAAACAAACCTCGATGATATACGCAAGCTTCATCAGCAGCTGGAGCAGATACAGCGCGAGCTGGATGACAGCAAGCGGCAAACATCGAATTGGCAGCAGCTTGCACAGCAGCGTCAAGAGGAGCTTCACACGCTTGCCAACAGCAAGGCCCCGCTTGAGCAGCAGCTGAACGAGCTATCAGAGCAGATGCATAATCAGCTCGACACGTATAACCACGACTTGCTTCACCTGTTAAAACACGATGAAGCAAGCTACGAACAGCGATTATATTACCGTCAGCAAATGCTTAATATGCTGCAAATCGTGGATGCGATTGATAAGTTCAAGCATGCGGAGCAACAGCATAATCGTGACGAACAAGATAACGAACCGCCGATTGCAGCCGAGCAGCTATTCACCGCTGAAGAGCTCAAAAGCGTAGCAGCAACAGAAAAAAAGGAAACGCAACGATTTGGCACCTTTTATCGACGTGATCATGGCGGCTACATAGAACTAGAAAACGGAGAAATTTTCAACATTACAGAATCCCTGGTTCAACAGCTTGAGCTTCAGCATGAAGCCGAGGTGCTTTGCACTCCTACGGCGCATCCCGGCAGAGCGAATCACTACACGATTGAGCTTTTGTTCCAAGGTGACGACAGCTTTTCTCCAGTCCATACGTATGATGGCTTCGTCCTGTTCGATGAGGATCAAAAATGGTATTGCGTAGATCTTAACGATGAAAGCAATCGTTTTCCGATCCATTACAAGGATATTGAAATTCAAAAGCCTGGACATGGTGATCCATGCACGTTCAACGTTGCAGAAGATGGCCATATTGCCAGATTAACAAAGCTGTATCGTGTTCATGGTGAAATGACCGAGTCTCATCCAGGACGCAAAAAGAATGAAACTCGCACGAAAACAACAGTGCGCAGAAAGATCGAACCATTCCTTGAAGATTGTACCGTAACGATTATTGGCGGCCAAAGAAAATGGTTTGAATCCGTTGTGAAGGAAACCGGAGCTGCACTTGTACATGATGGAGGGGAGCATCCTGAACGCATTGCATCAGAGCTGAGCCGCTCACAGGCCCTGTTTATGATCTTGACCTCCACGTCTCATCGTGCAACATGGGAAGGAATCGAAATTGCCAAAAGCAATCAAATTCCTCATTTTATAATACAAGGCTCTAAATCGAACTTGCGCAAGCTTTTGTGGGATAATCAAGAGATCATTCGCACCTCGAATCGTGCGGTTGAAGCTTAACAGAATCAAGGTAAACTCACTCTGTCACCTGAAAAACGGCTGCTGTAGTTATGTGTCACCATAACTGCAAGCAGCCGTTTTGTTTTCGACAGTATCGTACATACGCTAAATTATTGCGCAGCGTTCAAATCAGGCAGCCATATTAGCTCGCTGCCTTCATAGATTGCTTCAAGAAAAGCGTTATTCATCACGTTCTCAGATTCCAGTGACCTTGCAATCACCTTTGCATCAAGCAGCATCTGCGCTTCTCGCTCCCACTGCTCTCTCGTCTGCCAGCCTACGCCAAGTTCTGCGCTGCGAGACTGCTCAATTAACGCAAGCTCTACCTGCCAACGATTAAGCTCCGCCTCTTTGTCGTAGAGCGTATCAGAACGCTTCGCCAGCACCTCAATAGCCTGCTCAGCATTCGCTGCGGCATATTCATGCGCCTTCAGCAGGGCTCGCAAGAAATCCTCGACTACTGTAGGGTGCTGACTTGCCCACTCATTGTTAACGGCAAGTACACCAAAGGAGGTTTCAGCGCCAAATTGACCGGGGTCAATAATCCTTACCTGCTCCCCAAGCTTCTCAAGCTGATACGGCTCATTTGACTTATAGATCGTTAGCGCGTCCACCTTTCCGCTGGATAGCACCGTTGGATCGTAGCCTACAGATACACCTTTAATATTATCAATCGTCATGCCGTTATGCTGAAGCATTGCAATCAAATTCGCAGGCAGCGCACCATGGTAGCCAATCGTTTTTCCTCTTAAGTCTGCAGGCTCGTATATATCCGAGTCTTCCATGACAAGCAGCGCGCTTGTACCTACCGCGCCAAATGTGGCAATTCCACTAATATCAGCACCCTGGGCAACGGATTGTATCACCTGACTTGGTGTACCCGAACTTGCAAGCTGCACCTGATTTGCAGCCAAAAACTTCATTCCCTCTGCATCTAGACCGGGAATAATGGTAACCTCCAGGCCAAGCTCATCAAAATAACCAAGCTCATCTGCCAGCACCGCTTGTATATCAGGCGGTGACGCTGCATAGTAAAAGCCCGTCATATAAGAAATTTCTCCAGCACTAGCATTAAGCGCAATACGCTCCTCACTACCTAATGCCGGCAGATCTTGCCGATCAACCGTCTCGTTTGTCTTTTGTTCGTCAGAGCAGGCCGTCACCGCCAGCAATGACAGCAGGAGCAATAATTGCTTCAATCGTTTCATCGTTGTCTTCCTCTCTTCCTTCTGCTACCAATATTAGTTCCAGCTGCTAGATGAAACATGCCAGTACAGCACTTTGCGCTCAACGTACCGTATAAAATTAGTCAATGCTATCCCCATAATGGCCAGCATAAAAATCGCCGCAAACATTCTCGTCGTTTGCATATAGTTGCTCGCCATCATAATAACATTTCCCAGCCCCTGCGAGGAGCCGCTCCATTCTCCAACAACCGCCCCCATCACGCTTAAGCTGACACAGGTTTTTGCTGCACTGAACAAATACGGCAAGCTGTTAGGCAATCGCAGCTTTATAAAGATTTCCGTCTTGCTTGCATGGAGTGAACGCAAGTATTCGTAATGATTTTCATCCACAGAGCGAAAGCCCATAATCGAGTTAATCAGCATTGGAAAAAATGTAATAATAGCCGCAATCAATACTTTTGGCAGCGTTCCAAAACCAAACCAAATAATAAAAAGAGGGGCAATCGCCATAATAGGTGTAACATTGGCAAGCACAGCTATTGGAAGCAGCGTTCGCTCAAGTACGGGAGAATGAGCCATAATAACCCCCATGACAAATGCCACCCCGAGACCTAGTAAAAAGCCCAATACTGCCTCATAAAAGGTCACCCACGCATGCTTCACATAAAAGTTGAATGAATTAACCCATTCAGCCAGCACATCGCTCGGCGCAGGAAGCGTAATCGGGTTAATCTGAAAAACTGCTACTGCAAGCTCCCACAGCAAAAACACACCTAAAAATGCAGCTAATGGCGGCCAAAAGGATGATCGGACGTAAAATCGCTTAAAGCGCTTGGCAAGCTTTGCTTTAGGAGGCTGGTAACCTCTTGCTTCATGTTCATCGTTAGCCACCGTTACTCACACAATCCTCTCCCATTATACTCGCGATTCTTGTCGCAAATGTGCCCTGATTTCTGTTATGTATTGCTGAAACTGCTGGCTTTCTTCAAGCTCAACTGTGCGAGGCCTAGGCAAATCAATAGAAATTGTTTTTTTGATGCGTCCGGGTCTCGGACTCATAATAACAACCTCATCTGACAGCAGCACGGCTTCTCGTATATTGTGTGTAACAAATACTACTGTTTTCTGATGCTCCTGCCAAATATTCAGTAGTTGATAGCTTATTTTTTCTCTGGTTAGCTCATCTAATGCAGAGAACGGCTCATCCATCAGCAAAATAGGAGCGCCAGAGCCGAATGCGCGCGCAATGCCGACCCGCTGCTGCATGCCGCCTGAAAGCATCCGTGGATACGCATGGATAAAATCGCCAAGCCCTACTGATTGCAGCAGCTCGATCAACTCAAGCTCATGCTGCTTGGCAGTGTCGCCCGTTGCTTTACGATTTACCTCGAACGGCAGCTGCATATTTTGCAGAACCGTACGCCAAGGGAACAAGGCGGGTGATTGCGGGACAAAGCTATACTGTTTTCTTTTTTGTGCTTCCATTGGTGTCATGCCACCAATATTGACCTCGCCACAATCCTGCTTCACCAATCCCCCAATAATGCGAAGCAAGGAGGATTTGCCGCAGCCGCTTGGGCCGATCAAGCTGACAAACTTCCCCTTCTCAATTGATAAGCTAATATTTATTAAAGCATCGGTCATCTGATCCCGTTGACGATACTGCTTGCTAACCTCTTTCACCTCTATAAAGGACAAATGCTTCACCTAACTTCTGCTTCCTATTTTAACAACACTTCCTAAACAAAAAGCTGCCAGCTTCACACAAGGTGAAGGTAGCAGCTCTTATTTTATCACTATTTATTTAGTTTGTATAAGGTCCCCAGCTGCGATTTTTCACATTAGGGCAGCTTTTGGTCCGATAATAAGCCGATACGCGAACAAAACAACCGCAAAGCAAGCAGGTTTGCATGTTTTGCAAATGCTCACAGCTGTGACAAGCAGTTAGCCGTTCCTGATAGACTGCATCTGGCACAACAATTGTTTCATCCTGAAACATCGGAGCCTGCAGAATGCGGTCTATCTGCGCTTCTGTCACCTCATATTGAGGCCCACAGCCACGGCAATTGCGATTAGGTTCAGCTACCATATCAATGCTCCATAATTAGCGAATGCTAATTGTCGTTACAGACATAGGAGAAAGGGTAACACTTAGCTGATGGCCATTCACTTCGAAAGAAGTAAATGCACTTGGTTTTACAACATTCTGGTTGTCAAACGTATTGTGCGCGTCAAGCTCTGTCGCCGTAAGCTCCGTAGCTTCCACCTTGAATTGATCCTTCACAAGTCCACGCAGGTCAATGTTCAGCGTTGCTGTTTTCGTAGGATCAACGTGAGCCAAGCTAATATGAACAGCACCTTCTGCATCAACGGATGCTGTTGCGCTAACCGCCTTCATTGTTTTGCCATGACTTGTATAGTCTTCAGATTGAAGATCAAGCTGAAGCAGCTTCGCATCCTGATGAACCTTGTACATATTGAACACATGATAAGTCGGCGTCAAAATCATTTTCTCGCCTTCTGTTAAAATAACAGATTGCAATACATTGACGACCTGTGCAATGTTCGCCATACGAACGCGATCGCTATGCGCATGGAAAATATTAAAGTTCAACGCCGCAACAAGCGCATCACGAATCGTATTTTGCTGATACAAGAAACCTGGATTCGTACCTGGCTCAACATCATACCATGTACCCCACTCATCTACGATAAGAGCTACACGCTTGCTCGGATCATATTGATCCATAATCGCGGAATGTCTTGTAATTAGCTCATCCATGCGCTGCGTCTTAATCAACGTTTCAATCCATTCTTCTTCTGCAAAGCCAGTTGCTGAGCCTTTTTTCTCCCATACGCCCGGCACTGTATAGTAATGCAGAGAAAGTCCATCCATATAACGACCTGCCTCACGCATCAACACTTCCGTCCAGCGATAATCATCCACGTTAGGACCGCAGGCGATTTTGAACACTTTATTGTCGCCATAGTTACGTACGTATGTACTATAACGACGATACAGATCAGCATAATATTCAGGGCGCATATTACCACCGCAGCCCCAGTTTTCATTGCCCACACCAAAATATTTTAGCTTCCAAGGCTTTTCGTGGCCATTTTGAGCGCGCAGCTCCGCCATTGGCGATACGCCGTCGAAAGTCATGTATTCAACCCACTCAGACATCTCCTGAACCGTTCCACTTCCCACATTACCGCAGATGATAGGCTCACATTCCAATAGCTCACATAGCTGCATAAATTCATGCGTGCCAAAATGATTGTTTTCAACAACGCCGCCCCAATGGGTATTAATCATGCGCTTGCGCTGTTCTCTAGGACCGATTCCATCCTTCCAGTGGTACTCATCGGCAAAGCAGCCTCCAGGCCAGCGCAAGCCTGGAATTTGAATTTCCTTAAGCGCTTTCAGTACATCGTTACGAATTCCTTTTGTATTTTCAATTGGAGAATCTTCTCCAACCCAAATGCCTTCATAGATACAGCGGCCTAAATGCTCGGAAAAATGACCATAGATTTGACGGTCAATTGTGGATAACACTTGATCTGCATTAATCGTTAGTTTGTTGTTAGACATTGTACATTCACCCTTTTCCTAAATTAATAATTTTATTAATCCATAATTTGATATATTAATTCTACTGCTATCATAATGTTTATTTCTGTATTTGACAACACCTTTTCTAATAGTTTGCTATAATAATTTTGCTATGAAAATTTTGGAAGATAGGAGAGGTTTTAGTGAAAGATATCCCTCTGCATCACCACGGCATTCTATCAAGTCGATTAGCAATTGGCTGCATGGGGTTTGGCGGCTCATGGGATGAAGCCGAGCCTTATACGTTGGAGCATATGAAGCAGCTGGAAGCAGTCGTTGATGCGGCGCTTTCCATCGGAATTAACTTCTTTGACCATGCAGATATTTATACAAGAGGAAAAGCAGAGCGTATGTTTGGCGAGCTGCTTGCAGCAAAACCTTCTTTGCGTGAGCAAATTTTCATTCAATCCAAATGCGGCATACAGCTCGCAGATGAAGCATTGCCTGTGCGCTATAACTTCTCAAAATCTCATATCGTAGCTTCAGTAGATGGGATTCTTAACCGTCTCGGTACAGACTATATTGACCTGCTGCTATTGCATCGCCCTGATCCATTAATGGATCCTGAGGAAGTCGCGGAAGCAATCGAGCTTCTGAAGAAAAGCGGCAAGGTGAAACACTTTGGAGTTTCCAATATGCACTCCGCTCAGATTGAATATTTGCGCTCAGCTACTCAAGAGCCGTTTATTGTCAACCAGCTTCATCTGAGCCTCGCACATCGTCATTTTCTCGATCAAGAACTGCTCATTAATCGCAATGAAGGCGGGGCTGTCAGCTTTGATCCTGCATTAATGCCGTACATGCAGCAGCAGCGCATTCAGATCCAGGCATGGGGTCCACTCGCGCAGGGGCGTTACACGGGTGCAAGCAGGCCTGATGCAACTGAGGCAGACCTGTTGACCGCCCGCTATATTGAGCAGCTTGCACAACAAAAAGAAACAAGCAAGGAAGCCATTCTGCTAGGCTGGCTCATGAAGCATCCAGCTGGTATTCAGCCCGTTCTCGGAACAACCAACGCCGCTCGCGTGCTTGCCTGTCAGGATGCTGAGCGGCAAGCGGAACTAATGACCCGAGAGGAATGGTGGTCGCTGTATGCTGCCGCCAGTGGTACATTCCAGCCAGTAATCCTTCCATAAGGAAAATGGTGCATAATTATCCAATCCTTCACTCATACTAGCATTAAAGGAGAGTGATAGACCATGAGAACCAGAGTGTTACATCCTGATGCTAAACTAGCGATTGAACGCATGAAATTTGAAATCGCTCAGGAGCTTGGTATTCAGCTCCCGCCAGATGGCTATTACGGTCATATGACGAGCCGGGACATCGGAACGATCGGCGGTTACATCACTAAGCGGCTAGTCGAGATTGGTCAGCAGCAGATATCGAATAGATACTAACCTCTTCACATATGTACCCTGCCTGCCAGGCTGCTTTCACACCATTTAACGGCGAAGAAAGCAGCCTGCTTAGTTTATACTTCCATTATTACGTAATTATCGGTAAAATAGAGTCAGCACAGAGATATTCATAGAGAATATAAGATAGAAAGGAATATCTAATATTATGATCATTCAACCAAAAACAAGAGGATTTATTTGTACGACGGCTCATCCAGAAGGGTGCGGCAAGCAGGTACAAGCCCAAATTAATTATGTTAAGCAGCAGCCAGCAGTAAGCGGACCAAAAAATGTACTGGTCGTAGGTGCATCCACTGGCTACGGACTGGCATCACGCATTGTCTCTGCCTTTGGCGCCAAAGCAAACACGATTGGTGTGTACTTTGACAAAGCTGCAGAAGGCGCAAGAACAGCAACAGCTGGCTGGTACAATTCAGCAGCATTTGAAGCAGCCGCAGCGCAAGAAGGTCTAAAATCCTACAGCATTGTTGGTGATGCCTTCTCCGATGAAATTAAAAACAAAACGATTGATCTGATCAAAACAGAATTGGGCAAAGTCGATCTAATTGTATACAGCGTTGCTTCACCGCGTCGTGTACATCCTAAAACAGGAGAGGTTTTCTCTTCGGTCATTAAACCGCTACATAGCACATATACAAACAAAACCGTTAACTTCCATACTGGAGAAGTAACAGAAGCAACAATCGAGCCAGCTACAGAAGACGAGCTGCGCCAAACGATTGCAGTAATGGGCGGCGAGGACTGGAAAATGTGGATCGATGCGCTTAAAGCAGCTGATGCCCTTACAGAAGATGCAACAACGGTAGCCTACTCCTACATTGGGCCAGAGATTACACATGCAGTGTATCACGATGGTACAATTGGTGCTGCGAAAAATGATTTGCAGCAAACAGCTGATGTGTTGCACGAGCAGTTGCAGCAAACAGGCGGCCGCGCGTATATATCGGTCAATAAAGCGCTTGTTACGCAATCGAGCTCGGCTATCCCTGTCGTACCGTTGTACATCTCTGCACTGTACAAGGTGATGAAGGAAGCCGGCACGCATGAAGGCTGCATCGAGCAAATGTATCGCTTATTCTCCGAACGCCTGTATATTCAAGGTGAAATTCCTGTAGATGACAAGCGTCAAATTCGCATCGACGATCTGGAAATGCGTCCTGAAATCCAAGAGGCTGTAAGCAAAACATGGGAAGCGCTAGCTACTGAAAATGTGTACGAGCTTACTGATCTTGAAGGCTACCGCAATGAATTCTTTGGTCTATTCGGCTTCAATGTTGAAGGTATTGACTATGAGGCAGACGTTGATCCGAATGTTGAAATTACGAATCTAAAATAATAAGAAACAGCCATAATAGCTGATCTTTCAAATGAACGATCATCCTATTATGGCTGTTTTTCATTTATGCTTAACGTAAAAGTTAACTTCTCATCTTTTTCGCTTTATCATTTAAGCGTTCGTTTGCTCCCTATCGATCTTTTGGGTGATTTGTTAAGCCTTCATTAATTTGTTATGATTATGATACTATACTTTGACGCTACAATCCGTATTTGCGTGAACGTACAACTTTTGGAGGATGCTATGTCTGATATAAAAATTTTTTCTGGTTCATCAAACCGTCAGCTCGCACAATCAGTATGCGAGCATCTTGATGTTTCACTAGGCAACGCTACGATTTCTCGCTTGCAAAGCGGCGAAATTCACGTTAGCTACGAGGAATCGCTGCGCAATTGTGATGTATTTCTAATACAATCCCTGTCTCACCCTGTCAATGAGCATCTAGTAGAGCTGCTTGTGATGATTGATGCGGCAAAACGTGCTTCTGCCAAAACCATCAATATCGTAATGCCATATTATGGATATGCAAGACAGGAACGCAAAAGCAAGCCTCGTGAGCCGATTTCAGCAAAAATGGTCGCTGATGTTATATCAACGGTTGGCGCTGAACGTATTATTACACTTGATCTCCATGCCGATCCTATTCAGGGCTTTTTCGATATTACAGTCGATCACCTTACTGCGCTTGATATTATTATCAAGTATATACGTGAGAAAAAAGTGGTCAATCCCGTTGTCGTTTCACCGGATGCTGGACGCGCAACGGTTGCAGAAAAGCTGGCTGGTTTAATTGATTGCCCTTTTGCCATTATGATCAAAAACAGACCTGCTCACAATCAATCGGAAATTACGCATATTATCGGTGAAGTCGAAGGGATGACGCCAATCATTATTGAAGATATGATTGATACTGGCAGCACTATAGTAAATGTTGTTGAGGCATTGAAAAAGAAAGGCTCCCATAATGCATACATATGCGCGACACATGGTTTGTTCTCCGGCGAAGCCTTGCAAAAGCTCGATCACCCGAATATCAATGAGATTGTCGTAACCGATTCGATCCTGCTGGATGAAAACCATTCCGATAAATTTGTGGTGCTTTCAGTTGCTCCGCTTATTTCCAAGGCAATTAAAATTATTACTGAAGGCGGATCGATTGCAACGTTATTCAAGTCATAGCTCCATTACGCACAGCGATAAGCTGTTACTAACTCCCCTCGGGACACATTGCTGAGATGTCCTTGAGGGGCGTTTTGTATATGCCATCAGGTTTGCTTCGTTCGAATGCTCTAGCACAAAAAGAGCAAGTAGAGCGGCTGAACCGCTAACTACCTGCTCCTCTATATAAAAACCCAAATTATAGTATCCAGCTATATCATCGTAAATCGAATACCAGAGACGCTAGCCCTGTTCCAGCCAAGCAATCTCTTCCTCTGTTAATACAAGGTTCGTTGCACGTACGCAGGATTGCAGCTCCTCCATTGTTCGCGCGCCAGCAATGATTGCAGTTGGATAGGATTGGTTCGCAACATAGGCCAGAGCGATTTCTGGAAGCGTCACATCTTTTTGCTCCGCTAGCTGCTTTGCTCGCTCGTATCTGCTCCAGTTCTCGTCACTGTAATAGACACGTTCAATATCACGGTCTGTTACTTCGTTAGGCGTGAAACGACCGGAGAAGAAGCCTCTAGCAAGTGGTGACCATGATAAGCATGGTAGTTTCGTAACCTCATGCATGCGAGCCATTTCCTCGTCTACATGAAGCACGCCACTCCAAAAAGCCTCCTTTGGCTTGGCTAGGCTAAGATTTGGACTGTTGAACGTAAAGCCAACAAGTCCCTGTTGAGCCGCATATTCATTAGCTGCCAAAATGCGTTCAGGTGTCCAGTTCGATGTACCAATTGCATGAATCGTCCCCGCCGCAATATATTCATTCATCATGTCGATAATTTCCCCAACCGTTAGCGAAGCATCGTCACGATGCAGTGCATATAAGTCAATATAGTCTGTTCTCAGTCGCTCTAGACTAGTCGTAAGCTCTTGATGCAATACGGAGCGCTGCAAGCTAGAGATGCCGCCCTTCGTCAATACGACAAGCTCGCTTCTATTACCTCGTTCCTCCATATATCGGCCTAAAACGGCCTCGCTTTCTCCTCCGGTATACACATGCGCAGAATCAATGGTATTGCCCCCGATTGCAACGTATTGATCAAGCTGCTCCTTATTGAGCTCATACGTTGCATGTTGCAAATAATCTGTACCCTTGATGACTGTGGAAATTGGTTTTGAGCATCCTGCTATTGACATATAATGCATGACAATTCACTCCTTAATCACGTTATTGGTTTAATGTGACACGAGCTCCATTCTCAGCTGACTGTAAACAAGCCTCCAGAACCTTCATATTAGCCACTGCATCCTCAAGCGGGAATGGTAACGGCTCTTCGCCGTAGATCGCACGTGCAATAGCATCCGCTTGCAGGGAATACGTATCCAGGTAATCGACCTTTTTTTCTTCAATTCCTTGATCGGTATGAACGAAATAATGTCCTTCCTGCTCATTTTTTCCTAAATAGGCAAACGGAATCTCAATCCGTCCCTTTGTCCCCAAGATCTCCATAGGGTTGCGGAACGCCGCCCACATGCCGCAATCGAATAGCAGTGAGACATCATCCGGGAATTCAACCAGACCCGCTGCCATCATATCAACTCCACCATGCTTTTCGGAAAACATTGCTTGCATCGTAGCTGCAATTGGTTCTTTGCCTAGCAGATAACGCGCTGCGCTAATTGGGTAACAGCCTACATCGTATAGGGAGCCTCCTCCCCATTCCTTGACGAAACGTACATTTTCCGTGCTGTTTCCATTGTTGAATGTAAATGAACCTCTAATCAAACGGATATCGCCAATTACACCTTCCGCAATTAACGATTTAATTTCTGCATAACGCGGATGGTAACGATACATAAATGCCTCAGCGACGACAACATTCATCTCCCTGGACACTTGCAGCATTTCTTCTGCTTCCTGATGTGTTAGAGCAATGGGTTTCTCACACAACACATGCTTGCCTGCCTTCATCGCTTTAATCGTCCATTCCTTATGTAGCTGATTAGGTAGCGGTATGTAAATAGCATCAAGCTCTGGATCTTGCACCAATTCCTCATAGCTGCCATAGGCAATCGGAATATCGAGCTCTTGAGCTGTAGCTTGAGCCGTCTCCAGTGAACGGCTTGCAATTGCTCTTACCTCGTTAAACTGAGAACCTTTTATACCTGGCACAACAGCCCGCTTTGCGATGGAAGCGCATCCAAGCACACCCCAGCGAATCTTTTGCTTACTCATGAATCCAGCTCCTTTTCCGTGTTCAAGTGTTGTTTATACCTGCTAGAACAGTTATGATGTAAGGGTAATTTAGTTACCACACAAGTGAGTAAACTAGCTTATGCTCTATTATATCATTAGGAGGAGAGGTAAGAACGATTTGAATCGAAAATGGCCGTTCATTTTTTTTATAACTCTTCTGTCAGGCATCGGGTTATGGTACGGTGCTCAGATGTTTTTGAAACTCGAGCCAGCATCATCCAATCAAGCAGCAACACTATTGCCTACGAATCCACCAGAAGCAACACTATCACCACAGCAAATTAAATCAGAATCGCCTCCTCCAACACTTGAACCAATAGCCGCTCATACTGACGCACAAGCTGAAGAAACGCATACAGAAGAGACGCTGCAACAGCTTGTCGAGCTGAAATTGTCTGAACTTACCCTTAAGGAAAAAATCGGGCAACTGCTTATCGTTGGAATTGAAGATCAAGGAAAAAGCATCAGCAAAGCAACAAAACAACTCATTCATGAACAAGGCATCGGCAGCATTATTTTGTTCAAGCGCAACATCTCGTCGACACAGCAGCTTCAAGCATTGGTTAAAGAGTTAAAGCAGCTGCCTGCTCATGGAATCCCGCTTTGGGTAACGTTAGATCAAGAAGGAGGCAGGGTAAATCGCTTGCCCGACTCCTTTCCTGCTGCAAGCGAGCTTGCGGCGCTCAACGATGCTGCCTTAACGGAAGCGAGCGGCAGCTTAATGGGAGAAGCATTAGCTGATCTCTCAATTGATGTCAACTTCGCTCCGGTACTCGATATTAACAACAATCCTGACAATCCGGTAATCGGCTCTCGCGCATTTGGAGATACTGCTGATGAGGTTGTAGAGCACGGTATGGCGATGATGAGAGGGTTAAGTGATCATGTCATAACGGTAGGCAAGCACTTTCCGGGACATGGTGATACAAGCTCTGATTCGCATTATGAGCTGCCTATTATTAATAAAAGCTGGTCAGAGCTTGAGCAGCTTGAGCTTGTCCCTTTTCGTGCAGCGATCGAGCAAGATATTGATGCTATTATGATCGGACATCTCTATTTGCCTCAAATTGATGAACGCTACCCTGCTTCCCTTTCGCCAACGATCATTAACGAGTATTTACGCAAGGAATTAGGCTTTGAAGGTATCGTTATGACCGATGACTTAGTTATGGGCGGCATTACGGAGCATTATGAGATAGGTGAAGCAGCTGTATTAGCGTTGCAGGCGGGCAATACTATGCTCATTGTCGGGCATCAACCGAAGCAACAGCAAGCGGTTATTGAAGCATTAGTTGGTGCCGTTGAGCAGCATGTACTCGATGAGGTGCTTATCGACGAAGCGGTGAAGCTAGTGTTGCGTATGAAACTCAATACGTGATCAGAATGAAGTAGATTCAGATGTAAAGCGTTCCTTAAGACGGCGATTATCTCACAATAGCCCTCTGCTCCCATAAGTCATTTTTAAGCAGCATTATGTCCATCTGTCAGCTGGATGTTCCAGAGGATTCACAATACTAACAACGCCTGCTTCGCGTAGAAGCAGGCGTTGTTAGTATTACGTTACTTTATTGAAATCATTAACTAGGGTGTGTCTGAGAACTTCGAGGACAGCAAATTGTGCCGGATTTTCGTTCCATGCAAGGCGCGATTGTGAAGGCGTACCGGGGGTACGTCAAGCAATCGGAACGAAGCAGGGGGCGAAAAGGCGATGCAAGGTGCCCTGAGCGGGTTTTCAGACACGCCCTAGCTATTTGAAGCGTCCGCCTCCGCCGCGGGAGCCTCCGCCTCTGAAGCCGCCTCCGCCGCCACGGGAGCCTCCACCACCGAAGCCGCCTCCGCCGCCACGGGAGCCACCTCCACCGAAGCCTCCGCCACCAAAGCCACCTCCGCCGAAGCCGCCTCCGCCACCACGAGAACCTCCACGAGGACCTCTGTTTCGGTCATTATTCATCATCCGTCGCATCATTTCCATTTGTGCAATTTGACGAAGTCTTTCTTGTTCGGCACGCTCTCTTGCCTGTTTTTCCGATATTTCCTTGGAGGCAATCTGGTTGAAGTGATTGCTCGCTTGCTGTACTTGCAGCAGTAATTGCTCTATTCCTTCAAGACGATATGGCTTTACTGCAAGCATCCGCTCAATATCCGCAAGCTGCTGCTGTGCATAACGTTCCGCTTCTGCCATTGCGCCTTGAACTCGAATTCCTTGATGCTGCACCTGATTCCGGGTTTGCGATAGGCTTTGCTTAAGCTGCGAAACGCGCTGCTGCAGCGACTGTCTGGATCGATTCAGATCGTGGAGCAACTGTTCATGCTCAAGGCAAATTGCTTCAAGCTCATTTAATTGATTTTGAGCCTCTTGAAGCATTCGCTCTGCTTCAAAATAACGCTGACTGCTTCTATCGTTCAACTGCTTCGCTTGCTTGATTAATGACTCGATCTGCGCTATCTGCTCAGGTATACGAGAGTGCTTCTGTTCCGCATTAAGCCAGTGTACGCTGTCATATTCCTGCTTCGCTTGTGCAATCGACCTCTCTGCAATGGATAGCTTATCAGCTCTCAATTGCTGAAGCGACAGCTCTAATGTCCTTGCCTGTTCGATATTGCCATCTCGTGCGTCAATGGATCTCGTTACATCTGACAACGCCGTGGACAGCCATTGCTCAATACGATTGGCGCAATCTCTTGCAGTTGGAACATCTCCAATTTTCAATGATCGCTCGATCGTCAGCAGCTGTCCATTCATTGCATCGAACGATTGATAAGGTGATATTTCCTGCAGGGTTAATTGCTCGTTTTGTACGAGCAAGTCAATTTTCTGTCTTGTTTGCTTTATATTCTCAGGAAGCGTGCGCAATGCTTCGATCAATTGCTCATAATCGAGCACATCCTCTACCCAACCTGAAATTTTACTTTCTTCTGCATTCAGTCGTGTACTCGCTTCAATCGGATTAAAAGCTAAAGCTGCTTCAATCTCCTTCAGCAATTGTGCGATCTCCTGCTGTCGATCAAACAAAGCCTTAAGCGTTGTTTCTGCATCTGTAGCAATCGCTTCAAGTGCTGCTTTCCCCTTCTCGAAGCTAGACTTTCGCTCCTG
This sequence comes from Paenibacillus septentrionalis, assembly GCF_042659865.1. NCBI lineage: Bacteria > Bacillati > Bacillota > Bacilli > Caryophanales > Paenibacillaceae > Paenibacillus > Paenibacillus septentrionalis. The sequence continues at coordinate 631,698 of NZ_JBHSTE010000002.1, forward strand.
CAGCAATTGTGTTGCGGCCGCCTCAATGCTTTTGTACTTATCAATTGCTGCCTGCAATTCAGCAATGGATTGCTCAATATGCTTCAAATCACGCTCAAGCTGACGCAGGCTTCCTTCTTGCTTCTGCAACTGAAATGCACTTAATGTTTTCCATGACCGAAGCTGCTCCGGATATTTGGACATCTGCTGAAGGAGCTCATACAGCTCATCCTCCACATCGCCAACTATATCACGTGATTTTCCCTTCGAGAATTTTTTGATCTCATTCATATCAGCATCCAGCTTCTGCAGCCTAGCCGATATTTTCTCGTAATGGTCCTCTAGCTGGGGCAGCAGCTTTTTGGTGCGCATGCGCTTATTTCGCTGTTGTACAAGCACAAACACGATAGCTGCTACGACTAGAAATGCAACCATTAACAGCATCGATAAAGCTGATGAGGAGCTGCTGGTCGTTTGAGCACGGTCAGGCGTTGCAGGAGGCAAGCTGTTGTACTGCTGTACATAATGTGCTAAACCATTAATCGTATCGTCAATCGCCTTGTAGTAATTACCTTCTGCTGCATAAGGGTAAAATTGCTGCTCCAAAAAGGTCGTCACTGGATTACTGCCAGAGAACTGACTGTATATTGCATTCTCCAATCTGGAATTGATCTGCAGCTGAAGCTGAACCATTCCATCATCGTCTGCAATAACTAGCAGCCCTTCGTCAGCGCCCAATCCCCATTCTGAAAATATCCGCTCACTATAGCTTCCCATTGATTGCGAGCCAATCGAATCAATGATCAGCACATTGAGCTTTATATCCTGATTGCGCATGCTTGTTTCAAGCTCATTTTTTTCCTGATTGCTCAATGCGCCGATTTCATCCTGTATGTAGGTGCCGTTTGGTGTAACAGCTAATACCGGACTAATAAGCAGGCTGTACATGGTGAGAACGATGATCATAGCCGCAGATATCTTAAAAAAGCTGTTTCTCATTATCATTAAGCTACCTCCATAAAGAAAAAGCCTGGTTACACAACCTGGCTTTGACTTCCCTTTAAACAATTATGAAAATAAAAAAATACGAAAACAATTATTTTTTATTAAGTTCAGCTTTTAATGCGGCAAGCTCATCATCGATCGCATTGGATTGGGAAGCTTTAAGCTGCTCCTCAAATTTTTGATCTAGTGATTTGTCTTCATTAGCCAGTTCAAAGGCTGCATCTGCTTCATCATGCATCTTTTTGATCTTTTCTTCCATACGAGCGAATGTAGCACCAACATCGTTATTGCCTACGCCCTTCATCGTGCTGTTAATTTTTTGCTGTGCCTTAGCAGCTTCAGCTTGTGCAATAAGCGTGCTGCGTTGATCCTTCATTTCTGTTACGCGAGCTTTAAGATCACGCAATTGATCGCGAAGCTTATCTGCGGTTGCTTTCGCACGATCATAATTTTCCTTAATCTTGTCGCGCTTCTCTACCTGCTTCGCTTTATCAGCCAACGCTTCTCTAGCAAGATCCTCATTACCAGCCGTTAGTGCTTGACGAGCCTGTGAGTCACGCTTAGCAACCAACTCTTCTACTTCCTTCAACTCACGCTCAAAACGCTTTTCAACAGCCATTTGGGAAGTTACCGCAGCCGTTACCTTCTCGACATCTTCATCCAATTCACGTAAAACCTGATCAATAATTTTAACTGGGTCCTCCAGCTTATCTACCGCTGCATTTACATTCGCTTTTCCAATACGGAACAATCGTTCAAATATGCTCATATTCAAAACCTCCTCAATATTTAGCAATAATATGTATACGTTGCAACTAACGTAACGTTTCAATAATGTACGTGTTTCTACATTATTCGTCCATTCGCAGCTTTGTATTCCAGTAATCCAATTGCCACAGCTCCACTTAAGCCCGCGTTGTCACCTAGCCCTGGCGGAATGATATATTGATCAATATGCTTAAGCAGCATATCATGCTGTACATATCCGTTCAGATTGCGCTTCACCTCTTCGCGAATCATCGGGAAAAGCTGCTCCTGATGCATAACACCGCCGCCAAGAATAATCCGCTCTGGCGAAAGCAGCAAAATAGTAGACATTAACGCTTGCCCTAGATAGTAAGCTTCGAACTTCCAAGCCTCATGATCTACGCTCAGCTCGTGTCCCTTCTTGCCGTAGCGACGTTCAATCGCAGGACCTGCAGCTACCCCCTCCAAGCAGTCGCCATGATAGGGGCAAAGGCCTTCAAATGAATCCTGAGGATGCCGCTTGACCGGTATATGCCCTGCTTCCGGATGCAACAGACCGTGTACGAGATTACCCTCCACATAAACCCCTACGCCTACACCTGTACCAATGGTATAGTAAACACAGCTATTGACGCCTTTCGCGCTACCCCAAAGCGCTTCAGCAAGTGCTGCACCATTGACATCCGTATCAAATCCAATCGGTACGTCGATGTACGATTTAAGCTCTCCGAGTACATCGACGTCTCGCCAGCCTGGCTTAGGTGTCGAGGTAATATATCCGTAGGTTGCACTGCTTCGATTAACATCAATCGGGCCAAATGTTCCAACACCTAGCGCATCAAGCTGCTCCTCTTCAAAAAAGCTTCTTATTTTCGCGAACACGATTTCAGGCGACTCTGTAGGGAAATTGATTTTCTTTTCGATTTCACCATGTTCGTTGCCAATCCCACAAATAATTTTCGTTCCACCAGCTTCAATTGCACCAATTCTCACAGGTTAAACCTCCTAAATGTGTAAAAAATACGACTTATGTAAACTATAAACGTTTTAGACGATAGCGCGCTCTTAGCACAACAAAAACTAGTAAAGGTAACAGCTCGTTCTGCATAAAACAAGCTGCATCTGTGCACAGGACATACAAGTAAAAAGGAAGAAGCATGATAGCCGCGCCACAGACAGCGCTTGCAGTTGTACTGAAGCTCCCATTTCTTCCAATACATACACGATAAGCTCTATTAATCAAAACATATCATCTCTAAAATTAACGAAAATAGCCAAAAAACTGATTATAAATAATATTTGCAAAGCTTGTTACGGCTCGATATCCAATCAGTAACTTACTTTTTTCTACAAACCTTGTTCTTGTAAATAGACTAAAGCACGTTTCATTTTATCGTTATAGGCATCATCATGAGACGTATTGGTAAAGTTCACTTTTGCCGAGCCTTTTCCTCTTGCTACGCCAAAACGATGCAGTTGAGCTACCAGACGTCTCACTGTTCCAATGCTGCCATCCACAATGCCAATATGCTCTGGCAAAATGTCTTGCAATACTGGCTTGAAATACGGATAATGCGTACAGCCTAAAACGATCATCCCATACTCCTCCAGATTGTATGGAGAGAGCTTATCCATAAAATAATTTTTTACCTCTTCACCTGAAAATTGCATATTTTCACAAAATGGAACGAGTTTCTCCATCGGCAATGAATCTACGATGCCGTTACCATCAACTCTCGATACCAAGGCATAGTATTTCGGCAATGAGAGTGTAAGCGGAGTCGCAAATACGAGTACTCTACGACCAGTGGAGGCATTCATCTCTACAGCTGGCTTAACAGCCGGTTCCATTCCAATAATTGGAATATTTGGATAAGTATCACGAAGCAGTTCTACTGCAATGCTGGTTGCTGTATTGCAAGCGATGACCAGTGCATCAATATCCAGCTTCATTGTATCCTGAACACTTTCGAGAATATAGCGCTGCACCTCTTCCTTACTTTTAGTGCCGTAAGGGACATGTAATGTATCCGCTACATAAATATAATCCTCTGTCGGTATTCTTCTAATCGCTTCGCTTAATACTGTTAGCCCGCCTATGCCTGAATCAAATATGCCAATTGTCATAATCTATCGTTCCCTCTTGCTTCGCATAAAATATTGTTATTCATCTGTATGCACTGAATGGATTAGCGTGCCAGTTCGGGCACGATATGGGCTTCACCTAAATCAAGAAGTGCATGCACTAGATTTCTAGCAGCCAGCATTGCCATATCATCACGAGTTGCCTCTGTAGCAGAACCAATATGCGGTGTCATGACTACTTGCTCCATTTCCATAAAAGGATGCTCCAGCGGAAGCGGCTCCTTGATAAATACATCCAAGCCCGCACCCGCAATTTGACCATTTTGCAGCGCCTCAACTAATGCCTGCTCATCAATCGTTGCACCTCGGGATGCATTAATAAATATAGCACTTTGCTTCATTAATGAAAACTGCTTCGCACCAATTAAACCTTTAGTCTCAGGTGTTAAAGGAGTCAACAACAACACAAAATCTGAGTCTGCAAGCAGCTGCTCCAGACTTTTATATGTAAGACCAAGTTGTTCCTCCAGCTGTGGCTTACGAGATCGATTATAATAAGAGATATCCATGTCGAAGCCGTATTTTGCACGCTTGGCAACAACCTCTCCAATTCTCCCCATGCCAATAATGCCAAGCTTACGATGATGAACATCCAGACCAAACAGCTTTCTGCCCTCATTGCCTTTCCACTGCTTATTGCGAATTAATCGATCTAGCTCAGAAATTCGCCGTGCAGATGTCAGCATAAGCCCCATAATGAGATCAGCAACTGTATCATCCAGTACATATGGAGTATGTGTGCCAATGATGCCGCGGGAACGCATGGCAGCTATATCAAAATGGTTGTAGCCGACACTCATTGTACTAATTACTTTAAGCTTTGGGGCAGCATTTAGAAGCTCATCACTTACCTTCATCGCTCCGCTAGTAAAATAGCCCTCTGCTTCTGCTAAGTACTCCTTGAGCTTCGTTTCCTCACGCTGTTCATCTGGCTTCCACGTCAACACCCTACAATGCTCCTCCAAATAATACTGAACATTGCTCGGCAGTCTACGATCTACAAATATAAGTGGCTTCATATGCAATCCCTCCTCTAGTTCTCATTTAATCATAGCTGGAACATTTCCTGATTACAACGAAAAGAGCTTTTTTGCCGCCTCCCAACAGCAAAAAAGCTCTTTTTTCTCGTACTACCCATTATTTTGAGAATAATGGATTGATTAACCCTGTCATTCCCGTTATCATAAATAATATATGCCTATAGACAGACCTCCTTTTGAATCAATCTAATCCCTTCTCCCACCTAAAGAGTATCAAAATCGACATGTTCTTTCAGTGACTTGTATTACAAATTTATCAATTAAAGTGAGGAATCCTAGTTTGAATAGCATTGATACGAACAAATTAAGAGCGAATATCCCTTTCTTCAAGGATATAGACCAAAGCCTGCTAGAGCATCTCGTGCCTTATATGCGGGAAGAATCCTATAAAAAGGGTGCAATCATATTTCATGAGGGAGATGAAGGGAATCAGATCTTTTTTATTCGTTCAGGTATGGTAAGCATTTACACCTCGAATAAAGCCAAACGGATCACACTAGCTTACTTAACAAAAGGGGAATATTTCGGAGAGATGGCGTTAATGCAACCAGGTCTTGCACGTTCAGCTACAGCGGAAACGATGACAGCTGTTAAGGTATATTCTTTGCATCGATCAGATTTTTATAAGCTTGTAGAGAAGGATCGCAACGTTCCATTCTTATTGTTAAATTATACAATGGAAAGACTGCGCAAGGCCAATCATCAAATTTATGATTTAACCTTTCTTAATGTGCAGCATCGAATTATACGCCGTTTGCTAGATCTTGGAAAAGAGGTTGGTAAATTACGCGAGGATGGAAGCTGTCTTATTCCGGTAAAAATTACACACCAGCAGTTGGCTGATACAGTCGGAGCTGCGCGAGAAACGGTTTCTAAAATAATTATGGAATTGCAGGATGAAGCACTGATCGATTTAAGTAATAAAAAGCTTACTCTTCTTAATCTCGAAGCGCTGCGAAATAAATTAAATCAGCACTAACTATTAATTCATTAGGAGAACGACCGATGGCATTACTCATGAATGAAAACATAAAAGCATCTGAAGTCGATCTGTTAGATCTTGAAGGTCAATCGTTAGGTATTGTCTCTACAAACGAAGCGCTTCAGGATGCAAAAGATCAAAAAGTCGATTTGGTTTGCATCAATATTATGACAAGTCCTCCGCAATGTCAGCTCATTTCTCGCGGAAAGGCGAAGCAAGCGCTTCAGGCTAAGGATAAGTCAACACCTAAAAAAGAAAAGGAAATTCGTTTAACGCCAACAATTGAGGCGCATGACTATGATACAAAGCTGCGACAATGTCAGAAGCTGCTCGAATCAGGACATCCAGTTGCTCTTGTTATTAAGCTTAGCGGGAAGCAGGGACAAGCTGCAAAGTCACTGCTCGAAGAGTTGATTGCCGACCTTAAGCCGTACGGGAAACCTGCAACAGGCATACAGCTTAGCGGCAAACAAGCGGCTGTCACGGTATTGCCCCTGTAATCCAGTAAAAAAGCACGTTCCTTAACTGATCAGCTGGATCAGCATTGGAACGTGCTTTTTATTTATCTTCAGTTGGTTGAACATTCGTATTAGAAAGCAGCGAGTTAAGCTCCTTCATAAACATTTCAATATCTTTGAATTGACGATATACGGATGCAAAGCGAACATATGCAACCTCATCAACCGGGTAGAGCTGATTCATTACAATGGAGCCAATTGCACTGCTTTCTACTTCTGCAAGAGCCGTCGTTCGCAGCTCCTTTTCCACCTCAGAAACGATGACCTCCAAGCGTTCCACAGGAACGGGACGTTTCTCGCACGCGCGAATTAGTCCACGCAATATTTTATCACGGCTAAACTCCTCGCGGCTGCCATCCTTTTTAATAACGATAAGAGGGGTTTCCTCAATCATCTCGAATGTTGTGAATCTTCTACTGCATTGCTCGCACTCACGACGACGACGAATTGATTTATTTTCATTAGCTGGACGGGAATCCAGCACCTTTGTACCTGAATAATCGCAGTATGGACACTTCATGAGCATTCCTCCTTTCTTTTTGCCAGACCTTTCCTGTAATAATTCATGTAATATCGCACATAATACTTTTACCAACCGCAAGGAGGTGAAACAATATGTCACGCAATCGCAACAGCAACCAATTGCTAATTCCTCAAGCTATCGAAGCAATCGATCGTTTGAAATTCGAAGTAGCTCAAGAACTTGGTATCGCGATTCCACAAGACGGTTACTACGGTAATGTTCTTACAAAAGAGACTGGTTACATCGGTGGTAACATCACTCGTCGCCTTGTACAAATCGCTGAGCAATCTCTAGCAGGTCAACGTTAATTTATATGTTTGTTTATTGAAAGTAGCAATGAGATTGCTCTTCCTATGGGAGGAGCAATCTCGTTGCTTATTAATGCCTGTCCAAAAATTACTTATATTATAATATTGCCGTTATTCCAGCGTCCAGTATTAGTTTTATCCATCAATAAATTTCCAATTCCCTTGCTAAATCTGAGGATAGAGTTCTTTATATTTATTGTAATAATAAACAACCTTTTGGACATACATTCGAGTCTCGCCATATGGAATATCATCCGCGGATTCATAATGCCCATCCCACGTCTTTTCTTCAAGCCACTTTGATACATTGCCAGGTCCTGCATTATAGGCAGCGATCGAAATAATGACATCATCCTCAAACTGCCCCAGTAAATGTCTCAAATACCATGTCCCAAGCTCTATATTCAACTCTGGATCGTGCTTAAGCTCATCCAGCGAAATCATCTTCATCTTATTACGCTCAACAATCCACTCCGCCGTTGTCGGCATAAGCTGCATCAAGCCAACCGCCCCCTTTGGCGATTCTCTACCCGTTTGAAAGTTAGATTCTACACGAATTACGGCTGCAATCAGATGCGGATCGACCTCATACTTTACAGACTTATCTGAAATAATGCCACGATACTTGACAGGGTACATCATCTCACTGATCCAATTAGAACGTATAAATAATATGGCAATAAATCCTATTATAATAAAAAGCAGCAGTTTACGACGCATTCGTTTCTTCTTCATTGATCACCAAGCCTTTTGATCAGTTGAATCACCTGCTGCTCTGTATATTCCAAGGAAGCTGAGTTATCGATAACCCAGTCTGCACGTGCTTTCTTTTCTTCAATATCCATTTGCAGGCTAATTCGTTCAATCGCTTGCTCTCGAGTTAATTCATTTCGCTGCATCAAACGTTCAACTTGAACGTCTTCAGGCACATATACAACAAGTACCCCTTCATATAAATGCGCCTGATTGGTTTCGTACAATAAAGGTATATCCGCCACAATCAAAGCATTGGGCGATAAAAGCTTGTACTGCTCTATTTTTTGCAGCATGCTTGCCCTTATGGCTGGATGCGTAATGCCCTCCAGCTGCTTAAGCTTGTCCGAATCAGAAAAAACAATTGCGCCTAACGCTTTGCGATTCAAGCTACCATCTGAATTGAGAACATCCTGACCAAATACGTCTACGATTTGTAGTAGAGCAGGCTGCCCTGGCTCTACTACATCGCGAGCAACCTGATCTGCATCAACAAGCAAAGCTCCATGCTTGACGAGCATTGCGCTTACCGTACTTTTCCCACTAGCGATTCCGCCTGTCAATCCGATCAGCATTGCACTCACCTCTTTTACATAAATTTCAAAAAACCAAGAAGTATCAACAGCAGTCCTGGAAGACCGCTCAAATAATGAATGAATGGCAAATGAGACAGCTTACGTCCAAGCATCGTCCCAGCCACTAAAAATATGGCGCTGCATAAAGCAATCGTTAACGGTGTGTAAATAGCATGCAGACCAAGCATAGCAGCACCAAGACCTGCGCCAAACGCGTCAAGCGACAAGGCTATGCCAAGCATCAGAGCTTCTGATGAGGAAATATTGCCTGACGCATCAAAATCTGCCGTTTGCGGCTTTCTCAAAATTTGAATAACCAGGCCTAAACGCTTTAGCTCTATTGTAAATAGCGCCGAAGCAAAAGACTCCTTCTCAGCCTGTTCAGGAACAGCTTCCCCTTCATTGGAGCGTGCAGCTTGCCGCTCCGTCTCCTGGGATTCCATCTTGCCATTCTTCCGCTCATGCATGCCACGGTAGTATTGATATAACGCCCAAACTCCGATAGCTACTAATATGACGGCGCCAATGCGGCTAGCGGCAACTGGTGATAAATAAGATGAAAGCCATGTGCCCGCCTGCATGGAAATCGCAATGACACCGCCTGAGCAGCAAGCAATAATGAGAATTGAAAGTAATGGAATTGTAATTTTACGCAGGCCATACGTGATACCGACACCGAAGCTATCAAGACTTACGGCAATAGCTAATACTGCCATAGATGCAAAATGCATGAATAACATGATCGTACTCCTTCCCACACCTCTACAATACGTCGTAGTCAGATGCCTACAAGCGTAACGTATCATATGCGTAGAAAAGAGCATTCGTGATTACCCTACTTTTTCAATTTTTGACATCGCGGACAAATATGCGTGCCTCTGCCGCCGACAACAAACTTAACCATCGTTGTGCCGCAGCTTGAGCAGGGCTCATTTTCTCGGCCATAAGCTGAAAGCTGCTGCTGAAACAAGCCCATCTCGCCTTGACCGTTCACATAGGATTTGATCGAGGAGCCGCCTGCATCGACTGCTCTGGTCAGCGTATCGACAATTGCCTGATGCAAGCTTTTCCATTCCTTGCTGGATAATGAGTCAGGCGTTCGTTCAGGATGAATTTTCGCAGCGAATAACGCCTCATCCACATATATATTGCCTAATCCAACGATTAATTCTTGGTTCAGCAGCAGCGGTTTAATTTTAGATGAACGCTTCTCCAGCTTGCTGCGCAATATATCGGGCGTAAATTGATCTGATAAAGGCTCTATGCCCAGTTTTTTAAGCGGCAGCTCAAGCAGCTCTTCACCCTCTTTGAACAAATGCATCGTCCCAAATTGCCGCACGTCCTTATAGCGAAGCTCCGTTCCATCCGTAAAGCTGAATCTAACATGAGTATGCTTTTCAACAGGCTCATCCTGCTTGAATAATCCATAGCGGCCTTCCATGCGCAAATGGGATACAAGAACAAGCCCGTCAAGTATAATGCGCAAAAACTTGCCGCGCCTTGCCACATCCATAATTGTATGCCCAATGAGCGCAGCGCAAAACTGCTCAATCTCTGCAGGCCTCTGGATAATTCTCGGCAAATGAACCTGAACGTGTTCAATCGTTTTTCCTTGCACAAGTTGTTTTAATGTTCGTGCTACCGTTTCAACCTCCGGTAATTCTGGCAATGCTGTCACCTCTTTGCTTTATTTCGCTTCATACCAGCTATCGCCGTAGCTTACATCAGCTACAAGAGGAACGTCAAGCTTGATCGCATCTGCCATCACCTGCGGTACAAGCTCCTTCATCAACTCCAGCTCATGAGGAGGAACCTCGAATACAAGTTCATCATGCACCTGAAGAAGCATGCGGCTTTGCAGCTTGCGCTGCTCCAGCTCTGCGTTCATTTTTACCATAGCAAGCTTGATAATGTCCGCAGCAGAGCCTTGAATGGGCGTATTCATCGCGATTCGTTCCGCAAAAGAGCGGATATTGAAGTTTGATGCGTGGATATCCGGCACGTAACGGCGACGATCAAGCAGTGTGACGATGTAGCCATTTTTCTTCGCTTCTGCGATAATGTCATCCATATATTTGCGGACACCTCTAAAAACGTTGAAATACTGCTCGATAAATTGAGACGCTTCCTTGCGCGTAATGCCAAGGTTTTGCGATAAGCCAAAATCACTAATGCCGTAAACAATCCCGAAATTGACGGCCTTCGCAGAACGGCGCATATTGCTGTCCACCTCTTCAGCAGAAACACCAAATACGTCCATTGCCGTTTTTGTGTGAATATCTTGATTATGGATAAACGCTTCCTTCAACCGTTCATCGCCCGAAATATGCGCCAGTACGCGCAGCTCAATCTGCGAGTAGTCCGCTGCAACAATACTCCATCCAGGCTCTGAAGGAATAAAGGCTTTGCGAATCTTTCTTCCTTCCTCCAAACGAATCGGAATGTTTTGCAAGTTTGGAAATTGCGAGCTAAGTCTCCCTGTTGCCGCTATAGTTTGGCGGTAATACGTATGGATATGGCCCGTTTCCTCTCTTACCTCTTTCAGCAGTCCTTCGATATAGGTGGACTGAAGCTTGGCGAGCTGTCGATAGTCGAGAATATTTTTAACGATAGGATGATAAGGTGCAAGCTCTTCCAGCACCTCGGCATCTGTAGAGTAGCCGGTTTTGGTCTTTTTCTTCGCAGGAAGCCCAAGCTTCTCGAACAGCACCTCGCCAAGCTGCTTCGGCGAGCTGATTTTGAACTCCATGCCTGCTTGCTCGTAGATTTCCGTTGTCAGGCGCTTTAGTGAAGCCTCCAGCTCAACGCCTTGCTGCTCTAGCTCAGTACGCTCAACTTTAATGCCGCGCTTCTCCATTTGTGCCAAAATGCGCGAAAGCGGGCCCTCAAGGTCATAATAAAGCGCAGCCATGCGCGTATCCTCCAGCTGCTTGTTCAGCTTAGGCACGAGCTGCTGAACAACGCTTGCCTTAACCGCAAGATGCTGGAACAGCTCAGGCTCTGCGGGAAGCTTCAGCTTAGCTCCTTTACCGTATACTTCATCATCAGATGGCAAACCATAAATACCATTGCGTTCCGCGATCGTATGCAGAAGCTGATTGCCATCCGTTGGATCAAGCAAATAGGCTGCAAGCTGAACATCAAAATAACCGCCGCCCAATTGAATGCCATGCCAATTCAGCACCAGCTCGACCTTGTGCAGATCATAGCCGTACTTTTTAATTTCCTCGTCAGCAAGCCATTCCACGACTGGCACAAGCTCCTGCTGCTTCAGCATAGCTGGAGAAATGACAAAAACCTCTTCACCCAGTGCAATAGCAATACCCTCAAAGGTCGCAAGATGAGGATTTTCTCCAATCGTCTCGACATACAGTCCGTGCATCTGCTGCTGCTTTAATGCAGTAACAAGCTGCGCGAGTCCTTCGCTTCCTTGCTCAGTAATATTGTAAATAGTCAAGGCAGCAAGCGCCTGCTTTGCCTCTTCTTCACTGGAGCTGCTTCCAGCAGATACATCAAGTCGCTCTAGCAGTGATTTGAACTCCAGCTTTTGCAGCTGCTCAGCAAGCTTAGCTGAATCATAGCCGCTGTAGATCATCTGATCCTCTGTCAGCTCAATTGGAACCTCACGGAAGATGGTAGCGAGCTGCTTGCTCATAATCGCTGCTTCCTGATGGGTCGTTAGATTCTCCTTCAGCTTGCCCTTTTGCGCATCCAAATTGCTCAGCACCTCTTCAACCGTCGGGAACTGATGCAGCAGCTTCAGCGCTGTTTTCTCGCCTACACCTGGGACACCCGGAATATTATCGGATGTATCACCCATTAACCCCTTCAGGTCAATGATCTGCTTAGGCTCAAGGCCGTATTTTTCCTGAATCGTTTCTGGTGAATACAGCTCCACCTCACTTACCCCTTTGCGTGTTACAGCAATTGTCACTTTAGGAGAAGCAAGCTGCAGCATGTCCTTATCACCAGAGATTACAACTGTTTCAATTTGCTGCTCATCTGCCTTGGCTGTAAGCGTTCCGATAATGTCATCAGCCTCATAGCCATCAATCTCGTATTGCGCAATGCCAAATGCTTCAATAAGCTCCTTCAGCAGAGGGAACTGCTGTGACAGCTCAGGCGGTGTTTTCTGACGTCCTGCTTTATATTCAGTAAATTGCTCATGTCTGAAATTCGTTTTTCCTGCGTCAAAGGCCACCAAAATATGTGTTGGCTTTTGCTCCTCAATCAGCTTCAACAGCATAGTAGTAAATCCATAGATCGCATTCGTCTGCATGCCTGAAGAATTCGTAAGTGGCGGCATTGCGAAAAACGCACGATATGTAATACTATTGCCATCAATTAACATCCATTTTTTCATTTGAAGCTGCACCTCATTCTATGTAACTTGTCAATACTACTCTATGATACCACAAAAAGGACCTTCCCTAGTCATAACATCAGGGGAAAGTCCTTTTTTCTGCCGATATTTATGAGTTTAGATCCGGACGCTTGCCAGTTACCAGATATACAACGCTTTCTCCGATATTCGTCGCATGATCGCCGTAACGTTCGATATAGCGTCCAACAAAGCTTAAAATTTGTGCTTGCGCAATGTTGCGTGGATTTTCCATCATAAGCAGCAATAGCTCACGCGTGATCTGACTGAATAGGGCATCGACCTGATCATCGTCCTTTGCCATTTTGAAGGCAAGATCAACGTTTTCATGCACATACGCCTGAATCGCTTCATACGTCATGTTGCGAATAATTTCTCCCATTCGTGGAATATCAATAATTGGCTTGATAAGTGGCTCGCCTTGCAGACGAAGCACAGCCTTGGCAATATCAAGCGCTAAATCCCCCATGCGCTCCAAATCGCTCGCAATGCGGAAGGCAGCAATGATGCGACGCAAATCCTTTGCAACGGGCTGCTGAGTAGCGATCAGCTTTAAGCCAAGCTCCATTATTTTCTCTTCCATCTCATTTACTTTTACATCGTCGGCAATTACTTTATTCGCCAGCTCTTGATTATTATCCTTAAGCGAGTTGATCGCTTGCTCGACAGCACGCTCAACGAGCTCTCCCATCTCAACAAGCCATTGGTTTAATTGCTCTAGCCCTTGATCAAATTCTCTACGTACCGTCATCATGATTGTTATTCCTCCCCAAAATTTAGTGCTGCGTCTGCTTCGTCATTATCCAAAGCGCCCGCTAATATAATCCTCTGTGCGCTTGTCAGTTGGATTAGAAAACAGCTTCTCGGTATCATCAAATTCAACGACTTCGCCATTAAGGAAAAACACCGTCTGATTCGATACGCGAGCAGCCTGATGCATGTTGTGCGTGACCATTACAATCGTATATTTATCGCGCAAATCCTGTACCAGCTCTTCGATTTTCAAGGTAGAAATCGGATCAAGCGCTGATGTTGCCTCATCCATCAGCAAAATATCAGGATTAACTGCGAGCGCACGCGCAATACATAGGCGTTGCTGCTGACCACCAGAAATCGAAAGCGCAGAACGCTTCAAGGAATCCTTAACCTCGTCCCATAGCGCGGCAGCCTTCAAGCTCGTCTCCACTATTTCATCAAGCTGCTGCTTTTTTTTAATTCCGTGCAGGCGAGGGCCATACGCGATATTGTCATAGATTGATTTTGGGAAAGGATTGGGCTGCTGAAATACCATTCCGACCTTATTGCGGAGCGTTTCCACATCGACTCCCTGTGCGTAAATATCCTTGTCGTTAATGACAAGCTTCCCTTCGATACGAGTACCTGGAATCATATCATTCATTCGATTCAACGTACGCAGCAGCGTTGATTTGCCACAGCCGGAAGGCCCGATAAAAGCTGTGACTGCTTTTTCAGGCATCGTAAGATTTACGTTTTTCAACGCATGAAAATCTGTATAAAAAAGGTTCAAATCCTGTGCTTCAATTATTGTAGACATGCATAATTCCCCCATAGTTCATAATCAGCATGACGCTCATTTGCTAGATGCACTAACCAGTTCTTAAAAAATCTATACAACCACAACTATCATAATCATAGATTGTTAATCTCATATTTTTATAATGTTAAGGCTATGTAAAATCTCAACAGTATTATGTGGCAATAAAAAATTCAGACAAATACGTTGATAACGAGGCTAGGAGCTTTATAATGAAGGAGAAGGGAGTGGGGCTAATGGAGGCGACACATGAAATTGTCCCATATGACAATCCTTTGCTAAGTGTTCGTATATTCCAGGCGCATCGAGAACAAAATACCCGCACGGAATGGCACTACCATAAGCAGTTAGAGCTGCTGCTCATATTGAATGGCAAACTGGATATTTATATGGAATCCGAATCTATACAGATGTGCAAGGATGATGTTGTAATCTTAGGAGCCTCGGAGCTTCATCGCGATTATTGCTCAGAATCTCTTGATTATATTGTTGTGCAATTTGACCTGGAGCATTTTTTTGACCAAAGCTCGATATCGTACATGCGTTATTTTTCAGAAACACATG
This sequence comes from Paenibacillus septentrionalis, assembly GCF_042659865.1. Lineage (NCBI taxonomy): Bacteria > Bacillati > Bacillota > Bacilli > Caryophanales > Paenibacillaceae > Paenibacillus > Paenibacillus septentrionalis. The sequence goes on from NZ_JBHSTE010000002.1 coordinate 646,773, forward strand.
CTCCTTTAAGTAAAGCGAATTATATTTTCAAAGAAAATCCGACTATTAAGCATGAGGCAGCCCGTTGCATTCGCAGCATACTGGACGAAGCCACGATGAAGGATGCTGGTTATGAAATTGCTGTAAGCATCCTGATCAAGCAAATTTTACTGATGCTGCTTCGCAACGATACACAAAAAATACTCGCTGAGCAGGACCCCTTTGACAAGCTTCGTCTAAAGCCAGTGCTTGATTACGTTGAGCAGCATCTGACTGATCGCATTCAAGTCGAGGAAGTATGTCGCATTGCGAATATGAGCTATTATTACTTCGTCAAATTTTTCAAAAAATCAATTGGCCTCTCATTCACAGAATATGTGAACTACCGCAAGGTAAAGCGTGCAGAACGACTGCTGCTCACAAAAGACTTGAGCATTACGGAAATCGGAGAAAAAATCGGAATGCCAAACATGGCTCATTTTTATAAAATGTTCAAAAAATACAACGACTGCTCGCCCAAGCAATACCAGAAGAAAATGCTGACATGGAAGCCTCATGAGCAGCAGAGCAGCTAAATAGCGATTACCACTCTAACTAGCAAAAAACTCGTAAGTCCTATACATTAGGGCCTACGAGTTTTTTTGGCATGACGAGCTTATAGCCTACTCCACGAATCGATTCTATTCTTACAGATTGCTGCTCAAGCTCAAGCTTTTTACGCAAGGAGCTTACATGTACGTCAACGGTACGTTGACCTCCAATGTAATCAAAGCCCCATACGACATTCATCAGATCATCTCGGCTTATGACCATGCCCGGACGCTGAACAAGATACAGCAGAACTTCAAATTCCTTCGGACGAAGCGAGATCGGTTGACCCTTTACATTCACCTCGTATTTTTCCGGATAGATGGACAGCTCCCCTGCTTGAATTACCTTTTCATTCGAAAGCGCTGGCTTCGGCTCTTCGTTTTGCGTGCGGCGCAGCACTGCCGATACACGTGCCAGCAGCTCTGCAACACCAAATGGTTTCGTTATATAATCATCTGCACCAAGCTTTAAGCCTTGGACAACCTCTTCTTCCGCATTGCGAGCCGTGAGAATAATGACTGGTGTACGCACCCCATTTTGATGAAGTCGATTCAGAATTTCAAATCCATTCATTCCAGGAAGCATAATATCAAGAATAATAAGATCAAACTTTTCCTGTAAAGCTGTCTGGAGTCCTTCACCGCCATGCTCAACGAGCGTAGTGTCATATCCTTCTTGTGTCAAATTGTAAGATAACAGCCTCGATAATGTGGGCTCATCCTCAATGACCAGTATTTTGTTCGACATCGCTTGACCTCCATACTTATCACAATAGATTCCGTTTACCTGTAGTGTATACTTTTATTAAAACATTGTAAAACATTTAATGGATCTGCGGCAGCTCCAGCGTAAAGGTTGTTCCTTGTCCAACCTTGCTTTCAACGGTGATCGTCCCTTTATGAAGCTCTACCAAGTGCTTAACGATGGACAAGCCTAGCCCCGTGCCGCCCGAGCCTCGGGAACGCGCCTTGTCAACGCGGTAAAAGCGTTCAAAAATACGCGGCAAATCTTTTTCAGGAATACCGATTCCAGTATCCGAAATTGAGATGCGAATCATGTCCAGCTCAGTGACCGTTATGTCTACTTCTACCTTCCCGCCCTCAGGTGTATAAGCTATTGCATTGCTTAGCAGGTTGACGAAAATTTGACGAAGTCGATCCTCATCACCTTCCATGTACAGCTCTTCTGGCGAGCTCAACTGAAAATCGATATGCTTGCGATTAGCACTCACCTCGAGAATAGCAAACGTATTGGTCATAAATTCCTTAATCTCAATCGGCGATAGCATCAGCGGAACACGGCGTGATTCGATTTTAGACAGCTCTAATATATCGCCAATTAGACGATTCAATCGTTCACTTTCATCATAAATAATTTGCAGGAACGCTTTGGAAGTCTCTTCATCCTTAACGGCTCCGCCCAATAATGTCTCGGCAAAACCCTTTACCGCTGCAATTGGTGTCTTCAATTCATGTGAGACATTGGCGACAAATTCGCTGCGCATGCGCTCCAAGCGACGAATCGCGGAAACGTCCTGCAGCACAAGCAGGATTCCACCAAAATCTGAGCTGTTTCCTTGATAAATTGGCACCAGGTTGAGCTCAAGCAGACGTTCCTCCGGGTAATAGAACGTAACTTCCTCATGGATATGTCTTCTGGATTCATAGCCTTCTACAATCAACTGCGACAATTCGTACTGCTGCTTCATCTCACGATAATGTCTGCCAATCAGCTTGGCAGCCGAGATGCCGAGAATTTGCTCAGCGCGCTCATTCATAATCAGAATCGATCCGCTTGCATCCATCATAACAATCCCGTTTATCATGTTGCTTAGTACGCTTTGCAGATGGTTTTCATTCTGACGAATGCGTCCCATTTGAATTTGCAAGCTGTCTGCCATGGCATTGATTGCATGTCCCAGCTCGCCAATCTCATCATTTTTCTTAACCTCAACGCGTGCACGATAATCCATATTTTTAATCCGCTTTGCAACCTGTGTGATTTTTTCAAGTGGCTTCGTTAAGCCAAGTGCAATCCGATAGCTGATTAATGCCGCGATAACGAACAAAATAATGAGTCCAACAACCAATACTGCTGTCAAGCTGCTAATCGACTGCTCTACTTCTTCTAGACTAATAGCAAGACGGAGCACATAGGTTTCATCATTTGCAGTATTAGTTACCGGGATCGCAACATACAGCATATTTTGGTTAAGAGTATCACTGGAACGAGTTGATTTCCCGATGCCATTCTCAAGTGCACTGAGCACCTCTTCACGATAGTGGTGATTGTCCATCTCCCGTACATTGAAGTCTGAGTCGGCCAGTACGGTTCCATCTTCCTTTATTAGCGTAACACGATTATCCATCAGCTCCTGAAGCTGCCTGATATGCTCATAATAATAGTCGGCCAGCTCTTCATCGCTGCCTGACTTCCAATCCATTTGCGCAGCGATCAATCGCATCTCGCGCTCTAGTGTATCTTCCAGTACATGAATATGGTTTTCCTTAAATGTCTTTAGCATAAGCAGGCCAGATGCAATGACAGATAATGCGACCATAGAAATAATAATTGTCGTTAATCGTGCACGAAAGCTTAGCAATATGCAACCTCTCCTAACATTATGTTCGTTCCTGTATATCCTCTCCATCGTACTCTCGTCTGCTAGCTTTGGCTAGTTTCGTTTTGTTAAGAGTTTGTAAAAACAGACCGATCGTCGTTGCAATTGGCTGCTGCAGCAGAATACCTAACAAGATTGGCATCGCTGTCTGCGGTGAGAAATACGTTAGCGCAATGACGGCTCCCAGCGACACGTTGCGTATTCCCGAGGCGTAAGACAATGTAATTCTGTCTGCTCTCTCTATCAGTCTCATCGCGCTTAAATAGCCGAAAAGATAGCTCAATAGTACAATCGCAATGGAAATTGGAATGATGCGAAGCAGATCCTGCTTCAGCTCGTCCAGTGATGGCGTTAACGCTGCAGCATTAAGTGCCACGACCACCATAAAGCATAGCTTGGATAATGGGGCGCTATATGGCTTAACAGCCGATACAATCCGTCCCTTCGTCAGCTCATGCAGCGCAATCCCGAGCACAGTCGGCAGTACAATAATAAGCAGCAGGTCAATCAGCATGGATACGGTATCAAGCTGGATCGTTGCATGAAACAGAAGCCGCAAGCCGCCTGTAATAATAATCGGGCTCAGCAAGGAATCAATAATAACGATTGCCAGCATAAGTGAGACATTACCGCCTGTCATCGAAACCCACATCACTGCGGATATGCCAACCGGAATGAGTGTAAACATAACAAGACCAATCACATAGGGCGAATGATAGCCAAATACAAGGCCTGCAAGCCAATATACAAGAAGCGGGAGCAGAACATGAATGATGCCAAAAAGCAAAAGGAGCTTAAGCGGCTTGCTGAACACATCCTTGATATGCTCGAAGCTGCAGCCGATCGCCATAGCAAAGGTTACGTAGGCAAATAAATAAGGAACGAGATAGGTATAGAAATAGAGCGTCTCGCCAAAAAGGAGGCCCGCTCCAATAACAAGCGGCACAACAATCACCATATACTTTTCGATCCAATCATTCAGCTTAAGACCGCGCTGCGCCACTTTCTTCTCTCCCATCCACTAGTTGTTTCCAGCAATTATCTGTATAATAGCATATATGCTTAAGCAGAACGCTTCTCTATTTCATAATGAGGTGTAGCTATGAATAATAGTCATTATTTCAAATCTATTTTTCAAATGCAATATGTTCGTCGCTGGCAGGAATATTCTCCTCGCTATGAGGATAATGCTGCCAGCCATAGCTTTCGCTGTGCAGCGATAGCCGTACTAATTAGCATAATCGAGCGACGCCTGCTTATGAAAGCTCTGTCTCCAGCTGAGCTAATCGGCAAAGCGTTGCTTCATGATCTGAACGAAACGGTTACTGGCTCCATTAAATATGTAACGAAAAAAGAAAAAACGTTAACCTCTCATATTCAGAGACTAGAAAGCGAGGTTAACCATCAGTTGGTTCAACAGCTCTCCAAATCATTGCAGCATTCCTTCACGCAGTACATTGTCTATGCTGAAGATGCCAGCTATACCGGCGGCCTTGTGCGCGACATTGATTCCTTTGATGCGATGCTGTTTTGCAAGCGTGAAAGCGATCTGCAGCAGGGGGGTTATTTCACGGCTCGTTATCAGGAGCTGCGCAGCCAGCTGCTAAGCAGCCCTAACGATTCGATTCGCTGGCTTCTTCACGCGTACGAACAGGATCAAGGAATAACGCAATTTTTACAGTACATTCTTAACCTGGACATGATTGAGCGCTGGGGCGGGAGCTTTAATCTAATCCCGGACAACGATGCTACGCACAGCTTTCGCGTTGCTGCGATTTCGCTGTTCCATGCCCATTTGGAAAAGGAAAAGTATCATGTTGATCACATTAATGTATACAGCCTGCTTGGAAAAGCGATTATGCATGATGTCGTTGAAGGCGTAAGCGGCGATGTTGCCTCACCGATCAAGCATTCCTCCTCAGAGGTGAAGGAAGCGTTCGCCCAATTTGAAGCTCAGGTTGCCCGCGATATGGTCAATGAACTGCCTAGCTTCATGGTTGAGGACATGATGGATTTTTTGGTGTATGCCAAGGACGACACCTACGAAGGTCTGCTCGTCGATATTGCTGATAAGATTGATGCGCTCATCAAAAGCAATCTGGAAATACGAAACAACCCGCATTACGCTTCCAAGTATGAGAAGCAGCTTACCCATATTCAGCATCGTTATGAAAATCCATCCGTTCTATTCTTTCTGGCGTATATTTTACACGACCTGACGTTTGATCACGTCATGCGCTAACAGCACTATAGCGCTGCAATAATAAAACGGGACACCGCCCTTTCTTACTCAGGCGGGGTGTCCCGTTTTTCTACGTCTAGCGCTTGCTATGTGCTTTAATATCTTTGGCATAGCTTGAAATTGCTTGATACAGCGATTTCCACTGCCTGCTGCCAGTAATCGGCGGTAATTCATTTTGATTATCTGACGTCACGTGCTCAGTAGACTGCAAGCGCTCCTCTTGAGGAGTCGCGATCGCCTTCGTTGCTGTTTGCTGCTCCATATTCAAGCCTTTGTCACTCCTTCAGCCAGCTGCTTCTCAATGTGAACAAATCCTTCAGTTCATCTGTGCTTAATTCAGTGATCCATTGGTCGGACTGCTGTACAATTTGATCATTAAGCTGCTGTTTTCCATCTATCATTTCATCTATTTTCTCTTCAAGCGTTCCGATCGTAACAAATTTATGCACCTGCACCTGTCTTGTTTGCCCTATTCGGAACGCACGGTCCGTAGCTTGATTCTCTACAGCAGGATTCCACCATCGATCAAAATGTATTACATGGTTTGCCGCAGTCAGGTTCAAACCTGTACCGCCTGCCTTCAAGCTGAGCACAAACGCCACATGCGGGATGTCTTCATTTTGAAAGTCTGCAATCATATCATCACGTTTTTGCTTCGGTACAGCTCCATGCAAATAAGGAACATCAAGCTCGTAGCGCTGCGACAAGATGCGCTGAATCTGCTCGCCCATTTCAATATATTGTGTAAAGATCAGGCAGCGCTCTCCCTGCTCTGCAATATGATCCACAAGCTCTACCAAACGCTCTAGCTTGCTTGACCGAGTAATTTCCCATTGTCGTTTCGACTGCTGCTTCAACAGCAAAGCAGGATGATCACACAGCTGCTTCAGCTTGGTCAGAGAGCCTAAAATTAAGCCTCTGCGCTGCATCGGCGTTTCCTTATCCAAACGATTCAGCAGTTCACTTACGATTCCCTCATACAGGGACACCTGCTCTGCCGTAAGTGGAATAAAGCTTTTGCTTTCTTGTTTTTCTGGCAATGAAAGCGAGATGCTTGGGTCTTTTTTCACCCTTCTGAGCATAAATGGCTTCACCCAGCGCTGTAATGCTTCAATTTTTTTCGAATCCTTTTCACGTTCAATCGGTACAATCATTGATTTGCGGAATTGATATAAGCTGCCCAAATAGCCGGGATTAATGAAGTCGTAGATCGACCATAGCTCTGTTAATCGATTTTCCATCGGCGTACCTGTCAATGCAATGCGGTGTCTCGCATTCAGCTTGCGAATCGCAATAGCTTGCTTGGTGTACGCATTTTTAATATTTTGCGCTTCATCCAAACAAAGCGAGTCCCAGCTAACCTGCCCGAGCTCATCACTATCAATTTGCGCAAGCGCATAGGACGTGATGACGAGATCTGCAGCTTTTATGGAAGTCAGGAACTGATGATCCTTTGGACGCTTCGTTCCATAATGCAATACCACGTTTAAATGAGGAGTGAATCGCTTCAGCTCCCGCTCCCAGTTGCCGATTACCGAAGTAGGGCAAATCAATAAAGAAGGAGCATTCGCAGCTTGCTTATTCTCTTTTATAGAAGCCAGGTACGCCATATATTGAATGGTCTTCCCAAGCCCCATATCATCTGCTAGTACAGCTCCCAGGCCGTATCGTCGAAGAAACAGCAGCCATGAAGCTCCTTGCTGCTGATAAGGTCTCAGCTCTCCTAAAAACAGCTCAGGCGGTTCCATAAGCGGAAGCTCTCGTACATTCTGAAGCTGATCCAGCCAGCTACGCAAATGCTCATTCAGCTCAATTTCGGTTTCCAGCTCAAGGTCTGAATCATCACCAAACCACTCCGCATGCTCGCCTCGCAAATGCATCTGCAGCACATCGCTAAAGGTTAACCCTTTTTTACGGTGTACCTGTTTCAACCACTTCTTCACCTGAGCTAAATCTTCCGTACTCAAATAAACCCAATTATCATCCAGCTTAACAAGACGACGATTGCTGGCTGCAATATCAAGAAAATCCTCTTCACTCAGTTCTGACTCTCCTAAGGCAAACCGCCAGTCAAACTGGACGATTTGATCCAATCCAAACATTGGCTCGGCAGCAGATCCAAGCGAGTTTCTCATTTTCCCTTTAACCTTCAATCGGCGACTGCGAACACCTTCCCACCATGCTGGCAGAATAACCTTGCAGCCTGCTGACAAGAGCTGCTGGCTCGTAAATTCAAGAAAATGCCACGCCTCCTGCTCGCTCATCGTATGCTGGAGAACGCCGAATTCGTCCACCTGCAGCTGCTGATCCAGCACCTCAGCATAACGCACACGCTCCCGCTGCAGCTTTTCTACAATCGTTTCTTTCCACTCGCTCGGCACAGTGAGGCGTCTACCATCCGACTGCTCCATCATCCAGCTTTGGGAACCGTTGTCGTACAGCAATCTGTACCACTGATCATCCTCTCTAAAGTAGATCGATGAGCGAAGCATCCAGTTTCCATGCTTGCCGACTGGCTCATGAAGGGAAATAGCCAACTTATATGGCAGAACATCCTCCTTGTAGCCAACTGCAGCGAGCCATTCCTCCTCATCCACAACCTTTGTTAGCAGCATACCCTCTCCAACATCTGCAAGCAGCTGATTCCAGCTGCGATGAATGCTCGCATCATGCTGAAGCAGATCATCAATGATCAGGCTAGACCACTTATTCAATCCTTCAAATCCATACTGCTGACCTGCTTCCAGCCACTTCTCCCAGCTTTGCTGCAGTACCCCTGTAAGCATAAGACGCCAGCTCGTTTGCTCCTGACTCCAGGAAGCGCCATCAGGCTCGAATCGTCCCTGCTCCAGACAATCGAGCACTAGAAACGCCATCTGCTGCAGCAGCTGCAGGCGATCGCTGTAATGCAGCTGAAGCAAGCGCAGTGAGGATGGAGCAGCAAGAAATTCGAATGCCTGTCTTGGCGTCAGCTTTAAGATCGTTCTTCCGTTCAATTTGCTTTCTTCGATTTCAGTTCCATACCAAGAACGAGCATCCCATCCGAACAAATAGCTCCTTAACTGACCGTAGGGCGCTTCTCTCCACCCGTCTACTCGAAGCACAACTTCATAGCCCGCTTCACCTGCACGCCAAATTCCATCTATTGATAAAGACTGTAGTCCACTATTCATTTTCATTACAATAGCTTTCCTTTCAATAGCTCCTCCTGAAATGCTCTAAGGCGGCTATACTTATGCTGCATCGCATCAAAATATCGAAGCCATACATCCTGCTTCTCCAGCTGCTCATACAAGCCTTGAAGCTTTTTCATATATTTCGCAGCCATTCGATAGCCTTGCCGGTTTCGGCTATGAATCGCTGAATCAATCGCTTGATGGTACATCGGCAAGAGCGCTTCAGGCGAATGCCGCTCAATGCTTTGCAGCTCAGCCCCCTTGAAATCATCTGGTTTCCTACCCATATACATTTGCAAATCTGTCCACTGCTCATATTGTCCCTGCGCCGCATAATGCTCAGCTAATGAGGAATAGGAATGAGGAAGCAGCATAATCATCACTGACTGCCAGCGCTCCTCGCTTGGCTGAAGCATGGATGCCTTGCGGCATAATGATAAATACGGGCCTACTGAGCGAATATGCTGACCTGTAGTGAAATGCTCTAGCAATCGGTCCATCCATATATGAACCTTATCCCATTGCTGCTCTTGCATTCTGCCTTCCACAACTGGATAAATGAGTCGCTGCACCTTTTCAAACTGACATTTCTCAAAATAGCTTATAGCTGCCTCATCCTCATGCTCATTCAGCTTGAGCACTGCTAAAGAACCGTACAGCATATTCCTCATATATGGACTTTGCTCCAGTTCAAGCTGTTGCTTGAATAACTGGACCATCTCTTGCTGTTGCGTTTCATTTCCAGCGAGCAAGCCTAGCAGATGATAATAGATATAATCCCATTCGACCATCGGTTTTTCCATTTTTGCAGCACAATCATAAACAAAGGCTAACAGCTCTCTAATCCATTCGTACTCAAACGAATGGAGCTTCTCGTCCTTCAGCTCTTTCAACCATTCGTACAGGCTGGTCATCCAAGGCTCGGCGATGCGTTTGAAGGTCATCTCATGATAATAACGACTAAAGCTGTCAACCGCGAGCAATGCCCTCTCACCGAGATAAAGCACATAGAGAATCGAGGCACACCAATGCATCCGCTGCACATTTTGCGGACTATGCTTTGCCATTCCTTTAATAGCCGTCAGCGTTTGTGATAATGGATGAAAGGAATGCTTGCATTTCTTCCAGTCCTCTCCATACTTACTGTGAAGACGCTGAAACAGCTCGGCTGGATTCGTATGCTGATCCAAACTCGAACTGCTTTCTGATTGCTGAATGGAAGATGCTCTCGTAACGCCTAACAGTTGAAAATACGCCTGCTCGGCAAGCACCTTTCCGTTTTCAAGACCTTTACTATATTGAAAAAACAGCGCACCAATATGTTCACAAAAATCAGAATGCTGACATGTACAGCTGCTGTATCTGATATGCTCTGAATCAATGACAACTGCATGCAGCTCGACATCTTTTACAATTCCGTTAACCATATTTTTAGCATATACATTTGTCTTCTGCACAGCATCTGCTTGATATAGCTGCCATGCACGTTTAACGACAGCAGTATAGTTTCCACTTTGGCACAGCTCATCAAAGGCAGCTAATAGCTGATTATAAATTTGCATGCCTCTTGAGTCACCCCATTTCGCTCTTCTCTCCATTCTATCTATTATATCAAAAAAATCGCCTCACTATAATGCTTTCTCAAGTGTTTTTACAAGTTCCTTTCGTAAAATAAAAAAGAAGCTCGCGATAACGAGCTCCTTACTCCTTTTAGCTAACCTTCAAAGGAATTTTCACTTCAAAGGTAATCGTAGTTTCATCAACAGCTTGCATTTGAATTTCACCTTTATATTGTTTGACAATGCTTGAAATAATCGACAATCCCAGACCATGATGATCGCCTATTTTAGTGCTGAAGCCGCTCTTAAACAAAGGCATGTCAACCTGCTCTTTTGCATTTGCGCAGTAATTGCTGATTTTAATATGCAAGCTGTTGTTTGCCTCGCGACCATATAGCGACACGGTACGCAATTCTTCTGGATACTTCAACACCTCATCAAAGGCATTATCAATCAAATTGCCTAGTATGCGATTGATATCTAGAGCTTGACCTGCGAGTGCAGTGAGCTTGACTGCCTTCACATCATGTTTGAAATGAATATGATACGCTTCTGCTTGCGAAAGCTTTGATCGAATGAGTGCTGCTACTGCTGGATTGCCAATATTGATATAATCATTAATCATATGAATTTCCCCAGCAATCGCTGCGGTGAACTTTTCCACCTCTTCGTACTGCTTAAGCTTAACAAGAGAGTGAATCGTTTGTACCTGATTAATAAAATCGTGTCGCTGTGAGCGGATTGACTGAAACAACGCATTAATTTCTTCAATATACGTATCCTGAGCTACCTTTACCGCTTCTTCTCGCAAGTTTTTAAAGTAGTTCATGACGAGAATGACAACCGGAACCATAATGGCCATAATCAAAATAGTTATAAGTCCTACCCGAATGACACTGTCGCCCAGGCTCTGCAAAATGTAGTCATAATTTGCAGTAATAATGAGCACGTAGCCATCCATTGGCTGACCTTTCTCATCAACCATTGCAAGTCGTTCGTCCTCTACTATGACTGGAATAAACATTTTGTATGTGTGCGCCTGATCCATTCGCTCAATTCTTATGTTGCGCTCCTCAGAATAGAAGGCATTGCGCACATCCGTAACGTCATGCTTCGATTTGTAACTGTAATTGCCGTATAGTACTGGTCGCTGTACAATATGCTTACGCTCGCTGCCGTCCTCTTCAATCGTTATTTTATCATTGGGGAATGTTCTAGGATTGACGATACTTAATTCTAGCAGTGAAGGATTCGATTCGATCAGATCCTCAAACAATCGATTCAGACCAGTTGCCTCGTTATAACGATCCACACGCGTATAATCGACATAGGGATCGATCATATAGTTGGTAGAACCATCGTAGAAGTAGCCCCATTTATATATGCTTGTATAATCAGTCGAGGATACCTCATAGGGTCCTGACCAAAAATTTGGAAGTGATGTGCCTAGCCATTTTTCCTGCACAACTGTACCTGAGAACAGCTCATGAAAGATTCGATGCCATGGATTCCAAGAAGCTGTGCTTTTATTGATTTGATTGGGGTCGGATGACTGGTACAAAACAATGTCATTATCCTCCAGCTTTTTTAAGAGCGTAATATGGGCGATGCCCAATTCCTTGGCAAGCGCAACAAGCTGATCACTCGTAATTCGCTCTACATCTCCGTCCAGTGCATATTTGGCTGCTATTGCTGCTGCTCGCAGCTCCCTGCTAATCTGTTCCTCGAACAGCTCTTGTCCTATTCGCTTCTGTTCTGCAGCGCTTTTAATTTGCTCTCCAAGTGAAACCAACTCTTTTTCCAGCTCCTGCTGCAGCATTAAGCGTGTAATATAAAAAAACACAACATTATTAACAATTACTAGTAATACGATACTGCTTATTGCGATTAGCCATACATTTCTTCGCATCGTTGCTCCTTTAAACTCGACAGGTATAAAAAACATCAATAACCCTATATTAGCATAAAAATGATGCTCTGGTCTCAAAAAATTCAGCTGTATGAACGTGTGAGCTAACAAATATTTTTTTTTGGAACAAAAAATGAGAGTTTAATTGGCCCAAATTTACTAGCCAAAAACTCTCATTTCCTTTTATCCCAGTTTTGAATCATAACTTGTGTGAACGAAGTGCAACCGTTACCGTGGTCCCTCGATCTTTATGACCGTTAAGCTTGATTGATCCTTCGTGCATCGTAATTATCGACTCGACAATGGCAAGACCAAGTCCGAAGTTGCCACTATATGCCTCGTTCTTCGCTTGCGCTCCGCGATAGTAGCGTTCAAACAGCCGCTGCTTCTCCTCTATACCCTCACCCTCATCAGAAATTGTAACGACACACTGCTTTTCGACCATCTCTACGTCGATTGATATCGAGCCTCCATTTTTTTCATGCTTGATTGAATTAGTCAGTAAATTCACCCATACCTGATGCATGAGTACTTGATCGGCATAGACTACAGCTTGATCATTGGCATTCAACAGCACTGTTAGTTCCTTGCTGGTCATTTGCCATTCGAGCAGCTGCAGCACTTGTCTTAACTGCTGCTTTATCGGATAGACCTGTCTATTCAATGCCTCTGGCTTATGCTGCACATAAGAAAGGAGTAGAATGTGCCTGCTTAAAGCAGATAGCTGCTGGACTTCATTAGAAATAATCGTTGCATAGCGTTTTCGTTCTTCTTTCTTGAGGTGGTCCTGTTGCAGCATTTGTGCGTATCCTTGAATGGAAGAGAGCGGGGACAGAAATTCATGAGAGATATTCCCGATATATTGATGGAGTACCTGTTCTGCGTAGTCCATTACACTGCTGTAGCCTGTTCGCTGCTTATGGCTTGTATCAGGCTTCACCAGCAGTGCAGGCGAAACTGCTTTAGCATGAATGCATGCAAGCTTGGCTATTGAATTCCCTTTCTTCACTCTTCTATTTCTTTTGATACGGTGTTTATGCAGCACGTGCATCAAGGCATCACCTCTAGCTTGTAGCCTATCCCTCTTACTGTATGAATCACAAAACTGTCTGCGTAGCTTATAAAACGTTTGCGTATTCTTTTTATATGCACATCCACCGTTCGTTCATCTCCTGCATAATCTGATCCCCATACGAGATAAATGAGCTCATCCCTGCCAAACAATCTTCCAGCATATTGTGCGAGCTGAGCGAGCAATTCGAACTCCTTAAGCGGTAATATAAGAACATGATCACCAATAACAACTTCAAAGTTCTGTCGATCAATCACTACCCGATTCAGTACAATTCTATCGTTCGAAGCAAGCAAATATCTTCTGAACAATGCCTTGATGCGATACAGCAATTCGGAAGGCTCATACGGTTTCGTAACATAATCATCAGCACCACACTTAAACCCCTGCTCCTTATCCGACAGCTGATCACAGGCTGTAAGAAGAATAACCGGAATATTATAGTTGCTTCGTATATGCTCGCAAACCTGTAGACCATCTACCCCAGGCATCCGTATATCAACAATCGCCATATCGACTAGGTGTTGCTTAAGCAGTCTAATCGCTTCCTCACCATTGCCTGCTTCTATTACTTTATAGCCTTCCCTTGTCAAAGCGTGATTGAGTAATGCTCGATTGTGGGCTTCATCATCTGCAATTAAGACTTGTTTCACAGCATTATCCCCTCCAACATTTACTCCTTATCGACCTGCTGCATGTCACGAAACTATAAGGCTGTTGCAACTTTATAATGAAAATGATAATCAATATCATAATCAAAGTAAACCATTGCCATCCGTCAAAATTTAGATAAAACGCTATAAAACAACCGGAATATACCACTTTTCTCCATAAATCTGTCATTTACTGGTCTATTCGTTTCATTGCTGCAGCTCTGGATAAAGCATAGGAAGCAGCGCATCCATCGCATCTATCGCATACAAGCTTGCAGTCGTTCCAAATAAAGCCTCTTCCAGGTCATACACTCGACCATTTTTCACTGCATTAAAATGCTTCCATATGTCATTTTGCTGAAATTCTTTATCAAACATTACGATAACCTCTTCAGGCATGCCGTGTGCGGCGCGCAATATAATGTCAGGATTGGAATTGTACAGAAATTCCGTATTCGAGGCCAAGTATTCGACACGCTCTCCCTGCACAATATTGATCCCGCCTGCCAGCCGTACCAAATCCCCAATGTAGGAATGCTCTGTTGCAACCAGATAGCTCCCTGGAACCCCCATTAAAATAAGGACGCTTGGCTTCTCATAATCAGCTGTCAGCTGCTCAATCTCACTAACTTTCTGCTCAAATTTGGTAATAATTTCAGTGGCTTGCGCTTGACGATCATATCTTTCTCCCAGGTCAACAATCGCTTGATTCATTGCTGCAACGCTTGTCAAATCAAGAAAATTTGCAACAATCCCTGCTTCTTCAAAAACTGGCTTCAAATCATATTCAAGCGTGGTGACAGAGAGCACCTCTGTCGGCTTAAGCGACTTGACGAGCTCCATGTCTGGACTCATCGGATTACCAACCTTGGTTACACCGTCATATCGTTCTGGCAGAACCTTTACACTTGTAGGAATGCCTACAACATCAAGCTCAAGCTTATCCAATAGTTGAGTAATCGCTACTGTCGTTGTTACGATACGATACTCGTCGTCCCTATGCTTGGATGCATCAATGTATAGCTGATCCTGATCGTCTAGCAAGGCTAGAGCTTCTTCTCGTTGAGAGTTCTCTATGCCTGCCTGTCGAGCAACTGCCGTAAGATCACCATTGCTTTCCTGGGCACAGCCTGTTAACAGCAGCACACCTGATAGAAAGATGCAAGCTATGCCCGTTATCCATCTATTCATGTTATAATGGCCATCCTTTCAACTATGATAACTCATTGTTCTGCCAGCTCCAGTAAGCGACCGAAGATGCTTAATGCCTCGGCTCATGTAGCAATGGCCAATAAGTGCAGGCTGCTTTTAATAACATGTATAATCACTTGGCACACAACAAACATGTATTTATCGAAGCGATTTCCCTATTCTGCTCTCGCTTGTCGCTTACGGTAGATCAATACAGTCACTGCACCAGCCACAAGTAAAATAGACAAAAATACAATGACGATAATTCCGCTTCTTTTGCTGGAATCCTCTGTGACACTAGCCGATACGATAGTTGCAGCATCTTCGGTAACTGCTCCATCCAGTGCTGATGCAAGCTCAATCGTGTTCTCATGATCAACAGCTGACTCAGGTTTACTGGTTCCTTCTATATCAGTTACTTCAGTTACATCAGTTACATCTGCCTCAGCTACATCCAATTTCACTCCTTCGTTATCCCCAATCTGGACGCTTGCTCCATTCTCTTCACCTTGCTGTTGATCCATTCGATCTACAATCGAAGTGCTGCTCTCGCCAGCCGTATTGCTTGTTGCGGAACGTATTGGCACAGAAGCTGACTCTGGTAAAGCAGAGGCTGTTGCTTGAGGGGCAGCTGTTGGTGCTGATGAAGGTTCATTTTTTTGAGGAGCAGCACTTTGAATTGGTTTTGCACTCTCTTTAACCGTATCATTCGGCTTCTCCGAATTCGCTGCTGCAGTTGGCTGCGGCTCAACAGTTGGCTCCGGAGCCGCATTACTCTCTGGTTTACTAATTAGCTTCAATGTGCTCGTGTCAAAAACAAAACGAATCGTATAATTATGGTCGTAATCAATTTCCGGAACGGTTACATGAATTTGTGACAGCATTGGCTTATCAAGACTGGCTAGAGAAAATTGTACAAGTCTTGTATTTTTGCTGCTATCTCGACTGATTACGTTAGCGTCTACGTAGTCGTCTCCATCCGACACTTTAAATTGTGTTACCCATTCACTGTGATTGATTGTCATTTGAACGGTAATTGTGCCACTGCTAACGATGACTGTCGCCGGCTTCTCCCAATAATCATTAGCCATAGATACCGATTCGTCATCAGGCTTCTTAATTATATAATCAATTGTATATGTGCCGTCGCCCTCAGAAGCTGCATGTGCATAACTAGCTCCTTCAAGCAAAACGAATATACTCGCAAGCAGCAGAACGGCACTTAGCGTCTTTTGGAATATCCTGTACATGATAGATCTCCCCTTCATTCATTAGTGAGCACTAGCAATACAACGCATTCAAGAAAATGATAATCATTATCAATAGAGAATCAAAAAAAATTTTCTTTATGTATGCTTAGTGCTTCGGCTCGTTGATCCATTGCTAGAAAAAAACGATCTCAACAATAATCGTAGCTTCGAATTATGAACGCAATATGAACAACAGATTACAAATTCACGCTAGCTTCGCAACAAATTGATAAAATAATTTCGCTTGTTATGAGCCGAACTGCTCACAACAAGCGAAATCTTCTACCATTCATTACATGAACATATGCAGGCTGCTACGTGCCAGCTTTCTCCAGCAAGCGAATAATAAGCGTCAATGCTTCTGCTCGAGTAGCAGTACCATTTGCATCGAAGCGATTATTTTTTTTGCCCACGATCAAGCCTGCTTTCACGGCTGCTGCCACTTCCTTTTGAGCCCATCCAGGAACCTGTGCCGCATCAGAGAACTGCAACGCTCCAGCTGCATCAACATCGAGCTTGGCAGCACGTGCTACTATTACAGCTAATTGTGCACGTGTTAATTGATCATTCGTGCGGAAAGTCGAATCCGCATAGCCTTGAATCAAGCCCTCGGACACTACTCTCGCAACATGCACCTTGGCCCAGCCTGGAATACTTGTGAAATCAGTTAACGTATTTACCTCGCTGCTTTCTTCAAGCTTCAAAGCACGACTGAGCATCACGGCAAATTCGCCTCGAGTCACAATACCATTTGGTCGGAAGCTGCCATCTGCATAGCCATTCACAATCCCAAGTTTAATCGCTTTTTCTATGCTAGCCTTGGCCCAATGGTTTGCTGCATCTGAAAATGCAACCGTTGCTGTACCGCTATTCGAGCCTGCCTGCTGACCGCTTTGTGCATTGTCATCAGACTGCTTCGGTTTCTCTTCATCTGTTTTCACCTCTTCCTGCTCTTCTTCATTTACGCTTCCCGGATTCGGAAGATTGGGCGCACTCGGCACATGACTCGATCCTGGTACTGATGGATTTATGCCTGCGTTGGACGCTTGTGCTTCGTGAAACTTAAACTGGATATCATAGGAGTTGTGATAGTTAAACTCTGGCCAATCGACCTTCACCCAACCATTTATTGAGGAGGATAAATTGCTGAGATTAAAACTGACGACACGCTGATTCAACGCAGTATCTGAATGAGCGATGCTGCCACTGCTGCCGCCTATCGTTAACCCGGTTATTTCTTTGCTTCGCAGCACTGTAAAGGAAACGGTTTTTGAGTTCCCAGTTACCTTAACTAGTGCAGTCGGCACAACATAGTCTTGTGCTACAGATTGTTGCGTTGTACCGTTCTTATAGATCGTAAACGGAACATAGTAATTTCCATCAGCAGGATATACAGGACCACCAGGACTTGGCGTTCCTGGACTTGGCGTTCCTGGACTTGGCGTTCCTGGATTTGGTCCCGGGTTTCCAGTTCCAGGATCGTCTTCATACACAGTTTTAAATGTTTCGAGCGCCTTGCTTAAACGCTGATACGCTGCATCTGTTGTTTCTTGATCGGAAGGAAACCGAACTGCTTCTTCATGAGCAAGCTTGATTGCATTGGCAAGTGCTGTACGGGCAATCTCATAATACTCACCAGCCTGCTCGCGTTCAACAGCCTTGTCATAAGCATCGGTCGCTTCAAGAATCAGATCATACAGCTCTTCATTGTCTGCCCCGTTAAAATTCAAGCGAATGCTGTGCGTGCGATCGTAATTCATTGCAGGTACAACAGTGCGCACTTGCGCATCAAGCAATGAGCTCAAGTCATCTACTTTAAATTCAACCACTCGCGTGTCATTTTCTTTGTTCTCGCTAACTGTTGCAGCGGCAACGAACTGATTGCCTGTTTTTACGTTCAGCTCAGGAACACTGCTGCTGCTCGTAACTGTAAACGATACATGCATGGTGCCTTGATCGTCAGTTGCCACAATAGCAGGCTTTTCAAAATACTGTTCCATTCTTGAAAACGCCTCATCACTGCTATGCGCAACCGAGAAATACACTTGCTTCGTCTGCGCTGCCTGGAACGTGTCTACCGCGGCATGCAAGGCTTTAGTTGCTTCAAGAATTTGCGGTCGCGGCGCGGATAGTTGATCTGCGGTCGCTTGCGCCGTTGCAATCGCGGCTTCCAATCGAGTAATATGATAAGCCGAATGCTGACCTAACGCTGTACCCTCTTCCGCAGTATCCAGCAATATATGCGCATCATCAATTAGCTGCTGCAACGCATCCAGATACGCTTTGTTAAAGCTAATAAATACGGTATGACGCTCCTCTTCAGGAAGCTCCATCGGATATTGCAGCGCCCATAAGCCTTGCCACAGCTCATCATTTTGTATATAAGTACGGTTCGAGCTTCTAACCTCTGTCTGATACACTTTAATGGTATCTTTATGTTCGCCTGATAAAACATTAGCAAAAGCAGTAGTGTTCGTTACATCAGGTTGTTTAACAGTTAAAGCAGAAGTTGACGACCACCTTGAAAATAATCCATCTGCTGCTGAAATAGACATCGTTCTTATCGATCTATCAGTCAACTCATCCTTTTGATCATAGAACGCAATATTTGCATAGGCATGATAATAGTCAGGACCTGCCTGCTGCAACAATACAGCATGAGTGCTGATCTCATTGGCATATGGAGATAACTTCGCATCCTTTTCCAATGAGTCCAATACGAGAATCTCAACATCTTGCGCGGTAACTCGCTGCTTTTCGTATAACGCCCAATCACCAGCAGCATTTGCAGTATTATAGGCTCCATTCACTTCAGCTTGCGTTGCATTCTCTTTATCTACTAGAAGCAAAGCTTGTGCGATTTGCTCTTTTATTTTTGTGACAGGACCCTTGTACCCAACCGCCGGGCCAAAGTAATCGAGCGGCAAGTATTCACCATCAGATAGAGCAGCTCTGTTCGAAGGCAATCCCGCTTCACGCTCTCCGGCATCGGCTTTGCCTGCCACCCATGCAGAGGCTGTTTCGATCCATTGAACCAGCCTTGATTTATCAACTGCGATACGTGATGCTTCAAAAGCTTTAATCGCTTGGTCGACTACCTGATATGCCGCTTCCAAATTTCCCGGCTCTTCCTTAATTAGACTTTCCGCAAGCTCAAGCTTGCCCAGTAGCATCTGCTTGGAGCCTGCTGGATAGGTGCCATCATAGTCACCTTCTACAGCATCATCATACAGGGCGTACCCTTCCGCCACTCTTTGTACAAATAATTGCTCCGTTACGCCAGCAACAGGCGGCTCTTCCTCCCCGCCACCAGGATGATCTGGCAGTGTAATATCGCTTGTATTGATTTCAAGCTGTGCTGTATACCAATGATTATAAGGAATAGGCAATCCATAAATGTTATCTTTATCATCAATATGCATCAAAATATCTTGCTTTTTCCAGATATCTTCAATTACAAATTGCACGACTACATTATCGGGATGTTCAGCGTCACGTACAACGACAGCTTCATAACCTTCTTGTCCCGTTACAGACTCAATATCATTTACGGTATGAATGACCGCTTTGGCTGCACCTGCTTTGCGAGCAGCCAAATAAGCAAACGTGGCATAGTTTGCTTTCTTAATTTCATGCTCAAATACGGACTTGCCGTTGGATACAACCAACCTTCCGCTGTCTTTCACCAAAAATGTGTCTGCTGCTGATGTTTCAGTTGTACCGTCCTTCACATAACGAAAGGAAACCGCATATTGTCCATCAGGGATAATCGTTCCAGGCTCAACATAAGCCGATACAGAAGCTGGTACGGCCAGACCAACGAATAACGCTGCAATTAATAATACTGATAACACTCTTCTTATCCGATTCAAATTAAAAACTCCCTTTTTTGTAAAGTGACTCATCTTAATTCATCAAAATCCAACAAATGATTTAACGGGTAAAAGAGCGTTCTGCCAAAGCAGAGCGCTCTTTTGCATGCTTCAAGTAATCGGGATTATCCCCAAACTAGATTGAGTTTGTACCACGTATTATGCGGACCCGCAACGACGTTCAAATACAATTCAATTGGAGCTGAACTGTTGCCAGGGAACGTTAACGTTGTCGTATCTGAAGCTGCATGATAGACACCTGAATAAAGCTGTCCATCTACTTCAACCTGTGGAAAGTAGTTTCCGCTTAACGTAAGCGTGACATTGCCGCCTGATACCGTAGCGTCAGCTGCAATATAACCGCTGGAATGAGCATGATATGCATCATTGTATTCAAAATAGTAATTATAGCTGTTGTACGGATT
Source organism: Paenibacillus septentrionalis (assembly GCF_042659865.1). Lineage (NCBI taxonomy): Bacteria > Bacillati > Bacillota > Bacilli > Caryophanales > Paenibacillaceae > Paenibacillus > Paenibacillus septentrionalis. The sequence continues at coordinate 667,312 of NZ_JBHSTE010000002.1, forward strand.
CGCAAAAGCAGAAGCTGCCATAGCTAGCATAAGCACCAAAGCCAACATCAAAAGACCAACCGATTTTTTCATTGTTTTCACCATTACTTACACACTCCCTTGACATATGATATAAAAATCAATATAACAGCTTGCTGTTTACACCTGTTGCCTTCTTGCATATGCTCTTTAGCATATAAAGCTACAATTAAACTGCAGGCATTCCTCCTCTACGACTCGCTATACATTCGCTGAAGCAGTCAACCACCAATCTAAGATAATGATAATCATTATCAATATGAGCGCAAAAAAAATGGGCGACTACAGCCTGGATGTACCGGTAAACATCCTACGTTTCACGTATACCGCGAAATGTACGTGCGGCTTCTCCAGCTACTTACCAATGTACAGCCCCATTATGAACAGAGTATGAACAACACATTACAAATTAACCACGGCCATAAAGTGAACTCACAATCTAATGCAATGCTGCCTGAACAAAACATGTTTTATGTACAAAAAATGAGAGCTTAATTGGCCCATTGGAGAAAGCCAATAAACTCTCAAACCTTGCATTCACACGGCAAATGATATGAGTTAGCTGGAAGGCGATTGGATCAGACTAGATCTTTAGCTCTCCCATCTTAATTAACTCTACAACTGCTTGCGAACGACCTTTCACATTCAACTTTTGCATAACATTGGAGATGTGGTTTGAAACACGCCGAATTCATTCCCTCATTTTGCAGTTTCCTGCTCCATTATCTTCACGACGGCTTCGTTAAGTGTTCTGACCTGATTGAGCAACTGGGCAACATCCTCCTTGGAGAATGAAACTGTAGCACTATAATCGGCTTCTGCCCGGTGATCCATTAATCGATTATACAGCTTCACAAGTTCAACCGACAGAAGTCCTGTTGCGCCGAGATTTTTGTTGACCCAGCCTCGGACATAGGTGTGTTGTTGCTGACCTTTTCGCCTCTTGCTAAAATCAATGCTGTCACATATTGAAAAGCGGAATAATACAAAGCGCTAACACAGCTATCATACATCCCAGAGGAAAATGAAAACTCAGCAAGCTTGAATTTCTGTTCTGCCTTGCTTCCCATTACTTCCACTGCTTTAAGATATCGCAATAACAATCCCCTCCTCAACAATGTTGTCTTTTAGGGGAAGCCATATGGAATCTTTCTCTGACCGCCATTCAGCAGCGTTTTCCAAAATACACGTCAATTGAGTACCATGCTGCAAGTTAATTTCATAAACCGTATCGGAAAGCAGTTCACGATTATGCCAATTTTTCTCGTCCTCTATGAGAACTAATACATCAAGATCAGACCATTCGTCATAATCTCCTCTTGCTTTGGAACCAAAAATAATCTACTCACTTAGTTGAAAGAGTAGAGCAAGTCGTTGCTGCAGATGGATTAATGCTTGTTTTTCTTGAAGAGTTAACGAGTTTTTTTCCGAAGGAGCATTTGTGCGCATTCACTTGTCCCCCCTTTAATTGGATTACTGCATGACTCAAATTAGATTGTACCATGCCCTCAAGTTGTCCGCACTGGGCGGTTTAAGGCTGGTCAATTGATTGCAATGATGATTACCTTTTATCTTTCAAAAAATCGACAGGAACAATAAGCCCGTTTATGGATACCAGCTTATTGAAGGGATTGCTTTGCTCCGACCTTTATGTGGAAAATTCACCGCCGAAGTATCCCATTTTGAACATATCGCGTATCATATTGGACTTTTGTGAGGTGGTGCTTTGACCAGTTCCAAAGTATTCGCATATCTCGTGAACGGATACGTTAAGGCTCAAAACTCTTGTCGAACAAAAAGTTCACCGTACCAGTCACGTGAATTATACCAGCTGCCCAAGTCTCAATACAGATCCAAATAATACAACAGTTCAAACATTTGAGATAAAAACTTCGAATAGTTTATATCCTCTCCACGTTTTAAATCCATTATCATGTCCTGTACACTGTCCCACTTATCAAGCATTACTGGATACGTAATTCTATGCTCATACTCTCTTATTTGCTTTAAGTTTGTCAAGTGTCGCGCTATTACTTCCTCATATGTTATGGTTTCGGTTCTTGAATGGGAGTATGAAGAAACATTAGAAGAATTAACAAAAGTTGATTGGCGCGTTCGTAATTGTGCTATTCTGTCCCGTTCTCTTTGTCGTCTCACTTGAAATAATTCATGCTGAAACATTTTCTCAATCCTATTCACTTGAATCGATGAGAGAGGAAGACCAATATCAATTTGTGTTCTCAAATTTTCTGTCAAATTCAATTCGTTATAATCAGTCGGCAAATCCCAGCACTGCTCGTGTCGAATGAGTATCTCGTCACGTTCAAGATCAATGTTATGAAAACCATTCGTAATATCTTTAATCAGTTCAGCAGACATCATCGTATAGTTTCCCAAGCAAGTTTCACCAAGCTGATAGGTTTTATTCTCCTTGCGATGATGAACGATATAGCAGTATCTAAGCGTTATTCCGCACTCGCATTTATACGGACGGTTACCATACCCACCATCTAGTATCTCTTTTAGTTCCCAGTCGTTTAATTTTTCCCAAACCTCATCTATTGATACGTTGGAATGCAGCACAATTCCCTTTTTATGAGCGAGTTTCTCTAACCATTTACTTTTTTTACTTTGCTTCAAATAGCTCTGCAAAAAGATTAATTGATTGTCATCCAACAATTGAAATAATCGATTAACTTCCTTTTCAGTTAAAGGGGATGGCATTTCTCTCCCTCCATTCAAAGCTAGGTCTTAGTAACTAAATCGTACCATAAAATTACAATCTCTGCACTCACATCCTTCATGCGAAGGTAACTATGGTATAATATGATTACTACAGTTCCAAGTGAGGTGAAGCCGATGAAATGGGGAGAAATTACCGAACTGCATCCAAGCCGCTTTGTACTTGTCGAAGCAATCAAAGCAAGCTCCAGCAATTGCATACGTCAGTTAGAGGAAATGGCAGTCATTCAGGATTACGATAATCCGCAGGAAGCGTGGAGTGGCTATAAAGAGCTGCATAAGTTACATCCGTCTCGTGAGTTGTATGTATTCCATACGAGTAGAAAAGATATAGAAGTTGTTGAAGAGTTTTTCTCAGGAGTGCGGCAGCAACTATGAAGATAAGACTACAGAATGGTTTACCTATTGTATCCTTGACTTTAACTCGAAATGACCAAACTATCGTGCTGAACAATGTATTATTTGACACAGGCTGCGCGGCAACAGTATTCGATACCGATGCATTAGCTGCAATAGGTATCTACATTGATTTTATCAATGGACGTGCCAAGCGAATGTATGGGGTAGGAGGAACGAGTGAGGTTTGCTATGAACAGCAGATTTCTGAGTTTCGTATTGAAGAGGTCATTTTAGATGAATTTTCGATTCAGCTTGGTTCGATTCAAGAACCCTATGGATTTGATGGAATTGTAGGCATTGATTTTATGATAAGAGCCAAATGCAAAGTGAATTTCGAAACTATGACTATTGAGCTTGAAAAATAGACCAAGCGATACCATTCATCACTGGAAGACATCTATCGCTTGGACTATTTTGCGTTTGGCGCAGTAAACCTAATTGCAACGTTCCTTCTTATCAGCTTCAAGCTCCTTCAACGACAACCCAAATGTCGTCACCACCTGAATCTCACCATCTCGGCTCACTTTAATTTCTGACACCAGCTTTTTCAGAATGAGCTGCATTTCGTCAAACGAATCGAAGTCCAGATCTAGCAGCTCATCCAGCATATCCATTACTTGCTCGTATAGCTCGGTTAAATCTGACTTTTTCTGTTTCTCCTCATTAACCTCTGTCAGCCTCTTCTCCAGTTGAACAATTTCCTGCTCATAGATAGTCTTCTCCATGTTATACTGCTGTTCATCATGGAACCCGCCTGACAGCTTCTCACGACGCAATTCAAACAGACATTTGCGATTATCTGCAATTCGCTTATGGAGCTTCTTCAACTCGCCTTCAAGGTCTGACTGATTAATTTGAATGAGTTTTTTATGCTTTTCTAATAATTCCTCTGCTGAGGTTAAGCGTCTAAAAGCACTCGACAAGGTTTCAATCAGTTCATCGCGAAAAGGGTAATAGGGGAGCCAAAGATCGTTATTACATCCAGAATCTCCTTGTCTTCGTCTCCTTGAGCAAACCAGATACCGATATACTCTGCCGTCACGATCTGTTTTACGACTTTTCGATTTCGTGCTGACCATTGATGAGCCACAATGCGTACATTGCATCATACCGGCGAACACGTTGATTTTTTGCCTGCTCCCGCCTCGCTCACCACCCCCTCGTGCCAGTCGCAATGTTTGTGCTAATTGGAACGTACTTTCGGAAACAATCGGTTGATGCGTAATGATTTTATTGGCATAGCGCCACTCATTTTTCGGCTTTTGCACCAGTACTTTTTTACGCTCAGAGGTATCGTTCACATTCGTATAGACCTTTCTGGTTTCGTATTTTGAGGATTGATTTTTTCCGATGTAGGCCTCATTTTGAAGAATTCGCTGAATCGTCGTAATCCCCCATAGTCCGCCCTTCGGTGATGGAATACTTTTGCTGTTCAAATATTCAACAATCGCTTTTTCTCCGAATTTATTGGCAGTATAGAGCTGAAATATCGTGCGTATAACATTCGCTTGATATTCATCAGGCACTAGTACCTTTAAGCCATTTTTAATATCCTTGCTGTAACCGTACGGCGCTCGACTGCCGGTAAAGTTTCCTTTAAGAGCAGATTCCCGTTTGCCTCGACGGGAGCTGCGACTAATTTGTTCACTGACAGATTGATTTACACTTGATATGATTGAAAACAACATCTCGTCGTCACGGTCCGAGTCATAATGATCATCAATGGAAATAAGTCGAATATTTAAAGCATTAACCATTTTCCGCTTTAAGCTGATTGAATCTCCAATATCCCGAGCAAACCGTGAAAGTGCTGCAAATATTATGACCTGAAACGCACCGTGCTGCGCGTCTCTAACAACTTGTTGAATCGCTTGCCTCTCTGTAATGTTGGTTCCTGATTCTCGGTCTTCATAAATAAGCGCTTCACTTGTGATCCAACCCATATCCTCGGCATAATGCCTGCAAGCGGCAATCTGGTGCTCAGGACTATCTTTCTGACTATCTTTTGTCGTGCTGACTCTTACGTAGATCGCTGCTCTTATCATACACATTCAATCCCCTTATAAAAAGCAATCCCTCTGGCTAATGGATACACCAAAGGGATTGCAATTGTCATAGATTTAGGCTCTAATTGCTCTATTAGCAACTCGGGACGTCCCTGTGCCAAGATTTTCTCTTAACGTAATTGTTATTTTGATACGCATCTACTTGCTTCAGGACAACCTGTCTGGCGAGCTCATTGATTAATGCTTCTAGATCTCCCGTTCCAGATTGAAAATGAATACGGAACATTTTCTTGGCTTCCTTAGGCATGTGCTATCTCTCCCCATCGTCACTTTATATGCTATACCTATGTGTCAGCCATCTTGTACCATAACCTAAACCTTCACAATAAACGACGAAACAGAGGAGATAGAGTAGCCAGTGTGAATAGACACGCAAAAGGTCTGACCACAAGCAATTTATCGCTTGCTGGTCAGACCTTTTTTAATCTCAACATCTTTATTAATGTTTTCAAATACAATTCGTATAAATTCGTGGCACTCTTTTGGATATGCTGCATACAATTTCATACTCAATTGTGTTTAACCACCTAGCCCAATCTGAAGCGGTCACTCCATTCTCATCAGTTCCAAATAAGACCGCTTGATCTCCTATATGCAAATCGATTAGATGCGAAACATCAATCATCGTCTGATCCATGCATATTTTCCCAACAATTGGAGCGGCTTGTCCCGCTATGTCGACATATCCTAAGTCAGATAGCTTGCGATCTAAGCCATCTGCATAACCAATTGGCAAGACAGCTATGGTGGCATTTGATTTCGTTACATATGAACGATTATAGCTAATGGGCTCATATGCTGATATTTGCTTTAGGGAACTGATTGCCGAACGGACTCTCATTGCCTTTTCCAGCTTAGGCAAGGCAATGTCATTTCTCGCCAGCGATATAAAGCCATACATACCAATTCCGAGTCTAACCATGTCCAACTGATATTGAGGAAATCGCCAGATCGCTGCAGAATTGCAGCAATGTGCCATCTCATATTGTATTCCACTGTCTCTTAGAAACTTTAGCATGCTCATAAAACGTGAAAATTGCAATTCAGTAAATGATGGGTCTAAACCATCGGCATCTGCAAAATGCGTAAACACGCCTTCCAATACCGTAAATTCACAGCACTGTACCAAATGTGCGATAGCCCTTGCTTCATCGGGTGTTGTAGCACCAAGCCTAGACATTCCAGTATCCAGCTTCAAATGAATCGACAATCGTCCACAATTCTTTAACGCTGCGATTTCGAGCATTTGACCCAACGAAAACACGGTTACCGATACCCTCAACCTAGCCGCTGTTTCAATAGCGGAAGTTGGTGTATAGCCTAATACTAATATTGGTGCTTGAATGCCATGCTGACGTAATAGTGCTGCTTCGTCCAAAAAAGCAACACCTAAATGTGTCGCTCCTGCATCGAGTGCAACTCTTGCAACTTGAACAGCTCCGTGACCATAACCATCAGCCTTAACAACCGCCATCAAGTACGTTTCTTGCTTAAGTTTGGATGAAAATTGCTTAATATTGTGCTGCAAAGCAGATAATGAAACCTCAGCATAAGTAGGTCGAATATGGTGAGGTGTATTCAGCGTAATCATTATTCTATACTCCGAATGCATTCGGTGTATGAAGCAGCAGTTGCTCCGGTGCTGTATATTTTACTTGCATAGCTTCAGCTACACCAACAAAAGTTACATGCCCATCTGCTGTATTTAACCCTTTGCACAAGGCTGAATCTAATTTGAGTGCTTCTATTAATCCTTGATTTGCAATTTTCATCGCGTATGGCAGTGTCACATTAGAAAGTGCCATAGTCGAAGTGCGTGGCACCGCTCCTGGCATGTTCGCAACGGCATAATGCACTACGCCATGTTTCATATACGTTGGCTCGGTATGGGTTGTCACACGATCAATTGTTTCTATAGAACCTCCTTGATCAATCGCCACATCTACGATTACTGATCCAGCTGTCATCGAAGCAACCATTGCTTCTGTCACTAGCTTAGGGGCACGTTTCCCGGGTACTAATACCGCACCGATAAGCAAGTCTGCTTGCTTCACGGCTTTAGACAGCTCATACGGAGATGAAACCAATGTTTTCACACGACCATCGAACATCTCATCCAGCACTCTTAATCTAGCCGGATTAATATCAAGAATCGTTACGCTGGCTCCAGTTCCAACCGCTTTTCGAGCTGAATTAGTTCCAACAATTCCACCGCCAACAATGACAACCTCGGCAGGACTAACGCCCGGAACTCCTCCTAGCAGAACTCCTTTTCCACCATGCGGCTTTTCAAGAAATTGAGCCCCGACCTGAACAGCCATTCTTCCCGCAACCTCGCTCATTGGAGCGAGTAAAGGCAGCGAACCATCTTCAAGTTGAATCGTTTCAAAAGCTATAGCCCACACTCGATTTTCTACTAGAGCTTTAGTCAAGTCTGGCTCAGGTGCAAGATGCAAGTATGCAAAAATAATTAAATCTGGTCGAAAATAACGATATTCGGACGCAATCGGCTCTTTCACTTTCATTATCATGTCTGCTTTTGCCCATACTTCTGCTGGGTCATTGACGATCACTGCCCCTGCAGCCTCATACTCATCATTCGTAAAACCGCTGCCCAGCCCTCCATTCAACTCTACAAGCACTTGATGACCATGTTGACATAAGGCAGTTGCACCTGCAGGAGTGAGCGCTACTCGATTTTCATTGTTTTTGATTTCCTTGGGTACACCTATAATCATAATGTTTTCCTCCTTATTTGTTTCCTATCTATAGCTCCATTATATGTCATCATTATTAACATGTAATTGTGGCACAATTTAAAATAAAGCGGAGGCTTTTGTGGAACTCCACAAAAACCTCCACTAGAAAACCGCTTATCACTTGTGTTCACATTTCAAATATAAATAACACGTAACTTTGTCTGACATAGATTTCAGATCAATCCCGCTTATTTCCTGAATCCGTTGTACACGATAGCTAAGTGTATTGGGGTGAATATGAAGCTTCTTAATGACTTCTTTCGTTTGACAATCGTAATCAAGCAAAGCTTTCAGCGTTTTCAGCAATTCAGAAGCATGTTCTGCATCGTAGCTTCTTAGAGATTCAATGCCACTGTGAACATAATTGCCTTTACGAACAAATCGCGTAACCTCCGACAAAAAATGAATATACCCGAGATTTTCATAGTAATAAATGTTTGTAGAAGCGTTCGGATAGCTCTTCTTAATGATGATCGTATCATTGGCGCGTTGAAAAGCAACGGACGTCTGGTCATATTGAATGATCTTAGCTGCGCCAACCAATATTGCTGCATGATAACCAAGCGTGTGCAGCTGTCCTTCAAACGATTGCTGAAATGCTTGTAAATGCTTATCATCGATTTGATCAAGCAATAATACGATCATTCCGTTTACAATCGAATACATGCTTTTTTTTCTATCATGCAACTCAAGCCATCTCTTTACTTCCTTTCGCAATACGCCTTCTCCAATAACTTCCTCTAGTTGAATAACGACCACTGCACCATTTCCAGGCAATTGTACTTGAAGCTTGCTTGCTTCTGATTGAATAACAGCATTAGAAGAAAATTCTCCTTGAATCAAACGCAAAAAAAACTGTTCGCTTGCTGATTTCAAATTACGCTTAGCTGATTCCAACCGCAGAAGCTCTTTAGCTACTAATGCTGTTGCCAGCTCTAATTGATCATACCAGGCTTCAGACATGCTCTCTTTATTATCAACTAAGGCCCAAATATAGCCAAGCGGTCGCGCACCATGCTTAACCGCTATTGCAATCCGGCTCGTTATGGTTCCCCCATGCTCTACTTCTATATATGTTGCTTCACCTGTGTGATTTAATGCTTCAATTACTCCATTATTTTTCAACTTTTCTGTAACATGCTCCGGAACTCTTCTGCCCACAATCGTCGCAATACGCACTGGGTCTACACTCGTCACATGTGAACTATAGCCAAGCAGCCGATGTTCTAAATCTTCAATCGTAATCGGACACTGCAGCATGATGCCAATTTCATCAGCCAGCTGTTCCAAATCGTGATATGGAAGGTCGTTTTGTAATGCCATACTCATATTGAACCTCCTCCAAAAATCATTGAGTAACCTATCGAACAATAAGTAGGAGATAACCTATTATGATGAACCCCATAAAAAACGTAAAGCGATAATTATATCTTGAAAACTGAAACACGTCTTTATGCGTCAGCGACGCTAATATATTATTGACGGCAGACACTGGTGATATCGGATTGGATATAGACCAAGAGCCTAATAGTAAAATAGCCACAAAATAAGGACTAACACCAACCGATTCAGGTGAAATGGTCGAAGCTATGATCGTGACAAGGACAATCGGATGTAAGCCTAATGCAGCCGTGATGACGATAAGCAGCATCGTTGCAATAGAAAACGTAAAGGAAAGCGGCAAATTTATCATGGCAAGCAGCTCAACCAATCCAGTACCAAGGTTCATCGTCTTAATTGCACCGCTTATAAAGCCGGCTGATAGAAATAACGTAATTTCCTTTTGCATAGAGGGAAGTGTAACGGTTAAATGATTTTTTACACCTTGCTTAAAATTACTTAATTCACGAACTAAAGCACTCCACATAAAAGGAAATACGATTGCAGAAAAACAAATAATAACAACCATAGGATAAGAGATTGACTGCTCCAACAGCAAAACAATTGAAATCGTGAGCAGTAAGTACAATGCTAGTGAAATATAGGTATTTCGATAGTTTTTTTGAATAGGCTGTTTTTCCTCCTGCTCGATGCTGGCCTCCTCTTTAGTAAAAAGCAGCTTCCATTCCACCAGCACACTAACGACAATTGTAGCTGCTGCTAAAAATAACATCCATGGCAGAATCGTTGACCAAGATAAACCGAGCTGACTTGTCATCAACGCCATTCCTGCAAAATACGGTGACCATAGCATAGCCCCGCTAAAGCCACGGTTTAATGCGGTAGAGAGTAAGCGAAGATTACGAGCTGCAGGATGCACGGTTATCAAGTTATACATGATAGATATAGAACCAACATTGACAAAAATAGCAATTAACTGGGTCATCACTTGTACAACCGAAAAAAACGCCAATCTGCTTCTAAATCGTGATTGATAGAGCTGCTTCAATGATTCCGAATAGCGGGCAGCTCGTATCGGTATACCAAACAATGGGGCAAATACAAATAACGTTACAAGTGTGACATTTACATTGGCTGCAGCTGTCCACTCCGTAAAGCTAGCACCATTTACTACAAAAATTCCAACTCCACTTAACATAAATAGTAAAGAAAGCAGCAGAGGCAGTCCCTTTAACTTTCTCATATAGAGCGAAATTGTAACTAGCACCATAATACCCATCAGTAAATTTAAATACTCTATACCTGTCAAAGCATGAAGCAGGTATAGGAACGCTATAGCAAGAATCAGACCTTTTTCAAGCGCTCCTAATCGCGCCAACATATTACGCTCCTTCTTTCCACTATTGAGTTAGTTTTACGATCATACCATTTTTAGGATTAAGAAATTGTCCAGCTCGATATGCAGTTTTCCCATTGACCAAAACCGCTTCTATTCCTTTGCTGTATTGATGAGGATCAGTAAATGTAGCCATGTCCTTAATAAGCTCCGGATGGAATATTACGATATCTGCGTAATATCCCGTTTGCACTACACCTCGCTTATCAAGCTTTAGCTTTTGAGCAGGAAGAGCAGTCATTTTGTGGATCGCGGTTTCCAAGCTGAATACCGCTCTTTCCCTCCAGTACTTATTCAGGGCACGTGGAAACGTTCCATAACTGCGAGGGTGAGGCTTGGATTGAGACAATACACCATCCTTGGCAAGCGCCAAGCCGTCAGAAGCTATAATGGCTAGCTCACATGCAGCAGCTAGCTCAATATCATCTTCACTCATCACGAACAGAACCATGCCTATTGCTCCATCCTCTTCAACTAATAGGTCCAGCATAGCCTCCACTGGTTTCTTTCCGATTTCGAGTGCATACTGCTCGACATTCATCCCTTCAGCAAATCGGTTTTTCTCATACTTAACAGAAGCAATCATAACTCTATCCCAGCCTGCATTGCGTGCTGGGCTTAACCAGTTGGACGTACCCTGATCAATTTCCATCATCATTTGTTCTCGCAGCTCTAGATCTTGAATTTTTGCTTTACTCAATTCCCAGCCACCTTCCTGTACCCATGGAGGCAGCAAGTATCTCATATTGGTAGAGCTTGCTTCATAAGGATAAAAGTCAAAATGAACATCTGTTCCTTCAGCCCTTGCCTGCTTTATTTTATCAATTGCCTGTTTAATTTTTCCCCAGTTCCGCGTTCCTGTTGATTTTAAGTGTGAGATTTGCAGAGGAATGTTCGCTTCTCTGGCAACATACAGCGCCTCATCAATCGAATCAAGCAAATAATCTGACTCATTCCGCATATGTGTCGTATATATGCCCCCGTACTCCGCTGCAACTTTTGCAAGCTCCACGATCTCGTCTCGCTCGGAAAATACACCAGGATTGTATATTAATCCTGAAGACAACCCCAGCGCACCTTGCTGCATCGCTTCAGCAACAACCTCTCTCATTCGCTGCAGCTCAGTCTCACTAGGCTTACGGTTCTCATAACCCATAACCTGCGCTCTGACCGTACCATGTCCAATAAAACAGCCTACATTGATTGATATACCTTTGTTTGTGAACTCTGCTAAGTATTCTGCGTAATTGTTCCAGTGCCAATCTATTAAATGACTATACAGAAAAGAAGAGCTTGCTTTTATCTCATCCTTGTAAGTTCCACAGCAATCAACAACCGACAATCCACAATTTCCAACTACTTCAGTCGTTACCCCTTGCGATACTTTGCTCGCGCCCCGCGAATCAAGAAGCAGCGTTAAATCAGAATGAGTATGAATATCTATAAAACCTGGCGTGACAACCATGCCCGTTGCATCGATCGATTCTACTGCCTTGTATTCCCGAACCTTTTCGTGCTCAGCAGGATATATTGCAACGATTCGATCATCCTTAATAAATACATCTCCACGATAACCTGGCTGCCCGGTACCATCAATAATTACCCCTGAGTGAATATGTTTATCTGCCTGCATGCTTATGCCTCCTCGTATAAAAAACACTCAACAAAATGATTATCGCTCACTTGAATCCGATGTGGCACTTCCTCACGACATCTCTTAGTAACAAACGGGCAACGCGATTGATAAGCACAGCCTTTCGGTAAATCTAGCGGTGAGGGGGTTTCTCCTGAGCGGACAAACTCTTTTTTTTCTCCTCTCAAGGACGGGATAGCGGATAATAATTCTCTCGTATAGGGGTGCAGTGGAGTTTCATATAGTTGTTCCGTCGGTGCTTCTTCCACCATCCTTCCCATATACATAACCGCAATGCGATCAGATATATGCCGAACTACTCCGAGATCATGCGATATGAAAACATACGTTAACAGCTGCTGCTCTTGCAGTTCCTCGAGCAAATTTATAATTTGAGATTGAATCGATACATCAAGCGCAGAAACCGGTTCATCACAAACTATAATTTTAGGCTGTGCAGCTAATGCACGTGCAATGCCAATTCGTTGGCGCTGACCTCCGGAAAATTCGTGCGGGAAGCGATAATATTGCTCTGGATGTAACCCAACCCGCTCCAACAATTCGAAAGCACGATAGGTTCTTTCACTTTTAGAGCCTATCCTGTGAATATCAAGTGGCTCCTCTATCATTTCACCTACTCGCTTGCGTGGGTTTAAAGATGAATAAGGATCCTGAAAAATCATCTGCATTTCCTTGCGCAGCACCTTCATCTCTTTCGCTTTCAGTGTGCACAAATCAACGCCCTTATATAGAATTTGCCCTTCCGTAGGCTCGATAAGCCTCAATAACGCTCGTCCAGTGGTGCTTTTGCCGCAGCCAGACTCTCCTACGATCGCAAAGGTTTCTCCTTCATACAGCTTAAATGAGAGATCATTTATCGCTTTAACTACCTGGTTATTGCCCTTTACTTTTTTTCCTGTAGAAAAATATTTTTTTAAGCTCTTAATCTCAAGTATAACGCGCTGGGCTTCTGCTGACTCACTATTATGCGCCGAGCCATTTTTCATTAACGCTGTCATTTTGCTTCTCCTCCTTGAGCTTGATCTCGTTGTAATGCCAGCAACGCACCGAATGCGTTTCTGTTGCTTGAATTAAGGATGGGGCTGCCTCAATACATAGCTTCGTAGCATACTTGCATCTCCCTGCAAATCTGCAGCCTTGTGGCACATTAAACAACGTAGGAACAGTTCCAGGTATAGAACTCAGCTTGCCCTCTCGTTTTCCTTCAGCTTTGGGCATGGATTGTATTAACCCTTGCGTATAGGGATGCAGAGGATTTTGGAATAATGACTCTACTGTCGTTTCCTCAATTACCTGTCCCAAATACATGACAACCACTCTAGTGCATACCTCTGCTACTACACCTAAGTCATGTGTAATCAGCATAATGCTCATATCCATTTTCTTTTGCAGGTCACTAATAAGCTGCAAAATTTGGGCTTGGATCGTCACATCCAGCGCTGTAGTAGGCTCATCTGCAATTAACAGCTTGGGCTGACATGCCAAAGACATCGCAATCATGACTCTTTGTCTCATTCCACCTGACAACTGATGTGGATATTCATGTATTCGTTTGGAAGGATCAGCAATTCCAACTGCATTCAGCAGCTCAAGTACTTTTTGCTTTACCTCTTTTTTGCTGTATTTATGATTTCGACGTACAGCCTCTCCGATTTGATTGCCTATCGTATATACTGGATTAAGCGAGCTCAGCGTATCCTGAAAAATCATTGCGAGCTTGCTGCCTCTCATATTTCGCATTTCTTGCTTCGTCAAGTTCAGTAATTCGATATCCTCGAACATAATGCTCCCGTTATGTGAAACCAGCTTGTTCTCATCATACAATCGCATTAACGAGCGAGAGGTTACACTTTTACCGCAGCCTGATTCTCCAACAACACCTAAAATCTCGCCTTTATGAATCGAAAAGCTGACTCCGTCGACAGCTGTTACGGTTCCACGAGCCGTTTCAAACTGTGTTTTTAGCTCCATTACCTGCAGCAAAGGCTCCATAGCTGTTTGTGTCACCATTCTAACCTCTCCTCATCGTCACTTATTTTTTCCGTGGGGATCTAATAAATCACGCAACCCATCACCGGACAAATTCAGTCCCAAAACAGTCATCATCAGCAGTATTCCTGGAAATAAAACCATCCACCAACCATTATAGATATACATTTTCCCATCATATAAAATATTGCCCCAACTGGCAGTAGGGGCTGGTATACCTGCACCCAGGAAGCTTAAGGCTGCCTCTGAAATAATGGCATCTGCAAAAATAAACGTTCCTTGAATAATGACAGGAGTCCAGCAATTGGGAGCAATATGCTTGAACAGTACTCTAAAGTGGCTGGCGCCAATAGAATGCATAGCCTCCACATACGTTTGCTCCTTAGCGATTAACGCAACAGAACGCACTGCTCTTGCAACATTCGGCGTGTAAACGACACTAAGCGCAAAAATAACGTTTTGAACTTTCGGTCCCATTGCAGCCATTATTGCAATGGCAAGGAGAATGGCCGGGAAAGCCATCAAACCATCGCATATTCTCATCAACACATAATCAAGTCTCTTGAAATAGGAAGCGCACAGCCCGATAATCATGCCAAGTGTTCCCGTAATTAAAGCTACAGCAACCCCGACAAGCAAGGAAATTCTTGCTCCATACGCAGCTCGTGAAAAAATATCTCTGCCAAAATTATCGGTTCCAAACCAGTGCTCTGCCGATGGTGCTTGAAGCCTGTTCACAACATCGACATCCAAGGGATGATACGGCGTAAGTATCGGTGCGATTAAAGCAAATAAGCCAACAATCGAAATTACGATTGACCCGATAAGCGCTAATTTATTTCTGTAGAAATTTCTCAAAAAAAGGATTCGCCTCTCTTTGTTGTATGCAGTTTTAGCAGCATGCAATCGTCCCTCCGGAGACAAATCGTTTGCTTGTGCTTGAGATAAAACATCCATACGCTCGAACCTCCTTCTACCTGTTGTTTAATCGAACACGAGGATCCAATAATCCATAGAGCAAATCGATCAATAAGTTTATTGCCACGTACAAAGCAGCGATGACAAGCACGACGCCTTGAATCACTTCATAGTCGCGACGTTCAACTGAATTCACGATTAATTGGCCGATTCCTGGAATATTAAATACGGTCTCGGTTACCGTTGCGCCGCCAATAAGCAAGGCAAAGGACTGTCCTACCACCGTTAGAATAGGAATAGCTGCATTACGGAAACCATGCTTCAAAACAATAATGATTTCACTTACTCCTTTAGCTCTCGCAATCTCAATATAGCTTTGATTCAGCACCTCCAGCATCGTTGCCCTTGTCATGCGGACAATTAATGCAGCCTGCATGAAACCAAGGGAGATTGCTGGCAAAATCATAAACTGCAAATGACTAAAAAGACCGCTCTCCAAGGTTTTGTAACCAGATGCAGGCAGCCATTGCAACTCCACAGCAAATAACAAAATTAAAAATAAACCGATTAGAAAACTTGGAGTTGATATTCCTAAAAATGATACCCCCATAACTGCTTGATCTGTGATGGAGCCCTTCTTTTTGGCCGCAATAATGCCTAAGGGAATGGCTACAATCAACGCAATCAATTGTGCACATATAGTTAGCGACAATGTCGGACCAAAATGCTCTGAAATAGCTGTCGCTACAGACATTTTCATAAAGTAGGATTCACCTAGATTTCCAGTTATCACGCCACCGATCCATTGCACGAATCGAATAAGAATTGGCTTGTCCAGTCCCAGCTCAGCCTTCAGGTCATCAATCTGCTGTTGAGAGGCTTCAGGGCCCAGCATAATGCTTGCAGGATCACCAGGCGTGAGATGAATGATAAAAAACACTGTCGTGCCTACTATTAATAAGATTGGAATCAAGGATAGTAGTCGTTTCGCGATATATCCGATCATGGTGTTTCCCCTCTTTCACGAGCATTTTCATTGCTTTCAATGTATGCAAAGGCGTATTTTCCTATCTCAGCAATCTGCTCGAGCGCCACAGCCTGTGTGCTCTCGTAGTTGGCTAGAACAGTAATGGTATGCACACCTACATGAGTCGTTTGCAAAATGCCGGCATCATGCTGTATTCCAGCGATCCAACCTGTTTTATTAGCGAATTCCCAGTCAGGCAACTCAGTGGCAAGCTGCTTGCTGCGGCCTTGAAAATACCGAGGGAGCCCATCTCTATACAGCTGTTTCTGCATAATCGATATCATTTGCTGGCACGCATAGCTATGCAAAAATTTCCCTTCTGCGAGCATCGCCAGCATAGAGGCAACATCGTTTGCTGTAATGACATTGCGCAACTGTTGTCCCGTATAAAGCAGGCCAAGCCGATGTTCCAGCTTGCTATTTTTCATGCCCAGCACTTGCATGATTTCATTAATTCTATCGAGGCCTATCATATTGATTAATAGATTTGTTGCTGTATTATCGCTGGTGACAATCATCAATACGATAAGGTCATATATTGTAAATGTCGCGCCTGGATTTAGAAATTGAATAACACCTGATCCCATCGCAAGATCTGATTGTCGAATTAAGACACGCTCGTCCAGCTGTATTTTGTTGTTATAAACCTCTGCGTATGCAGCCGCCATAATAGGCAGCTTAATAATACTCGCAGCGTTAAAGACGACATTCTCATTAAGAGCAACCCTCTGTTTTGTAGCCACATTTTCAACAACGACTCCCCATACGCCATTATTTGCTGTGCAGGCAGTGATTTTCTCTAGCAACTGCTCTTTGTTCATATCGCATCTCCTTACTGCTCTCTAAACCTAGCAATCTTGTCTGAGAACAACTTCTGCAGCTCTCTTGTCACAGTTCCAGGCTTCCCATCCTTAATTGGAACATTTGCTACACTTAATACAGGACAGATTTCAATAATTGTATTGCTCGCAAACACTTCATCCATCGCCTGTAAATCCTCTAGTGTAAATTCTGCTTCTATCCATGGTATATTTGCTTGCTTTGCTAATTTCTTCGTTACTTGCCTTGTAATCCCATTCAAAATCAGATGGTTACTTGGATGGGTGTAAATGCTGCCATCTTTTACTCCATAAATATTGGAGGCGCTGCATTCGGTGACAATACCGTTCCGCACAAAGATTGCCTCTACCGCTCCCCTCTCCGCCGCCTTTTGCTTTGCAATCGTATTCGGCAATAAATTTAGCGACTTAATGTTGACACGAAGCCAGCGATCATCCGGCACAGCAATCGCATGTATGCCATTGTCCAACTGCTCGAAATTACGCTTTGCTTCACTACAATAAGCGATAAGCAATGGAGGGACTCCTTCTGGAAACGAATGTATTCGTGGATGGACTCCTCTTGTAACCTGTAAATATATTTTCCCCTCCTTATAATCAGCAGTTTCTACAAGCTCCTGCAGTTTGCTTAACATGACATCAACCGGTAAAGGTAATGCGATTTCAATTGACGACAAGCTGCCAAGCAATCGATTCAGGTGCTCCTCTATATGGAACAGCTTTCCATCATAGAAACGGATAACCTCGTATACGCCGTCACCAAATTGATACCCTCTATCTTCAATATCTATGTGTACTAGATCTCTAGGCAGAATTTCATCATTTCTTAAAACATATTGCATCGTATCAGCTCCTTATTTGTGTATCCGCCTATGCTATGCTAATAAGATCACGCTTTATTCTCAAGCAGACTTGAGAATAAAGCGTAATTCTTTACCGTCTATTCAGCTTTTTGTGCATTCCAGAATACAGGTCCTTCGAAGTACGTAAAACCCTGTACATTTTTATGCGCTGCTGTCATCGTATATTTATCACCGATTTTATAGACTGGAACTGTGTTCCAAAACTCTTGTTGAATCTCTTCAAACCATTTCTTAGAGTCCTCTTGATTCGTTGACTGACGAATATTATCAAGCAACTCATCGATCATTGGATTACTATGCCAGCCTGCCCATTGATTTCTCGAATCAAGGAACAAAATTTGCGTAGGATCAGTTTTAGAGGAAAAAGTCGTAATAAACATGTCCCATACTTCAGGTTTTGGCTGATTGCCTACTACAGTCCCCCAATCATATAACTGAAGGTCTACAACCATTCCAATTTCTTCGAGCAGTGCTTTTACAACAACACTGGAATTATACAAATCCTCATATTCACGGCTCGTCATCATTTTAATCGGTTCGCCGTTATACCCAGCTTCCGCAAGCAATTGCTTCGCTTTCTCCGGATCGTTCTGATTATAGTTTTCAAGCCCAGCTTCCGTATACCAATCTGTTTGCTCTGGAAGCATTAACCCGCCATCGGTACGATAAAATTGCTTGTTTCCATATGCACCCATCATAATTTTTTCTGCATCTAATGCAGCGGCAATAGCTAAACGTATTTTTTCATCTGAAAGTACACCCATCTTGTTGTTCATAATAAGCGGATTATATCCTGCAAAGCTGACGTATGAAGCAAGATTGCTATCTCCTTCAATTTGACCTAAATAATCCGGCGGCAATTCAACGGCAATATCGTACTGACCGCTCTTCAGACCAGCAATGCGCGTAGATGCATCTGTTACAAACTCCATCATTAGCGTCTCTGTTGGAGCTTCCTTCTTACCTGCTACACCAGATGCCTCTGTTGCAGAAGAAGCATATTCATCATAACGAACTAGACTAATATATTGATCCTGTTTCCACTCTTGGAACTTGTACGGTCCAGTACCGATATATTCCTCAATTAGTCCTTCACCTGCAGCTTCAATAATTTCTTTAGGCATAATGGCTGCGTATTGATTCGTATTAATCATGACCTGCAAAGCATTTCCAGACGGTTTATCCAGCACCAATTCAACAGTATATTCATCAACTTCGGTAAATGTTGCATCGCCAAAGGTCGCGGCACCTACCGTAGTCGATGCGATCCATCGGTTCATAGAAGCAACAACATCCTCAGCCTTCATTTCCTTGCCATTATGGAACTTGACCCCTTGTCTTAACTTAAACGTAAACGTTTTTGCATCCTCACTTACATCGAAGCTTTCAGCCAGCAAAGGTGTAACGCTGTAATTTTCATCTGCTGCTACCAGCGTTTCAAAAATCGGACGAGACACATCCTTTGTAATCCAGGCTGTCGTTTTGTGTGGATCTAGCGTCGTTGGTTGAGCATTAAAAGCAATTCTGAGCTCCTTTGCCACGGATTCTACATTGTTAGAAGCTTCAGGTGAAGCTGTGGGTAAACTGGCACCATTCGTATTGCCGGAATTTCCAGAATTCCCTGTTTTACTGCCGCATCCTGCAAGCAGAACAGCAAGCAAAGTCAAGCCCATTACTACCATTTTCGTCTTTCTAAACTTCATCATTATAACCCTCCATCCATTTTTGTCGGAATATTCCGACTTTTATTTATTTAATATCCCTTGGCTGGATCAACCGTGTTTTCAAGTGACATTCCCTGCTGATATCGAACTAAATTTTGCAGAAACTGTTCAAAAACACGGCTCCAATGCTTAGGAGAAGCAAAGGCATTATGCGGTGTCACGAATATTCGGGGGTTATTCCAGAAAAAATGTTTTTCCGGCAATGGCTCTTGCTGAAACACGTCAAGAATTGCGCCTCCTAGATGTTCCTTTGCAGCAAGCAACAGTGCATGCTCATCGACTGTACTGCCTCTGCCAACATTTATAAACAGAGCCCCTTTTTTTAATAGAGAAAAGCGATATTCATTCATATAGCAGAACGTCTCCTGAGATTCAGGAAGACAATTGACGACGTAGTCGGCATCAGCAACAACTTCACTGTATTGCTCATTAACAAAATAAGCATCAACCAGACTTGTATAGGATGAATCGTGCTGAGAACGCCCCATTGCCTTTACAATCATCCCCAGTGCTTTTGCTCGTTCCGCAATAGCTCGTCCAATATGACCGAAGCCTAAAATCGCGATTGTGCTTCCGCTTATTTCTTTTACTTCCCTGGTTTGCCATATCCGTTGCCGCTGCTGACTCCAAAACTCAAAATAGCCTTTAGCATAGGTTAAAATACCTGCAAGTACATACTCGCTTATTGGGATTGCGTTAATTCCTTTTACATTGGTAACGACAATGTTTCGCTTAGCCAGCGCTGGAAGCGGCAGCTTCTCTACCCCTACAGTCAGAGAATGCACCCACTTTAAGGATTTTGCTTCCTGTAACCAGCTCATATTATCGATTAATCCTCTTGTTAGCACCACATCAATCTCTGAAAGATCAACGTCCATTGGTGGCATTGCTTGTCCCGCAACCCAAGGCTCGACAATCACTTCCTTAGATAATGAAGCTATTCGATCAAGATACGGCTCTGCTTGCTCACAGCGTATATAAACAATTGGCTTACTCAAAGCTTTACCCCCTTTATTGATCCATTGCAATTGAATAAGCTGTTATCGAGTTCATCATATGCACTCTTACTAATGGTTCAATGCTATCGAACGCCTCTTCTTTAATATTCATTATGATTTGTCTATGCTCGTTTACACTTTCTAAAAGTCTAACTGGATAAAACATAATATTCAGCTCACGAATCGTTTCCAGAATAGCAGTCTGATCTTGAATGGATTGCAACAAGAAATCATTTTGGCAACGACTGTTCAGAACATTATGAAACTGTCTATCAAGCTTGCCTGCGTTCTGATATCGCTGCAATTCAATACAGGCATTCATCTCCTTATTGATGTTCTCCAGTTCCCGAATATCTTCATACGATAAGTTCGGAGCACTAAGACCCGCTGCGCTGCTATCCAATATACCGAGCACGTGCATTCGATTAATGCTTTCACTAAGTTCCATTGAAGCTACAATCACACCGCAATAAGGCTTGTTAATTAAAAAACCTTCTGATTCCAATTTTCGTATTGCTTCTCTTATTGGACTCTGACTTAATCCGGTTTGGCTGGCTATATGATCAACGATAAGCCGTTGACCAGACCGGTAGGACCCGTCAACAATTTGTTCATAAATAAACTGATACGCAATTTGCGCTTTACTTACTCCTTGTACGGTCATTACACTCACCCAAATTCTATAAAATATTTTATATATTATTTATATCAAGTTAATTTATATTACGCAATAAGGTATATTTATTGACAAATACGAAATAACACCTATTTTTTTGTGAAAATAAACAAAGCACAAACAATCGAATTAGCCATTCAACTAGAAAACTTCAATTTAATGTAACGTTTTATTACACGAATTTGAGTCTGATGGGGAGTTTCCAAAAAAGAAATATGTTCAACCTTTTCAATCGATCTGTGCAGACATATAAATTTTATAAAATTCGAAATTAATTTAAATGTAAATCATTTTCATATATCTAAGTTCTTGTTGAAGCCGAGTAATTTAAACATAAAAAAAGGAGCTTCACCCCAAATCTTGAATAGGTAAAATGATCAAACTTTACCAAAGAAAGATAGGAGGTGAACTCCAAAATTATATATTTAGCGTATTTCTAACTACATCTCCTTGGAGATGTGGTTGCGTACAGTTTTTTCACTAATGAAAAGCTGCTGAGCAATATCTCTTGTCGTCTTATCCTGCACGAGGAGTTCAAATACTTCGCGCTCGCGATGAGTTAAAAGAAACTTGCTTTTATGGTCGTTGTCCCTCAATGTGTTTCAGCCCTCCTTGCCAGGGTGTTATGGTTTACCAAGGTCAAGGGATACAGTCAACATATAATATGTCTAAGTCGAGATGTTTGTTACCTCTCAGACAAAAATAGGCGTAGGCCAATCATTGACGAAACACCCATTTCTTCGTACCAAGGAACTGAAGCACAACAATAAGAATGGTCGTTATCACTTTGCTCCACAGTTCCGACCAACCCACACTCTCCACCATAAGTAAAATGAGCAGGCTCGAAATCAGCAGCGTCAGCAGATTCCAGATGACAAATCGCAGCCTGACGGCGTGTGGGCGACGAATTGCTGAACGAAACGTCACAGCGCTATTCCATATGTAGCTGTTTAACATGCCTGCACCGTAGGCAGCGATGTTCGCCACTATATAAGGAACGGATAGCTGAAGCAGCAGCCAATAAACAGCTACATCCACTGCTGTATTCAGCCCCCCTATAGCAGCAAACAAAATAAACTGCAGCAGGCTTCTCTGTCCAGGCAATACTTTTCGCTCTTCCATTATGTTTCCTCTTGCTGGCCGCTCTGGAGCTTCACATGCGTATCCGCTACGGGCGATTGCTCGTCCTGTCTGATTGTTTCACGAACAATATATAGCGGTCTGTTTTTTGTTTCTTCATAAATTCGCCCGATATACTCTCCAATGACACCAAGCAGTATTAAAATAATCCCATTAAATAGCAAATTGATTGCGACAATACTCGCCCAGCCGACCTGAGTCGTATTCGTAAATAAACGCTGATATAGCACGATTAACAAATAAATAAAGCTGACAAATGAAATCGTAAACCCTATATAGCTTGCAATCCGCAGCGGCTTATACGAGAACGACGTTATCGCATCCAGCGCAAATTTGATCATCCGCTTCAGCGGATATTTTGTTACACCGGCAAAGCGTTCCTCACGTACGAACTCTACACTCGTTTGCTTGAATCCGATCCAGCTGATCAAGCCTCTCACAAAACGATTTTTCTCCTTAAGTCCCTTCAGCACATCACATACTTTTCGATCTATTAATCGGAAATCGCCCGTATCCGTTGGTATATCCACGCTGGTCAATGCGTTCAATGTACGATAGAACAGCTTCGCAGTAGCCTTCTTAAACCAAGTTTCGCCCTTGCGTTTAATTCGTTTACCGTAGACAACCTCATAGCCTTCCCGCCATTTTGCAATCATTTGCAGCATAATCTCAGGCGGGTCCTGCAGATCCGCATCTATTATAATAATGGCATCGCCACGCGCATAATCCATCCCAGCAGTGATTGCGATCTGATGACCAAAGTTTCGCGAGAAATCGATTAGAACGACTTCTTTGTGCTGCAACGACAGCTCTTGAATAATTACCGCAGAGCGATCCTTGCTGCCATCATTGACAAAAATCAGCTCATAACGATCACCAGTTGAGTCCATTACTTCTTTAAGTCGTGTAAACGTTGTTCCGATGACCTCCTCTTCGTTGTACATCGGGACGATAACGCTTATTAACGAGCCTGACATCGTTTGCCTCCTTTTATTCATCGTTTTCTAGAATACCCATGAAGGAAACCAGCGCAGCAGCATAATATAGCTCTCTGGGGCCGGCATACCCGACAGAACAGGGTAAAACATTACAAACAATACAACCGCAGCACTAATATAAGCATAGCGTACGTAGCGACTCCATCTGTACTTCTCCTCCAGCAGCTTAAATATATACAAAATGCTCACGATCATAAACGGCACCATTGCAAAATAATGGTACAGGAACGTTTCGCGCGGCACAAGCATCCACGGTACATATTGTGAAAAATAAGCGATACCAAGCATCCAAGCCATCTGATCGTTGCGCCTTATGCTAATAATTGTTGTAGCCAGCATCGTAAAAATTCCAATCCACCATATTAACGGATTACCCAATACCGCAATCGTAGAACGCATACCCTCCATCGGCGCAGAATCAAGGAAATACCATACAGGCCGTTTCATAAATGGCCATTCCCACCACGTCGAGGAAAACGGATGCGCAGATACAAGATTGCTATGATAGTTGAACATATTTACTTGATAGTCAATTAGCGCCTTAATGCTAAATCCACCTTCGAGCGGCTTAAGCACAGGGATATTCGCTAGCGCATAGATGCCGAAAGGAATCACGATATAAAACAATACGCATATCGCAATCGTAGAAATGGTATACGGTACGAATTTGCTCCGTATCGAACGCGCTTGTTCACTGAGCTCCAGTCCCCCAGCTTGCTCAGCATCTCCACTGCGCAGCAGGAAGCCTGCGCTTCGGTATTCCAGATAGCGGCGAATTAAGGAGATTACAAGCATAATTGCAAGTCCCGCTCCACCATATAGCACAATCCATTTGGAGGCTGTGCCTAAGCCGAAAAACATCCCCGCCAGTCCTAGCGGAATGAAGGTTTTCAGCAGCCGATCACGATAGAAATTCATAGCAAAATAACGATTCATACAATAGAACATCAGCATAATAAACAGCACTGCATACACATCAATCGTCGCGATCCTCGTCTGAGTAAAATGCATAAAATCAACCGCGTACAGCAGCATCGCACCTGCTGCATAGGAGGTTTTTCGCAAAATAGCTTTAGCCATCATATAAATAATAGGCAGCATCACTGCACCACACAGCGCACCAACTATGCGCCAGCCAAACGGGCTTAAGCCAAATAGCTGAATGCCAATGGCAATAAGCAGCTTGCCAAGCGGTGGATGTGTGCTTTCATAGGCTTTAAGCCCCTCCAAATGCTCATAAGCAGTTCGTGCATGATAAATTTCATCAAAATAGCTGCCAACCATATAAGTATGATGGTATGGGACTATCGTTTGTTCATCTATTAAATGTGCAGCGGCACCACGCGCAGCTCCTTGCGGCTCATGTACATCGGAAATGCGCAGTGGTAGCGGCGTCTCTGAGCCCTGCTCAAATATACCGATCTCATGCAGGCTGAAGCCTGTCGTTGCTGCTTGCAGCTTCATATATCGCGCAGTAATGGCAAGATCCGCTTCCTTCCATAAAAACACTGCAACATGATCATGATTGATCGTCTGTTCGCCATTCCAGTTTACCCCATCGTTTGAAAAAGAATAACGATACTCGCCACTGCCTACACCGCCGAAGCTAATAACGCGCTGCAGCGGCTTGGACTCGCCGAGATCAAACACAATATAATCATTATTCGTCGCAGGCTGCCAAACCGTTTTCGGACCATTCATACTTCCGAGATTGAAAAGTGCAAGCACGATGTAAACTGCCGTTACGGCACCGACAATCATCCAGTCTTTGCGAGTCATACCAATGTGACGCCACGGATCCAGCAGCTTCCCCTCAGTCTCCTTCACAGACAAGACAAGCTTTTGTGCGCTTTCCAGTTGCTCTGGCTTTTCACGAGTTTGCAGCCTTTTGATACGCTCCTTTACATAGACATCATGACCAACGTAGAGCAGAAGCAGCGTCATCACCACATTTGCAATAGAGCATAGAATGGCAACTCCATCATTAGGCACAAATGTCGTCGTATTGCTGAAGGCAAGCACAACATACAGATTGAGAGTGTTCGTCATCGTAAAGCCGTAGCTGATATACAGGAGGCGACGATCACCGCTTTGGATGAATGCCATAATAAGCAGCATAATCGCTGCAAACATATATCGCTCATGCATTTTCGTTACAAACATAAAAACAATGACGATCAGCGCAGCGCCGACAAAAAACAATGCGCGGTGCTTCGCCTTTGCCATCAGACCGATATAAGCCGCATACGCAACCGCAGCAAAAACAGCAAGCATACCGTAAACAGCCAGAGGCACGCCTGCAAATGTGTGATCATTCGAAACCCAATTGAAGTTCAGCAGCATATAGCTATTGAAGGCGTTCAACGTCGCATAGGAATAAGAGGACAACGTCCCCCGATACAAGTCAATGAGCTGAAGTAGGCCACCGCCCCTAAGAAACAACGGCAGCGAAAACAGCAAGAAGGTGCCAAAGCCCCATGCGGCACAAGTCGCAACGGCTTTCCAGCGTTTGCTGTACAGTAGGGCAAGCAAAACGACCGGCATAAAGATAAAGGCCTGCGGCTTCGTCAACGCCGCCAGTGCAAATACAAACGAGGCTTTGCTCATTTTCCCATCTATAAACAGCCCGATACTGACCACAATGAGAAGCGTGAAAATGGAATCGACCTGCCCCCAGACAGCACCGTCTAGAAGCACGACAGGATTAAACAAATAAAGCAGCATCAGTCCAAACGATATCGGGAAGGAGAGCTTTTTAATAGCCTGCTTGTATATGTAATAAGAAGCAATTATATCAATGAGGAGCGTCGGGAGCTTGTACAATACAAGAAATTCAGCTCCTCCATATGTAATCTGAAACACATGCTGCAAAGCAGCTATAACATACAGTACATAGATATAACCAGGAGGATAATCTAAAAAGAAATCACCATGATAAAGGTTCAGGAGACCTTCACGAAAGGCATAGTTGCCCCAATAATGAAATAAGGCCAAGTCATTCACATAGCCCTCATTCGTTGCAGCCAAATACAATCTGAGAAGAAAACCAACGCCAAGCGCTGCACCTATTAGAAGTACACGCTTTTCCAGCATGGATGTCTCATGAAGCTTGTAGTCTCGAAAAAACACATTATGGTTAAACAGTATGAATAATGAATATAACCCAATGGAAAAAAGAGGAATTAGAATTGAAATGCGAGGTACTGCCTCTGTCTCCTGCGCAAACGCCGGGAGTGCATACAGCATTAGTGCAACCAATAGCATGGATGTCGTTACGATTCTAGTCGATTGCGGCTGCATCAATGCAATGAGCCTTTGCTTCATGAATATGACTCCTTTTCATTATCTACTAGTTGAACACTCTAATACTATACCACGATTCACAAAAAATAAATAATGAATAGACGCATTCGGCTATCTTGTAAGAAATAGCGAATGCGTCTATATATTTTAGACCTGTTATAGCTTGATCGAGGTTGGAATAATGCCAGCCTGTCTGCAAGCTTTATAAATAATAACTACGAGCGGACCAAGAAATACGCCAATAAGTCCTACCAATTCCAGACCTACGTACAGACTGATCAGAACCGAAAGCGCACTAATGCCGACAGAATCACCTAATACTTTAGGCTCGACAATTCTTCTGAACACCGTTATGACTAGGAATAGAAGCAGCAAACCAACTGCTGTAAACACATCCCCTACAAACAAGCAATAGATCGCCCAAGGCACAAGCACAGAGCCGGTACCCAAAATTGGCATAATATCCACTATAATAATCAACAAGGCAATAGCAAGCGGATATCTAATATCCAAAACCAATAAGCCAACCAGTGAAATAATATAGGTTAAGGCACTTAAAATAAGTTGAGAACGTAAAAATCCGAAGATTGATCTTCTAAGACTTTCAATAACTGTACTTACTTTGTCTCTCGATTCTTCATGGAAAAACGAAAGCACCGATTCCTTTAGCGTATTCAAGCTAAAGCTAAACATATATACCGCTACAATAAATACGATAAAGAAAATAAACATGCTTGGAACACTCGACAGTATCCCACCTAGCTTGCCTGATAGCCCCATTGCTTGCTTAGTCAGCCAATCCAGCAAGGTCATGACATATTGCTCAATCGATTCTACCGTCTCAGGAGGTAAATTTTCATACGTTTTGCGAAGCTGTGTCAACCAATCATTTGCAATCAAGCTTAAATTGGAGAAGTAGCGAGGCAAACGTTCCACGAAGGCAATAACCTCATTCAATACCTTTAGTCCAATAAGAAACATCAGACCAAGCAGACCAACCGTAAACAGCGTACATGTTATGACGGCAGAGACAAGTCGATTAAAACGAAGCTTTTTCATAAAAAAACCGTTAATAGGCTCTAAAAAGATTGCAACAACAATAGCTAGCAAAAAAGGTGCGCCTGCCGTGAATGACAGGTACAGAAAGCCTAATGCTACTGCAATCGAGAGCATAGCGCGTACGGACAAAGGATCACTTCCCATTATTTAATCTTCTATTGCGCGTCGCGTTAGGAAATCTACGTCTTTATAGTACATATCCTTAACGAGTAGATTAGGACCACAGCAGGAAACCGCAGGGCAATGACAATTCACACTCTGTGCAAGCGGATGCTGAAGCCATTGCTCGAATATATCATCAAGTTTTGATTGATAAATGCTCCCGAACGAAGAAACATCTGAAAAATCAGTAACAAATACGTCACCTGTAAACAGATTTACATTTAATCGATTGCGTCCATCGGGATCATTTCGAACCGTTACATTTTTTTCAGAAGCTAACCGCTTGAGCAGCTTGCGCTCTTCCAGATCTGTGCTGCAATGATAGAAAGGCAGCGTACCAAACAGCATCCAGACGCTTTGGTCTCTTGTGGCAAGCAATCGCTCAATTGCCTTACGCATATCCTCCTTCGACAGCATCGGCAAATCCTTTGCGAAGGAGCTTGGGTACATTGGATGCACCTCATGTCGCTGACAGCCCATTTCCACAATCAGTTCATGAATACGAGAAATTTTTTCATGCGTTCGGTAATTAATCATCGATTCAGCCGATACTAGCACGCCCGCATCACTTAATCGTTTGGCATTGTCGATCATCCGATCATATAGCTTTTCAGCAACCTCTAATGGTACAGGATGCCCAGATTTGGCAAATCCAACCTCATGAAAATCTTTAGCCTCCGTATAATTGAATGAAATATGCATCACATCCAAGTAGTTCGCTATTTTCTCATAGCGCTCGTACGGCAGCGTCACATTCGAATTGATCTGTGAGCGAAGACCTCTGCTTCTTGCGTATTGCAGCAGCGGAACGATGTACTCATCAACCGTTTTCTGCATAAATGTCGGCTCTCCGCCTGTTATGCTGATCGTTTTCAGCTCCTTGATTTCTTCCAGACGCTGAATCATAAGCTCAAGCGGTATTTTAGTCGGTTCTTTGAGGACAAGCGTATCTCCTACTGCACAATGCTCACAGCGCATATTGCACAAATTGGAGACTGTCATTTCGACACTAGTTAAACGATGTCTTCCATACTGTTCAAGAGAATGTATCGTTTCCCACGGATCATAGCTTGGAGACAACGGAATTAAAGTTTTAGTCATTATCGTAATCGCACCTTATTATTCAATTATTACAAGTATATTGTATAGGCCCTGCTTAATAGAATCAATGCACTCTATTTTTTCAACAAGAAAAACCGCCTGTACGGCGGTTATTTCGCTAATGATATCGAATCATCATTAACCTTGATGATCATAATGCTTAGCTCCTTAGACATGTTAATCTCATACGGCACAGCCAAATTCTCACCGAACTCATTCGTGATTACTCTCACAATCGGACGGTGAGGATAGCTCGGATCAAAATCGACGACGACTGCTGTTTCACCAGTATGCAGGGTGACAGTAATGCCTATAGGATATATAACAACCTTATCTCTAAAATGCGCGAGCATCCATTGCTCATACAAGGTCCCGGAGCCAGCATATAGCCGTTCCAATGCCAAATGTGGCAGCATCGGGCTGCTGTATACGCGAGAAGTAGTCATCGCATCATAAGAGTCCACGATGCCAATCCATTTCGCATGCTCCAATATTTCATTGCCCTTCAGGGCACGCGGATATCCACTTCCATCAATACGCTCATGATGCTGTAGAGCGCAATGCGCAATAGACAGCGGGAAATTAGGCTCTTCCTTTAATATTTCAAAGCCTCTGGTCGTATGCTGCTTCATTTCCTCATATTCCTGAGCAGTCAGCACATCAGGCTTTTTTAATATATCTTCATCAACCTTCGTTTTCCCTATATCATGAAGAAGCGCACCTAGGCCAAGATGGATCGTTTCCTCACGAGAATAGCCGTGACTAATGCCTAACAACGTTGTATACACGCATACATTTAAGGAGTGCTGATACAAATATTTGTCAACTATCCCCATATTCATCAGCATGATCATTGCATCCTTATTGTTGGATAAATCATCAATTATAAGCCCCATCATTTCCTTTAAAGGCTTTGCTATAAATGGTCTTGTTGACCCTCGCTGATTCGTTACGGGTTCCATCATCACTGAAAAATTCCTTCGAATTTCCTTGACTGCGTGACGAAAGGTCTCTTCGCTAATAAGTGAATCATGTTGAATATCATCTGTACGAGGATCGTGAATATACACGTATTGAACATTGCATGCCTCAAGCCTAGCAATTAATCTAGCGGTCAGCTCCATGTTTTCCCCAAGGAGTACAATCCCATCTTCTGTGAAAATCTTTTTTGCCAGCTTCATCCCTGGCCGACACTGCTTTATGGTGAGCAGACGCATACTTCCGATCCCTTCTGTAGGCTAACTATATGTTACTTTCACTCTGTTATCGAGCGGTATCAAACCCTACTAAAATAACTTAAAATAAAGTTAAGGTTTTAGCAACAGATTTCAGATAGATTTATTAAACTTTCATAATATTAGTTTTTAATCCACCTTTTTATTTTGCAATCCGTAATATTTGCAGCACTTTTTAGCTCATATTCCATAATATTACGGATAAATTCTGGTAAAAAGAATTGAACCTCTTGATAATTAGCCAAACTTTTGTAGCCTACATTGAAAGTGAACATATCGATGCTTGCGACTCGATAGATTTTCTCGCGTTCCAATATCTCTCCATTCACGTGCACGGAAAGTATACGTTCAAGCGGTGGATTTTCCAACGAATAATATACCCTCAAGCCATCAACAGCAAGCGTGCCAAGCTGCTCTCCGCGAAATCCATAGCCTTTAGGCTTAAAATCCTGATATTCCCGAAGCAGCGATTGCTCCAGTGCCAGCAGCAGTTCATCCCCTTTAATGAGCATGAGGCAAGGATTAATCGGAGATGGACATATCGCATGCAGCTCTCCTGCTGTAACCGGACCTGTTGCAAGGCTGCCAAGCAGCTGACCAGAATTAACTATTCCGATCTCTGCGTCGCACCAATTTCTTAAGCCAATAGCCAGCAAATTTGCAAGCGGGGATTCCCGGTGATCGCTCACCTCAAGCGGTTCTCGCAATACAGTAATGACTCTGGAAAGCTTGCGCTCCGCATCTTTTCGTCCATCTGCTATAACACCCATAATCCCTGTATGCTCAGGGTGCGCAGTTGTTGGGATGACCTCCCCTGTTATCGCTATTTTATTCTGCTGCTCATCATAAGAGATTACGACCTTGCCAACATAGGAACCAAATTTCTCCGCAGCACACAGCAGCGTTCCACTGCGAAGCTTCGGTGGGTCAAACAGATGATGCGTATGCGAGCCCAAAATAATATCGATATGCTCGCATTCGTCGGCAATTTGCTCATCATAGACAATGCCTAGATGCGACATCAGTACAATGACATCGCAGGCAGAACGAATCCGTTCAACCTCTTGTTTAATTGCTTCAATCGGCTCCAGTGTTTCCCAGCCCATTAACCTGTAAAACTGTACAAAATGCGCCGTAGCTGCAACAAATCCAATCCGCAGCCCTGAACGCTCGATAATGGTGGACCGTGTCAGCCATTTCGGCATCGTCCCGTCTATTCGTTCAATATTACTGCATATGACCTGAAAAGAGCTCGAGCTATATACAGCATCAAGCTGCTCGATTGTGAAGGTCAGCCCTTCATTATTGCCAAGGGTAACGATATCGTAGTCAGTCCCCTGCAAAATATCGCGATGCAGAAAACCATCTGTACCCTCTGTTTCCATCCGAGCACGATCCATATGATCACCTAGATCGACCGCAATCACATGCTCCTTGCCGTGCCTGATGCGTCCCTCTTCAATAATTGAAGCGATTTTAGCCGCCTGCTCCAATCTGCTATGCAGATCATTACTATGAAAAATAACGACCTCCTTGGAAATTTCCGAGTGTTCGCTATATGCCATATCATTACCTCCACTACAACTGCGCTTCACCGTCTGACAATAAGCAGCTATCCACCTATCTGAGACATGCGCCGACTTGTTGGAACATGGCTTTGCTCGCCGTCCTTCAGCTTAGCCGCCATTTCATGATTTTCCGGCTTAACCGCCATCGCTTTCCAGTACATGTCTAGAAGTCCTTGTTCATCACCAAGTATTGGCTTCACGTTCAACTCTTCCTGCCAATACAAACAAGGCTTCAAATGTCCATCTGCCGTCAACCGCAATCGATTGCAGTTTTTGCAAAAATGGTCGCTAATCGGATGAATAAGTCCAAAGGAACCAACACCGCCATTAAATTCCCAGTTTTCAGATGGACCGTTCCCTTTTACCTCATCCTTTTCATGGATCTTATAGCCTTGTTCCTCTGCGATCTCCAGCACTCTTGATAACGGTAAATAATGATTTTTCCATCCTTCATCAGCATGTCCAATTGGCATATATTCAATAAATCGGACATGCAGCGGCTGCTCGTATGCAAGCTTCAGAAATTGCGAAATTTCATCCTCATTAACACCTTTTAACAACACACAATTCAACTTAATTGGAGAAAATCCTACTTCAGCAGCAGCCTCTATACCTGCCAATACACGCTTCAAGTCTCCATTGCGAGCAATGAACTTAAATCGGGTTGGATCAAGCGTATCTAGACTTATATTTACTCGAGTCAAGCCTGCAGCTTTAAGCTGCTTCGCCTGCTGGGCCAAAAATATGCCATTAGTCGTCAATGCGATATCATCGATGCCAGGAATAGCAGATAGTTTTGCAATCAATACGTGCAAATCAGGTCGGATCAGCGGCTCACCGCCTGTAATTCGAAGCTTCGTAATCCCAAGTTTCGCCCCTGCTCGAACAATCTCTTCAATCTCATCGTAAGATAGAAGCGACTCCGAAGCAGCAAACTCCACTCCTTCTTCGGGCATACAATATAAGCAGCGCAAATTACAGCGATCCGTAACCGATATTCGCAAATAATTATGTACTCTTCCGAATGAGTCCGTTAATGGCTGCATGCTGTCACTTCCCTTCTTATGATACTCTTAAGCATAACATTTTTCCGTTGATTATGGTATGCTATAACTACTTAAGATTACAATGATAAGTAGGTAGATTATGACATACATATGGAAACTTCAACTTTTTGCAGGTCTTGCCCAGCGCTTCGGACAAGCTGATATAACACTGGAGCTGGAACAAGAGAAGCTTTTGGCCAACGAACTGAAACAGCTGCTTATTGGGCAGTTTCCAGAGCAGGAGCGCATATTAAAAAGCTGTTTCGTTGCGGCGAATCAAGCCTATCGCAGAGACGATCAGCTAGTTTATGCAAGCGAAGAGCTAGCGCTGCTTCCTCCTGTTTCAGGTGGAGAAAGCAACACAGAACCCGAGCGGCACACAGAGTCACACTTTGATGTGTATTCCATTACCGATCAGCCGATCAACGTAGAGCAAGTGATGAATAAAGTGATAACTCCCGCTTGTGGCGCTACTTTGCTGTTTGTTGGCACGACTCGTGAATTTACGGAAGGCTTGCGAACCGTCTATCTACACTATGAGGCTTACATTCCGATGGCGCTTAAAATGATGCAGCAAATCGGTGAAGAAATTGCAGAACGGTGGGAAGGCGCTAAGGTCGCAATTACTCATCGGATCGGACAGGTCGATCTTGCAGAAATTAGTGTAGTGATCGCAGTTGCTACGGCTCGCCGAGCTGATTGCTATGAAGCAAGCCGCTACGCTATTGAGCGATTAAAGCAGATCGTACCGATATGGAAGAAAGAAATTTGGGAGGATGGTTCTGAATGGAAAGGTCATCAACTCGGCCCCTGGGACCCAACCGCACCAGCCTCTGATTACTAAACATGAGTATCGCTATATTATGAAGAAACTAAGAAACTAGAGGAAACTATCGATATGAAGGAACCACAACAATTGGAGACACGATATGGAAAGCAGATAAAGGTGCACACACTTGGCGTTCGTGCTCAAGAAAAGCTATCTCTTGCTTCATGTGCCATTATCGGCATGGGTGCTCTTGGTTCTGCTATAGCCGATCAGCTCGTTAGAGCCGGAATCGGCTATTTGCGCATCATAGACCGAGACTTTGTCGAGCTAAGCAATTTGCATCGGCAAACGCTATATGACGAACAAGATGCTGAACAGTTTATGCCGAAAGCTATAGCTGCTGCTCATAAGCTTCGACGTATTAATTCTACGGTTAACATTGATCCAGTTATTGCCGATGTACATGCCGCCAATATTGAACAGCTTCTGGATGAGGTCGATATTATCATTGATGGCAGCGACAATTTTACCGTTCGCTATCTAATCAATGACTACAGCGTTGCACATCGTAAACCATGGATATATGGCGCAGTTGTTGGCACAAGCGGCTCATCTGCCACATTTATTCCAAGTCTCACGCCTTGCTTTTGCTGTCTATTTCCCGAACCTCCTGAACTGGGTGCTGTTGACACATGCGATACAGCGGGTGTTATCGGACCTATTGTACAGATGATCGCATCCATACAAGCTACAGAGGCGTTAAAGCTCGCATCGGGTCAGCAAGAACATTGCAATAAGCAGCTAATACAATTGGACAGCTGGACTATGCAACTAATGAAGCTGGAGATCGCACAAGCACAGCAAGCAACCTGTGCTTGCTGTGGACAAGGCAACTATCAATGGCTGAAACAGCCAGAGGAGTTTAGCTCCACAAGCTTATGCGGCCGCGAGACGATTCAATTGACGTTAGCAAAACCGCTTTCCATGACGCTAGAGCAGCTGCAGGAGCATTTTTCCAGAGCCTATGAAGTGAAAGTTAATCGATACTTATTGAAGGTTAAATTCTCAGATCAGATTAACGTTATCTTCTTTCCGGACAATAGAATTATGATCCAAGGCACGGAAGATGTCGATTACGCCGCAACACTAACAAAGAAACTTGTAGAAATTTAACGAAATGTTGGTAATAAATCACATTTTTTGTTGCTGACACCTTATCTGTTTGTTAATATATATTTAAAGTATGGTTATTATTGCCTTTTGTCAGATTTCCAGTAATATTCCTAGCGAGGTGGACTATGCGTATCCATGTAACAGATATTATGGACAGCGATGTGCTAAAAAAAGACGTATTTAATAGCTATGGTCTTCACATTTTATCTAAAAATACCGTTCTGAACAGTAAGGAAATCAGTAAACTGGTTCAACATTCTATCGATTTTATTGAAATAGTTGACCGCAGTTTAACTAGCAACAGTAATATTGATTTTGATCAGTTGGAACGAACGCTTGAGTCAACAGCTACGCCAAAATGGTTACCGCATATGACACCCATTTATAATACCGTTGTCGACAATGTTAAGGATCTATTTGATACTGCACGAAAAAACAATAAAATCAATGCAGAGAAAGCGCTTACAGAGTTTGATCCGCTTATCAATAACCTATCCTTGGAACGTGATGTTGTTTCTTTATTGCTTCTCCTGAACAACTCTGACAGTTATACCTATCAGCATTCCGTTCAAGTTGGAATGCTTTCCTATTATATCGCCAACTGGATGGGGTTATCGGATGAAGAATCCATCAAGGTAGGCCACTCTGGCTTTCTTCACGATATCGGAAAATGCAAAATCGATCATGATATCCTGAACAAACCAGAAAAGCTGACAAAAGAAGAATTTGAGGAAGTCAAGCGTCATACCACATACGGCTATGAAATTATTAAAAACTCAACCGAAGATGAGAATATTGCTTTAGGTGCACTTGACCATCATGAACGTATGAATGGTTCAGGCTATCCTCACGGAAAAAAAGGCGAAGAAATATCGCTATATGGCAGAATTATAGCGATTGCTGATATTTACAGCGCGATGATCTCATCACGTGTATATCAAAAAGAACGCGACTTGCTCTTTGTTCTTAGAGAGCTGTACCGTTTAAGCTTTGACGAGCTTGACCCTGTTGTGACACATTCTTTTATCGCCCATATGATTCCGAATTTCATCGGAAAACGCGTAACACTTAACGATGGACGTACCGGCATTATTGTTATGACTCATCCAACCGAATACTTTAGTCCTCTAATTAAAGTAGATTCAGAGTTTATTGACTTGACGCAGGAGCGTTCTCTTGAAATTATGCATGTATATTTTTAATTGCTCATAGCAAACAAGCAGTGAACGTGTTCCTTAAACGGATTTGCTCACTGCTTTTTATATCTTTGATGTGATTTGCTGTTAGTCAATTACGATTGAATATAACCAGCTTCGTTTCACACATTTCCTCCATGGCATACTTGATGCCTTCCCTGCCTATGCCACTGCTTTTCCACCCACCATATGGCAAATGATCCAGCCGAAAGGTCGGAATATCGTTAATCATTACGCCACCTGCTTGAAGCTTATCTGCTGCATCTAGCGCTATTCCCAGTTGATTTGTGTAGATTCCTGCCTGCAAGCCATATTGCGATTGATTAACCAGCTCAATTCCCTGCTCGATGTTTGAAACGCGATTAATACAAACTAGCGGAGCAAATACCTCTTCTTGAATAACCTTAGCTGATTCGGGCACTTCCACCAAAACAGTTGGCTGCATCAAGCGACCTTCTGCAATTCCTCCTGCCAGCAACCCAGCTCCCTGCTGCATGGCCTCTTTCACCCAGGCCAGCGCTCTAGCTGCAGCTGCCGGATTAATAAGCGCAGAAAGATCTGTATGAGGATCGAGCGGATCACCGAGCACAAGCTGTCTCATTTCTTGCATAAAGTGTTCGATAAAGGATTCATAGATGTCCTCAACGACATAGATGCGCTGCAAGGAAATACATACCTGACCTTGATTGGAAAACGCACCCGCTACACATCTGGCAGCTACTTTAGCGACGTTAACATCACGATCAATAATGACTGCTGAATTGGAGCCAAGTTCAAGGGTTACACGCTTCAGACGCGCGCTGCTTCTTACCTGCTCGCCAACCTTGGGGCTGCCGGTGAAGGAGATATAGTTGACGCGCTCATCCTTAACAATATATTCTGCGATTTCCTTGCCTGGAGCAATTACAACATTCAACGCACCACTTGGCAAGCCCGCCTCATGAAACAAGCCTGCTATAAAGAAAGCAGATAATGGTGTCTGCTCGGCAGGCTTTAGCATAACACTGTTCCCCGCTGCAAATGCAGGGCCAAGCTTATGTGCTACAAGGTTCATAGGAAAATTAAAAGGTGTAATAGCTCCTACTACCCCAACTGGTTCTTTTTTTGTAAACGCAAGTCGATTCTCGCCGCCTGCTACACTGTCTGTCGGGATCGTCTCCCCATATATCCGTTTCGCTTCCTCGGCTGCCAGCTTGAAGGTCGTCGCTGTGCGATCCACCTCGACATACGCAGCCTTAATCGGCTTGGCAGACTCGGCTGCAATCAATCTTGCTGCCTCTTCCCGGCGCGCCATCAATAAGCTGCTTACCTCCTCGAGGATAAGGCTGCGTTCATATGCGGTAAGCATCCGCATTTTTTCCTTGGCTCGAACGGCACTGGTCAGGGCTTGATCTACCTGTTCTAATGAAGCACAGGCGATATCAGCGAGCTTGTCCCCTGAAAATGGTGAGAAAAGCTCAACTTCATAGCTTCCTTCCACCCACCCGCCGTTTATATATAGCTTTTGCTTCATAGCGTTCTCCTCCATCATGCACGACATCGCGGGATTATCGTAAATTGCCATGTTGCACTTCTTTCAGTAGAGCCTGATACTCATCCTCTTGCATATAATTAGTTATTCCACTCAACGCTTCTGCCAAATCACTCGAAACCATTCGATTCGCTCGATAGTATCCCGCAGCCTCGTATTTTGATAAAAACTCAACAACAACCGTTCCCTTCGACTCACCTGCTTCATGACGGACCAAGTCGATCTGTCTGATCCCCATTAATTGAAGCTTGCTTAACGCAAATCGATTCAGCTGCCATGGTGCAATATCGATAAATTTTCGCTTCAATGGGTCAAAGAATCGAATACCTTTAATGTCTGAATGATAAACAAGGAAACCAACTATTTTGGTTTGAGCATGAAGCTTCTTTAAAAAGGCAACCTCCATATTCCTGTCATCTTGACCGAGATTCGATGCACCTGCTGATGAGCCAGCTACATTCCGCTCATAGGTTTTGGGTAAGCTCCCTCTGTCATCCTTATATATTCGAAAGCCGTGCTGCTTATTATTGCTATTATTCATTTTCATCCATCCTATCTGCTTGCTTTCATACTTCTATCATATGTAATTCAATTCAAACGTACAAGGTAAAAAATGAATCATTTTCTTCAAATACATAAATATAAACAAACTGGTTAATTTAACGATGTATCCGATTGTCTTAAAAGGTTCGATGATACAAACAGAAGGGAGAATGGTGGCATGTATTTCTACAAGGAAGATTTAATTAATATGATCGTTCCTGACAAGCCAGATCCAGCTGCAGCCAAAGTCTTGCAGGAGACGCTTGGTGGCCAATTTGGTGAAATGCGCACAATGATGCAGTTTTTTTTCCAAAGCTCGAACTTTCGTGGGAAAGAAAAAAAATATCGTGACTTGCTTCGCGCAGTATTTCTTGAGGAAATTGCACATGTTGAACTCGTGCAAAATACGATCAATCAGCTGCTAAATGGCGCTGGAGATTCAAATGGTGTAGGCAATGCTGGTATTGACGGCGCGCCACTGAACGATGCGATTAAAGACGCGAACCCTCACCATTTTATTATGGGTGCACAAAGCTCCCTGCCTGTCGATGCTGGTGGCAATCCGTGGAATGGTTCCTGGGTGTATTGTCATGGCAACCTGGTTGCGGACATGCTGAACAATGTCGTGCTCGAATCTACTGGTGTACTGCAAAAAACAAGAATATATGAGATGAGCACAAACAAAGCGCTGCGTGAAACATTAGGATTCCTCATTGTTCGCGATAATGCCCATCAAAATGCTTTTGCCAAAGCGCTAGAAACTCTTGGCGTTGAATGGGGTAAAGTATTCCCTGTACCAAATTACGATATCAATAAATATCCGGAGTGCAAAAAGTTTGTTGATATGGGCTTCCACAATGCGTTGTTTAACTTCCGTCTAGATCAAGACTTGCTTGGTGAAATTTTCAACGGTCAAACACCTAGCCGCAATGGGGGCGATCTTAACATTATGCAGCCGCCTGTAGGTTATCCTGTTCCTCAGATGCCAGAAATGCCGAACGAGCATAGCCCTGGACTTTACGATTTGAATAACTAAACTAAAGGGAGACATAAAACAATGGGTATTTTAAGCGGTAATCCAAAAGAACAACCACTGCATTACGGTGAAGTCTATACACTTTGGATGAGTTCATGGGGTGCTAAGGGCTCTGTTTCCTGTTATGAGCTTTACCTTAATCACGCAGGGGACAAGGACCTTAAAAAAATCATTAATGATCTTCTAGATCAAAAGAAGCTTGAAATTAAAGAAATCGACGCAATTCTTTTGGAAAATGGTATTGCTCCACCTCCTGTACTGCCTGAGCGTCCTTCTGTTGAGCTGGACGATATTCCTGTCGGAGCTCGTTTTACAGACCCTGAAATCGCTGCTAAATTATCAGTCGAAGCATCCGCTTCACTTGTCGGTTGCAGCACAGCAATGGGTCAATCCATTCGTGAGGATATCGGTGCACTGTACGGCAAGTACCATTTGACAATGACAGCTCTAGGTTTGCGTATCCTCGAAATGAGCAAAGAAAAAGGCTGGCTTATGCCTCCTCCAT
Organism: Paenibacillus septentrionalis; assembly: GCF_042659865.1. Classification (NCBI taxonomy): domain Bacteria; kingdom Bacillati; phylum Bacillota; class Bacilli; order Caryophanales; family Paenibacillaceae; genus Paenibacillus; species Paenibacillus septentrionalis. Next base: position 707,086 of record NZ_JBHSTE010000002.1, read on the forward strand.
TACATGTTCAAGGCAGCGAGGATGCTTAGTGCATAGCCGTACATCGTGATAGCTACTTACAATTGTTCATAAGCATAATCAATGGAACATCGAGGGAAACGAGCCAATACTGGGCTTCATTTCCCTTTTTGTTATACGCTCATAAGAAGCACTTTTCCTTTAACGCCTTCAGCAGCTTCAACGGCATCAATCGCGCTTATGAATTCAGTTAACTCAAATTTCGCTTGGACATCCATTACACGCAACTTATTATGATCGACTAAGGCAAACAAATGATGAAAGACGTCATGCCATTTGCTTAATGAGACAGCGTGATTCCAATTTCTTAGATGAAATATAGTAGCATCAAGCTTTCCCTTATTAATAAGATCTGCCCAGTTAAGCTGTTGCCCCGATAATAAACCGATGGATAAAAATTTCCCATTAGGTTGTACACAGGAAGCAAGAGCCTCCCCTGCTATACCTCCGACAGAATCAATCGCAGCATATGCACCTGCACCTTTTGTTAATTCCATCACGGTATCATAAAGGGGAGCATTGGATGTATTGATGACATACGAGGCACCCGTGCTAAGCAGTCCCTTCGTGTAGTGTTCGTTACGCGTAACAGCAATTAAACGGAATCCAAGCAGCTTTGCCAATTGCGCATAAATATGCCCTATTGCCGAGCCGCCTGCATTGATTATCAAAACATCATTCGGTGTTAATCGGAGTATCTCTGTGCAGGTGACCCATGCCGTTACCGGGTTAATATACAGCTGTGCTGCCGTTGCATCATCAATACCATTAGGTACTGGTACAGCAAAATTAGCTGAGGTCTTAACATAATCTTGCCACGTTCCTTCACCCCGCAAAGGCAAAACACGTTTACCAATCACGCCTTTTGAAACTAAGCGACCAACATCTTCTACCACGCCCACCCCTTCGTAGCCAGGAATATTCGGCAGTGTAATGCGATGAGCATAAGACCCTCTTATTGGGATCAGATCAGATGGATTGATTGGCCTGGCTATCATGCGTACTAGCACTTCATGTTCCTTTGGTGGCTCGATCTGCCTATTCTCCAGTTTCAATACATCCCTCGGATTGCCGAATTTGGAGAATGTAACACATTTTGCGTTCAACATATTACGCTCCTTTATGATGGAACAGTATCTTCATATCACTATGTTAACTGTAACAGTGACATATAAAAAAAGACAAGGGTTTCCCCTTGTCTTAATCCGTTTCGCATCTTATATGATTGAGTTTCTATTACCCGATAGAACCTTCCATTTCGAATTTGATTAGGCGGTTCATCTCAACCGCGTATTCCATTGGAAGCTCCTTCGTAAATGGCTCGATAAAGCCCATTACGATCATTTGCGTAGCTTCGTCTTCAGAAAGACCACGGCTCATGAGATAGAACAGCTGCTCTTCGGATACTTTAGAAACCGTCGCTTCATGCTCCAAGATAATGTTATCGTTCAAGATTTCATTATATGGAATAGTATCGGAAGTAGACTCGTTGTCCAGAATCAACGTATCACATTTGATGTTGGACTTCGCACCATCGGAGTTGCGTCCGAAGTGAGCTAGACCACGATAAGATACTTTACCGCCATGCTTAGAGATTGATTTGGAGATGATTGTAGAGCTCGTGTCAGGCGCTAGGTGAGTCATTTTTGCACCAGCATCCTGAAGCTGACCTTTACCCGCTACAGCAATTGATAGCACTGTACCTTTCGCTCCACGTCCGCGAAGCACAACTGCTGGGTATTTCATCGTTAGCTTGGAACCGATGTTGCCATCAACCCATTCCATCGATGCATTCTCATCAGCAACCGCACGTTTTGTAACCAGGTTGTAGATGTTTGGCGCCCAGTTTTGAATCGTTGTATAGCGAACTGTTGAATCCTTGCGGCAAATAATTTCAACAACTGCAGAGTGCAGGGAATTCGTGCTGTAAACCGGCGCTGTACAGCCTTCTACGTAATGCACAGATGCACCTTCATCTGCAATAATTAGCGTACGCTCGAATTGACCCATATTTTCAGAGTTAATACGGAAGTAAGCCTGCAATGGAATTTCACATCTTACGCCTTTTGGTACATAGATGAATGAACCACCAGACCAAACCGCGCTGTTTAGTGCAGCGAATTTATTGTCTGCAGGAGGTACAATTGTACCAAAGTATTCTTTGAAGATCTCAGGATGCTCGCGAAGCGCAGTATCCGTATCTGTGAAGATAACCCCTTGCTTTTCAAGGTCTTCCTGCATATTGTGATAAACAACTTCGGATTCATACTGTGCAGAAACTCCAGCAAGGAACTTTTGCTCTGCTTCAGGAATACCAAGCTTATCGAATGTTTCTTTAATTTCTTGCGGAACTTCTTCCCATGTTTTACCTTGTTTTTCAGAAGGCTTAACATAGTATTGAATATCATTGAAATCAAGCTCGCTCAAATCTCCGCCCCAAGTAGGCATCGGCATTTTGTTGAACTGTTCAAGTGATTTCAAACGGAACTCAAGCATCCATTCCGGCTCATTTTTCATTGATGAAATTGTGCGTACAATTTCTTCCGTTAGACCTTTACCCGACTGAAAAATCGCTTTATGCTCGTCACGGAAGCCATATTTGTACTCACCTAAATCCGGCATTGACTTTGCCATGATCTGTCACACTCCTTTTTAACTGCCTTAAAATTTATACGTTAATGCGTCTGTGGCTCGATTCCTTTTTTCAGTGCGTTCCACGCAAGCGTAGCACACTTAATGCGAGCAGGGAACTTATTCACGCCAGATAGCGCCTCAATGTCCTCTAGCTCATCAAATTCCACCTCTTCACCCTGCATTAATGCCGAAAAGCGTTCAGCAAGCGACAACGCCTCTTCATACGTTCGGCCCTTAACCGCCTCCGTCATCATTGATGCAGAGCTCATGCTTATGGAGCAGCCTTCTCCTGTGAAGCGCGCATCTGTTACAACGCCGTTATCCACCTGCAACTGTAAGGAAATGCGATCACCGCATGTCGGATTGTTAAGCTGAACCGTTACAGATTCGTCTTGCAATTCTCCACGGTTGCGCGGGTTTTTATAATGATCCATAATGACACGACGATACAAATCATTCAATTCCATAGCCGAAGAACTCCTTTGTTTGATTCAGTGCATCGGCCAACTGATCGATTTCATCCGTTGTGTTGTATATATAAAAGCTTGCGCGTGCGGTAGCTGACACATTCAACCAGCGCATTAACGGCTGACAGCAATGGTGTCCTGCACGAATCGCAATGCCTTTCGTATCTAATACGGTAGCCACATCGTGTGGATGCACATCATCAAGATTAAACGTTACAAGACCTGTACGATTTTCTCGTGGTCCGTAGATCGACAAACCACCAATATTGGATAAAACATCAAGCGCATAGTTTGTCAATTGTCTAGCATGCTCGTCTACTGCATCCATGCCGATTTCTTCGAGAAAATCAATCGCGGCGCCTAAGCCAACAGCACCAGCGATAATAGGCGTTCCTCCTTCAAATCGATAAGGAACATCCTTCCACGTAGAGTCATACAGTTCTACAAAATCAATCATTTCACCGCCATATTCAATCGGCTCCATATTTTCAAGAAGCTGACGTCTGCCATATAATGCGCCAATTCCTGTTGGACCGCACATCTTATGACCAGACAAGGCATAGAAGTCAACGTCAAGATCCTGCACATCTACTTTCATATGCGGTGTGCTTTGTGCTCCATCTACTACCATTACTGCGCCATTACGGTGAGCGATAGCAGCAAGCTCCTTAATCGGATTAACGCAGCCAAGCACGTTGGACACATAGGTGACAGATACGATTTTCGTATTCGGTGTAATGACTGTCTCAGCATCTGCAATCGTAATTGTACCATCTGGCTGAAGCGGAATATACTTCAATGTCGCTCCAGTTGCCTTTGCAACCTGCTGCCAAGGAATTAAGTTACTGTGATGCTCCATTGGGGTAATGACAATCTCATCCCCCTCACGGCAAACACTGCGCGCATAGCTTGAAGCAACAAGATTCAGCGCGGTTGTTGTACCGCGTGTAAACACAATTTGCTCTGGAGATGGCGCATTGATAAACTTGGCAACCTTCTCGCGAGCTCCTTCATACGCATCTGTTGCACGAGAGCCTAATGAATGGACTCCGCGATGCACATTGGCATGATCTAGCTCATAATAATTTCTCACCGCATCAATGACGGAACGCGGCTTCTGAGAAGATGCCGCGCTGTCAAGATAAACGAGCGGATGCCCGTTTATCTCTTGATGCAATATCGGAAATTGTTCCCGTATCGCATTTATATTCATCCCTCAAGCTTCCTTTCAAGAAGTTGGTTCAATTGATCGCGTACAGCTTCAACTGGTACTTCATCAACGACTGGCGCCAAGAAGCCATGAATAATTAAACGTTCTGCATCTGGCTTCGTAATCCCGCGAGACATTAGATAGTACACCTGCTCAGGATTAACCTGACCAACGCTGGCAGCATGACCTGCAGTAACGTCATCCTCATCAATTAGAAGAATTGGATTGGCGTCGCCGCGTGCTTTTGAGCTTAGCATAAGCACTTTCTCAGCTTGAACACCGTTCGCTTTTGTTGCACCGTGCTCAATTTTGGTAATGCCATTGATAATCGCTGATGCAGAATCACGCATAACTGCACGTGTAATCATATTGCTATCAGAGCTTTTACCGAAATGAACAGCTTGTGTAGTCAAGCTCATTTGTTGCTTGTGTTGACCAACACTGATCACTTTCGTATCGGAGGTAGAACCATGGCCAACAAGTACTGATTTTGTATCAGAAACCGTATTGCCGTCGTTCAAATCACCGATAATCCATTCAATACGTCCGTCTTTTTCCACAACAGCACGACGAAGAGATAGATCAACACCGCTCTCGCCTAATGCATGTACGGAGCCGAAACGCACCAATGCACCTGGTTTAACAAACACTTCTACGATTGCAGGGTGTGTGAACTCTGCTGTAACGGAATCTTTAGCTGTAACGACAGAATCAACATAGGTTACACGGCTATTGTCCTCTGCCACAATCAAAATATGTGGTGCGAACGTTGCTTCCGCTTTGTCATTGTACAGAATCGCTTGAAGTGGCAGTTCAACTTCAACATTTTTTGGCACGTATACGAATACGCCGCCATTCCACAGTGCTGCATTGAGCGCTGTAAGTTTATTCTCATCAAGCTTAATAGCTTGGAACAAGTATTTTTCAACAAGCTCGCTATGCTCCTTAGCAGCTGTTTCCAAATCAGTGAAAATAACGCCTTTATCAGCAAGCTCTTTGGAAAGCTGTGACCATACGACACCTGTGTTTTTTTGTACAAGCAAGTTTTCAGTACCTTCTGCAATTAGCTCTTGTACCGTTTGCGGCAGCTCAGTTAATGAGCTTACTGCTGTTGTTGCTTCATATTGACCAACCGCCGTAAGATTCCAGCGCTCAATTTTAACCTTTTCAGGCTTAGGCCACGGCAAAGTTGCAGATAACTCAGCCGCTTGACCACGTTGCGCTACAAGCCAGCTAGGCTCGCCTTTGCTATGTGCTAGCGCCTCCGCGGATTGACGATCGGTCGGAGTTGTTAATTGTGTACTCATTTGTTAATGCCTCCTTCTCCGATTAGGCCTGGCCAACCGTTTCATCTGTAATGCCAAGTTCCTCTTTAACCCAGTCATAGCCATCCTTCTCTAGACGTTGTGCAAGCTCAGGACCGCCAGATTTCACGATGCGACCTTGCATCATAACATGAACGTAGTCTGGTGTAATGTAATCAAGAAGACGTTGGTAATGCGTAATGATCAGGAAGCCGCGATCTTCAGAACGCATTGCATTAACTCCGTTAGCAACAATGCGCAACGCATCGATATCAAGACCAGAGTCAATCTCGTCAAGAATAACCAATTTAGGATCAAGAAGCATCATTTGAAGAATTTCGTTACGTTTTTTCTCACCACCGGAGAAGCCTTCGTTCAAGTAACGATGTGCAAACTCAGGATTCATTTCCAGATCCTTCATTTTAGCTTCCATTTGACGAATGAATTTAATAAGAGAAATTTCATTGCCTTCCTCGCGACGTGCATTGATTGCAGAACGCAAGAAGTCAGAATTTGTTACACCCGGAATTTCGGATGGATATTGCATAGCAAGGAACATACCAGCACGGGCACGCTCATCAACTTCCATTTCCAATACATCTTCACCGTCAAGCGATACTGCACCAGCTGTTACTTCATATTTAGGATGACCCATTAATGCAGAAGCTAGCGTAGATTTACCAGTACCATTCGGTCCCATAATCGCATGGATCTCGCCGCCTTTGATTTCAAGGTTAATTCCTTTAAGAATTTCTTTTCCTTCGATTTCTGCTTTAAGTCCATCGATGATAAATTTCGTCGACATAATATACTATCCCTCCACGGTTATCTACAACTTTGAATGTTGATTCTCAATGATTCTCAATAATTATTATAATTTAATTTTTGTTATAAATCAATCATAACACGTTAACAAACACGTTTATTACCATACCTTTTTATATCGATAGCGCCTGCTTCAGCTTCTCATACTGTTTTCTGAATTCCTCGTCACTTAATACGGGTACAAATTTGCGTTCTGGCAGATGCTCCTCGATACTAACCCAGGATTTGCAGCCGCGGTAAGCATCCTGCATCGTCGTCATAAGAGGCTCGTCCAATCGATAAACACGCAGCACAATAAGATGAAGTGGCTGCGTTTTCTTCCACTTCAATCTTTCCTCTGCAAACTGCTCTGTCCAAATATGCAGCTCTGAAACCGCATGGAGCTTTTCAAGATCATGAATTAGAATGTCCTCAACAACTTCTGCATATCCTTGAAGCTTCATATGCGATTGATCAGGCGACCATTCGTTCATCGTGCCAGCGATTCTCCCCTGGTAAGGCTCCTTCAGCAGATGCTCCTTCTGATGCTCATAAGCAGGCATTAAATAAAACTGGTGGGAGCTTAGCTCAAAATGTTTAGTCTCCTCAACAATCCCGCCTTTTCTTAGCACGAAAATAAGCTCGCCCTTTAATAGCGAATCGACGGTTACTGCCCATTCCTTAAATGCAACGGTTTCTTGATTCAGCACAAGCTTCACTCCTTTACAAAGGTAATAAATGTAATGATTCATTTCTATAAATGATATATTTTCTAATTCCGAGGTTTTTTCAAGGAATTAAGAAATTTTATATTCCATGCGGTATCATTATCTATTATACTATAAGTTATGGTGTATGAACGATACTGATTTGGAGGTGGGCGATATGTCTACATATCATCCTTTAACAGAGCAAGAAGCGATCAACATTGCTCGCAATATTGAACAGTTTTTCCCTGCGGACGCCTCTTTAAGCTGTAAGGAAATTGGCGATGGCAACTTGAATCTTGTGTTCCACATTACAGATTCCGTTAGTGGAAAAAGTCTTATCATGAAACAGGCTCTTCCTTACGCTAAAGTAGTCGGCGAGTCCTGGCCACTAACACTGGATCGTGCACGAATCGAAAGTGAAAAGTTAATGCTTGAAGGCAAGCTTGCACCCGGACTTGTTCCACAAGTCTACCAATATGATCCTGTATTATCTTTAACAGTAATGGAGGATTTGAGCGATCATGTCATTATGCGCCGCGGGTTGATCGAAGGAAATGAGTACCCGCTTTTCGCTGGACATATTTCCACCTTTTTAGCCAATACACTGTTTTTCACTTCCGATCTTGGCATGAATCAGCAGGAGAAGAAGCTGCAAGTAAAAAACTTTATTAACCCTGAACTGTGTAAAATAACCGAGGATCTCATTTTTGATGATCCTTATACCGTATCGGATAACAACAATATTGAAGCAGCAATCGAGGATGCTGCAGCGGCACTGCGCAGCAACGATGCGCTGCATCTTGAAGTTGCAATCTTGCGCGAAAAGTTTTTGACGAAAGCTGAAGCCCTGCTGCATGGCGATCTTCATACGGGCAGTATTTTTATTAAAAAGGACTCAACAAAGGTAATTGATCCTGAGTTTGCATTCTATGGCCCGATGGGCTTTGATATTGGCGCCATTATCGCCAATCTTCTATTGAATTATGCTGGACAAGCGTTCTGGACGAAGGATGATGCTGATCGTGAAGCGTTCCGCAATGAGCTGTTGAATACGATCGTATCAATATGGGAGCAGTTCCATGACAAATTCCTGGCTTTATGGGAAGCTCACGGTGTAGATCGTCTTGCTAATGAAGCTAAGGGCTATAAGGAATACTATATGAAGCATGTGCTGCAGGATACTATTGGTTTCGCTGGAGCAAAAATGATTCGTCGCATTGTTGGACTAGCTCATGTTGCAGATATTGATCGCATCGAGGATGCTGCTATACGCAATGCTGCACAACGTCAGGCACTAAACATTGGAACAGAGCTAATTGTTCGCAATCGATCCATTCAATCGATCTACGAGCTTATCGATATTGTAAAAAGCAACTAGAATACGGAGAAAAGAGGAATTATAAACAATGAGTGAAGCTTATGTAGGCTTGGAATCAGTCAAATGGAATAACGGTCAAGTGGACTTGCTGGATCAACGACTGCTTCCTGAAGAGATTGTATATTTGCCGCTGACAACGAAAGAAGATGTATGGGAAGCAATTCGTCACTTGAAGGTACGCGGTGCTCCAGCTATTGGAATTGCTGCTGCTTATGGGGTTGTTGTAGCAAGCCAAGCTGCTGAAACGATTGAAGCGTGGCAGAAAGCTGTTATTGAATCTGCACAGTATCTAGCCACTTCACGCCCAACTGCTGTAAACCTGTTCTGGGCGCTTGACCGAATGAAAGCAGCTGCAGAGCAAATTATTGCACAAGGCTTCTCTCTTGAGGATAGTAAAAAGGCTCTTGAAAATGAAGCCATTGCGATTCAACAGCAGGATGAAGAAACGAATCGTGCAATTGGCGAGTATGCTTTGTCACTATTTAAAGAGGATATGGGCGTACTTACACATTGCAACGCTGGCGGGCTCGCAACTGCAAAGTATGGTACTGCTCTTGCGCCGTTCTACTTGGCTAAGGAACGCGGCATGAAGCTGCGTGTATTCGCAGACGAAACTCGTCCTGTGCTGCAGGGTGCACGCTTGACAGCTTTCGAGCTGCATCAAGCTGGTGTTGATGTTACGCTAATTTGCGATAATATGGCTGGTATGGTCATGTCCAAGGGCTGGATCGATGCTGTGATTGTAGGTACAGACCGCGTTGCTGCCAATGGCGATGTAGCGAATAAAATCGGAACGTACAGTGTCGCTGTGCTTGCAAAAGCTCATGGCATCCCATTCTATGTTGCATGCCCGCTTTCAACCATTGATTTGAACACGCCAACTGGATCAGAAATTCCGATTGAAGAGCGTCCTGATGAAGAAATTACAGAAGGCTTTGGGAAGCGTACTGCTCCTCAAGGTGTTAAAGTATTCAACCCTGCATTCGATATTACGCCTAACGAGTATGTTGCAGGCATCATTACGGAAAAAGGAATCGTAACAGCTCCTTATGAGGAAAATCTTCGCAAGCTGTTCGAAAACTAAACTATTCGATCTATGTAAACATGCTGGTAGCTACGTGTGACACGCGGCTTGCCAGCATGTTTTTTATCTGCCTTTTTATCTGCCTATAACATTAGCTCTAAAGCGTCAATCCCACGCATGCCTACGGTTACCCCTAAGCGCTCTGCTTCATGTGTAACCGATTCAAGCGGCGCGTGAAGCAGTTCATCTAACGTTCTAACGCCAACCGCTCTTGCTGCAATGATTTGACGATCCTTTAACTTGTCATTAAGGAGTGCCACATCTAACGCACCACACATAATATAGCCTTTATCAGAAGAAATTGATAACAACGATGTTTTGGGAAGCTTAACCTCTGTTCCTATTACTGTTGCACCGCTTGGCAACGTAATCGGTATCATCTTGATCATTTGCAGTTCACCTCATATCGCGTTTTATACACGATATGCATGACAGAAGGCGGATGTGTACGAAGCAAACGCCCTTACTGAGGGTAGAGCCAACTTCATGATTAGATTATTTATTTTCGTAAATAATGTAGCTTTCATCCAAAATGACCTTCTGGTACACTTTTTCTTTCAGCTCTATAATCAGCTTTTCCTGATTCAAAACAACATCCATGCCGACAGTCTCTGCAACTGATCGTAGCGGCAAATACGTTGTGTTATACTTTCCAATCGAATCGACTGGCGTTCAATTGCTGCCCTTTAGTTTGAACGTAGTGCCACGATTTAGATTCGACATACATTCACAGGAAAACGAGTTAAAAACTAGAAAAATAAGCATTTCATCCTAGAAATCAAAACAACAATATCATAAGTCATAGGACTTTTGAAATACCTTCAATCATGTTATAGTAGAGTTATCTTATTACGCGGAGGAATTGAAAGATGAGCAAGACATCGTATGTCTATAATGTACAGTTTCTAATTGAGGATGAACATCATGCATCCGCGTTAGCACAACTTCTCAATAAAATTAATGCAGCAGGTTTTATAGACTATAAAGTAATTTCTGGCATCGAACTTGGAACTGAAATAGATACACGACTTATGAAAGCAAGTTCAAAATCATCTGTCCCTACTCAGTTGCCTGATCAAAAAGACAATACGCCTAAAGCTTCAGAAGCAGCAGTACAGCAAGGTAATCAATTGTCGCTAGGCATGGAATTATTCCGCCAATGCAAAGACCAAAACAAGCTCATCCGACTAATTGTCAATCGTGGACTCGGAATTGTCATAAGCATACCGTGCCGTGTTATTAATATTGATGAAAATGACTCATTAATAACGGTTTATCATGTAGACGAAAAGCAAGTTTATACCTTTAGATTGAACGAAATTGAAGACTTTATTGAATCATAAACAATGACAAAAAAGACTGAGACGCTTTCCGAATAGGGATGGCAACTCAGTCTTTTTGTATGTTATATGGAATATAATAATCGCTGAAAGTACTCACTTGGAACGGGCGGGCTTTTGAGATAGCCCTGAATTTCATCACACTGTAGTGTGCGTAGAAACTCCATTTGCTCTTCCGTTTCTACACCTTCTGCTATAACTTGAAGATTTAATTTGTGCGCCATAGCAATAATGGCAGATACAATTTCCGCATGACTTTTTTCATGTAATATATCGGTTACAAATGAGCGGTCAATTTTCAAGCGATTGATCGGCAGCGACTTTAAGTAATGAAAGGAGCTATAGCCAGTACCAAAATCATCAACACTGATGCCTACACCAAGCTCGCTTATTGCAACCAGCTTATTGTTCATTTCGTTAATATCGATGCTCATTGATTCGGTAATTTCTATGTCCAGATACTGCGCTGGAAGCCCAGTTTCCTCTAAAATTTTTGAAATTTGCAAAGACATATCATTGCGTATAAACTGACGAATTGATAGGTTTACAGCTACTGGAACAATCGGTAAGCCTTCATCTAGCCATTCCTTGTTTTGACGGCAAGCTTCTCGGATAACCCACTCACCGATTTGTACGATCAGTCCACTTTCCTCTGCAAGAGGAATGAAATGAATGGGAGATAACATCCCTTTTGTCGGATGGTTCCAACGAATCAGAGCTTCTACACCAACAATCTGTCCTTGAATCAAATCATACTGAGGCTGATAATACAGCTCAAACTCATGCTTCTGAATGGCGCGATGAATTTCATGCTGCAGCTTTAATCGCTCGTAGGAAGAATTATTCCATTCCTCCGAATAGATTAATATATTGTCGCCCGCTGTTTCCTTAACCTTTACTAAGGCCATGTCAGCCTTTTTGAACAAAGAATATCCATCGTCAGCAGGATCAAGATTAACTGCAATCCCCATACTTGCGCTCATATGTACAGGCACACCCTTGAGATCATAGGGCTCGGTAATAACATCCAAAATATGCTCTGCCCGTTCCAGAAGCTGATCAATATGCTCAATATGATTAAGCAGCAGAGCAAAGGAGTCGCCTTCCATTCGGGCTGCAAAATCATGCTCAGATAGCAGACGATTCAAGCGGTCTGCCATTTGCAGCAGCATTAGATCCGCATATTCACGTCCGAAGGATGCATTAATAAGTTTAAAGTTGTCCAGATCGATGTAGCAGACTCCAAGCATAAAATGATCTTCCTTGGCTCGAAGCAACCATTCATCAAAACGTATTTGAAATAATGTACGATTCGGCAGACCGGTCATATCATCGTAATAAGCCATGTAGCGAATTCGTTCCAAGTTCCGCTTATGATCACTCAAATCATTACTAATAATTAGAGAGCCTATCACGCGTCCAGACTGAACAACCGGCTCACAGCTGATTTGCAGCTCCAACGGAAAAGAAGATCGATGTAGAACGTGAATATTTAACGTTTCGATCTGTCCTCTTCTTACCTTGTCAAGCGCTTCAGATAGCGCCTCTCGGCTAGATGACTCGATGATGTCCATAATTGGCTCTCCGATCAGATCCTGACGCTGCTCATAACCAAGCATTTTGGCAGTTGTATCGTTCAGCTCAACTATTTTTCCGTCATGATTAATCAGAGTAAGTGCGACCGCATTGGATTGGAATAGTGTATCAACAATGGATTCATGAAAATTAGCCGGTGCTGCGCTTTTCTTTGTTCGCAATACGATAAAGATAGCTGTTGCGATTAGAACTAATCCGACTGTTCCCAGCATAACGCGATACATGAAGGATTGTACGACAAATAAAGCAATAAACATCCAAGCTAGGGAGAAAACGGTAAGAAAACCTGCTACGATCGTAGGTTCAAACCCATTAAATTGATTTCGCTTGAACAACCTAATCCCTCGATTCATCTCGCCAAATATTATAATTCTTTGCACGTAGAAGTTGTCACGTTTAACACAATTATAATCGAAATATGTCTTTTGTCATAGAAAAAAATGTTAGTTGTCTTTAAATTTTAATATTCTTGTAATAACGATAATCCAGCCAGTTATCATGAGTACGCCGCCTATTGGTGTTATCGCACCTAGTACTGTAGCACCAGTTAGCGCCATAATATATAAGCTGCCGCTAAAAATACAAGTTCCAATCGTAATGAGCAATGCGCCAACTGCTAATTTTTTCTCACTTGATGCTGCTGAATTCCCTATCAACTTCGATGCAAGCGCGATGATCATAATTCCTAAAGCACTGTACATCTGATATCGTACGCCTGTTTCAAAGTTTTGAAGCATTCGTTCTGACACCATTTCCTTGAGCCCGTGTGCGCCAAATGCGCCAAATGCGATTGCCAGTGCTGCTCCTATTGCACCAATTGCAAAATACTTTCTAAACATGGTCATCATTCCTTTTTTTGTAGTATACTTTTTTTGTAGTATAATAAGTAAAAATAGATAGAAGGAGTCATTATGGAACATTCAAATTCATCAAAACCTAACTCGCCACAAGAGCCTCATACTAATGCTGAGCTCAACGCTGGCAATGAAAGCTCGAACACAGCCACTCATCATACACAACCCGCAAAACCATTAAAGCTAAGAGGACGTTATACACCTAAAAATGCTGCTCCCGCTCCAGGTCAATCATCTGGCAATCCGTTGCAGGGTGGACAATCTGCTGCTGGTCAATCGTACTATGAGGAGCAACCGTCCTATCAAGGATACTCTCAGCAAGGTCCAAACGATCCGTTCAATCCTGAGCAGCCAGGCAAGCTCAAGCACTCGGGACTTGGCATTGCAAGCTTTATCATGTCCATTCTTTCTTTGCTTGCTATTGTAATTGGATTTATCGTTATTTTTGCAAGCATTATTGATATGAACGAAAGCGACCTTGCATTGCTGCAAGACCCCGCATATATCGAAAGCATAATGAATGGCACCGCAATGCCTTCATTCTTTATCTCGATTCTAATCGGCGGTTTGCTCATGATGGGCTCGGCAGTTATTTCCTTTATAGGTTTCATTCTTGGCTGCATCAGCTTATTTATGAAGCAGCGTCGTAAAATTTTCGGTATCCTTGGAACGATATTTAACGGTTTGATGTGCTTTGGAGGTTTTATTTTTATGCTTCTGTCCTTCGCTAGCGCATTTGCAATCTAATATAAATTAGACAGAACACAGCTTGATTCATTTTTAGAATCAGCTGTGTTCTTTTATGATTAGTTCACGACAAATTGCGTTTTCGAATGACCGTCCAATGTTTTTGTTACCTCTAGACAAGCAGGCAATGCACTCTTCAGCTCTTGGACATGTGAGATGACTCCAATCATGCGGCCTGCCCGCTGCAGCTCTACTAGCGTTTGGATTGCCTTTTGAAGAGATTCCTCATCCAGCGACCCAAAGCCCTCGTCAATAAACATCATTTCTATCGAAACGCCACCCTGATGTGCCTGTATCACATCGGTCATGCCAAGTGCAAGACATAACGCAGCATTGAACTTTTCGCCACCAGAGAGCGTTTTAACATCACGGTTCTGACCCGTATACGCATCATAAACATCGAGCCCCAGTCCACTTTGCTTTCCATGCGTCTCCAAACGGTCACTTCTCTTCAGCTCAAACTGACCGTTGGACAGCTTTCCTAATCGCACATTGGCCATCACCAGAATTTGCTCCAAATAATCAATTAAAATATATCGTTCGAATGATAGCTTAAGCGGATTATCTCCCTTCATCGTTGTAAACAGGTCGCTCAGCAGTGAAAGCTTCTCCTCCAAATGCTGCAGTTGACCGCTATAGCCTTCAATACGTTCTATAAATCGTACAATATCCGCGAAACAGCGTTTCTGTTCAGCTTCCTGTTCAAGGAGCTGCTCGAACTCAAGCTGACTGCTTTCAAATTGCTGCTGCAGCGGCTCGATATCGAGTGCGGCAGGCTGTTGCGCTACTGATTGCTGAAGCAAATCAATTTCATGAAGCAGTCGATTGTGCTGCTGCTCAAACTGCTCGATCACAGATCGCAGCTGCTTTAAGTGCTCTAAGCTTTGCTTAGCAGCCTGATAGTGCGCATGATCTGCAAATCCAGCTTCCTCCAGCTGAGCTCGAAGCTTTATCTTGCTGGAATCCAGCTCGCTCTGCAAGCGAGTGATCTGTTTCTGCTGCTCTTCAAGTTGTGCTGCTACCGTTGTGTGCTGCGTCACAGCGTTCTGATACGCATCACTTGCTTCCTTCCACTTGAGCTGCAGCTGTTCAACCTGTTGACGCAGCTCTTGAAGCTTGACTTGCAGCTTGCTGCTATCCTGAAGCTGCTGTGGAACACGCTCAGTTAGCTGACTGCTGGCTGATGTGTTAGTGGCATGCTGAATCTGAATTTGCTGCAGCTTGGTCAGCAGGCTCTCTCTTTCCTTTTCTTGCTGCTGAACACGTTGCTCCAGCTCGGCATGTTCTTGCTTATGCTGTCGCGCAAGCTCTATTGCTGCTTGCAGCTCGACTGACTGATCCTTCACTTTCTTCCATTCCATTCGCAGCAAGCCTTGGGCTTGCTCCAGCTTGGAGCGTACAAGCTTCATATCGTCATACGGGGCAAATGTAATGGCAACCCCTTGCTCATCCATAATCGTTTCCTGCTGCTCCAGTTGAGCAATCAGCAGTTGAAGCTTGGCTTGCTGATCAGCCTCGACTCGCTGCTGGGCTTGCAGCTTCTGCATGTGGACAGTTTTAGCTGTCTCAAGCTGCTCTTTAGTTGGCATGGACGCAGCTCGCGATGCCTTATTCGGATGCTGCTCGCTGCCGCATACAGGGCACGGCTGCCCATCATGCAAATGTATCGCCAGCTCGCTGGCCTGACCTTCCAGCCATTGCTGCTCAAGCTGCCGCACGGCCTCATATGCCCGGTCCACCTCTGATGAAACGGTATGGCTATTCTGATGGAGAGCAATAAGATCTGATGTCTCGTTTACTAGCGTACTGATTTCGGTGCCCTGCTTCTGTATCGTCCTTAGCTGCGCTTGCAGCTCTGCAAATTTAACAGCATCCTGCTCATTGTTCTCAAGAAGCGCAGCTAATTGTAGTCTGCGATCCTTTGCAAGCTGCAGCTCCTGCTCCCTTGACGCAAGATCCTTTTGAAGCCGCTGAAGCTCATTTTCCAGCTCTGTTCTCTGCTGTTGCAGCTGCTGAAGCTGTTTCACAATCGGAACCAGACTTTCCAGCTCATGCAACTCCAGCTGCATCGCAGATCGTTGTGGTTCTAGCGCCTGTTGCGCCTCCCATTGAAGCTGAGCCTCCTGAAGCTCTTGCTGATGCTTGTGCTTGCGCTCTGTCAAGAGCTGCAGCCGCTCGCCAGCTTCACGTGCTTGGCGCTCTGCTTGCTGCCATCTTTCTTCAAAGGGCTCAACAAAACGAGCCTTTTCACCTTCTGTCAGCTTAATTTTGGAGGCCTCGATCTGATGCTCCTGCTCCTTAAGCTGCTTGAGCTGCGTTTTTTTCTCCTCCAGCTGAACCAGCTTGCTGTTATGCTGCTCAGCCTCCTGCAACGCTTTCCGAGAGATGGACAGCTTGTCTGCAAGCTCAATCTTCTTCTGCTCCAGCTGTCGCTGCAATACTTCATAAGCTTTCTGTTCTTCTGACAAACCTTGCAGCACCTGATAGCTGTTTTGCTGCTCCTGCTCATAGACTTCAGCAAGTAAACTGCCCGCCCTTAATGGAATCTGCTCTGCAATCTGCTGCAGAAGCTGTCGCTGCGCCTGCTGCTGATCCCTAAGCTGCTCCTGCAGCTGCTTCGTTCGCTGTCCGATCAGCTGCTCTAGACGGTCAAATTTTTCAGTCTGAAATATTTTGCGTAAAATTTCTTCCTTGTTGTCTGTGCTTGATGTTAGCAATTTGCGAAATTCACCCTGCGGAAGCATAACAATTTGACTGAATTGATCCTTGGTTAATCCAATGATTTCTGCCAGGCGCTGATCTACATCGCGAATAATAAAACGATCTACAGCAGGAACCTCGCCATCATCCGTGATTTCGAACAGTTCGATCTTCTCGCCTGTTTCACTTTTGTTGTTTCCCTTGCGATGCTTCATCTGTCTGAAGATACGATACTGCTTGTCCTTTACTGCAAAAACAAGCTCGACTGAGGTATGAATGGCTTCATCTGCAAAATGACTCCGCAGCATGCGTGTTTCGGCGCGATCCTCCCCGCTCGCCTCTCCATACAGCGCAAAGCAAATCGCATCAAAAATGGTTGTTTTCCCTGCGCCAGTATTGCCGGAAATGACAAACAGTCGATGATCGCCGAGCTTGCGAAAGTCGATCATTTCGCGTTCTCGGTAAGGGCCAAAGGCCGTGAGCGTCAGCTGTATTGGTCTCATGCTACTCCCCAGCCTCCTTTACTAGCTGCTCATAGGCCTGTGCGAACAGCTCTTCTTTCTCTTTCGAAAGCTCTATGCCGCGCACCTCCTGATAGAAAGCACGAAACAACTCAAGCGGCATTAGCTCTTGCTTCGTCACACTGATCGCATCAGCATCGATTTGACTCGTTGGACGATGCGCCATACGATCCACATGCATCGCATTGGGATATACCGCGCGAATTTTTTCCATTGGGAACAGCACAGGATTTTCATCGGTCAATGTGACATACACATAATCCTCATTACGACGGTGTCGTTCTATCTCAGCCATCGTGCCTGTTACTCTGCGCATGTCTCTTCTTGCTGCAAGCAGTACTTTCTCAATCTCGATACCGCTTGTCCCTAGCTCAACAATAAGATAGCCCTTCTGGTGCTTTTCTTCTGAAATCGAATATTTAAGCGGCGAGCCTGCATAGCGAATATGCTCTGCTCCTACGTAATGTGCTTGATGCAGATGCCCTAGCGCCACATAATTGAATATCTTCAATAGCTCCGCGCTTACATGCTCAGCTCCGCCAATTGCAAGCGGACGCTCCGAATCACTTGTATTGCTTGCAGCCTCTCCGTACGCTGTAACAAAGGCATGTCCAATAAGCACATGACGAGCAGTCGGATCCCAACGCTCCACAATATGCTGCACAATCGCTTCCATTGCTTCTTGATGGGAGCGGATATTGTCATTCCCGAGCAGATGTCTTATCATCGCAGGGTCTGCATATGGCACAAGATAAAAATGCACCTCTCCCGCTTCATCATTCAACACAACAGGCTCTATCGGATAACGGAGCTGTCCGCTCATATACAGCTTGTTTCGTTCCATTAGCTTTACCGCAAAATCAATACGATCGGGGCTGTCATGATTGCCAGCAATCGCGAGGACAGGCACCTCCAGCTCCAGCACCAAACGCTCTAGCGTTCGATTAAGCAACTCTACTGCTTCAGTAGGCGGTATAGCTCGATCATACAAATCACCAGCGATGATGACGACATCCGGCTGCTCCCGCTTCACATCCTCTATAAACTGCTCAAGCACATAAGCTTGCTCCTCAGTCATATAAACACCTTGCACAAGCTTTCCTAGATGCCAGTCCGCCGTGTGAAATATTTTCATCCTCTCACCCCTTCAACCTACCATTGGTTCTATACTATAAGTTTACCATCATGGAAACGCCAGTTCTATATGCGATCATGACGCTATTGTTTCAATTCTCATCACAGAACTAACATTTTCTATATAAAAAAGCTTAGAAATGATGGAAGATTGCTAGCCTACATGATATGATTGCCTTGAATTGTACGATTTGCAAAGTGAAGCTGACTCTATGAAAAATTCAAGATAATTACATCAGCTCTCTTGCAATAATGTACACGCGATCATTCGTGTGAATACGCAAAGTAAATGCTTGTAGAAAAGAATAAAGGAGCGCTGCTCAAATGAGTACGAAGCAATTATTCAACAATGACTGGTTATTCAAAAAACAACCGCTAGGTACAAGTTTTGAAGCTGCTCGTTCAGCTGAAGGCTGGACGGCCGTTACTCTCCCGCATGATTGGCTGATTTATGACAGCAACAAGCTATATGAAAATGGTGAGGGCTGGTATCGCAAAACACTTCATGTTGATGAAATGAACGAGGGCGAGCACTTCTCATTATATTTTGAAGGCGTCTACATGGATAGCACGCTGTACGTCAATGGACAATACGCTGGCGAATGGAAATATGGATACTCCAGCTTCGAAATTGATATTACGCCTTACGTTATAGCTGGGGAAAACGACATTATTGTAAGAGTCGTTCATCAATCTCCAAATTCACGCTGGTATTCCGGCGCAGGCATCTATCGTTCGGTGTGGCTAATGAAGAAAACTGCCACTCACCTGCCTACACATGGGGTGTATATTGCAACAAAGCCTGCTAATGATCACTGGATCGTTGAAGTCGATACGGAAGTCAGGCTGGCGGCAGCAGACACGGCAAATGCGGCTGATTATCGCATCGAGCAAACAATAATGGATGCCCAAGGAGCTGAAATAACTTCTCTGACTTCACCTGTAAAGTATGCAGCATCTGACAGTATAACAGTTGTTCACAGCGAGCTGAAAGTCCAGCAGCCGAAGCTGTGGAAGCTCGGAGAAGGCAATCTATATACATTAGAGACGCGTCTCTATTATAAGCAGCAGCTAATTCAGAGAGAGACTGAACGTTTTGGCTTCCGTTCCTTGCGCTTTACGACGCACAACGGCTTCTTCTTAAATAATGAGTATGTTAAAATTTTCGGAGCGTGTCAGCATCATGACCTTGGTGCACTAGGCTCGGCAGTTAATCGCAAGGCGCTGCGTCGCCAAATCGAGCTGCTTCAGGAAATGGGTGTAAATGCAATTCGCACCGCACACAACATGCCAGCCGTTGAGCTGATGGAGCTGGCGGATGAGATGGGCGTCTTGATCTGTTCAGAGGCATTTGATATGTGGGAACGCCCGAAAACAACATACGACTATGCACGCTTCTACCGCGATTGGTGGCAAAAGGACATCACGAGCTGGGTCAGACGCGACCGCAATCATCCGAGTCTTATTATGTGGAGTATCGGCAACGAGATCTATGATACTCATGCAGATGAGCGGGGTCAGGTTATTACTCGCGAATTAATGGAGCTTGTTGAACAGCTTGATTACAAGCGCAATGCAGTTGTCACAATCGGCTCTAATTACATGCCTTGGGAAAACGCCCAAAAATGTGCGGATATCGTAAAGGTCGCCGGCTACAACTACGGTGAGAAATACTACGATCAGCACCATGAGCTGCATCCGGATTGGATAATATATGGAAGTGAAACAGCCTCTGTTGTACAGAGCCGCGGCGTCTATCACTTTCCACTCGCTCAGGCCGTGCTTGCAGATGACGACGAGCAATGCTCTGCACTTGGCAACAGCTCAACGAGCTGGGGGGCAAAAAGCACCGAGGCTTGCATCATCGCAGATCGTGATGCTACTTATTCACTTGGACAATTTATATGGACGGGCTTCGATTATATTGGAGAGCCTACACCATATCATACAAAAAATTCATACTTCGGACAGCTTGATACTGCTGGCTTCAAAAAAGATTCCTTTTACATCTATCAAGCGGAATGGACCGATTATCGCGTAAACCCGATGGTTCATCTCTTCCCTTACTGGGACTTTTCTGAAGGACAGCTTATTGATGTTCGTGTGTGCTCTAACGCTCCTAAAATTGAGTTGTTTTTCAATGACGTGTCGCAAGGTATATTCCATATCGATCATCAGCACGGTCAAAAGCTAGTAGGCGATTGGCAGATTCCTTATGAAAAAGGAGTGCTTCGAGCTGTTGCATACAATGAACATGATGAAATTATCGCAACTGATACACAGGCTTCCTTCGGTGATGCGGTTAAAATTGTGCAGCATACAAAGGAGCACAGCTTGCTTGCAACTGGCTCTGATCTAGCATTTATCGAAATCAGTACAGTTGACGAGAACGGACAGCCTGTGCATAACGCGAACAATCGTGTCCATCTGTCGATTGATGGACCAGGACGTCTCGTAGGCCTTGATAATGGTGACAGCACAGATTACGACTCTTACAAAGGAACGCATCGTCGTCTGTTCAACGGCAAGTTGCTTGCGATTGTTGCAAGCACATTAGAGCCTGGGGAGATTACGGTAACGGTAAGGGCTAGAGGCCTTAAGGAAAGCAAGCTAACCATTGTGAATGAGCCAGCTCCGAAGCCATCTCGTTCTAGTGACTACACCCTTTTTGCATATGCTGAGGCACATGAGCATAACTTCAAGACTGTAAAAGCAGACATCGAGCAAGATGAGATTCCTGTTCGTAAAATCGAAATCATCGCGCCACAAGGTACGGCTATGTCGGCTGATGCAACCGCACTGCCTGTATCTATCAAGCTTCATCCGCAGCAAGCGACCTATCAAGATGTGGTATGGCGCCTGACGAATGCTGCTGGTGTTGATGCCAATATGGCGAGACTTGATGTCGACGGTCATCATGCGACCATTCACGCGCTTGGAGATGGCGAACTGTACATTCGTTGTGGAACTAAAAACGGTAAAGACAAGCTGCAGCATTATGCGATGCTTGACTTCTCCATTAGCGGAATTGGTCAAGCCTTTATTGATCCATACGAATTTGTTTCGGCTGGCTACAATAGCGAGCGCAGCACTAATTTATCAATGGGAAATGAACGCGGTGTTGCAACAGCACGAGACGGTGAGAGCATCATCTACTTTGAGAAGGTTGACTTTGGCAGCTATGGTTCTGACGAGGTCACGCTACCAATCTTCTCATTGGATAGCGAAGCATTTACGATGGAGCTCTGGGAAGGCTATCCTTCGGATGAAGATGCTGTGCATTTAGGGACGCTTCACTACCATAAGCAAACGAAGTGGAATGTATATCAGCCTGAAACCTATAAACTGAACAAGCGTTTGAAGGGGATCACATCGCTTGCACTCGTATTGAAACGCAAAATCCATCTCAAGGGCTTCCAATTTACGAAGTTGGAAAAAGCCTATCAACAGCTGGGGGCAACGGAATACGATCATATTTACGGGGATTCCTTCAGCTTAGGTGAGCATACGATCGAGAATATCGGCAACAATGTATCGATTATTTTTGAGGAAATGGATTTTAATGAAGGAGCGAGAACGCTAACCATCTGCGGTCATTCTCCAATTGATAAAAACACCATTACGATCATTATGAGCGGAGAAAACGGCGACAGCAAGCAACTTGTAGAATTTGCTTATTCCAATGATTACACAGCTAGAACCTTTCAGCTGGAGCCTGTAACTGGGAGGCAGAAGCTGATGTTTGTGTTCTTGCCTGGTAGCCAATTCAATTTGAAATGGTTTAAGTTTGAAAAGTAGGTTTAACCATATCGTTTATATTTCAGTAAAACAGGCAGCTTCTACAATATGGAGGCTGCCTGTTTGTTCATCTTATATAGTCTTATATGTATAGGTCTCACCATGCAACGTGCTAACTTTACATGTTCGGCTGACATGTATTCCTACTATCTATGTTTCGCTACCTGTCGCTTAATTAACTGTTTGAACAGTTTTGATTAAGATACTAGCTCAGTATCAATAATATTCATTAGACGTTCATCAGATCCTTTCTGGCATTCATCATACATGCACAGCTCATGCATACAATGAATACATAATAGACGTAAATGAGGTGAGCTAGCATGAAGCAGCATCCGCTATTTATCGTTTCGCGAGAAGATTGGTCGTTGCATCGTAAGGGCTATAATGACCAAGCTAGACATCAGCAGCGTGTACGCGAAGCTATAAAAAACAATTTGCCTGATCTCGTATCAGATGAAAGCATCATCTTATCGGATGGTAGAAAAACGGTTAAAGTTCCAATAAAAAGCTTGGATGAAGCCCACTTCATCTATAACTACAACAAGAAAAAGCATGTTGGTCAAGGAGACGGGGATTCTCAAGTTGGCGATGTACTCGGAGTTGATCCTCAAGCTGCAAAAAAGGCTGGCAAGGGGCAAGATGCTGGCGATCAGCCAGGGGACGACGTATATGATACTGAAATCAGCATTGATGAATTGGAAGATATGCTGTTTGACGAAATGGAGCTGCCTAATTTAGAGCAGAAGCAAAAGGATCAGCTGCAAACCTCAGAGATCGTGTTTCACGATATTCGTAAAAAGGGCATCATGTCCAATATCGATAAGAAGCGGACACTCCTTGAAAATTTGAGACGTAATGCCAATGCCGGACGAAAAGGGATAGGCGGCATATCGCCTGATGATCTAAGATACAAAACATGGACGGAAATTATTAAGCCTCAATCGAATGCTGTTATTTTTGCTTTAATGGATACGTCAGGCTCGATGGGAGCGTTCGAGAAGTATTGTGCGCGCAGTTTTTTCTTTTGGATGTCCAGATTTTTAAGAAGGAAATACGAGCATGTGGAAATTATTTATATTGCACATCATACCGAAGCGAAGGAAGTTTCGGAGGAGGATTTCTTTACCCGTGGTGAAAGTGGTGGAACGATCTGCTCTTCTGCCTATCAGCGTGCGCTTGATATTATTGAAGAGCGTTATCCGACACAGCTATGGAACATTTATCCCTTCCATTTTTCAGATGGGGATAATTTAACCTCCGATAATGAGCGATGCGTGCGTCTAATTGAAAAGCTTATAGAGCGCAGCAATATGTTTGGCTACGGCGAAATCAATCAATACAATCGTTCGAGTACTTTGATGAGTGCCTACAAGCATATTACTAACAAAAAATTTAAGCATTTTATTATTCGCGAGAAAGGTGAGGTCTATAAAGCACTTACGCATTTTTTTGCGAAGCAGCCCGCGAATTAAAACTTATTCATTTCTATACGTTCAAAAAGGTGCCGACCATCTTGTTCAGCTAAAGTGCTGTACAGATGTTAGGCACCTTTTCAAGTTATTTATGATGTAACCATCTAAAATGTGAATGGCAGCAATTTTTCCGCCATAAGTGTATCGAGACTTTCAAACTCATAGCCTTTCGCTCTTGCATCATCGATAACTCTAGGTAAGGCAGCTGCATTGTCGCTCGACACTGAATGGATTAACATAATACTTCCGGGATGCAGCTGCTTCATAATTTGCTGATAAGCGTATTCTGCCCCTTTCTGATTGTTGACCTCCCAATCCTTATAGGCCAAAGACCAAAATACACTTGTATATCCTTCCTCACGGCTCACTGCGAGCACACGATCATTAAAAATTCCGCGTGGTGGTCTTAAGTATTGCATCGTTTTTTGATCAGATATAGCAGCTACACCATCTCGTACCTTTGCAAGCTCAGTTCTTATCTGCTCATTGCTCATTGTCGTCATATCCGGATGACTCCAGGAATGATTGCCAATAATATGTCCTTCATCCACCATTCTCTTGATTAAATCAGGCTGATCTTGTATATAGTGTCCTGTTACGAAAAAAGTAGCAGGAACGTTTTTATCCCTCAATGTATCTAATATTGGAGCTGTAAAGCCATTTTCGTATCCATTGTCAAACGTTAAATAAAGCACCTTTTTTGATGTATTGCCCAAAAACAGCGCATCATTTTTCTCTATAATATGTGAAAAGCCTTCTTCATTAATGGATGGCATATTCCCACCCACACTGCGCTTAAATCCAAAATGGAATGGCTTTTCGCCATCGGCATGAACGACGATGCTTTGGCTGCACAGTAGCAGCATGATAGCTAGCAGTAAGTAAAATCGCTTTTTCAACATTGAAACAATATACCTCCATCTCCAATACACCTATTTATTATTTAAGATGTCCAAAGGTATGAAAATCATGCACTGAGAAATATAATCTTGGCTACTGTAATCATTCCTTACTACCATCATGCCTTTCGTTCCTGCAAGATCACCTGTCTATTCAATCCATTGTTTTAAATACAAAAAAACTGAAGTTCATTGAACTTCAGTAACTTTTATAAAATGGTCGGGATGACACGATTTGAACATGCGACCCCTTGGTCCCAAACCAAGTGCTCTACCAAGCTGAGCTACATCCCGAGAGTATGGAGCGGAAGACGGGAATCGAACCCGCGACCCTCGCCTTGGCAAGGCGATGCTCTACCGCTGAGCCACTTCCGCAAAAATGGTGCCGCCTAGAGGACTTGAACCCCCAACCTACTGATTACAAGTCAGTTGCTCTACCAATTGAGCTAAAGCGGCATAATGGTGACCCGTAGGGGATTCGAACCCCTGTTACCTCCGTGAAAGGGAGGTGTCTTAACCCCTTGACCAACGGGCCTTGCTATTAAAAAATCTATCAAAAATTTTGCTTGCTATTTTTGCGACAAGAAATATAGTATCATAACTCTATTATTTAATCAAGTGTTATTTTAATAGATTTCTTCACATAAAAAAGCAATGGCGGAGAAGGTGGGATTCGAACCCACGCACCACTTACGCAGTCTAACCCCTTAGCAGAGGGTCCCCTTGAGCCA
>NZ_JBHSTE010000003.1:0-531 GCF_042659865.1 Paenibacillus septentrionalis
TCTCGGACAATACAAAAACAGCATTAAAAGCGGACGTCGATCAAGACGCAATTAACGCTGCCAGCGCTAAAGTAGCTATTGTGGACAATGGTGCGGAAAAGGCTGCGTTGCTCGCCGACCTTCATTCCGCACAGCAGTTGTTGGACGCTCAGCTCGAAGCGATTGCTAACTTGCTAGCTGCTACTGAGGCTGTAAACGGGTTATTCTCGGACAATACAAAAACAGTATTAAAAGCGGGAGTCGATCAAGCGGCAATCGATGCTGCCAGAGCTAAAGTAGCTCTAGTCGTAGATGGTGCGGAAAAGTTTGCTCTAGAACAAGCCATCGAGACAGCTCAAGAATTACTTGACCAAGTCTTGGACCCACCGACTTTAGCAGGGATAGCTCCCAATGTCGACACCGTGCGGATTACCTTTGACGATGATGCAGTGTGGAGAGACAAAATCACAGGGATTTTTCTAAATGGCAACTCGGTTTCCATCCACAGCTCTAGGGTGAATAAATCTAACGCGGGTATCATTGAAATTAATT
>NZ_JBHSTE010000003.1:629-129716 GCF_042659865.1 Paenibacillus septentrionalis
TGCAGGGTATGCAGACGTTGTCGTCAAGATTGTGGTTGACCCACCGTTAGTTGCTCCGACTTTGACGGGAACAGCTCCCAATGTCGACACCGTGCGGATTACCTTTGACGATAATGCAGCGTGGAGAGACAAAATCACAGGGGTTTTTCTAAATGGCAACTCGGTTTCCATCCACAGCTCTAGGGTGAATAAATCTAACGCGGGTATCATTGAAATTAATTTTACTGACGCTTCTCTAATACCAGGAACGCATCAACTTTTAATTAAAGCTGCAGGGTATGCAGACGTTGTCGTCAAGATTGTGGTTGACCCACCGTTAGTTGCTCCGACTTTGACGGGAACAGCTCCGAATGTTGACACCGTACGGATTATATTTACCGAAGATGCTGCGTGGAGAGACAAAATTACCGGTATCTATCAAAATGGTAACTCCTCTCCCATTCACAGCTCTAGGGTGAACAGCACTTCCGCTGGAATCATTGAAATTAATCTTTCTGGCGCTTCTCTAAGACCAGGAATGCACCAATTTCTTATTAAAGCTAATGGATATGCGGATGCTGTCGTTACGATTGAGATAGACCCACCGTTAGCAGCTCCGACTTTATCAGGAACAGCTACGAATGTTGACACTGTACGGATTACATTTACCGATGATGCTGCGTGGAGAGGTAAAATCACAGGGGTTCATCTAAATGGTAACTCGGCTTCCATCCACATCTCTAGGATAAATAAATCTAATGCTGGTATCATCGAAATTAATCTTTCTGGCGCTTCTCTAAGACCAGGAATGCACCAATTTCTTATTAAAGCTAATGGATATGCGGATGCTGTCGTTACGATTGAGATAGACCCACCGTTAGCAGCTCCGACTTTAACGGGGACAGCGCCGAATGTTGACACTGTACGGATTACATTTGACGATGATGCTGCGTGGAGAGGTAAAATTACAGGGGTTTTTCTAAATGGCAATTCGTGGCCTGTTCACAGCTCAAGGGTTAATACAACTACCGAAGGAATCATAGAAATTGATTTTACAGAGGCTTCACTAAGTTCAGGAACGCATCAATTTCTTATTAAAGCTGAAGGGTATGAAGATACTACTGCTGTGATTATGATTGCACCTTGATTAAAATAAAGCATCATTGTTATGATAGAAATGTTTTTAATTCTTGTGTACATTCAAATTAACTTCTACAGATGAATACAAATAGAGTTTGGAGTTGTTCTAACTGAAAAAAAGAGGTCGAAAAATCGGAGCGGATGGAGAAAAAAGCAGAGAGTTGCTCTTGAAGATCGCAGCAAAGCAATTTGCTCTATATGGATTCCATGATACGAAAATCAGTATGATCGTTAAGGAAGCCAACGTGACACAGCCAACATTTTATCTATATTTCAAAAGCAAGGAAGCAATTTTTCAAGAATTGATTGATTTGTTTAAAGCTAAGCTGGACATGCGGGTTGAGCAAAGCAGACTCTCTTCTGGTATTGAGGCAGCAGGGCTACTGCAACGAATTTCAAATAATATTGCCTTGATTTTTCAGCTGTTTCAAGAAAATGAACAGATCGCCCGAATCGGTTTTTTTCTCTCAGAGGATGCTATTGAAATAAAAAAACAAATGGCCAAGCAAATTGAAGAAAACCTTACTGCGGAAGTAGAAGAGGGCTATTTCCATTCTAACGTTGATCTTAGCATTATTGCCTCAGCAATTGTCGGTGTCATTGAACACCTTACATTAACGAAGCTATGGGCAGGCTTAAAGACGCCAGAGGAGCTTTCTCAAGACATAACTAGACTCTTTTTGTATGGATTAATAAGAGAAGATAACTAAATGATTAGATGTAGAAGACGTAAAGGAAATACATTTCCTTGCGTCTCTTTTATTCTCACTTGCGCTCGCTAATTAACAACCAGCATTATAGGCTGGACCTTGTAAAATAAAAACACCCCAAAAGTTAGTTTTTGCTAACTTTTGGGGTGCAGCACCAATCTCAACAAAAAATTCAATTCACTTTAGAGTCTTATAATTAAATCAGATCGGATTTCTGAAGCAGACGCTGGATAACCGCGGAAGCTTCAGCTCTAGTAATGTAGGCTTTAGGCGCAAGCTTCGTAGCACTTCTTCCCATGATGATGCCTGCCTGTATGTTGTCTAAAATACTATTTTTTGCCCAATCAGACGACGCTGTTGCATCAACAAAGGGGCGAAGCAACGATTCATCATTTTGCGCTGCAAGCTTGGCGTTCAGGCCAGTAATCTTCATCGCCTTGGCAACGATAACCATTGCCTGCTCTCGCGTAATCTTATCGTTTGGACGGAATGTACCGTTACCAATTCCATCGATTAGTTGGTATTCAAATGCTGTACTAATCGCGCTATTATACCAATCTGTTCCGTTTACATCCGAGAAAGGAGCCTCCTCTTTGCTCGGCTTCAACCCCAGCCCACGAACGATAATCGCTACAAATTCAGCGCGAGTAATGTCTCGATTAGGACTGAATTTGCCATTGCCGGTACCTTCTATAACCATGCGAGATCCCATATCATTCGCTGAATCCTTCGACCAGTGGTTCTCAACATCACTGAATTCTAGCGGATGCCACACGACCGAGTACGTGCTGTTGGTTAAGCTGTTAATAACAGCGTAATACCTGCCATCAATGATCGATATCTTGGTAGGTACATGACGAGAAGTACCATCCGGATCAACGACGACGCCCGTTGTAATCCTGTTAGGATCGACACCGTCTGGAATTGCAATAGCACGTTCAACGTATACGCTGAAGGTTGGTATTTCTACTGACAAATTACCATAGGTCCACTTGACTATAAAATCCATGGCAGGCAATACTGGCGTAAAGCTTCTATTCGTTGCCGCTTGCTCGACGACCTTCACCATATCAGTCGGTGTTTCGCCAAACTGAAGCTCTACCTTAATATCCTGCAGCGAAACGTTTTGTCCGATTTGGCTCAATATCTCATTCGTGCTAATCTGCATTGAAGGTACAGTGTAGATTGCACGATCGGTTTTTACAACCAGAGTAGCTAGTTTATTTTCCATTTCTTGGACCAGCTGACCATTAAGCTGAGCTGCAACCACATCGGAAGCTGTATTAACAGGAACGGTTACCACCGCACCAATGCCTTCAATTGCAAGCTTGTCCTCGATTTTTTTCTGATCCACGATAATGATTGTCGCTGATTGACCATTAATTATAGTCTTTTTTGCTGTACCCGCAATTTCGACTTTCCCGTTAACCAAAACAATGACGCCAGTATCAGATTCGCTTGAATCTGTAGATTCTGAAGGTTGCTCAGTTGAAGGCAGTGGAGTCGGTTCTGATGTTCCTTTTCTAACGGTTACAACAATCGTCTTCGTATCCTTCGCTCCATTAACATCGATCCACGACGTACCGTTCCAACGTTGCTTTTGGAACGTTGTCGTTACGGTGTAGCTACCGACAGCAGAAGGCTTGTACACTGCTGTATAGTTACCATTATTGTCCTTGGCAAACTCTCCCGTTTTGCCGCTCTCTGTCGAACTCCAGCTTACTGGCACATAACGCTCGTTTCCGTCAAAGGCTCCGTCCTCTCCCTGTCGGTCCCCTTCAGCAGTCAACGTAACCGTTGAACCTGACGTCACGCTGCTTGGTTTTGCGCTGACCTTGTTGTTGTCTGCATCCGCTTCTGTCGGGCCAGTTGGATCTGTCGGATCTGTTGGGTCTGTTGGATCCGTCGGATCAGTCGGATCTGTTGGATTTGTCGGTCCAGTTGGATCCGTTGGATCAGTCGGATTCGTTGGATTCGTCGGATCGGTTGGGTTCGTTGGATCTGTCGGATTCGTTGGATTCGTTGGATCAGTTGGATCCGTCGGATCTGTCGGATCAGTCGGATCAGTCGGATCTGTTGGGTCCGTCGGTTCTGTTGGATTTGTCGGATCGGTTGGGTTCGTTGGATCTGTCGGATTCGATGTAGCTGTTACCGTCACCGTTGTCGTCTTCGTATCCTTCGCTCCATTAACATCGATCCACACCGTACCGTTCCAACGTTGCTTTTGGAACGTTGTCGTTACAGTGTAGCTACCGACAGCAGAAGGCTTGTACACTGCTGTATAGTTACCATTATTGTCCTTGGCAAACTCTCCCGTTTTGCCGCTCTCTGTCGAGCTCCAGCTTACTGGCACATAACGCTCGTCTCCGTCAAAGGCTCCGTCCTCTCCCTGTCGGTCCCCTTCAGCAGTCAACGTAACCGTTGAACCTGACGTCACGCTGCTTGGTTTTGCGCTGACCTTGTTGTTGTCTGCATCCGCTTCCGTCGGTCCAGTTGGATCGGTTGGATCGGTTGGTCCAGTCGGATCCGTTGGATTCGTCGGATCAGTCGGATCTGTTGGATTTGTCGGTCCAGTTGGATCCGTTGGATTCGTCGGATCTGTTGGATCCGTTGGATTCGTCGGATCCGTTGGATTCGTCGGATCAGTCGGATCAGTCGGATCAGTCGGATCAGTCGGATCTGTTGGATTTGTCGGTCCAGTCGGATCCGTTGGATCAGTCGGATTCGTTGGATCGGTTGGATCTGTAGGTCCAGTTGGATCCGTTGGATTTGTCGGTTCTGTTGGAGCCGTCACCGTCACCGTCGTCGTCTTCGTATCCTTTCCGTTATCGTACCATACGCCATCATAAAACATATGCTTTTGATAAGTTGCTGTTACAAGATAACTGTCTTCCGCTGAAGGCGTATAGATAGACGTGTAATTCCCGTTACTATCCTTAGTGAATGTTCCCGACTTCCCACTCTCAACAGATGTCCAGCTAATCGGTACATACCGTTCATCATTGTTGTTCCCGGTGGTTTCCTCCTGACGGTCGCCTTTTGCCGTGAGCGTCACTGAACCTCCTAGCGATATCTCGCTTGGACTGGCTGTCAAGCTGTTTTTGTCAGGATCTGCGATTTTTGGTGGAATTCTAGTTACTATCAAAGTTGGTAAAGGTAATGGCAAGGAAACCTCATATTGATCGCTCCAACTATCCCCATACCACATTTGCCGCATGAATTTAGCATTTATTTCATAGAATCCTAGATTTCCGGGAATATACTCTGCGGTATAACTGCCATCTGCCCCAAGTATGAAGGAACCAGTTTTACCGGCTTCAGTAGACGACCAAGTCGTTGGTATATAGCGTGTGTCCCCGTGATGGTACGTACCTCCCGGAGGACTGTCTCCTTCGGCTGTCAGAGTGAGCGTCTCACCTGTATAAATAGTTGTTGCGCTCAAAGTAAGCTTATTTTTTAACATATCGGCATCGTAAGATTGAACCGTCACACTCAGTGACTTGGATATATTACGATTCATCGAACCTGGCTGCCATTCTTTTGAATATCCATTGTACTCCAAATCCTTAAATATAACGGTAACAGTAAAAGTTCCGCTGCTTGCAGGTGTATATGTAGAAGTGTATTTGCCATCGCTATCTACAATGAAAGTACCCTCAGGATTACCATTTTCAGTCGATATCCATTTATCCGGAATAATCTTCTGATCAAGATGTGATATTCCTTCTGCGAATTGTCGCACTCCTTCAGCAACTAACGTGAAAGATGAGCCGCTGTTTATTGTAGATGAAGGCTCTACCGCAGCTGTAACTTCTGCAACAGGTGCTAAAGTCGGCCAGTCTGACACCAAAAATTGTGTTGATTTTATATCAACCTCGTCTGTATCTATCCAGTCGCTGCCGTTCCAGACCTGCTTTTTGAAGTAATAGTCTAATTTATACATTCCTAAGTCGGCACCTAATTGAAAAAAATCAATGTAAGCTTCGTTGGACATGCCGCCATTATTATCAGTCTCCCAATAATCAAAGACATATCGCTCATCCCCGATCACTTCTGGAGCAATATTTTCTCTATCCCCAACTACATCGTTTAATCGCATATTCCCATAAGGCGGATATGCTTGTACAGATAGGTCGTGATACTTATTGTTGCTGGTATCCGCCAAGGTAGGTGAAGCAGCCAGTGCCTTTTGTCCGCCAACAACAATTTGAGGTAAAAGCATGGTTAAAACGAGAAATCCTACAAAAAATCCTCTTAAGACTCTATTTCGAGTCATAGTTTAGTCTCCTTCTCGGCATATTTTGAACTCGAACTTTAAATTTAAACGAAACAAAATCTACTTTATGTATAGCATTACAAACACGAAACCTCAGGAAATTGATATAAAGAGATCTAGCATCTACTTCAATATTTATATGGCGTATAAATTAGCATGGACTCTACACATTATTTTTACTCCCTCCTAACTTCAATTCTACTAATATCAAGTAGTTTTTATTAATATCTATACAGTTTAGAAATCTACACTCAACAAATAATAAACAATTATAGATAATTAGCTTTTGTGTTGTTTATTCTAGAATATGTTCTAGATAAAAAATACCAAAATATGGATTAAGTCAAAAAAGAAGGTTTGCTATCAATCCATACGGACAGATAGAAAACCTTCTAGCAATTATCAATTAAATAAGTTCAAGCTCCTTTAATAGATTGTAGATTACTGAAGCTGCTTCCCCTCTCAATGTAGGATTTTGAGGAGCGAATTTGTTACCATTTCTACCGATCATCAGCTCTAACTTTCTCGCAGTATATACGTCTTCATAAGCCCATCGGCTAATACTTTCTGTATCTGCAAACTCAGAAATTTGCTTCAGATCTTCTTCAGTAAACGTTACGTCCTTGTACTTCTTAAGGGTTCTAACAATAATAGCTGCCATCTCTTGTCTAGAAACTACACGCTCAGGTTCAAAGCTTGTCTCACTTACCCCTTTTACAATACCTTGCTCTTGCGCAGTAGTAATATAAGACTCATACCATTTATCCGTTACATCTGTAAATTGACTTTGTGACTCATTCATTGGAAGATTAAGCATTCTTACGATTAATGTAGAAAACTCAGCTCTTGTAATACCAATGTTCGGATTAAAGTTTCCAGCGCTATCGCCTGTAATAATTTGTCTGGCTGCCAGGAATTCAACTATATCCTTAGCCCAATGTCCATCAAGATCTTTGAATCCTTTCTTGTTTTCCATTAGTGCAAGCGTTGCTGGTGAGTCCAAAGTGATTGTAACTGTATGATTCCGAGCATCAATAATGCCTCCAACCGCTACCCAACGTTTTTCAGCCTCATTGTACTTGTAGACAACAAGTTGATTAAGGTTAGTAACCTCATTCGGGTCATAGCTGAATTGTACTTCGATTTTTCCTGTAGTCTTATCTGAGACTGCTTCTACATTGTACACCTTGCCAACAAGATGCATTTGTGGTTCCTTTAAAGATACAATTGTGTTGTTTTTGTTTTCTTTAATAACATAACCCTTATTTTTATGATCGATGATAACAACTGGCAATGTTGGCTCTTGCTCTTGCTCGTGTTCTTGCTCTGGAGCTTCTATCACTTCGCCATTATAGCTAGCATTTTGTACAATTACTGTTCTGGTAATTTCAGACTGGTTGCCATTTAGATCCGTAATGATATAACGCAAAATGTAAGTTCCATTCTTTGTCGTATCTACTGAACCTATCATAATCACTCGTCCTGTAATATCACCATCTACATTATCAGTAGCCGTAACACCTTGCTCAACATACACTTTGCCAGTTTGCACATAGACAACACTAGGTCCGGTAAGCTGAATAACTGGCTTCTCAATATCCGTAATAATAGTCTCGTGCTTGCTGTTTACGCTGATTGTTACCTGATCGCGAAGTGAAGGATAGTCATAACCACCAGTTGGCTTTTTAGTTATAATATCTTGAGCTACAGCGTCCTTGTGAACATTCGTAAATTTGTCATATTGATTCATTGCCTCTTCATCAAAGTCCATATCTGGATCTTCTAGTATGCTGCGCGCTTCTTTGACGGTAATATTTTCTTTGTTCAAAATATTAGTCAACTCTGCCTGCTTTTGTGCCTTACTAGTTTCCATTATAGAATAGATGCTTAGATGATTCGTTAATAAGGTCATGTTGCCCGATTGTTTATCATAGCTGCTCCTAATATACTCCCACTCTTTTGTTGTTTCGTTGAAGTAGAATGTCATAAAGCGCAGCTGCTCATTAATGTTAGTGCCAACGAAAATATTCAATACGATATCTTCTGTCGTTTGGAAATTTTCAATATCCTTTGATAAGATCACATTGCCTTGAGCATCTTCTTCAATCACTCTCATCTTAAAGTCGAAAATCTTGTTATCATAAATCGCAAGATTATTTTGAATAGCAGTTACTAATGCTTGGTTTTCTGCTAGCTGCATATCGACCTGCTCAATCACTAATTCTAATCTAGAATTTCCAGTGAGTTCAGTTAGATCAAGTTCATGAATCGGTATAAGCATTGAAGCAGTGTCAGTATGAAGCTCAATTTTTGTATGCTGATCGTAAGCAGATTTCAACTGCTCTCTTCCAATGCTGACTTGAATTGGAGCACCGGAATCAGGATCTTTATTCACTACTAGTACGATCTTACCCGTTTTTTTCCGTTCTGCTTCTTTTAATGCATCTTTAATTTTTTGTTCAGTAGACTCTTGGTCCCCATCAACTTGAATAATGGTGCTAGCTGGTGTTGTCGCTTTGACTACCGTAACGGTACGTTCAACTTGTGCCATGTTACCTGCTTGATCTGTGACTGTGTAGACTAACGTATATACACCAATTGTTTGGGTATCGATAAAGCCACTCATTACAACTTTATCTGTAATATTACCATCGATGTTATCTGTCGCTTGAGCCCCTTGCTCTACATAGATTTGGCCTTGTTCCACAACTACATTGCTGCTGCCATTCAATACAATAACAGGCTTAACCGGATCTGCAATCACAATGACAGTGAATGTCTTCTCCAATGTATAGTCACCCTTAGTAATCGTTGCTGTTAACGTCACTTCAGTATCGACCGTAGGAGGTATTACTTTTCCATCTGCTGATAAAATATCTCCGTTACTGCTGCTCCACTTCACTTCACTTCCATAAAATCCTTCTTTAATAAGTGATATGTCACCCGATACCCATTCAGAATGATCGCCCGGAATATAGTTTGGATGTAATGCTGCAGTATCCTTGTCTACTGATTCCTTGTCATTATCTACTTTAAATCTAATAACTGTACTGTTACCCGCAGCATCAGTGACAATGAGAGTATATTCTCCGTTAGCCTCCACTTTAGTACCCGTTACAAATGGCTTACCGTTTAATGTCGCGTGTCCTTCTTCGAAGCTTATTGTCGGATATTCCTTATACGTCTTGCCGTCTTCAATTTCTGTTACTGTTGGAGGTACATTATCAACGACTACCGTCTGATCACTAGCCGATGACACATTTCCTGCCTTGTCTACAACATAGAATTTGTATTCTCCATCTAATTTAGGAGTAACAATCTTAGTTGCATCACCCGATGCCTTTGTCATCGTTTCACTCTCATTGAATGTCACCGTACCTTCAGGTGCCAACCAAATGGTATCCTCATAGTCATCTGAAGGCTGAATATCCAGTAATGTGTTCCCTTGTACAGTAACATCTTCTTCAAGAATTTGATTTTGATTGATAGGTGCTGTTTTATCAATACTTACTACTTTGGTGATCGTTACTTCGTTACTGGATCTATCGATGATCATAATATGAATCATCGTTTCTCCTTCTTCCTCAATGACAAATGGTCCTGTATATTCAACATATTCATGCATAGAAGGAAGCTTGTAGTATACAGTTGAATGTTCAGCTTCAACCTCGCCAGATTCGTCAAATGTTTTTGTGATCTTAACGGTGACATCCTCATTGCTAAATGCAACGTCTGGTGAAGTACTTACACTTGGAAATACTGCAATTTCTCGATTAATTGCAATGGTACGCGTAGTCGTGTCGCTAACATTTCCTACATAATCATACGTTCTTGTTTCAATCGTATAAATGCCATCTTCCGTAAATATAATTGGCTGCTCATATTGCGTCCAATCCTGCTCTACCGCTCCTGTCAAACGATATTCTGTATAATCTGCTCCTGATAATAAATCCTGACCAGGTGTAATCGTTACTGCATACTCATTATTATAGAAATCTCGTTCTGGTTGAACATTAATCGTTGGAGCAGATGGTTTTTCTGTATCAATATTAGTGATAGGAATGATCATAACTCGCTCGTTGCCTGCCATATCACGAACATAAACTGTATAAATGCCATTCAAACCAACTTCAAATACATAATCATTGGCTTGAATTCCATTAGCAATAAAGTAATTAGCAGTTTGCAGGCCATATGCATATTTCACTTCAGCAATTCCACTTCCGTTTTCGTCAGAAGCATGAATCGCAACGATAACTAAACCATTTACCCAATCTGTTGTATTAGGATCTAATGAAGCAATCGTTGGTGCAATATTATCGACAGTTATTGTAGCATTACTCGGCTCAGATACATTTCCCGCGTTATCAACGATATAGAGCTGGTAGATTCCATCAGCAGATGGTGCATTAATTTCAGAGTAAATTCCCCCAACACTCGTTACAGTTTCGCCATTTGCCTCCAAATCCTGTAGTGTAGCTCCAGGAGGTGCAATAAATACTCTGTAGCCAGCTTCTGCACTTGCATCGAGTAAAATGGTTATGCCGCCTTTGACATATCGATTATTGGCCAGCACATCATCCTGCATGATCGGAGAGATTGTATCTTTATGAATGGAATGCGTAGTTTCCAAGCTCTCATTGCCAGCGGCATCAATGACTTTCACGCTAACGGTTACAGTACCATCGGCTAGTGAAGTAATGTCAGCAGGATCAATACTCCAGTTTCCATGTTCATCAGCAAACGTTGATACAACGATCTCAACCAAATTTTGATCGATGAACGTTACCTCGACCTTTGCATTTGCTTCTGCTTTACCGGAGATAATTACATCCTCCGCCTCCTGCTTATTAATCGCATTGTCATTCGCGATAGGCAATGTAAGAATAGCGACAGCTGGAGGTGTATGATCTACAGTCACTGCATGCTCAGAAGCAGTTGATACATTTCCATTAGCATCGATAACATACAAGTAGTAGGTTCCTTCTGCTTGAGGTGCTTGAATAGTCTCTTTCGTTCCATCACCAACTAATTTGGTCGTAGTTGGGCCTTCCTCGAAGCTAGTCGTACCAATCGGCGCTAACCAAGCTGTTTCTTTTTCAGAAGGCGCACCAGAGGTAATTTCGATGCTGGTACCAGGCTTTACAGATTGCGCTTCAATGCTTGGTCTGTCTGGCGGTGTCGTATCTACAATTAGCGTGTCCCACACAAAATCCTCTGTCAGATTCAAATTCGCATTATTTTCATTGCCGTCCTGAATCGTTCCGCCAGCTAGCTGTAACGGCTGCTCAGCGGAAATACGAATTTCCTCTGTATCGTCACCCTCTTGAATTGTATATTCAAATATCAGTTCATTTGCAGTGTCGGCACCTGTATATTGTGCTTTACGAATTGGCTCAGTTCCAAAGTCTAGTGCTAGCTCAGGCAATCCATTAACCGTAACATCCTCGTCAAAGGTAACCTTTATGACGATCTTATCTCCTGCCTTATAACGTTCGTCTGGATTTACAACTTCAATATTTACGATAGTAGGAGGTGTCAAATCACTAACGGTAACGTTGAAGGTTATGACAGATTTTTTTCCACCTGGATCGGTTGCTGCTATTGTAATAACAGCAGTTCCTGAAGCTCCAGCAACAGGAGTAAAGCGAATGGTACGATCTTCATCGGTACCACCGAGTTCAATACTTGAATCAGCAATTAGCTCTTGATTAGAAGAGGTAGCCGTGACCGTTATTACATTCGCTGCAACAACTTCATCACGAATTGTAAAGCTGATTTCCTCTGAAGAATCGTCGATATCAATGCTCTGGTCTTCAATGTTGCTTATTTCAGGAGCATTTTTTTCTATAATCGTAACCTTAAAGGATTGTTCGACCGACCTATCGCCATCGGTAGCTGATAAGGTGATCGTTACTTCGCCCGCTTGTCCAAGAGCTGGCGTAATAGAGACAACTCTGTCCTTTCCACTACCTGTTACTACTATATGTTCATTAGGAAGAATGGTTTGATCTGAGGATGTGCCCGTTACCGTTACATGATAAGCACCTGTCTCTGCATCATCTACCTGAAAGCTAATCTCTTTCGTTGTTCCTTCAGTGATTGCTTGATCAGCGACACTAGTCATGGATGGTTCACTGTTAGGCATAATTTTCAAAAAGCGACTGAAGGTCTCTGACCAAGTACCATGCTCATTTCTCGTTCTAAGAGAAATCTTATACGTACCAACACCGTCGCTCGAAAAATCCAGCTTTGGTGTGCTGCCACTATAGATTTCGTTACTGCCTTTATATACTTTCCATTCATACTGGGTAAGTGAAGCACTACGAGGATCATAGCTTGTATCTTCAATCTCGATCGAGCTAGATGGCCATATGAGCTCATTCGTGCTTAACTCGAAATCAGAGATTGGTTTACCTGCTCCAGGCTGTGTCGATTGATAACGTGAACGAGCTGTACTCCATGTGCCTTGATCGTCCTTCACCATAAGCTGGATGATGTAATCCTGGTTAGGAACAAAGCTATCAGGCTGCCCACTTATCCATTGCTCATCAACCGTGTGCTTCCATTTCCATAAAACCTCTTCAATACCTTTGTCTGCTTTGGTTTGATTATCTAGGTCATACGATAAATTCGTTAATGCAACCTCGTTACTATTGTTCACCTCAACCTCAAAGCGACTAACTGGTTGTCTATGTACATATAGTGTCTTTACGAGTTCATCAGCATAGTAAATATCGTACTTTCCAACCTTATTGAAGGCAGGATTGAAATCGGATAAATACTGTCCGCTATATGGAGCAACTCCAGAGTTATTCTCATATATGCTAGGGTCGTGATCAATTCTCCATTTGCCGGTTGGCCAACTCTCGTCTTTGGTATTCGAAAGCTCTGATGCTGGAGAAACAATCAGATCATAATTTTGACCGAGCTGTAAATATTCATTATTGGCTTCACTTTGTGATTGACTAGCAATATAATCTGCCATGTCATTGACTTGTTGCTGATAAGTTGAACCTGTTCGATTAACAAAGGTGCCCAGACCATTATTTTTGCTAATAAAGGAATCTGCTTGATTTTGTGTTAGATCATTCGTTCCTTCATTATCAGTATCCTCACCCCAGCCAATGTAATGGATTTGGTCATTGTACATCCTTGTCATAATCTCGCCTAATTCAACAGAATCCTCAAAATCAGGCACAGTCTGATCATTCAAGTTAACTAGATACTTTCTTGCTGAAGGTCTCCAGTCTGGTTCACGAAGAACCTCCATAAAATCCTTAGAGATAACTTCTACCTCTTTACCTGCAAAAACGGATTCATCGTTAAAATGAAAATCCCAAGAATCTTGATTGCGCTTAAAGCTACCAAAATAAAATTTTGCATCTACAAAGCCAGTGTGACTAATAATTTCTTGTTCGACTCCATTTACGGTTTTATATAGATACATAGTAGTGTCAGCATGACCATTGTATGGATTAATGTATACTTTAAGCTCAATAATTTCCTCTGGAATTGTATTTAAGCTTAACGCAATGATTTCCCCAATACCGCCAACGGTGTCATCAAAGTCTAATGTGCTTCCGTATACTGAATCATTATCGTAATAAAGCTCATTTACATTTTCGTTCTCGTTCCAGAACTCAACATGCGAATCCATGTCTATACGTCCTGAAGCTGGCTTGTCCCATTTTAAGTTTAATTTAAATGTACCTTCTAATATATTTGTTTCATTTACTTGTACAGATTGAATGTTAAGATTACTAGCATTAACACCTCTGTTTTCTAGTGCCTGTTGCAGATCTTCCTTGAAGGTGTCTATATTTTGCGTTGAATTATCCACCGCTAAAACGACATCTACATCGTAGGCCTTCTGCACCTCAATTCCAATTTCTACTGCTTCGGTTTCCGCACTCACATTGATTGGCATTGCTACTGATACTAACGACACAATCATTGTAAAGCTAAGCATGGATGCTCCAAACTTTTTCAACCATCGTCTACTCATTAATGCTGTTCCCCCCTGATCTCGATTTTCCTACTGATACTAGTCATTTAGTTAGTAGTACTTGTTCAGTATAACTATCTGCTATCAACAAATAATAAACATTAATATGTAAAATAATGGTATACATTCAAAAAAGAAAGCTCTTTAATCACATTTTAATACTTGGATTTAAAAGCGATTTTTCAAATGACAATAACAACATTTGAACGTTGCTTTTATGTTCATGTACGTTGTTAATCTTCGCTCAATTTTCCGTCAAGGCTTCTTAAAGTAATCAATCTGAAGAATAACAACTGGTCTGATTGGTTATTTTAACAAGATACTATTGCATGGAAGGAGGGGTAACTGTGGCAAAGCCAGATAACCGCGCAGATAATGAAATTCATCTCCGTCAGAATATTGAAAACACGAAAGCTAATATGCAAGAGGCTGAACAGTATTTAAATGAGTTTGCAGATGAAATCTCCGCTTCTGAAAAGCATATGATCGAAGAAAAAAATGAACGCAGAAGACATAGCATCGAAGGCTTTAAAGAAGAATTAAAGGATGAGGCAGGACAATAGCTGATTCGTTTAATAAGGATATGACCTAGGGCCCGGCCCTCTCCTTTTTTTCACTAATTGCTGAAAAAATAGCAGCCCGAACCTTGTTCTTCAAGGTTTCGAGCTGCCATTTTCGTTTTTTATAATGAGTTCAATTGTTAAGCAGCCTCACCTAACTGGCTTGATGCTTTCGATTTCCTGAAAGATACGAATGTATAGATGATCAATGCAAACCAAATAAACGAGAAGCTAACCAGTTGCCCCTCTGTGAAGGCCTCGTCAAATACAAAAATAGCGAGCAACAGGCTTGTTGTTGGCGCAATATATTGAATGAATCCTACCATTGAAAGCGGCAGCCTTTCGGCTGCTCTTGCAAACCAAAATAAGGGAAGTGCGGTAAA
Organism: Paenibacillus septentrionalis; assembly: GCF_042659865.1. NCBI lineage: Bacteria > Bacillati > Bacillota > Bacilli > Caryophanales > Paenibacillaceae > Paenibacillus > Paenibacillus septentrionalis. The sequence goes on from NZ_JBHSTE010000003.1 coordinate 15,686, forward strand.
AGCGCCGGATAGCAGCAATAGAACCATAGAGCCTCCAGATAAAGAAAAGACTGCCGCACTGCCATCCGCATGGATGAACGTTATATAGATCATTGCAATTGGAACGACGATCATCGTTTCCCAGGTCAGACCTAAGAGAACATCTAATTGGGCAACCTTTTTGGCTAAACCATATAATGCAAATGATACCGCAAGAACAATAGCAATCCAAGGCACATGACCATATTGAATTGCCATTAATAAGACACCAATTCCAGCGATAATAATGGCAGCCCATTGCCCCACTCGAAGCTTTTCCTTCAAGAACACAACAGCAAATACTACGCTTATTAACGGATTCATATAATAACCTAGGCTTGTCTCAATGACATTGCCACTATTTACTGCCCAAATAAATATTAGCCAATTGCAGCTAATAAAAATGGAGCATAGTAAAACGGCCAGTCTGTTTTTACGTTCTTTAACGACGCTTATGAGAGATTTCCAGCGCTTGGCCGCTGTAACAAGCACGGCAACGAAAACGAAAGACCACAAAATACGATGGGCTAATATTTCACCTGCTGGCATCGTATCAAACAATCGCCAGTATAGGGGCAGCAGTCCCCAGGATAAGTAAGCTAAAAAACCGTAAATAATACCCTTCTTCATAAAAAAACTCCTCTAGCTGATTCTCTTAAGACCATCAGAAGATTATATAACAGCATACATAGCATTGTAAAATGCAAAAAAAAGGCATGTCTAAGCTTTGTCATCTATGGACAATAATTGATACAGCTTTATTAAACTCTCCTACTTTGCAATTGGAGTTCATTATTGCGAAGGCTTTGGAGATATCGGTTGGAGAGTTGGCGAATCCCTTCTCCATGTCCTCTAATTGATACTCTTTTATTTATCTCTTTATCCTACTTAAAACAAAAAAAGAGAGCTTCTAAAGCTCTCCTCTATAGGTTGGCTGTATGAACTCTTGAGAGGGCTGTTCCACTGGCAGTTCATAATATTGCTGCTGAACCGAAGATTGAATTTGATCTTGGTACGGCACTGTCTGATGTGCAGATTGATAAGGTTCATCTACATACAGGATTCTGCGTTGAATTTGCATAAGCCCGTTCACTACGCGAAGCGCAATCCAGTAAAGCACAGCGCCCACTCCTACGTACAGCAGATATTGTTGATTATAGGTCCAATCGATATGAAAATAACTGAAAAAGCTATTTTCCAAAATATCAAGCTGTAATTCATTCATTAAAATAATGTGCACAGCAGGAAGTGCAATACATGCAAGCGCAAGAGAGAGCACAGTTACCGTAATGACAAAAAATACGATGCTGGTTACAAATCGCAGTAATACGAGTAGAAGATTTCGAATGAATAGCCCACCATCAAAGCCTCTCACCATTCGCATAAACCAGGTCTGTCCAGATTGAGACTGTTGATTTCCAGTATATGAAGCAGCAGGAGCAGCTGGTAAACCTAATATTTGTCGTATCATGCTTTGTTCGAAATTCACAATCCCATTTAATAGCTTAGCTACTCCAAAAAACAGAGGTATTCCGATAAATATCGGAGTTAAACCGATCGATAGAGTAAGTCCTGTTATCGCTACTGTAAAATAAATAATCCCTAGCGGTAAAGATAGAAGAAAATAGAGAATTGTTGCATAGGTTTTTGGATTAAACAGCACCCAATTCACTTTTCCTGTCGGTGTTTTGGCATTTGCTTCAGTTGCCATCATTGTTTAACACTTCCTTTGGATTCATAAGCTCACGCTCTACGTTATAAATCCATTATAACGGTATGATTTATTTGTCATAACCGTCTTAGGAACAGTCCGAACCCAGCCTTTAGCCTAGGATCAATCCGAAAAGTGGAAACGAAACGCTGTTAAAAAAGCACTTGCTCTATAATCAAATATGAGCAAGTGCCGCAAAACTATCTATATTTCACTTGTGATTTCTTGATTTTTATATCTCCGTTACAATATTGAATGTACGGAACAATCAGCTCAGGACATTTAAACTTGGGACCTAATATAATAGATGAATATTCAATTCCCTTATTGTTATCCAACTCTACATATAATTTCGGAGCCAACTCTACAGTCTCATCTAATTTTATCTTCTCAGAGGTTTGGGGTACATATACTAGTAATCTCGCTTCTTGCTCATGATCATAATCATTGGACTTGAACAGAAATCGAATCTGATCTAGGCACTCTATAATATACAATTTCATCTGCTCTCTTAAGTCGCTGTTATCATTTTGTGAAATTAGCTCATCTAACTCGGCAATAACAGATTGTATTTGATTCAGGTTTTCCTTTATCTTATCGTTTTCTTCATTTGGATTATTATCAAAATAATAAACTTTATAGGGGATATATCTGTATGAAGCTGGAAGGTCACGTTTTGCTTTATATAATTTATCTTTCCCATCAGGGATTTCAATATCATTCATAACGATGTTATGGTACAGTTCATTGTCAACGTAATCAAAGTTTTCCTTCTTTAATTCCAAACAACATCCTTGCCCATCGTCACCATATTGAGACCACATTGGTAGCTTGTCTATATAAGTTGTCATACTAAATAAATATACATTACTGCTCTTGTATTCAAACTCATTGGAACCTATTAAGCTATCACAGCATTCTTTTAATAGAGTGTTTCCTCCGAACGATTTGAAAAACTCCAACAGCTTCGTACCTTCAGAAGGATCATTCATATACGTTGCATTAGAAAGACGTATCTTTGGAGTTTTTTCCTTCTCAGTTGCATTCACAGCTTTATCTGGCTTGATCAAATGCCGAATTGTAGCAGCTTTAGTATAGTGCGCTAATGTTATATCATCATCTCTTTTAACGGATAATTCATTCATTATTTGAGCTGTTAAGTAATGTAAGTTAGCTATTTTAGGGTGGAAGTCAGGATATTTTTCAAATGATCGTAGTACTTTTTGAATCCTATAGTATATTGAATCAGTTGAAAGTTCCTTTAGACGGCTAAGCACATTCGCCAATGATTCAAATTTAACCTTTTTATAGAATATATTTAATATCCTAGATATTTCTTCAGAATTCCAATTATTTTTATTAATTCCTTCTACAATTATATCCACTGTTTCCTTATGTCTCTCCACATCTTCATAACGCCATTCTTTAAAATGAATAAACACTAGTGTTTCATACAAATCTGCTACTGATCTATCTAGTCTAATAGCATGATGCAAGGTTTCGATGGCTTTAGCAATGTCTTTTTTTCTATAATAGCTCACTCCTAATAAGTAATGATATTTTACTTTATTAGGGAATAGTTCAATTGCTTTTGTGGCAAAGTTAATGGCCTCTATATAGACACCTTTCTCATAGTAACTAACAGCAAGTGAATAAAGATACTTCGCACTCTTGGGAGATAACTGTACTGCTTGCTTTTTACTTTCTATTGCTTTGTCATATTCACCTTTCTCATGGTAACTTACACCAAGTGAATAGTGATACTCCGTATTCTTGGGCGACAACTCTACCGCTTGCTTTGCGAATTTTATCGCTTCATCATGTTCACCTTTCTCATGGTAACTACTACTTATTGAGTCATGATACTTTGCATTCTCGGGCGATAACGCTATCGCTTGCTTTTTACTTTCTATCGCGTTGTCATATTCACCTTTGTTATGATAACTTACACCCAGTGAATAGTGATACTTCGAATCCTTGGGAGATAACTCTATCGCTTGTTTTTTACTTTCTATCGCTTTGTCATATTCACCTTTCGCATGGTAACTTACACCCAGTGAATAATGATACTCCGCATCCTTGGGCGATAACTCTACTGCTTGCTTTGCAAATTTTATCGCTTCATCATATTCACCTTTCGCATGGTGACTATTACTTATTGATTCATGATACTTTGCATTCTCGGGCGACAACTCTACTGCTTGCTTTTTACTTTCTATTGCTTTGTCATAATCACCTTTATTATGATAACTTACACCCAGTGAATAGTGATACTTCGCATTCTCGGGTGACAACTCTACTGCTTGCTTTTTATTTTCTATTGCTTTGTCATATTCACCTTTTTCATGGTAACTTACACCAAGTGAATTGTGGTACTCCGCATTCTTGGGCGACAACTCTACTGCTTGCTTTGCGAATTTTATCGCTTCATCATATTCACCTTTCGCATGATAACTATTACTTATTGATTCATGATACTTTGCATTCTCGGGCGACAACTCTACTGCTTGCTTTGCGAATTTTATTGCTTCATCATATTCACCTTTCGCATGGTAACTATTACTTATTGAGTCATGATACTCTGCTTTTTCTGGCGATAACTCTATCGCTTGGTTCTTATTTTCTATCGCGTTGTCATATTCCCCTTTTGCATGGTAACTTACACCTAACGAATAATGATACTCTGCATTCTCGGGTGACAACTCTATCGCTTGCTCTTTACTTTCTATTGCGTTGTCATATTCACCTTTTGTATGGTAACTTACTCCCTCTAAGTAATGTTTTTCCGCTCTCTCGGACGACAATTCTATTTTTGTAGACATTTTTTCCTCCACTGGTTAGTTATGTAACTACTAATAGTTTACATATTTTATCATGAAAATCCAATGTTTATATAGTGGTGATTATTTTTTCAGACAGTTTCTCCTGCATACTAATTCTTTCCATTATAAAAGCCAAGAGGTTTGCGCATGCGCAAATCTCTTGGCTTTATCAATCTTTAACTCGAAGGATACTAATCCAGCATCGTTTTATCTCCGAATTGCGCTTCCCATTTCGCTTTACGCTCGTCGATAATTGCTTGACCGCCTGAGTTCAGGTAATCCTTCATGCCTGAATCAAAGACTTCGTCAAATTTGTCAACAGGTGCTACAACAGCTTTGTTCAAGATCGTATCACGTTTTTCTTTCAATGCTTGACCTTGACCATCTTCTGCCTTTATTTCACCCACATTGACGTTCTGACCGATACGTCCTTGATTCGTTGTAATCTTGTGTGCTACTTCAATCAATCTAGAGTCAACACCAGCATAACCGTTAGCAATTGATTTAACTGTCAATTCAGGATCGCCAAGGTCAAGACCATTACTTGTAATCGTGTAGTCAATGTTTGCTGGAGAGTTCATAATTTTTTCGCCAGTTGCTGCAATTGTCTTCAAGGAACCGTCCTCTAACTTCTCGTGAGTAACGCCTTCCTCTCCAAACTGCAGGAATACGCGATTTTCAAGCTTAGAAATCCAATTCACATAAAGTAGAGAAGCGATTGGTTCTTTGTTCGTTGCTGGGAAGAATATTTTACGGTCAACAGGACCTGATAAGAATTTCTTATAAACACCCGCATCGTTCGGGAATGATTCAATCGCAATGTAAGCTGCATCTGGGCCAACAAGTCGCTGAAGGCTCGCATGAATGCTGTCGTCACCGTTTCGGTATGGATAATCCCAGTTGTGCATAAACGCTCCCACATAACCCATTTTCATAAGATTATCCTCTGTTGTATCTCCAGCAGGATAAAGTGAGAAATCCTTCCAAATAAGACCTTCGTTATACCATTTGTTCAATACTCTAATACCTTCTTTGTAATTAGGGAAGAGGAAACGACGATCATCAAAGCCATTAATGAAGACATCTTTATCTGTTATATCATCAGGCACGAATGATCCAGTCAAATGATCTGCACGCCAGCCCACATCAAAGCTTGTTGAAAATGGAATCATTTTATCAGCATCTGCACCTAGTAGTGTAGAAGCGTTGTCTTTAAATGCTACTAGCATATCCTCAAATTCTTGCAGAGTTGTTGGTGCTGGGATATTAAGTTGCTTTAACCAATCCTCGCGCACAAACGTATTAATACGGTTCAGTATATTTAGCTTAGCTTCCAACGCCCACAAGGTTCCCGTGTTAGGATCTTGGTCCCAATAGATGTTGGTATCCGTTAAATATTCCCACATGTCTGGAAATAGGTCTTTGCTATCTTCTAGATAAGGAGCTAAGTCAAGAACACCGCCCATATTCGCATATGTTTGGATTGTTGGATAAGAGTAAGTGATACTGACATCAGGTGCTTGATTCGCTGCTAGAAGGTTGTTAATGACTTCACCCTCTGTCCAACGTGGTACAGGAACAAAAGTAACTTCTACGTTATGATCACGAAGCATTCCGTCTTTAATATATTGTGTATAGAAGTTATCCTCTGGAGGCGTTCCCCCGTCATTACCACGGTCATAAATCTCTACTGTGATCTTACGAGTTTCCTTGAATCTCAAATTAGAATCTAGACCTAGTGCTTCTAATTTAGCATCGCCGCTTCCTTCAGAGTTGTTAGATACAGCAGGTGTTGTACTATCTGTTGGAGCAGGTGAAGCTGGTTTGTCGTTGGTACATCCTGAAATTACTAGTGCGAACGCAATAATAATCGCCAGAATGGACATCGATTTACGAAATCCCATGTTTGTTCCCCCTCTTTTTCATTTACTATCTTTGAAATAATTTATAAAAATTGACGCAGTCAATTTCTATCACGTAAAAACTAACCTTTAACCGCTCCGATGGTAACACCTGAGATAAAGTATCTCTGTAGCCACGGATATACGAGCAAAATCGGTACAGTGGCAAACATAACTGTCGCGGATTTAATCGTTTCAGACAAGCCCGGACTTGAAAAGCCTTCCTGTGTAGCCACCTCAACACTGGTGATGCTATTAAGTATGTTGTAAAGCAGCAATTGTATAGGAAAGTAGGTTCTATCGTTCATAAACATCAATGCATCAAAGTATCCGTTCCATCGACCTACCGCATAGAAAAGAGCCAGCGTTGCAAGCACAGGAGTAGAAAGTGGTAGATAGATGCTAACAAGTACTCTAAGCGGTCCTGCTCCATCGAGTTCAGCGGATTCTTTTAGACTCTCAGGAATCCCGAAGAAGAAGCTGCGCATGATGATGACATAAAATACACTAATTGAGCCTGGCAGAATCAGTACCAACGGATTATTGAGCAAGTGCAGCTCTTTCAAAAGTAAATAGCTCGGGATTATACCTGCACTAAAATACATCGTAAAGATGATGACTGCCATGATAAGCTTTTTCCCTTTTAGGTTGTCATATACAAGAGGGTAGGCACACATAACCGTCATAAACATCGACCAAATTGTGACGATCAAAGTTAGTATAGCAGTCCATAACAACGACCATGTGTATTTGGAATCTCCTAGAACAGTCATGTAAGCATCGAAATTCAGTCCTTTAGGCAGAAGTAAAACTTCACCTCTAACCAAAGCATCCGCTGAGCTTAAAGACCGTGCCAATATATTCAGTACCGGCAGAAGACAGACTAAAACACACAATACACAAATAAAAGCGATAATCCAGTCTCCGATTCTAGTACCTTTTGATTTAATCATGTTAACAGCCTCCTACCAAATGCCGCGTTCGCCAGATTTTTTTGCCAGAGCATTTGCCGTAAACAAAAAGATGACACCTACGACGGATTGAAATAAACCGACGGCAGTGGTGAGAGAAAATTGCAATCCACGAATACCGTTATTGTATACGAATATGGAAATAACGTCAGAAACTTCTGTGACAAGCGTATTTCTGAGCGCGTAAGGTCTCTCAAAATCACTACCTAAAATGTGACCTAGGCTTAAAATCAGTAAAACAATAATCGTAGGACGAATTCCCGGCAGCGTAATATGCCAAATTTTCCGTAAACGACTCGCTCCATCCACCGCTGAAGCCTCATACAGTTCTGGGTTGATTCCCGCGATGGCTGCTAGATAGATGATGGTATTCCAACCACAGCTTTGCCATATGCCCAGTAAAACATAGGTGACAACCCAATACGCAGGTTCATTCAGAAAAGGAATGGATGCAAAGCCCATCTTGTTTAGCATGATGTTGATAAGCCCATTAGTCGGTGCAAAAAGCTGAAGTGCCATACCAGCAATGATAACCCATGATAAAAAGTGTGGCATGTACACAACGGTTTGGGTGAACTTCTTAAAACGTTTGAAAGCAAGTTCATTTAAAAGAATGGCCAAAATAACAGGTGCAGGAAAGCCAATCAGTAAGTCTAGAAAATTAAGAAGAAGGGTGTTTCTAAGTGCATAAAGAAAGTCACGATTAGAAAATGCCTTAATAAAATATTCGAATCCATGATTGGCTGCCCATTCCATCTGCCAAGGGCTTTGTACAATACTATAGTTTTTGAATGCAATTTGAATGTAGCCCATCGGTATATAACGGAATATAATAAAGAATGCCATCGGCAGAAGCAGCATTGCATACAGGATCCAGTAACGTTTCAGATAGACTAGCGATTTACTCATATTTGTAGTTCCCATACATGTACCGCCTTACATATAAATTTTCTTCTCTTATCATCGTCAATTCCCAATTTTCGATAGAAGAAAGAATTCACTTGATTTCGCCTAAAAACAATTCCATATCTCGTAATTTCCTGTTGATTCAAGCAGCACCTCCATCATAGATTGGCGTCCATGTTCATCTGTTTCACACGTGATCCAACATTACTTACGGATCAGCTCTTTAGTAGTGAGCTCCGGATTTCACGCCATTCTCTCAAAGGCATACAGCTTGCACTGTACAAGGGTGTTGCCTGCCAAAATCAATCACGTTATCACCCGTTCTTGTAAACGCTGTCATAACGTTGATTTCTTGACTAGCCAAACCTTCAACTGATTCACTTTATCAACTTCAGCTGTCAAACTTTTACACGTAACAGTTAGGTCGAACTAGTTGATTTCTGGCTCGCGTGACCCGTGAAGTAGCTTTACCAATAAATTAAAGCGCTTTCATAAGCTACAAACTAAAGAGGGTAATTTAATATTTTTTTCACATTGCTTTTATCGTGCCGGACCTTATAAAGGGGGCAAAACACTTGCTTTCTGTAATATAAATTTAGCATTGAACATACCTTTCGACAATAGACTGAATATAGTTAACGAGGGCTAATTAAAGATTATTTTTTTCTTAAAAGGTCCTTTCATACTACTCTGGTTGAATTCTAAGACATTGTGATGGCGAGTATCCTTTAATCATTTTAAATTGCTTTCGAAAGTGTGACAGATCTCTGTACCCGCAGCGCTCAGCAGCCTCACTTACGTTGCATTCGCCGTTTTGCAGCATGTCCTGTGCATGGTTAATTCTCGTTTGCGCCAAGTATTGATTGACCAGCATTCCCGTCTCACTTTTAAATAATGCCCCAAAGTATACGGTATTGAGCCCTACCAGATTGGCAATCTCTTTAACAGACACATTGCTCGCGTAGTTTTCAGAGATATAGCTGATGGCCTTTTTCACCCGATAGTCAATGCTTGTAGGGTCTTTTTTTAAGAGAATCAGCTCAAATAATCTGTGAATAATGACAAGCAGCAGACCTCTAGTTTTTATGAGATACCCGGTTTCCTTACGTCCCCAGGCATTGGATAGTTCACGAAAGAGCCCGACGAGGTCGCTTTTAATCCCAATGTGCGTCAGCAAAGGAAGAGGAAGGTCGGCTGCAATTTGTCCGTTCATTTCATAGAGTTTGAAGTTAGCAGAGTACAAGTTCATAAGGTCATCGACGATGCAGTGGGCCTTACGAATACTTCCAGATGGTATGCACAGAAGATCACCGCGCTTTACCTCGTATTGTACGCCATTAATGATATAGATTCCCCTCCCTTCTGTAATATAAGTAATGTCATAAAATGAGATTTCAGTTTCAGCAATTTCCCATGTTGGTGTGCATTTTCGATAGATTAAGTAGCCGATATCAGGAACTAGAAAATCGTTAATTTCCACTGACAAATTGATCTCCCCCCTATTATCACCTGTAATTTACACCCTACTACTATAATTAATCCTTATTGTTGTTAATGTCAACATATTGGATAAAATGGGGAAATTTTAAATATATGAGGGATATGAACTAGGATTCAATCGTTCACATCTGTACTTGTCAGACGGAAAATAACCGCCCTAACGGGCGGTTAGATAAGGGAATGTTCCTGTTATACATCTATAAACTCCAAGTATACTTACGACGTTTCTTGAGCGATCGCTTTCGTTTCTTGAACGGTGCCAAATGGATGATGAGGCGGCGCGTAGATCACATAAACTTTAAGAGGGCGATTACCTGTATTGATTATATTGTGCCACTTGCCTGCAGGTACCATAATCGCATAGTCCTCGTATGCCATCACTTGAAAATCTAAGTTGTCTCTACGATCACCCATTTGCACAAGTCCCTCACCTTCTTCAATCCGTATGAATTGGTCAGTTGTCGGATGAACCTCCAAGCCTATGTCATCACCAACATTAATACTCATTAACGTTACTTGAAAATACTTACCTGTCCATAAAGCAGTACGGTAATTGTTGTTTTGCTTGGATGCCTGGGCTATATTCACAACAAATGGTCTTGTTCCATAATCCTGTAATGTAATGTTTCCATATTGATTATAGTTGCGATTGTCCCAGTTGAAACAGTGGGAATTCCAATCGTTATACCAATAGCATTGCATGGGATTTTGCCAATGATTCATATAAGTTGAATTTGGATACATACACATGCTCCTCTTAGCGATTTTTTATTGACCATTTATCCTATGCAGCTGCCTAGTTACAGGTAAGTAAAATGGGTGAAAGCCCAGTAGTTTACAAAAGGAATGTACTTCATAACTATCGTGTTACCTTTATAAAAGTTTAACTAATCTTTATTTTCTTGCTGAACTCTTTTCTTAATTCTACTTAGTGATTCCGCAGTCATCCCGAGATAACTAGCCAATTGATGCTGAGGTACCCGATTAATTAGAGTAGGACGTTTTATTAATAATGCCTTAAAGCGTTCTTCAGGCGGTGAAGCGATAAAAGCAGCATACTCCTCTTTTAAGTAGTTAAAATTCTCCTCAATCATCATGCGAGTCATTAATTCCAGTTGAGGGTATTTGTTATACATGTCTTTTTCCGTATTAAGTTCTCCAACAACCATAACTGAATCTTCAGTGCATGTGTAGGTGTATGGTGAAGACTTATCTTGTTTGTAATGATTGAATAAAGCAATAGCTTGCTCTTCAGTATAGAAATTTGATGTAACCTCTTTACCTTCCTCATTAATCGAGTACTGCCTTACACACCCCTTCAGAATGAAAAAGCACTTTGTAGGGACATCTCCTTGTTCAAAGAGTGACGTCCCTTTTTTAAACTCACCTATGTGAATTTCATTAATGATAGCTTGTTGTTCTTCTTCGTTAAGACTAGTTAAACTTGACATATACTTATATAAAATATCTTTCATTAGTGCTATTCACCTTCTTATTAATTTTCTTATCCTCACATTTTACGATTAAGTAACTTGTACGTGTACTGCTCTTCATTTCGTATAATAGCAAATTCCAAGCTCACAAAGTACTCTAGTGAATTTTTTATTTATATTTAGCCAAGTTATTGACTTAAGTCAATGCATGGGTACAAATCCTCTCGTTATACTGTAAGCATGGTTCTTAGTAACTTAGTTTTTATGTCGTAAAATTCTTTTTCCTAACCACTTCCCACTGTCTCAAAACTATGTTGTAAATGTCTATTTTAATAAATTTATTAGGAGGAAAACCCATGAGATCCATGGTTCAACTCTCGTATGGTCCACCAGAAGTGATTATTCTTCAAGACATTGTAAAACCATCCCCCGGCAGTAAAGATATTCTCATACGCATTCATGCTTCTACAGTGGGGCCGTCTGATTGCGCATTTCGCAAGGGTGATCCATTTATGATAAAACTGATATACGGGCTGTTCAGACCGAAATTTGCAATAGGAGGAACTGAATTAGCTGGAGTTATCGAATCGGTTGGCGAAGAAATTCAACATTTAAAGCCAGGTGACCGTGTATTGGGAATGAGCGTCAAGAACTTTGGGGCTTATGCCGAGTATAAATGCCTTCCTGAAGAGAGCCCTCTTGCTCTTATTCCAGAAGATTTATCCTTTGAGGAAGCTGTAGGTGTCTGTGACGGTGGAGCCACAGCGCTGACGTTTTTAAGAGATAAAGCAAATTTGCGGAAAGGACAAAAAGTGCTAATTAATGGTGCCTCGGGCGCTGTCGGTATCTACGCTGTACAATTAGCCAAGTACTATGGCGCTGAAGTAACCGGCGTTTGCTCAGGCAGTAACGAAAGTTTAGTAAAAAAAGCAGGAGCAGACTTCGTTGTCGATTATAACCGGGAAGACTTTACAAAGACAAATAAAGCCTATGATGTTGTTTTTGATGCTGTAGGAAAAAGCTCCTTCTCGGCATGCAAGCGTGTTCTTACATCCAAGGGAGTCTATCTGACTACTGCGGTCAAATTCTCTGTGCTGTTGCAGATGATATGGACATCTTCGCTAAAGGGAAAGCGAGTTGTTTTTGCAACAGCTGGACTTCTGCAGAATAGTGCTAATTTATCATTTCTCATGGAACTCGCTAAAAATAGGGCATTGAACGCCGTAATCGATCGTAGATATCCTTTAGAACAATTACCGGTTGCCCAAAAATATGTTGAGACCGAGCGTAAAAAAGGAAACGTTATTATTACATTCTAAAATAGCCGCTATATTCATAGGCGATGCTTTTATACGATTCTGCTAATAAAAGGGAGATAGTTCCCACACTTTTGTTATCCATAGCTTACCCTCCTTATGAATGAGTTCTGCAATTCTGGTAGCGTTGTTCGAAGAGCCTTATCTTATGAGCCTTGCAAATTTTGTACACTTTAAAGTCTTTGGATATGTGTATTAGTAAATGAAGAATTTTGATATTTCAAACCAGCACCTATTGCTCTATCCATACAAATATGAGCTATCCAGATGATCGATACTAAAAGTAGATGACTGTTCAAAAAATATAAGTACCCTAATGCTAAAAGAAGAGGAAAAATAAATGTGTGTCCGAGATTATAAACAATCGCACCTATTTTCTTACTCATCACGTAACCAAGCATTGTGAGATCAGGAACGAACAAAAGAACAAAAAACAACCAAATCGGAAAATTGAGCTTCATGTATACAAAAATTAAAAATGCAAAGGCAATGGCATATTCAACATGAACCATTTTTTTTATCGTCATTATGATTCTCTCCTTGTTTAGGTTTATCTCAAAGTATAAATAATTGTTGAGTTTCCTTTATCGATTTAGATCTATTATTTGTTTGAAAATTCATATAGTCCCCTTTTCAGTGAAATTATATCATTGGAGTAAAGTCCAGAGTCAATTGCTTTATTTCAATGATTTTTTAGAACAAATTACCATTTTCTGCGAACACATTACGTCGACCGCACTCCTATATTCCACTGGGTTGCGGTCGACGAGTTTCTCTTATGATTCCATGCCTTAAGTGGCTGCCAGCCTGGGAGCCACTCAAGGCATGGCTGCATTCATTATGCTGTATGAGCAACTGCGCTTATTTCAACTAGCTGCTCAGGAAACGCCAGCGCTGATACGCCAATGAGACTGCCTGCAGGACGGTGCTCTCCCATATATTCTCTAAACAACCGGATGCAAGGCTCGAAATGCTCCTTCACATCTGTAAGGTAAATCTCAACATAAGCGAGGTTTGACTTCGTGACGCCGAACCCCGCAAGTACGCGATCTAGATTTTCAAGCGTCTGCCTGGTCTGAGCCTCGATGTCTCCCGCGCCCACGAAATTGCTCTGCATATCGTGAGAAAATTGACCCGAGACATAAATTGTTCCGTTAATCGAATACCCTTGGGATATACCGCTCCCATCCTCCCATGCAACACCGTGGTCAAATGTTTTTACTATACTCATTTTTGTTCTCCTTTCGTTCATAGTATGGTTAGTATAAAATGGTAGCAAACAAAATAGTAGTACGCACTTTAATGAAAGGTACTACCAGAAAGGATAGTGACAACATATGGGTATGGCTGAATACAGGGGTAAAGTGAAGCGGCTTCAAGACACTCCCTTCGGTTATACACTGTCCGTCATTGGCGGCAAGTGGAAAATGGTTATTATTTACCTTCTGGCTGAGAACGAGCCAGTTAGATTTAACGATCTGAAGAGACAAGTCGGAGCGATTACGTATAAAATGCTGAGTTCACAGCTTAAGGAACTGGAACGGGATGGGATGGTCGAACGGAAAGAATATCCTCAAATCCCCCCAAAAGTTGAGTACCGACTTACAGATAAAGCGAAAACTCTGCTCCCCATTCTTGAAGGGTTATGTGAATGGGGAGCACGTCACCAGTCTCCCGCTTCTGGTGTTATAAAAGAAGACGTATGACACAGGCTATCAATTCCATATCAATCCGGTCATTTTTATTATTTGAGATATGGTGCTATATTAGCCAATCGCCGTATTTCATCACTTAACCTTCGATTGACCGGATACACTTCTTCTATGAAATCTAAAATGCGAAGCGCTGACTCGGGAACACGATCGTATCCCTGTATCATCTCTCCTATGATTTCCGCAAAACGAGGGTATCTCTTCTCTACCCGCCTCTCATTACCGAACGGGTCGGGAAAATAATCCACTTCTTGTTCCAGCAGATGGAGCACGGATAGAATTCTATCCACCGCGTACCCTTGAACAAACCTAGTCGCGGATAGGCGCTCTCCCCGTGCATAGCGGCCGAGCCCCACGTATAGATTGGTCAAGGCTTCGTTCAAAGAAAAGTCCAAGGAATCCTTTTTTAGGCTGGGGATCGGGTTGGACGGTTTGGCGATTCCCGTATTACCATACATCGGGTCCTTCCATATGACCCGGCTTTCCGTATAGGAGGCGTTCTCTAGCTCCCATTCCTCGAATACAGCATACTCACAGAAAATACCGTCCTCAAACAGCACTTTGTACCCCGCATCCGAATTTTTAAACGAGTAGGCAAGTGGATGTATGTCTGTGAGCCAATCCAATCGGTCGATATATCTGTTCTTCTCTCCCGGTTTCACAATGACAAAGAAATCCAAATCCGAATATTCATCCAGCCGTTCGATCTCGACCCCCACGGAACCAACCCCTAATAGCAAAAGAGCACCACCCTTGTGTTCGAGTGACTTGCCTATCTCGCCTAGCCGCTGTAATAGCAATTCAGTCTTCAACAATTCTTGAAACCTCCCCTGGTTTTGAAATGAAAAAAGGGTCCAACCCACACTTCTCAGCGAGGTTGAACCCAAAGGTTACATTTCCTTTATTATCCTATCTTGAAATTATCACCTAATCTTGTTGCTGTCAATCGTAAGAACTTGCCCTATTTGTGATACGGTTCACCTTAGTGAATGTACGGGAGATTTTCATACTATCTTGTATGAACTTAATAAATACCTCTAACCAATTTTCTAAAAAATCTAATGATTTGCCCAAGCACTACTTAGCAAGCAAGGCTCGAAGTATACCGTAACAAATGTGCTTTGCAGGCGTCCTATCATGATTAGATAAAACGATGACACCAAGTTTTTCAGAGGGGACCATACACAGGTATGCATTGACGCCTTGAGAGCTACCACCGTGCTCAATAACGTTATATCCCATTTCTATACTCGTTCCCCATCCTAGTGCGTATCCCTCGTAAGGATCAAACTCCCATACAGGTTCGAACATCTTCTCTATCAATACGGATGATAGAAACGGATGATCACTCATATAGTGATTAAGATATTTACCTAGATCTTTTGCTGTCGAATAGAGAAATCCCATTGGTGCTGCTATACGATTAACAGGGAAAGGTGATAGCAAAATGGCGTTTTCCTCAGTCATAGAACTATAGTATTTGGCGTGATTCTCGTCTTTCTGAACATCCTCTGCATTTATAGTCGTGCGGTTCAGATTTAGTCTGTTAAACATCTTTATCATATAGTCGTCCCACGATTGTCCACTGACCTTCTCAAAAAGATCTGCCGCCACAATAAATAGATCTGTGCAATAATTCCAGCTATGTCCTGGACTATCAGCTAATGCTATCTCCCGTATTAGCCTGGTAATGTCTTCACGGCTTCGAACCTTGCTAATTAACGACTCTGGCATGCCAGCCATCTGGATCCACTGATCGTAAAATGCAAAATCAGCAGCATTCGGTGCGACAAGATCACCGATTCCTAAATCACCACCGAATCCAGCTGTGTGCGATAAAAGCTGCTTTACAGTAATCAAGTCACTTTCTCTTCGATCTGTGGTCTGAAAATAAGGAAGATAGTTGACAAGTGGAACGTTCAAATCGAGAAGTCCTTCCTCCACTAACGTTAGCAAAGACGCAGCCGTAAAGCTTTTTGCAATACTCATCACGCATACCATGGTATCTGGTGTAAATGCCTTTTTTGTCGAGCCCAGCTCTGCGTTCCCAAATCCTCTTTCATAAATGAGTTGACCGTCCTTGACGACAACGACAGCTCCCCCCACCAAAAATTCCTGAGGATTCAAATGCTCTTCAATTACTTTTACTATATTTACGAGTGATGAAAACATATGTAACAAGCTCCTCCTTTAATATTAGTACGATGTTTCCTGAAAGCAACACGAACAACAGCGGAGAGGTACATCGGTGAGCCATTTATAATCAATAACGCCAATACCGTGTTGTATGAATATTAAATTTTATATCAAAGTAATCATATCACAATAAATGTATAATAGCCCAATTATTGAGTTGGTACTATAACATAGATAGAATGACTGAATTAAAGTATTAATAATGCTTTTCTTCTGTTTAACATCTTAATTTCTACGCACTGTATCACTCAAATCTTTAGATAGAGATAGCTTATAGGGACTTTTTGCTCTTCCTTGGAATCTATGACTTAAGCAAGCTAATGTATATAGAGATTCTACATAGACAAAGCGCTTATTATTGGTTGAAAGTACCAATAATAAGCGCTTTAGCTGAAAGTTTATTCTAATAGTTAGAAAAGGGATTTTTGAGTGTGTAAAGTGAATTATTTATTTAAAAGGTAGGAGCAGGTGTTTCGTCTATTTTCATACGGAGTAAACTGTAAGGCTTCTGCCGCAGGTCATTTCCATAATGAAATCTTGCCTGCCGATGTAATTGATTCACGATGAAATATAAGTATTGATCTGGACCAATAGATAAAGTATCTGGCCATAAAATTCTCGGATCATGAGCGATGGTTTCCATGATTCCATTCGGCAATATCTTTCGGATACTATTGTTTTCATAGTCTCCAGCGTAAACGTTTCCTTTTGAACCGGTGATCATTCCGTCTGAAGCACCTTTTTCTCCCCAATACTTCACATGATACTGTAAATTCATATCCGGTATCGTTCGGTCTCTTAGGATTTCCGTTGAAATCGAGTACAGCTGTCGACTGGAGAGAGGGCAGTAATACAGCGTCTTGCCGTCCGGGGAAATCGCTATACCGTCAGAGGCCAATCTAAAGGGTGAAGTAGATCCATCTCTATTTCGATTCATCAGGATTTCACCTTCAACCTTTGGTAAAAAATTGGGATCGGGTGATGTTGAATTCGCCCCATTTAAACGTCTCCAGGCATTACCCGTTTCTAAATCAACGACAATAATAGCACCCGGTCCTCGAGAAGACGAATCCGTAATATAAGCATAACCTGCTTTACCAACACGAAAATCAAATCGAACATCATTCAGATAAGTCGTTGGCAGTACAACATCTTCTGTAAATGTCAATACGCTTCTTATGGTATTTGTATTTAAATCTACAGCGACTAACTTCGCCCCACCTCTGATCGGTTCTGAAAAATTAGGAGCTCCTGTATCCAGTACCCAAAGCGTTCCTCTTCCATCCGCAACGACACTTTGGACACTAATGAAGGACGTCGTGATGCTCGATTGGCTTACCAAATTAGCCTTTAAACTGGGATAAGGCTGTAATGTATCACGAACGATTTCAGCCACCGTAAATTTAACGTCATCTCCCCATTTTGGAAAGCAAATGAAAATACGCCCGGTTTCAGAAACAGTAACACCTGTAGGCATGGCCCCGTAAAATAAAAAAACCGCTTCAAGCTTACCGAAATATTGTTCACTCGGCAGTATTACTTCCATGATATCCTCCTCAATATGTTCGAACTGCTATCGCCTATATATATGACTGAAGGTGTTTCAAATGCCTGGATCATCAAATATTTTTAAAGGAACCTCGAAACGACCGCATGGAATATCCGGAACCCACATTTACGGCAATCATTTTTAGTATAAGATCCAATGAAGCCGGAGAATCTAACGTTGATGAAGAAAGGAGGGAATAATTGCTTATGAATCCAGCAACACTAGCACCTCATGAATCGATGGAACTGCATGAGGCGTTAAACTTTAAAACGCTCTGCCTCGCTAAGTCAAAACTTATGCAAGGCTTGGTCTTTGACCAAGAGTTAAAAGCCTTAATGCAGAAAGACGTAATTCAATCCACACAACAGATCGCCGAGCTGCAAGCTGTCTACGCAAGAGCTCCTTTCCAAGCACCTGTTCCAGATAGCCCGACACCTATAACACATTAAAGGGGAACGCAAATGAATACCGATTATTTAGACCCGATTAATTCATTAAATATGCCGGAAATGGCAGATATGACTTTTGCAATGGACTTCCTCATTCGTGCCAAGGAGGGTGTGCGAAATTTGTCCATTGCCCTGACAGAAACGGCTTCTCCGGATGTAAGATCGCTTTTGCGCAATCATCTTAAACAAGGGATTGAAATGCACCAAGAAATCACGGAGCTCATGATTCGCAAAAAATGGTTTCATCCTTACGAGCTGAACGAACAATACCAACTCGACCAGCTTTCTGCGAAAAATACGGTGATGATCGGGCAGATGAATTTGTTTCCGGATGATACGTCGCGTAAAGGGATGTTTGATCGAACCCCAGATGAACATATTGGAGGACATAATGCATGAAGGCCGTAACGTATCAAGGGATTAAAAATGTCATGGTCAAAGAAGTACCAGATCCGAAAATTGAGAAACCGGATGATATGATCGTAAAGATTACCAGTACCGCCATTTGCGGTTCTGACCTTCACCTTATTCACGGAATGATCCCTAACCTTCAGGAGAATTATGTCATCGGGCATGAACCGATGGGGATCGTAGAAGAAGTAGGCCCCGGCGTGACAAAGGTTAAGAAAGGCGACCGTGTGATCATCCCGTTCAACATCTCATGCGGAGAATGCTTTTTTTGCAAAAATCAGCTTGAAAGCCAATGTGACAACTCCAACGAAAACGGAGATATGGGGGCATTTTTCGGCTACTCCGGAACGACCGGCGGATACCCTGGCGGGCAAGCCGAGTACTTACGAGTTCCGTTTGCAAATTTTACCCACTTCAAGATTCCCGAAAACTGCGAACAACCGGACGAGAAGCTAAGCTTAATCGCCGATGCAATGACGACGGCATTCTGGAGCGTAGATAACGCCGGCGTAAAGAATGGAGATACGGTCATCGTGCTCGGATGCGGTCCGGTCGGCCTTCTCGCCCAAAAGTTCTGCTGGCTAAAAGGAGCAAAGCGAGTCATCGCCGTTGACTATGTCGATTACCGCTTACAGCATGCAAAGCGAACGAACAATGTAGAAATCGTTAACTTCGAACAGGATAAGAATATTGGCAACACTCTCAAGGAAATGACCAAAGGCGGCGCCGATGTCGTCATTGATGCGGTAGGAATGGACGGCAAGATGAGCGATCTCGAATTTCTAGCTAGCGGTTTGAAACTGCAAGGCGGCACCATGAGCGCATTTATCATTGCATCTCAGGCTGTCCGCAAAGGCGGGACCATCCAAGTCACTGGGGTATACGGCGGACGCTATAACGGATTCCCGCTCGGCGACATTATGCAGCGCAACGTGAATATCCGTTCCGGACAAGCTCCGGTTATTCATTATATGCCGTATATGTACGAGTTGGTTACGTCGGGAAAAGTGGACCCTGGAGACATTATTACACACGTCATTCCACTCAGCGAGGCCAAGCGCGGCTATGAAGTGTTCGATACGAAAACGGACAATTGCATCAAAGTCATCTTAAAGCCTTGAACATAGATGAATAAATAAATGGGAGGAACATCCAAATGAATTCCAATTACGCCTTGCATGAAATGCTAGAGGTTCATGAAATGGCTGCGTTCAAGACCGTTTGCATGACCAAATCCAAAACCATGCAAGCACTGGTAACCGACCCGCAGCTCTTACAAATTTTACAGCAAGATGTGCAATTAGCACAGCAGCAGCTTCTGGAGCTCGGTGGAGTGCTGTCTAAAGTAACCTAATAGGAGATAAAACATGAATACAATATTAGAACACATGATGGGACTTAATACGCTGACCGACGACGTGATCGCAATGGATTTTTTGATGAACGCCAAGAGCGGAGTCAGAAACTGCGCAATGGCCGTAACCGAATGTGTCACTCCAGAAATCAAGCAAATTTTGATGAAGCAGCTCGACGAGGCTATAGACACCCATGAAGTGATAACAAACTACATGATGCAGCGGGGCCTATACCATCCCTACCACACTCCAGAGCAAATTCAACTCGATCTAAACAATATTCAGACCGCCTTGAACATTTCGCCCTGACACCGTATTCAGCTCAACAAAACGCGCAAACCACCATGGTTCAGGCGCGTTTTTTGATTTTAGCTACAATAAGGGCAGACACGCTCCGCACTTATATTGGTTTCGTCACAAACACACTTGGATCAGTGTTTTCTGTAGATTTATTGAGCTTGCTTAAGGTCCCTTGCTGATATTACCGCTTATGAACTACGGGGTTCGAGACTGGAGAGGTTAATTCAATTCCTTTTCTTTTCTATTTCACAGTATCTCTGATTTCACTTTCCTAATCACTAAAACAAAATCATCCCAACACAAAAAAACCCTTGCTACGCAAGGGCTCCTAGTCACACTCTATATTCTCTCCATCCACGCCAAGCCCTTCACATGCCCCGTATGCGGGATAAACCCCCGTTAATTTCTAATCTGTATATTGTCAAGAACGCTTGTACATCAAGGATTATTGTCAATTGATTACTTTTAATTTTTGTAAATCGATGTGAATTAACATCGATTTTCACATCAATTTCACATCAATTTAATTTCTTAATCTCAAAAAGATCATTTTTCCATATGCGTTCTGCATTGTCCAAATGATCATCAAAAAAATTCGTACTCGAAATTAATTCCTTGAATTTCTCTCCCTTTGATGAATAATTAATGTTATAAAAAATAAATAATAGTTCTACTGAAGAAAATTGTGCTCTTAATAGAGACCTATATTTTCTTTTATCCTCCTCCTTTTTAGTAGCATTTGAATTTTCTATTAACTTAAAAATATGGTATATATTTCTTAAATAATGACCTATATAGGGTTCTTTGGGGACATAAATTGCCTCAAATGCATCTTTTTTTAATATATATTTAGGTTCTGAATATGTATCCATTAAAAATTTCTTTATAAAAACATTGTCCGGTAGATTATCAACTAAACTTTTCCAAATATGTTTCAAATTCAACACTTGATATTTCTTTACTTTTTCGTCTAATAATTTATCTTTTAATTTACCCTTCTCTGCATTTTCAATTACACTCATTTCATCATATAAACTATTTATTTTAGTCTCGAATTCCTGGTCAGTTAGTTTTTCTAACTCATATTCATTTCGAATTCGAGTAATTTCATTTTTCACCATACTTATTTTATTGTTATTTCCACGATGATTAAACCAAATTAATTCTAAAATATCTTCTAAGTTGTCTGAACTAATCATTTCTTGAATGATTTCATTTTTGTATTTTTCTACAGTTGTCTCGTCATAATGCGAACGAATTTTTTCTAAATAAATTTTAATAGCTTTTCTTCCTCGTTCACCATTTTCTTCGATATCATTTAATATTTTGTGATGTATGTCAATAAGATTGAAAAAAGTTGTTTCAAATTGTTGTTTTATCATAGTATCATTAGTAATCTCGTATTCCTTTCTAGTATCTTTGAGCTCTTTTCGTTGTAGTTCTAATTCTTCTTTCTGCATAAAAATAGCTGCTGTTACAAAAATAATGCTTGCAAGTGAAAGTAACCCTACTGTAGTTCCACCTAAAAAGTCTCCCGTAGAGGCTAGTATTGATAAATAATCTACACTCTTTCCTTGCTCATCACTACTTTGTTTTAATATTTCTGCAATATTAGTATCAATTGCGTACATTAAAACAAAAGGAATGCTCACCGCGCCGACAGCTATTACAAAGCCAGCTATTATCCACCAATTTTCTTTTCTTTGATACCAATATTGCTTATCAGTAGAAGAGTTAAACCATTTAAATGGCAGCGCAAGTAGCACACTTGCTAAAAAAGTAACAAGTATGACATTAACAATAGTCCTTGTATCAAATATATTCACAACATACATTCTCCTTTGTAAGTATCATGAAGTCATTATAATGGATTAACTAAGATTCGCAAACCCGCCATACTTCTTGTCCTTCATCCTTACATTGAATACACTCAAAAGATTCCTGCTCGTTCGATTTCTTCTTCTGTAACCGGCTTGATTCTGCTGTTACTGTTGAGATATGAATATTCGCCCTCTTCTTGATCTCTTCCAGAACGCTGTTGAAGTCCTTCGTCAGCTTCAAGATTTCTCCCTCCTTGATTTAAATAACCTTAAACTTACTTTGACTAAATAACGTTATAGGACGTAAATAATCTTTCATCCTCGGATCGTGCAGCCAATCCCTAACCTTGTTATCAATGACCGCTGGATAGGTTACACTAAGTTGGACAAAAATTATGTGGGCAAGTAGACTAAGATTAACAATTTAAAGGAGCGTGTAACTATGGCTCGTCAACGTCGAACGTTTACCACAGAATTTAAGCTTCAAATGGTGCAACTTGCTACAAGCGGAAAGCCTTATTGTTAGAGAGTATGATCTAACAGCTTCTGCGTTAGATACTTGGATTAAAAAATATCATCAAACGGGTTCATTTAAAGCAAAAGATAATCGGAGTGAAGAAGAAAATGAACTCCTGCCTCTAAGACTACTAATGGAGAATGACATTTTAAAGCAAGCAGCGCTGATCATGGGACGAAAAACCTTCATGACATTGAAATCTTTCATACGGATCGAGGCAAAGAATTTGATAATGGCTTAATTGAAGAGGCTTTGTCTGCCTTTGGCATCCAAAGATCAATCAGCAAGAAAGGCTGTCCTTACGACAATGCTGTTGCTGAAGCCACTTTTAAACTCTTCAAAACAGAGTTTTCTAACCACAAGTATTTTACTTCACTAGAACAACTGAACATGGAGTTGCAAGATTACGTTCACTGGTATAACCATATTCGCATCCATGGCACGCTAGGCTATTTAACGCCTATTCAGTTCAAGAAGATTCCCTCATAAAAATTGTCCAGTTTGGTGTTGACAGTCCATTATGTCATTCAAACCATATAAGAAAAGACCATCCTTTATTCAATTAAAGCCCAAACCAGCGCATATTTTTCTTCCGCATAACTAGTCCATAATCCTTACTTAATAACAAGACTTTTCAACCAAAATTTACTCATACAGCAATGTCTTATAATACCTTTCCAAATTGAAGCTAATTTTCATCCTACTTCACAAAACTTACCTAATTGAAATTGAGGTACTAAAACGTATTCCAGCTTAAATCCGTACAGTCTAATATTAAACGATACATATTCAATACGCCCACAGAAGAATGAATTAGCTATAGCGATACATGTCCTTTAGTTATTTGAATGTCATCGTTACTTCTTAATGACTTAAAATATATGCTTAACTGTTCCACTGCTTGCAACCCCGAATTTAGAACATGTTCTGGACTATTTCAAAATTATTAGTGTTAATGTATGCGACTGAGATCGGCTGTTCGCTAGGAAAATACATATCTCCTCACACAATAATAATATTGTTCTAATTAATTGTAATTATTTTACTTTTTTGACTGTTTTATCTGTCGTATGTAATTATAAGCGCGATGATTCTTTCCTTTGGAACATAATGAGTAAACTATTAAACAAATCATTGGTAAAACCATAAAAACTCTCCGCATTAAGCAAGAATTAAGTCAAGAAGATTAAGCAGGACATTGTGATGTTGACCGCTCTTATATCTCGATGATCGAAGTCGGGCGTAACGAGCCATCTGGTCAGCAAGATATTTGAATTATGTGATGGACTAAAAATCAAACCATCTTCATTCTTCCATCTAGCCTAAATTAAATATGATAGACTGAAATCCTAAAGAGCGGAGAATAAGCGCAATAACTTAATTCTTCCGCTCTTTTTCTTAAATCTGATACAAAGGCATCAAGGCCTTTAAGGCACATCATCCGTCTTTTCCCCCACCTAAATACATTCACTCTTTTTCAAGAGCATTCGATGATTCAATGACTCCTCCCATTCAAGTAGAAGCTGATACATTCTTGGAGCTAGTTCATGCTTTAACTAATCCTCTAGATCACCTTGCTTTAGAGGCAATGATGCAATCTCGAATAACTTACTCTCTAATCTTGCTAACTCATTAAAGCGTTCATCATACGATGGCTTAGCCTAGTTGACCCAAAAAAAATTCCTCCTAAGGTAAAAGTTCGTTCATCCTACCGTAGAAGGGAAGTTTATTCAATAGCTGTTTAAGTCCAATTAAAGTCTCATCATATATGATCAAAATTTTGCGATTGTTTCAATTGCTAGATAAGAATATGCCTTTCTACTCCTAAACTCTCAAGTATCTTTACCATGCTTGAGAGCAAGCTACTTTCGAGCGGTGAAAAAGAGCATCTACGTCTTGGTTTTTCAAACAGATCCCATATAATTTCTACAGGAGTTAATATAAGATTTCCTCAATGTCTTAGAGTGTACAGAATTACAAACTATTGCAGCAATTTGCGATCAGGGAAAAGTGTCATTATAATATGATCTTTATTATATAAATCCATTTCAAGAATACTTCCTGTTAATATCACTTGCCCAGTATCTACCCTTTCAAGATTCTTAAGAAACCGACCATATTTATCTACATCCAAATCTTTATCTTTCGGTGAATCAAGTAATATAAAACCAAGATGATTAATATTAGCTTTTTCTTGCAGATGGAATAAAGATGTTATATAAGATAATCTTGTAGCAACTTTCGAACTAGCAGATGAAATATTTCTTATATTTACTTCATCAATTATTGGAGTGTACTCAGAATCCAAAGTAACATCCATTTCAGTTCCAAATACATAGTTCAGTTCTTCACTAAATATTTTCTTCCATAAATCTAATTTATCCACATCAGAATAGTAAATGTTTTTCTCCAGTTGTTCTAATTCATCCTTGTGTGTATTTATTTCAAATTCCAACCTACTTTTTTCAAGTTTCAGTTCATCTACTGCAGTTAAATAACCTAAATGAACCTCTAACATATGTTCATCTTTAGTAAGCCTTTCCACACGTTGCTTTATTGAGATAATTAAGTTTTCGATAGGATTGTTCTTCTTTTTTTGCTCATTTATAAACTTTTCCTTTATTTTCTCCATCCTATTTTCCATAGATTTTCTGTTTTTTTCTTCTTCTTTAATTTGATTCAAAAGTTCTGTCCTAACTTTATTGGCTTCATACAACGACTCTTCTAACATTCTCTTATATTGTGATATTCTTTCCAGGTCATTATTATTCATTTCATTTTTACAATAATTGCAGTGCTCATCAGATGATTGAAGTACATTTATTTTTTGTAGGCAAACTGGACACACTTCAACCGGAATAAGTGTAATTACTTGTCGAGCAACAATCATTTTTTTTAATTTCTCTATTTCTGAACTAATTGTCTGACTAACACTTGTTATGTCATCTCTTTGCAATATAAGTTCATTAATACTTTGACGAATCTTTGCAATCTTTCTAGCCAACTCAAGATTCACTTTATCATCAAACTTAGAATTAGACGTTTCAAGCTTGGAAATATATTTGGACTGTTCTACTGATAGTCTATTTTTTTCATTTTTTATTTCCTCGATTTTCTCAACAATTTTACTCTTGTTTCTCAATTTTAGTATTTCGGAGAACTCTTCTTTGCTTAATATATTTGACGAGCTTACTTCCCCCATAATTTGAATTTTTGATAATAAGGAGCTCCGCTCTTTAAACAACTTTTGCAATTTCAATCTTGCTTTCTGAACTTCAGTGTTTTCTTTACCTAACAACGCCTCAATAATCGCTTTTTTAATCAGTGTTTGATTATTTATGTAATTTCTAATCGAACCACCAAGATCAGCCAAGATTTTGTAAGCTGGAGTATCTTGATCAGCCGTTACTGCTCTTAGCATAAAATAATATCTCATATTAGCCTTATGATTGTTACCATAAGGTATTTCTTCCGTACCGTAGCCTTCCTCAATTAATAGCATATCTGAGAATTCTTCAAGGTTCATTATTTGTACATTTTCTTCAATCATTTCATTTAATTCATTTAGCGGTACAACCAAGATAGTTTCCGAGCGAGGTAGTTTCCTAATAAACCTATAAACACTACCACTTTTTAATTCGACATCAAGTTCTACATGCTCAGTCATATTTTCTTTATCTATTTCGTCGATAAAGGAGTCAATATTTGTACCTAAAGAATAAAGAATCAGTTTTATAAACGTAGTCTTACCTGTAGCATTTTCACCAAGAATGTAATTTATCTTTCCAAAATTAACAGAAAGACTTTTTTTCCCTTTAACAACTATTTTCTTTAAAATCATGTCGTTTTCTCCATAAATTGTTGCAAGGTTTCTAGTCCTTTGTCAGTTATATGAATTACTGAATCCAAACTATTCCCCTCACTCTCAGTTATTTTCAATAAATTTCTACTAACCAAAATCACGATAGCATTATCAAGAGTAACTATAGCTTCGTGGGATCTCCTCTTTAATACATTATGAACCATTTGCACTCTATTATATTTAATTCCAACTACTGGTCTTTTTGAAACAGCTTTTAATATTTGCATTGAACAAAGATAGGGGTCTAAATCGATATCTTCATCAAAAAACCAATCGGATGTACGGTCAACTAACATATATGTACTCATTTCATTCCACCTTCCATCTTATTGCACAGTTTGAAGTAGCAATATATAGAAGTCCTTCTAGAAATGCTTCATCAATTTCTATTATATCTTCATATCTTGAAACTAAGGCGGGGAAGTGAGAAAATATGTCGTCACTTTTATGTTTTAATAATTCCCCGTCCTCCATTGGCATTGTAACTCTAGAAACACAGGTCAAAAGATTTTCATATATGTCTGCTAATATTCGCTTCCCTTCTTCTGACTTGTTTAGTTGAAAAATAATTTTCATGGCGCTTAGCTTTGAGGTAATAGCTCTTGTTCTTGTCATGCCATTGGTTTTTCCATCTTTAAGCTTTCTTAGTAAAGTACTATTATCGTCATCAGAGTTTATGAAAAAATCCTCTTCTAGTCTAATAGCACTCCTAGCCTTAGATGTCATGACAGTCTGAATTACATACTTGTCCCTTCCAACCAGATCACCTGAGACATTATTATGAGTTTGCTCTACACTATTTTCCAACAGTCTTATCCCTTCCAACTAAATCACCAAGTACAGTGTTATTATTCTGATTTACCTTATAATTTTTCTTGTTACTTATTCTGATTTTATTTAATACCATAGTTATGGTAGCTCCCCCGAAAAATGCAAGAACATGTGTCAATAGTTCTCGAAGCCAGGTCTCCATGAAACTTCCCCCTCTTATTTAACATATCATCTAAATTCTACCACAACCTTCTAGCCACGAATAGTAGCAAGTACATTTTTATACTACTTTTGAACCATATGCATTAGAAGTTCAGAAATAGTGAAAGTCTTGTAAATAGCAACCGTTAAAAAGAGACAATATTTTGAGACGACCTACCACATCTCATCTATTCATTTCGAACTATCAGTAATAGGATCTAAACATAAGAGTGGTACAAAGATGTCTCTCCAACAAAAAGCTTACATGGTCCTCATATATCTATAAACACGAATAAAAGCCCAAACCATGTAAGGTCGGGCTTCAACTTGCAGGTAAATGTTGCTTTGATATGCTATTTCCTAGTGAGCGACACACACACTCAACATGTGTTGTCTTCCTGTCCTTCTACTTCCTTAAGCCAATCTGTCACTTCTCTCTCTGACCATCAATATTACCACTTCCACATGTGTCGATTGCCTGCTGCTGTTATTGCCTCACAGAGACAGAAGTGTTCCTGCTGTTGCGCTGATGAGCACTGTAGCCCACGTGGTCTCCAAGAGAGACGCTATCAGAAGCCTGAGATTCATCAGCCTCCCATTTATGTGGTTGAGTATTCAGTTAATGCATTTCTAAGAAATGAAATGTCTCGACCAACATCTCGTGGCTTAATCGCGCCGAGAACTCTGTGTCCTACCTCAGGTGTCCAATACACTTTCAGCTTTTCTCGAGTACGGGTAATTGCTGTATAAAAAATGCTATGAGTTATGTGGTCTTCGACTTCATCAGTGATAACGACTTTTACTGAATTGAATTCCAATCCCTGTGCTTTATGAATTGATACCGCATAAGAAACTTGGAACGGTACGATAGCTGTTACTGGCACTTCTAGGTTCTCATCAATATTGGTGTGATCGTCGACTGTAAAGCGAATCACCGAACGTCCCGGTGCTGCACTTTCCAGCAACTCAAAGTCACAATACCGAGCCTCCAGCCCATTAATCGACTTATCCACTTCGATGTCAAACTGGATTTTGTCTTTAACAAATTTGATATCCACAATCCAGCCCTTTATATTGTTGTAAATCACAGGCATGAAACGATCAGATTCATTAAACAAGATCGGATCACCGATCTTGTACAGTTGGAGTCCCCAAGGTACCGCTGGATTAGGATTTGCTTGTTGAAGGAAACGATTAATGTTATTAATCCCATACAGACCGTCATAGTTTAGGCATAAAATAATCTCATCTGATTCAGCAGCAGTAAATATAGAATCATCAAGCGTGACCGAATACTGGTTTCTAGCTATTGTTTCAACTATTCTGTCATCCATGCTACGAACTCTATCCCACAACGTTTGCAACTCAGCATTGTCCCGACTTCTGTAAGGTTGTAAAAGTTCATTAATTGAGGATTTTGGTAAAAATCCTTTTGCAACGCTAAACCAGTTACCAAACTGGATAGCTTCAATTTGGTAAATATCTCCCACCAAAATAAGCAATTCGAACTCTGCTTTTATTAAGATTTCTTTCATATCGCTATTGTTGATAGTGCTACATTCGTCGATGATTACTATATCATATTCAGTGCGTATACTATGTTTCTTTATAAACTTTGTAACAGTCATGAAATCTGCATTGTCAGTTGGGACAGAAACTTTGCGCTTCATGTTGTCAACTGCAGGATTTGTATGTGCCAAGTAGAGCTTACTCTGATTTTTAAATAGATTTGAAACATGATTGATAAGGGTGGATTTCCCTGTACCAGCTGAACCGTATATTAGCGCAACAGATGATTGAGTGAACATTTGTCGTAATGAGGCTTTTTTCTCTTCACAGTCCACTTGATATGCCCCAGAAGCAAGCCAAGCATCTACCGAGTTAACATAGTTTTGAACGCCGTTAGATGACAGTTCAATCAGCTTTCGAATGATTTGAACCGTGTCATTTTCATAGCCAACTATGTAAAAATGACCATTTCGTTCTTTTATGCGGCGAGCTTGTTGTCGAGGACTACGGTGTAACTTCATATTAAAGGTATTTACAAGACTGTCGACATCTCCGAAACGTTCAAGTTCCTTTCTTGGGGTATAAAGCTGCCCGTTTATCCCTGTATTTATGAGTATAAGGCGAGCAAGCATCTCGTGCTCCCTATTTGATGCGTCAAGACAATCAAACAAATCACCGAGTCGTGGGTTGTGACTTAAAGGCGAAGTACAGAATGGCATCTTATCAAAGGGAATACAGCCCCACTGCAACCGGAGATTTGATAGATGTTCATTTGAATCACCAAGTTGGTCAGTTAGTACCTTGTTATTCAAATGGTAAAGTAAATACCGTAAAATAGTGCATCCGGGACGATTACTTCCGATAATTTCGCGGCAACGATCAAACAAGTCAAAAAGATTACTAACCTTGGCATTAAACATCGCAAGAATATCGGAACGAACCTTACGATAATGTGTTTCTTCAAAACAAAGCAGTTCTACAAGGTTAAACCCGGTCTGCGTTAAGAAGCGCATCAATCCTCGACCCTCAGCTGAGCTTGCATGATTTTGCAAAGTTATTCCGAAAATCCTAGAAAACTTCTCTATTTCAATCGGTCGAATTGCTACTTCCCAATCTACAATGATGAGAATGGGCATAGTCTTACCAAGGAGACTGATGTTTTCCTCGACCGTCCAAAGTTTTACAGCATAATATTTTGAGATATCCAACTTAGTGAAAGCGATTATACGGTCAAATTTGTTGGTCTTTCCAGTCGCGGGGAAAAAGGTGACTTCGTAGTAAATATGTTGATTTACAAAGAACGGCTTAACCTTGTGGATATAGTACCGCACATTAACGGATGAAGACCTATCCGCATTATGATTTCTACTACTCAGCCTCACGGCTATTTTCTCGTAATACTCCTGAAGGTTTCTATCAGTGTTTAGAGGAAATTTATCAAGATTTGCAAGTACTTCAAGCCCATGTTCGGTTTTCAGCAAGGCTTTGATTTTCAGCATAAACTCATAGTATTTCAACATCACGCGTTCTGAATCTTCGGGTTCAAGTGTATAGTGCGATGCAACAATTTGTAAATAAGCGTGAAATCTCCATAAGAACTTTAGATTCCCCTTAGTCTTCACGAAGCTGATAGCTTTCCCTATTTGTTGATAGTCATACGTAGTATCATTGGCATGGGCGTAGATTTTAAACATCGTATGCTCAACAAACGTCCGCAAATTGGACAGAATATCCTGCGAAACCGCCCCTCTCCCCATGACGTCAAGTTGCTCAATATGACGGCAAATAGCAGCATCACTTCTGAAAATTTGTTCGTCAATTCTACGAATTGTTTCGGGTCTGGTAGTCATTTGCTTGCCCCATTTCCTAGGCTTCGCTCGTCGTCACCGGAGACTTGTTCGACCATCAAGGGCGGAAGTAAGAACTCGCTGAGTGCGACAAATTCTTGTTCCAGTACTCGATATTCCCATCACTCGGTAAAGAACGCGAATCTTTATTGAAAAATCCTTGATTTGATTACATATTTATCAGTTTTTGCGATGTACAGATTCTAATCACTTACCGTTCCAAAGTGAATTGCAATCCTCTCACCTACGCATGTTGACGAACCCTATAATGTATTCCCATTCCATTCCTATTCGTTAGGCAAATGTACATGGATTAATCATAGCCTATTTCTAATACAATATCCAGAAAATATTCCCATTTTCGACAATAGAAAAGATCTCCTGCAAGCAGCAGGAATCTCAACTTTATTAGCCATATAGACCTTATTCAATTACCTTATCAGCATCCAACTGATTTTCAATCTCTACGCCCATCGTCCCGATGAACTGGCTGATCTTCAACTTGAAATGAACCTTGATCTCGTCCCGACAAACATAGACCCTGCCGATGATTATGTCGAGCAATATATTCGATTTCAGCAAGCGACACATAAACAACCTTCTTGAGCAGTACTGTCACATCTCATTTCGTATCATCAATATTAGGCACTCCACGTGTGTGGAGCATTTACGCTCCTATTCGCAGATCGAGCATCCCCGCTTCCACCTTCAACTCGACCCTCTGCTTTACCACTGCCGATGATACGGTTCACCCCGATTAATCTTCACCCACAAAAAAAATTCGCACCAGTTTCACACCAACGTCTATTTCCCTTCATATAAGTTACCCTGACCAAATATCCTGACAACAAAAAACCCTTGCTACGCAAGGGCTCCCAGTTACATTCTCTGTACTACTCCCTAACCAACCACGCAACCGACTCAACATGCCCCGTATGCGGGAACATGTCCACTGGCGTTACCTCCACCGTGCGATACCCGCCACCCTCCAGCACGCGAAGATCGCGTGCGAGCGTCGACGGATTACAGCTCACATAGACGACGCGCTCTGGTCTGATCGCGAGGATCGTTTCCAGCAGCGCTTGATCGCAGCCCTTGCGCGGCGGATCGACGACGATCACATCCGCGTTCATGCCCTCCTGCTTCCACCGCGGAATGACAACCTCTGCTGGACCCGCTTCAAACGTCGTATTGTCTAGGCCGTTCAGCTTGGCATTGCGCTTCGCGTCCTCGATCGCCTCAGGTACGATCTCGACTCCATACACATGACCCGCCTGTCTCG
The DNA here is from genome assembly GCF_042659865.1 of Paenibacillus septentrionalis. Lineage (NCBI taxonomy): Bacteria > Bacillati > Bacillota > Bacilli > Caryophanales > Paenibacillaceae > Paenibacillus > Paenibacillus septentrionalis. The sequence continues at coordinate 48,045 of NZ_JBHSTE010000003.1, forward strand.
CTAAAAACAGCGAGATCGAGCCGATTCCACAGTAGGCGTCAATGACCTGCTCCGTACCTGTCAGCGCTGCATACTCCACCGCCTTGCGGTACAGCGTCACGGTCTGCTCAGGATTCACCTGATAGAATGAGCGTGCCGAGATGGCAAAGCGAAGTCCATCCAGTTCATCGTAGATGACCTCACTGCCCCACAGCACCTCAGTGCGATCGCCAAATATTGCATTAGTCACTCTAGGGTTTATATTGTGCACAATGCTTTTCACATTCGGCACGCGCTTGCGAAGCTGCTCAATCCATTCTGCTTGGCGCGGCAGCTTCTCCGTATTCGTAATGAGTACGATCATGATCTCGCCTGTTACGACGCCAATTCGCGTCATCACATGGCGTAGCACACCACTAGCAGACTCCTCATCATAAGGCTGAATACGCAGCTCCTTGGCGATCTGCTTCACAATCGCGATAACCTCATCGTTCAAGTCCTTCTGGATCATGCAATTGTCCATATCAATGATGCGATGGCTTCCCTTTGCATAGAAACCGCCAACCAACTCACCATCATCAGCTGCTAGTCCAATGGGTACAGCTGCTTTATTCCGATAACGCCACGGATCGTTCATGCCAATCGTTGGATGCACGATGACATCATGCTGAACACCAGCATTCGTGCTCTCCATGTCTTCGCCTGACATGTCACTTAGCTCATTTTTGTCTGTGCCTGTCATACTATTCTCCCTAGGTACACTTGCCGCACCAGTTTCTCCCGCCACCTTCAGCTTGCCGATGCGCGTCAAGCTGTCGATCACATGCTGCCGCTTCCACTTCAGCTGTGCCTCGTAATCGAAATGCTGCAGCTGACAGCCGCCGCATTGCGCATAGATCGGGCAGGCAGGCTCGATGCGCTGCTCGCTCGTCGAATGATGCGACAGCAGCTTTCCGTAGCCGTACTGCTTCTTGCTCTTAAGCACCTTCGCCTGAACACGCTCGCCCGGCAAGGCATGCGGAATAAACAGGGTGAAGCCCTGCTCCGTACGTCCAACTCCATCACCATCATGCGTCAAACCGATCATATCGACGGTAACAATCTCATTTTTAGCATGCAAGCCTTCAGACGCTCCTGAAGGCTTGTTGCTGTTTCTTTTTCGATGCTGCTCTGTTTGTTTTCCTTGCTTTCGCTTCATGCTTATTCTCCGCTCTACGCTCTATATACTCGAGCCCAACTACTCGTTAGCTGTAGGTCGACTCGCCCGTTTCATCCTTGTAAATATCAATATGCTGCGGCAAATTTTCAAATACCGCCGGCAGCGTTCCACCATACTCGCCATCTAGGTTCAGCTGAACCATATTCGGTGATGAGACGGTTAATCGATTAGTCCGAAAATGAACGACATGCTTTTCACCTAAATGCTCCCCGCGCAGTGCCAGCGTGACAAGACGAATAAACTCCGCCAAATTACACTTGCGTACGAGCAGCACATCGAACAATCCATCATTCAGCTTCGAATCTGGAGCCAAACGCTCAAATCCTCCAACTGAATTACTATTGCAGATTAGAAACATCATAAACTCGCCAACAAATTCGCCTACGCCTTCCGCGTGAAAGGTAAGCTCGGTTGGACGCAGATGTACCATCTTCTCCATCCCTTTTAAATAGTAGGCCAGCTGTCCAATCATCGTTTTCAGCTTAATCGGTACATCGTAGGTGAGCTCCGTCAAGAAGCCTCCCCCTGCAATGTTGAGAAAGAACCTTTCGTTAGCACGACCGACGTCAATCGGTTCCTTGTATTGGTTAATAATCAACTCGCAGGCATATTCCCAATGCTTCGGAATCCCCATCGCACGCGCAAAATCATTTGTAGTTCCAACAGGTATAATGCCAAGCGGCAATCGATTCGGCTTATTGGCAAGTCCGTTAATAACCTCATACAGCGTACCATCTCCGCCTGCTGCAATAATCATATCATAGCCGCCGCGTGCGAGTGTTCGCTCAACCTCAGCCGTACCATCTCCTTCGCCAGTCGTAGCATGACAGGTTACTTCGATCCCGCCTTCGTCCAGCTTCTGCAAAATATCTGGTAGTCTACGGCGCATTTCTTCTCTGCCAGAAGTAGGATTATAGATTAATCTTGCTCTCTTCATCAAGCATTCTCCTTATCCCGGGCATAGCTTTCAAATCTTCGACAAAGCAGCTTGGACATCCATTCATCAGGAAGTAAGGTTGTACCCGAATACGTATAGTGTAGCCCATCCAACCGAGTTGGAATCACATGACGCGTAAAATATCCCGGGCTAATAAATAGTGGGAGCACAACGACCTGCGGAACTCTCTCCTGCAGCGCGATGAGTGCATCCCTGGAACCTTCAGGGAGCAATGGCGCATAGGTGACTTCCTTGAATGGCAGCTCCTCTGCTAATTGATCTGCGATCCCTTTCATACCCGCTTCCCATTTCTCATAGAAATACGCCATACTGCTGCCATGACCGAGCAGCAATACAGCCTCGTTCTCAGGTTCACGTGATAGCTGTTTTAGCTGCTTCTGCAATATATGAATAATTTCCGGTTCAGCACCAATCGGTTCATCAAAATCAATATGCGCATTGAAGGCAAAGGTCCCCAGATCCCCAATAAAATCTGACACGGGCTCAAATCGAAAAGCCTGCTTGATCTCTTCCACATGCGAGCTTCCGCCAGAAACAAATAAAGGCATCACATGAATGTGTGTAACACCCTTTTCTTCCAATGCATTTATTCCATCCTGAATCAATCTGCCATCGACCAATTCCAAATAAGCAGCATATACTGGGATATCTCTTCTGTTCACACGCGATGCTTCGTCACTTGCCTGCGCGATCCAAAGCTGTCTGGCAGCTTCTACAGCTTCATCTACGGCCTGCACCCAGGATTGCTCTCTTGAGCCATGACTAATAACTAATATGCCTTTTTTACTTGTCATCTTATTTTCCTATGCGATCCAAGGCAAGCTTATACCCGTCAGTGCCATAATTCAAGCAGCGTTTTACGCGAGAAATCGTAGCTGTGCTAGCTCCTGTCTCCGACTCGATCTGGTTATAGGTGCTGCCATTACCCAGCATGCGTGCTACCTCTAGTCGCTGAGACATCGACTGAATTTCATTTACCGTACATAGATCCTCAAAAAATATGTAGCATTCCTCTACATTTTTTAACGTTAATATCGCTTCAAAGAGCTGGTCAATCGATTTATCATTCAACTTTTTTAATTGCAAAGGAATCTCTCCTTACAGTCTATTTCTATTATTGTAGCGTGATTTGGGGAATAGTTCAAACATTACCGTATTCACGCTTTAAAGATATACAGAACCTGACAAAATAGCCGATTGTCTAATTTTTTATCCGAATATAGGCGAATATCCAATCCATGCATATGCCTATGTCATATGCTATCGTAACGAAACTAAAAAAGGGTTGTGATTGAAGATGAGTTCCTCTCCACATAATCAAGCCTATGCTTATCGGAGAAATCCGTCACAGAGCATTCACCCTTCAACCTTTCATCCTCAACAAGCCGGACATGGACATGGGGGCACAGTCATTCCAGCACGCCCTCCTCAAGCACATTACACAACTAGCGCAAGTATATCTCCTTTTCAACCGGCGCAAAGTACAACTAGTACGGCTGTAGCTGTCGTGGAAAAGGACAAAGAAAAAGATAAAAAGTCCAGTTCAGGCGGCTTTAATCTTGCCAGCTTAACCAAATATGCAAATGTTGATGAACTGAAAGGCCTCGTGGATCGCTTTGGCGGTTTAGAAGGCATATTAAGTACCGTGACTACTGTGCAAAAGGTTGTCAGTACAGTAGGTCAGATTGCTCCAATGGTTAAAGTAGTAACGGGCGTTTTAGGCAAAAAAAACAATAACCCGGCTGCGGAAGCACCCGTTCCAGCAAGACGACGTGTGCGTTCGACAAGACCACGTCCAACCAGAACGAATCGTTCCGTTCCTGTACGGCGCAATGTTCCAGGGCCAGGTCGCCAAGGCCAAGGGCGTGCTCATTCACCACGCCGCTCCACACCTTTAACAAGACGCCAAGGCATCAGATGATATGAAATGAGAATAGGACCAACTAATCTCATCCTTATTGGAGCCGCACAATAAGCTGTACGTGCAAATCACGCATAAAGAAACCCGAACGATAACGAAATTGCCAAGGGACTAACCCCAAAAGCCGTTTCGTATAGTTCGGGTTTATTTGTTAGCTGAGTTGTTCCAGCCTGCCTCATCATGCTATAGGAATAAGGTTTTGTACAACCAGAAGCTGCCCATTGCGATCCCGGCTGAAATCGGAATCGTAATAAACCATGCAATGACGATGCGTCCTGCAACTCCCCACTTCACAGCAGCAAAGCGCTTCGCGCTGCCTACCCCAAGTATAGAGGACGTAATGACATGCGTCGTACTTACAGGCAAGTGCAGGAAGGTCGCAGTAATAATAACAAGTGCAGAACCCATATCGGCAGCAAAGCCGTTGATCGGTTCAATTTTAAATATTTTCGTGCCCATCGTTTTAATAATTTTCCAACCGCCAACTGCAGTACCGAGCGCCATCGCTAGCGCAGCTGAAAATTTAACCCATAACGGTACATCCATTGTTGTTTGTACTTCAGCAGCAACGAGGGCGAATACGATAATACCCATTGCTTTTTGCGCATCGTTCGTACCATGCGAGAAGGACTGGAACAGCGCTGTCACAACCTGCCCAGAGCGGAAGCCCTTATTAACCGCATGGGGACTTCTTTTGGCGAAGATGATCTTGAATATCGACATGATAATAAAACCTGCTACAAATGCAATAAGTGGCGAAATAAGCAGTGCTTTTAGTATATCTAAAAATCCTGAAGCATTGATTTTATCAAAGCCCTCTGCTGCAATAACGGAACCAGCCAGCGCACCAATAAGCGCATGAGAAGAGGAAGACGGAATACCGAACCACCAAGTGATCAGGTTCCATGCAATCGCCCCGATCAACGCACAGATGACGACCTCAACTCCGTGCTGGAGATCAGCGGGATTCGCAACCCCGCTCCCGATTGTTTTCGCTACTCCTGTAAATGTAATAGCGCCAAGAAAGTTCATTACAGCAGCAAGCATAATAGCTACTCGCGGCTTTAACGCTCGAGTCGATACGGACGTAGCAATCGCATTAGCCGTATCATGAAACCCATTTATAAAATCAAATGCTAACGCAAGAAAGACAACAGCGACAAGTACATATATCTCCATTTGCTCTGACCTCTACTCTCCCGCTTAGCTGTTACGCATAACGATGCTTTCAAGTGTATTGGCTACGTCCTCACAGCAGTCTGTCGTTTGCTCAAGACGCTCGTAGATTTCCTTGCGCTTAATAAGCTCAATTGGATCTGTTACCTCGGCAAACAGCTTCGTAATAGAGGATATAAGTAAATCATCGCCTTCATTTTCAAGACCATGAATCGCTATATTATGTTCACGAATCGGCAAAAGCTTCTTCTGAGTAAGTAGTTGAATCGCGCTTTTGATTTGATGAGCTGAACGAACAAGAATATCTGCAAAGCCCGTAATATGCTCGTCCTTTTCTTTTACGCCATACATTAAGAAACGCATGCTTGTTGCTTCAAGACCATCCATCACATCATCCAAAGAAGTCGTTAACGCCATAATATCGTCACGTTCAATAGGTGTAATGAACACCTTATTCAGCTCACTCAATATCGTATGCGTGTTCGCGTCACAGCTGCTTTCATACTCCTTCATCTTTTTAACAAACGATTCAATATCGGAGAGATCCGTTACACCTTTGGCGAAGTATTCCGCTGCTTCTACAATGGTATCTGCCATCTCTTCAAAGGTACTGAAGAAAATATCTTTTTTGTTCTTGTTAAACATGTCAAATGTCAATCCCCTTATCCTACAGAATGGTAGCTCACAACCTCAGATGCTTGTTCGCCATGAAATAGTGTAACCTTCATTTGTTAACGGAATGTAAAATTTAATGAAACATTAATAATTTTTTTCACAAATATGAAAAAATTCGACCATCTTCGCAAAACGAACGGCGAATCAGGTCGATTAATATCATTTCAATTATTCCCATACTGCATGCTCGGTAATAGCCTTTCCCTCTGGTAGTATATGGATAATACTTTTCCCTGGCAGCAGCTTGATCTCTGTTCCATCCTTCATAAAGCGAATCATCCCGTCCTGGGCAAGTATCCATGATCCTTCAACAGCAAGACCATTTTGGATTACGAGGGCGTCCCCACCTGATTCCAGATTCACACTTAACCTGCCTTCGCTATCAAGCACCTGATGAGCGGTCTGCATAAAAATAAGATTAGACGCAAACAGCTGCTTCTCGTTGTTTTTATCAATATGAGGCTCATCATTAATACTGCGAAGATAGACACGCTCACTCTCATCAAATTGATAGCCTACACGATAGTTTTTAAGCTGAAACTGTACTTCCAGCTGCTTAATGGAGCCTACTGGAATCTCTTCAGCTTCCATCTCGCTCATAAAACGATAGCCTTGAATCGCTGCTTCCTCCGCATATCCCTTTTTACTTGCTCCTTCACGAAGCTTGCCTAAGTTCGTATATAAATTATGTGGTGCTTTACGCTCTGAGCTTCGCCAGTAATAAGCGCCAGCATTTTTTATTTCATCTAAATACGGCTTGTTTTGCCGCTGCAGAATCGCGTACGCATCATTGCTCGCTCCTGCATGTGCAATAATCGCTCCATAGGTGTCCGCTAATCTAATAAAATAAGGACGGTTGCTGCGAACCGGACCAATATCAAAATCAGCCTCGCTTGCACTTTGGAAAATTGCTACAAGCCTTGTAATCCCACCCTCCGCAAGCACTTCCCAGATGACATCAGCCTCTGTTAATCCGCTTTGCGGTCGTGCAGGTGCCAAATTATTAATCAAAACCGCGACTGGACGGGCTTGATTAGGCTCCAACATCCCGTGCCCAGACAATAATGCATAATGCTCATATAAAGCAGGTGTTGGCTCTGGAGTTGATTCCACTACCACTGGCGGTGATTCAACCGGTGGCGTATTTTTGTTATTGTCTTGCCCACAGGCACTTATCACCAACAATGCAATCCATAATGTAATGAGTCCAAATTTTCGCTTCATTTTAGTTGTTATACCTCCTCAATTAGATGCCTTCGACTTTAATCACTCTTTTATTTAATCATAGATTGAAAAGCATGTCTTGATTTTTTCTCCAATTAACGACTAAAAATCCAATTGCTATCACATCCTAATGGTAACAATTAGTGAGGGAATGAAGCGATATGGATTTTCAACGTGGGAATATAAGCTTATGGCTTGCCATTTCTACGATCATCTTAAGTACGGGACTGGTTTCCCACGTCATGGCACTTCCTGTAATTTTGAACGTTGCTGGACGGGATTCATGGGTATCTGTACTGATTGCAGCTCCATTCTTTATTTTTTGGATTTACATCTATTTCCGAGTGATTCATAAGCTAGATGGCCGCTCATTTATCGATTTTCTTGACCAGCACTGGGGTAAAATCGCAACATGGTGCATGAAAATCGTATTTGCGTGCATCTTGTTTTTCAATGCACTCTATACTGTCATCGATACGATGATGTGGACTAACTCCACTTATCTGCAACAAACACCTATTGCAGCGATTTCCTTAGTTATGCTGCTGCTTTGTTTCGGCATGGCAATCTCTGGACTGCAATCCATCGCGGTTGTCTCGTCCATCCTATTGCCGCTTGTGACGTTTCTTGGCTATTTCGTATCGTTCTCCAACACAAAATACAAGGACATGTCATTGCTGTTTCCTATATTCGATCATGGCTATACCCCTGCTATTCATGGGAGCTTCTATGTGCTTTCTTCCTTAATGGATATATGGATCATGATTCTGTTCGCGCACCATATCAAAAAGAAGTTCACCAAGATACAGCTGTTGCTTCTGGCTCTCTTTTTCCTTATGATCGTGATTGGTCCGATTACCGGTGGCATTACAGAATTTGGTCCAACCGAAGCTATCAAGCAGCGTCATACGACCTTCGATCAATGGAAAATATTAAGTCTTGGCGAGCTGATGCAGCATGTCGATTTTTTATCTATCTATCAATGGCTTTCGGGTTCAATTATAAGAACTGCCATATCACTGTATTTAATGATTGAAGTATTTCAATTCAAGAAAAACAAACAACGGACCATATTGCTTTCCATTCTAAGCGTTATTCTATTCGGTCTGCTGTTTCTGAGATGGAGAGAAGATCTAATGCTCCATATGCTGCAAAATATTTATTTTCCACTGCTTGCATCCTTTGTTCTTGTATTAACGTTTGCAATTATTTTTACACAATGGATTGTGCAAAGAAAGGAGCTTGGACAACATGGATCGTGACAGCCAAATTGATATGAATGAACTAACCAGTGAACAATTTCAGTCTATCTATTCAGAATCAGCCGACATACTCATTTTCAAAAAATATTACAGCACAAGCTCCCCTACCAGTCGCTTTTATTCGAATAAACCAGTTGAAATGATACTGATTATGTCAGAGGTTTTGATTCAAAAAGAGGAGTTGAAAGAAACGATCCTGCCTATGCTTTCCCGGGCATTTGAACAAACCGGTTTCGCTTCTGTTCGACATCTTGAACAATCTCCCGTTATTAACTGGATTGCAGTCTCAACACTGGAGGAGCCTATAACCATTCGCAAAATGTCAAACCTGCTTTTTGAAGGTAACCTGTTATGCGTAATCCCCTCCATTCAGGTCATCATGGCAATTAACTCTGCACAAGTCCCCGTTCGTACGCCAGAGGAATCTTCCTCTGAGCTGTCTATACGGGGCCCAAAAGATGGTCTTGTTGAGGATTTAAGCACCAATATAGCACTTATTCGCAAGCGAATTCGTAACGAGCAGCTTGTAGTCGAAACCTTTATGATAGGTACGCTCACAGATACAAAGCTTGCACTCATCTATATGAAAAACATTGCGAATTCCAAACTGATTGATACGATTAAAGGACGTATTGCCAATATAAACACAGAGCAGGTCATTTCGGTAGGTCAATTAGAAGAATTGATAGGCGATCAGACTTACTGGTTCCCTACGGTCGATTACACATCACGACCTGATTTTGTTTCCAATAATCTTTTGAATGGGCGATTTGTGCTTATTTTGGATAACAATCCGCAAGCCATTATTGCGCCGGGCAACTTTTTTTCACTGTTAAGATCACCGGAGGATGTTTACTTTCCACTTTTTGCCTCCAACGTAGGACATTTATTTCGGTTAACGGCGCTGCTAATCTCAATCTTCATCCCTGCATTTTATATTGCGATTACAACCTTTCATCCAGATCAGCTGCCATTTACGATGCTGGCTACGATATCAATATCTCGTACAGGCATACCGATGGAAGCCTCGATCGAGATGTTTTTAATCATGACCTTTATGGAGCTGTTCCGCGAAGCTAGTGTTCGTATGCCTAGCAACATGGCACAAACGATCACAGTCGTAGGCGGTCTTATTATGGGGGAAGCGGCCATTCGAGCAGGGCTGGTTTCTCCAATTATTGTCGTTGTAGCTGCAATCTCGATTATTAGTGGCGCTACACTCGTCAATCAATCGCTGACAAGCAGCGTAGTCTTCTTGCGCTTATTAGCCTTTTTACTTGGTGCAATACTTGGCATTTACGGTGTCATCATTGCCTACGCGCTATTGCTGCTGTTTCTGTCGCGCCTTCACTCATTCGGCGTTCCATATCTTACGCCTTTATCGCCCTTTAGCCTGAAAAACCTGTTAATCTCCTTGTTCCAGGTTCCACTTGGCTATCGAGAAATTCGCCCTAGCTACCTGCATACGAAGAAAACAAAAAAGGATGAATAATGATGCGCCTGTTCACAATGATTAGAATTATAAGCATCTTCCTGTTTCTTCTGCTCCTAAGCGGCTGCTGGAGTTCAACAAACCTCGCAAATCAGCATTATGTAACGACACTAGGTCTTGATTATGATGGTGAAACCTACTATATCTATGCTCAAATCATTCGTTTCGAGAATGTTGCAAGGCTAGAGGGACAAGGCAGTAGCTCCAAGGAGAATACGTATGTCGGCAAAGGCTCAGGACCTTCAGTTAATATGGCAGCTGCTGACCTTTACTCCTCGGCACAGGTTAGAATTGATTGGGGACAAACTCGTGCAATTATCGTATCGCATCGAGCATTGCAAACACTCGATTCTGAAATTGTTGAGCGTGTTTATCGCTTCCCTGAGAATCGCTATAATACATGGCTATATGTTACGGAGGATTCAATAGAGGAAATCATGCTAACGAACTCGTTTTATGAGCGTACCTCACTCTTTTCTATCCTGCATATGCCAGCCAATACATTTAGACAGTATTCAACCATACCACCTATCAGGATGTTCAAGTATTTATCATATCTCAATGAGCCTGATCGCATCATTCAAGTTCCGTGCATCGGTTTCAATGAAAAAAGCTGGAAAAGCAATGAAAAGCAATTAAAACTGCTAGAGGTAACTGGAGGATATTTTGAAACAACAGCCGGAGTGAAAAGAACGTTTACAAAAGAGCAATTAAAGGGAATGCGATGGATGGATCCACGAATGTCCCGAACGATGCTCCTGCTTAAGGAAGAGCAGAAAATCTACGGCGTGTTAACCATTGAGATTAATAAGATAAAGAGAAAAGTAAAGCTTGTAAATGGCGAACCCAAATTTGTAATAAAGGCTACCTATAAAGGCAGTTTGAATGAGTATATAGAAGAAATTGAATACGACAACATGATCGCGTTGGCAGAGGGGCTAATCAAAGAGGAAATTATGCAAATGTATAAAGTTGGGGTAGAGGAGGAAATTGACTTATTTAACCTCATGCATTATTTTCGACTCAGATACCCAACTGCTTGGAAGAACTTAACCAAGAATGGTGAACAATTCATCCTTACTGAGCAATCCATCGAGCGCTTGGACATCGAGGTTGTCGTCCCGTATAACGGTAAGTATAAGCGCCAGATTTAATGCAGCTAACCTCAAGAAGCGTCATGTAGCATTAGTAATAGTAAAAGCCCGTATATCCAGTCATTCGGGCTTTTTAACAATTTTTTTGAATTACTTAGATTCATTCCTTAACTTATCTGGATTCATAATCATGTATATGTACTTAATGCGATGTGTTGCATCGAACTGAAAACTAATCGCCATAATGGTTTGACCTTGACGTGTTAGCCTAATCCCCGTTTCACCATTGAAAGATACTGCAGTCATGTCACCTATAAAGGCTCCTTTAGCCGTAACACCATATAGAAAAGCCATAACACGATTCACACCATAAATAGGTTTGTAAGCTGCCTTCGTCTTACCACCGCCGTCCGTAATAAGAATAACTTCATCAAGCAATCGATGAACCAGGCTTGTAAAATTTCCTGTGCGGGTAGCATGAATAAATAAATGAACCAAGGCTTCGTATTCTTCTTTTGATCCATCAACCTCATCAAGTCGCGCTTGATCTAACTTCTGCTTAGCCCGACTTAAAATTTTTCTGCAGTTGCTCTCCGTGTAAGACATCATCGAAGCAATTTCACTGTAACGATAACCTAAACTCTCTTTGAGGATATAGATCGCTCGTTCTGGTGGAGACAGCTTCTGTAGCATTACAAGCAACGCATATTGGATCTGCTCCTTTTTCTCGGTTGACGATTCTGGTTGCTCCTCCATATTTTCTAAAATCGGTTCTGGCAGCCAAGGACCTAGATATTGTTCTCTTTTCCAAGAGCTTGACTGTAATAAATTGATCGATCGGTTTATCGTTGTTTTCACTAGATATGATTTCACATTAGCTACCTGGTCCCAGTCATGATTAGATAGCTTTAAGAATAAGTCTTGTACAATATCCTCAGCATCAACAACTGTTCCGAGTACACGATATGCTATTCCTACAAGATAATCCTTATATTCGGTATAGAGATCCTCTAATCGTATTTCTGCCCCCTCCTCTGTGATACTCTTCAACTAAATTTTCACATATTTGGCCGATACAATCTACCTCACTTTCGTTTTTGATTGTCACAAAACATAAAGCTTAATTGTCTTATTTATGAATCAACCATTATTGGAGGAGATTGTTATGAATTTAAGAGTCAATCATTATGATGCAAATCCATCTGTTTATGAGACAATGATGGTACTTGAAGCTCATATTAAGAAGAGTGGTTTAGATCCATCCTTGTACGAACTTATCAAGTTACGAGCTTCTCAAATCAACGGCTGTTCATTTTGTATCAACATGCATGGTGAACATCTGTTGAAAAAAGGAGAACATTTCGAGCGTATTCTGCTTCTTACCGTATGGCGTGAAGTCTCCGTATTTTCAGATAAGGAAAAAGCGGTATTGCAGTTAACGGAATGTGTGACGAATATCTCTGAATGTGGGGTTCCAGATCATGTTTATCAAAATGTTCGTGCTCATTTTGATGAAAAACAATATGTCGATCTGATTATGGCAATCAATACGATAAATTCATGGAATCGAATTGGTATTGCTACTGGAATGTCACCAGGTTGTTTGTTATAACTGGGCCTAATCTAGGCTATTAACTCACTACGAAAAGAAGCCTTCTATCGTTAGAGGGCTTCTTTTGCATACTCTTTCCGTTCGTTTAGTTCATGCTTCTTTGCCATGTAGCAGCATCCCTGCCATTTACACCTAAATCGACCAGTTGAACCAGTCTTGTCTTTGCTCCTCCAGCTTGCTTAGCCAGTCAATTGTGGCCTTAATGGCAGCCTGTTGATGTGCATGGGCCGAATACGTATGATTCGCTTGAAAAATAATCTCTTTCTCGCATGTACCTTCTCCTCTAGTCCAAAACACCTTCTGGTACAGGAAGCTGTAATCCACAGGAATCGTATCATCACTTGTGCCATGCACAAGAAAAACATTACCTGAAAAGCGAGTCGCTTCTTGAAAGGGCTGATGCTCCATCAAAGAATCGAAGAAAGCAGGCTTTAGCGTATAGCCTAAATGATCAGTCTGACCTGTTTCATGTGCTTCATCATAGCCTTTGCGGCCAACGATACGCACAATATCATTAAATGGATAGCCTACAGCTGACCATAGAATCAAGCGCTTCACACGGCGATCCTTAACTGCCGTCATGATAGCTACCGCCCCGCCAAGACTATGTCCGAGCAGTGTAATTCGTGCCGGGTCGATGCAATCGAGATCGCTGGCATAATCAAGAATAGTACGTGTTTGCTCCACCATCGAATCAAAACCAAGCTCTCCATAATTTCCATTGCTTTCTCCGCAGCCTCCGTAATCAAAGCGCAGCACAAAATTACCTTCTGCCGCTAGTGCACGAGCAGTTTTGACAAACAAACGATCTACCCCGATTCGACTGCCTACGAAACCATGGCAAATCACAATAACAGGATGCTTACCATCTCCTGTACGTCCTTCATTAAAGCTTGGATAATGCAGCGTGGCTGTCAGCTCCAATTGTTCATGAGATATCGTTAGTTGTCTCTCCATCGTATTGCCTCCTGTTCATAAATCTATATTATTCCGACCTGTATACTATGAATTGTAATTAAAATCTTATCATGGTTACTTTTATGTGTCAATCCAGCCAAACAAAAAAGATTATATCGTGTGCTTAGCATACGATATAATCTTTGGTTATCGTTTAAGTATTTACAATTAGGGCGGAAATCATGACAGCTCATCGACTGTGACAAACTCGTATCCTTGGGCACGAAGCTCATCAATGATGATCGGCAGAAGCATTACGGTATTCACAACATGTTTGCTGCCAAAGCTGTGAAGCAATATATTGCCTCCATCCTTTGCATTGGATAAAATATTGTCACGCATTTCCTCTACGGAAGCACCATCCCAGTCACGCGGATCAATATTCCAAAGCATCACCGACTTGCCCATTTCCTCCAGTTGCACCTTAACCTCATCGTTAATAGCACCGTAAGGCGGACGTACAATCGTCGGCACATGACCAAGCGTTCCGAATATAAGGTCATCAGTAGCTGTAATCTCATCGCTTAGCTCTTCAGAACTCAATTTCGTAAAATTTGGATGATAATATGAATGATTGCCTATCAGATGACCTTCAGCCTCAATTCTTTGCAGCACTTCAGGATATTTCTTGATCTGAACACCTACGACAAAGAACGTGGCGTGCACTTCTTTCTCCTGCAAAATATCTAATATTTGAGGTGTAAATTTCAAATCTGGTCCATCATCAAATGTAATTGCAATTTTCATTGACTGCTGCACTCCTTCACTTGACTTTAGCGGTGCCTGCTCTTCATTCTCAGGCTCCCCATCGACTTGATCTAAAACGTCCTTAATAGGTTGTATTCCATCCATCTCTGAAAAATGCAATTGCTTCGAATCCCAATCTGCATTACCAGTAATAATAGAAGGAGGAGACAAGCCAATCGTCAATTGTTCATCGACTGAATCATCAGAGTCTGGCGATTCTAAGCTCTTTTCGCTCACAACCAAATGAGTAAAAAGTGTCGATGAAGCAGAAGCTTGATTATGCGGCTCAATAGTAGGATACAATGAGCATCCTGCCATCACAATTAGAATGAATACTAAGACCGCAACTTGAAATGACCTGAAATAGAAGTTTTTTAGTTTCATAAAACATTCACCCTCTATCAATCGTTCTTCAGATCATATTCATGCAGCTAGGTATAGAGCTCTGATATCCGCTATGCCACGTGCACTTGACCAGCTTCGTCAAACAACAACTCTATATAAGTCTAGTATATCATAAATTTATGAGAAAATCTTAATCTTTTAGAACTAGTTTGGTAGAATTTTGCCAAATGATGTAACTTTTTTTCCGGGAATGGTGTCCGTTCTATTTCCAGATTTTTAAGCAACGCTCCGTTAATGGTGCGCTTCCAATTGCGCTGTTGTCACCGGATTTCGGCGCTCCGTTAATGGTGCGGTGACAAAGTCAACCGCTGTCGCTTTTCCACCTACACCATTTACTCCGCTAAAGTTACAGTAGCATTTGAGTCTATTAATTCGGACCCGAAAAATGAATTGATTGTGGCCTGCTATGGAGAAGAAATCATAGGTGTATAACAACACTCTGTTATTACGCCTCAAGGAAGATGGAGAGCAACGATTGAAGGGGGACGTATTGCATCGTATGAGGAATTGAAATTTAGGTGGGATGAATATTGAATGTTAGAAAGGCCTAGACGCACGGACACATCCGATAACCGTCTAGGGCCTTCTTTAGCAATAGATTGATTCGAGCTACACTAAAGCTTTCATTGCAATGTCTGAACGATGCTGCATGCCTTCGAATTGGATCGACTGAATCGCCTTGTATGCATGCTCACGAGCAGCTACAATGTCTGCTCCACGGCCTACGATTCCTAATACGCGTCCACCACTTGTTACAATCTTGCCATCCTGCTCTGCAGTACCTGCATGGAAGACAAGCGCTCCTGCTGCTTCAGCCTCTGCAAGACCTGTAATGACCTTGCCCTTCGGATAGCTGCCCGGATACCCTTCAGATGCAAGCACAACGCATACCGCTGCTTGATCATCCCACTCGATGTCCAGATCAGCCAGCGTGCCGTTCATCGCTGCAAGCACGATGTCTAGCAGATCTGTTTTCAAGCGCGGAAGCACAACCTGTGTTTCAGGATCGCCCATACGTGCGTTGAATTCAATCGTTTTCGGACCATCCTTCGTAATCATAAGTCCCGCGAACAAGACGCCACGGAATGGACGACCTTCGCTGACCATTGCTTTTGCAGTCGGCTCAATAATGTTGACAATCGCATCCTGAACGATTGCTGGATCAATATGAGGCAGCGGCGTATAGGTTCCCATACCGCCAGTGTTCGGCCCTTTGTCACCATCGAAAATGGGTTTATGATCCTGAGCTGGCACCATCGGCTTAACCGTTTCACCGTCGACAAATGCCAGAATCGACATTTCCTGTCCAGCAAGGAATTCTTCTATAACAACCTGATTACCTGCCTCGCCAAACACCTTGTCCACCATTATAGATTGAAGTGCTGCCTCCGCTTCCTCCAGCGTCGCCGCAACGGTAACGCCTTTACCAGCTGCAAGTCCGTCCGCTTTAATAACAATCGGCGCTTCCTGCTCCTTCAAATAAGCAAGAGCAGCGTCATAGCTCGTGAACGTTTCATACTTCGCTGTCGGGATATTGTACTTCTTAAGCAGATTTTTCATGAAGATTTTGCTGCCTTCAATTTCTGCTGCAGCCTTATTCGGGCCAAATGCGGGAATGCCAGCAGCCTCAAATGCATCGACAATTCCTTGAGCCAGCGGATCATCTGGACCAACGAATACCAAATCAATGCTAGCTTCCTTCGCAAAAGCGACTAGCTCGTCGAATTGAAAAACACCGATAGGCACACATTCAGCAATTTGTGCAATACCGGCATTGCCTGGCGCGCAATACAGCTTGCTAATTTTGCTGCTTTTCTTCAATGCCCATGTAATCGCATGCTCGCGACCACCGCCACCAATAACAAGAATGTTCACAATAGTCCTCCTTTTTTATCTCTTATTAATCGTTCAAAACGATTGGCTTAATGTTGAAAGTTTAAAATTATCAGTTCAAAAGCTTGGCTTTCAGGACCGAGAAGATTGAACGCTAGTAGAAAATGAAGAGCGCAGCGTACGCTTTTGGTACGTGAGCACTGGAGTTTTCGCTAGCGTCCAATATTCGATGCCGAATAAGCCACAACGCAATACTTCGTCATCAAAGTCAAGCCTTTGAACTTTCCCCTAATTAGTGTTTGAAATGACGAACGCCTGTGAACACCATCGCAATCCCATGCGCATTTGCAGCAGCAATCGATTCTTCATCCTTAATCGATCCGCCAGGCTGAATAATAGCAGTAATACCAGCTTTCGCCGCAAGCTCTACTGTATCACCCATTGGGAAGAATGCATCCGAAGCAAGGACCGCACCTTTTGCTTGCTCACCAGCCTGCTCAATCGCAATACGAGCAGCGCCGACACGATTCATTTGACCAGCGCCTACGCCAATCGTCATATCATCCTTTGCAAGCAGAATCGCATTTGATTTCACATGCTTCACGACCTTCCAGCCAAACAACAGCTGCTTAAGCTCGTCTTCAGTTGGCTTGCGATCTGTTACAACTTGAAGATCATCTACAGCTAGATGATGAACGTCGCTTTCTTGAACTAGCATGCCGCCATCAACAGAAGTAACGACCCACTCTGACTTGCGATCTGCTGCTGTTGTAAACTCACCCAGCTTAAGCAAGCGAATGTTTTTCTTTTTCGTTAAAATTTCAAGCGCTTCAGGCGTAAAGTCTGGCGCAATAATAATTTCAAGGAAGATCGAGCCAAGCAGCTCCGCAGTATCTGCACCGATTGTACGGTTTGCCGCTACGATACCACCGAAGATCGACGTTGGATCAGCCTCATACGCTTTTTGATACGCTTGATGAATATCTGCACCAATACCTACGCCGCATGGGTTCATATGCTTAACCGCTACAACAGCAGGCTCTTCAAATTCTTTTAGAATCGCTAGCGCTGCGTTGGCATCGTTGATATTGTTATAGGAAAGCTCCTTGCCATGTAGCTGCTCAGCAGTTGTGATATTACCGCTTGCAGCAAGAGGCTTCTTATAGAACGCTGCTTGCTGATGCGGATTTTCGCCATAACGCAAATCCTGCACCTTCTCATACGTAACGGTATACGTTTCAGGCAGTGGATCGCCTTGTAGATTAGACAAATAGTTGGAAATTAGCGAATCGTACGATGCTGTATGACGGAATACTTTAGCAGCAAGACGCTTGCGTGTTTCTAGCGTTGTATCGCCTTCTGCTTTAATTTCCTCAAGAATACCAGCGTAATCTGAAGCATCAACGACAACGGTAACAAATGCGTGGTTTTTGGCTGCGGAACGAAGCATAGTAGGACCGCCGATATCAATGTTCTCGATTGCATCCTCATACGTAACGTCCGGCTTCGCAATTGTTTCCTTGAACGGATACAGATTTACAACGACAAGATCGATGTAGTCAAGGCCTAGCTCCTTCATCGCTTGTTGGTGCTCTTCAGAATCACGCACAGCCAGCAAGCCGCTGTGAACTGCTGGATGAAGCGTTTTAACACGACCATCCAAAATTTCCGGGAAGCCTGTTACATCTGAAATTCCGATAACCGGCACGCCTTCTTTTTGCAATAAATTAAACGTACCGCCAGTTGAGATAATTTCTACTCCTTGCTCTGCCAATGCTTTTGAAAATTCCACAATTCCTGTCTTGTCGGACACACTAATCAACGCTCTACGAATCGCCACTATTATACCCTCCCAAATCTATTTAACCGCAGCGCGGTCCTTACCAATTTCCGAGCTGAATCTATGATAGCTAAGCTTGCTTTTTAAGCCTGCGTTTATTCCTTTGTAAGACGACCTCAACCGACGACCATCTTAAGCAGCACATCTTAATCGATGACCACATGTCTACCTTCAATGCTCACTTTCCCTGCTGCAATCCATTCGATCACTTGTGGATACAGCTCCTGCTCAACAGCATGGATACGTGCAGCGACCGATTCCTCTGTATCTCCAGGCAAAATGTCTACTGCTCGCTGTGCAATAATTGGACCGCTGTCGAGCCCGCCGTCTACAAAATGAACTGTCACTCCTGTTACCTTGACACCATATTGCAGCGCTTGTCCTATCGCATTCACACCGGGGAAGCTTGGCAGCATGGATGGATGAATATTGATCATTTTTCCTTCATACGGTTCAACTAGAACAGACGTAATGATGCGCATATAGCCTGCGAGCACCACAAGATCAACCTGCTTGTCTCTCAGCTTCTGCAAAATTTCCTGCTCATACGCCTCACGAGAAGCATAATCCTTGGGCTTGAATACAAATGCTTCAACACCAGCTCGTTCTGCACGAGCAACGACTGGCGCTTGGGGCTTATCACAAACAAGAAGCTCGATGGAGACATCGAGCTTCCCTGCTTGCACCGCATCCGCTATAGCTTGAAAATTCGAGCCGTTGCCGGACGCAAATACAGCGATGCGTAATGACATTACACTTCTGCTCCCGTGAACGTAACGATGCGATCGCCTTCCGTCACCGTTCCGATTCGATATGCTTTTTCGCCCAGCTCATTTGCAATACGGAGTGCTTCCTCCGCCTGCTCAGCAGGAACAACCACAACAAGCCCAATGCCCATATTAAATGTTGTGAACATATCACGGTTTGTAATGCTTCCTTTTTGCTGCATAAGCTCAAAGATCGGAAGAATCGGCCAAGAACCGTATTCAATATCAACGTTAACGCCTTCTGGAAGCACGCGTGGAATATTTTCAATGAAGCCGCCGCCTGTAATGTGAGCCATCCCCTTCACATTTACTTGCTCGATCAGCTTCAATGCAGATTTCACATAAATTTTAGTTGGCTCAAGCAAGACATCGCCAAGCTTAGCGCCGCCAAGCTCTTCAAGCTCATCCTGCAAGGAGTAGCCAGCCTCTTCTAGCAGCAAACGACGAACAAGCGAGAAGCCGTTGCTGTGGATGCCGCTGGATGCGAAGCCAAGAACAGCATCGCCAGGAGCAATTGATTGACCATCGATCATTTTCTTGCGATCAACAATGCCTACCGTAAAGCCAGCAATGTCGTACTCCTCCTCGGAATACATGCCAGGCATTTCAGCTGTTTCGCCGCCGATAAGCGCGCAGCCAGACTGCACGCAGCCTTCAGAGATACCAGCAACAATCGCTTCAATCTTCTCAGGCACAACCTTGCCGCAAGCCAGGTAATCAAGGAAGAACAACGGCTCCGCACCTTGAACAATAATATCATTGACGCACATTGCTACTGCGTCGATCCCGATTGTGTCATGCTTATCCATTGCAAAAGCAAGCTTAAGCTTTGTGCCAACACCATCAGTGCCGGATACCAATACAGGCTCCTCGTACTTCTCCTTATTCAAGCTGAACAAGCCACCGAAGCCACCAAGATCCGCCATAACCTCAGGACGGAAAGTACGCTTAACGTGCTTCTTCATCCGTTCTACAGCTTCATTGCCGGCTGCAATATCAACGCCCGCCTTTTTGTACGCCTCTGACATTTTGTCATCTCCTAAAAATTATTCATAAGCAGAGCTTCGAGCTCATTCTTCGAATGAATCATTCACTTCGTAAGCATCTGCTTTTCGTTCTTCCGTGTTACTCTTCTATGATACGAAAAGTACTTCGGAAGCTTCTTCTTAATTATTCATGAGCAGAGCTTGAAAGCATCTGCTTTTTCTTTTATACTTCAGCGATGGCTTTTCGTAACACGAAAAGCGATTCAAAATTCTGTTCGCCGTCGAGTCTACTACAACGCTTAACATCGTCATCAAACCTGAGCTTATAGAGCTACCTCTTTCAATGAAGGCTCTATAAGCTCAGGCTTCAGGACCAAGAAGCTTGGACGCTAGTAGAAAAAGAGTAGCGCAGCGTACGCTTTTAGTACGTGAGCAACGGAGTTTTCGCTAGCGTTCAAGATTCGCCGTCGACTAAGCTGCAACGCAAGTCATCGTCATCAAGCCTGTGCTTATAGAGTTACCTCTCCTAGCAGGAGCAGCTTTTGTCTGATTCCTCGTCTACCACAGTCGGATAATCATTGTCAAAGCAGCCCATACATAGACCATGCTTATACTCGCCCTCGTGACCGCCAACAGACTCCATGAAGCCTGCATCCGTTAGAAACGCCAAGGAATCCGCATTAATTTGCTGACGAATTTCTTCAACCGTTCTGCTGGAAGCGATCAGCTCCTTGCGATCTGGTGTATCAATCCCGTAGTAGCAAGGATTTTTGAATGGCGGTGAGGTGATCCGTACATGCACCTCAGTAGCACCAGCTTCACGAAGCAGATTGACAATACGCAGTGAAGTTGTACCGCGAACAATCGAATCATCGATCATCACGACACGCTTTCCTTCCACTACCTTGCGAACAGCGGACAGCTTCATTTTAACGCCGCGTTCACGTAGCTCTTGGGAAGGCTGGATAAATGTACGACCTGTATATTTATTTTTAATAAGTCCAAGCTCGTAAGGAATGCCCGTTTGCTCAGCATAGCCGATCGCCGCCGAAATACTTGAATCCGGTACGCCTGTCACGACATCCGCATCAACAAAGGATTCCTGAGCCAAACGCTTGCCCATACGCTTGCGGGCAGCATGTATATTAATTTCGTTAATATCGCTGTCTGGTCGAGCAAAGTAAATGTACTCCATTGCGCACGTTGCGCGACGAGATTCACCTGCATCATAGCGATCATAATGAATGCCATTTTCATCTACAATAATCATTTCGCCAGGCTGTACATCGCGAATATATTCGCCGCCAACCGTTTCAAATGCGCATGTCTCAGAAGAAAACAAGTAGCCGTCTCCAATCGAAGCCATCGATAACGGTCGCAAGCCATGAGGATCAGAAGCTACAATCAGCTTGTCGTTGGTCATCAGCAGAAAAGCAAAGCCTCCAACCAATCGACGAAGCGCGTCGCGTGATGCCTCCACAAAATCCTTCTTGGAACGTGCAATCAAATGCGCGATAACCTCCGTATCGCTGGAGGTTTGGAAGATCGAGCCGCTGTTTTCCAGCTCCTTGCGAATTTCCGGCGCATTGACAATGTTGCCGTTCGTTGCAATCGCCAAATCACCATCACGATACTTAAATACAAGCGGCTGTGCATTCGACAGCTTGCTCTCACCTGCTGTTGAATAACGAACGTGACCAATCGCACGTTCACCCTTCAAGCGTTCAATGATCGGCTGATCGAATACTTCCTTTACTAGCCCCATCTCACGATGGTAGTTGAATTTATTACCGTCATTCGTATCAACGGTACAAATTCCTGCGCTTTCCTCTCCTCGATGCTGTAGGGCGTGCAGACCAAAAAAGGTTACTGCGGCAGCATCCTGGTGTCCGAAGACACCAAATACGCCGCATTCCTCTCTTAGCTTATCGAAAATATCATCTCGTCCAATACCTTCGTTATAATGATCTCCCGTCCAAAGCTTCAAGTCTTTTACTTCATAAGACATGGGATCGCTTCCTTCCACACTCGCTCAAGATTAGCTACTGGTGCGTGAATTGCTGCTTTATCATTTACGTTAATTACAAGCTCCGTACCGCCTACTGTACCAAGCACAGTAGCTTTTACACCATTGTTAGTCATTTGAGCAACAAGCTCATCTGCTTTCTCTGGCGTTGCGGAAAGGAGAATACGAGACTGCGATTCACTAAACAAATAGTGATCCGCGCGAAGCTCAGTAGCTGCTGCCACTTTTGCTCCGATTCCGCCGCTAATGCAAGACTCAGCCAGCGCTGCCGCCAAGCCGCCTTCAGACAAGTCGTGAGCTGAAGCGACAAGACCGCTTTGGATCGCTGAAAGCACGGATTGCTGAAGCGTTTTTTCAACTTCAAGATCAAGGACTGGAGGACGACCTGAAGGCGAACCGTTCTTCACATATTGCAGCTCAGAACCGCCAAATTCAGCCTTTGTCTCGCCAAGAAGGATAATAACATCTCCTTCTTTCTTGAAGCTTTGCGTTGTAATATCATCAACATCGTGCACAAGACCTACCATGCCGATTACTGGCGTTGGGTAGATAGCGCCTTTCGCATTTTCATTGTACAAGCTTACGTTACCGCCGATTACTGGAGTCGCAAGTGCCTCACAAGCCTCGCTGATTCCGTCTGCGGATTTTTCGATTTGCCAGAATACTTCCGGCTTTTCTGGAGAACCGAAGTTCAAGTTATCAGTAATCGCAAGCGGCTCAGCACCGGAGCACACGATATTGCGTGCTGCTTCAGACACTGCAATGCGTCCGCCAACCTGTGGATCAAGATACACATAGCGGCTGTTGCAGTCAGTTGTCATCGCAAGCGCCTTGCGCGTACCGTCAACAAGCACGACAGCTGCATCAGAGCCAGGCTGTACCGCAGTTGCCGTACGTACCATATAGTCATACTGATTGTAGACCCATTCCTTGCTCGCTACAGTAGGAGAAGAAAGAATTTGCTCCAGTGTACCGTTTAGATCGGTGATCTCTGCAAAATCAGCTGTGTCCACATCAGAGAATTGCTGATAGTATGCTGGCTCAGCAGACGGTTGATTGTATACAGGACACTCATCAACAAGCGCCTTAACCGGCATATCTGCAACTTCCTCGCCTTGATGGAACAGACGCAGGCGACCATCATCCGTTACTTTACCAACCTTCACGCAAATAACGCCCCAACGATCGAAGATTTCCTTCGCTTGTGCTTCATGCTGCGGCTCAACGACGAACAGCATGCGCTCTTGCGACTCAGAAAGCATCATTTCATATGGCGTCATGCCCGTTTCACGCTGAGGAACCTCATCCAGATACAGCTCCAAGCCGTTACCCGCTTTAGACGCCATCTCTGCAGAAGAACAAGTCAAACCAGCAGCACCCATGTCCTGGATACCAAGCACAATACCGGAGTTGATTAGCTCAAGCGTTGCTTCCATAACCAGCTTCTCCATAAATGGATCGCCGACCTGAACCGCAGTTTTCTTCTCTTCTGATTCTTCAGAAAGCTCTACAGAAGCGAATGTAGCACCGTGAATACCGTCGCGGCCAGTTGCAGGACCTACGTAAAATACCGGGTTGCCTACCCCTTTTGCTACACCGCGTTGAATTTTATCGTGGTCGATCAAACCGACACACATTGCATTAACAAGCGGATTGCCTTCATAGCTTTCGTCAAAGTTAACTTCGCCTGCTACAGTCGGAATCCCGATACAGTTGCCGTAGCCTGCAATCCCGCTTACGACATTTTCAAACAAGTATTTTACGCGCTCATTTTCCAAACGACCGAAACGAAGGCTGTTCAGCAAGGCAACAGGACGTGCGCCCATTGAGAAAATGTCGCGAATAATGCCGCCAACACCTGTTGCAGCACCTTGATACGGCTCAACAGCGGATGGGTGGTTATGCGATTCAATTTTGAATACAACCGCTTGATTGTCACCGATATCTACGATACCAGCGCCTTCACCAGGACCCATCAATACTTTAGGGCCAGTTGTCGGGAATTTCTTCAAGATCGGCTTAGAGTTTTTGTACGCACAGTGCTCTGACCACATAACACTGAAAACACCAATCTCAGTGTAGTTAGGCTTGCGCCCACCAAGGAAGCCGCAGATTAGCTCATACTCGTAATCCGATACGCCGAATTGCTGATAGATTTTTTGCTCCGCAATTTGTTCTGCGGTTGGCTCCTTAGCCGTTAATTGCTGTGCCATGTTGTTCCCTCCATGCATTCAAAATCGAAGTAAACATGCGTTTACCGTCCGCTGAACCAAGAATGTCGCTTACAGCGCGCTCTGGGTGAGGCATCATGCCCACTACATTGCCCGCTTTATTGCTCACTCCTGCAATATTATCGATTGAACCGTTCGGGTTTGTGTCACCCGCGTAACGGAATATGATTTGGTTGTTTGCATTCAGCTCCGCAAGCGTCGCGTCATCGCAGAAATAGTTTCCTTCACCGTGCGCAATCGGAATGTTGATGATTTCGCCTTGCTCATAATCACGCGTGAATGGATTGTTGTTGTTTACAACCTCAAGCGGAGATTGATGACAACGGAATTTTAAGCCTGTGTTGCGAATCAAAGCACCCGGCAGCAAATTAGCTTCCGTAAGAATTTGGAATCCGTTGCAGATCCCAAGAATATATTTGCCAGCTTCAGCCGCTTTTTTTACCTCGTTCATCACGTTGGCAAAGCGAGCAATTGCGCCGCAGCGAAGATAGTCTCCGTAGGAGAAGCCACCTGGCACTAGAATACAGTCATAGGCAGAAAGATCGGTAGCCGTATGCCATACATAATCCACTTCTTGACCAATTGTTTGTTCTACAGCTTTAAAGCAATCGATATCACAGTTCGAGCCTGGAAATACAAGTACTGCAAACTTCATCACATTAGTCCTCCAGTTCAAATCGGTAGTCTTCTACAACCGTATTGGCTAGCAATTTTTCGCACATCACTTTAAGACGAGCTTCTGCTTCCGCACGATCTGTCGTGTCTAGTTCAACCTCAAGGTATTTGCCGATACGAACCTTTTCTACCTCATTAAAGCCTAGCGAATGAAGCGCGCCTTGCACTGCCGCTCCTTGTGGATCAAGTACATTCTCTTTAATCGTTACGTAAACCGTTGCCTTCATAATAGCCTCCTACAGACTTATAATTTTCACGATGACGCTTGTTCATCGCAAGTTAATAGAATGATGAAACCTATGTCGTATCTGAAAACCCATTCAGTGGCACCTTTCACCGCCTGTTCGCCCCCTGCTTCGTTCCGCTTGCTTGACGTACCCCCGGTACGACTTCACAAGCGCGCCTTGCATGGAACGAACATTCAGCAAAATTTTCTAGCTTCAGAGTTCTCAGACACGCCCTAAAACTCCTTGCCAGTCAAACGATTATAAATGCTGCGATAGCGCGCTGTTGTTTCTTCGACGACATGCTGTGGGAGAGGAGCTGGCTTGCTCTCTTGATCCCAGTCTGAGCCTAGCAAATACGCGCGTACAGGCTCCTTGTCCATACTATCGATCTCGATGTCATAGGCAAATTTGTCTTCTGCCCAGAAGCGAGAGGAGTCAGGCGTGAAAATCTCATCAATTAAAATGATCTCGCCGCCAATAATACCAAATTCGAATTTGCAATCTGCTAATATGATGCCTTTTTCCAGGCAATAAGCATGAGCAAAATTGTATAATGCAAGACTACGCTCGCGCAGTGCCTCAGCAAGCTCCTTGCCGATACGCTTGCTCATTTCAGTAAATGAAATGTCCTCATCATGACCGATGTCATTTTTCGCAGACGGCGTAAAAATCGGCTCAGGCAGCTTCTCATTTTTACGAAGCCCAGCTGGAAGCGGATCACCGTTAATCGCACCCGTTTTTTCATACTGTCTCCAGCCGCCGCCTGTAATATAGCCGCGAACAATACATTCCATATCAATGCGCTCCGCCTTGCGTGTTACCGTCACGCGATGCTTCAACAGCTCCGGCTCCGTGATTAGGTCGCCTAGCTTGTAAACATCGGTATGCACCACATGATTAGCAATAATGTCCTCAGTCAGCTGGAACCAAAAAGCAGAAAGTGAATTAAGCACATTTCCCTTGTCCGGCACAGCTGGGTCCAAGACATAATCAAACGCTGAAATTCGGTCTGTTACAACGATTAGGAAATGCTCTCCCAAATCGTACAGCTCGCGAACCTTACCCTTATAAATCAGCGGAGCTCGAACATACTCTGCAGCTGATGAGATGGCCTTCACTTGCGTAGTCATGAACTTTTTCCTCCTAAATGATGATTGAACGCTTAGTAATAAGATTTGATAGCCAGGCTGCGGTGTGAAATGTTCTTCCGATCACTGTTGTTCCCAAATTTCCTTGTCAAACTCAAAGGTTGAAATTCGGGAAGGCTTGTGCTTCCGATGTAGCTTTCTTGCAGAAAGCTTTTAGGCGAACGCTACGCTTCTCCAGAATCATTTCACATCTTGCCACAGGGAGTTTTCTTCATATCAGCTTAATCAAGTAGACTAAGCTTTTTGTGAAGCAGTGCAACGAAGTTGCCGTTCTTCACGACCTCAGAGCATCAACTCCAGAAGCTTTTGCGTGAAGCAGGCAACCATGTTGCCAACCTTTACGACCTAAGAACATCAACCCCAGAAGCTTTTGCGTGAAGCAAGCAACCATGTTGCCGAACTTCACGACCTCAACGAGAAACCCACGAGGTCTTTCCCTTGAAGTCACTCACGTATTCCTTTCGAGTAGCCCCACGTTGACTTCACACGTAGCTGCACCCTCGAAGCCTTTCTGTGAAGCAGGCAACCATGTTGCCGAACTTCACGACCTCAACGAGAAACTCACGAGGCCTTTTCCTCGGTAGATTACTCATGCAGCTTCTCACGAGCAAGCCCACGACGATTTTCCACGGAGCGACACCCTCGAAGCTTCACATGGTGTTACTCACGAGGACATCCTCGAATTTCTCGGAGGCTAGGACCGAGAAGATGCCATGAAGCTAGTGAAGTGAGGAGCGCAGCGTACGGATTAGGTACGTGAGCACCGGAACGAGCGATGAATGGCATATTCGACGTCGAATCCACTACGCTAGCATAATCCTCGTCCTAGTCTTCGAGAAGACCTAAGCGGGAGAAGATGGTGTCCACGTGCTTAAGATGCCACGCCGGATTAAAGCAATCATCGATCTCCTCTGGTGAAAGCACAGAAGTAATTTCCTCAGTCGCTTCGATGATTTCGCGGAACGGCGTTTTTGTTTCCCATGCCTGCATCGCACGCGGTTGAACCGTGTCGTATGCTTGCTCACGGCTGAAGCCTTTATCGATCAGCTTCGTCAAGACGCGGCCAGAGAATGGCACGCCGTATGTCGCTTGCATGTTGCGCTTCATATTTTCAGGGAATACCGTTAGATTTTTAATAATGTTGCCTAGACGATTCAGCATGTAGTTCAGCAGCATCGTTGCATCCGGCAAAATCACACGCTCAGCAGAGGAATGCGAGATATCGCGCTCATGCCATAGCGTTACATTTTCATAAGCAGTCAGCATATGACCGCGAATGACGCGAGACAAGCCGGAAATGTTTTCGCAGCCAATTGGGTTGCGTTTGTGCGGCATTGCAGAAGAGCCTTTTTGTCCCTTTGCGAATGCTTCCTCAACCTCGCGGAACTCACTTTTTTGCAGCGCACGAATTTCTGTTGCGAATTTATCAAGTGACGTTGCAACAAGCGCTAATGTCGCCATATATTCCGCATGGCGGTCACGCTGAAGCGTTTGAGTAGAGATCGGAGCTGCTTTAATGCCTAGCTTTTGGCATACAAACTGCTCAACGAACGGATCGATGTTCGCATAAGTACCAACTGCACCGGAAATTTTACCGTATTGTACATTGTCAGCCGCATGCTCAAAACGCTCCAGATTACGCTTCATTTCCTCATACCATAGCGCCAGCTTCAAGCCGAATGTTGTCGGCTCTGCATGAACGCCATGCGTACGGCCCATCATTGGTGTGTCTTTATATTGAATCGCTTTGTCACGAACAATGGCGATAAAATTCTCAATATCCTTGCGCAAAATTTCATTTGCTTGACGAAGCAAATATCCATTTGCTGTATCAACTACGTCAGTAGAAGTTAAACCGTAATGCACCCATTTACGTTCAGGACCTACCGTTTCAGATACGGCACGAGTAAAAGCAATTACATCATGACGCGTTTCCTGCTCGATTTCATAAATGCGGTCAATATCAAAGCTTGCTTTCGCACGAAGCGCCTCAACGTCCTCGCGAGGAATAACACCTAGCTCAACCCATGCCTCGCAGGAGCAAAGCTCAACCTCCAGCCACGCTTGAAATTTGTTTTGCTCTGTCCAGATAGCTCTCATTTCTGGTCTGCTATAACGATCTAACATTACGTACACCCTTCCAACTCTTTATTATTTATTCCAGCTGCTCCATTCATCTTTCCAAATGCCTGTGCGTTCAATCCACGCCATAGCTTGTTCGATGCTGGAAGCTAGCACATTCACATGTCCCATTTTACGATTGTGAGCCGCTTCAGCCTTCCCATACAGATGGACTTTCGCTGTTACGTGCAGCTCCTTGGCGAGCTCATCCTCAGTCGCCATGCGGTCCAGCAACGGCTCGACATGCTGACCAAGCACATTTACCATCACAACTGGTGTTGTGAGTGACGGATCGCCAAGCGGCAAATTACATACCGCTCTAACATGCTGCTCGAATTGCGAGGTCAAGCATGCCTCCATCGTATAGTGCCCGCTGTTATGCGGTCTTGGCGCGAGCTCATTCACGTACAGCTGCTCATCATCCGTGACGAACATTTCGACGGCGATCAGACCAACTGCCTGCAAGCCTTCTGCGATTTTCAACGCGAGCTGCTCAGCCTCCGCCCGCAAAACATCAGAGATGCGAGCAGGTACAATCGACAAATGCAGGATGTTGCTCACATGAATATTCTCTGCCGCAGGAAACACCTTTACTTCGCCCCGAGGACTACGTGCCGCAATAACGGAAATCTCTTTCGAGAAATGAATAAATTGCTCCAGCACAAGCTCCGTTTTTGCCTTGGACAGCGTAGAGAACGCCTCCTCTACTTCATCCAGACTGCGTATCACCCATTGACCTTTGCCGTCATATCCGCCAGTTGCGGTTTTCAGCACACAAGGCGTCCCGAATTGCTCAACGGCTTGTCGCAGCTCCTCTACAGACGTGATTTCGCGATATGGCGCAACCTGTACACCAGCCGCTTCAATCGCCCGCTTCTCACGCAAGCGATGCTGCGTCGTATGCAGCAGTTGATTGCCCTGCGGCACATACGCCTCCTGCATCAGCATACCAGCTACTTCAGAGCTTACATTTTCAAATTCATACGTGATCACATCTGCTTGCTGCGCCAGCTTGCGCGCCGCTTCGGCGTCACTGTAAGCTGCGACGATCTGCTCGGCAACCTGCCCCATTGGTCCATTAGGCGTAGGGTCAAGTGTAACAAAGCGGTAGCCAAGCTCACTGCCCGCATTCGCAAGCATTCGTCCAAGCTGACCGCCTCCCAGCACGCCTATTGTAGCGCCTGGAAGGATCGTTTTAATCTTTTCCTGTTGTTTGCTAATCATAGCTCTTCACTGCTTTCCAGCACTTCCTGCTTCACGCGCTCGCGACGTGCCGCAACACGTGCCTGGATATCAGGATCAAAAGCTCCAAGCATTTGTGCAGCGAGTAAGCCTGCATTCGTTGCACCTGCATTGCCAATGGCAACGGTTGCGACAGGAATGCCTCCAGGCATCTGTACAATCGACAGCAAGGAATCAAGTCCATTCAAATTAGAGGATTTCACCGGAACACCGATGACCGGCAAGGTTGTTTTAGCTGCAACCATACCTGGCAAATGCGCCGCGCCTCCTGCTCCAGCAATAATGACCTTAATGCCTCGCTCAGCAGCAGTTTCTGCATATTCAAACATCAGGTCAGGCGTGCGATGTGCGGAGACAACCTTTTTCTCATATGGAATTTCCAGCTCATCAAGCATATCGCAAGCCAGCTTCATCGTTGCCCAATCAGACTTGCTTCCCATGATTACGCCAACACGTGCAGACATGAATCATTCCCTACCTTCTTATATAAAGTGTGTACGAATAAACCGCAAAAACATGAACAACCACCCTAAAAAACCATAAAAAAGTCCAATAGCTAGAGTACTCTCGTCTGCTACTGGACTTCGATGAAACAAACACATAAATATGCTCGCTGTTTCCACTGATGGCTTGATCGAAGAATGGTAACCTGTTCACAAAATGAGAGTTCTATTAACGGGCAGCAAACCGAACGATCAGCTGCACGAATGGTACAATTCAGCTTGTTATTCTTCAATCTATTCACGAAGCTCGTAGTCCAGAAAGTTTTGGTTCCGGGTAGAAACGTCTGAGCCATTCCCTCAAACCTATACGAGTATGCTTTTTTTAACAACAACTATAGTTTAGCTGACTATGCTAGCACTGTCAATAAAATACGAACATTCAGAAACAATCAAATCTAATAGTTCGTTTTTCTAACATTCAACACAGGTTTTATTTGGATTATTCGACGATTTCTCTGCAAGAAATAAAAAAACTAACATCATACGTCACTTGTAGGGCGAATAATGATTACGACATGCAATCTTTATGACAAATCAATACTATCGACCAAGAAGAAGGAATATACATTAGCATATTGCATGCTCGATCTTATAGAGAGCTGAACGATGAAAGGAGGCATGTTATCGGTTATGCAAATTCATACCGTAAGGCGAAACGACTCATTATGGAATCTAGCCCAGCAGTATGGCGTTCCACTTCAGCATATTATTGAGGTTAATTCCATTGCAGATAGTGATTCGCTAGTAGTTGGTCAGGCTCTCATCATTCCTTCACCTACTGGCAACCGCACCCATCGTGTGGCTAGTGGCGAATCGCTATGGGCAATAGCCAGACAATATGGACTAAGCCTGACAGAGCTGGCTGCAGCCAACCAGATTACCAACCCAGCACTGATTCAGCCTGGTCAGGTATTGATCATTCCTTCACCGACACTTACTGCTATTGAAGTAAATGGATACATGGAACGTATGGGGGATGAAGCGGCAGCTGAAATTAAGCAGCTAGGTGATGAATTAACGTACGTTACGATATTTAGCTATCATATTAAAGAAGACGGCACACTCGTTGAGCCGGATGATGCGAAGCTAATTGAGGCTGCGCTTGCGAGCGGCGTAGCTCCGATGATGGCGATAACGAACATAGCGAATGAAGGCTTTTCGAGCGAGCTTATTCACGAGGTATTGAATAATCAACTTTCGTATACCCATCTAATAACGACTGTTTCTAATACAATGCAGGAGCGAGGCTTCAAGGCTCTCAACATTGACTTTGAATATATACCGCCAGAGGATCGCGAGCTTTACAACTCCTTTTTACGAGACATCACACAACATCTGCATCAATTTGGCTGGCTGGTTTCCACCGCTGTTGCCCCAAAAACTAGCGCCGAGCAGAAGGGGAAGCTATATGAGGCCCATGATTACCGAGCGCATGGCGAAATCGTTGATTTTGTCATCATCATGACCTATGAATGGGGCTGGACTGGCGGTCCGCCTCGTGCTGTAGCACCGCTTAACGAGGTGACAAAAGTGATTAATTATGCCTTGAGCGAAATGCCTGCTAACAAAATTATGATGGGCGTACCGCTATATGGGTATCACTGGACGCTGCCATTTGTAGAAGGGGAGTCTCGTGCAGCCGCGCTTAGTACAGAAGCAGCCGTCAGACTTGCTAGAGAGCAAAAGGCTGCGATTGAATATGACAACACTGCTCAGTCTCCACATTTTTCGTTTTATGATTCAGAGAGAAAAGAACATGTTGTATGGTTTGAGGATGCTAGAAGCTTGCAGGCCAAGTTTAACTTGGTAAAGCAGTACGGACTCCGGGGGATCAGCTATTGGAAGCTTGGCATTCAGGCCGATATGAACTGGTACCTGTTAAGTGAAAATTTCACGGTAAAAAAACTAACATAGCTTTTATGAACGATGTTTATGTACATCCTATTTATATGACTTATTTATTTTATGCTATAAAAAGCATCTCAAGCTTCATTTTCCAGTGATCTTGAGGTGCTTTTTAGTTGCTTCTGAAGTATGGAGCTTCTTCACACAACAAAAAGTGTGCAGAAGCTGAACCTGTCAGCTCAGCCTCCACACACTCTCTAATACTTAAGCGTCTATCTATTGAACTACATAACCAAGTGTCGTGCACTTGTTATGCTTCAACCCACTTCGTCACTTCATCAACCGAGCGTCGACTTGGCGCAGATGGCGTCATATCCGGATAGCCAGCATAGATGAAGCCAATCAGCTTCTCATTGTCCTGCAAACCAAATTGACGATGCATGGCCTCATGGTACATCGGAGCACCTGAACGCCATATTGCACCTATCTCTAGTGCATGTGCCGCAAGCAGCATATTTTGCACCGCAGCATGCGCCGCTGCAAGCTCCTCATCAAGCGTTGCGCGTGGATCAACTGACGGAGAACAGATCGCTGCAATCACGACAGGCGCACGATACGCTTTTTTTGCTTCCTTCTCGCGCTTCAATGGATCTGTATCACCAGTTGTTGCGGTATATACGTTAGCGTAGCCTTCCCCTAGCTGCTTGCGCCCTTCTCCGGTCATGACGATAAACTTCCATGGCTGTGTATTGTAATGACTCGGCGCCCACGTTGCCGCTTCAAGCAGCTGCTCTATAACACCTCGTGGAACATTATCCTGCTTCACACGACCAATCGTCCTGCGTTCCTTAATCGCATTCAGCACAGCTTCGCCTTTAGCATTCGTTAGCTCAGACATCCTCATTTCCCCTCTACCCATTTATTCGATTCATTGTATGCTAGGTGCCGGCATCGTTATTCGAACAATCTCAAGTATTGTGCGTACCCGCGCTCAACCAGCTTATCCTTAGGAATAAACTCAAGTGCAGCAGAGTTAATACAATAGCGAAGTCCTGATGGGCCAGGTCCATCTTCAAACACATGGCCAAGATGCGAATCAGCAAACTTTGAGCGAACCTCCGTACGAACCATGCCGTGTGAGACATCAAGCTCCTCGATCACATGGTCATCCTCCAGCGGCTTTGTAAAACTCGGCCAGCCGCAATGGGCATCGAACTTATCCTTGGAGCTGAACAGCGCTTCACCAGAAACGATGTCTACGTAGATTCCTTCCTCTTTATGATCCCAAAACTCATTTCGGAAAGGCGGTTCGGTCGCATTGTTCTGCGTCACTTCATACTGCATCGGTGTTAGACGCGATTTCAGTTCCGCTGCGTCCTTTTTCACTGTCCAATGACGTTTCAAAAACTCATCTCGACCAGAGCCCTTGCGATACATCTTGTAGCGAAATGGATTTTTCATGTGATAATCCTGGTGGTACTCCTCTGCCTCGTAAAAGGTTGATGCTGGTACGATTTGCGTCACAATCGGCTTATCGAAAATCCCGCTTGCCTCAAGCTGTTTCTTCGATTGCTCTGCAGCCTGCTTTTGCTCCTCAGAGTGATAGAAAATGAAGGTCTTATACGAATGACCTTTATCGTGAAACTGTCCTTCTGGATCAGTAGGATCAATCTGCTGCCAATATTTTTCGAGCAGCTGCTCATAGCTGATGATGGAAGGGTCGAACTCGATTTGTACAGCTTCAACATGGCCTGTCGTATCAGAGCACACCTCTTCGTACGTTGGATTAGGCTTGTCTCCTCCCGTATATCCTGAGGTTACTTTTTTAACGCCCTCCATTTTGTCAAATGGTGTTACCATGCACCAAAAACAGCCACCAGCAAAGGTTGCTAATTGTGTTGTCACTTTCATTCCCTCCCTAATCGTTGATTACATGTAATATTATACATTAGGCCAACCACCAACTACAAAATGTTACAATATGAGAATCATGCAAACTTTTTGCGACGTGACGCGTCTAATAGTATTGAGGTGAAACACAGTGTCAGACATGCAAGTCCAATTAAACAACCAGAACCAACCGACACCTCCTCTCGCGGAGAAGCGAAAGGAAAGAGCAAAGAAACGACGATCTAAGCTGCTTGTAGTCAATTTCATTATGCTTTGGCTGCTACTAATCGTAGGAGGCTTATATGGTGCCCATACGTACATGCTGCATATGGAGCAAAAGCTTTCTACCAAGCTAAGCATCGAAACCGAGCAAAAGCTGCTGGAGCTGTCGACCAGCTACAATCAAAAGCTCACTGAGCTTGATTCAAGCTACAATGATAGAATCGCAGAGCTTGGCAAGCAAATCGATGAGCTTAATCAGCTGCTAACCTTCGTTAAGGACAACAGCACCAATAACAATGACAACAGCAATCAGCTTTATTCGCAGATTAATGAAATCAAATCCCAGCTGCAAAAGCTGCAAAAAAGCATGGAGCTGCTCAAATCATGAATAATGTCCAATTTGTTAATCGTCTCATGATGCTTGTCATTGCACCATTTATCGGTATATTCATCGGTATTGTGCTGTTAACATCGAGCAAAACCGTTGAGCAAGACATAGCGTCAGCAACTAGTCTGGAGCTGTCAGACGGTAAAGCTTATCACGCCGCAGCGGAAGCACTGGCTGCTAGCACTGATCTGGCTAAAGTAACTCGCAACAATATTGAAGCGAGCTATGCCAAGTATAATGAAACAAATGAACTTGTCAGTTCTCTTATTCCAGTTGTAAAAAAAACGCTCGATTATCCTTATGCCATCTATGATAAAGCAATTAGCGAAAAGCTTGGAAAGCCTTCTGCTACTATTAATTCTAATAAGCTGAAAGCCCAGCTTTATTATAAAAGCTATGACCATTTTAAAGGCTATCTCGTGAAGATTAAGCTCAAATCCAGCTCAGCTGTTGATATGGTATTAGGTGGAGACGAGCTGGGTAAGGCCATGACAACGGTTGAAGCAGCCAAAAAACATGGAGCAGCGGTTGCCGTTAATGCAGGTGGATTTGCAGATGCCGGTTCCAAGCGCTATCCACTAGGGACAACCATCATTGATGGAAGCTATGTGAATGGCTTTCACCCCAGCACGAACAACTTGTTCTTTGCCGGCTTGAACGAGCAAAATGAATTAATCGGAGGAATTTTCAAGGAGAAAGAACAACTGGACAAGCTTAAGCCCCGCTTCGGTGCAAGCTTTGTTCCGATTCTTCTGCAGGATGGAAAAAAGAAAACCATTCCAGCCAAGTGGAAAACATCGCCCAAGCGTGCTCCGCGTGTCGTGCTCGCTAATTTCCGGGACGATCAATTATTACTGTTTGTGACGGATGGCTATAATACTGACGGCAGTGCTGGAGCCACTTTGGCAGAAATTCAGTCCATTCTTGTGCAGTATGATGTTCAGGACGCTTACAACATGGACGGTGGTGGCTCAGCATCGCTCGTATTTAACGGTCAATTAATCAATTCTCCATCAGATGGTCAGCTTAGAAAGCTGCCTACGCACTTATTATTTTTCAAATAGCTGCTAAGAGCTGCATTTCAACGTCATCGCTGCTTTAAGCATCGCCATATCCTGTTCGTATTCAAGCAGCAAGTGCTCTGCTTCCTCCATCGTGACGGATACGAAACGGATTGCATCGCCTGGCTTAAGCTGACCGAACATTGGAATATCTACAGCTGCAACAACCGCTATGCGCGGATAACCACCTGTCGTCTGCCGATCAGAAAGCAACACGATCGGCTGACCGTTGGCTGGTAGCTGAATCAACCCATGTACGGTGCCTTCCGATATCATTTCCCGATTTTCCTTTAGCTCCAGCGCTTCACCTTGAAGTCGATACCCCATTCGATCCGATTGAGCATCGATTCTCCAGGTACCGTTCATCCAGGCACGCTTACTTTCAGGTGTCAGCAAGTGATACTCAGGCCCAGGAATGTATCGAATGGTGACATAATCTTCTGGCGCCATCGCAAACAGTTGCGCACTAAAATTAGCGCCTTCACTGCTTTTCAGCTTCTGCCACAGCTTGAAGCTTCGAGACTTTTCTTCTACCTCGTTGATCTCGAGCACATCACCGTTACGCAGCTGTCTACCACTATATCCACCCAGCTGACCACGCACATTTGTACTGTAGCTGCCAAGCACCTGCGGAATTTTGATCCCACCTGCAATGGCGATATAGACACGGCAACCGCTCACATAATGCGCAAAGCTTAAAATGCTTCCCTTCTTAACTACGATGGGCTGCCACATTGCCACACCAGCATTATTCATGTAAGGCGACATATTGCCACCGCATATGGCGATCAAGTGCTCTTCTGTAAATTTCAATACTGCACCTGCCAACGTTAGCTCTAGCACAGGCATGTCCTCAGCATTTCCAACCAGCAAGTTGGCAACACGGGCAGAGCCCTCATCCATGGCCCCGTTCACATTGACACCATATTTCTGATAACCAAATCTTCCTCGATCTTGAATCGTTGCCTGCATACCGGCTTTTATCATCTCAATAGCCATATCATCTCTCCTTACGTCCAATGAAGCTCGCCAATTTTAGCAAACTGCTCACTTGTGATCGGGATAAATTTGACACGATCTCCTGCTTGTATCAAGGTTGGAACCTCAAATTCTGGATGAAACAGCTTTAACGGTGTACGGCCAATAATCCGCCATCCACCAGGAGTCGATATCGGATATACGCCTGTCTGTTCACCTGCAATCCCGACACTGCCCGCAGCAATAGAGGCTCTCGGAATCGCTTTGCGCGGCATTGCAATGGCAGGATTCATGCCGCCCAGATAAGGAAAACCAGGGGCGAAGCCAAGCATGTGAACTAAATATGTAGGGCCAGAGTGGATTTCTATTACTTGCTCAACAGTTAAGTCGTTATAGCGAGCAACTTCTGCTAGATCAGGTCCATATTCCCCGCCATAACAGACCGGTATTTCTACCGTTCTACCTTCATGCACAGCATCGTCGCCAGACTGATAACGATGCGCTTCGATAATGGCTTCCAGCTTTTTTTGCAGCCAGCTGCTAGGGGATATAAGCTGTATGTTATGGGTTCTAGCGTATTTCCAGATCTGCCAAGGATTATAATGAACCGTAATTGTGCAATAAGCAGGCACATACTCAATAACCCCAGGCAGCTGATAACGCTCAAGCTCCGCTAGCAGACTTGCAACCTCCAGCTGGATCTGCTCTTGAATGTGATCTCCCACTATAATGGTAAATGTCTTTTCGCCCACTGCCATTAATCGAACTGTCATTCATTCTCCATCCTTCCTTTTTCTCGCTATCTGTTACAATCCAGGCTGACTCGAAGGATGAGCGATCTGAATGCCTGCTTCTGTTAACGCTTGGGATAGCTGCATAACATGCTGCAGGGCATCTGGAGAATCACCATGCACACAAATCGTGTCCGCACGCATTTGGATGTCTTCTCCTGTTCGACTTTCGACCTTGTGCTCCCTGACCATGCGAATCATACGTTCAGAAGAGTACTTGGACTGGACAATCATAGCTTGTTCATGTGATCGCGGCGTCAATGAACCGTCTTTTTCATAATTGCGATCAGCAAATACTTCATTCAAGGTTCTCATCCCTGCTCGTGCACCGGCTTTAATCAATCTACTGTTCGATTGCCCAACGACATACATATCAGGATCAACGCGGTAGGCTGCCTCTGCGATTGCTTCCGCGATAGCCGTGCTTTCATTAGCCATATGATATAACGCGCCATGTGGTTTTACATTTTGAATACGGCTGCCCTCTGCAGCAGCAAAAGCCTGCAAGGCCCCTATTTGATAAAGTACAAGTCCGTAGATTTCTTCTGCCGAGATATCCATCCTTCTGCGTCCAAAGCCATGCTTGTCTGGCAGACTTGGATGAGCACCAATCGCAACATTATATTTAAGGGCCAGCTTAACCGTCTTGCGCATCGTCAATGGATCGCCTGCATGGAAACCACAAGCAATATTGGTCGATGTAATATACTTCATCAGTTCTTCATCTTGTCCAAAGGAGTAAATACCGAAGCTCTCGCCCATATCACAGTTCAAGTCCACTCTATACATATATACACTCCTCATTATGGTTTCATAACGAAATCTTAAATATCCACTATAAATTGTACCTTTTATAATAGAAGAAATGCAATTTAAATCATGATCTATGATCAAATCAAATGATAAATGGGCAAGCTAGTTTTGAGTAAGAAGCATATTAGGAAATGATAATGGAAGGATGATTAAAGCATGGCAGTTGAGGTTTACTTGACCTTTAATGGAAATTGTCGTGAGGCGGTTTCTTTTTATAAGGATGTTTTTGAGACGGAAGAACCGAAATTCATGACCTTCGGTGATGCTCCTCACGGTTCGGATTCAGTCCAAGAAGAGGCAAAAGATTTAATTATGCATACGCGACTGGTCATAGATGGAAGCACAGTTATGTTTTCTGATACCTTTCCTGGTGCGCCTTATTCCGTTGGAAATAATATTACGCTTGCCTATGTTGCTGAAAACGCAGAGAAGCTTAAAGCTGTATATGAAAGACTGAAAGAAAACGGCAATGTTAAGATGGAGCTGCAAGAAACATTTTGGAGCAAGCTGTATGGTCAAGTTGAAGATCGATTCGGCGTTCTGTGGCAGTTGAATCTAGGAGAATAAAAAACAGCAGCGCTGGCCTAGCGCTGCTGTTTTTCTAGTTTATCTAAGCGTAATTTTAATGTCCGCCAACAAATAAGTATTTGTACAGAATAATAACGATAAGCACCCATAGCAACCAATGCACCTTATAATTCCCTTTTTTCGTAAGGTTCGCTGCTGTTGCCAATAATGCGTAGAATACAAGACCGAAGGAAATACCGTGCGCGATGCTGTAAGTGAATGGCATGAATACGATAATGAAGAATGCTGGAATTGCATATACCATATCCGTAAAATCAATATCCTTCACAGATTGCATCATTAGTACACCTACGATAATAAGCGCAGCAGATGTTGCAGCACCTGGTACAAGCAAAACTAGCGGGAACAAGAAGATCGATAACAGGAAGCAGATCCCTGTTGTAACAGCTGTTAAACCTGAACGACCACCCTGTGCTATACCTGAAGAGCTCTCCACGAATGCTGTAACCGTACTTGTACCTAGAACAGCACCACCACTAACTCCGATTGCGTCAACAAACATCGCTTTACCGATGCGTTTCTTACCTTCAACCGGATCCTTCATAATGCCAGCACGAGTCGCCGTGCCAACAAGTGTACCGAATGTATCGAACAATTCTACGAATGTAAATGTCAAAATAACTGTAATCAAGCCAACTTCAAGCACGCCTACAAAATCAAAGTCTGCGAAATGCATAGAAGAGAAGCTTGGCAGCCATGAATTATTAGAAAACGTATCGCCCACATTAACATGTCCACCGATAATAGCAATAATCGTTGTTGCTACGATTCCCCACAAAATTGCACCAGGGACGCGAACAACCATTAATACACCAATAATCGCAAGAGCGATAATCGTATAAGCTACACCTGAATTGTGAAGATCACCTAAAGCAATAAGCGTGCTGCCATCCTCGAATGCAATGATGTCCATAATGCCGCTATTTTTCATACCAATAACCGTGATAAACAAACCGATACCAACAGTGATAGCATGTTTCAAGCTGTCAG
The DNA here is from genome assembly GCF_042659865.1 of Paenibacillus septentrionalis. Lineage (NCBI taxonomy): Bacteria > Bacillati > Bacillota > Bacilli > Caryophanales > Paenibacillaceae > Paenibacillus > Paenibacillus septentrionalis. The sequence continues at coordinate 87,931 of NZ_JBHSTE010000003.1, forward strand.
GCACTGCATCTACAAGCAACTGACGGATTTGCGTGATCGTCAAAATAATAAAAATAATACCCGAGATAAATACTGCCGTTAACCCCATTGCTGGGCTAATTGGCGTATCTGTTGCAGCGGAAGCTACAACTACTGATGCAAAATACGCGTTCAATCCCATCCCAGGAGCAAGCGCCACAGGGAAATTAACGAAAAGTCCCATTGCAATGGTGAAAATACCTGCTGCTAATGCTGTTGCGAGGAAAACCCCTTCAAAGCTTAGACCTGTACCGTTACTTAGAATACCTGGGTTAACAGCAAGAATGTAAGCCATTGTCATGAAAGTCGTTAGACCTGCCATAATTTCAGTTCTGACATTTGTTCCTAGTTCCTTTAAACGAAAGAAACGCTCCATTTTGAATATTACCTCCCAAAATTGTGTTGGAACAAGCAAAAAAAGCCGTAGTAAAATGCTTGTATCGCATTTCCCTAGGCTTTGCAAAAAGGAGAAAAATATTCCACTGGCCATGTGGATTTTTCCCGCCTTTCGTAGCCAGATCATTTACGGTGACCTTGTAGAGACTCTCAAGCCAATTCTTGAGATTATACGAAAGAATATGCTTTTGTTATATTCCGTCTACAATTTTATAGCTATTCCGACAAACCGTCAATACGTTTTTACGAATATTATCCTTGAAATCCCTTTTCAATATTCGTATTTTCTCTTGAAGTCCCAGACTAAACGTTTAATATCTGCTTCTTTTCTACTAGGCAGGCACTCCATTTAAGATAAAAACAACGTAGGCAACAGAATGATAGCAAGCAATCCTATGAAAATCACCCAGCTCATCGGATTGCCGAAGTTCATCGACCAGCCTACACCAAAACGCTTTTCTACAAATATAGCTGGATCCTTGCGATTGAAATAAAAGATTCCTGCTTTCCAATATTGATCAAGATCAGCTACTGAGACAGCATCAGCTTGTCGATCTTTAAGCCTGATTCTTGAACCGCCTTGGCCAAGCTTGATTGATAACACAATTGAACCAATTACAACGATTGCAATAATACCTAAAACAAGCGACATCATTACACTTTGCTCCAATTGAAGCAGTGGGGAAAGCTGACCAATACACATTAGCATTACAACGAAAAAGCCAGCTATTGCAATGTATACCGACCAGGCATAACGGAAAATACGATTTTTTTCTGCAGAGCCTTCCGGATCATTGCTTTCAATTACCTGCTTGGATTTCACAATAGAATAATGAGCAAATAAGAAAACGATAAGCATGCTCAATGCAACTACTGACAGCATTAGTATGGAGGACAGCGATTTTTCCACTACTCTTGTCACTTCTCCATCAAACGAATACTGCATAGGGATCTGCTCTGGATAATCGTCAAACCGAAAAAGACTATAGGCCATCGTACATATAACAAGCAGCAAATGCGGAATATACCATGCAATCGATATCGTTAGCTTCTTATGATGGAAACCTGTTTGCACCACAATTTTTTGAACCGTTATTTGTTCTTTATACCATGGTTGCTGTGTTTTCCAGTTTTTAATCGCAGAATGAGCCATGTAATACATAACGAAGGTTAGCAGCACATAACCGCCAATGCAAAGTGGATACAGCCACACCAGCACATCTTCAGCGCTCTGCTTCTGCAGTAAAGCATAAAGAGCTATCAGCACAACTACCCCTAACACTACACAGCTGATCATATACCTTTTAATATGTCTCGCAATGTATTGTTCCTGCTTGACGTGCTCAGGGACAGTTACCCCGAATGCTTCAATTTTCCTTGTCATAATCGGAGTAATTGCCGTTATTACAATAATCGGAATAAAAATACCTAACAATATCCAAAGTTCAATTCCAGCCATCTTAATCATCTCCGTTCTTATGGTTCCAACTCCATATTCAAGCTTTACATTTTATTCAAATCTCGATATATCTCATCAAGCAGAATCATCATCTCTTCCCTCTTCACCCCTCTACAAACCCCTTCTGCAACAGCCGGCTTTAAACGATCCCATAATCGTTGTTTGAATGCTTCATCTGCTATAGGGAATGCATTCGGCTCAATAATCACACCTTGTTTACGATTGATCTGTACATATCCCCCTTGCTTCAGCAGTTGATATGCTTTATTTACAGTGTGCAAATTAACCCCCAAATCAACAGCAAGCGTACGAACGGATGGGAGAGCCTCGCCCTTTTGGAGCTGTCCTTTTGCAATGCCTTCAATAACTGCCTCAGAAATTTGCGTATAGATCGGTGTTTCCGATTGAAGATCAATAGCTAGCAGCAACTCGGTTCACCTCATTTCCATTACTCTAAACTATTCGTTCTATCTGTTATATTCATAATATAACAGATAGAACGAATATACAATACCTTTTCACATATATCTTATTTTTTTACATTTTATTTGATTCTTCTACGCAACTTCCGATAGGATCCTGTCGTTTAACCATATGTCGAGTGTTTATAATCGAAATTATTTTAGATTCATGAGGAGAGTTTAGATGAAGCGATACTTAAAACTTCTTACAGCGAGTGTAGCTGTACTTAGCATTACTGCAGTACCATTATTCCAAACTGGCGACTTTGCTCGCTCCGCAACGGCTTATGCTCAAACATCAGTTCAGCAGCAGAAACAAACGTCAGCACTTACTGGGAATGATCGATTCCAATTTACAAGAAACAGTACCGCGATCACTGTGAATGGTGTTCCAACATCGTCCGACGAAGCACTTACAGTCGTTAAAGGGACAACCTATGTACAATTCAAAACAATCGCTTTGCTGTATGGATATCAAGTAAGCTATGACAGCAAGACAAAGCAATCTATTGCTAAAAGCGGTAATCAAAGCATTGCATTCAAGCAAGGAGACAGCGCTGTTACCGTCAATGGCAAGCGAGTTAGTGCTGGAGGAACAGCTTTTACTAGCAATGGCAACTTGATGGTTCCTATTCGTGCATGGGCAAATGCAACTGGAAGCACGCTTGAAGTCAAAGGCGGTTACTTATCCTTAGCATTCAACACCCTTCCTAAAGCGAACTTCTCTATCAATGAGCGCAGTATTATTGCTGGAGAAACTGCCGTTACGATCAAAGATCAGGCAACAGCAACTGGAAACAACCGTATTATCGATGAGAAATGGGAAGGCTTAAAAGACGTCTATGCAGAGCCTGGTCAATATACAATCTCTCGCCGTGTTATGGATAGCCGCGGAGTTTGGAGCGAGCCATTCACGGTCACGATTACAGTAGAGAAGCCCAATGTTCCACCAGTCGCTAATTTTAGTACGGATAAATCGACATACAAAATTGGTGAACCCGTTTATTACTCCAATATAAGCACAGATGAAGATGGTCGAATTATTCGTAATACTTGGACAGGCAATGATCCTGCATTCTTCACAGCAGGGACTCATACTGTGAAGCTTGAGGTTCAAGATGATAAAGGCGCTGTTTCATCCGTCGAGAAACAAATTACAGTGACTAGTGAAGTGATGTATACGAGAGATCAATTTTATCTAAACTTTGCTGCACAAGGAGATAAAATTCCAATTGATCCTTCATTCTCACTAAGACTGCCTTCTATAAAATACGATATCGTATCTGAGGACATCACTTCTGTACGAACAAATAGCCCTGAACAGCTATTAGGAGCAGCAATCGACTACTCTGATACCATTTCTGGGGCGGTTCGCTTTAATATTCATAAGCAAAACATTGCTGAAGTACCATTAGAGCTGCATCTTGTTGCAACCAATGACGGCGATAAGCCGACTACTGTAACGACGAATCGTTTTGCATTCGCAGGACCAGTCACGCATGTTTCAACTGCTGGTAAAACAGCAGCAGGACGCTTCCTTGAAGCTTTGATCGCTCCACTTGATCCTAAGACAGTTACACTTCAACCAGGTGAAAGCGTAGAATTAATGACGAATGTACCTGCTATTACTCCTCTAAAAACATTAACCATTTTCGGAGAGTACTACAGCCCGTCACCAATCCGTTATTCATTAGTAGTGACTGAAAGAAATGGTGATGGCATTGCATCGCTTGACACATTGTCACAAAGCGAGCATGATGGCAAGCATATTCGCGGTACTTTTAAAGGCGGAAACCGCGACATCGTTGTCAATAAAGTTCTCGGTGAAAATGGTGGAGAGAAAATTGTATTAGGGGACAAGCCTCAAGAGCATGACACGCTTCTTACAGGTATTGATGCTGTTACAGGAAATGAAATTACGAACTATGGCAATGGTGGTACCCTATATAATATGACATTAAGCATTGCTCCGAACTCAGCTGTATTGCTTAACCCACGCGGCGGTCATTATGGTGGAGCTTTTATCGTGAATGATGTGGTCGTGCCGATGACTAGCAACAGTATTTTAAGAGGGCAAAATGAAGCTGGCTTCCTTTATCGCAGTGGAAATTTCCAGGAGACTATTAATATCAAATACATTGTAGCTCCAGGAAGCAATATGCCGCTTCACCTCATGGTTGTTCCCGTTCCGTCATTGGAAGAAGAAAAAGTGGTTGTTACCGCTCCGGACGAAACGACGGAAGAATCTGCATTAGAAGACGGAAGTGACATTGAGCAAGTTCAAACTCAATAAATGTTATCTAATCGTCGCTAAATAAAATAGAGCTGGTGAAGTTCCCTTTAAGTCAAGGGATGACCTCATCAGCTCTTTTCTATATGTTATGTTCTATAATGAATATATATCTTCAAGTATACTTTTTATCGTTGCAAGCTCAATCCTCGCATCTTTTGCTTCTTTTGTATCAACTGCAGCTCTTAAACGATTAATACTTTCATGCAGACGCTCATATTCCCCTTCATCCCCGATCAATTGCACCTTCCATTGATGCTTTTTATAAACTCGTTGAAAATGATCCAGCTGAACGGTTAATGTCTCCCAGTCCTCATCCAGTAAATATTGCTCGACATGATTAATTTCCTGCTTAAAATCCTGATTGCCTGTTACATGGCCACAGCCTGTTAATATTACAAAACCTACAACTATAACGATTAGCTTTCTATGCAAGCTTCTCCGCCTCCTCATTCTCTGAATATTATGTCTTATAAATCCCCATAATAAGCAAAACTTATTCGAACTACCAAGGAGCCCGTACATATGCCAGAGTATTTGTTAATCTTGATTCGTTCCATTATGGCTTTTTTTATTTTGCTCCTATTAACGCGCATAATGGGAAAGAAACAACTGTCACAATTAACCTTCTTTGATTACATCGTAGGGATTACGATCGGTTCCATTGCAGCTACAATGTCTGTTGACCAGAACATCAAAATATCTAACGGTGTGATCTCCTTAATTGTGTGGGGATTGATTCCAATTTTGCTTGCCTATTTAGGTTTGAAATCAAGAACCTTCTTACAGTTTACAGATGGAAAGCCATCCATCGTTATTAAAGAAGGTCAAGTGCTTGAGGAAGAACTGAAAAAAAATCAGCTGGCTATTGAAGAATTAATGATGATGCTTCGTGAACAAGGAGTTTTCAAAATTGACGATGTTGAAATGGCTATTTTTGAAACAAATGGTGAGCTGAGCATTATGAAGAAAACAGAAGCTGAACCTCTTACAGCAAGCTTATTAGGGATGAAGATAAACAAGGAACATGCTCCATCGCTATTAATTGTAGATGGTCATATCCTTCATGAAAATCTTGGCCTACTTAATCTAGACAAGCAATGGCTCACCAAAGAAATAAAAAAACAAGGCGCTTATGATGAAAAAGACGTTTTCATCGCTCAGATCGATTCTAACAAGCAACTATATGTTGATTTGTATCAGGATAGTCGCAAGCCGCATTGACCGTGGAAGATAGACAATAGCGAGCAGATATTGTGTGGAGTTGGTAATTCCAATGCCACTCCTTTGGTCTTCTGACGTTACCCACCACCAGTATCATTATCCTTCCTGCAATTGCTGAGCAAGCTTTAGCCGCTGACAGCGAACAACCAGTTGATCAACTTTCTGACTGATTTCCAGTAGTTCCTTATCATCAGCTAATGGGATGGATTGCTGCAACAGCCGCAATCCTAGTTCGTTTAATTTTTTCCGTTCCGCTTCCAGTTCTCTTTCTATCTCGTTCATTTATCGGCCCTCCATCTAAGAGCTGCTCAACCTCAGCCACTACTACTACTTATAAAATACATAAATGGTACTAAAACTATAATTCTTTCAACATTATATATTCACCATATAGAAGAGGCGAATGAAGTGTACCTGCAAACTTGCATGCTATTGAAAAGAAGCACATAGTAACGCTCATGCAACATTCCTACCATTCACATGATACTCAATCACGTACCAAACTGCAATAGTCTACATGATACGCTTTTACGTAATAAACAGTTGAAGAGTAGGGATGGAAATTGACTAAAAAGATTGTAATAAAAATAGGCGACCTATTAATCAAACATGATATCAGTCTTCGTGAACTATCCCGACTTACTGATGTTCGTCATGCTGCACTGAGTGAATTGATCAACTACAAACGGCAGAATATAAACTTTGGTCATATTGAGAGAATTGCTGAAGCTTTAAATATTGAAGATATTCGAGAAATTATTGATTTTAAAAATGTAGAGGATGATTGAAGGCTGCCCTTTAAGGGTGGTCTTCATTTTAGTCAACTCCTATTTTCACGGCTTTTAATACGCGACAACACTAAAAGGGGAAAAGAAAGACCTTAAGGGTTGTCGTCCTCAAGGTCTTTGAATTATACGTCGAATTATTAAGTCAATAGTTATGTTTCCCGCTGTGACGCTCAAATACCCCATCTATATCATACTCCATAACCAGAAAATTGATTTTGAATGATTCAGGCGTCATCATTTCCAGCATCACTTTTTCCATTAGCGGAAATGTGCGGCGATTCAAAATTTGTTCTAGAGCTTAATAATTTCATCCCATTTTTTCTTTAGTTCATCGTATCCTTCTTCTGGTGTCATTCTACCGAAACCTACTGCCTGAGATATTTTCATCCACTCATCCGTCCAAGCTCCATATCCTTTAGGACGGCTGGAGAAAGCTTGCGCTTCTGGGGCTGTTTTTGAAATAATATCGACTTGCGCTAGGTCCGCTTCGGACAAAGAGGATTCCAAATCTTTTAATACTTCGCTTGAAACAGGCACACCACGTACCAAACCTAGTGTTTGGCCTGCGCTCAAATCGTTGATGAACCAATTAATTAGAGATTTTGCAGCTTCCAGATTAGCTGTATCCTTGCTAATGGTAAAAAATTGAGATGGAAGCAAGAATCCGCCGGATTCTAAAGCATGCGGTACAAGCGTCATTGCATATTGTCCAGGATTTACACTGTCAAAAGCCGGGAATCCTGCAGCATAATCGCGTTGGATCAAAATAGTGCCATTTAAAAAGTTGTCCAGCATCGGATCGTATTGCTTATGACCAGCTGTCACATCAGCCGGCGGAACAATGCCTTCATCACGCAGTTGCGCAAACAGTTCATTAAATTGAATATAGGTTTCTTTGTCTATAGAGAACTGCCCGTCCGGCGTATGAAGAAATCCTTTGCCATAAGCAAGTTGGTAAATTTCATATTTATCAGATTCAGTTGTTCCCGTAGCGATCGACAAATCTTGCATCACATATTTACCAGCTTCAAGCTTAGGCTTGATGTCTCTTGCAATGGCAACCCACTCGTCCCATGAGTAGCCCTCATCTGGAACCGTTACTCCTAGCTTGTCCAAAGCAGTCTTATTGTACATAAACGTAATCGTATTAGTGCCGATCGGAATACCGTATTGCTTTCCATTGACCTTGCCGGCAGACAATAATTTTTCATCGATGTTGGAGGTATCGATAATATCCGATATTTCTGCGAGCTGATCGCGCATCGCATAATCCATTAGATTACCTGTGTCGATTTGCATAATATCCGGCAATTTGCGAGCTGCCGACAGCGTTGCCAGCTTAGTGAAATACGTATCAAATCCCATGTAATCCGGTTCAAACACGACATTACTATTGCTTTCAGCGTACATATCAAGCGCTTTCAATGTTGCATCATGTCTTGCTTGAGAACCTGCCCATGTAACGCCAAGCGTTACTTTTGAATTGTCGTTATTCCCGTCGTTGGCCCCATTATTTGGATTTGTTGAGCCTGACGATCCACATGCCGCGATAAAAAGCATCATACATAATACCGTAACAGACAATGTTGCGATTTTTGATTTCCGCATGTAAAGCAACCCCTTTTACTTGATGTAATTTAATTTATCTTACATTGCTCATTATAGGAAATCGGTCGTCAATCTGTAATGAGATAAATCAACAAATGTTTACACATAATAACAATATTCCCAATCAAACGCGGGGCTTCTGCAAATCTGTAGGATTAACACCTGTTATCTTTTTGAATTGACTGCTGAAATACGGTATATTCGTATACCCCACCTTCTCAGCTATTTCATAAATATACAATTTCCCTTCAATAATCATCTGTTTTGCTTTTTCCATTCTCACACGGGTCACATATTGATTGAAGCTCTCTCCAGTGACATTGCGGAAAATCTGACCCAAATAATTTTTGGATAGCTGCAACTCGTCTGCCAGTTGTTTGATTGTTATATTGTTGGAATAATTCTCATGGACAAATCGAATCATAAAATTTGTCATTTGCCGATGCTTGCTATTGTCCCCCACTTGCAGGCCATCAAGTAATTGCTCAACCGTTTGTAGGAGCCACTCCCGCAATGAGGCAGGGTTATAAGGCGCGGTCATTTCTTCCGCAGGGCTGAATCTGGCAACGATGCGGTCAAGCTCAATACCAATATCATAAAGCGAATAAGCCATAATGGACCACAAATTGTTCGACCATGAACGAAGTCCACTTGCATTGTATTGCTCCTCTGGCTTCAAGTCATTAACATATGCGGTAATAATTCGCCGTGCTTCGTCAATATGGCCATGACGGACTGCTTCCGCCAATTCATGATAAAAGGGGATCGAGGCCGGAGGGCCCGAGATGGAATTCCCATTATCCTCTGGCTCCTTGCTTTGAAACAGACTGGCGAAGGCATCTGGAATGCGCTTCCAGCTTTCAACGACTTCCCCCGCTTCTACCTTCAGTTGAAGCTTGAGCTGTTTCTTGAGATACGTTTCGAGCCTGTCACATAACTGGACTGCATCCTCCTGAAATTGTTCAACTGTGCCCTCCGACGGCAATCGATGAAGCAAGATAACAAATCTTCTACTATGCAGTTCAATATATTCGTAATCGCTTGTTACTTCATTGACCATTTCACATACGACATTCTGTATAACGAATCGAATCATATTGCGCTCGCGATCAAGCTTGTCCCATAGGTCATTGTTTCCGACCTCAATGCCTGCCAGAACATGACGCTGTACCGTCCAGTCCGCAAGCTTGCTCTGAATATCGGGGATAGTCTCGAGTACGGCGTTATTGCCTGTTACGAACGCAGTAAGCCACTCCCTGACCACATAAGGCTTATAGAGCTCCAGTTGGTTTTGCAGCATTGTATAATGCTGTGCGCTTTGCTCCTCCTCATCCAGACGCTCCATTACTCGCTCAATCACTTTTCGCAGACTTTCCAAAGAGATCGGCTTTGACAAATAATCGTCCACTTGTAATCTCATCGCTTGTCTGGCATATTCAAAATCGGTATAGCCGCTCAATATAATAAATTTGCCTTTAAAGCCTTCATTTCGTAATTGTTCGATCATAACCAGTCCATTCATAACTGGCATATTAATATCCGTGAGGACGATATCCGGGCTGCATTCATGGATGACTTCTATTCCCTCGCGGCCATCAATGGCTTCTCCCACCCACTCCAAATGAAAATCAGACCACGGAATGGCATATTTCATTCCATCAAGCAAGCTGCGGTCATCGTCAATAATGACAATCGATCTGTTCATCGCTTCTCCTCCCTCTGATCTGGCGCCTCGACCCACGGAAAACGCAATATTACTTGCGTACCGCCTTCAGGTCGATTTTTGATTTCAATCCCATCATCCGATCCAAAAAAAGCCTGCATGCGCTCTCTAACATTGCGAATGCCGTAACCCCCTCTTGTTTTGGATTGAAGCTGTTGATCCGGAGAGGGCAGACCATGTCCATCATCACTGATCGTAATCTGCAATGCTTCATTAATCCATGCGCATTGAATGTGTATGTGTCCATATTCCCGCCCGTGAAATCCATGGCGAATGCAATTTTCTACAAATGGCTGCAGCGTTAGCTTGGGCACCAGACAATCCGGCATGTTCTCGTCGAGTTCGATCTCATATCGAATCCGGTTATCAAGCCGAATTTGCTGAATTTGCATGTAGCATTCAATGTGCTCCAGTTCTTCTTGCAAGTGTATCCATGATTCCCCGTGCGATAATCCAATTCTCAACATTTTCCCCGTTAACTCCAGCACCGTGCTCATCTTGGCATTGCCATCCTTAATCGCCATCCAGTTGAGCTGGTCCAATGTATTGTATAGGAAATGAGGATTAATCATCGCCTGCAAAGCGCTTATTTCCGCTTCCTTCTGCTTGCCGTATTGCACCTTCAACGATTGATACAGCTCTTCGATTTTCTGCAAATGTTTGTTATAACCATGAAAAATCTGACCAAATTCATTCGAGTAATCACTAGGCAATAGATTGTTGGACTCCCGTACAGGGAAGCGGTTCATGGCGCGCAGCAGAAGAAAAATCGGTTCAGTAATTTTGCGATTAATAACCAAACTGAACAGGACAAGCACGCCGAATGACGCTACACCAACAATTAAAAGCAGCTTGGCCATCCGATTGCTTCCGGCGACAAGATCATCCCATGGCGTAAACTCGATAAGCAGCCAATCGGAGCCTGCAACATAAGTCCAGACAACAAGAAACTGGGACGGGAATTGCTGATGTCCGTTACGCGCTGATTTCATATCGGTAATAGATGACAAATACGGCTCCGCATCTATCTCTCCGGTTCTAGTAATCATTCTATTCCCGTAATCAAGCAGCAGCCGCTGCGCCTGACTTTCATCCCCCTCCATCAGCTCCCTAATTTCACTGGCAAGCATATTAATCACGACAACGCCCTTATAATCTCCAGCAGTCGAATAAATTTTTCTCGCAAAGCTGACAACCGTCACCTCGCCGATATAGCTGTTTGATTGATGCTCGCCGATCCATGCAAAGTCCGACTTCTCAATATTCGGATACCACTCATTGTCTTTCAATTGAGATAAAGGCATAAAACGCACTAATTCCTGTTCGCCGCTTGTATGTGGATCGTCGACATACAGTTCAATTGTAAAAATGGAAGGCGTGCTGAACGTCAATGTGTTCAACGAAGCCACTACATTGCGCACGGCCAGAAGATTTTCATAAGGCTCATTCACACCAGAAAGCAGATCCAACAAATCATGATTGCGTACAACAGATAATGAGACCGATTCGATGGAGGCAAATTGTGCGCCAAGCTTCTCGCTTAAGCCGTTGAGCAAGCGCTCTTGATAGGAAGTTGTCGTGCGAATAATCTCCTTAACGGAGAAATAATAGCTGCTCCCGATTGCAACAGCAAAAAGGAGCAAGGCAAAAATTGACATGCTCCATAAATATAGCTTGCGAATATGAAATCGTTTGAACATCCAGTTGATCACGCCATACCCTCCTGACGGTGTGCATATGACTTGGCTTCTGTCTAGTCTTTAGCCTTTCAAGCCGGTCGTTGCAACTCCATCCACAATATAACGCTGAGTAAAGAAAAATACAAGTGTACCTGGCACGACCGACAATAATGCCATTGCGAACAACTGTCCCCAAGGCGTTGCAGATTGGGAGTCGACAAACAGCTTGAGCGCCAAACCGACCGTATAGTTGTCAATGGATTTGATATAAATCATGTGTCCAAAGAAATCATCCCAGTTCCACAAGAAGCAGAAGATCGACACCGTTACAAGGGCCGGTCCAAGCAGCGGAACGATGATCCGGTAATAAATTTCAAATGTGCTGCAGCCATCCATTTTTGCCGCCTCGTCCAGTTCCTTCGGAATTCCGCGAATAAATTGGACGAGCAAAAAGACGAAAAATGATCCTCCAATTCCCCCGGCCAAAGCATGCGGAACGATAAACGGCAAGTACGAATCGATCCAGCCAAAGAAATCAAACATAACATATTGCGGCACAATTGTAACCTGATTTGGAAGCATCAGCGTAGTAAGCACGATCGCAAACCAAAACTTTTTGAGCGGAAATTCAAGTCTGGCAAATCCGAAGGCGACCAGACTGCAAGAAATGATCGAAGTAACGAGTACCGAGATGATGAGAAACGCTGTATTGGCATAAAAAACAGTAAATGGATAATTGGTTATCGCTGTCCAGCCGTAAATAAAATTGTCCAGCGTCGGCTGCAACGGTATAATATTGGATGACGTCAACTCCGATACAGGCTTAAATGCTGCGCCAAACCACCAGAAGACAGGATACACCATCACGAAACAAAGCGCTATGAGAAATATATGCGCCATAATCCGTTTGCTCTTGACTTGTCTCATAACGTTAACCTCCCTCCGTTTCATAATGCACCCATAATTTGGATGTCGCAAATATAAACGCTGTCGCCAAACCTATCAATACTAGCAAAATCCAGGCCAAAGCCGAGGCATACCCCATCTGAAACTGCGCAAAAGCTTTATCAAATAAATAAAGGGCATACATATAGGTGCTTTCAACCGGTCCGCCTTTCGTAATAATAAAGGCTTGCGTAAACATTTGGAACGACCCGATCGTTTGAAGGACCAGATTAAACAAAATAATTGGCGAAAGAAGCGGCAGAGTAATATTGAAAAACGTTCTGATTTTGCCGGCGCCGTCAACAGCCGCCGCTTCATAGTATTCACCGGGAATTTGCTTCAAGCCGGCCAGAAATATAACCATGGACGATCCGAATTGCCATACCGCCAATAAAATCAATGTGCCTAGAGCGGTTTCAGGAAGAGCTATCCAGTTTTTCCCCTCTATGCTAAAGTAAGCTAAAATTTGATTGATCAAACCGTTTGTTCCAAATATATTGCTCCACAGTATCGCTACAGCCACGCTTGCTCCAATGAGCGAAGGAAAATAGATGACCGTTCTATATATATACATGCCTCGCAGCTTCATATTCAGCACCATAGCAAGCAGAAGAGCAACAATCAGCTTTAAAGGAACCGATATGAGGACAAACAGCAATGTTGCCCGCAAGGAATTAATAAATGAGCTATCATCCGTAAATATTTTTGAATAATTCGCTATTCCGACTGGGCGGGCCGGCTCCAGCAATGAATAATCGGTGAAAGAAAAATAAATGGATTGAATCATCGGCCAAAGGGTCAGCAGAAGAAAGCCGATAACAAACGGCGATATAAACAGATAACCTTCAATGGAAGGACGTAATTGATATCTCCTGATGCGTGAATTAGTATTGTTCAACTAGCTCTCCTCCTTTCAATTGTCCGTTCTGCCATCAATGAGCCTTGTTTCGTCACCTCGGCTCCATGGTGTCTCGTAGGAAGGTCGATTTACATAACGACGCATCGTTATCGTTAACCGGGTTCCGGCGCCTTTGCCCAAATCTACACGCAGCCATTCGCTGAATACATCATGAGTAGACTGGATTGCCCCTTGTTCATCTACCTTCATCACTTGTTCAAATTGGTGCTCTCGGAAGCCACCCGCTTGGATGATGACTGCCTTATCGTTTTGTTGGTCTGTATTGACAAGCCGCAAGGTCACCTGCGTATCGGTCAATTGCTCGACAAGCGCGCTTAGGCCTGGCGGCAAGCCCGGCCGCTGCACTGTCGCATCAAAGTAACGGACCCTTGCATGCTGCAAGCCGCCATGCGATATGTGCATCGGAGCTCCCATTGTCAACTGAAGCAGTCCTTCAGGATAAACTGGACACATTTCCTGCCATTTGTGAATACTAGATAAGTCCTCCAAACTGAAGCCGTCGCTTACCCAATTACGAGGGTCTCCTTCAGGCGATCTCATCTTCTCTAGCTGGATGCGCACAAGCTCGCAATTCGCTCGAAGAATACGTTCCGGATACGTTGGATCCATACCGCGAATGTATTGAAACCAAGGAACTGTATTGGCAATGTAATGCTTCGTTTCCTTGCCTGTATTCGGATTGCGTCCGGATACGGTCGGAATTTCGATCTCGGTATAGACCGGTTCAGGATCCATTCGATCGAATCGCTCCACATCCTGTTCATCCATGGAAACCGTCCACAAATAAATAGGATAAACAGGGTTAGGGCGTTTAAAGTCTGTCCAGCCGCTATCAAAATGCTTATGCGGCACGACATAGTAACCGTCCTTTTTTTGTCGTAGATTCCAGTTGATGTCGAGCTGCTGTCTGGCCATATCGAGCCATGACATATTACCGGTCATTAGCACCGCATTCATTACAGCATTTGTTACAGGCTCGATTATTGTAAAGAAGCCGTGGGACCAGCGCCAGCCATAGTAGCCTCCCCACCATTTTCCATCGTTGTATTCGCCGATTTCACCGTTCAATCCAACGTTGTCAGGCATAATTCCGTCGTTTTGCTTCGCACGATCCCGCCATGCTCCTACATACTCCTCCAGCCAGCTCATTAGCGACTGATCGCCACTGTACATATAGGCATGCGCAATCAGGCTGGTTGCATTCAAGTTAAGCGGCACATCGCCTTTGGCCATACGTTGATTCATCTTGTCAATGATTTCTTTATACACATTGTCATCTGACCACGGGCATTTGCCTGTTGTTATATCGATGCCTTTCAAATCCTCGAAGGGTGCGAGGTAATTATCCAGAATGCCGCGATGCGTCATCCAGTCCTCTTCCGTCATCGTAAAGCGCGGACCGCGGCTCCCCGTAATTGGAGAACGAATCAGCTTATGCACCGGATCATAGTTGTCGGCCTCCGCGTCTTCCCCTGTATAGAAACCGGCAAATCGTCTTGCGCGTTGGCGATCCTTCAAGCTGTCGGGATTGGCAAGTCCCAGGAAATAGAAAAACAAATACCCTTCCCCGTGATGCATCCAATCGTAATAAGCGTCAAATTCCCGGTGAATTTGGCCATATTCCGTCCACTGCCATGTAATACCATCCCAAACCTTGCGAGCATCGTCATATAACTCGCTTTTTCCGCCCAGAACATACAGTAGTGCCAAATTCATAAATCCTTCATAGGGATCATCCGATCCGTCCATCCCCGGCCAGCTTGACCTCCACAGCAAGGTTCCGTCAGCCATTACGTAACGCTGAACGAACTCAGATGCTGCGTCGTTCAGCATTCCGATCAGCTGCTGCTGAAGCAAGGCCCATTCTGGCGTCTCGCAAGATTCGTTGATTGCAATTGTTGGTATCGTCACCGCAGGAGTTTCCTTCATGTTGTTGCCCCCTTCATTGACACTCGATTAATATTTTCATGACACTGCTTCCACTTTCCATCTGACGGAAGCCTTCAGCCAGTTGATCCAGCGGATAGACCGTGCTGATTATCGTATCCAAAGGCAGTTTGCCGGATGCGGCCAGTTCCACTGCCGCGCTGAAATCCTCTCGTTCATACACACGAGCTCCGCTCATCTCGAGCTCTCTCCAGAAAAACTTATGCAAATCCACAGGAACCGGCTTATTGAAAATGCCAACTACAACAATTCTCCCTCTTGTACGAGGCAATCGGGTCATGAGTTCTGCTCCGGCAGTTGATGAAGTCACTTCAAATACAACATCGCAGCCTGCCCCGCCAGTCGCTTCCTCTACATAAGCGACAACATCCCGCTCTAGCGGATTAATAACGTTGAGCCCCATATTTTCCAGCAATTCAAGTCGATGCGGGTTAATTTCAGATACTAGCACTTCTGCGCCGGAAGCTTTCGCAACGAGTGCAATCAGTGTGCCGATTGGACCTCCGCCCAATATTACGACATAGTCTCCCTTGGCTACCTTCCCTCTCCGAACATCGTGACAAGCAACTGCAAGCGGCTCAATCAGCGCTCCATGCTTCAAACTCAAGTTATCCGGCAACGGCACAATCGTTTCAACAGGTACTGTCCAATACTTCTGGAAGGCGCCTGGCGTCTCTATCCCCATAAACTTAAGCTTGTGGCAAATATGCCTGTGCCCTGCGTCGCATGCCGGACAATTGTCGCATGGCTGTAGCGGCATTACCGTTACCCGGTCGCCTTCCTTGATAGACCCGCAATTCGGCCCAACCATATCCACCACTCCGGATAGCTCATGGCCCATAATGTGCGGAAATGAAACTCTATGATCCATATGACCATGATAAATGTGCAAGTCGGTCCCGCATATTCCAGCATAAGATACGGCTATCCGAACTTCCCCGGGTAGTGGCTCCATCGCCGGCGCATCGCCTGAGCGAAGTCGTTGATTTCCTTCATAATAAACGGCCTTAGTCATCTATATTTCTCCCCTTTGCTGGTTAAAGTTGTTCTATTATTGTCATACTGTCTTTGATCTCTTTCATTATAGAAAGATTAGACATGTGAAAAAAGGAGAGAGATTACGGAAACTTTTCAGTTTTTAAGAATTTGTTGTTACACTCGGCAATAACAACCAGAACCACATCACATATCGAGCTTTCAATCGCTAATTCTTTACCATCACAGGTTGTCAGGCTATTACCCACACAAGGCCTTTAGACGAAGGTTAACTGGTCTTGCAGCCCGATTCATTCGGCACTGGATTAGGGTAAAAAAATGACCTTGTGGACTATCGCCCCAAGGTCAATTACTGTTATTTTCTATAGATAACAAATTCTTTACTTGAAATAATAACTAAAAATAATCTTCAAGTTCAATATTTTGCAGGAAGTAAGGTAGTTGCAATCTTGTAAATTCACTAATTGGTTTAACAGTGCGAGCACAATGTCTCGGGAATCCTCCAAGTAATACAAGGTCTCAGGTGTTGTATTCGGCGCTGCTCCGCTCGCTCCTGCTACTGGCTCCCAGTCCGTGCTTTCATCGGCACTTTGCTAACTCACTTATCATCATGCTGCTTATAGTAGAAAAAAAACATAATAGCGGCAATAATGACTACAATAGCGATTAAACCCGATTTATTTACGTTTTCAAAACCTATTCGATAAATAATGTATATTCCGACCAAAATCAAATTCATCATGATTAAAGAAAAAACGACCATTTTTTTGTTCATGTTGGAGAACAATGCAAATCGAAAAGCTGCTAAAACATTGACAATAAACCAGACAACTATAAGAGTTATCACTTGCTCCATTTTCACCTCCTTAATAGTCACCTTTTTTATCGTAAGCCCCCGTTGCCATCATAAAATTAAGTACTGCTTCATTAATGGCATCGATATCTTTCTTAGATAAATTATGAGTTAACTCCCCATTTTTGTAACTGTATACCAAGGAGCCATTACTAACCATTTCGTTTATAAGCGTAGAAGCAAATAGTGCTTATGACCAGTTGAATCTATTCCGCATAGTTGCAAAAAAATAACTTCTACTTCCTCACTATTTATAGTCGGTGCTTCTATCTAAATAGGTACGACAAGTGACCTGTTCATCCCCTCATTCATTCGGCACTGGTGAGGATAAAAGAAAAACCTTGAGGATTGCCGCCCCCCAAGGTCTTTGAATCATTCATCAAATTTGTTGATCCAATACATCGACTTTTCTGTACTAGACAAGGATTTAAGTAAATCTAATGTTTCTTGCTTTTTCTGTTTAAGTTCATCTTGTAGCTTTTCGGGAGCTATATCTCGTATATCCTCCAACATACAGCATTCTTCGAACAACTCGATTATTTCCTTATTCGCATTGTTTTTTTCCAAAAGTTGTGCTACATAAGGACGATAAAGATACGCATATGCATCTTCAAATGTTAACGCCCCTTCAAGCAAGGAATCAAGCATGCCAAGATTTAATATACATAAAAACCTTTGGATTTCGTCTGAATGCTTCAATTCTATTTGTAAATTCAATGTACCACTCCTTTATTTAGGCATTTGACTCGATGAGTTACTCCATCCATTTTTCACCTTGACATTAAACACTTGACCGGATTGGCTTTGGAAGTAGTGGATTGAGATTTTTTTACCGTTTGCATCCACACCATCCTTGTAAATCTTGTTCCAAGTACCCGACTCTATAGCTCTTAGTTCCTCAAGTAATTCTGTATTGTTGACCTTGTTCTTCACAGTTCCGTTTTTAGCTGCTGAAAAACCTTGTGGGTAAAACGGAGAATCTTTAATTGATTTATATACATTTTTCAACGCACAATTATGCACCCATATCCCAAGGTTAGAGAAAAAGTAAGAATTGAAGTCCGCTACCTCAAAGTTATAAACTGTTGCTTCTCGCAGCTCTTTCTCGATCTTATCTATTGCCAGTGTAGTGCCGTCACTCGAAACAAGCAAGTCGCCAACCTTCAGGTCTTTAACTTCAGTCCACCCTTTGCCATCGAGCCAGAACGGATGCTCCACTGTAACCTCAATGGTTTCATCGCCGATGTGGATATAATAGATTTCGTCAGCCTGCTTTTGGAACAGCCCCACGACTTCTTTATATGCCACTTCCCCAGTTTCGTCAGACTAAGTTTCTTAAACTCGCTTGTAAACGTGCGTTGTGCTTTTTGGGTCGTTGTAGAAATCCGCTCCTTACTCGATAGGTTTATTCTACTAGCCCCTTATTTTTTCTGTCCAACTTATTATAACCGATCCACCCGATTCATTAAGCATTAAGTAAGGAAAAGAAAGACCTCGAGGATTGGACCTCATGGTCTTGGCAAATTTACAACTATTGATTTTCCAAGAGAACTGAATATTATTTTCTTTTCATTGCTAAAATTTTGAGTATTGCATTGCAAAAAACATTTGCCGGTGTACCACCTTTAGCTTTCACTAATACTTTCCTATCTTCATCGAATACTTCTAACTTGTAGAGTAACCCTTCGTAATTGTGACTTAAAACATACATATAATCATTGCTTTCTAACCAAAACATCAAATCGTAAATATTAGGGAGCCAAGCCCCATTTAAATAGACCTCATTAGGAGATAATAAATTCCCCTCTGGAACAATCCTACCTCCTACACACCACTCCTCCTCATTATGCTTATAAATGTCAAACGGTGCTACTTCGTCAACATAGAAAGTTCTTTTAAAACCAAGCTCTACTAACTTTCTTGCATCATTCTCTCCAACATACATTCGTTACACCTACTGTATTTTTAATATTAAACCAGTTGAACTTTTATGCTTGGAATCAGGACTAATGAAATTCCCATGTGGATCAGCATCTCTGTACCATTCTAACTCTTTACCTTTTCTCTTAAACACCTTAAATCCTGACTCACCATGACCAGCTAAATCTTTTGTCCAATAAAGACCTCTAGAATCCTCATAAACATTTATCGGCTTCCCTTTATAATTAGATTTCACCATTGATTTATAGTTTTTAGTGATGTCCCATAAAGTCGTCCTGTTAGCTGTAGGCTTATCGTAACTTGACTTACTTGCTTTAACAGCACAATTATGAACCCAAATACCAAGGTTAGAAACAAGGTACGAGTTGAAGTCGGCTACCTCAAAGTTATAAACTGTTGCTTCTCGCAGCTCTTTCTCGATCTTATCTATTGCCAGTTTAGTACCGTCACTTGAAACAAGCAAGTCGCCAACCTGCAGGTCTTTAACTTCAGTCCACCCTTTGCCATCGAGCCAGAACGGATGCTCACCAGTAACCTCGATGATTTCATCGCCGATGTGGATATAATAGATTTCGTCAGCCTGTTTTTGGAACAGCCCCACGACCTCTTTATACGCCACTTCTCCAGTTTCGTCAGACTTAGCGAGAACCTTGTCCCCTACCTCGATTTCCTCGATAGGTTTCTCCCCTTCGTCTGTTAGTACCTTCGTTCCTGCTGTAAAGCAGTTACACGCAGCTTTGTTAATTTTATTAAACATCTTGGACAACGAAGGTGCAACTTTGGCAATTAGATTCATCGCTTTTGCGCTTCCCGCAAAAGATAATAGCACTTCACCTAATTTTTCACCGTATTTGCGAACCTCTTTATCCGTTGGTTTGCTTCCAAATACATGCTTTGTGTTATTGACAATGTACTTATAAGGCTCAACTGCTGCGCCAACAACTGTTTTACCTAACTCGGTCAACGATATGGTTTTGTTATACAACGCCTTCCCTAGCTCGTATAAGCCTTTATACGTATCAAATGAGAATATGCCTTTAACTGTTCCTGCCAATGCGTCATATATCCCTTTACCTAGGTCATCAATCTGCGTCCATTTCATATGCCCTGTAGGGTCGGTGTAACGTAGCGGATTATTCTCCACATACGTATACAGATTCAAGCTAAGCGGATTATCCAGCTGTCCCTCATACGTATCCTGACTAATAAAGCGTCCAATACTCGAATCAAAGTATCTTGCTCGTGCATAGGACAAGCCGTTGCTTGCATCATAGCCTAGCCCTGTATACCCGAACAAGTTATCTGGTCCCGGATAATTCAGATCGAACTTCTCTGCATCTGTCGCCACACCAAATGCATCAAAATTTAGCTTTGGAATCATACCCCTTAAGATTGCCGCCCTTAATATGAATATACTATCCTTTCTAAAGGATGCGCTTCCTTTTTATCCTATCTATCGGAACAAGGTATTTTACAGTTGCGATTCATTTTTAAAAAACGTGAGAAAGCGAAGATAACAAAAACAGGTCAATCATGGTGGTATCTAACCATAATGAACCTGTTCAACGTAACGGAATACCGTTATTTAGGGTATAAAATTCAAGCATTGCATGTGCGTACAGGCATATTAGAGGAATATCATACGGGGGTGATGAGGGTTACGTTCTTTTGGACATAGCCGCCCGATTCATTCGGCACTGGGTGGGGGTAAAAGAAAGACCTTGAGGATTATCCCCAAGGTCAATTACTGTTATTTTCTATAGATAACAAACTCTTTACTTAAAATGCTAACTTCTAATGGAGGCATGGTAATTGTACACTTCAGATACTTTTTATCCTCGTTAAAATAATCTTCAAGTTCAATATTTTGCAGGAAGTAAGGTAGTTGCAATCTTGTAAAATCACTGATTGGTTTTTCTTTGTCGTAGTCTAATGCATGTTTATAGTTTACCTGATAACAATTCAAGAATTTGTAAACTACATCACCATCAGAATCCTCATATACTAGGACAAGTTCATCTCCAAAAAAATCAGTAGACAAACTAATAACCCTAGCATCCCAATAGTGCATTTCTTCAATTTTTTTAATGAGCTGCTTAGAATCCATATTTAACCTCACTTTTTGTACGGGATATGTGCATCAGGACTCTTTCTATCAACAACATTCCCGTTGATATCCAACGGATTTCCTTTTTCATCATAAAGATGGACATGGTCATATTTCGTCACTTTATCAGGAGGGTCGATTCTCATTCTGATTGTCCCATTAGCATCTTTTACATGGACAAATCCATTATTTTCTGTGTATTTCCACCCATCAGGCAGGTTACCAAGAAGCTGCGATTTGCTCATATTAGGTACATCAGCTAATTTGAAACCAAAAATAGAGCAATTATGCACCCATACACCAAGGTTAGAGACAAAGTAAGAATTGAAGTCTGCAACCTCAAAGTTATAAACCGTTGCTTCTCGTGGCTCTTTCTCAATCTTATCTATTGCCAGTTTAGAGCCATCGCTCGAAACAAGCAAGTCGCCAACTTTCAGGTCTTTTACGAACGTCCATCCCTTACCGTCTAACCAAAACGGATGCTCACCAGTTACCTCAATGATTTCATCCCCGATGTGGATATAATAGATTTCGTCAGCCTGCTTTTGGAACAGCCCCACGACCTCTTTATACGCCACTTCTCCGGTTTCATCAGACTTAGCGAGAACCTTGTCCCCTACCTCGATTTCCTCGATAGGTTTCTCCCCTTCGTCTGTTAGTACCTTCGTTCCTGCTGTAAAACAATTACATGGAAGTTTTTTCGCAGCTTTTAGGTTAGCTTCGGTTAGATCTACTGCTCTTTCTATTGTTCTTCCTTGATTACTTGTAAGTTTTATTACTAATTGCCCACCCTTAATGACCTTACCAACAGGAATGAATCCCAAAGTTGCTAATGTTTTATCAAAGGTAGATGCATTTGGATCAAGAATGGTATTAATATCATCCAAAAACAAGAAATCAACTACTTCACTCGATGCAGATATGACTCCATCCATTGCCTCTTTAAAACATGTGTCCATTCCAACTTGTGCACAATGCTTAATGATTTTTTGGTTAGTATACCATGTACCTGTATGTTTAGGAGCATGCCCAGTCGGATCCACATACCTCAACGGATTATTCTCCACATACGTATACAGATTGAAGCTAAGCGGATTATCCAGCTGTCCTTCATACGTATCCTGACTAATAAAACGATCAATACTCGAATCAAAGTATCTTGCTCGTGCATAGGACAAGCCGCTGCTTGCATCATAGCCTAGCCCTGTATACCCGAACAAGTTATCTGGCCCCGGATAATTCAGATCGAACTTCTCTGCATCTGTCGCCACCGGATGCATCAAAATTTAGCTTTCGAATCATCCCCCTTAAGATGGCCGCCCTTAATATGAATAGTCGTACTATCCTTTCTAAAAGATTCGCTTCCTTTTTATCCTATCTATCGGAACAGGGTATTTTACAGTTGCAATTTGTCTTTATAAATTCCATGAGAAAACGAAAATAACAAAAAACAGATTAATCATGGTGGTATCTGACCATAATCGACCTGTCCAACGTAACAGAATACCGTTATTTAGGGTATAATGCGTACAGACATGTTAGAGGAATATTATACGGGGGTAGCGGACGTTAAGTTCATCTTGTCTTAGCCGCTCCACTCATTCGGCACTGGGTGGGGTAAAAGAAAGACCTTGAGGATTGCCGTCCCCAAGGTCAATAATTATTGCTTACGCTATGAGTGAACCAAGAACCCGTCCAAAACGCTCTAATATTGTTTGGTCAGTAGTAAACTTGAATCTCATACTGTGTTCCTCATGACTTCCACCAACTTGACCTGAGATGATTACGTGCCCCAACTTATTCACCTCAAAAATGATATGAGCGTCTGAATCGTAATCATCAATCTTTGAATCCCCCGACAGTCGTGCATCAATCTCTTTGAGGGATTGAATAAAAATTGAGAGTTGTTCCTCTGAAATACAGAAATTTGACTTTCCCATAAATTCCCCAGACTTAATACTGATCGCTAAAGTAAGGTATCCTTCTACAGTGTATAAATGTTCCACAGTCAAGCAGTATTTATCCGTGCTTAAAATTGTTCTCCTATCACCCATGCTTTTATCATCCTCTTTACTTGTACTTAAAGTCATCAAATTGCCCTGTCTTCTTGTTATAAACGAAATGTATTTCAGTTCCATTTACGTTTTGGCTCATTTTAACCCATCCATCTTGTGCCAGCCATCTTTTATCTGTCATTGTGACTTTTGTAAGTTCTGTTGCTCCTTTAAGTGGGTCTGATAAAACTTGTTTCATTGCCAGTTGCTCATTCAGATTATTGGGAGTTGTCCTACCTGTTGAACCTTTCCCCAAAGACTTAGCAGACATTAAATTGGGAAGGTCGCAATTTGTATTATGCACCCATATGCCCAAGTCCGTTACATAATACGTATGATAGTCAGCAACCGTAAAGTTATATACCGTAACAGGCTCATCCAGTTTAACGAACTCTACCTTATCAATCGTTAGGTTGCTTCCATCAGCCTTTTGGAGTTTATCCCCTACTTGAAGTTCATCCGCGAAGACCCATCCTTTTCCTTCAACCCAAAACGGATGGTTGTCCGTCGTCTCGATGAGTAAATCACCAATGTATAGTTTGATTATATCATTACGATTCGTATAAAGTGCTGTGACTTCCTTGCAAGTTCTGATGCAACTTTAATTATCTCCACATATGATCGCTAACAACCATGACAACCGACAGTGGCACAGATACATCATAAGCAATACACACTAACTATTTTGAATTAATCGTTACTGGATAGGATAAAAAAAGACCTTGAGGAATAACCCCAAGGCCCTGTCATTAATCAGGACAAATTTCCAATACGTCGTGAAATAATGCATATTCAACAGTAACCTGCTGTCCAAAAAGCTCAACATCATCACCAAAAAAAATTCCTGTCAAGACTTCATTCATTTCTTTATAGGAAAGTTGCTCATACCCCTGTTCATTAAATAACTCCTTAATAATGGATTCAAGATCAGCTTGTATACTAGTATATGGTTGCTCATCAAAACCATTCAAGGTTGGACTCATCTTCTGTACATCTTTGTTATCTACTTGAAACTCATGATGAAGGTAGTATAACGGAGCTAGCTTAGAAACCATTAATAAACTTGAGTAACTTACCCTAAACTCACCTTTGCAATAATCTCCTTGAACAATTGTCCATTTGCATGATGGCCATACATCCCCATTATTATGAGGATGTAGTGTTAGATTGTTATTTTTCAGAAAAGTAATCAACTCACTAGAAAGTTCAATTTTACTTTTGCATTTGGACAGGTACTCTAATCTGTTTTCTTGATGATATAAATTTTTCACAACTTCTCTAATTAGATAATTCATTGTAAAATTCTCCTACTTCATTTTTAGATCATGGCCACCTTTTTTGTCCGCTGACTTGGTTGGGTCAAGATTAAAATTAACTTCACCTTGATGCTTACCTCTCTTATTCACAACTTCAAACCGTCCATGTTGTGTATCTAATGCGTAGTAATTTCCACTAGCAGAATCATAGTAAACATCTCGGCCGTTAATTCTAGTTAATTTTGAATCTTTCGTCCACTTTAACTGTGATGCAATATCAGAAGCAGTTGATCTAACTGTTGCCACTCTCTCATTTGAACTCATATTAGCAATTTTCTTTTCAAATGCAGCAGCGTCGAAGCACCATGTATTATGAACCCAAATACCCAAATCCGTCACATAATACGTATGGTAGTCAGCAACCGTAAAGTTATAAACCATTACCGGCTCATCTAGTAAGACAAACTCTACACTATCAATCGTCAGATTGCTTCCGTCAGCCTTTTGGAGCTTATCGCCCACCTTAAGCTCATCTGCGAATACCCATCCTCTACCTTCAACCCAGAATGGATGGTTATCTGTCGTCTCGATGAGTAAATCACCAATGTATAGTTTAATTATATCATTACGATAATTCGTATAAAGTGCTGTGACTTCCTTGTAAGCTAATTCACCATCAGGGTTAAACTCATCCTTGGCGAGAACCTTATCTCCGACTTCAATGTCTTCGATATTCTTCTCCCCTTCGTCTGTTAGTACCTTCGTTCCTGCTGTAAAACAGTTACACGTAGCTTTATTAATTTTATTAAACATCTTGGACAACGAAGGTGCGACTTTGGCAATTAGATTCATCGCTTTTGCGCTTCCCGCAAAAGATAATAGCACTTCACCTAATTTTTCACCATATTTGCGAACCTCTTTATCCGTTGGTTTGCCTCCAAATACATGCTTTGTGTTATTGACAATGTACTTATAAGGCTCAACTGCTGCACCAACAACTGTTTTACCTAATTCGGTCAACGATATGGTTTTATTATACAACGCCTTCCCTAGATCGTATAAGCCTTTATACGTATCAAATGAGAATATGCCTTTGACTGTTCCTGCCAATGCGTCATATATCCCTTTACCTAGGTCATCAATCTGCGTCCATTTCATATGCCCCGTCGGGTCGACATACCTCAGCGGATTATTTTCAACATACGTATACAGATTCAAGCTAAGCGGATTATCCAGCTGTCCCTCATACGTATCCTGACTAATAAAGCGTCCAATACTCGAATCAAAGTATCTTGCTCGTGCATAGGACAAGCCGCTGCTTGCATCATAGCCTAGCCCTGTATACCCGAACAAGTTATCTGGCCCCGGATAATTCAGATCGAACTTCTCTGCATCTGTCGCCACACCGAATGCATCATAATGATAGCGTAGTGCCACTTGATCGTCGTTATTCAACAGTGCAAGTACAGTGTCTTGGGAATCCTCCAAGTAATACAAGGTCTCTGGTGTTGTATTCGGCGCTGCTTCGCTCGCTCCTGCTACTGGCTCCCAATCCGTGCTTTCATCAGCACTTGGCAAGTAGCTCATACTAAGAGCTTTATTAGCAACCAACCCTTATATGCCTTATCTTTTTTTGATGATCTGTTAATATCTATTTAACCACTAGATACTTGAGTGCAAAAAAAGACCTTGAAGATTACGATCCTCAAGGTCACACAAGTAATAAACAAACTGACTTTGAACTAATGCAAACAAAATCTGATTAATATTATTAAATAACTTTCTGGTTGGGTTGTGCTCTTAGACATGTTAATACTACACTTCACATTCAACCGTTTAAAGATGTAATAAACGCCTCCTATAACCTTGTAATTTTAGGTTCATATGCAGCTATTACATCCACTATTGAATTAACTGCCAAAAAGGAATAGTGACTTACTTGTTCTAAATCAGAAATTCCTTGCGACTGTTGTGATAGCCATCGAATATACTCCGAATCAGTTATTACAAAAAATGTCCTTTCTTTATAAAAGTTTAATCCGTAACTATCTTGAAGATAATTTATTGTATTCGACCTATAACTTTCATCAGTACTTCTGTATGCGTGTACTGAATGTTCGAAAAATACTTTAACTCTCAAAGATTCATCATTAACTTCAGACAGCATGATACTTAATCCTTCCGTATTATCATTGATGGAATCAATATAATACTTTACATTCAGCTCTTGTTCGATATCCATATACACCCACTTTTCACTCAAAAACATTCACCCACCTATTTGTAACGTACTTTTATCGACTTTTTACCGTCATATATCTCAAGTGTCGGACTACCTTCTGAACTATACTCCCTGACATTAACTGTTCTACCATCAGGAAGTTTACCAATCTTTCCTTTATTTATTTTTCTAACTTCCATTAATCCCATACCATCAAAATCCTTCATCGCTTGTTTATAACCACCCTTTTTATCTACTTGTGTAGCCTTCCCTTTAGTAGCCCTCCCAGGGGTTGATCCCTTTAGTACTTTTTCAATTGCCTTGTTACTTTTTGCGATTTTCTTGCTAAGATCCCATAATTCATCACCAATTTTCAGTATCTTCTGTGCTTTCTTTATAGGGTTCTTTATACCTAAATTTGTTGGATCAAAATTTGAGTTTCTCTTAATAGAAGCTGACAAATCAAAACCAGAATGACTATAGTTTTTCTTTATATATTCTATAAAATCTAATCCTACACCTATTGCTACATCTGTTCCGTAGTCCGCTAACACCTTTGTAATGTAACCAATTACAACCTGCGCGAAATTTCCCGTCGGGTCGACATATCTAAGCGGATTATTTTCAACATACGTATACAGATTCAAGCTAAGCGGATTATCCAGCTGTCCCTCATACGTATCCTGACTAATAAAGCGCCCAATACTAGAATCAAAGTATCTTGCTCGTGCATAGGACAAGCCGCTGCTT
The DNA here is from genome assembly GCF_042659865.1 of Paenibacillus septentrionalis. Lineage (NCBI taxonomy): Bacteria > Bacillati > Bacillota > Bacilli > Caryophanales > Paenibacillaceae > Paenibacillus > Paenibacillus septentrionalis. The sequence continues at coordinate 115,566 of NZ_JBHSTE010000003.1, forward strand.
GCATCATAGCCTAGCCCTGTATACCCGAACAAGTTATCTGGCCCCGGATAATTCAGATCGAACTTCTCTGCATCTGTCGCCACACCGAATGCATCATAGTGATAGCGCAGTGCCACTTGATCGTCGTTATTCAACAGTGCAAGTACAGTGTCTTGGGAATCCTCCAAGTAATACAAGGTCTCAGGTGTTGTATTCGGTGCTGCTCCGCTCGCTCCTGCTACTGGCTCCCAATCTGTGCTTTCATCAGCACTTGGCAAATAACTCATACTAATGCGCTCATCATCCGCACCGTAGACATAGCTTTGCTTCCAGCCCGTTCCACTTTCGTCCGTTGCATATAATGGCTGCGGCAATACGGTTGTAGTGTCATTAGTAAAGTAAATATCGATCGTCTGCTTTTTATACTGCGGCTCCCAGCCTGTTCGCGCTCCAGCAGGGTGTCCTGTTGGATAGTTATTCTGAGCAGCTATATCGCCTACAGAAACTCCCATGTAAACACGATTATTGTCGCCGTTGTAACGATAGCTTGTTGTATCGCCAGAAGTGTTAACCTGACTAATAAGACGATTCGCTGCATCCCAGCTATATGTTTCGAGTACAACTGAATTGCTTAAGCTGGTCGAAATTGCCTCAGTCAGCTCTCCATCCAAACCACCTGTCGTTTCCTTAATCGTGTCTGCTGGTGGGTATATACCCGTTACACGATCCAAATCAGCGAACAGCTTATCCATAGGATCTGGCAGCGCATCAACAACTGCTTCGTCGTTGATCATGCTATCTTCACTCGTAGCTGCTCCTACTTCAATATCTGCAGCATCTTCTGGCTCGGTAGCTTCATCTTCAGCTGCCGCTGCATCATTCTCTACTTGCTTGCCTTCCGCAGCTTGATCCACAGACTCTTCAATTGCTTCGTCGTTATTCGGTATAGCTTCCTCTTCTTCTACAGCAGATTCTTCTTCTTCAGCAGACTCTTCTTTCTCCACTTCAGCGTCCAAGTCAGCCTCGATCAGCTCATTCCATTGCGCCTGCATGAATAGCGAACCTGAACCTGTTACTTGAAGCAGATTGCCACGTAGATCATAGCTGTAATCCTTGAACTCAGTTCCGTTCTCCCAGTGCAGCAGCTTGTTAGCCAAATCATACGTATAGTTTTCGACTACCGTCTTACCTTGATCCGCTGTAATCGTCTGTATACGATTGCCCACTTCATCGTAAGCGTATTGCGTGATGCTTCCACTAGAATCCTCAACTCGAATAAGTTGATTCAATGCATCGTAATCGTACTGTTCAACTGTCACAGGCTTCGCTTCATTATTTGGGCGATCCTCGTCACTGCCTTGTTCTTGACGTTCCTTGCGCAATACATTTCCAACTGCGTCGTAGCTATAACGCAACTGCTCTAGCAGCTGACCGCCTGCCGTTTGATGCCTAATTTGCTCAATTTGACCAAGCGCATCGTAATGATAACTGCTTGTTGCTCCAGTTGGCAGCGTTCTTTGCTTAACACGTCCATTATTGTCATACGCATAGCTTGTCTGCTGTCCCCATCCATCGATTACATTGCTAATTTGTCCAGCTGCATTATACGAATAACTTACGCTTCTGTTATCTGGATAAATGACACGGCTTCGTTGACTGTTGACCGTCCATTCATAACGTACGTTCTGTCCTCTTGGATCAATAATTTCTGTTGGACGATTCAATGCGTCATACGTGTAGCGTGTTAGTCCATTGCTATCCAGCATCGTCATGCGGCGACCAAGCACGTCATACGTGTATTCTACTTCCTGTCCGTCATCATAAGTGATCTTCACGATGCGACCTGTCTCATCATACTGGTAACGAGTCGTCGTGCCATCAGCCTCAGTGCGGGCAATCATATTGCCACTTGCATCGTAGCTTATCGTTGTTGTCTCATCTAATGGATTAACTCTACTTTCTAGTAGTCCCGCTTCGGTATAGCTATAGCGGGTTACGGCTCCATTTGGACTTGTTTTTGCAATTAGATTGCCAAGTGCATCATACGTGTAGGAGAACTGATTGCCTAGCGCATCTGTTACAGCAATAAGCTGTCCTAGTGCATCATACTCGTAGGATGTTGTTTGCTGCTTGGCGTCTGTTAACTGTGTAACTTGACCATGCGCATTATAAGAATACGTCGTCTCTTGACCAAGAGCATTAATCGCTTTCGTTGTCCGTCCTAGCGCGTCATAATGATACGTTGTACTGCTGCCTTCCGCATCCTTGAACTGAGTTAATCTGCCTCGATCATCAATCGTATATTGAACCTTACGATTAAGCGGATCAATGCTTGCTACCGCATAGCCACGCTCGTCAAATTCAGTTTGCCATACGTTTCCTTCAGCATCGGTTGTTGCCAGCAAATTATCCAGCTCATCATAGCTGTAGCTCGTTTCATTGCCCAGCGCATCAATTACACTCGTCAATTTTCCAAGCGAATCGTATTCATACCAGGTACTATTGCCGATAGCATTTGTCTCTTTCACAAGCTGACCATTAGCGTCATAACGATACTGTGTTACAGCATTCGAAGCGTCCTTAACCGTTAGCTCTTGTCCAAGCGCATTATACGTATAGGAAGTAGTGCGCCCCATTCCATCTGTATAGCTAAGCGGATTGCCCATTGCATCGTACGTGTAGCTCGTTGGATTGCCGTCTGGATCAATTTCCTTAACGACTCGGCCCATACTGTCGTAATGATAGTGGCTTGTACCACCATTACGATTAATAGCTTTAACTACATTACCAGCCGCATCGTACTCAAAAGAGCTTTGTTTGCCCAATGCATCTGTCGTTGCAACATGACGAAATACATCGTATTCAAAGGTCGTTACCGCACCTGATTCATCAATCACAGAAATAAGATTGCCGTTAGCATCATAGGTGTGATGCACCGTTTGCTGCAAAGCGTCGATCTGAACTGTCGCACGATCCATTGCATCGTAGCTCATTTCTTGAATCGTGCCTTCGCTGTCGCTTATTGCCGTTACACGATTCAACTCGTCACGTGCAATGACAAGCTCATAACCTGACGGATCTATAATATTCTCTACTAGACCTGCATTGTTGTTAACGTAACGGGTAATGTCGCCACGTTCATTTGTAATCTGAGTCGGAACACCGCGTGCATCACGTAACGTTTCCCATTGCTGCCCAAGCGCATCACGACCACCGATTAGATTGCCTGCTGCATCATATTCATACGTCGTAACCTCACCCAATGCATCCACGATCTCGATCGGTCTGTTCTGCGCATTATATCTTGCTACAGTCGATTCACCGTTACCATTGATGCTTTGCAATTGATTGCCCCGTGCATCATACGCGTATTTGCTGCGGTATCCATTACCATCAACCATCTCCGCAATACGCTCATTGTCATCATAGCTGAATGCTAACGTTGCACCATCGGGATGCTTGATCTCTGTAAGTAAAAACTGATCGCCCCATACGTAGGTAGTCGTATCCTGCAACGCATTAGTTCGTTTCGTTTCACTAATTGCTGCTAGAGTTTGTGATACAGCCGTGCTCTTTGCCTGCTTCGTCTGTGCCAACGTATTGATTTGCGCGGCTGCTGCCGAGATGCTTAAGGTAGCTGTCTCTGGCTCCGGATAGTTCAGTATAGTGCGCCCATTGCCCACACCTGCTTTAACGCTTGGCGTTCTGTTAGCCGTCATATCGCCGCCAATAGCAAACACACCGCCTGCTGTAACAGACATTTGATTGTTTACACTGACGTTATCACGTACAAACAAATCTCCACCAGAAATGTTCAAATTCGCTACTAGATTATTAGAAACAATACCGCCGAGCACCATTTCCTTCGCGATATTCATCTCTACTTCCGTATTAATGGACAAATTCCCTTCAACTATCAAATGATTCGCACTTACTTCCAAGCTGCCACTATTGTACGTCAATGCTCCAGCATACAACGTATCTTCCACGTAGACGTTTGAATCATTATTGAGATGGATCGTGCTCATTGCCCACAGATTGCCGTAGTTATTGCTCACTTGCTCGATATGAAGATTCAGCTTCGTATTGGCATTGAGTCCATTCTCCAAAATGAGGTTACCATTTACTTTTAGCGTAATTTCTTTATTGGTATTCACACCCTCTGCCACTAGAATGACAGGCTTATTCGGGCTGCCCAATGTCAAATCCTCTTCAAGATTCAAGTACCCTGTACGGACAACAACTGCTTCATTTCCACTGCTGCTCTCAATTTTCTGCTGAATTTGCGCGATGCTGGACACCGTACTGCCTGCTCGCTGCTTATATGCATCTATTTCGGCTGTAATGCCATTTTTTAGATTAGCCAAATAGTCCGTAATAACTGGCTTCAAGCCAGGAACAATCTTGTATGGCGGAGCCTGATGTATATTGGTCATGTTGCCTGACAATATGACAAGATCTGATTCCGGAATATCTCGTGCATTGTCAGGATCAATAGATATTGGCCCTGTAGGACCTGGCCCCCCTATCTCATCCCCACGAACAACTGGAGCGACACTGCCTTCATATTGCGCGCTTTCCTTATTGCCGTAATAGTCCGTGAAGCCAATTACACGCATATGCTCATCATAGACAATACTCATCTCTGCAGTTTGTGCTGGATCACTAACCGCAATGACATGATGAGCATCATCGTATGTGAATGAGGTTACAGAACCATCAGCATCTGTGAAGGCTACCATATCACCTGCGCTGTTATATTGATAGGATAGACCCCGCCCCGTATGATCACTAACTGTTGTAAGCTTGCCTTCGCCATTATAGCTTAACGTAAGAGAAGCATCAGTTGTGCTTACCTTGTACAGTCTTTCACCTTGATACGTCAGCTCGATTTTGTTTCCATTCGTATCTGTAATGCTTCCAAGCTGACCACTAGCTGTAAAAGAATAGCTTGTCCCTAGTAAATCCTTTAGTAGATGACCTGATCCGCTTTTTTGCAGCAGCCAGTCTGTTCCTCGTGGAGTCAAATACGTTCCATCTGACAATGGAATAAACTCAAATCTGGAACCATCAGGCTGCAGCAGTTCCTGCTTGCCATCTACTTCTGACAGCAGCCATTCATAGGAATGTAGCCAGCCTAGACCAACACTTCCCTCATGCTCGTTTCGACTAAGATAGGACAACCCAAAGCTAAGCGGCATGATCGCTTGCAGATACAATTCTCCCGTATAATAGCTAAAATCACCACGGGCAGGATCAACATAGTCGCTCCACAACGGATTTACAATATTCAATCGAGCTTGAATAGCATCCGCAGTAAACTGAGCAGCATCTCCTTGCTGCATGAAACGTTCAGTTTGCGGATTAATGAGCAATATCGAAGACACTCCAGCTATAGTGCTGTCTGATGCAATTCCCGTTAACCCGTTCCATTCTGCAAGTTCAGCAACCTTGCGCTCTACTTGATCGAGGGTGCTAGCTTTATAGAAATACGCAGCAAGCTGTCCCCAATTCAGCGAATACGAAGGACTGTTAAAGCGTAGCACCTCTTGAATCGGACCATAGCTGGAGATGTGCTCTCCTCTATGGCTGCGAGCTGAAATTTGTACCAGCTTGTTCGCTGGAAGCGAGACATTTTGCTTCCATTGGCCTTGTGCATTGACGGTAATTCCGTCATAAGCTTGAACCAGCTGACCCGCTTGATCTCGCACCTCAACTTCAACGGTGCTATCCGTAACAGAGATGCCTGATACTTGTGCTTGACCTGAGCCGCCCGCCTTCACCTCGATCGAAGCTGGCGGAGAAGGCTGCTGACTATTTATAATTTCGAAGCTTCCTATTTGTCCATAATAGACACCAATTCCGTTGTAGCTTGCAGGTGAAACCGCAATATAGTAGCGTCCTTCTGGTAACGGTACGCCGTTAATCTTGCCGTCCCATTCCACCTCATGAACAATATATTCACCCTGTGCATTTTTGGTTTTGAACGTACCGCTTGCGATAAGCTCTTGCAACTGTGGCGGACCGCCATTGGTACCAGGAATACACAGATTGATTTTGATATCATGCTCTTCCTGACCACTGTCCGCAGCATTAAAGCTGAAGCTGATCGTCGTTTTTTCACCCAGCTCATTATTAATTTCACTCGGCTCAATACGTAGGTTAGTTGATGCATTAGCTTTTTCAACTTTCAAGCTAGGATAAAGGGGAATTGAACTAAAAAATAAAACAAGTACAAGCAAACAAGAAACAGCGACACGCAGCATAGAACGGCGTGATTGATTAAACAGCGTTTTTTGACTCATCGTGCTTCATCGCTCCTATCATTGTGTAAACTACAAACGATTCAATCGATCTAGCAAACGGTAAATGACTACAGCTGCCTCCGCTCTTGAAGAAATATCTAGCGGTTTTAATTGCTTTCCACTGCCCTGCACAAGCTCTAGCTGTAAAACCTTGATAACATAAGGCTGTGCCCATTTGCTTACAACGTCATGGTCGATAAACTGCTGCAAATCAGAAGCAGTGCCAACCTGCAAGGACTCAGATGTCTGTACTTCAACTGCACGTACAAGCATCGTCATCATCTCTTCACGCGTTAAAGCATGCTCTGGATTGAATCTGCCTTGCGAGCCCTCAACAATTCCTGCGGATGCAGCTGCTTCTATCCAGCCATAGCTCCAGCTATGAGGCTGAACATCACTAAAGCTTGGCTGACTCGGATATTGTGGAGCCAGTCCTAATGCGCTAACAAGCATTTTACTGAACTGCGCTCTAGTCAATGTTTCACTAGGAGCAAATCGCGTTTCGCTCATTCCATTAACAATTCCTCTTGCTGACAGCACCTCAATGGCAGCAGTAGCCCAATGGCCTGCGGATAGATCCGCGAAGCTAATGTCTCGCAGCAGTACTGCATACAAACCAGGCTCCTGTATGGCTGCACGAATCCTATCGTCGCCGTCTCCTCTGGTCACACCACCTACATAAACGAAATGGCCATTATCATATCGGTAAATGCCCAGCTTTTCGCTCTGCTCCTGCCACTTGCGATCTGAAGCATAAGCAAGCTTTAACTGTACCGTCTTGGCGAATGGCTGTTCAGCTCCAATCCTCCATAGCTTGCTTGCGTTCATCATCACTCGTCCCGCCTCATCTTGAAGCGTCACAGAAGCATAGTCTGCATTTGCAATCGTAATAGTTGTATCCTTGGCAAATGTATCCGCCGCAAATGTTAGGCTGATAGCTCCCTCTGCAGCTTCTGCAATACCACCTGCTTGACCAATGACAAAGGTTGATTCCTTACTTTCCTCCTGCTGACCCGGTAAGCTTCCGTCAGTTCCTGTTGTCGGTGGATTAGGAACACCTGGGTTACCTGGAGCATTTCCACCTTGTTCCGCATCAATCGCTTTCGTAGCTAATTCACCATTCGCACGCTGGAATACCAATTGATCTCCTACCATGCCAACATACCTGCTATTAGCCTGCGGCTGTTCAATCGTATAGAGCTTGGCATCAGATAGCTGAACCCCTCTTAATGCAGCTCTGCCATCAATATTTTCGATAAAAACTGCTTGAGTCTCGCCTATAGACATAAAGGTATATTCTTCTTGCTTTACACTCATCTCCGTCAAATCCGTTACTTGAGCCGTGCGATCTTGCAATGATGCAATCGCGAATTTACTGCCTAGCGAGCTACTTTTTTGCTTAAATAATATGTATTCATCACTTGCTACAAACCAATCGACATAATTGCCGCTGCCTAGCTGAATGATCGAGCGCTTGGCACCAGTAAGCAGGTCCAGCACACTTAAGCCGCCATCACGAGCGTGCTTGTACACAACCTGGCCATCACGCAGCACAGGATATCTTCCTTCACCTAGTGAAAATTGCTGGCCGGTTGCAAAGTCATGGTAGATCATGACGTCATACGCTCGAGCTTCCGTCCACACGGCGCCCTGCTCATGAATCGATGGGTTGGCATAAACGCCTGATTGTTTATTGAGCTTCACTTCCTGACGTGTAGCAAGATCATAGCTGTATATGTCCCAATACGCGCTTGAGCTGTCATGCACGCCTTTATCTGCCCACACTACTTTTGTTCCGTAAATTGCTGGAACATCCTTACCTGAAGCGCGATTGGTTATCGCTTGTATATCCCCAGATACAAGATGCTGAGCATAAATCTGCTCATAACCGTTTTCATCCTTACTCAGCCAAACAACATAATCATTTGATACGCTATAGTCCGATTGGCTGATTGCCGCCGTGCCTACTCCATTACCAGACGCTGCTAGCACCTGCTGTGGAACTAGGACTGCGTTTCCATTCATAAGAAATAAAGCACAGGTTAGCAGTAGAACGAGTCCCATTTTCGCACCATTTGTCCATTTCTCCATCCATCCATGTCTCCTTTTACTGATCTAATTGTCCCAAATTAATTTCCTATCACCCGGTCTCAGGCGGCCCGGAGACATATCCATTTAAGACATCATGCGACTTAAATCTGTCGAATTTAGTATTTTTATCGGAAGCATGAATAATTTTCCATATATTATTTATTAAATTTGTTGCTTATGGACTATATTTTCGCTATTAAAGTCCTTGAAAAAACTCATACAACATACAGATAGGCATTTGGGACTATACCGGTGATTTGGAAAGCAAAAAGCCACCCTGCAACTCATGCAAGGTGGCTACTTCTCTACTCATTCTTTCCGCTCTTATTACGCTTATTAATTTCTCTTGTTTAATTTATCATGGCTCAGTTTACTGCTCTATTAGAGGCCTCAATCCACGTGATGCGATTATTTTTCAGCATTGACAATTCGCTTTCTGTTGCTCGGTAATCCGTCTCCAGTGTGTTGACAATCGATCTAATTTGATGTAAGGCTTCCAACGTTTGCTCTTGAGCATTTTTTATTTTTCCTTGCACGATCCAATCGGTAATTAGCCCGTCAAACCAATAATCTGCCATTTTTAGCATGCCGCTTATATCCACTTGAATATTTGCTGTACGCTGCAAATCAGCCAGCTCTTTATGAAAATCCTGAAGCTGACGATTGGCGCTATGAATAAAACGTCTCGCATCGTCTACGTGGCTATGCTTCATATGCGTGCTTATAAGCCCTCCATTCGCCCATAAATCCCAATTCCCCCAATTCTCTGCCTTCTGCAAACTGTTGGATGCATCTGCAAGCAAAGATTGCACGCCACGTCCAGCAGAGAGCGCTTCTTGCAGCTCTTTTAACAGCAGCCTCTTATCAGAAATTTGCTGTTCCATCTCTTCAAGCTCAAGAGAAGTAATTGGACAGGAGCGCAGCCATTCCTCCTTCGCTTTCATCAACCGATCATATTCTGCTTGGACATTTGCAGCCTGAGCCAGCTGTTCGCCCATCTCCAATTGTTGCTGCTTGAGGTCAGCCAGTGTTTGCTGCGCTTCCTGCAGCTTCAATGTTGCTGCCAACGCCTGCTGGCGTTCGACCTCAAGCTGCTCCGTTTTGCTTCGCAAAATGGTATGAAATAAATTTGCAAGCGACATTTTAGTCAGTCGCTCTACATCCTTTTGTTCCATATCCAGCTCTACTTCAAGCTTAACAATAAGAGCTTCCTGCTCTCTAATCCGCTTCATAATCTGATCCCGTTTACTTTGGACGCGCATGAGCTCGTAAAGCCTTTCTCGAACTTCTGCCAACTGTTCAAATTCTACTTCCATCACTTAAGCCTCCTACTGTCACTTTCTTACCTATAACGTGAATTTCCTATAAAAGTTTCAAAATAGGTGGTTATTTCCAAATTATAACATCCATTTCCAAAGTCAGGCTTAATAGATTCCAGCGATATAACGACATGCTCCCATTCCTTCCAAAGAAAAAGGAACTGTCATACGAAGCAGAAGCCTGCTACACTGACAGTTCCTTATATAATCGAATAGCCTCTACTACGCTTTGTAGGCCTTCAAGAAATTAACCGCTAGGCGGATATCAGCTTCCGGCTGGCTACCTACCTCACGTTCAATCGTTAAGTACCCTTTGTATCCAATATCATTCAATGCTTGTAAATAACCGTTCCAGTCTACACTTCCTTCACCAAGCGGCACTTCGCGGAATGTAGGGCCGTTCTCTGCCATTTCGGCAATCTTGTCGTGATCCAGCTCTGTTTCATAGCCGTACTCACCATATACATCACGAGGATCAACTGGTCCAAGCTTAATGCCATCCTTAGCATGCGTATGAACGATATAATCCTTGAGCGCATACACACCTTGAACTGGATCATCACCCGTTACCATTACCATGTTGGCTGGATCAAAATTAACCGCTACCCCTTTGGAACCAAGTCCATCGAGGAATGATTTTAAGTGCACAGCTCTTTCTGGTCCAGTTTCAATCGCAAAGTACGCACCCATGCTGTCTGCATAGCGGCTTAATTCTACACAAGCCTCATGCATCGTTCTATAAATCGGACTGTTTGTATCTTCAGGAACAATTCCGATATGAGTTGTTACAACGTTCGTGCCAAGCTCAAGGCCAAGCTCCATAATCCGCTTTGATTTTTCGATTTTCTCTTTATTTTGTGCTGGGTCCTGGAAACCATGTCCGCCAAGGTCACCAACTAATGCGGAAATTTCTAATCCTAATGAAGCAATGTAGGCCTTCCACTCCTTGCGTGCAGCAGCCGTCAAATTAGCTGGATCAAATTCCCCTTTAACCGCATAAATCTGTACGCCGTCTGCGCCTACATCCTTAGCTTTTAACAGCCCTTCCTTTACGCCTACACCAAAGCTGTCCACGATAACACCGATTTTATTGGTTACGATTGGTTTTGTCATACTGTCACACTCCTTTTTATATGGTTACACTCTAATTGCTGCTTATCTCAGCCTGTTAGACCTCGTCCCATACTCGCTTAATATAATCTAATCCGAGCTTCGTTCCTCGTTTGCATTCTTCCATGCCTTCAAATTCAATCGAAATATAACCATCATACCCGCTATCCTTCACGATTTTCACGATGCTTGGCATATTAATATCACCTTGACCGACGATTGCTCCGCGCAGCCAACGTCCTCCACTGGAGGTAAACCAGCCTTCTCCCGGCTGAAGCGCTGCAGGGCGAATATAGAAATCCTTAAAATGAACCATTGAGGCAAGACTAATATTTTTTGCTACAGCCATAACAGGGTCCTCGTCTGCACATAGAAAGTTACCGATGTCTAGCGTTGTCCGAAAGTTTTCACGTGCTACCGCATGTACAATAGCCTGTACGCGATCGCTATGCTGCACGAAGAAGCCATGATTCTCAATGCTCGTCGTGATGCCATGTGTCGCAGCATGATCAGCAATTTGTTGACAAGCGTCCACCAAGCCAGGCATTTCCTCAAGAAAATGACGGATCGAAATATCTTCAGCTTTCGCTACATCATGACGCATTCGCTTAATGCCTAACGCTGCACAAGCATCAACCTCGCGTTTTACACGCTCGATCTCTAGCGCGCGGGCTTCTTCATCAAGTCCTGCAAAATTGGCTGGAATGGCATAGCTAGACAGCTCTAAGCCAACTCTAGCTGCTGTTTTTGTAATAGAGTCAATAAGCTCTGGCTGTTCAACTAAATTGTAGCCAATTGGAACGATCTCAACATGCTCCGCGCCAAGCTCGGCAATTGTTTCAATTACACCCTCTAGTGTCAGTTCTCCCGACTTATAAGCGGAATGCAGACTATATGTGCTAATTCCAAGTTTCATCATTGGACCTCCTCGCCTTTAAGACGCTTCAATTCTAGTACGTGTCTGAGAACTCTGGGGACAGTTAATTCCACTTATCAGACACGTCCTAATTCCAAACGGCTGCTGTTCGGACTAATTAACGAGTTACAGCCGTTAGTTATAACATCGCTCATTTACTCTAGTTACGTTGTGGTTTCGCTACTTCAATCCACTCATCACGATGTTCAAGCGCTGTCTGTCCTGCCTCAATAAGCGCCATAACGGCGAGTGTTTCTGCTGGCTGAACAGGAGGCTTGCCATCCTCGAAAAATCGAAGAATTGTGTCCATCAGCTGCATAAACATATCCGTGCATTGGGCAATAAAGCTGCCTTCTCCATCCTTAAGCTGAATGATTGCCTGAAATGGCGCGCTTTTCAGCTGCAAATAGGAGGCTTGGCGTCCGCCGCTGAACTCAACGATTAGTTGGCGTCCATGCTCAGTTGACAAGCTTTTCAAACGTTCTGCTCCAGTTCCCATAAGCGTTACGATCATTTCAAACTGGTGCACCGCATAGTTCGAATATCTTCCTGGACCTGACACAGCTAAATAATCTATCGCATCAGAATTCAGCTTAGCTGCATGCTCTTGAATTTCAAGCGCATAACGCAGCGCCGAGGTAGAAAACAGCGGTGTACTGCCCGCTTCAGCATGACTGAACATTCGTTCTGCCGTTGCCAGATCAGGTGCAAAGGTTTTATCCATATAAACGGGCTTTCCTGATTGCAGCGCCAGGTGAGCCAGGCGCTCATGATGCTCTGGATGGTCTGGTGATAGAATAATAATCGCGTCAGAAAGCTCGATTAGTTGCTCAATGGTAGATACACGCTGCACGCCTTGTGCTTCACACCACTGATCTGTTGTCATCCCGTCAGGCTTGTCAATTTCTGCCCAAGCATAAGCAACATCCCAGTCTAGACCAAGCTGCTTGCTGCGCTCACGTATCCATGCAGGGTAATTGTTAGCATGCCATTCGTCCAAGTAATAATCAATAAAGCCTATTTTTTTCACAGGCTCACCTCTTTGCCTTTCGCAGCTGATTCATACAGCGCATCCATTACCTGCGTCGTAACTAAAGTATGATCGATATTGGCACGGTTTTTCTCCATACCAGCAATTGATTCCAGGAAGGACTTCACCTCAGCAGCAAACATATCCTCCTGTGCAAAGGTTGCAGCCGTTTCATACAGCATGCCGTTTTTGCTCGTATACAACGTGAATTCTCCGCCATACTGCAGCTTGATACCCGCCTTGCTGCCCAGGAATTCTACGAACATTGCCTTTTCACCGATGTTTTGCGCCCATGCCCCGTTCAAGTTGATCGTTGGTCCAGACGTACGAATCAAGCCGGTTACAAAATCCTCAACATCAAACGAGCCGTCCAATACAGGCGGTCCAGCCCACATGCTTGTGTACGCATACTCTTTGATGTTGCGTCCAAGCTCTCCATAAGCTGCACCCGATACAGTAAGCGCTTTTGTATTTTCGCCGAGGATATAGAAAATAAGATCCAGGAAGTGTACACCCCAATCGATCAGTACGCCACCGCCAGATTTTTCTTTGCTCGTAAATGGACCGCCAAGACCAGGAATCGAGCGATGGGAACGGAATGAGCAATATACATGATACAGATCGCCAAGCTCCCCTGCTTCTACCAGTTCCTTGATCTTGTTAACAGCCGTGTTGAAGCGATTAACAACACCAATGTTTAGAATTTTATTGTTGCGGTCCGCCGCCTGTTTCATCTCCAGTGCTTCTGTATAAGACAGCGCAGCTGGCTTCTCGCACAATACATGCTTGCCTGCATTCAATGCAGCAATAGAAATCGGCGCATGCGATGCATTCGGCGTACAAACCGAGATCGCATCAATTTCCGGATCAGCCAACACCTTCTCGAAATCCGTCGTTGTATACGGTACGTTATATTCTGCTGCAAGCTCATCCGCTCGCTCGATAATGCCATCCACCAAATATTTAATCTCCGCCAAGCCACTTTTTACATAGGATGGCACATGCTGCGTACGTGCGATTTGACCACAGCCGATAACGGCAACTTTCAATTTACTCATTTTACCCAACCTCCCGAATAATAGTTTTATAAAATAAAATCGCTCGATTCCAGAGAGCGAGATGCTCCATAGTGTTGCCTGCGCTCGCTCGATCCCAGAGAGCGAAGAGCTTCGTAGTGTAGCCCGCGTTCGCTCGATTCCAGAGAGCGAGATGCTTCGTAGATACTCCTGCTAGTGCAACGGAGCTGAGCCTTCGCTGACGTTCTAGCTTCATCGCTGACTCAACTACGAAGCTCTTGCATTGTCATCGTAGCCTAAGCTTTTAAGCAACCTCTTCCAATAGAAGCTTAAAAGCTTGGCTTTCAGGACCAAGAAGATGGCTCGATACTAGAAAGCGAGTAGC
>NZ_JBHSTE010000003.1:129812-237056 GCF_042659865.1 Paenibacillus septentrionalis
TAGCGCAGCGTAGATCACTACTACGTGAGCAACGGAGCTTTCGGTAGCGTGACATATTCGCCGTCGACTAAGCTACAACGCAATACATCGTCATCAAAGTCGAGCTTTTAAGCAACCTCTTCCAATAGAAGCTTAAATGCTTGGCTTTCAGGACCAAGAAGATGGCTCGATACTAGAAAGCGAGTAGCGCAGCGTAGATCACTACTACGTGAGCAACGGAGCTTTCGGTAGCGTGACATATTCGCCGTCGACTAAGCTACATCGCAATACATCGTCATCAAAGTCGAGCTTTTAAGCATCCTCTTCCAATAGAAGCTTAAATGCTTGGCTTTCAGGACCAAGAAGCTTGCACGCTAGTAGAAAACGAGGAGCGCAGCGTAGATCACTACTACGTGAGCACCGCAGTTTTCGCTAGCGTGCAAGATTCGCCGCCGAATCCACTACATCGCAATACATCGTCATCAAAGTCGAGCTTTTAAGCATCCTTACCGTGAGACGTCGCGAAGTTCTCCTTGCATTGCTGTTAATACATCCCCCTCCGTCGCGAGCGGCGTATCGCCTGCTACAGTATGAGCCAGCATAGCTGCCGCAGCGGCAAACTCTACCGTGTGCAAAGGCGATGCGTCCTGCAGCTCGCCGTGTATAATCCCACTTGCATATGCGTCTCCTGCCCCTACCCGATCATAAACTGCGAAGGTAAGCTGGCGTGAAAAGTGGAATTGGCCTTCCTTATATAGATATCCAATCAATGAGTGCGTATTATCTCCATTGATCTTGCGATGTGTGCCAGCTACTGCTTGCAGCTTGTAGCGCTGTGCAACCTGGGGAATCAACTGTTGTAGTTGACCTGCTCTGTCCTTCTCACTTGCTGTCATACCAAGAATATGAATGGCATCTCGCTCATTCATAAAAACAATATCTGCGATTTCCAGCATCTCCTCATAATGAGGCTTTGCCAGCTCATAGCTGCCTTCTCCCCAAAGCGAAGGTCTGTAGTTGCAATCAAAAATTACGGTTTTGCCCGCTTTTTTTGCTGCTCGACCAAGACGCTTCATCGCGGCACGGACCTCATCATTCATGGCAAGCGTAATACCGCAAAAATGTACGGCATCGATATCCGCAGCTGCTCGTTCAAACACAGCATCGTCAAACTGAGCAGTATTAAAGCTGCTTCCCCAGCGATCCGTATAGGTGACTCGGCTTGCTCTCGCCCCGAAGCCATGCTCCAGAAAATAGCTGCCAATATATCGTCCACCGCGAGAGATATAATCCGTTTCAATTCCTAACTTGCGCAAATAAGCGATTGCTGCATCGCCAAGCGGATTATCGGGCAGCTCACTTAGCAGATACCCCTCATGGCCGTAGCGAGCCAAAGCAGATACGACATTAACTCCCGTTCCAGAGAAGGAATAGTTCAAACTATTGCTCTGCGACAACGTTGCATAGCGCGGCACTTCAAGCCGCATCATAACTTCTCCGAAAGCGGCTACTTTACTCATAACGATCAACCAATGCTTTAAGCGACGTATACAGCTTGACTACATCAGAAACTCTTGTTGCTCCTGTCGCAGAATCGATAATCGAGGTGTACACATGCGGAATAACTTGCGGTACGCCGGCCTGTAGCGCGATTTCAACGATCGCTTCAAAATTGTCCAGATCAATCCCACCAGTCGGCTCAAGCGCAAATCCTTCCTCGCCGCAGGCTTTCGCCACTGCGCGATATTCCTCTTCTAGCTTAAGACCGCCCATAGGGTAGTATTTCAATGCATTACCGCCCATGTCGCGTACTAAAGCAATAGCCGCCTTAACTGGAACAATTGCCTTATCCTCAATAGCACTGCTTGCTACACCCGTAGAAATGTTCACGTAGCCCGGCTTGCCGCAAGGAGATACAAGGCTGTTCACCCAGCTGTCTCGTCCATCCAAATTAGCACGAGTTGCACCTACTGCAGGGAAAATTTGATTGATATGTGCGCCTGCATAGCCTTTTACGATTTCGGCAACAACTGCAGCTTGACGATTGTCGCCTGCACCCAGACCAATAGAAACGGCATCGTCTATTGCTGCGCCGTACTCCTTCATCGCTTCTACCGCTGTTGCCGCATCAGGGTAAGACTTTGATAATACCCCTACCAGCACGTGACCCTCTGCTGCTTCAAATACTTCCTTGGCATTAGCTATGGAGTTGGTTAATACATTCAGTGCTGCTTTCCCTTTATATAGACGTTTGTTCATATTGCTCATCCTCCAATGATTTCGCGTATTCTGTTTGCAATTACTGTGATGTCGTCGCCCTGCAAGGAACGAGGATCAATATCGAAATAACCTTGCTTAACGCCATAGTCGCGTGTATACACAGCGATGTCGCCCTCACGCAGCTGATCATTAACCTGCGTCGCATTAAGTCCAGCCTTGCTTTCATCAATACGAATGCGGCTGCGGAAAATCGCACGACCTGCTTCATCCTGCACGATGCTTACAGCAACACCAGGCAGCGCAGACAAGCTGTCTAACTCAGCCAGTGCAGCTTTCTCCTGCTCGCTGTTATCCTGCTTGACGAGGTACTCATCAAGTGCTTGCAGCAAGCCAAAAATGCTCTCCTTGCCGACCTTCATACTGCGTCCGATGCCGTGCAGCTGCGTTCTTACCCAATCAGTGTATGGCAGCTTGCCTGCCACAATGCCTGCAGTTGGACCTTCAATGGCCTTCGAGCCACTGTAAATGGCTAGATCCGCATAGCGAACATATTTCTGCAAATCCTCTTCAGCAGCAGCATCTACAATTAGCGGGATGCGATGGCGTCTTGCAAGCTCGCTTACTTCTTCTACGCTAGCCATATTTTTCTGTACACAATGGTGCGATTTCACGAACAAAATCGCTGCCGTGCGCTCCCCAATTGCTTCCTCAATATGCTCCGTTCTGCCTTCATTGGCGTAGCCAACCTCGATCAAGCGCCCTCCGCCAAGTGCAACCATCGTTTCAACAGGAGCGCCGTACTGCACATTATGTCCTTTGAACATGATGATCTCATTGACATAGATAGGGTCCTGATGCAAGCGAAGACTCGCTCTCTGCTGACCTTTCGTCACCATAGCAGCGACAGACATCGCAATTCCACTTGAAGCAGAATTGACCGCTACTGCACCCTCTGCACCTAGCAAACGGGCAATATGCTCACCGGACTTGACAACCAAATCCGCCATTTCTACATATTTCTGCCCACCTTGCTTAACTGCCTCCATTACCGTATCCGTTGGCGCGGATACACCTAAAATGCTCATTCTGCCGCTTGCATTCACGACGCGCTTCAGACCGTATTTAGCATGCATGGTATGTGCCACCTGCTACCACTCCTTGTACATTAATAAATTCAGTTGCAACTCGTTCTTGTCCTTCAGAATCTACCAGCTGCTTCTCACCGGATACCACCTCAAACAGTGTCAAATCCGCTGGCGCACCAACCGTAATGCTTCCCAGCTCAGGCCGTCCTATCCTTGCGGCAGCACGGCTCGTTACCATTGAGACTACCTCCTGAAGACTATAACCCAATAGCAAAAATTTGCTCATCGTATCTGCCAGGCTGTACACTGGACCATTCAATCTATTATTGCGATATATATCTGTGCTGATTGTATGCGGATGTATGCCCGCTGCTTTTGCCTTTTCCGCTACTTCAAAAGAGAAGCTCGCCGTTCCGTGTCCAACATCGAGGTGTACACCGCGGTCCAACGCCTCAAGCAAAGCTGGTATAGGCTGTCCCTCTTGATCGAACAAATTATTCGCCTTGCCGTTTAGAAAATGTGTGATCATATCTCCTTGCTGCAGCAGATCGATCACATCTGCAATCGCTGGCGGTCCTGAACCGATGTGAACCATAAGCGGAAGCTTATAACGGTCGGACCATTGACGAGCTCGTCTAAGCGGCGCAAGCCCTTGCTCCTTAACAACGCTTCGGCTAATTCTCGCTTTCAGCCCTACAATAAAATCTGCATGCTGATGAAGAGCTTGGCTTAGCTTTTGTTCATCGAGCCATGCCATATCTGACAGCTCATCAATGCGCTCTAGTCCAATATGCGAAATATTCAAAAATGATAACACGCGTGTCTTCGCTTCAACTGCTTTCGCATAAAAGGCATCGATTCTATCAGCTCCGCAGCTGCCAGCATCTACAATGGTTGTGACTCCCAGCTTAATGCCGATCTCATCAATATCATCGCCATAAGGCGCGAGCTCCGACACTGCATGCACATGCAGATCAATCCAGCCTGACGATGCCATAAGCCCTGAGCCATCTATTGTACGAGCAGCTTTCCCCTGTCCAGGAGGAGTCAGCTCGGATATTTTGCCGTCTGCAATCACGATATCCACCATAGCTCCATCAAGCAGCGTTACATTTTGCAGCACCCATGACATAGGCCTTTCCTCCAATCCTTGAACGATCTATATAAAGCTTCTATTTCAACTTAATGGATCAAATTTGATCTTTATATTGGCAGCTATAAACTAATCTGAACTCGACACACCTCAGGAGCTAATGAGCTTCCACCAACAAAAACTGTCAGCTCACAAGGCTCCACTCGGAATCGCATGTCCTGGTTCCATATCGCTACTTCTTCTCTACCAAGCTCAAACTCTATCGTTTTAGCCTCTCCAGGCCGCAGTTCGACCTTTTTGAAGCCCTTCAACTCTCGTATTCTGCGGGTGATCGGAGAACCAGAAGCCTGAATGTACAGCTGCACCGTTTCGGCTCCTAGACGCTCCCCCGTATTTGTCACTTTAACTGAAAGCTTTATACTGGCTCCGTGCTCCAGCTCCAGCGAAGCTATCTGCTCAACAGACAGAGATTCCAGCTCATAGGAAAACTCGGTATAGCTAAGACCATAGCCGAAAGGATACAAAGGCTGCTCCGACATATCGACATACGGTCTGCGTCTTCCTTGATTTTTCTGATTATAATAGATTGGCAGCTGGCTTGATGAACGAGGCATGGAAACTGAAAGCTTACCGCTCGGGTTTACTTGACCAAACAACATCTCAGCTAGCGCATTGCCACCTTCAGGACCAGGATACCAGGCGCATATCAGACCTGCACAATGACGCTCGATCGATTCAAGAGCAAGCGGTCTGCCAGATATCACGATCGCAATAATAGGTGTGCCTGTTGCAGCTATTTGCTCTACCAGCTTCTCTTGGACGCCTCCAAGCCTTAAATCAGCGAGATCAACGCCCTCTCCGCAATCCATCTCACCTGCATGATCAGCTCCCATTATAATAGCGCCGTTCTGATCAAATTGATCTCCAAAATCACGTGCACTGCTTCCGCCCAGCACCAGTACGGCAACGTCGGATTGTGCGGCTGCTTCTACTGCTTCTGCGAATCCATCCTCTCGCATATCTCGAATGCCGCAGCCTCGTGCATACGTCACCGCTGAGCTAGCAGGAGCCATTTTACGAATCCCTTGCAGTACAGTTGTACATGTTCCAGGAAGCTGAATGCTTGTATAATCGCCCAGCTGATTATAGACATGATCAGCATTAGGACCGATCACTGCAATACGTCGCGGTGAAGCCGATAAAGGCAGTATTTGATTTTCATTGCGCAATAGTATTGCTGATTCACGAGCCAGCTGTAAATTCATCGCTTTGGCCTGCTCTGTTCCAACTACTGTAGCGGATAGAGATTCCTCCACATAAGGCTGATCGAATAATCCAAGCTCAAACTTGAGCTTCAGTACTCGGCGTACTGAACGATCCACCGTTTCGATCTCGACTAATCCTTGCTCGACTGCTTTCTCTAGTGTCGTAAATGCTGTATCCCAAAGGCTAATATCTACACCAGCCTTTAATGCTAGTGCTGCTGCCGCCTCATAATTGCCAGTAAGTGCAATCAACCTGTCGACTGCACAACCATCTGCCATAACCATTCCTACAAACTGCCATTCCTCGCGCAATATGTTTTGAAGAAGTTTTGAATTGGCGTGACATGGCACTCCATCAATTTCGTTGTAAGCCGCCATCAGCCCTTTGGCTCCAGCAGCAACGCCAGCATATGCAGCAGGCAAGTGGATCTCACGAAGCTCTCGTTCTCCGATATTCGCTGGGCCCGCGTTATGACCACCTTGCGCAGCACCTTGCGCGCATAGATGCTTAAGCACCGCAACTACTTTGTTATTGGACAGAAGCTCCTTGTCTCCATTTCCTTGCAGACCTTTTACTACTGCCTTGGCAAATTGAGCTGCGAGAAACGGATCTTCTCCGTAGCATTCCTCTGCCCTGCCCCAGCGCGGCTCAAGCAAAATATCCAAGGCTGAGACTAAGCCAAGATGTCCCCCGCGCCCACGAATTTCTGCTGCTACATAGGAATAAGCCCGCTCAGCCAATTCAGGATTCCAGGTCGAGCCTACCGCCAAATTAACTGGCAATAGTGTCGAATCCAGCGCCTGATGGCCGTGCGGGCATTCTTCTGACAGCAATACAGGGATGCCGAGACGTGTATGCTCGCGCACGTACCTTTGAATAGCGTTCGCTACCTTTCCATTCAATCTGGTCGGGATTCCATTATCATGCGTCACGGCTGACCAGGGATCGGCTCGGAATAAACCATACAGCGCTCCCATCCCTTCACCGAAAGCAACCTGCTCCTTAAACTTGTCCGTAAGCTCGATATCCTGACCTTCACGCTGGTAGGCGTCCCAGCCGTACATATGTTGATTTAGCTGACCGACTTTTTCCTTTAGCGTCATACGTGACAATAGGTCTTCTACTCGCTGTTCAACTGGAAGCTCGGCGTTCATATAGTCGGCAACCATTTCACCACTCCCTACGTGAGCTCTGTCATTAGAGCTTAATAGTTTCTCGTGACATTTATATGCTAGCTTTTATCGCTCGATATTCCTTTGGCGTCATGCCTGTTACTGATTTGAATACGGATACGAAATATTTGTATTCCTTATAGCCGACCCGATCTGCAATTTCGAACACTTTGTCATTTGTCGTTGCGAGCAGTCGCTGTGCATGACCGATACGTACGTCATTCATATATTCTTTAAAGTTTTTCCCTGTGTTTTGCTTGAAAATATAACTAAAGTGATTCGGTGTAATATTCAACCATTCCGCAACCTCTGAAGCCTTCATATCCTCACTGTAATGCTCCGCAATATACTTCATCGCCTTTTCAACAATCCAGTACGATTTGTTTACAGATTGATTACCAACGGCTTCGAGCAAGTCATGCAATTCCTCCAGCAGCTGATGCTCTATTGCTTCATAAGAATTGTAATGATGCAGATCAATGGGGTGCTTTCGTTCATTCGCTTGGTCTATATGAAGCGCATTCGAGCGCAAACGCTGGCGAAGAAGCGCCATCTGTTCCTCATATATACTTAACATCTCAGGCAATAATAGGCGATTCTGTCTCATTTCCGCTAAAAACGCTTTTAGCATGGCTTCAGATTCTTGCCATTCCTGACGATACAAGCAGCTGCTTAATTTACTTGCCCAGTCTCCAGACGGTGCATAGCTGCGATATACTTTTCTTTCAATTTCCAGTTCCTTGCACAGTTGTTCTGTCAGAATTGTATCTGACTGTAGAACAGAATAGAAAAGCAGTTGCTTTGCACGCTCGCAAGCCTCTGACGTATTTTCCGTTTCAGTATACGTTGCTGAAATCGCGATCACGATCTTGCTTTCGCGATGCCAATTTGCGATGGCTTGTCCTGCTAATGAATCCCATTGTTGCTCGGTCATGCTATTTCCTGAATCATGAACAAATGTATACAGCAAGTTGGGATGTGAAAAAGCAAAAATAGTAGACAAACCCGCAGAATGTATACAAGCTTGAAGCGTATTCTTCCAATCTTCTTGCAGGTCTCTAATTTCTTCAGCAGACTTATCGCCGAAGAACTGTTCATAGTCCGCTAATTGGCTTGCGATAACACGATATGAGCCACCCACTCCATTACAGCGTCTCAATGGTATCGACTCAGCATGTTCAGCTTTGTTATGAATAGCGTTCAAGAGCCATAAGACATCCTCTTCTTTGGAACCATTATCCTCATGTTCATGAATACGAGCTGCAATATTGCTTACAACTGCCTTGAGCTCATCAATATTTACTGGTTTAAGCAAATAATCACTGACGCCAATTCTCATCGCACGGCGTGCATATTCGAAATCTTCATAGCCGCTAATCATGACGAAGTTGATTTCGGGATAAAGCGTTCTAATTTGTTGTGCCAGCTCGAGACCATCCATGCCATCCATACGAATGTCCGACAGTACGATATCAATCGGCTCAGACTGAACGATTTGCAGAGCTTGCTCGCCATCATAGGCTACATCCACGATTTCGATACCTAACTGAGACCACTCAATCGTCATTCTTAAACCTTCACATATAATGGGCTCATCATCGACAATAATCATGCGAATGATACGGTTGCTGTTTCGCGACTTATTATGGTTGTTCATAGCTGTTATTCACCACCATTAGAGTTGAGATAAGGAATTTTCACTCTGACAAATGTGCCTTGTCCTTGATTGGACACTATCTCAAGCCCAGCACCAGAACCGAAAAAGATCGTTAAGCGTTCATTAATATTTTGCAATGCTCCGATTTTATCTGATGGCTGCTGCCTGCTCTTAAGCTTCGCTTCTATTTGACTCAAGCGCTGTGGCTCGATTCCTTTACCGTTGTCGCGAACATCAATCCAAACCTCATCGCCACTACGGTAAGCATTTACTTTAATCCAATTATTGTTCGATTTCACTTGAAAGCCGTGTATGAGGAAATTTTCGACTAATGGTTGAACAACCGTCTTCGGCAGCTTTAAATCAACCAGTGAATATTCCATAAATAAAGCGTAATGAAGCCGTGTTCCAAGGCGAACCTGATGCAGGGTTAGATAGGATTGTACATACTCCATCTCCTGCTGCAGGGTCGTAACGTATTGTCCATTATTCATGCTGGAACGGAAAAACCGTGACAGCATTTCGATCAGATGACTGGCCTTGTCTGCGTTCTCAAGTCGTGCTGTCCAGCGTATTGTATCCAGCGTATTGTACAGAAAATGCGGGTCAACTTGACTTTGCAGCAGTTTAAGCTCTGACTCCCGTTCTCTGATTTCCATTTTGTATTTATGGTCAATAAGCTCTTGAATCGTGTCCACCATCGCATTGAATTTACGATTAAGATCAGAAATTTCATTGTTTGAATTTACCGGAACCCGTGCAGTGAAGTCACCCATCATAACGCGTGTCGTCTCGTTTTTCAAACGAAGAATTGGGCCGATAATCATAATTTGAAATCCGATTAAAGCCGCAATCAGCAGCAATAATATCCCGAAAAGCACAGTGTTCATCAGCCATCGAACACCTACTAGCTGCTGGTCAATTACGGATTGCGGAATAGCAGTAACAATTGTCCAGTCAGTACCTTCCATCGCACGATTAAACGTATAAAAGGATTTTCCTTCGGAGCGAAAGCTCATATCTCTGACGCCTTTGCTGTTCATCGCTTCAAGAATATGATTTGGATCTAGTTCAGATGCTAGCGCATTCTCTGATTGAAGCACCTGTTCTCCATTGGGACCAACCACGAAGATAAAGCCCTCTTCGCGATACTGTTCATTTTCAAGCAGATTAACAATGCTGTCTTCATCAAGTCGTATCGTGAGATTACCAAGCGGTGTCGTTACATCTTTATACAAATTCAGCACGCGGAATAAGGATACGACATTGATGTTCCCTTTCCATCCGCCATTAATCGAATAACTTTCACTCCATACGATTTTCCCTCTTTTTTCAGAGGCTTTAAGCTGCCATTCTCGCTCATCGCCAAACACAGGCTCGCCCATTTCGATCAATCTGCCATTCAAGCCTTGGATGGTGATCGATTGAATGTATGGCTTCGAAAACATATGAAAAATGAGCAAGCCTTCAACAGATTCCTGAAGACTATCTATATACTCGCTGTAAACATTAGGATTGGATTGCAAATAAGCATTTAGATTTGCGTTGTAAATTAAATAGTCTGCAATATCCTCAACCATCGAAAATTGTTCTTCAAGCTGATTTACAACGGCATCAAGATTTCGAAGCGTCGATTCAACATATTGTTTCTGCAAAATATTAGTATAACTGGACTGTACAAGGATACCTACGCCCAATGTCGGCAAAATTACGAGCAGCAGAAAAATAAGCAGCGCAATTTGTTTTAATCCGAAATTTCTAAACATTCGTAATTTTCCAGGCATTAGATGCATCCCCTTCGCTCATAACCCGATCAAAAGCTTGCAGTGCAGAAAGCGAGTAGCGCAAGTCGGATGGTGAACCATCCTCTACAATAGAAGGTTCGACATTCGGCTTTCAGGACCAAGAAGCTTGGACGTTAGTAGAAAACGAGGAGCGCGGCGTAGATCACGCCTACGTGAGCACCTACAATGTTTTCGTAGAAAACATGCATCGAAAGCATTAACCTTCGCTAGCGTTCAAGATTCGCCGCCGACTAGACTACGAAGCAAACCATCGTCATCAAAGTCGGATGTTGAACCACCCCCTACAATAGAAGGTTCGGCATTCGGCTTTCAGGACCAAGAAGATGGCACGATACTAGAAAGCGAGTAGCGCAGCGTAGGTAATTGCTACGTGAGTACCTACAATGTTTTCGTAGAAAACATGCATCGAAAGCATACCCCTTCGCTAGCGTTCAAGATTCGCCGCCGACTAGACTACGAAGCAAATCATCGTCATCAAAGTCGGATGGTGAACCAACCTTTTCAATGAAAGGTTCAACTTTCGGCTTTCAGGACCAAGAAGCTTGGACGTTAGTAGAAAACGAGGAGCGCAGCGTAGGTAATTGCTACGTGAGCACCGCAGTTTTCGGTAGCGTTCAAGATTCGCCGCCGACTAGACTACGAAGCAAATCATCGTCATCAAAGTCGGATGTTGAACCATCCTCTACCCTTTGACTGCACCTGCTACCATCCCATTTACTAACTGCTTCTGCAACAATAGATAGAATATAATGATCGGAACTAAGGCAATTGTAAGTGCCGCCATTTGCAAGGTCAAGCTAGCCGTCTCTACGCCAACAAAATTAGCGATACCAAGCGGTAAAGTTTTCAGTGATTCGGAACTGATTAATACAAGGGCGAACAAGTATTCATTCCAGTTATAGATGAAGTTCAAAATAACAACCGTTGCAATCGCTGGGCGTGTAATTGGCAACATAATCGACCAGAAAATTCGGTAGATACCAGCCCCGTCCATAACCGCAGACTCTTCAAGATCCCTCGGAAAACCACGCATGAAGCCTTCCAAAATAAATATCGTAAGAGACAGATGGAATGCAGTATACGGCAAAATCAAGGATAAATAAGTGTCAAGCAAGCTCAAGTTCTTCATGATCATAAAGATCGGAATTAATGTTGCATGAATCGGAACAAGCATTCCTAGAAGAAAGATCGCATATACTGCTCCGCGAAGCTTGAACTCAAAACGTGATAGGAAAAATGCTGCAAGTGCGCCTAATAAAACCGTTACAATCAAAGATACGAAGGTGATAATTAAGCTATTCAAGAAATAAACGTCCATATTTGCAATTTCCCATGCTTTGCTATAGTTCGAAAACTCAAACGCCTTAGGCATAGCAAATGGACTAGCGGCATACTCCTGCTCCGTTTTAAAGGAGCCTACGATCATATAAAATATCGGTATAATGTTGAATATGGCAAACAGTCCAAGGAACGAGTAAGCCAAAATATAATATAACGGTGATTTTTTGGTCATAGTGTTCAGTTCCTTTCTAATTCTTTTCTCTGCCGACTCTGTTTGCGATCACGACCACGATTAGACTGAATATCAGAATCAGAATAGAAACCGCGCTTCCGTAGCCGAATTGTCTGCTTAAGAAAGCATTATTGTACATATAAATCGTCATAACTTCGGTTTGGTGAGCAGGACCTCCGCCCGTCAAAATTTGAATCAAATCAAATACGCGGAACGAATTACTTATGCTGTATATAACCGTGACCAGAATCGTAGCACGAATCATTGGAATTGTAATAAGGAATACCTTTTTCAAACCAGTAGCCCCATCAAGCTCTGCTGCTTCATTGACTTCACTTGAGATGTTTTGCAGCGCAGCCAGGAATATAATCATATACAAACCGCAGTTTTGCCAGATATACGCTACACTGATCGAAAGCATGGACAAATCTGGATCACCGAGCCAGTTGCGCTGCCAGCTTTCTAAGCCAATTACGCCCAGTATGCTGTTTAGGAAACCGTACTCTGTGTTGTAAATCATACCCCAGATCAAGGAAACCATTACTGAAGAGATGACAACCGGCAGGAAGCCAATCGTTCTGAAGAAACCATTCCCTTTTAATCCGCGGTTAAGCAGTAGTGCAAGTAGTAGCCCAAGTGGCAGTTGACCTACCAAACCCGTGAGCATGATGATGACATTATTTTTTACAGAAAGCCAAAAAATATCATCTTTAAATATTTCACTAAAATTATCCAAGCCAATAAATACTTTGGCGGAAATGCCATCCCAATTAAACAGTGAATAGTATAGGGAAAGTATGATTGGAACAATAGCAACGCCAATATAAATAATTAGCGAGGGGAGCAGCCCTATAAAAATGGCCAGCTTGGTCTTTCTTAGTGTATGCATTAGGCATCCTCCTCCAAGCAAAAAGTTTTTCTTTTAATGCGTGTTTCGTAATCTAGCTGTTTGAACTACCTCTTCTAAATCAGGGTTCAAAAAGCTGGGCTTTCAGAACCAAGAAGCTTGCACGATAGTAGAAAACAAGGAACGCAGCGTAGGAGATAACTACGTGAGCTCAAATGTTTTCGCAGAAAACAAACTACGAAAGCGTTCGCTAGCGTGTAAGATTCGATGTCGATTACACTTCAATGTGTTACGTCGTTATCAAAGCCCAACTATTTGAACTACCTCTGTAGAAAACAAGCCAGTATATGAACATCCCTATACCAGCTTGTTTGTCTACCGTTATCCATTTAGTTATTGATTGTAACCTCGTGCTTATCTTTCAATTAATGCTTGTGCATCCTGTGCAACCTTTTCAGGTGTAGATCTGCCTACAGTGATTGCTTGTAGACCATTTTCGAATTCTTTAGCAGCCTGCGTGTTAATAACTGCATCAAATACAGGAGAACTGCCGTGACTTGTTAGCTCATACATTTCTTTCAGATAAGGGCTAATATCGTCACCCATTTCCACATTCGCAGGAACTAGAATACCTGCTTTTGCAAGATCCGTGTATAGCTCTTCACTTACAAAGTACTTCATGAATTCAATCGCAGCAGCTTGTTTCTTCTCATCTAGACCACTCTTGATAGAGATACCGAACTGAGAAACACCAGATGCCATTTTAGGATCGCCTAGACCATCAGGTACACTTGGGAACAATGCAATTCCAAATTTGTCGCCTTCTTCATTCGTTGTACGAATACGACCATCAACAGTAGCAGATGAAATATGCATCGCAGCTTTACCTTGAATCAAGTAATCCTGTGCTTGTACAGAGTCCATGTTGTTAGCATCTACGTTAAATGCCTCTAGTTGCGTTAGTTCTTCGATAACAGCAATAGCTTTTACGAATTGAGGATCAGTAAGTTCAGCCTCGCCAGCCATAACTTTGTTAAAGAAGTCTGCTCCAGCAAAACGTTGTCCGATAATAGACATGTAAGAGGATTGAAGCGGCCATTTTTCTTTGTTGCCTAGAGAGATAGGTGTAATGCCAGCTTCTTTAAGCTTCTTGATCATGTCAATAAAGTCTTCATACGTGGATGGGAATTCATCGTAACCAACTTGTGACAGATACTCTTTGTTGTAATAAATAATGTCTACAAAATTGCGCTTTGTTGGAATTGCAAGTTGATTGCCATCTGCACTATAACCAACTAATGCATCCTCAAGAACAAGACCATTCCAGTTATCCATATAATCGTTAAGAGGCATTAACAGATTACCTTTTACAAGTGGATCAAGGTCTGCTCCAGGCCAAGTTACATTAATATCAGCCAAGTTGTTTGCGGTTGCCAATGTGAACAGCTTTGTTTTGTATTGTGCTGCTGCTACACCATCTTGTTGAATTTTAATATGAGGAAATTCTGCTTCAAAAGAAGCAATACGTGCTTTATACACCTCGTTATCGACGTTTGGTGATGTCCAAGGATGCATCATCGTTAATGTAATCGTTTCTTGTGATGCGTTATTCCCTTGATTACCGCCGTTCTCAGTGCCAGAATCTTTCTGATTGCCGCAAGCTGCCACAACAACCATTACTGTAGCCATAACTGTTGCAAATGTTAGACGTGTCCAGTTCTTCTTCTTCAATTCAACCACTCCCTCTTAATTTGTGATATAAAATGTGACATTCAATTAACAAAAAGCATAGTAATTCATGTCATACATTTATAGTAAACGTATAGAAAAGCAAAAAACATCCGAATAAATCATGATTATATCCATAATATTAAGATTTATCCACTTTAATGTCATGTAAACTAACATCGAATTGACCTTGTATATAGTTTTGAAATTTTAACCATTTAGTCGGAAGCGTTTTCATTTTGGTTAAATAATTGCGCTTATTTCAAGTATTGGATTGCGCGTACATTTTATTCAACTTCACTACGCAACCCAACACCTTCATATAGCATTAATTTCCTGCAAGAATATAATTAACCAGCTCATCTAATGGCACTGTCGCAAGTGCAATAGCCGTATCTGTAACACCATAGTAGATGTACAACAAACCATCCTTTACAACATTACCTGTCGGGAAAATAACATTTGGTACTTGATAACCAAACTTTTCATAATAAGGCACTGGCTCCATTATAAAGTTGTTCGTTCTTGCTATAATTTTTTCAGGATTTTCAAGATCAAGCAGGAGCGCGCCAACTCGATATACACTATCATAGTCAACACCGTGGTACAATACTAACCAGCCTTTATCCGTTTTAACAGGCGGTGTCGAGCCACCAATTTTCTTTTGCTCCCAAGGTTCAGGACCAGCTTTTGCTAATAGCTTCGGCTCTTCCCAATGGATAAGATCATCTGAATACGTAATCCACATCGCTGCTTTTTCCGTTCCGTATTCAGGGCCAACATACTCTTCAGGGCGTCTTAGCAAGACATATTTGCCATTAATTTTCTCTGGGAACAAAATATTGTCTCGGTCATTAATATCCAGAGGCGTCGTATCACACAAGTATTCCCAGTTCAACAAATCCTTAGATGTCAAAATTCCTGAGCGTGTCAACCAATGCTGCGGGTCATCCCCCCAGCCATCAGGATACTGAGGAATCGAGCGTTCTGGCAGACCAGTTCCTGTCGGATAATAATTCATCGCACAAGGACGAAGCGCATAGTTCAGATAGAATGTATCGTCTATTTTCACAATACGAGGGTCCTGCACACTTCCGTAAGGGAAACCTAGCATATCTGGCGTTACAATCGGTTCATCCTTTACATGGGTAAAATTAACGCCATCCTCACTCTCAAGTAAACCTAAAAAGTTTTTGCATGGTGTTAGCGAACCTGCTGTACGCTCAATCATATAAAATTTCCCATTATCGATAATAACGGCAGGATTAAATACCGTCGCCTTGCGCCATTCAAACAATCCAGGCACTACAATCGGGTTCTGGGGGTGTCTCGTAATTTGCATTCGCGAACCTCCTGACAAGATGTAATTGACTTATGAGTTAAATTATATAACGCCACTTCCCGCATTTATATCCGAAAAAACTTCGATTACATCCAATTTTCTAGTAATTTATGCATTGTATCCGTTTACATTTTATGGTTTTTCTATATTATTCAAATGTTTACCAATTACCTAACATGAATATGACATAAAAATCATGCTATATAAAAAGAAGTAGCCGGCTAAAATAAACTAACCGGCTACTTCTATATATCCTTAAACCATATCTGCTTGGAGCATTCCATATACAAAACTATCTGTCCACTCACCTTTATTCCAAAAGTCTTGAATAAAGTGGGCCTCTTTCCTCATTCCAACTCTTTCACAAAGTTGCGAAGACGCATGATTCCTGGCATCTAAATTAGCTTGAATTCGATGAACATTTCGCTCAGTAAATAACCAATTCACGGTGGCTTTCACCGCTTCCGTTGCATACCCTTTTCTTGATGATGTGGACAGGAAACTATAGCCAATTTCTACGGAATCCTTCATTCCTGTATACCATACAGAGATGTCGCCAATGACATAACCTTCTAGCGTAACAGCCAAATTTAAAACTTGTTTTTCCGTTAGCTCATTGTTTTTCAGCTTTTTTTCAAATTCTTCTTCAGCATTTTCATCGGTCCAAGCATCATGAAGCAGGTATTTGCAGGTGTCTACATTTTTGTAAATATCGAATACTGCTTCATAATCTTCCTTGATAAATGGCCGTAGTACCAACCGTGCTGTTTTTAGTTCCATGAATGCTGCTTCCCCCTAGTCTAAGTTGATTATTTCATTTGCCAATGCTATAGGTTGATCCTCATTTATTTCATGTCCTGCGTTTTGGATGATTTTTATTTCACTGTTAGGGAACCTCTGTCCGATAAACTTAGCTGCTTTGACATGTATAGCGTCTTTTTCTCCTACAAGCAGTAATCGTACTTGCTGTAAGTGTAGCAGATCTTGCGAGAAATCTCTTTCCTTTACGCTTTTCAGCACGGATAGAACTTGCTGCTTATCCTTATCTACACCTAATTCAGAACGGATTAATCGCCAGAAAATAGTGAAGACTAGTGTTTGAAGTGCCATAATCGCCTTGGGGGGACTTGGATGAAATGAACTGAGAATATATTTCACCTCTTTACTCGGATACATTAGTGCGTGTTGAGCAGCAATAACTGCTCCTAACGACAAGCCACATACGATCTTATGACCTTCTTCATCTTTTTCTATCTCTTTCTCCAATACATGAGCAGCCTGTTCAAGGGAATAGGATTCATTAACGAATCCGATTTGAAAGGAATCAATCAATCGTACGTTGTAATCGGGCGGAAGATGATTGATCACTTCGTTCCAATCCTGTGTTGTTTGTCCAAGACCTTGTAGTAAGTATATCGTTTTCAACCTCACGTCCCCCTTACCTTAATACCTGAACCGATTAACTTTCCCATAACCACTTCTGTGCGACGTCAATGTATTTTAGCTCTTTCATGTTTTTAAGGAAAGCAGGCTCTCGATCGATCTTACATGACCGTAACTCTAGTACTTTCAGTCTTTGCAGCTTCTCTAGCCCTGGCGGAATCTCTTTTATTGAGGTATATTGAATGGTAAGCCGTTCGAGCTGCTCCAGCTCTCCGATTTCTGGTGGTATGTAATTCAAGCTAATTTCGTCTATTGGCTTAACCTTGAAACCAGTGCGATCCGAGCTTCCGCACCTGATGGAGAGTATTTTAAGATTTTTCAGCTTGCTTATGGACGCAGGTATACGCTCCAGATCAGCGGTCATAATATCCAAATGCTCCAGCTTGCTCAGCTCAAACAAACCTTCGGGCAGACGATAAAGATCCTGTTCAAAAACTGCAAGATAACGTAATTCTGTCAGCTCTCTAATTCGATCAGGGAGCTCAGATATTTCATGACCACTAATATATAGCCAGTCAGTCTTATGTTTAACGGCATCATCCAATAGACGATCTAAATCACGATGAGCCTCTATGTCCAAGAAAAGACCGGTTATCTGCTCCATTAATTCTGTCGCTTCCTCATTCGTGACACACAAAATGTATATATGTTCATGTACAACTGAAATAAGGTAGTCTCCGCCACCTTCTTTTATGAAGCACAGATCTTCTGGCAGTTTACGAATCCAGTCTGATAAACGATTGGCCACTCGCTTCAGGACCTCTCCGCTTTCTTCACAGCATCGATAAAACAAATATTTCCCTTCGGTATAAAAAGCCTGACTATGGTACGTATCGCTTAATTCAGTAATTCCGTCATAGTCACCATCATTGACTGTGACAGTTCGAAGCAAGTAGGGCTCTAGTGCTTGTAATACACTTCTGTATTCAGCTGGCAAGCAATCAGCTGAGATGTTGTGGCTCCGAAGCACAAAACATTCCGAATTCTGTATCGCTAGATCAATGACTTGCTTATACGCTTTTCCTCTGGGATCAGTATACATTCTCATTCGCTTCTCTCCCTTCCTTTCCAAGTATATACGACACGTTTAGGTAATGCCATAATTTGGTATGTCTCTTGCTGATTTTTATTGTTAATTTTTTGTATGTTTCATATAGCTCATGAGCCCTGTTGACTGAGAGGAATCATACAGCACTTTTAGCCATAAAAATACTCTCTTTATTTGCGTTTTACGCAAATAAAAGAGAGTATTTTGAACGTTAGGTTTGGTAAAGTACTTCCACAATCTCGTTGCAGTCAGTTTTGGCTTCATGTAAGGTATCACAACTAGTATATTATTTAGACCGTGCAGTTCCCTGTTTAGCAGCTGATGCTTTGTTTTTACTCTCTCTAGTCTTGTACGGCTTAGGAGAATTAGCAGCTCTACGTTCTGCTGCTTGCCAACGATTCCATCCTTTTTTCCCTGTACCTCTACCTGTACCGCCTTTTCCTTTGCTCAATCGATCACTCCGTTATCATTTTGAATGTCCTATGTATTATCATAGCATTCGTGTCAAATTGATCAATTATACATGCTCTTATAGACAAAAACTCCTCTTTACCGTATGTAAATCACACCGTAAAGAGAAGTAGTTTTATTTTACATTATCTTATGTTTAAACCGTTTTGATCAGATCTGTCACTCCCACTCAATCGTTGCTGTTGGCTTAGACGTTATGTCATACACGATACGTTTAATGTTGTACAAGAAGTTACCCATCCATACATCTTATTCACTGATCCCAAACCTTTTCGCTGATCTGATTCGGGCACGTTCAATTTCAATCTCTCGATTGCGTGGCTCCGCTTTAGTCTCTAGCGCATCCAATAAATTTTTGGATATGAGCTGAATTTCATAAACGGCTCGATTGAACGCTTCCTCGTTTGCCTTTGATGGTTTGTTAAAACCCGATATCTTTCTCACATACTGGAGAGCCGCTGCCTCGATTTCTTCCTCGGTAGCGGGCGGAGCAAAGTTGAATAGCGTCTTAATATTTCGGCACATAACGATCTCCCTTTACCTTTTCTTATTAATATTTTACTACGCTGTACTAGCCTTAGCTAGAACTTATTCCTGTCACAAAAGCCACACAGCTCTCACAATATGAATTAATCTTAGAGAAGGACATCAATTGTCTTGTTTTGTATATAAAACAAAGTAAAAATTTCTCTTTTTAAATTAGTTAAACCAATCTAGAGCATAAATAGCATTAGCAGCTAATAAAAATCCAACGATACCAATAATCCAAGCTGTCATACTCTGTGCGTTTTTAGTTAACCATTTATCCAGCCTAATAAGTATTGGTTCCAGTGTTCTATGAGCAACAAGCCTACCTACCAATAGTAAAAGTGCAGGAAGTATCATTATAATACAGTAACCTAAGAGCATAAGACTACATATTGACCATGAAGGACTTTCAACTGTAATTAGGCCTATTGCTGCTAAATAGGGGAGCATTGTTGCAATTTCTAACACCACAGCAGTCAATGCAAGTCCAACCAACGTGATTAGAGCACTTTTACTAGAATCTTTGCCTCCCATAATGCGTTGTCGCCAATTTAAAATTCGACCACCACCTTGTGCTGCACGCTCAGATGCACGAAGACGGGCTTTTTTTGAATCCATCAGCTGGCTAATAATCAGTAAGAGAATCCCCAAAATAAATTGTCCAATTAACATCTGTTTTGATTCAAGTAATGAGCCATATCTGTTCAGAAATAGATCAGCACTAAACATGATTATCAAACCAAATAGAAAGTAAAGTCCTACTACGGTTAATAAGTAGATTAAAAATCTATCTACTCGAACGCGACGAGAAGTCATTAATAACCAAACGGGTATCAGTAGTGTACCGAAACTCATAGAATCAATTAAAGCGAGCACGACAAGGCTAGAAGTAAATGTTAAGAATGCCACTAATAGTTGACTCCTCTCTTTTATAGATAAAAAATAAAGCTCCTATAAGCCCCTTGGTCCCGTAAGTTTTTCACAGTAAGCTCTTCCTGCATCTCCTTTTGATTGATGCGTGGCTACTTCTTCTCCGTTATATAGGATGGTACAGCTTACCTCACTGCCATCCCCCACGCTTGCCCATGCTCGGGTAGAAGTAAGAGGAAACATCATATCTGTAGATACAGTGAATGCTTCTCTATAAGGAACTTCAATAGAATCAAAATAAACACTTTGTGGATTGTTACGACTATTTATTTCTACTCCAAGGTTATTTACTAAATTACCATCACTTTCAATAATAACCTCTACAGTAATTTCTTCTTCGGATTGTTCTTCTGCATTCTCGCCTGTCTTTTCATTTCTAAACAGTCCTTCAGACACACCTTCATACGTGCTCTTTATCACTCCGCAGCCCGATAGCATAATTAACATCACAGCAAAGAAAAGCATAAAAAAATTTAGCCGACTGAACTTCACCTTTCTTCTTCACTCCTTTGCTTTAAATAAATAGCCATCATTTTATCAATATAATCTATAAAATCTGAATCCATACCCACAACAACTGGTTCACCATCTTCCTGTACTCGAATCATTTCCCAATATTTATCTAATAAATCTTCATCATTATCAAATAATTCAAGTGCTTTTTGATATAATTCACCTGCAATCTCTTGTGCTTCTAAAGAATAAGGGGATTGATGCATAATTCCTCGTATTTGTTGATAAATAACAATAATATCCTCAAGCCGCTTATCATCACTTCCAAAAACGGGTAAATGGTTAAGTATATCTTTTTCCTTAGAAGTTAATGATAAATCATCACCGAAATGGGCGGGGATTACTCCTTCTACAAGAGAACGATTTTCTAATGCTTGAATAACTTGAAAAATTTCTTTTGCTTCAATTCTTCCTTTGAGCTGAATGGCATGAACGGTTGACCTAAGGTAATATTGTTTGCGGTTTAATTCTTCCTTTTCCTTCTCAATCAGTTCTATTTGTTCATTTAATGAAGTTATCCAATTTTGATTTTCTTTAATATCATTTTGATTTTGTGATAATAGTTGTTTTATTTGTTCCAATGTATAGCCAATTGATTTTAGCAACAGAATTTTTTGA
Organism: Paenibacillus septentrionalis; assembly: GCF_042659865.1. Classification (NCBI taxonomy): domain Bacteria; kingdom Bacillati; phylum Bacillota; class Bacilli; order Caryophanales; family Paenibacillaceae; genus Paenibacillus; species Paenibacillus septentrionalis. The sequence goes on from NZ_JBHSTE010000003.1 coordinate 151,071, forward strand.
AGGCGAAATAAGGCATTCTCATCATAGTAACGATAACGATTTTCTCTCATTTCTGTAGGTTTTAACAAGCCAATCTGTTCATAGTGATAAAGTGTTCTTTTACTGATATTAGTTTTCTTCGCTAATTCTCCAATCAATATCATCATTTGTTGTTCCTTCCCTTAAAAATATTATAAACAATGACGTATACGTTATTGTAAAGCAATTTATTTTTAATGCTACCATAAAGCAACATACATTTATATCAGGCAACTTCTGAAAAAAATCCCTAAGAAGTATTACACAACTTAGGGATAATTTTAGAGTAATGAATTTAAAAATTCTCTTGGTTTCACAATGCTCATATCTGGCGCTCCTATATGACAACGATGTAAAGATAGCAGTTCATTTTGGGTGGAAACAAGTATTCAAAACGTTCACTAAAACAAAAAAAGAGTTAGAAGCCCTTATATATCAAGGGTTTCTAACTCTTCTACAACTACTCCCACTCAATTGTCGCAGGCGGTTTAGACGTAATGTCATACACGATACGATTAACGTTATCTACCTCATTAACGATACGAACAGAAATCTTCTCCAGCACGTCCCATGGGATACGAGCCCAGTCTGCTGTCATTCCATCAATGGACGTAACTGCGCGGATACCTACTGTATAGGAATACGTACGAGCGTCGCCCATTACGCCTACAGACTTCATGTTAGGCAGCGCCGTAAAGTATTGCCAGATCTCACGATCTAGACCTGCTTTAATAATTTCTTCACGCAGGATGTAGTCGGAATCGCGAACGATTTTCAGCTTGTCCTCAGTTACTTCGCCAAGCACACGGATCGCTAGACCTGGACCCGGGAATGGCTGACGCCATACGATTTCAGCTGGCAGACCGCACTCCTCGCCGACTTTACGAACCTCATCCTTGAACAATGCTTTCAACGGCTCAACAAGCTCAAATTTCATATCCTCTGGCAAGCCGCCAACGTTATGATGCGATTTGATTGTTTGAGCAGTTGCTGTACCGCTTTCTACGATATCTGTATACAATGTGCCTTGCGCAAGGAATTTGAAATCATCAAACTTCGAGGATTCCTCGTCAAACACATAAATAAATTCATTACCGATGATTTTACGTTTTTGCTCTGGATCGTCTACACCCTTCAGCTTGCTAAGGAAACGCTCCTGAGCGTCGATTTTAACAACCTTCATATCGAATTTGCCTACGAAGGTTTCCATTACGCTTTCCGCTTCACCTTTACGCAGCAAGCCGTGGTCGATAAACATACAAGTAAGCTGATCGCCAATCGCTTTATGAAGCAGAATCGCGACTACTGAGGAATCTACACCACCAGATAGGGCGCAAAGCACTTTATCCTTGCCAACTTGCTTACGGATATCAGCAATCGTATCCTCGATAAAGCTTTCCATCGTCCAATTTCCTTCACATTCACAAACATTGTATAGGAAGTTGCGGATCATTTCATTCCCTTTCAAGGAATGACGAACCTCTGGATGGAATTGAACAGCAAAGAAACGGCGCTCTTCATCACTCATCGCTGCAATTGGAGCATGCTCTGTGCTTGCATCTACTCTAAATCCAGTTGGAGGCTCAATAACGAGGTCGCTATGGCTCATCCATACGGTTTGCGCAAGATCTAATCCAGCTGCAATTTTACTGTTTTCAATAAACATAACATCTGCTTTACCATACTCACGCTTGCCGGCACGTTCTACTTTACCGTTAAGCTGGTGAGACATCATTTGCATTCCGTAGCAGATACCTAAAATTGGAATATTCAAATCGTAAATTGCTGGATCTACAAGAGGTGAATTTTCCTCATACACACTTGCAGGACCTCCAGAAAATACGATACCTTTTGGATTCAATTCGCGAATTTTCTCAACAGGTGTATTGAACGGCAGCAGCTCGCTATATACACCCAAATCACGAATACGTCTTGCAATCAATTGATTGTATTGTCCACCAAAATCGAGAACAACGATAATTTCATTTTGCTTTGTCATGACCGAGCCTCCCACAATTAATGTGATAATTATAGCTATACCCCTTCCACGTAGTCAAGGTGGTTCCATACTTCTACAGAAAAACGTCGAGTAATTTGACGATTTTTAGCCAAATTACTCGACGCTCTTCTGCATATTCCTTATTATGGATGCATTATCTTGCACCCGGACCCGCTGCAATCGTACCTTCCTGCTCTAAAGCACCACCTACAGCATATTCACGAGAATTCGGTTGATCGGTTGATGCTTTTTTATTCACTCTTGCTCGTTTTAACATTAAAGCGTCCAACATTAGCTGCAGCTCGCCAGGCTCAGGAGCGGTCATTTGCTTGCTATAGTATAGACGCTCCTGCATTTGCAGCAGTTCCTCTAGCGCTTGCTTTTGTCCTTGATCGTGGATACCCGCCATAATCACCTTGATACGCTGTCTCCATGTTGCTGGATTAGCATGCTCAGAGACAGCATGCTCCAAGCACTTTAAGCGATGCTCAACGAGCCGTTGCACGTTGAATTGAATCTGTTCTCTTATTTCCGGCAGCTGCTCCATTGCCCGCTGCTGCTGTTCAAGACGCTTTTTATTGCGAGAAGGATAACTGATCGGGGCTTCCCGCAGCTTCTCAACCTCCATCAAGCGCGCATACCATTGTCGATAACGACGCAGCATTCTCGCCACTTGAAGCCTGCTCCAAAACAATCGCAGCATAATGACGATAGCGAGTACCCCTACGCTAACGGCTCCAGCCAGCATCCACTGATCCGGAGATAGCATCGAAGTCCATTGCTTCAGCTCCGTCCATAACTCGCTACCAAGCTGCCCCATTTGAGACATCCAGCCTGTAGTTTGCTCCGCTTCTTCTACAGCTGGTGTAGGATCAAAGGCAACCCATCCTACCGTAGGAAAGTATACCTCAACCCATGCATGCGCATCATTGTTTCTAACCTTATATTGCGTTTCCACTATGCCGCCTTCTATCGTTCGTTGCTCGACAGCTTCTCCCATATGATAGCCTTTCACATACCGTGCTGGAATATCCTGCGTCCGCAAGAGAACAACCATCGCTGTTGCGAAATGTACACAATAACCGCTTTGTTGTTCAAATAAAAAATGATCAACAAAATCCTCGTGATCGTTCGGGATTTCACTTTTCAGACTGTATGTGTAATTGTCCTTCAAGTATTGCTCAATCGCAAGAACCTGATCGTATCTGCTAGTCCAGCCGCCGCCTGACACCTCGGAAGCTAGTGCGGCCACACGCTCTGGAAGCTGCTCAGGAAGCTGGAGGTACGAATGCAGCATATCACTTTCCCATGCTCGTTGAGCAAGCTCCTCATCAGGCTCAACCATATCGTTAAGCTCGTCTGGCACAACAATCGGCAGCTCGGTTAGTACCGTATAGCTTTTTATCGCTGCATCCTTAACGGGTGAGTACAGTGCCCCTGTTGCAGGCTCAGTAATATAATTGCTAAGCTTACGCTCTGGATCACTAGCGATCAGCTCAAGCACCACTCCCCTCGTGCCTGATTGCATAAGCGGCATGCCAACCCACGGCTCGACATAAGTAATCGATTGCTGCAATCGCATTCGATTCGCTCCCGTACCAAGCTCAGCACTTGCTGCCTGCTCGTCCGATATAGTGTGCAAGGCGACAGCTCCGCCTTCATCACTCCAGCCTTGTCCTGTATAGGTTGAACGAGTCTCTGCCCGCCAATAGTTTTCTTGAGCTGACCACCCATAAAAGACAACCTCTGAAGAAGGACGGATCGTTTGACCAAGCACTTGATCATCATCGCCATAGCCTGTTGTGGCTAATGAGCTTTGCCGATAGCTGCTGCTGGTTACATTTCTAAGCGGCAATCCGCTGGACTGCTGCGTCCAGACGGTAAGCTCCTCAGAGATTGAAAACGAAAACAGATTGGACCAGGCGACTGGTTCGCTGCGCTTTTCCTTATTATTGCTCAGTACCATTCCACCCGCTACAACAATGACCACCAGAAGCACAATGCTGGCATATTGATAGCGAGCCTGCCTGCCCCAGCTTGCAGAGAGCTGTAGTCTGCGCTGCAGCTTCGGCAAAGTTGTTAATGCAACAAGCAGCAGTCCCTCGGCCATTGTACGCAGCAAGCCGTACCATACGTTAATTCCAAGCGTGGTGTGCAAGGTAACAAGATACAGCAGTGTCGCTGCAACAAGGGAAAGAGAAAGCTGGTAATACCACACCATCGACTGCAGGGACGGGACGAGCAGCAGCCACCCTGTAAACAGAAGAATTGTTCGGCATTCATCCGACATATACCAAATGCCATAATGAAACATATCCCTCACATTTTCTGAAAATGAAGGGATTAATTGAGCAAACCACTGAACGACGCTCTGATCTACTCCTCTATAGATGAACATAAGCGCCATCAGCCCGGTAAACAGACCTACCGCAATAAATACACTCATGCTTGGTCTAAGCATTCCTAGCGCCAGCATAATGCCCGTCAGCCATAGCAAGGCTTGTGGCTGCAGCAGCCTGCTCCATTCCCCTGCATGAACCCATGGCAGCAGCCATTCCAGTAGCAGCCCAAATAAGAGAACTGTCGTAACCAAACGATAAGAAAAAGTCGGCTCAAGCGAGTCACGCTCCTGATACATAGCGCTCACTCCCTTCCTCAACCTCTATTGCCGGCTCTGGCTTTTCATAGCTATATCGCCAAACGACCTGAATGCCTGCCTGTTCCAGTATTTTTTGCTGCTCACGCATCGCATACGTCATGACACGATTCGTTGTGACAAACTGCAGCTCCAGTCTGCTCCCCTTCATCCATGCCGCTTCGGCTAGCGCTATCCAACCCTCGCTATCCTTCCACGCACCAGAGTAAACGACGACATATCCTCCAGTAGGCAGAAGCATTGACATAAAAGGAACACGATCCTTCATATGAACGGAGACATCGGGGCGCGTAACCGCAAGCAAATACTGCAGCTCCTTAACATCCTTTTCTCCTGTAAACTCGAAGCTCCAATTATCACACAGCACAGATACATTTTGCTGCTGCCCCGCTTCTACTGTATCCGCCAAGCACCAGCTGATCATGGAGCTAAACATCTGATCCTGCTGCGCCTCCTGATAAGGCAAGTCATATTGGTCAAGAATCATACATAGCGATGGCGAGGTTTCATCCACCTCTCCAACTCTTGTGTGCAGTCCTCTTCCACGCGCCGCCGCCCGATGATCGATACGACGGAAACTGTCTCCAGCTGCATAAGGTCTAGTGGATAGACCAAGCCCTTCGTCCTCCGTATTCATGCTGTAATCGGAAAATTCGGCTTGATGCTGAGATCGATGCGACATGAAACGCTGCTGCTGATCGCTTCGATGCTGCATTTGTTTCATCCACGTGCTGCTTGTATTCAGCGCAACATAACTTTCGTCCATAGGCTGCTCAAGCTGCGGCAGCACAATCAGCTTCGCCTTTTGATCACATTCCACCTTGATGCACGTAAGCCCTAGCCAGTCACCAATACGAATGACAGCAGGCGCTGTCTCGTAGCAGCCTCGCTCCATAGCACTTACTTTGTACGTTAATGACATTGATCTATGAAACAAGGGCATAAAGCTCGCACGCAGCTTGATACGTTGTTTACGCATCGTGCTCGTATTATGCAATTGATCGTAGGCCGCATACCATACGCCTGGAACAGGCAGTTTACGTTGCAGCTTAACTGTCACATATAAATCGCCCTGCTCAAGCGTAGATGCTGACAATTGACGTTCAAAGCTTACGCCAGCAGCGGCGAGCATAGGGAACACTCCGCTGAAGACTGCTATAAACGTGAATGATCCTAACAGCAGCCACTCCGGCGCATCGCCGCGCAGCAGCACAGCTACTAAGGAAGCAAGCCATAAAACAAAAATGCCGCACCATGCTCCATATCGCGTGCGATAGTTTGGCTCCAGCTCAATAACACTGGTGACTGAAGGGGTACGAGTAACGCTGTTAGTGCCCCCGTTAGAATCACTGCTGCTTGCATCACGACTGCTTTCATCCCTGCCGATGCCTGCGTCATAGCTGTCGCCAGAAGCAGGAATAGCTTCCTCCTGCTTCAATTGAATAGACGATAATCGATCTTTTTTCATCGCGATCTCTCCTTTACATTCCTTGAAACCGGAATGCGCTGAAGCACTTGATTGACATAATCTCGTTTCATCTGATGCGTATTTGGATAGCTTTTCAGCTCAATGCGGTGCGCAAGCACAGTAGCTCCAATATGCAGCAGATCATCGGGCACAATAAAGCCTCTGCTCTGCATATATGCGCTTGCTTGAGCAGCCCTGAGCCAATCCCTCAATGCACGCGGACTCAGGCCCAGCACTAACGACTCGTCAGCTCTTGTGAACGCCGCAACCTCCGTCATATAACCTATAAGCGAAGGATGAACGTATACCCGTTGCAGCTCAGCTTGCATTTGCTGCCATTCTTCATGCGATATAACGGCACGCAGCAGCTCCAGCTTCGGTCGTCTGGCAGCAGCAAATTGCTCAAGAAGCTCTTGTTCTACCTGTTGCCCCGGATAACCCAAGCTCAGCTGCAGCATAAATCGATCCAGCTGCGCCTCAAGTAAACGGTTAGTCCCTTCATAGCGCAGCGGGTTTTGCGTCGCAATAAATACAAACGGCTGAGGCAGCGGATGCGTGACGCCTTCTATGCTCACACTACGATGCTCCAATGCCTCCAGCAGCGCAGATTGAGACTTCGAGCTTGCGCGATTAAGCTCATCTCCAAGTACAACATTTGCCATGATTGGTCCTTCTCGATATACAAGCCCTCTGCCCTGCGCATCCATGATCATGCCGCCTATAATATCAGCCGGCAACAGATCTGAGGTAAATTGAATGCGGTGAAATTTTCCGCCCAGCAGTCTAGCAATTGATGTTGCCAGCATTGTCTTTCCTACTCCGGGTACATCCTCTATTAAAAGATGTCCGCCTGCAAGCAAACCTATCATAACGTCACGTATTGCCGTCTGCTTACCTAGCAGTACTTGCCCAAGCCTCTGCTCCATACGCTGAAGCAGCTGAGCAGGCGGCTGTGACCAAGTATAATTAGCAGATAGCTGTTCCATTGATTGAGCAGTCGAAGAGGTAGTATTCATCTATGATCCTCCCTAGTACAATTTCTATTTCTAGTATCGCCACTCTCTCAATCTTTTAATCAACAATCTCTTAGCACTAGAGCATAAACAACAAAAAGGAAGAGCATCTCGCTCTCCCTTGAACATCCATCGTTATGTATGTATTGAATCGAAACTGTTGTGCTAACTTCCTTCTGCTTTTTTGCGCAGCTCTGCTGTCCGTTCCTTTAGCTGCTGGGCTTGCTTATCAGATAGCGGCTTGCGGTCCCATTTGATTGTTTCAGCAAGCCTTGATGTAATCGGCTGCGTATGTTCGTTAATGCTAAAAAACTGATAATCCCTCGTTTGAAAGTATGCAATAATCTCTGGTAGAGCCGCGACTGTTTCTCCATGCGTTGCACTGTCATGCAGCAGCACGATCATGCGATCGGACACACGTGATTCCTTTACCGCCTTCATAATTTCTTCAGCGGTCACCTCTCTCGATCTGGAATCACCGCTATCTACATTCCAGTCATAGACCATATAACCGGCATCTTCTACCGCTTTTAAATAACTTCTGTCCATATTGCCAAAGCTTCCCCCTGGTGCTCGGAACAAATAAGGCACAACTCCTGTAACCTCATAAATCGTTTCAGACGTCTCCACAAGCTGATTTACAAATTGCTCCGGCGACTCATACAGCTCGTTATAGCGGTGATTATACGAATGATTGCCAATGCTGTGACCCTCCTCTACGATCCGCTTTGCCAGCTCGGGATATTGCTTCACCTTCTCACCAAGCACAAAAAATGTCGCTTTTATATGATGTTCGGCAAGCATATCTAGTACCGATGCTGTCAGCTTGCTTGGACCATCGTCGAAGGTCAGATACACTTTACCTGCATAATTGCCCTGCTGCTCCTCATTGCTGTCTGGCAACGAAGAATTTTCTTCCTCCGGCTGCGGCTTTCTGCACTGCTCGAATGCCTTGGTGACAGGCATGGACTTCATCGCAAGCTGTAAGCACCCCAGCTCCTGTGATGCACCAATATAGTGCTGCTTGCCATTACTTGCTCTTCTGACGGTGCTGGCATCCACCAGCTCGGCTCGCTGCTGACCACGGTGCTGCTGAGACAGTATGCTTGTCTGCGAAAGCTGGGCAGCTTGTACGACTCCTGCCGCATCAGTATGCTGCAGTTGACCAGCAGGCATAATCGAATACAGCTCTCCTATCGCCCATAGCGATGTTGCAACCATTATGCCAATTATGACAATCAGCATCGACCTTCTCCACCAAGTGCTCAACAGCAACGCCTCCTACTATCCAATCGCTGCTATCAATATATGAACAAAGTAGAGGATGCATGTCTTGAATACGTGTATTTGCCAAAAAAACAAAAACAGCACAATCGTACCTGTGCTGTTGTATCTATTCCATCACATATTAGAGCTTGCTATGACGCTTCACTGCCTCGAGCACAGCATCGGCATGGCCTTTGACCCTCACTTTTGTCCACTGCTCAAGCAGCTTCCCTTTTTCATCAATAAGAAAGGTGGAGCGAACAATTCCCATATACTCACGGCCATACAGCTTCTTAAGCTGCCACACCCCATACTTCTCACACACCTTATGCTGCTCGTCCGAAAGCAGCAGATAGGGGAGTTCTTTTTTCTCAATAAAGTTTCGGTGGGATTTTTCATTGTCCATGCTAATCCCTACAACCTCTACGCCCAGCTGTTGCAGTTCAACATATCGATCTCGCAAATCACACGCCTCCTGCGTACAAGCAGGCGTCATATCCTTTGGGTAAAAAAACAGAACGACCTTTTTGCCAAGCTGATCCTTCAGTGACCACTTGGTACCGTCCGATGCAGGCAGCATAAACATCGGAACCTTCTTGCCAATCTCTAAGCTCATCGTATCTCCTCCTTGCTTCTGTCCACCTTATAAAGTACATATTAACATTATTATATACCCGCATGAACCTGCTGAATCTACTACGGAATAAGACTAAAATTTCGAAATAACGGTGTTGACTTCCGGGTCAATCAGCGAAAACAAACTTGACTGATAACGAATTGAGGCAAAGCTAATGAATGAAACGGTACGCCAGCAGTATTCGTTTGTTCGTCAAACGCGATTTTTCCCTCTAAAACAAAATCCTCCATGCATGCTGGTCGCCAATGTGACAATCACAGTTGGACCACACAGCTGCTTGGAGGATTTTTATATTGTTCAGCCTGCAATCATCAGGTTGCAGCAGCATGGCTACTGCACTAACTATGAACCCGCTCCGCGATATCGCTTCACACCATGATTCCATACTAAGAGTCCTAGTCCAAAGACGATCAGCCCCATCACTGGTGTTAGCAGTGCAAGCCTCGATATATCGTCCTCCTTTGGCTCCAGAAAATAAGAAGCAGGTATAATGCCAACGAAAGCGAACGGAAGCAGCCACGTCAATACGAATCGAATCAATTTATTATAAATGTTAACCGGATAACGTCCATAGTTCTGAATGTTGTACATAAGCGGCACGATGCCTGTCGGAGAATCCGAGTAGAACGACAAAGCGCTAAGGGCCGTATAGATTCCTCCATATATGAATACAGCACCCACAACCAGCACGACAAATACGAGCACGTCGATTGCCTGCAGCGTCAGCCCCATATCATACCAGCAAACCGCCATAACGATCATTCCAACAAAGGAACCGAATAAAGACGGGGGATCAATGTTTTCCAGCAGCACCTGATACAAGCTGTGTGCTGGCCTCGTTAATACGCGATCCATCTCTCCCTTCACGATATAACGCTCGCCAAAATTCCAAATACTAAAAAATGTGCTGAATACGCCAAAAGGCACCATGAAAAAGCCATATACAAAAATAACCTCGGATTGCGACCAGCCGCCAAGCAGTGGCGTATGCTGGAACACAACTAATATAAAGATCAGATTCATCCCCTGCTGCAGCAGGTCTGAGAATACTTCAATCCAGAAATCTGCGCGATACGTCATGCGACTCTTCACGTAATTTTTCAAGTATTCAAGCATTAGTGTCATATATCTCATGCTGTTAACCCCCTTGCACGAACAGGCGCTGCCTTGCTGAACGCCACATCACAATAATTGGAATAAGCAGCACAACGAGCCACGCAAGCTGAATAAGAAACACTTGACCCGCTGCAGCCAGCGGTGTACGTCCTGTAAAAATCGAGCTTGGCAAATACGTAATCGCTTGAAAAGGCAGCCAGCTCATAATTGACGAAAGCCAGCCCGGGAAAAATGCAATAGGAATAATAACGCCAGAAAACAAATCAACCATCACCCGTTTCATACGCATAAGCCCCTCGTTGTTTTCAACAAAGAAAGCGAACAAGCCTGTCATAATATTCAGCTGTGAATTAATGAGGAAGCTGAATACGAGCATTCCCAAATACGTAAGCCACACAACAGGATCTGACGGCAGCACGACCGGAAAGATCAAGCAGACAATGGCAAGGCCTGGGATCATAAACAGAATAAAGCGGAACAATCCTTCTCCAAACCCCTGCATCAGCTTGACGATCAAATAGTTGTATGGGCGAATCATTTGAATCGCGACGCTTCCATCCTTAATCTCAGTAGCGATATCACGATCCAGGTTGTTAAAGTAAAACGCTCTTGCCATCCATGAGATAGCCAGATAGGTTGTCATCTGATCGATTGAGAAGCCTGCCAGCGTATCCTGCGTGCCATATATCGCCTTCCATAAAAAATAATATGCGCCAATGTTAATGGCATAAATAATTATTCCGCTGTAGTAATTGACGCGATAAGCGAGCATCATCAAGAAGCGGATTCGAATAAAATCAATGTAAGCAGAAATCATTTCAGCACTGGCTCCTTTTCCACCTCGTTGACCGTTTCCTTCAGCCGTTCACTTTCGCTCTGCTTCACTTCGGCAGAGCCCGTCTGATAGATACCCCGTACAATATCATCCGTGTTCGTTTCAAAAATTTTAATATCACGAATCGGGGCGCCTCCAACGACTGCTCCCATCGCTTCTGAGAAATTCACCTCATGCGGCACGAATAACGATGCGGTAAACTCATTATCTCTCGTCCAGGAGACGTTCAACGCTCCCGTAAGCTGTTGAAGCCTGCTGATCGACATCGCTTCTCCAAACTGGAATTGAATCTCTCTACCCTTGCTCCATGTTGTTTTCAGCTCTTCCAGGCCGCCATCGTATATAATCGATCCATCATCAAGCATAATAACGCGTGAGCATAACGCTTCAATATCCTGCAGATCGTGTGTTGTCAGCAGGATCGTCGTTCCTTCCTCACGATTCATCTCAAGCAGAAAATCACGAATTTCTGTTTTTACAACAATATCAAGTCCAATCGTAGGCTCGTCCAAAAATACAATGGACGGGTTATGCAGCAGCGAAGCGACCAGTTCACAACGCATGCGTTGTCCCAAGCTTAGCTTGCGCACAGGACGGTTGAGCAGTTCACCAAGCTGCAGCCGTTCGACTAGACGATCAAGCCGCCGATTAAAATCATTCAACGGTACATCGTACACCTTGCGCAGCAGCTGGAATGATTCAATAACACCGATATCCCACCATAGCTGAGAGCGTTGACCGAATACGACACCAATTTCTTTGACAAATTTTTCGCGATCTCGGTGTGGAACATACCCGTTCACTTTTAGCTCTCCCGAAGTCGGCACAAGAATACCGGTCAACATTTTAATCGTTGTCGATTTTCCGGCTCCATTCTCACCGATATATCCGCATATTTCTCCCTGCGGAATCTGAAACGTAATATCATTAACCGCCGTCACCTGCGTATATTCCCGCTTAAACAAATCCTTAAGCGCACCTGACAGACCTGAGCGATTTTTCTGAACCTTAAACTGCTTGCGCAGCTCCTTAACATCTATTGCTAACATATGACAATGATAGCTCCTTTCATCGACATTTCCTGGGAAATAGTATTACCAATATGAAAAACTTGCAACAACTTGTCTACTGCCATTATAATTTGATGATATGTAATCATACAAAACTTCTAGCTGAACGTAAATGCAATCATACGCGGTGTTTTTGTATTATTGTCATGAAATAGTTTACCATAAGAACAGCGATGAGGTTCGTATATGATCCGCATAAACACTACTTTATAGGTATTGAAAGGGGACCAACCACGCGATGCGTACTCGGTCGAAAAAACAGAACAAAAAATTCAAATGGTTATTTATCGCAATATTAGTTGTTGTCGCTCTTATCGTTGGTGCAGTTGTTTATTGGGGTTCAGGTGTATTCAATTCATTAGATGGCTTACAGAAAGACAATAAAGACTCCTTGATCAATCCGGAAACGCCGGAAATTGAAGTTGAAGTTCCAAAATGGGAAGGCTCTGAGCGTGTTAATATATTGTTGCTTGGTGGCGATGCCCGTGAAGCAGATCCAAATGAGATGGCACGTTCTGACTCGATGATCGTAGCCTCAATAGATCCTGTTACGAAGGAAGCACATCTCTTCAGTATATTGCGTGATACGTACACGGAGATAGAAGGCTATGGAAGAGGCAGAATCAATACAGCTATTACACTTGGCGGTGCACCGCTTGCGATGCAAACCATTGGTGATTTGCTGGGACTAGAAATTCAATACTATCTCTATACCGATTTTGAAGGATTCAAGGCGCTTGTCGATGCAATTGGCGGGGTTCACTTTACCGTAGAGAAAGATATGAAATATACCGACAATGCTGACAAGAATCGTTATGATATTGATCTGAAAGCTGGCTATCAGCTGTTGGATGGCGACAAGGCGCTACAATATGTACGCTTCCGTCATGACGCATTAAGCGACTATACGCGTACTGAGCGTCAGCGTAATTTCCTAATGACGGTTGCAAAGGAAATGCAATCGACATGGAATATTATTCGCATGAGAGAAATTATCGAAAGCGTATCGCCTTACATTGATACGAATATAAGCGTTATGGATATGCTGAAGCTCGGACAACTCGGCTTAGGCCTTAAAATTGGCGATAGCGCGCAGATTCCTCCTTTTGAGCATTTGCGAGAAACGACAATAGGCGGGGCTTCCGTCCTTAGTTACAGCAGCGTAGAGGATATTCAGAATTATGTCCAAGAGGTGCTTGCGCCTAAGCCAGACCCTACTGTTGATTCTGAAGCGGATCCAACAAGCTTGAACGAAAATGCAGCAAGCAACACCACTGCTCAGTAACATTGGCACACAGAATATGATAAACTAAAGAGCATTAATGCTCTTACAATGAAAAGCAGGAGCGTTCATTCGCTCCTGCTTTTCATTGTCATTGGACCTACATGACCTGTAAAGGAGATTGTACTATGTTAAACGAAAGAAAACGATCAGAACAACTATATGAAGAGGCGTTGCAGCATATTGTAGGCGGGGTTAATTCCCCTTCACGTTCCTTCAAGGCAGTCGGCGGCGGAGCTCCAGTATTTATGGAGCGTGCCGAGGGCGCCTATTTATATGATGTGGATGGCAACCGTTATATCGATTACCTGGCAGCATACGGCCCGATTATTACGGGACATGCCCACCCGCATATTACAGAGGCAATTACGAAGGCGGCTGTTAACGGTACCCTGTTCGGCACGCCAACAGCACTTGAAATCAAGCTTGCTAAAATGCTGAAGGAAGCGATTCCTTCTATGGATAAGGTTCGCTTTGTCAACTCCGGCACCGAGGCAGTTATGACGACAATTCGCGTAGCACGCGCCTATACAGGCAGAAATAAAATTATCAAATTTGCCGGATGTTATCATGGACACTCCGATCTAGTGCTCGTTGCTGCTGGATCTGGCCCTTCTACGCTAGGCATCCCGGACAGTGCAGGGATTCCTACAAGCATTGCCCATGAAGTCATAACCGTTCCTTACAACGACATCCCTGCATTGAAGGAAGCACTTGAGCGCTGGGGTGACGAAACTGCTGCTGTAATGATTGAGCCGATTGTCGGCAACTTCGGTATGGTTATGCCTCATCCGGGTTACCTGGAGGCCGTATGCTCGCTTGCAAGAGGCGCTGGCTCGCTAGTCATTTACGATGAAGTCATTAGCGCCTTCCGCTTCCACTACGGCTCTACCCAGACGTATGCAGCGTTTCCGGATCATCAGGCGATTGAGCCCGACTTGACTGCGCTTGGCAAAATTATCGGCGGCGGTTTGCCAATTGGCGCATACGGCGGCCGCAAGGAAATAATGGAGAAGGTTGCACCATTAGGCCCTGCTTATCAGGCCGGCACAATGGCAGGCAATCCCGCTTCCATCTCGGCAGGCATTGCATGCCTTGAAGTGCTGCAAACACCTGGCATCTATGAGGAAATGGAACGTCTTGCAACAAAGCTGAAGCAAGGCCTGCTCGATGCTGCTAGCCAAAACGGCATTGCGCTTACCGTTAACCAAATTCGCGGCTCGCTATCCACTCATTTTTGCTCGCATGAGGTGACGAACTATGATCAAGCCCTGGACACAGATGGCGAATTGTTTGGACGCTTTTTCAAAGGCATGCTGGCGCAAGGCATCAATCTTGCCCCTTCCAAATATGAGGCATGGTTCTTGACCATCGCCCATACGGAAGAGGACATTGATCGTACGATTGAAGCTGCAGCCCACGTAATGGCTGCCTTATAATAATCGGAAACCAGGCACGTTTGCAGTCTACTGTACTGCTTCATTTAGCTTTTAGCGATGCACATCATAAGCCTGACTAACCTTTTATCGCATACAATACTATACAGGAGCTGCTTTTTATGAATATTCAATACTTACATCCTTCTGATCAAATCGTGATGATGATGGAACGGATATACAGCTATGGCATGACGACAACTTCAGGCGGCAATCTCTCAATCGTTGATGAGAACGGCGATATGTGGATTACACCTGCTAGTGTCGATAAAGGCGAGCTAACTAGACAGGATATCGTCTGCGTGAAAGCCGATGGAAGCATCGTCGGCAAGCATCGCCCGTCAAGCGAATATCCGTTTCACAAGCTGATCTATGAACAACGTCCTGATCTGAAAGCAGTCGTTCATGCGCATCCACCTGCTCTTGTTGCCTTCAGCGTCGTTCGTCAGATCCCTAATGTTGAGCTTCTGCCTCATGACTATCGAATATGCGGAACGGTTGGTATGGCGCCATACGGCTTGCCTGGAAGCATGGAGCTGGGACACCATATTGCAAATGTTTTTGCGAGCGGCATTAATACGGTAATGCTCGAAAATCACGGTGTCGTTGTCGGCGGAAAAACGTTGTTTCAAGCTTTCCAGCGCTTCGAAACGCTCGAATATTGTGCACGTTTGGAAATCAATGCACGTCGAATCGGTACACCGACAGAACTGAACTCCAATGTAGATATTGTAGCGCTGGAGCCAGAACTGACTGAATTTGTACCTGCAACAATTAGCAGTGAGGAGCGAGAGGCTCGCAGAGAAATGTGCAAGCTGATTCACCGCTCCTATGAACAGCAGCTCTTTACGAGCACGCAAGGAACCTTCTCACAGCGCTTGTCTGACGATTCGATTATTACGACTCCTTACAATATGGACCGTAAGTATTTACAGCCAGAGGATCTTGTTCGCATTAAGGATGGGCAGCGCGAAGCTGGAAAAGTGCCAAGCCGTTCAATTAAGCTGCAGCAGGCGATTTACAGCTCGCAGCCGCATATTCGATCCATTATATTGGCGCACCCGCCGAATATTATGGCGTTCGCGATTACGAATGAGGATTTTGATTCGCGCATTATTCCAGAAAGCTATATATTGCTGCGAGATATCCCGAAGGTGCCGCATGATGATCTTTACACGAAGGAATTGGATGTTGCCAAGCTGCTTACTCCGCAGACGCCTATCGTCATTGGACAAAATTGCTGTGCCATCGTAACAGGAACAAGCCTGCTAAGCACATTCGACCGCCTTGAGGTTGCTGAATACAGCGCTATGGCGGTAATATCAGCGAAAGCACTCGGCAGCATTATTCATATGGAGCCTGCGCGCATCGATGAAATCGATGTTGCCTTTAAGCTTAAATAACGATCGTGGACTATTGAGTCCCTTCTGTTATACAAGCAAAGGAGTCGTCTGAAAAGTATGCATCATGTACGGTGGTTAGCTTGAAGCTCGCAGTGAGCGAAGGAGTAAAGAGATTCTGGAAAACGCCAGTGGCTCGCCTTTGAAGCCTGATTCTACCTCATGAATTAGAGAAGGATCAGGCTTTAAACGCGAGTGATATTTAATCCGTAGCGGCTCCTTAGCTGTAGCTAACTTCTCAGACGACTCCTTTTACTTAACAGCATTAATAATTGATCTGCTCATGATCCAGCAGCTTCTCCTTGAGATCCAATCCTGCACTAAAGCCTGTTAGCTTGCCACTGGAACCAATAACACGATGACAAGGAACAACAATCAACACAGGATTTTTCCCAATTGCTCCGCCTACTGCCCTTACCGCCTTGCGGTTGCCGATTGTCTCTGCAATATCCCGATAGCTGACCGTCTTACCGAAAGGAATCTCAACCAGCGCTTGCCATACTCGTTTCTGGAAATCAGTCCCACGCATGTCAAGCGGGAGATCGAAAACTGTACGCTGCTTGTCCCAATATTGCTTGAACTGCTCAATATAGCCTGACATATACGAAGGATTTTCTATCAGCTCTGATTCTTTGGCATATTTGCTATGCCATGCTTGAAGCTCCTCATAATTGTGGTCAATATCGATATAGCAAAGTCCTTTCTCGGTGGCAGCCAGCGTATAGCACAGCTCTCCGTCACGCCAAGCACTCCAATATACATTCATCTGATAAGTCCTCCTCATCTGATTCGTATTAAATAAAAAAACCTGCTGTCATGTTTGTAGCATTGCCAACAGCAGGCTCTGAATCTTGTCTTATAATAATTGCAGTTATGTTCTAAAG
Source organism: Paenibacillus septentrionalis (assembly GCF_042659865.1). Classification (NCBI taxonomy): domain Bacteria; kingdom Bacillati; phylum Bacillota; class Bacilli; order Caryophanales; family Paenibacillaceae; genus Paenibacillus; species Paenibacillus septentrionalis. The sequence goes on from NZ_JBHSTE010000003.1 coordinate 168,151, forward strand.
TATGATGCCTTTTCCAGCAATTCACTCGATTTCGCTCGAAGCTCATCGGTTGATGCGGCAATTTCCTCCATAATAGCGGCTTGCTGCTGTGACGTATCGTGAACCGCTTTTGCACCTTCACGAATATTTTCAGCAACCTGGGCAACCTTGCTCGTCTGCTCGCGGGATTCCTCCACTTGCTTTGCTTGAATGGAAAGCAGGCCTGCCATTTTCTCGACTGTTTCAGCTACCGTAGTCGCTTCCTCCTTCACTTCATAGAAGGCTTTAGCGAAACGCTCACCATTTTCAGCTTCCTGACTCGACAGCTTGTATTGTTCATTAATCGATTGAACGGCTGCAACTACCCCATTTTGTACCTGTTCAATCAGATGACGAATTTCATCAACGGCTTGACCACTGCTGTCCGCTAGCGACTTCACCTCTTGTGCAACAACTACAAAGCCTCGGCCTTCCTCACCTGCACGCGCTGCCTCTATCGCAGCATTTAAGGCAAGCAAATGCGTTTGCTCTGCAATACCGCCAACAACGCTTGAGATGTTGCCGATTTCTTCTGCAAGTTGACTTAACTGCTGGATTGTTTCCAACGAGCCCTTATTCAACTGCTCCAGCTGACGCATTCCTTCAACAAGGGAGCGAAACACCTCTTCGCTTTGTGTAGCCGCCTGATTCATATGATCCGTTCGCTGCTTCGCCACGCTTGCTTCCTCTTGCATGTGCAGTGCAGAATGATACAGCTCGTCTGCCGATGTATTCAACAGATTAGTAGAGCTCGCTTGCATCGTAGTACCAGAAGTAATTTGTTCGGACTGAACAGTTAAACCCTCCAGCTGAACAGCCGTTTGATTCACTGCTTCCTGAAGCTCCTGCACATGACGATCCGTTAGCGCCGAGTTTGATTTGATACTGTTAACAATGGTACGGAATTGAATCAGCATCTTATTGACAGCCTCTGCAAGCTGGTACATTTCATCACGTGTTCGAACTTCTACTGAAGCAACATTCAAATTCCCCGTAGCCGCTTCCGTAACCGTATTTGTTACGGCAATCAATGGCTTTAGCATCCAGCGTGCTGCTATATAACCGAATAATCCCGTCCAAAAAATACCTATTGCTAATGTTCCTACTACAAACAACCATGATGGTATGGTCGAAAACCATTCTAATTTTCCGACTACAAGTAGAAAAAATGCACTTGTCGCATACGTGATTGCGGATGCTACTGTAATGCCAAGTACCATTTTTTTGACGATACTTTTTCGAATGTTCATAGAATTGCTCCTTTAGCCCGACTTAGATTTTAGTTTCTATTATTTCTATATATAAATGGGTTTTCAGACACGCCCTAATTCTTGAAGCAATTCTTGATGAATATGACCATTCGATGCGACCACATCACGGACTTCCAAATGGTATGAATGTCCTTCGATATCTGTAACTTTGCCACCTGCTTCCTGTATAATCAGCGAACCTGCTGCCAAGTCCCAGCTATTCAAATTATACTCGAAAAAGCCTGTCAAACGACCAGCTGCAACATATGCCATATGCAAGGCAGCAGAACCGCCTGATCTGATGTTGCGAACTTGCGGCGCTAAACGAGCTATTGCTCGTAGATTCAGAGGCAGCGCATAGCTTTGGTCAGGCGGGAAACCGGTTGCGATCAAGCTTTCCTGAAGCTTCATTTCCTTGGATATCTCAAGTCGCTTCCCGTGCACGTAAGCCCCTTTTCCTTTCTCCGCTACAAACAGCTCATCCGAGCTAGGATCATAGATAACTCCGACGATAACCTCTCCTTTATAGGCGAGTGCTATCGATACACAAAAGAATGGAAAACCATGCACAAAATTCGTCGTACCGTCTATTGGATCAACAATCCATAAATACTCCGCATCCTTGGCGCTTGCGATCGCCTGAGTCGATGCATCAGCACCTGGCTCAACCCCTTCCTCGCCTAGAAACGAATGCTGGGGAAAATGCGTACTAATTAGATTACGAATTAATCGTTCAGAGCCTTTATCAATTTCAGTTACGAGATCAGACGCAGAAACCTTTTGATTTAGCTGCAATGTAGTACCTAGCTTTGTTTTCACCCATTCTCCTGCTTTTGCAGCACAATTAATTGCGACAGCCGTAAAGCTTTTGCTGCCTACAACGGAGGGCAATTTTTCCTCTTTCAATTCTATCACCCTTTCTTCCAATAGCTTTTACTATGTATGTACGGCTGAAACTACTACTTGTTTCATTGTTTATAACCATATTAGTATAAAACCAACTATCCATCAAATATTGTTTCTCAGATGAAACAAAAATCAGCATGCATGTAGTAAAACGTTTACATTTTGTTACAGCTGCGAGGGCTCTAGGCCCTCGGATCAGCTTATAGCTCAATCGCTCCGTTGTTCAGTACCATCAATGGCTCCTGCTCCTTGCAGGCTCTAAGCTCATCCATTAACTGAAAAAGAGCGATATCCTTTGCTTTCGCCTCCAGCATACAATCGATTGCTGGGGCATATTGCTTAGCCTGCTGAAGAAAGGCAAGCAGCGGTCCAAGCTCTACATGATCAGCATGACCGCGAGGGTCGCTCAAGCTTTTGGGACTCGAGGCATGAATTTTTACGGGGAGATCATTTGGCGAAATGTCCAATCTTTCGCACTCCTTCGCCCAAGTCGCAACGATACGTGGCCAATAGTCATGAATCAGCTCAGTCTCAGTAATGGTTCCAGGATTGACCGCATGATGATGGATATCGAGCACCATCGGCACACCAACAGCTTCCGCAGCAGCAAGCGTCTGGGCAACATTGAAGGTTTTGTCGTCATTCTCCAACGTGACGCGATGCTTCAATCTTGACGGCAGTTGATTGAACTGTTCAACAAACCTTGCACCTGCAGTTTCCTTGTCACCATAGGCACCGCCCATATGAATATTGCACTTGCTGCGTTCATCCAGTCCCATCGCCTCGAGCATTGAAACATGATATTCCATATCTCGAATCGAGTTGAGCAGCACTTCTTCACGAGGGGTGCTGAACACACAAAAATGGTCAGGATGGAAAGATACTCGCATCCCCTTTTCCTTCACAAACTTCCCGATTGTCCGAAATGAGTCTTGCAGTGTCGCATAAGGATTCCACCCCGCGAGCGCCGCGTGTGTTGCAAGCGGAATTAGCTTTGATGAAAAGCGATAAACCATAATATCATTCGCTACGCAATGCTTTAACAGGCGAAGCGTATTGTGCAGATTCGTCTCGGCTATTTGCATCAATCGGTTGATTGCCGCCTCCCGATCAGCCAGCTTGGAAAAGCTTGCATACGTCATCGTTTTAGAAGGCGAGGCCTCTTTTAGCTCAAGGCTCATCGCCACGAAACCAAATCTGATTGTCGTCATTTACTGTTCTCCGAAAAACATCTCATGGGCAAGTGCTGTTTGAACACGCGCCTCTTCCTCTGTTAGTTTGCGAACAAGCTCCATTTCAACCTGAGTAATTTCCTCACCTTGAAAATTGATTTCAGCTATCGAAGCAGATATACGGACAATCGCAATCGCTTCATTAGATGGTGTGTAGGCAATTACTTTCTGACCAGTTGGATATACACGGAAGCCTTTCTTTACCATCTTGCCCTTTCCATACTCCAACAATTCATACAATTCCTGTTCTGACTTGAATTTGCATACCGAGTTGAATTCAGTTTGAAATCCCATCAATATCCCTCGCAATCTATGTACATTTATAGGTAGGTTATGATCAATCTTGTCCAGTATACCGAATCTTGACGCCACTTGCCAGACGAAACCATCCTAAATAGAAAAGCATCTTATATCGCGTAAGGCTCCAATATGATCATAGAGCTTCAGTACGGTATAAGATGCTTTTTCATATGATGAATCGGATTCAAATTAATTATTGCAGATCTCCGGTATAATCAATCAATTGCTTCTCTGCATGTCTTGCAAATGCAAGCTCGATCAGCTCATCAAGCAGCGCCTTGTAGCTTACGCCTGTTTCGCGCCAAAGCAGCGGATACATGCTGAACGGCGTAAAACCAGGTAATGTGTTCGCTTCATTAATAAACCAGCTTCCTGTTGTGCGCTCCAGGAAGAAGTCAATGCGTGATAGGCCTGTTCCATCAATGGCTTGAAAAGCCGTTACCGCCATCTCACGAACCTGCTCCATCTGCGCATCTGTCAGCTGAGCTGGAATTGCCATCTGAGATTTGCCGTCAATGTATTTTGCTTTATAATCGTAGAAATCATTCGAAGAGATAATCTCGCCAGCAATAGAGGCTTTCGGCTCATCATTGCCAAGCACTGCAACCTCAATTTCGCGTCCATCTACGAATTCTTCAATAATGACCTTGCGATCAAAACGGAATGCATATTCAACTGCTTGAATCAGCTCTTCGCGATTGCTTGCCTTCGAAACGCCAACGCTGGAGCCGAGATTAGCAGGCTTTACAAAACACGGATAGCCCAGAGCAATTTCACATTCCATCAAATAATATTCCTGCTGTTTCGCCCATTGCGGCTTCGTAAAGTAACGGAAAACGCATTGCGGCAAGCCTGCGTCCGCAAACGCTTTTTTCATAAACACTTTATCCATACCAACAGAAGATGCCAGCACTCCTGCCCCAACATATGGAATATTGGCCATTTCGAATAAGCCTTGGATTGTTCCATCCTCGCCAAATGTACCATGAAGCAATGGCAGCACGACATCGACCTGCTCCTCATGCTTGATTCCGTCTATTGCAGAAAAAATAGAAAAAAGTGCTGCGTGTGTCGTTCCTTCTCCTTCGCCAGCTGCAATACGCAGCTGCTCAGCGGCTTGAGGAGGTTGATTCATTGCTGGCCCAGACAGCCATTGTCCCTGTTTTGTAATATAAAAAGGCTTTATCTCATATTTGTTATAATCAAATTCCTTTGTAACAGCAAATGCAGTGGACAACGATACTTCATGCTCACCTGACTTGCCTCCATATACAAGGCCTACCTTAATTTTGCTTCCCATTCCAGATCCTCCGCTGCTTTCATTTTGTACACATAATGTACAACTTTAAGATGATTGAATGAGTTAGATGGACGAGGTCTTCTTACACGATGATTACAAATAGTCATGAATATGAAAGAAGCGATAACGTGTACTTGGGGTCCATGCATAGGAATCCTGGTAGTCCCAGTAGCGATGTCTGCTTGCTACGGTGTTGGCATTGACAAGCGGCTGTCCCTTGCTGTCAAACGCAGTAACAATCGTTGAATGCTGGAAGGTATTATTGCCATTCCAGTCGTATACGATCACATCACCAAGCTCCAACTGATCAGCACGCTCCACCTCTACCGCACGAAGCCCTTTGCTTCGCGCTCTCGATAAAAATGCAGTCAGTGAACGAGACACCGCCCAGCTGTAGCTCCACCATTCCTTGCCTTTTTGTTGTCTTCCCTTGTACCACCATCCACTATCTCTTCTATTAGTATAGAGCATCGGTGCTTCACCTGCAAAGAGACATTGGGAAACATAATTCGTGCAGTTTGCTTCGAACTCCTCATATTGCGAATTTGGCTTATTCCACCACGCATCCGCGTAAGCAACTGCTTGCTCGCGACGATATCGAGTCATATTGCTTGTGTTGCGGAAATGAGAAATGAGATCTGGATTGAGATACGGCTTGGAGATGATTGGCTCATCCTCTTCCTCCACCTCACTAAATGAGCCCCAATCTACAGTTGTTGATGCATAACGCGGCTTGCGCTCTGGTGTATTCGGCTCTACTCTCGTGATTTTCCATCCATTCTCTTCCTTCGCCAGCCATATGCGCTCCTGATCAATCCGCTCTTCAAAATAGTACTGATCATCCTGTGCAATTTTGCGTTTAATATACAGCTTGGCATTCAGTACAACTTCCTGCTCCAGCTCATTTACACTAAGTATCTCTGCTTTCGTTTCGCTGCCTGCGACGTGCGCACCGCGATATAGGTCACGCTCTCTTGAGCGAGCTAGGCGCTCATTTAATCGTTGATTGTGCAATTGATCAAGGGTAAACTCACTAACGCGATGACTATGCTGCTCGGTTTCTGCCTGATTGCAGCGTGTAATGTATTGCTGAAACACTGGCTTCCAGTCGTTGATCTTCTCACGCTTTGCCGGTGAGCTTGTTAACGGCGGCAATGAAGCTTTAATTGCGGAACGCGTTGGCTGCTGTTCCATACTAGGAACAAAGGTGGTCGCTTGGACTGTTTTGTTCTGCCCCGTAATCATCGCTGAGCGATGTGCCGCATGAATGACTGCCTGCTGCTTGCTTCGCGTCTTTTTTCTTCTTCGTTTCATATTTGCTGTCGACCTACTCATGCTTCCCCTCCTCACAATTTTCGGTTCGTTACTTTCGTAGTAGCATAACTGCTTCATTATATGCATGGCCTTGACTAATCATGTGGCTTTGCTATCGTTTAACTGGAAGCAATATTTATGAGAAAGCTTACAATTTTACTTTACGACCGCACTCATTTACCGCTATACTAGAGATATAAGTTATTTTGAAATACGGTTTCATCTAGTGAAACTGTAAATACGTTACAAAGGAGACTCATGATGGCTACACAAAACGAATATTCCGTTCGCTCCACACTAGAAGCCGGTGGCAAGAAGTTCGCGTACTACCACCTAGGTGGACTTGAACAACAAGGTTTTAAAGACATTTCCAAGCTACCATTCTCCATCAAAGTGTTGCTTGAAGCAGCCGTTCGTCAATTCGACGGCAGAGCAATTACACCTGAGCATGTTAAACAGCTTGCAAACTGGGCTAATGGACGCGAGGATAAAGAAATTCCTTTCATCCCTGCTCGCATCGTCCTTCAAGACTTTACAGGGGTTCCGGTTGTTGTTGACTTGGCAGCAATGCGTGACACTGTTAAAAAAGCTGGTGGAGATCCTAAAAAAATCAATCCTCTTGTTCCTGTTGACCTTGTTATCGACCACTCTGTTATGGTTGATGCCTTCGGTACACCAGAAGCGCTTGAGTATAATACAAAAGTTGAGTTTGAGCGTAACGAAGAGCGCTATCGCTTCCTTCGCTGGGCACAAACTGCATTTGACAACTTCCGTGCCGTTCCTCCAGGAACAGGTATCGTTCACCAAGTAAACCTTGAGTATCTTGCATCCGTTGCAGCTACAAAAACAATTGATGGCGAAACGGTTGTATATCCGGATTCTCTAGTTGGTACAGATTCTCATACGACAATGATCAACGGTCTTGGCGTAGTGGGCTGGGGCGTAGGTGGTATCGAGGCGGAAGCAGGTATGCTTGGACAACCTCTATACTTCGTAATGCCTGAAGTAATCGGCTTTAAGCTGACTGGCAGCCTTGCTGAAGGTGCTACAGCTACTGACCTTGCGCTAACTGTTACGGAAATGCTTCGTAAAAAAGGCGTTGTCGGCAAGTTCGTAGAATTTTTCGGACCAGGTCTATCCAATATCTCACTAGCTGACCGTGCAACAGTTGCCAACATGGCGCCTGAGTATGGTGCGACAATTGGTTTCTTCCCGGTTGACAGCGAAACGCTATCTTTCCTTCGTTCAACTGGCCGTCCAGAAGAGCAAATTGAGCTAGTTGAAGCTTATTACAAAGCACAGGATATGTTCCGTACAGACGATACGCCAGATCCTGTATTTTCAGATGTAATTGAGCTTGATCTATCTACAATCGTTCCTTCTCTTGCAGGTCCTAAGCGTCCACAGGACCGCGTAGAGCTTACAAACATGAAGAAGGAATTCAACGATATCATTCGCAAGCCAGTCGACAAAGGCGGCTACGGCTTGTCTGAAGAAAAAATCGAACAAAGCGTTCCAGTTAAGCATCCAAATGGTGCTCAAACTGAGCTTAAAACAGGTGCTGTCGTAATCGCCGCGATTACAAGCTGTACGAACACGTCCAATCCTAGCGTTATGCTTGGCGCAGGTCTTGTTGCGAAAAAAGCGGTTGAGCGCGGTCTTGTAAAGCCTGCTTACGTAAAAAGCTCGCTTACACCAGGTTCACTTGTTGTTACTGAATACTTGAAAAAAGCAAACCTGATCGAGCCGCTTGAAGCGCTAGGCTTCCACGTTGCTGGTTATGGCTGTGCAACATGTATCGGTAACTCTGGTCCGCTTCCTGAGGAAGTTAGCCAAGCAATCGCTGACAACGATATGACGGTTGCGGCTGTTATCTCTGGTAACCGTAACTTCGAAGGTCGCGTCCATGCGCAAGTTAAAGCAAACTACCTGGCTTCTCCTCCGCTTGTTGTCGCTTATGCGCTTGCAGGTACTGTGAACATTGACCTTGCAAACGAGCCAATCGGCTACGATACAAACGGTGAAGCAGTTTATCTAAAAGACATTTGGCCAACAAATGCTGAGATTAAAGAAGCTGTTGCAGCTTCTCTTAACCCAGAAATGTTCAACCAAAAATATGCGAATGTATTTACGCAAAATGAGCGTTGGAATGCAATTGATGTTCCAGAAGGCGAAAGCTATGAGTGGGATGAGAAATCCACTTACATTCAAAATCCTCCATTCTTCTCTAACCTTGGAGAAGGCCTTGCTGACATTGCCGATATCAAGGCAGCGAATGTTCTTGCATTGATGGGCGATTCTGTAACAACAGACCATATCTCGCCTGCTGGTAACATTACGGTGTCCAGCCCTGCAGGTAAATACTTGATTGAAAATGGCGTTGAGCGCAAAGACTTCAACTCCTACGGCTCTCGCCGTGGTAACCATGAAGTAATGATGCGCGGTACGTTTGCCAATATCCGTATCCGCAACGCTGTTGCTCCTGGTACTGAGGGTGGGGTTACTACGTATCTGCCAGAAAACGAAGTGATGTCCATCTACGATGCTTCCATGAAGTATCAAGAAGAAGGCAAAAACCTAGTCGTAATCGCTGGTAAAGAGTATGGTACTGGTTCATCCCGTGACTGGGCTGCAAAAGGTACGTTCCTACTTGGCGTAAAAGCTGTTATCGCTGAAAGCTTCGAGCGTATTCATCGCTCCAACCTGGTTGGTATGGGCGTGCTTCCGCTTCAATTCAAAGCAGGCGACAGCTGGAAGTCTCTAGGCATTACTGGTCGTGAGACATTCGACATCACTGGTCTATCCAATGATGTACAACCAGGTCAAGAGGTATCCGTAACGGCTACTCGTGAAGACGGAACAAGCTTCCAATTCAACGCAATCGTGCGTCTAGATTCACTTGTAGATGTAGATTACTACCATAACGGCGGTATTCTGCAAACTGTACTTCGTCAAATGATTGCTAATATGTAAGCAACAGCGCCTATTAATTGGCGCATGTAATAAAGGGGTGTCCAGCAGTCAGTGTTCTCACTGATTTGCTGGACACCCCTTTTGTATGTTTGGGTCTAGTACAATCATGCATGGCGCTACGACTACTGCATCATCTCTATATCGCTTTCATTAATAAACATGATGAACTGGTAATGAAGTCTGCCATTACTATATGATCTGCCATTAACAGATCGTTCGGGAAAAACCACATGATTATCCTTATCATACGTATTAACTCGAATATTGCTGGTCACTGACTGCATTGGCAACATATAGGATTGATTGACTTTCTTAAGCTGCTCCAGCTCCTTATTTATCGTGATCCATTCATCAGGAAGCGCCATTGCGCCATATGAGCTTTGCTGCAATGAAATACGGTGATCAACCTGCACCTTCGGCGTATAAATGCTATCATAAACCTGGTTGGACCTATGGCTGATTTGATACCCTCTGTTGTTAATTAAATATAATTGCAATGCATCCACTCCATCATCAGGATGAAGATTCCATAGGATACGATGAGCAGAAGGGTCGTTACGATCAAGAAGCCACAGTATGGGCATCCCTTCCGTAGTCACGTAAATCAGTTTCCACTTGTTATACTTCCATTCCCAAACACTCATACTATACTCATCACTAGCTGAAACAAACGGAACGTAGACGTTCTTGTGATCTAAATAAATGACATCTTGAATATCCTGCGCGGCCCCGTCTCGATATACACGATTAATCTCATCTACCAGTTTCTCTCGATCAGGAAAAGGTTTCGGGCTAGACAGAAATAGCATATATAATGCAACAAGTATGCCAATCAAAACTAACCCTGCTATACCAAAAAGCAGCTTCTTTTTGCCGTTGCTCATTGCATGATCGCCTCCTCAAGCAATGAGTTTTCCACACGATAATATAGCTGCTGGTCGTGCAATGTAATCAGCAGTCCCTTGCCATCGTCCTCTACATACATAACGGAGGATAAGCCGCTGCCCCATTTCGGCTGTACGCCTGTGAGCATATAAGGAAACTTCTCCTGGACCTCCATTCCAGCCTGTACAGACGTAATGATATTGAGGTACCATTGATCACTTAGAATCGGTGAAGACTCCATTGATGAAAGCTGCTGTTTTAAGCTGTCTACATCTAGGGAAACTTCAGAGCTTGCAGATGGGTGAATCGCAATAACCTTTGCATGTCGTACATTAGATACATATGTTGCAGGATTATCCTTCGGATAGATCACGCTATGAAGCGGCATTGCCAGTAATGTCGCTGCCAGTATCATGTAGTTGGACCAAAAGCCAAGCCATGCGAATTTACGATACCTTTGCCAGCGACCTTCCCTCCCTTTACATACCCAGTACAACAACCACACGCCTAACGGCAAAATTGCAAACCTAAGCTTCATCCCATTCTGAATCCAGTCAAAAGAAAATGAAAAAAGCGCTACAAGTATCACGATGACAAGCTTCCACACCTTAGGTCTAACCTCTTGCTTTCTATACACTCGATAGGCGATGTAGCCAATAGTTATATAGGCCAGCAACTTTGTTACAATCGAAACCATATCAATGGTAGAAACGTCTATCCCATTCCTCCCCCTTTCCGATGCACAACAATATCATAAATGCACTTACATATATTAACACATAATACCACATTTTCCTTGGTTCTTGAATATTTACACCAGTAAACAAATAACGCTTGTTTCAGGAGCAGAAAACTGTACCCGAAACAAGCGTCAATTCTTGAATTTACATTGCTTTTATTTAAAACCAAGGGGGGTTATTTTCTTTTGCGCGATAATCCAGGAATTGGATTGTTGCAAGTCATCACATAAACACCGCAGGATAGCGCGTAATCCACTGACTCCTCATCATCTGGAGCATAGCACCAAACCTGCAAGCCCATCTGTTTGTAATGCTGTACATCGGCTTCATTCAGAAGCTTCATATCCATCGCCAGCGCCCACATTTTAGAGTAGGTGCCTTGCTCGCCTTCTACAAAGTTAAACATCTTCTCGCCTTTAAAGCCTTGCGTTTTAGCACCGTATTCATCATACAAATGTGCAACAACATGAGCATCAAAAGAGGTAAATACACAATTTTCATACAGGCCAATTTGCTTCAGCTTCGCTACAGCCAGATCAGCAATCTCAATTGCTTCAGGACTAGGCTTGATCTCAACATTGAGCAATACATCTGGATGCTGCAGCATTAGATCGCAAAACTGGTCGAAGGTCGGAATCTTCAAGCCGCTAAACATTGGATTCTTCCAGCCACCTGCATCGAGCGCTTGGATTTGCTCGAGTGTATAGGATTTAACCTCTCCCGTGCCATTCGTCGTTCGATCAACCGTTTCATCATGAATAACAACAATATGACGATCCTTCGTCATGCGAAGATCAAGCTCGAGCATTGGACAACCCAGCTTTAACGCTTCATGGAAGGCCAACAGTGTATTTTCAGGATATGCCGATTTATAGCCACGATGACCAGAAACTATGATTTGCGTAGTATCTTGAATCTGCTCTATCATCACAAGCCTTCCTTTCTGTTATTATTCCGCAAGCAGTCGCTCTGCGTTTTGCTGAAACTTTGCTAGCGTAGCATCAATATCTTCATTGTCATACATGATCGCTTCTATGGCAGAGAAAAACTCTGGCTGAATCGAAGGCCAAGCTAGATCCTTGTTTGTATCATTTGCAAATTCCAGCTGCTTGTATGCTGTTTCACGAATTGGCTCCTGTGACCAAAGCTCCTTGATCGCATCAGATTCAACCATCTTATGCGTGAATGGCAAGTAGCCCGTGTCAATGACAAATTGTTCAGCACCTGCTGCATCTGTCAGCAGCCATTGCATAAATACTTCGCCCGCTTGTTTATTTTTTGATTCCTCGAACATCACGATATTACCGCCGCCAGTTGGGTTAGAGTATTGTACGTTTTGCGGTAAGAAAGCTGTAACATAATCAAAGTCTACTCCTTTTAACAAACCACCGATTGTCCCTGTTGATTGGAATAGAATCGCTACCTTGCCTTCTGTAAACATAGAGTTTACGATTGATCCCGAGTCAGCAGCTGGTGGGTAGAACAAAGCACCGTCGTTTTGCAGCTTTTTCAAAAATTCAAATACTTGCTTTCCTTTACCATCAGTAATAAATGGAGTTGTCGTATTGCTTTCATCGAAAACCGTTCCGCCCAGCTGTTGAACCATCGCGATTGGATACCACGTATCGTAAGGCATAGTCAAGCCATAGCGAGTTGTTTCAGAACCGTTCTTTACAATTGCAGCTTTCGCAACAGCTTCGAGTTCATCCCAATTTGTCGGGATATCCATTCCTAGCTCATCTAGAATGGTTTTGTTAACATGCATAATTGGTGTAGAACGATTGAACGGCAATGAGATTAATGTGCCGTTTTGCTCTGTGTCACCCATTAAGCCCTGTACAAAATCTGCTTGTGATAGGCCTGCCCCTTCGATAACTGGACCAAGATCAGCCAGCACCTCTGCGTCAGAAAATAGCTCGACAAAGCCGCGCTCGATCATTGCAACTTCCGGCGCTTGATTTGATGCAGCTGCCTGCTGGAGCTTCGTTACGGTTTCAGGATAAGAGCCTTGGAATGTTTCAACAACTTCGATTGATGGATTCGCATCATTAAAACGCTTCACCATTGCAGCGATAGCTTCTCCGTTAGACCCGCCCATGGAATGCCAGAAGTCAATCTTCACTTTCTCTCCAGAACCAGCATTGCCGTTATTGCCTACTGGTGTTGTGCCTGTATTACCATTTGCTCCATTATTGCTGTTACCTCCGCAAGCTGCAAGCATACTAATCATTAGTGTTAGAACAAGAAACAAGGATACCTTTTTCATATTTTGACCCTCCATTTGTTTGTTGTTATGGTAAGAAACATGACTACTTTATACCTGAGTATACAAATGCTTTAACGATTTGCTTAGAGCAAAAAATGTAAACAATTAAAATTGGAATAACAAGGATTACATTTCCGGCCATTATGACATGCCAGTTACTGATGCCCTCGGTTTCGCGCAGCATAGAAATCCCGACCGTCAGCGGTCGAACCGATGCTGAATCTGTCATAACAAGCGGCCAAAAATAATCGTTCCAGTGAGAAACGAAGCTGAATAACGCAATCGTCGCTAGTGCTGGCTTTGACATCGGAATCATAATTTTCCATAGTATTTTCAGCTCGCTGGCATTATCGAGACGAGCAGCTTCGATTAGCTCCTCCGGAACCTGCATCAAATATTGGCGAAGCAAAAATATACCGAATGCATTCGTCATAAAAGGAATGATCTGCGGCAGCAATGTTCTGCCAATTCCCCAATCGGACATCATCAGATATACCGGTATAAACGTTACCTGACCTGGGATCATAAAAGCTAAAAGAACTAAACCAAATAGAATCGTTTTCCCTTTAAATTTATACTTTGCAAAGGCATAAGCGGCAGGAATCAGCACAAGCATTTGTATGACAATAATTGATATTGTAATAATAGCTGAGTTGCTGAAATACGTTAAAAACGGTCCTGACTGCCAAGCTGTTGCGTAATTGATAAACTGAGGGATAGCAGGAATCATTGTTGGTGGAAACGTAAGAGTCTCCTTTAAGGTTTGCAAAGAAGTTGAGATCATCCATAAGAAAGGAAATATGAAGATCGCCGCCAGCAATGATTTCAGTACATATCCGCTTGCTTGTTTAGCAATGTGAAGTGATCTTGTCATAGCTTCCTCCTTATTGATAATGAACTCGATTAGCAAGCATTCGGAAATAAATAATGGTTAAAATGCTTATGATGATCATCAACACCATCCCCGTCGCCGAGGCATAACCGATATTGGTCGTCCGATGTTGATAGATATAATACACAAGCGTATTCGTTGAGTTATTCGGTCCGCCCAGCGTCATCATTCGAACGGTATCAAACACTTTAAAGGAACCGATTGTCATAATGATCAAAATAAAGAACAACTGTGGCGAAATCATAGGAAGCGTAATTTTGTAAAAGGTTTTCCACTTGCTTGCATTGTCAAGGGAAGCGGCTTCATAAATGCTCGGAGATACACCTTGCAGGGCAGCTACAATAATCAGCACATAATACCCGACACTTTGCCATACCGAAACAAATATGATCGACGCCATCGCTGTGCTTGAGCTTTGCAGCCACTGCGATGTAGGCAAACCTAATGTTTTCAACACGTAGTTCAAGAAGCCAAGACTCGGTTCCATCATCCACATCCATACGAGAGCGATCGAGACGATCGAGACGATGTGCGGCGTGAATATCCCTGCCTGTATGAATTGATTGAACCTCGAGTTTTTACTTACCCAAACCGCTATCGCAATAGACAGCACAAGCGTAATGGCTACCGTTGAAAAGGTATAGACGGCGGTATTGCCAAGCACCTTATAAAAATCTTCTCTCGAAAACAGCTCCATATAATTATCTAACCCAATAAATTTACTTTTGGATGGATTCATCAGGTTGTACTTATGCAGACTTAAATATGCTAAATAAAAAATCGGATAAATAACAAACACGCCAATACCAATCATCGCAGGCAAAATCAATAGATAAGGACGAATGACTTCAGATATTCGCTTTTTATCCATAATACTGCCCTCTCAATGTCTGAATTTTATCTAAATAAAGGGGTGTAGATTGGTGAATGCGTTTTTCCTGATCATCAAAAAAGTGAATTTTCTCCTCAGGCAAGCTCAGATAAATTTGCTCATTGACCTTATATTGGTCATCAAGACTTTTAATCATGAACGTATCAATTGGCGTTTTCACTTGATAAATGGTCTCGGAGCCCAGCATTTCTCTAGTCAATATCTCACCCATTGTTTGCAGCAAGCCTGGTTGTGGCTCTCGCCCTATCGTTGCACTTTCAGGACGGAAGCCAAACGTAAGATGCTTATGCTGCATGTGCGTAATGTTCATAGGTGGAACACCAATAAACTGTGCGGTAAATTGATTGGCTGGTATATGATACATCTCATCTGGAGAAGCTTCCTGCTGAATGACACCGCGATTCATCAGCACAATCTTATCCGCCATCGACATCGCTTCAACCTGGTCATGGGTAACATAGACAAACGTCGTACCAAGTTTTTTGTGAAGCTCAATCAGCTCGATTCGCATTTGAACACGAAGCTTAGCATCCAAATTGGACAGCGGTTCATCCATAAGGAAAACCGAAGGCTTCTTAACCATTGCTCGTGCAAGTGCCACACGCTGTCTCTGACCGCCAGACAATGTAGACGGCTTACGATCTAAATAATCCTTAAGCCCAACCGTTTCGGTTATGCTCTCAATTAATTCCTTACGTTCTTCCTTTGGCACTTTATTGTTTTTTAATCCAAATTCAATATTTTCACGAACGGACATTGTCGGGTATATCGCATAGTTTTGAAAAACCATCGCAATCCCTCGTTGCCCTGGAGGGGTTTTCGATACATCTCTGCCTCCGACAAGCACTTGACCGGATGTTTGCGGATCAAGTCCAGCAATCATGCGCAGCAGTGTTGTTTTACCGCAGCCGGATGGTCCGACTAATACGGTAAAGGAGCCATCTTCAATATTCAAATTCAGATCTTTAATTACATCGTGCTTATCGAAGGTTTTCGTAATATTCTTCAGTTCAATAGATGCCATATGCTCACTTCCTTCAGTAAATTCTAGTTTTACAGTTTCTCTTTACCAGCCCCTTTTTATGACGTTTTTATTCTTCATTGAATTACTCTTCTCTCCAAGCCCCGTTAAGCAGCCTCTTTATGTTTAAGCGCTTTCATTCCGTTTACTAAATTACAATTAAAAGCTGACAGGCGATTGCTGACCACCAAAAAGCTTATACTCTTCACCTGAGCACTTAATGGAAATGACGGATTGTTCCTCTCTTAGCTGCTCCACAATGGCAAGCCAAGTGGATCGTTTCGGCAGCTTGCAAGTAATGCAAAGCTTGACATAGACGTTGTCGATTGCTTCAGCTGCATCCTGCTCTTGAGAGGCAACAGCAATATTTAATACTTTTGCTTGATGAGCATCAAGTACGTTTAACACCTGCGTAATGGCTTTCGTATGTTCCTTAACCAGCAATTCAATTTGCTTGGTACGGCGTTTTTTCATAAGCAATTTTTCACATTTGTTCAAAATAAACAATGTTGTGATAACAAGTACGGTGCTGATGACCGCAGCTTTATAAAAACCAGCCCCAATGCAAAGCCCGATTGCGGCTACTACCCACAGTGAGGCAGCCGTAGTCAAGCCTTTAATGATATTGCCGTTTCGCATGATCGCTCCTGCACCAAGAAAGCCTATTCCGCTAATGACTTGTGCAGCTAATCGGGCGGGATCCATACGAACATTGAATTCATCTACAAAATCAGAAAACCCATAGATGGAAAGCAGCATGATCGTTGTTGAGCCTAAGCACACTAATATATGGGTGCGAAAGCCTGCGGAATGATTGCTGATTTCTCGTTCAATTCCGACCAATCCACCGAGTATAACCGATAGGATAAGCCGAATTACCAAGTCCATATCGCTTATCGACCATACGTTGAGATTTGTCATGTTCTATTCCTAGCCCTTATCTGTTAATAGGCCCATGTCATTATGTCCTGCACGATCTGTATTGCATTTGCATTAAAATAGTGTAGAATAATGGCATGGGCAAAGTAGCAGTTACCAGTTAAACTGGATAATTGTTTTTTCCCAGCTTCGATGAGCTGCGGCGGATTCCATAACTTTGGCGAGTTGGTCTGCCGTACTCACATTTTCGTAATGCTTTGGTACAATTTTGTTTAATGATTGCTGATATGCTGGCTGTCGCATAGCCTGAATAATTTGCTTAAAGTCATAAGCTGTGCTGCGACTGCTGCCAAACATTGTAATCCCCTTCTCAAGCACATCGCGTGTATTGATCGGCACTAAATCCTCGGTAACCCCCATCAATATCAGAACGCCGCCGGGCTTAAGAATTTGAATAGCCTGATTAATAGCACTCTGACTGAACTTTCCACCCGTACATTCAATCGCGATATCAACTAACGGCCCATTCTCAAAGTTATACGTTTGAACCATTTGTCGTTGAGCAAAATCAAAATTGTTAAGCTTCTCTTCAATCGCTCCGAATACGGTCAATCGATCATCATTCAGCTTATACATATGGTGCAGCATAGCTGCTGTCATGTAGCCTACTGGTCCGTCTCCGAATACTACAGCTGTACCTGACTGCAAGCGGTCGCGTACTCGCTCCAGTGCTTGATGAGAAACACTGCAAAGCTCTGTTAAGACGGCAATGTGATCAGGCACATCATCAGGAATTGGGATTGCATTGGAAGCAGATATGACAAGTCTGCTTTGAGCCATTCCATCAATTCCACTTGCAAGAAAACCTCCATGCTCGCAGTAGTTCTCTCCTATTCCGTTACAGTACTCACAGCACTCTTCCTTCGCTGTTCCATGCATTTCATATGCTGGCAAATTCGGTACGATAACGACTCTCTGACCGTTCTTGATCTCTTCGGAATTAGATTCGAGCACAGTTCCGATTCCTTCATGAAACAATGCCATAGGAAGCTTTTTTGCCAGCGCCTCCTGACGTCTTTGCCCGGTATAGTACCGCAGATCGGCATGACAGATGCTGACTAGCTCCGGCTCGATCAAAACCTCATGCGGCAAGAGAGACCGCTCAATCGTAACTTCTTCGATTTTGTGCGGCTCAATCAGCCGCAACACTTTACTTGACTTGCTTGCCAAGCTGCGCACCCCCTGTTGCGAAAATAATACGATTGCTGAGCAAGTAAAGCGCATTCATTACTCAATACAATCATTTTGGTTCATTACACTGTAATCACTTCAACGCCGCTCTTACCGTACTGCTCAAGATCGTATTCACTGATGCCACTTCCAGTAATCAGCGTATCAATCTCTTCGTTTGATGCGACCGTGTGTAAGGAGACCTTTCCAATTTTTGAATCATCAGCGACTACAATAATGTTCTCCGAGGCACGAATCATGCTTTGCTTCGTTGGAACAAGCTGAGCTTCTGGATGCATCAGCCCAAATCGGGAGTGTAAAACAGGAATACCGATAAATGCTTTGTGCACATGCAAGGAATTCAACACTTGTTCAGTAAACATACCGTTCAGCATATAACTGGAAGGGTACAATTCGCCACCCGTCAAAATGACCTTGATGCCTGGAGAATCTTTCAGCTCTGCAGCAACGTTCATATCATTCGTGACGACAGTGAGATCGGTACGATGGATCAAATTTTTTGCAATATGCAGCGTTGTCGTTCCTGAATCAATAATAATATGCTCGCCGTCTTTCACCATCTCTGCTGCCCGCTTGCCTATTAGCATTTTTTGTTCAAGCTGATTGCTATATCGCTCGTTAAAGGAGGCCTCTGAATTGGTCCATTCGTCAATCGTTACTCCGCCATGTGTCCGCTTCAGCAGTCCTTCACGAACAATCTCATTCACATCTCTTCTAATTGTAGCATCATGTACAGAAAAAGCTTTGGCCAGCTCACTAATCGTGGCTACTCGATGTTCCTTCACATACTCAATTATTCGAGTTTTTCTTTCTACAGCAAGCATAATATCCACCCCTACCACTCAATATTGCGCGCTAATGTTCAATATTGTTCACAATCTTATGATATATGGATAATTCGTGACTGTCAACACATTTTTGAGCATTTATGAGCATTTTTAAGTGAATTCCAAACATAATTGCGCAAAGTTGTGCAAGTTATCTCCATTTACTCATTTGAAACATGTTCATTTATGCTCATATTGATTGAAAAAGAAAAAAGCGACCATGCCCTCGTGGGACTGACCGCTTCCTTCCTATACAACAATAGCTAACTATTCGCATCGCTTCGGACAGCTTTTCACAAAATCGATACCCTCAAGCGGATTTTCCAAATTCAGCTTGAATACGAATTCGTTTCCTTCTTTATTTTGCAGAAAATAATATTGACTGTTACTAACTCCAACAATCCTGACACCATCAATCCCATGTGGGAGATTGTGGTAAACGATTTCGTTATTTTCATTTTTAATTGCAAATACATATTGGTTCTCATTCGTTATTAACGAGCCTAGTACAACCTTTGTTACTTCTCCTGTTTCCTCTGATACATCTATATACATATTTACTGGATTTATATTTTCAATCTTGTCGTATACCTCTCTGACTAGACGACTGTAGGGGGAGCTATGAGACTCGGTTATAACTTGCGAGTTATACGGATTTACCGAATTTTGATTCGATATCTTCAAATAAGCATAAACAAAGATTGCTATTATTAATAATAAAAATAGCAATGCCAGAACGGTCAAAATGTGTTTTGAACGATATTGAATACAAATTCCTCCCTTCAGCAAATCAAAATGTTATTAAAATAACATTAACGTATTCTACAAATACTAGCAACTTATCCTCTACATATAATGTAATATTTTTCGACTTAAAATAAAAATTGTGGAGAAGAAAATCTTCTCCACAACGACTAACATTACATTAATTAAAGATCCTTCCCGTTCCTTCTAAATAATATGAATAAGTGGTTACTGGCTTAGAAAGACGGAAATAAATATCGCCTTTTGGTACATTATTGAATGTTACACTATGAGTAGTTGGGCCGTTAGGACCATCACAATGTACTGGCATATCTAAAGTGTAGCCGATTAGTGTACCGTCACCTTTGTATAAATATATAGCAAAATGTTGATGTTCTAGGGAGTATCCGTCTATACTAGTCCAACAAGCATCATCAATTCTTATTGTAACATTGCTTCCATTATTAGAAAAAGTTCTTGAAGTCAGATTAGATGAAAAATTGAATTCAAAATTAAAAGGTAAAGCAGTAGAGGAAAATGCAGAAAACTGACTATCCAATGGACTATATGTAATAGAATTATTCGAAGTATTTACTCGTGTCTCATAAACAATTGTAGGTTGAATTTCAGATAATCTAGCTTCGCTTACATAATCAACACTATCAGCACTTACCAAGGACGCCGATAAAGAAAATGAAAGAACCAGTGTTAAGATAATTATAGTAATTTTATTTCTCATTAAATTACCTCCCAATTAAGCTAAATCTTTTACTCTACCAAATGTTTAGATTACTCGCTAACTTTGCAGTTTAGTGGTTTAGACAACAAAATAAAATTTCTTACTTAGAGCATTTACAAAAAATACTTATGATAATACTTCTATGTTGCAAATCTTTGTCATTGTTCTGTTTATACATAATCGACTTAAACTGTTTGTTGATTATACTCTATTGATTCACCCCCTTTATATTAACGGTCAATAATAGTATAAAACATACTTTTTTTGTTTGTAAACTGAAAAACTAACAAATATATCCTTTTTTCCACCCCAATGAAACCAATCATTCCTCTAACAATTTGTATTGCCCTTCAATAAAGCTACAAGCAAAAACTAGATATACTAAAATTTGTCTTGTTCTACATATTTTTAACTAACAACATCTCGTAGCTTTGCTAATGTAATATGTCTATTTTTTATCCATTGTTGGTTGTTGAATGTCCGCCTGTATGCTCAGAAAAAAGCGACCATGCCCTCGTGGGACTGACCGCTTCCTTCCTATACAACAATAGCTAACTATTCGCATCGCTTCGGACAGCTTTTCACAAAATGATCTGAACGGATATAACGATGTACTCGGCATGCTCGCTGACTACTATCCACCTTCATGAATGGTAAAGCTATAGCAACTAATCCAGCGTATAGCCTTCTAGCGGTGTCTTGCGAATAAATGCGCCGTCTACATAATCGGCCAAGTATCGCTTGCCGAACATCAAATCATACTGCACCTTGCGGTAATCATCCACCAATGACTTGGAGTGCTCAGGTACTTTGGCATATAACTGGCTCTGCGCATCAACATAGAGCGGTCCTGTCATAACGGGAAGCTGCTTTGCCAGCTTGGAGCCAAGCGCAAACTGCGCAGGCTTGCTTATATGGAGCCCATCCATGATGACGGACCCGAGGAAGGCATAGCTCAATGCGGGATACGATTGTTTATCCATTGGAATGTTTGACCAGGTGGCGAATGGAATGCTTCGCATCCGCTGCCACTCCTCAAGCGACCAGTCCCATGCGCTAGAGCTGGAAATGAGTCCCCCTTGCAAATAAACGGAATATTGCTCGCCCAGCATCGGCAAATGGTCGCCGTAGAAAATAATTACGGTCGGCTCGCCTGATTGCTCAAAATGCGCAATTAAATCTCCCAGCGCTCTATCGGCATCGCGCACACCTTGAGTGTATGTTTGCAAAATCTGAGCCGCATCTTCTGTCAGTTCCCCCGAAACCTGCACCTCATGCTCCTGGTAGCGCGGTTTGCTGTACGGTCCGTGATTTTGCATCGTAACAGCATAAATAAACATCGGTCTGTCGGAAGCTGTAACCTCCTCGATAATGCTCTTTGTCACTTCCTCATCTGAGATATATGCGCCTTTGAACTGAGGATTATCAAAGCCTGTCTTGCTCTTGAAGCGCTCAAAGCCAAACGACTTGTACACCCGATTGCGGCTCCAAAACCAGCCGTCATACGGATGAATCCCCATGCTGTAATAGCCTTGGTCTTCAAAATAGGAGGCCAGTGTCGGCAGTGAATCGCCTACATGCTGCTGATAAGGCACCGCCCCTTGCGGCAGCAAACTCATCGACAGACCGGTCAACACCTCAAACTCGACATTGCTTGTCCCGCCGCCAAACTGCGGCGACAGCAGATACCCTGAGGTAAACTGCTGCTGCAAACCTCGTACAGTCGGGATCGGGTCCTCACTGAAAGACACATTCGGCAGCAGCGTCGGGTCCCAGAAGGCTTCATTCATAATGAAAATAACATTCGGCTTAACCTCGCTACCGGCTGCCGAATTGTCCTGCCCATCGTTAGCCGACTGAGCGCTGGCCTGTTGAATGGCGACTATGCTTTCCGCAATTCGGGCAAGCTCCTCCTTGCTGTAGCCCTCGGGCCGTTCAATAATGGTATGCTTTACATTCATGACGAAAGCAGCTGCCAGCCCGTTATCGGTGTAGTTTTTATTCTGATTCCAGACGGTTTCCTTATAACCAAGCTCCTTGGCCAGCTTGCCAGCCCATGGTGACTGCACGCCTGCCGCGTACAGCACATATATGGACAACAGGCCAAGCCCAAGCCGCGCCAGCAGCGGCAGCGAAAGCTTTGGCACAACGATACGCAGCAGAAATATGCAGGCGATACACAGTAATACGACCAGCAGCTTGAAGGCCGTCGAGAAGCTGGAGATGTAAGAGAAAATATTAAGCCCCTCTTTTCTCAGCATCAAATCCCAAGGGAAGAACGGCTCTCCAATGAGCGAGGACTTGAAATAGCTGGTCAAGGCTGCCAGTGCCAATAGCAAAGCCGATAGGCCAGAAGCAACCAGAAATCGGCCGACAAGCGCATAGATCAAAACAAACACAGTCAAATAAATACCGTAATTGAACATCGAGATGGTAGTGTTCTCCAACATCCATGCAAACGCGCTGATCAGAGAGCCGCGCTGCAGCGTCTCCGTCCACAGCATTAAGCCAATCGGCAGCAACAGCGTCATGCCTGTTATAATACTGTATTTTCGCCGCAGACTCCCCTCTAAAATTCGCTGTAGCCCAGCTCGCCAGGCATTGATGCGTGCAGTAAATATCATTGTGCATCACCTGCCTTGCCTGAGGGTGAGGGAGCACTTGATCCATACTCCGAATAGTTTGCATAATTTCTCAGTACATCATCAATAATCAAATACACTTCTCCGTTCGTCAGGGATGTCCAATCATCGATGGCAGCCAATGTTTCACCGACAAGCCATTTTTGATCAACAAAATGCTCCACTGTTCCTTTCTGCTGATCCAATCCCATCAAAGCAGACAAAATATGAATGGCGCATTCCAGAGATAGCGGACTGCTCTTCATCTCCTCTTCAGCAATATCCTGTACGCCCGCAGCAGCATCTCCGGCAAATTTGTCAGGTACGGCTTGACGCAATTTAGGCGTATGTCCAAGCAGACGCATCGGATTCGATGGCTCGTCCAGCTTGAAGCCTTCATTATTATAACTGCCGGTCGTAATTAGCAAGCCTATAGCTGTCAGCAGACCGCGCGTCGCTTTATGCTTCAGATAGTAAGGAGTCGGAAACTTGTTCATTTTCAGATCAACGCCTTGCTCTGTAAGCAGGCCGCGCAGTTTTTCCATATACTCCTGCGACTTCGACATTTCTCGTACAGTGATGCCTTCATTAATCGACATTGCTGCGGCTGCTCCTGCCGCTTGGCCTGTCGCCATTCCGAGCGGCACGACTCGCGCGCTGCCGTGGGCCATTGATTGAAAGCTTGCTGAACGGCCCACAACGAGCAAATCATCAACCTTCAATGGAACAAGCGAGCGGAACGGCACACCGTATTGCATTGGCTTCATCAGAATATATCCGGCATCCTTGCTGCCTGTACTGTGCAGATCGACCTGGTAGGAGCCGTAAGCAATAGCATCATAATGATCGCGATTTTCCATCAGGTCACGGATCGAAAGAACATATTCGCCTACAATATGTCGGCTTTCCCGAACGTATAGTTCTTCTGCTACACCTGCATATTCCACTGCTTCGAATTCTTTAACAGTTTGTTTCATATAGTCAATAAAGCGCGGCGCTTCTTGTTTGCCGATCTCATAGCCTTCCTTGCGCGAATTCGGATCAAGCGGATCAACACCGAACACCATCATCGCATTAATTAGCGCTGTACCATCAGCCTGCCGACCAATGTTGAGCGATCTTACGCGCACCCGATCCGGGTCAGTAGCAACGTATCCTGCTGCTTCAGGAAACCCCCAAATGGTTGTCCCGAACTGACCGCTGCCCTTGCGCTTGCCAAAGGCTGTCCAAACTTCATCGGTAATGCCTTTAATTTTAATAACGAGTGTTACAGCCGTTTTTGCTTCTTTATCGCCCATATCCTCACGCCCTGTCAGATATGGCACTCCTGCTGCTGCAGCAATATCGGCATCCTGCGTAGCATCAATCACGAGCTTGGCTCGAATGCGAGTTTGATTGTTGTCCTTGCTGACAACGTCAAGTCCGCTCACCTTTAACGTCGAGTCGTTAGCTTCAACCACTGGTTGCATCTCGGAAACGTTCATCATCAGATCGATATTTGGTTCGTCCTTCACCATCTTGAAGAACACATCCGCCGCTGTTTGCGTGTCGAAGGAAGTGCCTTCGAGCTGATCGAACCATTCGCGGAACAATCCTTCGTTGAGAAACTTCAGTTTATTGGAAAACGACGGTTGTGACGGCGAATTATTAAGATCAAGCGTATTTAACCCTCCCAAGGTAAACAAGCCGCCCAGTCGGTCGCGGTCGCGCCCATCGATCAGCAGCACCTTCATGCCGTTACGGGCTGCCGAGATGGCAGCCATCACGCCTTCCGGGTCGGTTCCGGCAACAATCACATCATACTCTTCTTTTTCTACCTTCGTATATTGGCCAACGTCCATCGATTCCGGCTGATTATTGCTCTTGTCCTCAGACTTGTCATTGATGACTAGTATAATTGCAACAATAGCGATAATTAAGAATATAGATAACAGTCCAAGTCCAAGCTTTGTTTTCATCGTTAACAGCTCTCCTTCAATTGTTTGCATGAGTCCAATTGTAGAGAGCTGTGTTTAATTACTACTGTCAGATCGCTGTATAGCGGCTGAATAAATGCTTAACATTTGCTTAATAAATACATGCGAAAACTTCAGCTTTCAGCGGGTAAGAGTAGAGCTGTTAAGCCAATCTACACGATTAACAATCAAGTTCCTGCTTATCTAGCTTCATCGCAATATACACGATCAGTATTGGTAGAAAGTGTGCGCCTCTATTCACGGGCAATAATAGAATAAAGTATACTTTTTTGTGTTTGTAAACTAAAACCTTAATAAAAAAAAACTTCACCTAGTCGAAACTAAGCGAAGTCTTCATATTTACTATTCTTTTACCCAAACCATCATTTCGCCTTCACCGCGATTGGCCCACGTATAGTATGGGATAAAGGTGAGCTTCTTAGGCTTTTGCTGAAGCTCGGCATTCGCCGCATACAACTCGTCGCTCCAATCACTAGCCTCCTCAATCAACCCGTCAGCCTCGATCGTTACGACACCGCCAGCCAGCTCATCATTGAATGCAAGCTTCAGCTCGGCATTTTTCGGCAAGCGTACATGCTGCAGGTTGCCTCCGTTGTCTGCTTCCTCGATGCAATACACGATTGGCCCGCGCTGTAGTGCAACCTTGCCCGCATTGGCTCTAATTTTCGGGTGGCTCTTCATTCTCTTGATCGACATATCAAGCTTCAGCTCTACTTTATCTCCGTTCTTCCACTCTCTGTGGATCACAGCATAACCATCCTTCATCAAGCCGGACAGCTCGATTTCCTCGCCGTTTACATAGATTGAAGCATGGTCTGACCAGCCAGGAATGCGTACAGCCAGCCCGAAGCTAACAGGTGCGTCAACTGACACCTCGTATAATACCTTGCCCTGCCACGGAAGCTCAGAGACTTGTGTAAGCTCAATGCTGTTGCCATTAAGCTCAACCTGCGTTTTGCCTCCAATAAACAGATGCGAATAAATCGTATCGTTGTTTACAGAATACAGATAGTCACCTAGTGAAGACAACAATCTTGCTAGGTTCGGAGGGCAGCATGCACAGCCATACCACTCTGGTCGAACAGGCTTAATATGGTTGTAGTTATGGTTATGTCCATGGCATTGAGATGGAAATACCTCTAGCGGATTAACGTAGAAGAAATGCTTTCCATCCAGTGCCATGCCAGAGATGACAGTATTGTACAACGCGCGCTCCATCACATCTGCATAATGTGCATGAGGCTCAAGCTGCAGCATGCGTTGAGCGGAAAAGATCAGCCCGATTGAAGCACAGGTTTCAGCGTAAACCGTGTCATTCGGCAAGTCATAATCAACTGAAAACGCCTCGCCATGTACCATTGATCCAATGCCGCCTGTAATGTACATTTGCTTGCCTACAATGTTGTTCCAAAGCGTGCGGCTCGCATTAAGAAGCGTCTCATCATTCGTTTCTCTCGCAATATCGATCATGCCTGACAACATATAAACAACACGCACCGCATGTCCTACCGCCTCTGCCTGCTCTCGTACAGGCTTATGCACCTGGAAATATTTTTTGTCGATATGAATACGGTTTTTGTGCCATATACTCGTCCAGCCGCGCTTTTCAGCTTCCTCCTCGAAGAAGTTGTTCGTGCCGCGCATATCGATAAAGTATTTGCTCAAGTTTAAATATTTTTCATTGCCCGTTGCATGATACAGCTTTACAAGTGCAAGCTCAATCTCCTGATGACCGTCATAGCCAGGAAGCTGATCCGGACCATCGCCAAACACCTCTGCGATATGGTCAGCAAAACGGCATACGATATCAAGCAGCTTAGTTTTGCCTGTCGCTTCATAATAGGCTACTGCCGCTTCAATCATATGTCCAGCCGTGTACAGCTCGTGCGCTTCTGTCAGGTTCTTCCACTTGTCTTCCGGTGCCTTAATCGTGAAATACGTATTCAAGTAGCCATCAGGCTGCTGAGCTTTTTCAATAATGTCAATCATCTCATCCGCGATTGCTTCGAGCTCCGGATTAGGCTGCTTCATTAATAGATACCCTACCGCTTCCAGCCACTTAGCTACGTCAGTATCCTGAAAGACAAAGCCGTAAAATTCACCTTCCGCGAGGCCTGCTGCTATTTTAAAGTTTTGAACCGCGTGACTTTTCTCAGCGCCCTCAACACGATCATTAATGGCTTCCCACTGATAAGGAACGACGACATCTCTGACAAGCTGCGTATATTGCCCCCAGAACGAATCATCAATATTCACCTGCTTCATTGATACAAAGCTATTTGCTGTAACCATAATAATTCCTCCCCATGATTGGCTTAAATCTGTATTTGCTTCAATTGCTGCTTTGATAGCCTGGACATATTTTTCATAGAAACGTTTCTTGCCTCACATTACATGGTGAAGCTACGTTAATTTCACACTACAGCTTTATTTTATGTGTTATGATTACAATACACGATACAGAAAACCAACTAATTTCTTATAAAATCTCACACTAAGACAGGTGAACATGATGAGCTATATTTATTTTAACAGCCCGCCGTCACCCTACTATCTTGAAAGCGGCTTTTCAGACTATGAGATCGGGGAATCGCATCCGAACAGACACAGTCTTAACCTATTCGACCTCATAATCGTTCGCAATGGCAGTCTGCACTTGGGAGAGGAAAAAGAAAGCTGGCTGCTTCACGAAGGACAGACATTAATATTACTGCCTGACCGTTACCACTATAGTGTGGAGCCTGTTACGACTGATACATTTTTTTACTGGATTCATTTTCAGACGGTTAATGATTGGGTTGAAAGCGAACAGCTACATTACAAATTTCAGACTGAAAAACATCAGGATTGCTTTAATCCCGCTCCTTACACGATGCAAATTCCAAAATCGATGCAGCTCCTCTACCCACAGCAGGCCTACCGGTTAGTTGAGCAAATGAATGACGCGAATAAGCAAATAGAGCCCAAGGCGTACTGGCAAAAGCAGCATGCTTTCGAGGAGTTGTTGCTTATGATGGACATGAAGCAAACCAACAGGCAAACAAGCAGCATCGTACGTCTAGCGGAGCAGGTCGAGCACTATATTCGCAATCATTACCGACAGCAAATCACCAATCAGGCACTATCACTCATTTTCAACTATCACTATAACTACATTACGAAAGCGATGAAGCAGGTGTACGGCTATACACCAAGCGAGTATGTCTTGAAGGTGCGATTGGATCAAGCGAAAATGCTACTGCTTAATACGCATTTATCCATCTCTGATATTGCCGAAAACGTTGGGTTCGATAACGCCCCGTATTTCTCAAACTGCTTTGCAAAGCATGTAGGCGAAGCCCCTTCCAGCTACCGCAAAAAATATTATGAGTAATGTAAAACAATCAACGCCTGAAAAGTAGTAATACTCGTAAAGAACAAAAAAAGCTATGCACCCACCTTCACACGACGCTCAGATGGCTCTGAGCCTCGGTTAGGCTATGCATAGCTTTCTTTAATCTTTAATGACGAGTCCCAAAAGCGAAGCAAATTGCATCGCCTGATAACGCGATACCTTGCAGCCCTTCAGATGCTCAATTGCTACAGTCAAGGATGAGAACTCTGAGCTGCTCATATCGACCTCCTTCAAAGAGGTTCCGTCAAAGTTAACAGCATCGAGTTTGCATTGCTCATAACTTACCTTTTTCAGCTTACAATTAAAAAAATCAGCATCCTGCAGCAGACTGTCAGTAAACAACGTTTTCTCCAGCTTCGACTCACCGAAGTTTGATAAGATTAGATTGCTTAGCAAAAACTGTGTAGTGCCAATACTCGACCTCGTAAGCTCGGTTCCGACAAGCTTACAATTTACGAATTCGACTCGATGTATAGAAGAGCGGCTTAGCTTGGCATTGGAAAGATCACAATGCTCAAGCCTCACATCAAGCAAATCCAGTGAATCAATGTTGCATCCCTGCAAGCTACAGCCCTTGAGTACAACATTAGCAGCTCTAAACCGGGAGAAGCTTTGTCCATCGAGCTGTTGATTCGTAATGATGATATTTTCTAGCTCAACAGAATGGTCTTCCGGCTCCTGCCAAACTCCTTCTATTAAATGCGAGCTTAATTTCGGCGCATCAAGCTTCATCATTCTGCCCCTCTCCTGTATAGCTTTATATTAAAGCTTAAACCTTAAATTTACCAACAGCCTGTCTAAGCTCATTAGCAAGGTTCTGCAGCTGTTGAGAGGAATGCGACAATTCTTCGATTGAAGCAAGCTGCTCCTCAGAAGCTGCGGCAACCTCTTGCGAATGAGACGAAGATGCATTGGCCATTTGCTCCAGTTCAACCATTGAAGCAGCAATTTCTTCACTTCCTGCAGACATTTGCTCAGATGCAGCAGACACTTCTTGAACTTGTCCAGATACCTGGTTCACGGCTTCATGAATAGAGCGGAAGGATTCGCCTGAAGCGTTGACCAGTTCTGTACCTACTCGAGTTTCACGTGCAGATTCAGACAACGAAGCGCTAACTCCTTCCGATTTGGAACGGATTTCCTCCAGAATGGCTGCAATTTCATCAGACGATTCCTTCGAGCGCTCCGCCAGCTTGCGAATCTCCTGTGCAACAACAGCAAAGCCTTTCCCGTGTTCACCTGCGCGAGCAGCTTCAATTGAAGCGTTCAGCGCAAGCAGATTCGTTTGATCTGCAACCTCCGTAATATGACCAATTATATCGCCAATCCGCTCACTGGATTGATTAAGCTGCAGCATTACTTCGGCAGCACCTGTTACTTGCTTTTCAATCGTAT
The DNA here is from genome assembly GCF_042659865.1 of Paenibacillus septentrionalis. Classification (NCBI taxonomy): domain Bacteria; kingdom Bacillati; phylum Bacillota; class Bacilli; order Caryophanales; family Paenibacillaceae; genus Paenibacillus; species Paenibacillus septentrionalis. The sequence goes on from NZ_JBHSTE010000003.1 coordinate 197,966, forward strand.
GCATCTGCTTCACAGCTTGACTTACCACAGTTTCGCCTTCCGCTGCTAGATGTGAAGTATCTGTAGCTAGTTCGGATACTGTTGAAGAGGATTCTGCAATTCTCTGAATAACAATCGCCATTTCTGTCATTGCACGTTGACATTCCTGCGCACTTGCAAGCTGTGTTTCCGCTCCTGCGGATACGCTTTGAATTGCTGATGAAATATCATTCATAGCAGACTCTGATTGACCCGCTGTCTCTTTTATTGCACTGGAGGATTCGGAGACTTCCTTCGATGTATGATCGATATGTACAGCAAGCTCTCTTAAGCTTGTAACCATTTCATTAAATGAACGAGCAGCTTGTCCAATTTCATTGCCAAAGGTAGTCGGAACTTGAACCGTAAGATCACCATTCGCAGCTTTCTTCGCAAGTCTAACAAGGGTACGTAATGGCTGGATGACAATTCGAATAATCAAAGTAGCTAATATAATGGCGATTATAGCTGGAATAACAGCGATTATCGTACTTTTAAAGAAGGTTTCAATTAAAAAATCCTTCACGATGTCATAATCAAAGTCAAGCCCCATCACCGCGACAGTTGTGCCTTGTGCATCACGCAACGGCGCTAAATATGTTATCCAGTCACCATAATCATCAGTATATTCTTCCGATAGTCCTGACTGATTATTTAGTGCTTGTTGAAATTGTTCAAGAAGCTCTTCGCTTGCTATGTAGATATCCCCTGCCTGATGACCTACATCCATAAATGTATTGCTCGTTTGCAAAAACGTTAGCTCGTTTTGTTCTTCAGTTTTCGTATAATTCGTTGTAAGAAAATATGCTCTTACAATAAGCTCATCATCGATCGTCGCATTCAACAAACGATTCAAAATATCCATTTCGGCAGAAGAGGATGTGCGATCTCCATTCATCCATTCCATCGCTGATTCTATATACTGAATATCCATTTGCGCCTGAGCCTGTAATTTTTCTCCGATCGCTTGAAATTCACCGAACTTCGCTTGTTTCTGCGCATCATACGACACGTAATTCATAACTATTGCCTGTGTCATAAAAAGAACGGCCAAAAGAATAGAGCTGGAAAAAACTAATGACTGCTTCTTAATCCATTTGATCATTGCTGTACTCCCCTTTTTGCTGGTGAATGTGAACTTGATGATAATAGCTGCTAATTGTTAGTTGCGTATAAGGAAAGAATAAGAAACCAATGAGCAAATATCTAAACTTTACTCAACGCAACTAGCAAACATATCATCGGTTTTCCAAATCGATTGATATAGTCCTTTTGTACAAATCAGGAAATAACACCAAAGAAATAGTTCTTAAGAATGAAGGAAATACTGCTTGCTACATAGAAAAACAAGATTTTTAATCACATGTACCTACTCCTAAAGTAACATGTTTCTTATCCATTAATTGTTAAATTGTGATTAGAGAAAATTTTTCCATTGACTAAAAAAGAGTACAAAAACCCCGAACTGTGCTACGAAATACAAATTTCGTATGACAATTCGGGGTTTTTATAAATACCTGGTTGCTTATTGCGTTCGGTTTTGACTACAATCTTGTCATCATGCTCATTCGTTTGGCAGCACTTTGCATGATAGGTGCATATTCTCTCATCCGATCCAAGTCAAGTCTTCCTGATGGACCTGATACAGCAAGAGCAGCGATGATATGTCCTTCTCGATCAAAGATCGGTACCGAGACTGCAGCCACTCCGCTTTCACGCTCCTCAAAGCTGACGGCATAGCCTTGCTCAAGTACCTCGCATAATTCACTCTGATACGTATCCATCGTAAGCTGATCTCTTAGCTGCCATGTTGGATGCTGCCAGATTTCCTGCTGGTCCTCTTGGCTTGCGTAAGCAATCAGCACCTTGCTTGAGGCCCCAGCATAGAGAGGAAAGCGAGCACCTACTGGCGCTACTCTTCGAACTGGCTCATTGCTTTGTACAGATTGAATACGAATCCGTTCAACACCTGAGCGTACATAGATACTAACCGTTTCACCCAGCTGATCTCGTAGTCTCTCCATTTCCTTCTGCCACATCATGGACTGATCATTGGTTGTTGACAGATTCGCAGACAACTCCCATACCATTAATCCGAGCTGGTAACGATCGGTTGAAGCGTCTCGTTCAATGAAGCCCTTATCCTCCAATGTTGCCAACATGCGATGTACCGTACTTTTATGCAAACCGACCTCCTGCGCCAATTCAGTCATGGCCCAGCTAGGGCGAATCGTAAAGCAAAGTAAAATATCGAGCGCTCTTTCCACCGAACGAACGGTGTTTTTCCCTTCTTCCACGAGCATCCCTCCTGCTTCCATTGTATCATGTGACAATCGGAACTAACAGTAGATTGTTTCATACAATAAAACTAATTTTCAAATCCATTGATATTTATTCTCATTTAGTATACTATGCTTCCTTTTAGATGTACATTTCATTTTGCCGATTGGATAAGCATATTCATGCAAGTATGAGATAAGTTCCAGTTGACAGTCGAAACATGTCAGTCTAGCATTAAATGAAAAGGCAGGTAAAGAGGTGAGTCAACATGAGCAGCCCAATTATGCAAGCAACTGCAACAGCAGCTGCACCCGACATCAAGTTAAATCGCAAATCAAAACTTACTCATTTCTCAATTGCCAGTACAGTCGCACTGCTTGCCTTTATCGGCATCATCGTCATTGTTAGTCATGCTATTATCGCTTGGAATCTAGCTTTTCCTTATGTACCGCCGCTTGAAAGCAACCCTTTGGAGAAAAAACAGCTTTCCTATGAGGTAGTGGTTTATCCAAGCAGAAGTGGGGAAACGACTGTTGACAGCTGGTTTATTCCTGCAACTCATGGTGCTTCAGGTGATGAATCGAAACAAACGATTATTTTATCTCATGGATATGGTGCCAATCGTGAAGAAAGCTGGGTCCCGATGTACGATTTGGCTGAACTTATGCATGAGCTTAACTATAATGTCATCATGTTTGATTATGGCTATGCGTCAAAAAGCTATAATGCACCTGCTACATGGGGAGCTGAAGAAAAAAATCAACTGCTGGCGGCAGTTGATTATGCTAAAGAACGTGGTGCGCAAAAAATTATCGTTTGGGGCTTTTCAATGGGTGGCGGCACCGCACTCCAAGCAGCTTTAGAATCGGACCATATCGATGGATTAATTTTGGATAGCCTGTTCTTGCCCAGTCCTGATACGCTCTACACCAATATTAAACAGTATATCGGACTGCCGAAGTATCCGACAACTGCGATCATTAGCAGACTGCTTCCCCTTTGGACGAATCACGCTTTTTCAAACAAACCTGCGGAGACCATTCTCCAGAAACAATATGAAATCCCATTGTTTATTATCCATGGTACAGCCGACAATAAAGCTGATGTTTACATTGCAGAGCAAATTGCAGCCAATCAATTAGTTCCCCAATCTCGGATTTGGGTTGTCGAGGGTGGTCAGCATGAGCTTATATTCCGTAAAGACCCCAATGTATATATGAAAAATATCTCGCAATTTTTAAGTTCATTTTATTAACGATCTAGTATGCTTATGAGGCAGCCAAGTATTCTAATTTGGCTGCTTTTCTTTTTGCTGTTTTTTGCTATAATTCAAACAACAGGATAGGTTATACAGCTAAATGGCTTCTTATTCTGTTGAAGATGAGACGAGTAAGTTGAGATGAGGAGAGATGAGTGAGTATGTACAATGAACCCTTGTATGAACAAAATGGAGTTGCGATGACCAGTCGTGCCTTCGATGAGTATTGTCGCATGTTTTTGCTTGAAAACGAACTGCCGGCTAGTGGCCGGATTCTGGATGTGGCAGGTGGCGCATCGTCATTTACCGCTGAACTGTGTAAGCGAGGCTATGATGCATTTGCTTGTGATCCGCTTTATAAGCTAACGCCTGATGCCATGCTTGAGCATGGATTGAAGGAACTTGAGCTTGCTGCTGCAAAACTGGCTGCCAAGCTGGAAGCTTTCGTATGGAAGGATTACTCCTCATTAGAAGAGCATGATGCAATTCGTCATGACGCATTACAGCAATTTATTATGCATTATCGCCATGAAAAACAGCAGCAGACGCTTTCTCATAAGCCATTACGCTACGTTACTGCCGAACTGCCAACGCTGCCGTTTCGAGATCATAGCTTCGAGCTTGTATGCTGTAACCACTTTTTGTTTTTGTATCAAGAACAGTTTGATTATTCGTTCCACCTGCAAGCCTTACAGGAGATGCTGCGTGTTACCAAGCAAGGAGGGCGTATTGTTGCGTATCCGCTTGTCGGTTTCCGCAACGAGAGATATCCGCATCTAGATGAGCTGATCCATGATCTGCAAAAACAGCAAATATCAGTGAGACTACGTAGTACACCTTTTCGCTTTCTTCCTGCTGCCGAGCATTTTCTCGAAATAACGAAACAATAAAACGAGGGCGCAGCATAGTCTGCTACTTGCCTGTTGGCGGTATAGACTATGCTGCGCCCTTATTGCATCACAATTGCAAATTAAGACGAAGCGTTATAGCCGAGCTCGATCAGTTTGTCGCGCGCGACTTCTTTATCATCAAAATGCGTTTTTTCCGTTCCGATAATTTGATAATTTTCATGACCTTTGCCTGCAATGACAATAATATCACCTTCACCTGCACCTGCAATCGCTTGTTCAATAGCAGCCTTGCGATCCACAATTGACGTATAATGTTCAGCACTTAGATGACCTGTCATATCCTCTAGTATCGCAGCAGGGTCCTCCGTTCGAGGATTGTCTGACGTAAAGTACACGTAATCAGCTAATTGAATAGCAATATCGGCCATAATTGGTCGTTTTGTACGATCACGATCACCACCACAACCAACAACGCAAATGAGCTTGCGTGGCTCAAGTTGACGGGCTGTATTCAGCACATTTTCCAGACTGTCTGGTGTATGTGCATAATCAACGACCACTGCAAAAGGCTGCCCTTGCTGCACCGTCTCAAAGCGTCCCGCTACTCCTTTTACACCCTCGATTGCAGCTTTTACCTGCTCCAAGGTAAGTCCCTCGGGCAAAACGGCACTAATCGCTGCCAATAGATTGTAGACATTGAACTTACCGATTAGCGAAGTTTGAATCGTTGTTGTTCCTATCGGCGTTTGCAATGAGAAGCTTGTGCCCGAAGCTGTAATGTTAATATCCGTAGCTCGTACAAGCGCTTGCTCGCTTAACCCGTACGTGATCAATTGCGCGCTTGTTACACCCGCATAAGCTTCACTCCAAGGATCATCCGCGTTCAGAACAGCATATTTGGGCTGAGCGTAGTCATTGCCGAGTTGTGAAAACAACAGGCTTTTTGCTTGCCCATATGCATCCATCGTCTTATGATAATCGAGATGATCCTGTGTCAAATTCGTAAATACCGCTGTTTTGAACTGACAGCCATGGACACGTCCCAGATGCAGCGCATGCGAGGATACCTCCATTACGCCGTACTCAACGTCTGCTTCCACCATATTATGAAAATAACGCTGCAAATCGTAACAAACTGGCGTCGTAAGCTTCGCTTCTTCTTGAAAGCCCGGGTAGCGAATTTCAATTGTTCCGATTACCCCGGTCGCATGCTGGTGGAACGTTAGCAAATGCTCAATCAAATTCGTCGTCGTCGTCTTTCCATTCGTACCTGTAACACCAATCAGCTTCAGCTTAGACGTAGGAGAGCTGTAAAAACGATCCACCATCAATGAGGCTGCTCTTACAGTACTAGGCACATGCACATAAACAATGCCCTCCACCTGCTCGACTTCCTGTTCCACGACAATGACGGTAGCGCCTCGCTCAATTGCTTGTGGAATGTAGTCATGCCCGTCCATATTGGCACCCTTCGTACAGACAAACACATTGCCTGCTTCAACAACCCGCGAGTCATTATGAATGCCTGTCACTTCCGTTTCAACGTCACCCGTTACATTTACAAATAATAATGGCTGAATCAGCTCTTTTAATTTCATCTATAACACTCCCTTGGCCTATTACTCCGGCCCAAAATGATCCCGTAAAAATGTTCCCTGTATAAATGCTATGCATTCAATGCCAGCGTTAATACGCATTACTGATCATGATGCAGTATGGCTTCCATAGCTACTTCGGTTCGTCACGATGTATGCAGTATTATGAACATTCATTGTGCTATGAAGTATTTGCAACTCTCTCGCCATTATACTCTATTTAGTTCCTCGTATACAGTTTATGAGGAGCGAAAGCAAAGAGGCGCTCAACTAGTATAGCAACCGTTGAACGCCTATCATAATCTTGCTGTTATTTGATTAATTGCATAAATTCAGATCGTAGCGCAGGATCATGCTGATACAAGCCTCGCGCTGCCGTCGTAACCGTTTTGCTGCCTGGTTTTTTAATGCCTCGAGCACACATACATAGATGCTCGCCTTCAACTACGACAAACACGCCTTGTGGATCCAGCTCCTCATCAAGCACGTTGGCGATTGTTGAAGTAATGCGCTCCTGAACCTGCAAGCGGCGAGTAACGGCTTCAACCAGACGAGCCAGTTTGCTAAGGCCAACGATTTTACCGCTTGGCAAATACCCAATATGCACTTTACCAAAGAATGGCGCCATATGATGCTCACACTGACTGTAATACACAATATCCTTTACAATGACGAGTTCTTCATGATTTTCATCAAATACTGCACCTAGTACTTCACGCGGCTCAACCTCGTAGCCTGCGAAAATTTCCTCGTACATGCGCGTGACACGTGCCGGTGTTTCAATTAACCCCTCACGCTCAACGTCCTCGCCAATTAACTTCAATATTTCCTTGATATGCTCTTCTATTTTTTCACGGTTGCTGGAAACCTGGGAATTGACGTAATCTTTCTTGCCCGCCATCCTAGTTCGCTCCCTCCTGCTCCTACGTATAATTATTTACGAGGAAACTTTTGATTTTTCATCATTTGCTGTGCTTTTTGCATTTGCTTGCTGTTCAAATTATAGCCCATTTGCTTTGCCATTTTTTGCATCATTTCAGGATTCATATTCGCAAGCTGTTTCTGCATCATTTCTGGGTTGTTTTGCATATTTTCAAGCTGCTTGCGCAGATAAAATACTCCGATGATAAATCCACCAATTAGCCCAACCACAAGCGTTACAATAGGAATTACAATATCATACCACGCCATATAGTTCACCTAGACCTTTCAATACAATGTTAGCTTTGACATCCCTGTATCATATCATGAAGCAAGCATTTAAGCAACAAATGTTCGTGCTTATTGCTCAGTATTCTGCTGAGACAACGCTTGCTCTATCTTAGTCCTCGCAGCTTCATCCTTTTCATGTGCAAGTGCTCGTTCAAGTGACTCTCTCGCTGCCTGCGTACCAATTCTGCCAAGCGCCCAAGCAGCTGTTGCACGAAGTACCTCGCGTGGGTCTTTAATCAGCACCTCTGTTAAGGCTGGTACAGCTGTGGCGTCCTTAAAGTTCCCAAGTGCTATGACCGCATTACGCTGGATCGGCTTTTTACCTCGCCACGCACCCGAAACATGACCGAATTGCTCCTTGAATTGTTTATTGCTAAGCGACAGCAATGGAATTAGCAGCGGCTTGGCGAGCTCAGGATCAGGTTGAAGATCGTCATGCTGCGTCCAGTTTTTCCCGCGATTAATCGGACATACGATCTGACAGGTATCACAGCCATACAAGCGATTGCCGATTTTACGCATATATTCATCGCTAAGCAATGTTTTCGTCTGCGTTAAAAAGGAGACGCATTTCTGCGCATCCAGCTCTCCCGGACCAACAAGCGCACCGGTCGGACAAGCATCTATGCATTTCGTACAGCTTCCGCATTGCTCCGTTACTTGCTCATCAGGCTCGAGCGGCAAATTCGTGATCATCTCGCCAAGATATATCCATGAACCTAGCTCTGGGTTAATAATGGAGCAGTTTTTTGCACTAAACCCTATTCCTGCGCGCTCGGCAACCGCGCGATCAGACAATTCTCCGGTATCAACCATGCTCTCCGCTCGAAGATCTGGTACGCGCTCACGAAGCCAATTCTCCAGCTTGCTTAGACGATCGCGCAGCACATGGTGGTAATCATTTCCCCAGGATGCGCGGGCAAAAATTCCGCGTCTTGCCCCTTCCTCCGATTTCGGAGCATTTTCCAGCTTGGAGGAATAGGCAACCGCGATGGCAATTATTGATTTGGGACGATCGAACAGCAGCGATGGATCCGTGCGTCGATCCAGATCCTTTGGCTCAAATCCTGATTCTCTGCCTAGCTCCCGATGCCGGATTAATCGCTCCTTTAACGTAACAAAAGGATCAGGTGACGCAACCCCAATCGCGTCAATACCCAAATCCTTTGCTGCTTGCTTCATGTCTTCTTTTAATGTTGCCCATTGGTTCATATTCATCATTTATAACCCTTAATAGCGGCACGAGCCAGCTCGTCACAGCGATTGTTGAACTCGTTGTCGCTATGTCCTTTTACTTTCACATATTGTACCTGATGCTGCTTCATCAAGCTCCACAGCTGCTTCCATAGATCTTGATTCTCAACAGGCTCCTTCTTGCTGTTCATCCAGCCATTGCGCATCCAGCCATATATCCAGCCCTTCTGAAAGCAGTTCACCACATAAGCAGAATCGCTATAAACCGTAGCCTTGCAGGGCTCCTTTAAAACCTCCAACGCTTTAATGACCGCCATAATCTCCATCCGATTATTAGTTGTTGCGCGATCACCACCGCTGAGCTCCTTGACATGCTTGCCGTAAAACAACAACGCTCCATAACCGCCTGGCCCAGGATTGCCTGAGCAAGCACCGTCCGTATAGATCATAACTTCCTTCACAAGCCAGGCCTCCAGTTAAAACCACTTAAATTCAGATAATGGCCAGATTACGCCATCAATGCGACCCAAAATCTCATCTTCAGCAATTGGACCAAAGCTGCGACTGTCATTACTCATCATCAGCTTGCGGTTGTCACCCATCACATAGTAATGCCCTTCAGGGATAATTAGATCGATAGATTCGTTGCCTTCGATCTCGGAGTTCGTGTAGTCTTCTTCAACAGCCTCTCCGTTGCGATACAGCATTCCGTTCTTGATTTCTATATGGTCACCGCCAACACCAACGACACGCTTGACAAAATATTTATTGTTAGGTTCTGTTTCAATTCGTGGATTGTTCAGCACAACGATATCGCCCGTCTTAGGCGAGCCGATCAAATAGACAATCTTGTTAGAAAATAGCCATTCTCTATCTACCAGGGTAGGTTCCATTGATTTGCCGCTGACAATAGCTGGCGAGAATAAAAAAGCTTGTACTAAAAATACTATAACAAACGAAATGGCGATCGTTTTAATCCAATCCCATAATTCTGACAACATGCCGTTACCCCTCTCCATTAAGCTCCATCCACTTATTATAATAGTATTTTACGGTCTGTTCATGGAATGGCGCCTCTCCCTCTTCTATGCGCTTTAACAACTCGTGAAGGCCTGCTCGAACCTTTTCTTCAACGACGTGAGAATAATGATATAGCTGCTTGTGTTGTTCGTATTCATCCTCATCCACGACGACACATCTTCCGTCCAGCGTTAGCAGCACATCAAGGTCATAATCGATATACGTAATCGTCCCTTGTGCGTAATAAGGAGGCGAAGCAATGTTGCAATAATAGCGAATCCCGCTATCTTCCAGCAGCGCTACAACATTGTACCAGCAGCCTGGTATGAAAAACGAAACAGCAGGAACACGACTCACCCACTGCTTGCCATTGGCCTCAACAATCGGTGTTTGCTGGTTAACGATTACGATCATTTCCTCCTGCTGATGCGGCTCGAGCAGTTCAGCATGCGGAACTAGCCAATTTTGTTGCCAAACACGATGCACATGTCCATCATGCTTAAAGCTCTTGATCACACAATGCTTAAATCGACTCATTCTGCATGCCTCCCTTCTTTATTGCCTATTATTATACCCTAAGAAGTAGGCCGCTGTCTCTTTTTGCATACAATTGCTAGTTGTGAATGTCAGGATTTATTCATTCAAATTCAATTGTACAAGCTTGACACAAAGAGCACGCAGCGATTTCTTAATACTCACTCCGCGCTCTTTTTATTAATCAATCTTCTCTGCTAGTTTCATGGTGTTAGTCACACCTTCATTGCTTATATCAATAGTTAAAAACTTTATCCTTGAATTGTCAGAATCAAGTAATGCGATATTTCCTGTTATGGAGGCATTTGACGACAAGGACCAACTATTAAGGTAATCTCCACCGTTACCAAAAAGATTGTTAGTAGCTAGGGCAAGCGATAAACTGCGTGAAGGTGCATGTGTTACGGCTATCTTCTTCTCCAGATCAGAATTTTCAAAAGAGATTGTATTCTTGCTTCGATTAGCAATTGTGACCGTCAGCCATAAAACATGATTCGCTGACTTATAGTTTTGAAAGCCATATCTATCCTGTAATGCTTTAGCTTCCGCTGAATCAGTTTTGAATAAATAAGCTTCTTCTAGCGTAACTTGAAGCCCGTTAGCGGAGACTGTCACTGGCAGTTGTTCAATCTGTTTATAACCGATGTCGTCGAAATTATCGCTTACTTTCTCCGTTCCTGTCATAAAATTAACGGTATTGGTATGTTTATTATAGCTGACCTTTAAACCAAGCCCCTCTGCAACAGAACGAACTGGAATAAATACACGCCCCTGCTTCATTTCAGCTGATGTGTCCATTGTAACGGATAAACCATTAACCGTAATTTCCTTCTTGCCAACAGTAACGGAAACGGTATTACTGCCCCGTGTTAAGGTCGCAATTTGCTTAGTATTATCCCATTTGATGTCCTTGCCTTCCACCCCAACTACATTAGCAATTAAACGCAACGATGCCATATAGCGATTTTCCTTATTAATGTATTGTTGCGGCTCTCCAGCTGGCGTAACAAACAACCTTCCATCAACCCTGAAAGTCGGTACATCGTCCTTAGCTGCCGACACACTGCCAAGCATCGTAATGAGCAAAACAACGGCTAAAACAAGACTTACTGCCCTTTTCATTTCTATCAAACTCCTTTTTTCATTAGATCATTATTTTCATAACTGTGAAGCCGAATTTTTTCGTGCTTACATCCACGCATCCACGTAGAGTGCGACAGCCCGCACATTTTACCCTTGCGCAGTAGGCACTTGCAAACGTTTTAGTGCGGCTCGGTTTAAATGCACCTTAAATTGGTTTTATTTGCACTTCACTAATGCCAAAATCCCTTATTCTATGCGTGGTGCGGATCTTCCAGTAATTTTATGTTCGCTTCCGACCCGCACCTTGCTCTGGCTTAACATAACGTCCATATCAACTAACCCTCTGCCATGAGCTGCTCATATAACCAGTCTACCGAGCTTTCCCCAGATATTTGATGTCCCCCCTTATGGATATCGCTTGCTAGCTTCTCCTCTGCCCCCAACCGTATATATGTCTCACGCAGCTCAGCAAGCGCCTTTACTGTATACTCAATAGGAAAAATCTGATCCTGCTCACCCGCTTCTACAAATAAAGCTCGCGGCGCAATCAGTCCGATAAGATCAGGCTGTTCAGCCTCAAGCGCAATACCTGGCAAGTAGTTATCGATACAATGCCGCATCGCCAATATGCTGCCAGCAAACGTATTCACCCAGCCACAAAGCACCGTTGCCCTAACACGCTCGTCCAATGCTGCTGTATATGCTGCAATTAACCCGCCGCCCGAAAAGCCAAATATTCCGATTCGATCTTGCTGTACATCATCGCGTCCCTGCAGGTAGTCTAATGCACGCATTGCTTCATACACCCGCATGCCAGCAAGCGTTCTACCATTAGCAAGCAGTTGTGCCGATAGTGTTGGGCAAGAATTATAGTGGGCATCAGCCTTCTTTTCCTCAGACATGCGCCGTACACCAAATCCCATAATCTCAGGAACTACAACCAGCATCCCCTTTCGGACCAATTGAACGGCAAATCGATTATGAATGCCTGGTTCCTCTAGCAGACTCCCCGACTGATCCATGCCAATTGCTTCATGCTGACCGCTGCCATGCCCATGACAGGCAAGCACAGCGGGCCAAGGACCTGCTCCTGCAAATTTAGGGATTAACACCATCACCGGAACATTCACATGCTCCATCGTACCGTATGCAATCCGCTCCAAGTAAAAGTCGTCATACTCTCTGCGCTCGAGCAGCTGTGGCTCAAGTGGGATCTTCGTCTCTGGAAATGCCCCCAGCGCCCGTTGCAATGCTGCTAGTGCTTGATGGTGACGCTCAATCGAAGACAAGCCCCTCTGCTTCTGTTCTCGTAATCTAACGGTTTGTTCGTTCAATCCTCGGATTAATGCATCAGTCGACCAATCCAATTTTTCCAGCTCCTTTACATGCTTTTTTTATATGAAACTTGATTGCGCAGTCCGTTTATTAGCTTGTTGTTCATTCCTACTATGGTCTTTCTGCCTTAAACGATAGAATCCTGCATCTAGCAAGCTAATAGATACTTTTATATGCGTATTAACTACCCTACCAAAGCAAAAAAAGACGACCACCCAAAGATCATGACATGATCTTCAGATGGATCGTCTAACGTACCACTCTATTCCACTCGTTTGGCATGTACAATAAATCTTGCATCGCTTACCTCATACGTACACGTAACCAATGTTAGCAATTGATCATCCGCCGTAATCTCAATGTCCGACTGATAAAGCGAGCTGTCAACAATGGCATGCAAATATTCGCTGTACTCCTGCTTGCTCTCAAATTCATACTGAAAAAACTGATGCTCGGGGGAATAGACATAGACGGAAAAAATCTGCCAACGAGTAGGCTGTTCCAATGTGTCTAACGTAATGATCGCATGCTCCTTAAAGGTTGCCACATCCTTATAACGGAACAACTCGCCAAACATGCTGCCATCCTTCATATGGTGACCATAAATAACAGTATGCGTGTCCGTAAGTACGCTCTCATTTCGATAATCCATAAAAATCGCACCATGAGACGATCGTTTTCGATCAATATTGTGATTCAGGTAATATTGATTGTCCGTATGCTGCACGACTGGATAATCTATCTCTGTGCCTGCGATGCTGAGCCATCCTACAATATCGGCATTAACCTCAAGCAGGCCATTAAACCGTTCTTGATACTGCTGCTGCAAGAGGTGGGAGGAAGGTTCTTGTTCTATGCCGCTTTCTGCAGGTGGTTCAGCATTGGCTTGAACAGCCGCCGCATACTGCTGACGCAGTTGATCATTCATTTGACGATTCAAGTATCCATCGTATAGGTACGTTGCGATATTGATGCCGCTATACACAAAAATACCAACCAGTATGATGAGCAGTAGATACTTCAGTTTTTTCACAGTTATACAGCCCCGATCTATGACATGACAGATAAACGATTCGGTATATCTCTAATAAGGAATGCGTACATCCTATAAGAATGTACGCATTCTGGGATTAAACATTCAGAACATTATTGCTTGTGCACTCTTCTTTTTCCGAGCAGCAGCATTGCTGCAAGAAGTAGGCCGCTTCCTACAAACAACCAAATCATCATAGAGATTGAATCACCTGTTTTTGGCAAATGATTCGAAGCACCTCCAGCGTTAGTGCCTTTATTGCCTGTAGCACCACTGTTTGGATCTGGCTTCTTAACGCCACTCACTGACTCACCATCCTTAGGGCCTGATCCTGGGTTGACTTCATCATCTGATCCGTTTCCAATTGGGGAAACATCGCCATCTCCAGGTGTTGGAGTTGGTGCAGGCGTTGTTGGATCTGGTGTTGGTTCAGGAGTCGGTTCTGGTGATGTTGGATCTGGTGTTGGGCCTGGAGTCGGTTCTGGTGACGGCTCCGGCGTTGGTTCTGGTGATACTGGATCTGGTGTTGGATCTGGCCAGTAATATGGCTTCACTAACGCATTACAGTTATCTTTTATACTAATCGTACCAAGATAAACTGCACCCTCATATACCGTGTAAAGCCCCGGTTCAATCGTATAAGGGATCGTTGCCTGACCATTTTCATCCGTTGTACCTGTTGCCATTACCACTACTCGGCTTACATCTCTAATTTCAAATGAGACATCTTTGCGCGGTGCACCGTTTACGTTTTGAATAGTTAACGTAAAGACTGGACATGCATTTACCGATACCGCGACAGTCGCTCTGCACATTTCATCAATGTAGCTTACGGTAATGACGCCAAGCTCTTTGCCTGACTCATTCAGTACAGTGTACGTCTCACCTTGCTGCAATTTGGTCTTATCGCTAAATACGATTTGACCATTCGCATTGGTAATGCCCGTTTCTACAATTTCACCTGCTTGGTTCACAATTGTAACTTTCACATTTGAGCCAACAGGAGCAGAATCACTATTGATTACCGTTAGTACAAAGGTTGGACATGCATTTTTAATCACGATGCCTTGACACTGATTTTTGTACGTAACTGTAACCGTGCCTAGCTCAGCGCCTAACGTATCGTCGCTATTAGCTTCGTATACGGTAACTTGACCTGGCGCCTGATTAGTCGGCAGAACGATTTTTCCATCTGCATCAGTTATATAGACTTTTTCAGTACCTGCGCTGTCCTTGACAATAACGCGAGCATTCGCTTTAGGTGTTACACCGTCTGGACCGATAACTGTAATTTCGAATGCCGGACATACGCGAAGTTTTTCAACTTCAGCTTCGCAATTACCTGTGTAAGATACCACAAACGTACCTAGCTCCTTGCCTGCCTCAACACCAAAGCCGGCAATCGTTACACGGTATTGTCCTGGCGCTGTTGTCGAAGAGAATACAACTTGACTATCTTCGTTAACTGTTCCTGTGAAGGAAGAATTCGTTGTCGTATTCGTCAGCATAACTTCTGTCCCTGGTGCTACGAGTCCGTCCTCGTCCTTCAATGTCAGAACGAAGGCTGGACATGCAGGCAATGGCTGTACGGTTGCTGCACAGTCTGTTCCTACTACGAATTCACCAAGCTTCGTAGTGCCCTCGTACACTTCATATTGACCAGGTACAAGATTCGTAATCGTAGCTTTACCCGTTGTATCCGTTGTAACAGTCGTTACTGGATTATTCGTCGCTTTATCAACGAGTGTTACGGTTGCAGTAGCACGCGTTCTGCCATCTGCATCATTTACCGTTAGTACAAAGACTTCACACACTCTTGATACTTGCAATTCAGCCTCACAATTAGCCCCTTGGTAGCTAATGACAACATTGCCGAGATACTGTTGATGTTCATACAGCTTGTAAGTGCCAGCTGCTACCGTAGTCGGAATCGTGAACTTACCGTTCTCATCCGTTGTTGCAGTAGCAATGACTGCATTTGCCGTATCCTTGAGCGTGACTGCAACATTAGGTCTAGGGCTTCCACTCTCTGTGTTCACTGTAATCGTGACGACTGGACATGCATTTTCAGGAATGATCACTGTTGCGCGACATTCTTCATCGATGTAGCTGACTGTAATGACACCAAGCTCTACGCCAGATTGGCTCACGACCGTATATGCTTCATCCTGCTGCAGCTTAGTTTTATCGTTAAATACGATTTGACCATTGCTGTCTGTCGTACCTGTTGCTACAACCTCATCTGCCTCATCCTTAATCACGACATTCAAATTAGCAATTGCCGTAATTGAATCGATATCGTGGACAATCAGTGTGAAGGTTGGACATGCATTTTTAATAACGATGCCTTGGCAGTCTTGTTTGTACGTGACTACAACCTGACCTAGCTCTTCACCAGTCGTATTGTCGCTATTAACCTCATATACGGTTACCGGACCAGGTGCCTGTGAGGTTGGCAAATAAATTTTTCCAGCAGCATTCGTTGTGTAAGGTATTTCAGTGCCTGCGCTGTCCTTAACAAGTACGCGTGTATTAGCCTTTGGTGTTACACCGTCTGGAGCGATAACTGTAATTTCGTATACGAAACATGCACGAAGCTTCTCTACTTCAGCTTGGCAATCTCCTGTATACGTCAGGTTAAATGTGCCCAGTTCCTTGCTGGCATCGCTGCCCGTGCCAGGTATCGTTACGCGATACTGTCCTGGCGGTGCAGTAGTCAAGCTCGAATCTAATGAAACCTGACCGTTTGCATTTACAGTTCTTGTGAACGAAATGCCTGAATCGTTGATATTCGTAATTGTAACTTCTGTGTCAGCTGTTACTAGACCATCCTCGTCTTTCAGCGTCAAGACAAAGGTTGGACAAGCAATTGGCTGCTGTACGGTTGCTGCACAGTCTGTTCCAACTACAAATTCATCATTAATCGCAACACCATTTACAGCTACTAGATATGTGCCCGGCGGAAGATTTATAATGGATACTTCTCCATCTGCATCAGTGTTCGAAACTGGCTGCGGCACCACTTTAGCTGGATCATTTTTATCGGTAATCGTTACCGTCGCATTTGCATGCGGCTCGCCATCTGCATCTCTAACGGTTAATACAAAAATTTCGCAGACTCTTGCTACCTGCAGTTCGGCTTCACAATTTCCTAGATAACTGATCACGACATTCCCGAGCAACTGGTTTTCTTCATACAGCTTGTAAGTACCTGCTGCTACAGTAGTCGGTACCGTGAATTTGCCATTGTCGTCCGTAGTTTCCGTTGCAACTATATCTCCAGCTGTGGTCTTTAAGGTTACTTCAACATTCGGCCTTGGGCTTCCATTCTCTGCATTCACTACAATGGTGAAGAGTGAACAAGCAGGTGCCGGCTGTACTGTTCCTTCGCAATCACCAACAGTATACTTAACCGTGACTGTACCTAACTCACTATTATCCACTGCGCCAAGGACTGTATATACGCCTGCTTGCACAATAGCACCAGATGTACCTGGACGATTCATCGTTACTTGGCCTAAATCATTAGTCGTACCTGCATAAACTTCCACATTGTTTCCATCAACGAGCCTAATCTCTTTGTTAGGATCAATAAGTCCGTCAACGTCCCTTACAGTTAGCGTAAACGTTGGACAAGCGTCTGTAACAGCAACAGTCTCATAGTTGTTAATGACGTAAGGTCTGCCGCTTCTTGACGTGTCGACAGCTGCACCCATTGTAATCGTAATGTCTGTTGCAGTTTCATAGCCAGTCGGTGTCGTTTCTCTCAATGTATACTGACCGTAGCGAACGTCTTCAAATGCAACAAGTCCATCAGCATTTGTTGTTCCCTCATAGAGCATCACGTTATTGGCTTTGTTCCACAGCTCGAATTTAACGCCCGGAAGCTCGATAGTGTTACCCGTCAAAGGATTCACACCAAACTTTTTGAGCTGCAGCGTTCCTCTTGTACCGGAAGCACCCGTATCCGAAACGCTGTACTTGAATACATCCTGGTCACTGCCTTCCGTGCTTACTCCCGCACCTGAAGAACCATGATAATTAATTGACGCTTCATTGGATATAGGTTCTCCAGCATTGCCGTCCCCTAGAAAAAAGGTTGAATACGTAATGATAAAGCCTTTTCCATCTAGATTTCCGAGATCTAGACTAAAGCTGCCATCAGCATTGACCGTAATATCGTCAGGATCAATATCAACTGAGCTTCCTACATCTGACGTTCCACCTGAATTCAACTTAATCTCTTGCTTTTTGAACGTATTCGTTAATACCTTCTGGTTGGATGATGGTTTATCCGTTAGGATGATATTTCCAATTTTTGAATTGGAAGCATTCACCGTAACAGTCCAATTCGTAACATCATCATCAGGACGTACTTGAGCTGATTTCGTGATGAGCTCATTTGCATGGCTGCTAATCGTTGCTGTTTCCGTGTGTTCATAGCTGCCATCATGCGGTGTACGAAATACGGCTGTATTTGTGTATTGTGTAGCGTTAGTTCCCGGCTGACCATAGATGTCATCGGAATCCTTTGATTTGTACTCGATTAAGTACGCTTCACGATTCTCCGTTGGCGTTAAACCTGTAAAAGTTATGACGAAGCCTGTTACTTTTCCGTCTGCGTCTGTTAAACTTTCGGTAACGTCCCATTTAGATGGATCTAGCTGAGGCTGATTTGTTGTTACTCCATCTTCTGTGCGTAAATCCAATCTCGTAACTGTAATTTGATCCTTCAAAGTACCATTTGGAACAGGAATGTAATGACCGCTGCCTAACGTATCTGTTAATGTCGCTCCATTAATATCCTGCTTGTTAATATTCACTGCTACGCGCCAAGCAAATTCTTGAGTGTCATTGTACACATTCACTCGCTTGTAACCATTGTCTACGGTAGTGGTGCCTGGTCTATAACTAGCTGAGTCTAATGCCTCGTTGTTTGTACTAGTAATACCTTCCCATGTTGCATTAGCGGTATTTTCATACTCCCTTGCAACTCCGCCGTTTGGCTTAATGTCAAACTTAGTTTTGTATTGAATGGTAACGAGACGCTCTGCAGGAATGCTGTCAATTGCCACCTTGAAACCTTCAATACCAGCAGCTGGAGCATTGTCGTTCGGGTCTGTAATCGTAACTGTTAATCCATTTGCACCCGTAACGCGGAAGAAATCTGATCCTTCCCACTCTGTTAGCGTATGCTTTAGAGAATCTACAGTATCTCGTTGAACCGTTGTAAATGCATCCTCAACGACAAAGTTCCTTAACTCTTTTTCAGCTCGAATGGTCAAGGTCCATGTAATCGTTTTGTTCGCATAATCAATGGTCCCGCCACCTGTTTTAACAAAGATGTTCGGCGTCAGATTTACCGTTGCAGTCTTGGACTCACCACTATCCTCTCTCGTTACCGTGTTGGTAATCGTACCCCTATTATCATAAGTAACGAACTCATCCTCAAGCACGGTCTGATACTCAATAAGGTAAGCGGCAGTCACTTTCCCCTCACTATTGGCCTGCTTGCTGAAGTCAAGCTCGAAGCTATAGTCTTCAGAAATGAGGTCATAGTCGTTTGGATCTACGAGCGTTAAATTTTCAGCATTTTGACCATCGTTAGACAATGTTACTTGATACACCTTGAAGGTTGTATAGTCAATTTTGTGCTTACCAGTTCCAGTGAGCTCACCTTCCATCTTATCTGTAAGCTTTGCCTCACCAGCATCAATTTTCTCCCCGAGCCAGTTGTACTTAATCTGCCATTTTGATTCATATTTGCCACGGTAGTTATCAAGGCTCTCGTGATTTTTCTCGAGGCTTGGTCCGTATTGAACAGTTTGACCTGCATCAACTTTGGTATTAGCTGGAATACCATTTCCAGTTAACTCAGCAATATTTGTATATCTCATGCTTGATGAGGTCGGATCTGCAGTTACTTCCGTGTAATACGTTACTTTGTAAGCAAAATAACCATCCTGCAGATTAATAGGGAAAGCAGCAGCGCTGTTATCCGTAGAGACAACAGTACCCGGATTGTTTCGATCAAAGCCAGCCAACCCAACCTTATACTGTTCGACTGTAATAGCCCCTGTCAATTCATGCTTAGAATCCGGCTGATCATCCAAACTGGCCCCTTCAAGCTTCTGTCCAGCTGTGTTCACCCAGACCGTCCATGGAATCGTTACAGTTCCTTCGGCATCACGTTCAATGGCTCCAGCACCTTTTGTAATTAAGCTCCCGCTACCAATCGGATCAAATACAAACGGAAGCATAACATTTGCCGATCCTAAAACAGGAATATCTAACACTTGCTCAAGCTCACTCTCATCTGCAAAGTTATCAAACTTTGCAATGAATCTGAAGAAGATTGTACCGGGCGAGCCTGACTCCAGATCGCTGTCCAACGTTACCGTTACTTCCTTGGAAGTCGCAT
This sequence comes from Paenibacillus septentrionalis, assembly GCF_042659865.1. Classification (NCBI taxonomy): domain Bacteria; kingdom Bacillati; phylum Bacillota; class Bacilli; order Caryophanales; family Paenibacillaceae; genus Paenibacillus; species Paenibacillus septentrionalis. Next base: position 217,800 of record NZ_JBHSTE010000003.1, read on the forward strand.
TGTACGTAGAGTGATATGCGAGCCAGCCATCTGTCTCTTCCAATTCTCTTCTTTGATTAAATGAACCAGGAGTTTGCTCTTCAATCATATGAGCGGGCAATTGGAAGGTGAAAGTAGATCCTACTCCATAATCCATTGATGGATCTATTTCGAACTCGTACTGTAAATGTACAGTATCACCTTTTTTAGGATTAGGACCTGTGTAGGCAGCTAAATCATCGGCATCTGCTATGAGTTGACCACTTGCGCTAAAAAGATTCAGACCTACAAATTTCATAGCAATATCTGTTGCTTCAAGCTCTGTAGCTAGAAAAGCCATCATTGCTAGTTCTTCTTCCGATTCAGGAGCATTCTCTTCTTCATTATCCTCAGGTGTTGCTTCTGCTCCATCCTCAGGAGTCGCTTCTGTTCCATCCTCCGGAGTCGCTTCTGCTCCATCCTCAGGAGTCGCTTCTGCTCCATCCTCAGGTGTTGTTTCTACTCCATCCTCTGGAGTCGCTTCTGCTCCATCCTCAGGTGTTGCTTCTGCTCCATCCTCAGGTGTTGCTTCTGTCCCATCTTCAGGACTAGTTGCAGTGCCTTCCTCTGGTGCTTGTGCTGCATCATCAGCTGGAAGTGTGCTTTCCTCTGATTCACTCGTAGCTGGTGGCGGTGTCAGAGGATCATTTTCAGCAAACGCTGTAATCGGTGCAAAGATGACCTGAAGCACCAAAAGCACTGCAAGTATTGCGGTATTAACTCTCTTCATCCTTCTCTCCTTTTCTCGGTTGAGAGAGCGATACCTATGTTTGCTGACAAACGCAGCCAGTTCACTGGAAGGGTTGCAGCAATACATAAGGTCTGCCTCTCTTCTTCCAGTGTATTAATTCTCGTTTGCAGAATACGTAAACGCCTTTGAAGGGGTATGAAGACAAGCCGTTAAGCAAGTCAAACATGAAGCGTTTAGTAAACGCAACCCTTTAATCGAGCCAATGACTATTCCTCTCACCTCCTTTCAAAGTCACGGCTCTTCCAATTTTTGTGCATTTTGTTCCCAGTATACGAAATCAATCTAAAAAATTTCTGAACAATTTCTGTACAAGCTACAAATGAGCTCTAATCATCCTATTATTTCGTTTTAGTTTTAGTTTTATGTTTCTATTTTTGGAAAATAAAAACAGGCCGTGTCTTATCAGCTTGATAAGGCACGGCCTGCATTCTACCTATTATGGTTTGCTATACAAAAAAGCATTCGCCATGAAAATCCACAGCAAATGCTTATAAAATGGCTTGTCCGAACTAACCTGCAACTATACTTAATTTTTTAAATGATTTAATAAAGTCAGTTGCTGCAAAACCTAACGATTCAAATAATGGAAAAATCGGTTCGTTAGTCTCGTCAGCCGTAACATAAATCTTCGAAACTTTCTTTTGATCAAAGCGCTGCTTTAATGCTGATATTAGCTGCTTGTCAACCTCTTGCTCCTGATACGCCTTCGCAATAACAATGCGATAGTAATATCCCTTGTTGTTATCTATGGTGCCTATGATTACGCCAACTATGTCATTGTCAGCTTCTGCAACGATGACTAGATCGCTATCCCAGCCGAGTTGACGGCCAAATGCAACTAACGTCTGTTCACATACTTCTTCAGAAAGCACTTCTTCAAAGAGCTCTTTGACACTGCGATAATCAGCCAATTGAATCGAACGTATATTCATCATTTACACCTACTTCTAAAAGTTCAATACCAGAACATAATGCGACAGTTTCTAGTAAAATCCTTTTTATTTAGACATATTATATATTGAATTTGTGTAAATGAACATTATTTTTTCTTGCAAACGCTATCATTTACGCCTGTAAGCGTATTTTTTTGATTAATATGTATAAGTTGACAAGTATGGCAGCAAACTAGGCTGGGCTTAAAAATACAACGTACTTTTTCAACACGAATGTTGCTTTATTCTGCCAAATGGGTGATAATAAATAAAGTAACTACATAATTAATTGGAGGTTATAAAAATGGCACATCAACTACCAGCACTACCATATGCTCATAATGCTCTTGAGCCGCACATCGATGCTTTGACGATGGAGATTCACCATGGCCGTCATCACAATACTTATGTAACAAACCTTAACGCAGCTTTGGAATCAGCTCCTGAGCTACAAAGCAAATCAGTGGAAGAGCTTATCGCTAACCTTGACAGCGTACCTGAAGCAATTCGCACTGCTGTTCGCAACAATGGTGGCGGACATGCTAACCACAGCCTTTTCTGGGAAACAATCGGTCCTAACGGCGGTGGCGCTCCAACTGGCAAGCTTGCTGCGGCAATTGACAGCAAATTTGGCAGCTTCGACAACTTCAAAGCTGAATTCGCTAAAGCAGCTACAACTCGTTTCGGTAGCGGCTGGGCATTCCTTGCTGTGAACAACGGCGAGATTGAAGTATACAGCCTGCCAAACCAAGATAGCCCAATTATGGAAGGTAAAACTCCTGTTCTTGGTCTAGATGTATGGGAGCATGCTTACTACTTAAACTACCAAAACAAACGTCCTGACTACATTGCAGCGTTCTGGAACGTTGTAAACTGGGACGAAGTTGGCAAACGCTACGAAGCAGCTCTTTAAGAGACGTTCATCCTAATGAACGTGAGCAGCCTGAACACTATGTTCAGGCTGCTCAGATTGATGACAAAAGGGACTTAGAATCGTCGATTCTAAGTCCCTTTAAGCACTTTTAAAGGATTTTTTATGAACTTAAGTGCTAGTTGTACGTTCTCGATTGTACTTGTTATGCGTATTCCGGACCTTGCCACGTCCAGTTTGCTATCTTCTTTAAATTCATGGCAGCAAACGTAAGCATCGCCTGCATGGACAATTTTTTCAGCCCTCTTAGGGTTGTCCATCGCATGCCATGCTTTTCTTTGGCGTCTGCAAATACACGCTCAATCGTTTCTTTTCGTTTTGCGTAGATCTGCTTCACGTCAAAACGATGTCGCAAGTGCTCCGTTTCTTCTATGTATTCCTGCCAGATATGTCGAGTAACGACCTTTTGTTTACTTTGACTCGTCGTACATCTTGCTATGGATGGACATTGCTGACAGACTGTACGTAACGATTTATATTCACGATATCCTTCCTTGTTCGTCGTCGAATAACGAAGAACTTGGCCCTCTGGGCATAGATAACAGTCATAATGCTCGTCATATACGTAGTCGTGTTTGTAAAAGAATCCTGTTTTGGTACGTGGTCTTGTGTAAGGTAATACAGGTAACATCTTTTGGTCTAACAAATACTTCGTAAGGGCGGGTGTTTTGTAAGCAGCATCTGCAGCTACAGCTTTGGGTTTTCCTACATGTTTCGTTACTTGTTCAACTAGCGGTACTAAAAGATGACTGTCATGAACATTCCCAGGTGTAACCTTTGCACTTAAAACAAAGCCATTTCGGTCGGATGCGGCATGAAACGAATAAGCAAATTGCTTCGTTCGCTCATCTTTGACGTAATAGCCGCTCTCTGGATCTGTCGTGCTTTCTTTTATCTCTTTTTCTTCTTCATCACCCTGGAACTTATCTGGAGGGAAAGGCTTTTTTTCGTGTTCTTCACGGTCTTGATTGATTTCTGTTTCAAGCATCGATTGATAGGCGCGCGTCTCTTTACGCACCATCTTCTTTTCAAATTTACGTTTGTTTGCACTTGCTTTGACATGTGTGGAGTCCACAAATACATGCTCAGGGCTTAATAGTTTTTTCTCCGCAGCGACTCGCAGAATCCGATAAAAGATTTGCTCAAAGAGGTCCGTATCCTTGAATCTCCGTTCATAGTTTTTACTAAAGGTGGAGAAGTGAGGGACCTTGTCATAAAATCCATAGCCCAAGAACCAACGGTAGGCAACGTTCGTTTCGACTTCCTCAATGGTTTTACGCATCGAACGAATCCCAAATGTATACTGAATGATCGATAATTTAATGAGAATAACAGGGTCAATACTAGGACGTCCATTTTCAGCATACAGATCCTTCACGAGATCATAGATGAATGAAAAATCTAAAGCCGCTTCCATCTTACGAACAAGATGATGCTCAGGTACGAGTTGTTCTAGCGCGACCATTTCAAGTTGCACTCGATTTTCTGACGTTTGCTTCGTAAGCATCATTTCTCACCTCCAGATTAGTTCATTCTATTTTAAAGCAAAAAAGACTGCCGATAAAGTCCTTTGGACTTTGTCGACAGTCTGAGCAGCCTGAACACTATGTTCAGGCTGCTTTTTTTTGTGTATTTACCGATGCGATATGGAACCCATTTCCATGGGCGCGCATAAGCTACTGCAGGACGAATGCCTAATTCACTCACAAAGGAGTTTGAATACTTACATGAGTAGCGAACAATTGTATTTTCAACCACCATCAAATCCGTGTGATTGCCGTCAAGCCTTTGGCTCCCCTGTAGTTGTGCCTGTACCTCCAGTTGTTTTCCCACCAATCGTTGGACCTGGACCATTTGCCCCTTGGGGGCAGCCTTATGGTCAACCATGGGGAACTGGCCCGTGGGCACCTGGACCTTGGGGACCTGGACCATATTCGCAGCCGCTGCAGCCATTAGCTCCAGGACAAACGCTGTTGCAGCCAATCCCGACACCTGCAGTACCGCGTGAAGAAGAATGGCAAAATTTCGAATGGAGCTCTTATGAATCAGATCAAGAATCAACAACAGATAGACCTACGCCTCAGCATGGACCTGGTCATGATGGGCATGGACATGGGCACGGGCATGGACATGGGCATGGACATGGGCACGGACCTTGGGGACCTGGGCCTTGGGGGCCTGGACCTTGGGGACCTGGACCTTGGGGACCTGGACCTTGGGGACCTGGACCTTGGGGGCCTGGACCTTGGGGACCTGGACCTTGGGGACCTGGACCTTGGGGGCCTGGAGCATTAGGGCCTGTTCTCCCTATCCCGCTACCTCTTCCTATTGGAGGACCGCGTGAAGAAGATGTTTATGTAAACATTAACGGGGGCACGGTATATCCTAACGCTACCGCAACTTATCGCGTTCAGTATCAGCCAGGTATTACTGTGTACGATGCGCTAAGCAGTACTGGTGCGATCCAGCTCTCTGGGCAAGGCGATATTCTTGTCGTTAGCGGAATCGCTGTTGGCGGAAACGTCAACTATGAGCTAAGTACAAATGGGCGTGCTATCTCAGAATCGCTGTTGAGCCATCAGCTGCAGCCGCATGACCAAATCAGCATTGAACTCCTTTACGCATAATAAACTGATAAAAGCGAAAAAAAGTATCCCTCCAACTTGAATCCTTGTTGGCAGGGATACTTTTTTGCTGAAACTAACGTTAGTCTAATTTATTGCAAATATTTGCTTTTGCTATTAAGCAGCTTTAGTTGGTCATCATCATAGCCTACGCGAAACGTGATTTGCTGCTTAACAAATTTGTAGGAGCCGTCCACTCGTTCATCCGCGGAAATAACAACGGTAACCATTGCTTCATCATCTGTAAGCGAGATATGCTCATCATCAATTGAAATATTACGCAAATGAATCAGGCTATCCCTGAACTTTACATAGCTTGTGCTTTCCTGCCAATCAACCCCGAGCAACGTGTAAGCATATACATAGTCACCGATATTGATTGCATCATAAAAGTGCTTCACGAGATAGCTCGCCATCTGGTCAAGCGGCTGCTTATCCTCCACCAACGTCTGTTCACCATCGGTTAATGAAATACCAGGAAGCATCGTCATTGGCTCTAATGACCAGCCCTCAATGAGAGGGAGCACATTTACAATCGGAATACTGAAGCCAATCGAGCTGTTTTCCAAGCCCGCAGAGTTAATGCCGAGCACTGATCCAGTAGTCGTATCTACAAGCGGACCTCCACTATTGCCATGCGAGATCGGTGTAGAGATCTGATACAAATCGTTATAGGTATATGGCGAAATGAGCAAGCTTCGTCCAACACCACTAATCATGCCTGTTGTCACCGTGTTGTGCAGCCCAAGTGGACTGCCAATTGACAGCACCTCATCCCCAACACTTGCTTTTTCATACTTTACTAGATTCAGACTGTCATGGCCTGCAAGCTCTGGAACTCTAACAACTGCTACATCGATTTCCGTACTGATGCCTATCACTTCACCTACTAATTCACGTGCATCCGCAGTTTTCACCCGAACATGCCGCACGCCAGACACAACATGGGCATTTGTAATTAAATCGCCCTTGTCATTATACAAAAATCCAGATCCTTGATTGCCTGAGTCCGTTTCAATCATCACTACATATTTTTGTGTTTCAAAAATAATGTCCTTCAGTGATTTTGTTTTTTCCCCGACTGCAAGCAATGGCGCTCCTTTCAACTGTCTCGGGATCATTTCCTTTAATTCAAAATAGGTAACAAAACCTCCACCCAGCATAAGGAGAATACCGAGAAAGACCAGTACAGCTCTCCAGTTCATACCTCTCCTCCTAACACAAAAACACGATGCAGCTGCTCAACCCTTCTTAACATAAAACAGATGGTCGAGGCTATTCCAGGCTCCATGAGCTCTCTACAATCTTAAGATTAATTGTATCCTCATAATCTGTATCATCAGGCAAGATTACCGTAAATTTCATTCCTTCTCCTGATGCAATGTAGTCTGGGGTTACGCCCGTTTTTCCGCTTCTAATGAGTGTTCCGTCCTCGTTTTCAATCTTGTACGTAATGGATACATTATAGATAGCACGCGTCGCTACGTTTTTCATATCCGCAACGATGACAATATCTCCTAACTCATTCAACCCTTTTTCAAATTCAATCAGCTCAATAGCTGCTGTCTGATTTATATAATCCTCTGCAGCAGCTTCCTCCATCGCACGTTGAATCCGCTCTTCCTCAGCTAGTGCATAAGCTGCTTGCTCCTGCTTTACGCGCTGCTTCAAATCCATAAGCACATCATCTCCACGAACCCAGCCAAGCGCTTCATCCGTAATCGAGATTGCAGACGTGTACCGTTTACGATCAAGCAATGCATTGACCTCTGCAGTGGCAGTCGTGCGAATACGTTCAACAATTTGATCCTTCAAGGTAGTCGCTTCTTCTCCAATCAAACCATTCACGACATTTAGCAAATTTCCAAGGTCCTCAATCGTACCAAGTCTGGCCAGTTCATTAGTCAAGCTCAATACCGTAAACTTCATATTCAGCTCTTCCAAACGTTCACGATGCTTGTCGAATAATGGTTCCTTGTAGCCTTTTAGCTCTTGTCTCAGCTCTTCGAGCTGAAGCTCTGCTTCGCCTTCCTTGCTTAGCCTAATCGTTTGCTCAAGCTCATCCCCCATACGCTGAATGCGAATCGCATGATAGACGATGCTTTCGTCCTCCGTTAATGCATTAAAATGCGGTCGTAAAGCAATCGCTTTCTGCAGCAGCTCAAGCGCTTTCTCGTAATTGCCCGCGAGCGCCTCCACCTTTGCTTTTGATTGAAGGCTAAGCACATCCTCATTTACGGAAAGCTCAAGCTTATAATAACGGAACAAGCATCCTGTAATCACAACAAAAATGATAATCAATCCAACTGTAGCTTTGATTGCAAAATTATTGCTTCTTTTTTTATCTGCTTGATGCTCATCTGCTTGTCCAACGCGTTTTTTTTGCTCAGACGCAATAGAGGCCGTATCATCACCAAGCTCATGTGTTCCATCTTCGGGCCAAATCCCGACCTTTTGGATTCCAGTTATATTGTGCTGAAGCAATTTCCTTCCACATTGACTACAGTATATAGCATCCTCAGCAAAGCTTCTTTCGCAGTGATGACAATACACTTTTGCTCAGCCCCCACCCTGTTTAACTAGCAGCCCTTTTCTCTTTACACGGGCCTCATTCTATTCTAACCTAAATAGTTAATGTTCTCCATTTCAAAATAAACCCAACCAATAGAATTGGTTCTTTTTTCCTTATGCTAATAGTCCTGTTTGTACACTAGATACTTAGTAATACGAACAATTACCTAAAACTTTTCATAAATTTCTCCTTTAAAATTAAATAAGGAACTGCCTTATGACAGCTCCTTTACTCTTTTCATTGATGGTCAATTTTAGTCTTTATCATTTTTTACTCGCTAGCCTTTGCTTTTATTTCCTTTAAGCGTTTCATTACTTCATTCGTTCCACGTCCATAATAATCATGCAAAGCAACATATTCTTCGTATAATCTGTTATAGACAGCTACATGTTCAGCAATTGGCTTGAAGGTTTCCTCGCGGACACGCGCCATCTTTTTCGCGGCATCAACGATACTGTCATATCCACCCTTAGCGGAGCCTGCAGCAACCGCTCCAAACATAGCCGAGCCTAATGCAGGGGTTTGCTTGGAAGCAGCAATTTTAATTTCACGATTCGTAACATCGGCATAAATTTGCATCAGCAGCTTATTTTTTTGCGGCAAACCGCCACAAGCGTACAGCTCATCTACGTTTACACCGTTCGTATGAAACGCCTCGATGATCTTTCGTGTTCCGAAAGCAGTTGCCTCTAGCAACGCCCGATACATTTCCCAAGGCTTGGTCAATAGAGTCAGTCCTAGCATCGTACCCGTAAGATTGGTATCAACTAGTACAGAGCGGTTTCCATTCCACCAGTCAAGCGCAAGCAGTCCGGATTGACCAGGCTTCAATTCACTTGCTTTACGTGTCAAGTAGACATGGATATTTTCTCCAGCTTCTTCCGCTTCTCGTCTTGCATATGCTGGTACGCATTCTTCAACGAACCATTCGAAAATATCGCCTACTGCCGATTGACCTGCCTCATAGCCATAGTAACCTGGAATCATGCCGTCCTCAACAACACCGCACATGCCTTCCACTTCCCGCTCTTCTTCCCCAAGCAACAAATGACAAATGGACGTCCCCATTGCCATCACCAGCTTGCCCGGCGTTACAACGCCAACTGCCGGAACAGCAGCATGCGCATCTATATTTCCAACCGCAACCGCTGTTCCTGGCTGCAAGCCTATTTTTGCTGCCATGGTCTCAGTCAGTTCGCCCGCTTTAGCTCCAAGTGGAAGCACCGCACCGCGAAGCTTTGTTGACATCAGCTTTTCCAATCGTGGATCAAGCGCCTTGAAAAATGCCTCTGAAGGATATCCCTCTTGTTTATGCCAGTTTGATTTATAACCAGCGGTACAGCTATTACGCACAATAGTGCCTGTCAATTGACCAACAACCCAATCTGCTGCTTCTACGAATTTATCGGCTTCCTCATAAATACTTGGCGCTTCATTTAATATTTGCCATGTTTTAGCGAGCATCCATTCTGACGAAATCGTTCCACCATATCGCCTAACCCATTTTTCTCCTCTTGCAGCGGCTACTTCATTAAGTGCATCGGCTTCTGGCTGAGCAGCGTGATGCTTCCATAGCTTCACCCATGCATGAGGATTGTCTATATGCTGCTCTAAAAAGCAAAGCGGCGTTCCTTCAGCCGTAACCGGCAGCATTGTACAAGCAGTAAAGTCAATGCCAATTCCAATAACATCCTCTGGAGCAATCCCTGTAATTCGCAACACTTCGGGAATCGAACGTTCCAGCACTTCTATATAATCCTGTGGATGCTGAAGCGCCCAGTCGTGCTCAAGCTTAACGCCTGAAGGCAGCTCTTCATCCATCACATGATGGCGGTAAGGCGTAACGTGATCGGCAAGCTCTTCCCCATTTGACAAGTCAACAAGTACAGCACGGCCAGATTGCGTACCGTAATCGACACCAATTGCATACTTTTTATTCATCGTTTTCTCCCCTATTATCTCTAATCCATTCCAAAGACACCGCTTACATTTTCTTATAGATTGCGCATAAACAGCATTTAGCACGTGCAATAGTTACACACATGATTACAATTTTCTTTATTATAGCTTGTACCATCAATATTCACCAGCTTTGTTAACCGAAGCGAATAACGATATGACAAACTACACCACCGTTGTATTAAAACAATCCTATTTCATTATGATTTTTGTGTATATCCTACTCCCATTATTCAAACCTTAAATGATATGAAAGTTGTATGAACTGTGTTGACATCCGTTACAGTTTATTATACTTTAAAAGTACAATAACTGTGCATTGTTAATTACAGTTAAATTATAGATATCGGAGGAAACCATCGTGTACAAAACTGTCATTATTGGAACGGGTCCTGCTGGACTGACTGCTGCGATTTATCTTGCACGTGCAAACATGTCACCTGTTGTAATCGAGGGCTGGCAGCCTGGCGGACAGCTGACAACTACAACAGAGGTCGAAAATTTCCCTGGGTTCCCTGAAGGTATTCTTGGCTCTGAGCTGATGTCTAATATGCGCAAGCAGGCTGAGCGTTTTGGTGCTACATTCAAAACTGGCTCTGTTAAAAGCGTTGATTTCAGCAAACGTCCTTTTACACTTGATGTAGAAGGTCTTGGCGAGGTTGTTGCAGAATCCGTCATTATTTCTACAGGCGCTTCTGCCAAGTATCTTGGCATTCCTGGTGAGCAGGAAAACATCGGACGCGGCGTTAGTACTTGCGCGACATGTGATGGCTTCTTCTTCCGTGGAAAGAAAATCGTTGTAATTGGCGGCGGAGATTCTGCGATGGAAGAAGCGAACTTCCTAACTCGCTTTGCATCATCCGTTACGATCGTAAACCGTCGTACAGAGCTGCGTGCTTCGAAAATTATGCAGGATCGTGCACGTGCCAACGAGAAAATTGACTGGGCGCTTAATCGGACTCCCGTTGAAGTCGTTGCCAGCGGCATGGGCGTAACAGGTGTGAAGGTTCGCAACAACGAAACAGGTGAAGAAGAGCTGATTGAAACTGATGGCGTATTTATTGCAATTGGACATACGCCAAATACAGGCTTCCTTGGCGGTCAGGTTCATACTGATGCCAACGGCTACATTCTTGTTAAGCCTGGCACGACCTCCACGAATATTCCAGGTGTTTTTGCTTGCGGAGATGTTCAGGATACAACTTACCGCCAAGCGATTACTGCTGCAGGAACAGGCTGTATGGCGGCGCTTGAATGCGAACGCTTCTTGGAAAACGAGGAGTAATATCGTTCATCAAGTATATTCTTGATAATTAAGTATAAAATAGCGATAGCCTCTGCAATGGGTGAGCCCATTGGCAAGAGATGCTATCGCTTTTTTGCTAAAACGGCTTTGTAATCATTAACACAATAATGACTAAAAAGATCGCATGTTCAATACGCTCATAGAAGAAAAGCTTTCTAGATAGCGTGTAATATTGCTCGGGAATATGTTCACCCACATGCTCGTTCAGTAGACGCTTAATCGGACGCGAATGCGGTGACAGCACAAGCGGGCCAATCGCTAACGCGATAATGAACAGAATTAAACTCGTTATATACCATCCACTGGTAAATAAATATGGGCGCAGTATCCCCATCAAAAGCCCTGAAATCAACAGCAATGAACCACCGACCATAACGAGAATGTGTATTCGGTGTCTAATATAATAAACGTGCCTCAGTTCGCTCATAGTGCTGGCTTTGGTCACAATATAGGTCAAGATAAACCCTGGTCCCATACCTATAATGGCAGAAACAATATGCACAAATACAAGTACATGATACACCGTTATCGACACCTCTAATCTACACTAACAACTTTTCCTTTTGTATGCCCAGTGATTCGTTGGACCGCGACCATGACCGATTGCAATCCCGCCTTCAATTGCCGCTTGAATAAATGCTTTCGCCTGCTCTAGTGCTGCCTTGAGCTCCAATCCAGAGGCCAAGCCTGCTGTTAATGCAGCTGAAAAGGTACACCCCGTGCCATGCGTATGCACCGTATCAATTCGCTTGCCTTCCAGCTCGTAAAAATCACGTCCATCATACCACAGATCTGTAGCCTTCTGCTCATCATCGTCATGACCACCCTTGATAATGACGTGACGAGCTCCGAAAGCAGCAAGCTTGCGTGCTGCCTCACGTTTGTCCGTTGCACGTTTTATACTCAAGCCAGTCAGATGCTCTGCTTCTGGAATATTCGGTGTAAGCACCTCCGTTAGTGGCAGCAACTCGGTGATGAGCGCATGAATCGCTGACTCCTGCAATAATACTGAGCCACCCTTCGCGATCATAACGGGATCAACCACCACCTTCGTCCATCCATACTCACGGATCACAGCTGCAACTGCCTGAATAATGTCACTGCCAAACAGCATTCCTGTCTTAAGCGCATCTAACCCAATATCACTGCCAATCGAGCGGATTTGTGTTACGACCGCATCTGGCGTTGTTGGGTAGACAGCCTGAACACCTGTTGTATTTTGAGCTGTCAGGGCTGTGATCGCCGACATGCCATATACACCAAGCTCCTGAAAGGTTTTCAGATCGGCTTGTATGCCTGCACCTCCGCCACTATCAGAGCCTGCAATCGTTAAAGCACGCGGCAACGACAACGTACTGTCTCCTACTGCGCAGTGCTGACGTTGCTCCGACTGATTAGTTGTTAGCTCATCCCTACTAATGGTGATAACCTCCCGTTAACGTCTGTACGACAATATTTTTCTATGCCAGCTTCTAGTATTAGTGAGATTGCGCAAGAGAGAATCTTTCGGGTGAAAATGCGATATTATATGCCGCAACGTCCTTCTGCTCTGCAATATCCGATATGAGCTTCGCCGTAGCAGGACTAAGCAAAATACCGTTGCGATAATGTCCCGCTGCCAGTAAGATGCGCGACTTTTCTCCGCTTAGCCTCCCTATCAAAGGCATTCCATCCTGTGTCGAAGGCCGCAGCCCTGCCCAGCTATGAAAAGGCTTCATACCATCTAGCGCTGGAAAGATATGCTTATTCCAGCGTTTAAGACGCTCGATGCCCTGCTCTGTCACATTCGTATCAAAGCCTGCAACGTCCTCAGAAGCCCCGCACACAAGAGAACCGTTTTCTTTGCCTACCACGTACCCCTGACTGCTGAACACCATATGATTGACAGGGTGGGCCTTTCTGTCATACGCGCAAATTTGACCACGAATCGGGTAGATTGGAACAGACATCCCGAGCACCTCTGTCGTTTGCTGTGCCCATGCGCCCGAGCAGACAAGCAGTTGATCACCGCCGAATATACGTCCATCTGCTGCCCTGACCGTTACTTCATTGTTCCACTCCAGCAGCTCGACTTGACCTACATGCTCGTAAATGCGAACGCCAAGATTGCGGCAAGCCTGTTCCAACGCGAGAACATAATCAGGTGCGTACAGATGGCACTCCTCCGGGGTATATAATGCCGCTCTAACCTGTCTGGATAGCAAGGGCTCTAATTGAAACAGCTCGTCGCCCTCAATGATCCTGCCGGTAGAACCATACTTACGCTGCCAATGCAAGCGTCCCTCTAGCACAAGCAAATCAGCATCATGCTGTACCACATACAGACTTCCCGAGCTCGTATATTCAAACGACATGCCTGAGATTCGCTTGACCTCCTCCTGCCAATTCGCATATAGCTGGAGGCTGTATAGACATAATTGAAAAAATTCATCCGGACCTTCAACGTTCTCTGAATAGGGGGCAAGCATGCCCGCCGCTGCGCCAGAAGCTTGACCACCGCATTTATGCTGCTCCAGCACCACAACCTCGAAGCCCCTTTGTCGCAGCTCAAACGCACAAGACAGACCAATAACGCCCCCGCCTATTACCATAATCGTATTATTCATCTCACGCCCAACTTTCCTGCTAACTCAGCTTAAATGCGTCAAGCCCGCTGCTAGCAGTAGCATATTTCTTCTTCGGAATACGTCCTGCCAAATATGCAAGACGCCCTGCTTCAATCGCTTTTCGCATAGCCTCCGCCATACGTGCTGGATTACGCGCCTTTGCAACAGGTGTGTTCATGAGCACGCCCGACACGCCCAGCTCCATAGCCTGCACGACATCGCTTGCTGTCCCTAGCCCTGCATCGACGATAATCGGCACCTTCGCTTCTTCTACAATCAGACCCACATTATATGGATTCAAAATGCCCATCCCTGTGCCAATTGGCGAAGCGCCGGGCATAACTGCTGCTGCCCCTGCTTCCTCCAGCCGCTTACATAGAATCGGATCATCAGATGTATAAGGCAGCACCGTAAAGCCCTCGCTAACCAATATTTCAGTCGCCTTTAAAGTTTCGATCGGATCAGGCAGCAGCGTTCGCTCATTGGCACTTATCTCAACCTTAATCCAATCGCTTAACCCTGAAGCGCGAGCTAGTCTTGCTATTCGCACAGCCTCATCAGCTGTTCTTGCGCCAGACGTATTCGGCAGAAATTGAAATTGTCCTGGCTCAATATGCTGCAGGATCGAATCGTCCTCCGCTCGCTCCAAATTAATTCGACGAATCGCGAAGGTTAGCACTTCAGCCCCTGAAGCCTGAATTGCCTCCTGCTGCACATAGGGGTTCGGAAACAAGCCTGTTCCGATAAAAAATCTGGAGTGCAGCGTACGGTCACCTATTTTCCATGTATCCAGCATTTCGTTTACCCTCCTCCTACAAAATGAACCAGCTCAATCTTCATGCCAGGTCGTACAAGCGTATGTGTCCATTGCTCCGACACCAGCACCTCGCCATCGGCTTCTACTACAATCGGTTTGCCGGACAGCCCGAAGTGCTCGACGATCTCCTGTATCGTCTTCACCTCAAGCTGCTGAGTTGTGCCATTAATGATCAATTCCATGAGCTTCCCTCGCTTTCGCTGTGTCTAGCTTGCTTAAAAACTCCCGACAAGTCCGCTGAATATCTTCACTGCCGACAATTTCACTGACGGCACATATGCGCGTTGCGCCAGCCTTTATAACCTGATCGACGTTATGCAGCTTAATGCCGCCTATTGCCACGAACGGGATGTTGATCGTACGCGCCACCTCCTGCACATAAGAGACGGTTACCGGGGCTACCACATCCAGCTTTGTCTTTGTAGGAAAAACAGGCCCAACACCGATATAATCCGCTCCATCCCGCTCCGCTTGAATAGCTTCTTCGATCGCATGCGTTGAAATCCCAATTATTTTATTGCCCATTTTGCGCCTTGCTTCAGTGAGCGGCACATCTCCTTGTCCGAGATGCACACCGTCCGCGTCTACCTCTAAGGCGATATCAATATAGTCATTAACGATAAAGGTAACACCATATTGAGCGGTCAGTTCACGCAAAGCAGCGGCTTTCTTCCTGATCTTGGCCAAATCTCCTGATTTGTCTCTCAATTGAATAATGTCAGTCCCGCCTAATATTGCCTGTTCCATGACCTCAAGCATCGATTTGCCTGGATGAAATTGCTCTCCTGTAATCGCGTAAAGTCTAAAATCCTTCACTTGTGAACCCTCCTTCTTTCTTACATACCGATGTATCTGGCATAGATCGTCTTTGCACGCCCCAGATCCTCCGTACCCTGTACGAGCACTCTTCCATCTGCAAACAACACTAGACGTTCACCTTCGGGAAGCTCTACCTTCAGTAAATACGGATTGAATCTAACAGCACTCGCTACGCCTTCCAAGCGTTCCTTCCACATGCTTAAATCATGACTTGCATGACTAGTAAACTGTACTGTTTCTCTACCGCACAGCGTGATGATCATGTCCTGCTCCTGCTCCTGCAAGGCTGGATATTGCTTCGTTCCGCAGCACGGGCAGTTAAGGCGCGGTTTGTTGAACTTCATTTCATAGTAATGGTTATGCCAAATATCGAATGTAACGACACTTCGCCTTTGCTGCTCCGCTGCATCAACAAGATATTTGAGTGCTTCTACCGCTTGATAGGATGCGACCATATCTACGACGGGGGCAATGACGCCTACCGTATCGCAGGTCTGACCAGCGCTGTCGGCAGACTGAATAAAGCAACGCAGACAAGGCGTCTTGCCCGGAATAAACATCGCACTCATACCGCGAGAGCTGACTGCGCCTCCATAAGCAAAAGCAATTCCCTGCTTCCAGCATGCATCGTTGAGCAAATAACGTGTTTGGAAATTATCCGTTCCATCGAGCACCAGATCGATCCCATCAAGCAGTGCTTCAACGTTGTGAATGGAAACATCTGCAACAATCGATTCCAGCTGAACTGAAGAATTAATTTTGCCAAGCTTGCGTTCTGCTGCCACTACCTTTGGCAGACTTTGACTTGCATCGTCTTCGTCGTATAGCATTTGGCGCTGCAGGTTGCTCTGCTCCACATAATCGCGATCAACCATTCGTACGAAGCCAACTCCAGCTCGCACCATATGATTGGCTAATACCGTACCTAATGCACCCATGCCGATAATACAAACTGCACGTTGCTGCAGCTTTTTCTGTCCCGCTTCGCCAATCGGCTGAAAAAGCATTTGCCGCGAATATCGTTCCATCTCCCGTCTCCTTCCATTGGAATATTAAAGAAATTAAGCACAAAAAAACCATTCGAGAACTTTAAAGTTACGAATGGTTACAATTCGATAAAAATTCTCTACGCCAGCATTACCTGGATCAGATTAACGGTCAGAAACATACGGTTTCTATCTCAGCCGGACTTCATCCAGCACCCGTGTATCAATATGAAGTTACCAATACTATAAATGATGTGTTTTATGTTGGCAACCGCTTAGTTATAAAAAGATTAGAATGATCGTTACATGATATTTGTCCAGATACCTATCTAAACATTTGGCAAAAAGGCATTCGTTTAATCGATTGAATTAACTACGCTCCTGTTCCAAATCCGTGATCGCCATCTTCCCAAGCATTGATAGCACAGCATCCTCCATCGGCGGGTTATGTAAGCCAAATCGCACATCCCGGTACAAGCGCTGCAGCGGGTGATCGAGTGCAAGACTATGTGCTCCTACAATACGCATCGCTTTATCCACCACCGAGAGCGCAGCCTGCATAGCTGCAACCTTCACTGCATTCAGTTCAGGAATAAGCTGCTCTGGAGACAGCACCTGCTGATCCCATCTGGAGGCAACACTATATAAAAAGTGGCGTGCGGTTTGCAGTTCAAGCTCTATCTGGCCTAGCTGCTGCACAACATTAGGCAAATGGATGATCGATGTCCCCAAGGAGTTAGGATGATAATCATAAGCAAATGTTATCGCTTCTTTTCTTGCAGCAAGTGCAATACCTAGATAACTGGCAGGGATATGCAGCAAATGAGGAGCAGCAGCTTGCACTTTCCTGTGTGGAAGAATTTGCATGAGGGCTGCAGCAGGCAATGTTACGTCCTCCAATACAAGATCATGGCTTGCTGTCCCACGCATGCCAACCATATTCCATGTCTTTTCAATGCGCACTCCTGCTGTATTCCGCGGAATCTTAAATTCTGCAGTATCCTCGCCCATGCTTACTATGACAAGAAAGTAATCCAACACAGGCGATAGTGTCGTAAATGTCTTTCTGCCATTCAATATATAGCTGCCATTCTCAAGAAGCTCAGCTGTCGCTTGCGGCTTTCCACCGCGAGTCGGACTGCCGGACGCCCTTTCCGTTACAGCACGGTTAACAATTGCTTGTTGCTTCACAACCTGCTCATTCATTTCTTCGAGTGCGGCAGGTGACCATGCCTTGTTATAATTGAGCTCAAACATCACACTTAGGTGCCACCCTACGCCTAACGCAATGGCTGCATCGCCCTGCGCCAGTCGCTCCTGGTAAAGCAACAGCTCATACAACGAAACGCCTTGACCTCCTGCTTCTTTCGGGACTGTGTATGAAAAATATCCTATCTTGCGCAACGCCTCAATATGCTCATAAGCAAAATCATGCTCCGCATCCACGCGATGTGCTTCCTCGACAAAGCTGTCGGCAAGCTTGCCTATTGCATGTAACCGTTCCTGCTGCTCGCTTGTTAGCACAAACATATCATCCAATCGCTTCATTCTATTGCCCTCATCTTTATTTAAATTAGGTTGCTACAGCTTTTGTTGTAAAACAAGCGTCTGTCAGGTTTAGATGAGCAGACGCTTGTTAATGCTTTCGTATACAATAGCTTTCTTTATAGTATTACCATTTACACGGCCCAGTAGTTTCTCTTTCAACCACATCAACCGACAGTGATACTTTGCGCTGCGGAATATGGTTGCCATCGATTTGGTCGAGCAGCATGGTAACCGCTGCTTTACCCTTCTGTACGATATCCTGAGCGACAGTCGTCAAAGTTGGTGATGTATAGTTGGAAATGAACAAATTATCGAAGCCTATGACAGAATACTCCTCAGGCACCTTCTTGCCCAGCTCCTTCATTCGCTTCAATACCCCCATTGCGCCAACATCTGAAAATGAAAACACAGCTGTTACATCAGTAAGCTGCAAAATACGATCGACAGAGCGATAACCTCCCTCTAACGATGTCGGCAGCTGAATGATCATCTGTGAGTCATAAGCTATCCCTGCTTCGGCAAGCGCATCCTTGTATCCAAGCCAGCGCTCATGAAGCACCCCATAGTTTGGCAGTTGATCTTCAGGCACTTCCCCCGTTAATATCGCAATTTTTGAATGGCCAAGCTCTATCAAATACTTTGTCGCACAATAGCTGCCATATCGATCCTCGAGGCAAACCTGATAGTATTCATCACTGGCTAAGTAGCTATCGACAAACACAATTGGGATGTTCAGCTTGTTTAACCGTTCTATAACCTGCGAGCCCTCGTTTGTTCCAACTACGATCAAGCCGTCAAGCTGACGCTCTTTTACAAATGAAAATGTCTCGGTCGCTTCATCAATACCCATCAATATGATATGAAAGCGTCGATCTCTTGCCCCTTCTTCTACTCCAGCAAGCAAGTCCCAATAAAATGGGTTATCCTGCATTCGACCTGGCTTCATAACGGGAATGACCATGCCGATCAGATCGCTTCTTCGTGTTTTCAGATTCCTCGCAGTCAGGTTTGGCGTATAGCCAAGGTTGTCGATGATTTGTAAAATTTTTTTACGCGTTTTTTCGGAGACTCTGCCCTTCTGGTTAATGACATTGGACACTGTAGCGATTGATACGCCAGCTTCCTCTGCTACATCAACGATACTTATATCTTTCTTCATGAAACGTTCGCTCACTTTCACCCTTCTGACCTTGCATATGGATATATTTTACCATATTCTCGGGCAAGTCAATTGAATTATTTTCAGCGCTTCGCCTTACATGCTCTAACGCTCGAACATTCCTGCGGAATGAGGGTCGCTTTTAGAGCATGTATGGCTCCGCTGGAGATTTTTGCGGGTTGCTCGTGGGGGACTGCTTGGGGGCATCGCTTCGGGGTTTCTTGCTAGT
>NZ_JBHSTE010000003.1:237155-315475 GCF_042659865.1 Paenibacillus septentrionalis
TGGATTCTACGATGCATTCTCGCTACTCAGCGCTCCGTCTCACTTGCTCTCTCGCTCTAACATTCCTTCGGAATGAGGTCGCTCGGTGCTCGTTCAACTTCGCTGGTGACTTTTGTAGGTTGCTCGTGGGGGACTTATTGGGGCATCCCTTCGGGGTCTCTTGCTAGTGGATTCTACGATGCATTCTCGCTACTCAGCGCTCCGTCTCACTTGCTCTCTCGCTCTAACATTCCTTCGGAATGAGGGTCGCTCGGTGCTCGTTCAACTTCGCTGGAGACTTTTGTAGGTTGCTCGTGGAGGGCTTCTTGGGGGCATTGCTTCGGGGCCTCTTGCTAGCGGATCAATGAGACTTTCTCCCCTTTTCAGTAGGCTCCTTTATACGTGCTGAGATATATTTTTTTTCGAATTCTAGTTTTTCACGGTAATATCTGTTTAAGAGTTGATCTAGCTCTCTTGACTTTTTCAATGTCTGTTCTCCTTGAAGTCCCTCGAGTGAAGCCAAATTGGTTAATTCTATTCTTAATTCCTCTATTTTGTCTTGTAGATTTTTTATAATGTGACAGTTTCTAGCCTCTACATTGATCTGATTCTTAGAGAAGTGTTTTCTCATTTTATCATCTCATTTCGTTATGTATCGTTTTATGAACTAGAACGACTCTAGCATAACTTCACCCTCAAGTTACAGGTTATGGAAATTATACACAAACGAACTTTAAAGTTCAATCATTTTAAATATTTCAGAACTTTAAATGGACTGCATACTGAATAGAGTGATGGTCTACACTTTTTAATAGAAAGAGGTGTGACCATTGAATCAATTTGCTAAGGAGATTGGAGAACGAATACGGTACTACCGTCTCTTAAAAGGCTGGACACAGGAGCAGTTAGCAGAAGCCCTTGATTCTCAAGGGACTTATGTGGGGCGTGTGGAGCGTGGTGAACAGAATCTACAGCTGCAGACGTTAGAAAAAATTGCAGATGCTTTGCAGGTTAACGTTTATGCGTTCTTTGCTCATAAGGAGCCACTTGATTCCTATCAGCAGGATGAATGGATATGGAAAATTATCCTCATGCTTAAAGAGCAGGACACCTCAGATCAGGAGCGGGCTTATCGGGTTTTGCGTGAGATGTTCCATTAAGCACATCTACTCCAAAATTAGCCTAACTACTTCTTACTGTCGTTTATTGCTAGCCCAAGGTTAAATGAATAGACTCACCATACAACCAACATAAAAAGCAGGCTTCGAATTTCCGAAGCCTGCTTTTCGTCTTTCTATCTACCAGCCTGTATTGCCGCCGCCTGAAATGATCGTATATTGGTTGCCTGGGTTGCTGATGCCACCGGATGCTGCGCCTGTCACTTTTACGTTCGTAAATGTTGCCGAGCCTGTGACACTGTCGAAGACTAGTCCGTATGTGCCTGCTCCGTTAATGTTAACGTTGTTGAGCGACACATTGGTTATGCTTTGCCCGTAGCTGAATTTTACGCCTTCATAGGTGCTGCTGTTGAGCTGCAGATCCTCGATCACGATTGGCGCGCTAATGGTTTGCCCCTCTGCGTAAATCCATAAGCCGCCGAAGCTGGTGTTCCAGTTTGGCTCCCAGCCGCCTGTGCGGTTGAGCGTATTGCGCTTCACCTCTGTTGTTCCAGCAAATGGTGTTGGGTTGAACCGTGTGCTGATGACGATACCAGAAGATGCCGTTACTGTATCTGATCCGATATTGTCGAGTATTTTGTTGGACGTACCGCCGTAGATGGCATACGTATTTGCCAGCACTGGCACCTGTGCGGTGTTGTAGCGGAAGCTGTTATGCTCGTTGGCCGAGCCGCTTGACCACATGGCGAATGCGTCATCTCCTGTGTTACGCACATTAAAATGACTAATGGTCGTTCGCTTTACGCCGCCATGGAAATTCACTCCGTCAGCCCAAGTGTTGCGAATTCTTCCCTCAACAATGTATAGGCCGTCTGTTCCTGAGTTCAGCCAAATGCCTACCTTCATATGCTCAACCCAAATATTTTGAATTAACGAACGCTGTCCAAAATTCCCCTCAAATGCTGCATGGTCGCCGCTGTCGTTGCGGAATAGCGAGTCTCCGTATATCGCTAGATCGGCAATCGTTACGCTGCTGCCTGTTCCGTAGAAGCCGCCCTTGCCGCCTGTTCCCTGCAGCACGGTATGCCACGGTCCCGCTCCGCGAATATGGATGTTGTCGACATTGACGCGATCATTCATTCTAAATGTACCCTGCGGTATCCAAACGCCTGCCTTGCCATTTGCTTTGGCATAGCTAATCGCATTTCTGATCGCGTTGGTATCATCGCCTGAATCATTGGCCACTGCTCCAAAATCTGTGATGCTTACAAAATTGCTCGGCATGCTGTATGCCGCTGGAACTTGCTCAAAGTTGATAAGATCGATCGTGTAGTAGCTTGCTGTATCGCCGCTGTCCTTCTGTAATCTTACGGTTGCTCCTGCCGGAATCGCATCTATATTAAATCGACTTTCATCGTAAAAATGATGCCCATTGCCGCCCGACGGATGATCGTGATATGGGTATTCGCCGTACGTCCAGGCATATTTCGAGCTTAGCTGCAGCGTTTGCTTCTTCACGCCGTTCACATACAGACTAAGCGTATCCTCCACGCCACCGCCATTAGGGGCATCTGGCATCTGGTAACGAATGACCAGACCTGTTGTGTCGATTGGCGCAGTCCACTGCACATAATGACCAGTATTGGTCAATCTTACTGCACTTCTGCCTGATGATTCTGCTTCTACTGTCAAGTAAGTACGAGATGGACTCAAAATAGCTGCGTTGGTCGTGCCATGCTCAGCCTCAAGCTCGACATAAGGCAAGCTTGCACCGCGCGCTTCAAGCGGCACACCATTGCTTAATGTCAATCTATCGACATTGATACCGCCTGTATTGCCTGCATCATATTGCAGACTAATCGTATTGACCCCTTTGCGCAGCAAGAAGCTATCCGTATAGTTATTCCATGCTGTGCTACCTCCTGTACTTGGCAACGTAATTGTTTTGGCAAACAATCCATTCACATAAACATTCAGCTGAGCATTGCCGCCGCTTGCTTTAGCGTAGCGCAAAACCGTAGTTGAATTGCTCTCTTGGGCAGCACGAACGGTAAAGATCAGGCGTGCTCCCTCGGTATTCAGACCTGTTACATAATTACTAGATACCGTTGCTCCTCCAGCGATAAATTGATCCTCTGCCTCATAGCTGTAGCCGCCCACTGGAGGTGTCGGTGTTGGTGTTGGTGTTGGTGTTGGCGTTGGTGTTGGTGTTGGCGTTGGTGTTGGTGTTGGTGTCGCACCTGCCAGCTCTATATAGTCAAAATTTACATTGCCGCTGTCCGAACTCTCGAATCGTAAAGCGATCGTATGATAGCCGCTGCTTAGCGTAAGACTTTCGCTAATCGTTCCCCAGCTGCTCCAGCCTGCTGTCGCTGGAAGTGTAATTTGACGCTGCTTTACACCATCAGCATATAAGCTTACCGTTTTGCTGCTGCCCGTACCATTGGCATAACGGATTGTAAAGGCGTGCGTTCCGCTGGTAGTCAGATTCATGGCAAATGTAATAGCTGCACTGCCTCTATTGCTATCCGTGAAGCCTCCTACAAAGCCTGTGCCAGAATAGCCCGCATGCTCCGTTTCTACCGTCGCTCCTCCAGATAATATAGCGGCTTCCGCTTCAAAACGTGGTCCACTGGCAGGAGCAGCAGGCTCAACGTCCAGCTTATCCAGATTAACATTGCCGCTATCCGTATGATCAAATTTGTACATAATCGTGTTGCTGCCCGCTTGCAGCTGGACAAGCTCACTTACCGTTGACCACGAATTCCAGCTTGCAGTTGCCGGAAGCGAGATTTGCTTTTGCTTGATGCCGTTGACGTACAAGCTAAGCGTCATCGTACTTCCTGTTCCATTCGCATAACGCAGACTGACTTGATGCGGGGCAGCAGTTGGAGAGCTGACCGTAAACTGTACGGCTGCGCTTCCTTTATTGCTGTCTGTAAAGCCTCCTACGAAGCCTGTGCCAGAGTAGCCGCTATGGTTAGAGGCAAAGCTTGCTCCACCTTGCAGGGAAGCGAGCTCCGCTTCATAGCTTGCAGCATACACCTTAGAGCTGAGTGGGAGCAAAGAGAAAATAAGACAGATCATGATGACGCATACCAAACTCGTTTTCATTTTGATTCGTTTTACTGGCATCGTTCACATTCCTTTCTCTTGCTATTTTTCACTTCATGACTTGCATGGCTTGCGTGTACTGGCTGGAAGAGTCCCTCTCCCAGCCAGGCGTTATTCCAAACTACTGCTGTTCAGCATCGTCCAGCATGTATTGAAGTAAGCGATCGATAAACGCCGCTGCCTCCGCACGAGTCGCATAGCTTGCAGGCGCTAGCGTCTCCGCTGTCGAGCCTTTCATCAAGCCGATCGCAATTGCTGTTTCAATATCGGCTTGCGCCCATGGTGATACTTGCTTATGATCGCGATACTGTGACAAATCCACCTGCACATTAACCAGCTCTGGCTGCGCTTGACGTAGGGCGCGAACAACCATAACAGCAAGCTGCTCACGAGTAATCGAGGCATGCGGCTTAAAGCTGCCATCTGCATAGCCTTGAGCAATCTCCAGCTCGCCAGCCAAGCCTGCCGCTCCGTAGTACCAAGCATCCTCTGCAACATCTGTAAAGCGTGTAGCTCCAGTACGAGGAAGCCCTAGCATATTTACGATAAGCTGTGCAAATTCAGCTCGCGTCACCTGCTTCTCTGGCGCAAAGCGAGCAGCGCTCTTGCCATTGATAATCCCGTAAGAAGCAAGGCGTTCTATCTCTTGACGAGCCCAATGTGCGTTGCTATCTTCAAAGCTTCGAGATTGTTCTACTACAATCCAGTTGCTGCTATACAGCTGCGGAATCGTCATGATCCATCCCCCGCTAGACTTCTCAGAGAATCGCGCTGGAACATAGCGATATTGCTCGCTCGTGGCATCATAATATTGAATGCTTAGGTTTCCTACAGCATCAGAGGCAGCTGTTCTTGCAAGCTCTGCCTGCACCTTTACAGCCAGCTTCTGCCTCGCTGCATCGATTGGTTTGTCATCAACCTGCAAGGAAATAAAATGAAGCGAACCTTGCGGATGCATATGCGATAGGTTGATCGGCAGATCATCAGATTGTGATAGATGAATTGCAAGTGTCGTGCCAAGCTGACCTAGCTGAGCGGTTAATGCATCAAGCTGCAGCTCATAACGTATACCGCCTACTTGTACGGCTAATGCAGCCAGCTGTCCTTGCTCCTTTAGCTCTTGCAATTGCTTAGCAGAAAGCTCTAGTGCCGCAGGCATCAACGCAGCTGACGCAGGCAAGCTCACGAGTAGCGTGCTACCTTCTGCTTGATCGATCCATTGCTGCCAAGCCTGATCTGTTACCTGATAAACCGTTACCGCCTCGCCTTGCTCGTTCATTTGCTCCTTCGTATGGAAGCTCGATTCAGGCTGTGGTTGTACGGGCTCAGGCTGAGGAACTGGCATGCTTGCAGTAGCTGCCGATGCTGTCAATCCATCCTCAGTCCAGTTGCCGCTTGCATCTACCGCGTGCAGAGTGAATTGATAGCGACTGCCAGATTGCAAACCTGTCACAAGCAGCTCGTTCTCCGATCCAGCTACAAGCTGATAACCGCCATTCCAAATTAGACGATAGCTGATCCTGCTTTCATCACTAGCCTCTGGTAGTGTTAGCTTTACAGAAGCTGATCCTTGTGCGGCTGCTTTCAATTCTGCATTGGTAGAAGCCCACACTGGCGGCGTAGTATCCAGTACATTTACTGTATACGATCTTGAGCTGCTGCCAGCTGTAATCGTTACCGTGCTTGGCCCAGCCTTAACAGCCTGCAGGCTGTTGTTCGGCAATACGGTGACTGCCTCTCCACTAGCTGTAATCGTTGCCGAATCCAGCTTATCTCCTGCGGAAGTAAAGACCTCTACCTCCATCACATCACCCATTTCCAGCGTCACTGGCGCTTGACGTTCACCAGCAAATTCGGCATAGAAAGTAGGATTGTTAAAGCTATAGCCTTGGTTCAAGCGCTTCAGCTCAAAGGCTGCCGCTCCCTCACGCAAATCACCCAGTCTGGAAGCTCTAACAAGCGTGCTGCCGATTTCAGCAGAGCCCGAGATGTTGCCAGAGGTTGCGATCCCCCAAGTGCCAGAACGATCGACACTGTTGCGCTCAAGCACCAATCCGCTTGCAGGCTGCTCGCCAAGGAAGGAAATCCCTTGATACGTACTGTCGATCACGATGTTGTCTGTAATATAGACGCTTGCTTCAAGCGGTCGATCACTTGTATGAATGAACATTGCGCCAAAATCAGCAGGCCAGTTATATTCTCTGCCTCCTGTACGGAGCAGCGTATTGCGTGCTACCAGCGTTGTACCTTCATATTTTTCAGGATTATGTCGCGTACTAACGCTAATTCCTGCACCGAAAGCTACCGTATCTGTTACGAGATTATCCGTTACGGTGACGTCCTTTCCACCATAGATCGCGATATTGCTCGCCAGCCACGGCAAATCTACCGTATTGTAGCGGAACGTATTGCCTTCGGATTGAATGCCGTTTGCCCACATCGCTAGGCCATCATCACCCGGATAGCGAATCGAGGCATGCTCAGCCATAGAATGACTTGTGCCGCTGCTGAAGTTAATACCGTCCGCATACGTATTACGAATTTGAACATCGGATACATATAAACCGGTAGTATTCAGCATTTCACCGTTTTCAAGCTCTTTCTGGTTAATCCAAATGCCTGTTTTCGTACGATTGATATGCAAATGTGCTAAAATCGAGCCTTCGCCAAAGGTACCATCGAAGCCTGATTCCTCCAGCTCGTCTATGCGAGCGGAACGTTTGCCATCAATCGCTAGATCATAAACCTCAACATGATTGCCAAGCCCCATAAAGCCATAGCCAACGAGCTCGGTATGCCATTTGCCAGCACCGCGAATCTTAATATCAGATAGTGGTATGGGCTCGCCTGCGATTACATATTGTCCCTCAGGAATATACACGCCGTAGCCTAGCTTCCGAGCAGCTTCAATCGCATCCATAATAGCTGCTCGATCATCCAATCCATCATCTGCAATCGCTCCATAATCAGCAGCATTTACATAGCCTTGCGGCTGCTCATATGCTTCGGGAGCAAGGGCAAGCTCAATGAGATCGACAATCAGATAAGGCTGATCATTCAGCTTGTGAATCGTAATAGTATCGCCCGTTTTAACCTCTGGAATTTCAATCGTGTGCTCGTCATAGAAACGATGGGCATTGCCATCTGCCGGACGATTCGTCCATGGATAGCTGCCGTACACCCACGTATATTCCGAGGTAAGTACAGGCGTTGCTACCTCCTCTCCATTAATTTGCAGCCCGTATTGCGCTTCAATTCCGCTGCCATCCTCGCTATCAGGCAACACATAGCGCAGCGTTAAGCGATTGGCTGGCTGCTGAACCTCGAACGTAATGTAATCCGCTGCTTCCGTCAGCTTAACTGCGCTTCTTGCCGAGCTTTCAGCTGCAATCGAATAATAATGTCTGCTTGGCTCCAGTCGCTCGCCTGTTGTAGCTGCCAGCTCAGCCTCATACACGGTTGTTTCAACTGTTGCGCCGCGATAAGCTAGCGGCAGTACCTGCTCTATCGTGATTTGATCCAGCCATAGCGGCTGCTTGTCGCTGCGCGCGCTGGACAAGACAATCGTATTAAGCCCTTTGCGCAGCGAAAGCTCCAGCTGAGCCGATTGCCATGCATCCCAATTTGCTGCTGGAGTAAGCTGTACAGCTCCACCCGCAAGACCGTTGATCTTGAAGGCCAGCTGCTTGCTGCGGCTGCCAGTAAACGTGTAGCGCAGTGTCGCTGCATACGCTCCGTCCTCTGGGGCATGCACCGTAAATAGCAGCTGATGCTCTGTATCGGTAAAGCCAGCAACGATCCCGCTTCCTTCGTACTGCTTCGCCAGAGCACGCTCAACCGCAAGCCCGCCTCTAGCAAAAGCATCCTCAGCTTGAATTGTCACATCCGATGCAACATATACAATAGTTAGATGCGGTGCAACAGCTGACGCTTGCTCATCACTTTGCGCAGCACCTCCACTTGAAGCTGTGTGCGTATTTGGAGCGAGCAGAAGCTTGCCTGTACCTGAAGACATCTGCCAGGACCAGCTTGCATCTGGCTGCAAGCCAAGCTGCTCCTTCGTTGTCAGCTCATAGCGGCTTAGCTGCTCGTTCCAATAGGCGAATTGACCTGTTGCATGATGCTGCAGCCATTGATAACCGTTGTAATCCCATAGCACCCATTCAGCCTCCTCTGGCAAATGGGAATCTGAGCTGTCTTCAAGCACAACCTGCTCCTGTTTTACTAGCAGCTGCTTTCCTTCTACATGCAGCTGAAATGGCTGTTGATGCGCAATCCAGCTTGTATATACGGGCTCATCATTGCTTTCTTCCTCGTAAGGCACGAGCGTCTCGCTTGCTGGTTCAATGCTCCAATGCAAATCTGCCGACTCTATGGATTGCAATGACTGCTGCGCATAGCCCGCACGATCGCGTAGATGAATATATTCAAGCGAAGCTGCAGTACTGCGAATTAGCGCATGGCTGCCTGTTGGCGCTGGCTCTATCCACCAGTAGCTCTGCTGCTCCTCTGTCGCTGCATGAGTGGTAACAAGCAGCTGATCCTTCTCGCTATATTGGATTTGGTTGCCTGTTAAACGGTTAGTAATCGTATACTGCTGCGGCGAGTCTGCATGCTGCTCAATAAGCCAATGCCCTCTACCGTCTGTTTCCTCGATCGCTCCATGTAAAACAACACCGTTCGCATTTTCGTATAAATAGTGAGAGGTAGCAGCATTTTTCAAGCGAGCATAGCCAGCTGGAATCTCAATCGGCAAATGCTCTGGCGCTTCCTCTATCAACCAGCCAGCACTGCCCCAGAATGCTGGAATGCTGCTCGCCTGCGCATAGCCTGTTCCATCCTCTACATGTACAAGTCGTTCAGGCTGATAAACATTAACGATGTTGATCGCATCATTATTGCTCTCTGGCAGCGTCCATCTTGCACTGTGCCAGCTCGCCTCTACTTCTCCTACAGGAAGCGCGGCAAGATGAGCCTTCTCATCCTGATCCATCCCTTCGACGTGCATGTAATGTCCAGTCGCGCGATTTTTAATGCGGTACTGCTCATTGCCCATGTCTTCAAGCTGCCAATGGGAAGCGGCATCCTCTAACGAAGGCTCACCATAGGCCACCTTGTCACCCTGCTGGTATAGATATTGGCCGGTATAGCTGTTCTTCAAGCGAATATAGCCCGGACCTTCATCCTTTACCGCAATGAATCTCCACTGCGGGCTTCCCCATGCTGCAGGAATAGCACCGTATTGCACATAGCCAAGTCTTTTCTCTACATGCAAAAATACATCTCCCTGCTCGCCTATAGCTCTTATATGCTTATTGCCAGCCGTCTGCATGTTCGAGATGCTCCATAGCAAATCAGCACTCACTTCTGTCTGTGCGACGAGCGGTACAGGCGTGGCGTCATCAGCAACTCCTCTCAAGCTGACATAATGTCCTGTTGCACGATTTTTCAGCGTATATGCGCCATCATGCTCTTCCACAAGCCAATGACCACGTTCATCAGAAGGACTCATATTGCCGTAACGAAGCACGCCTTCATCCTCATACATGTACAGCTCAAGCCAGTCGTTTTTAATGCGTATGTAGCCTGGCTGCTCTTCGCCTGGATTTTCGATATAAGATGACTTCGCTTTTACCTCTTCCAGTATCCATTGAGCGGAGCCCCAGTTGCCAGGAATAGAGCTTGCTTGCGCGTAGCCCGTTGAATCCTGCACATGAATGAGCTGCTCGCTATGCTCGCTGCTTTGAATATTCCACACTCCATCGCCTGCACCAACCATATTCCATAGCGTCTGCTCGGCTGACGGATCGCTGGCAGCTTCCAGCACAAGCGGACTAAGATGATCCTGTAAGCCGCTTCGCGATATGATCGCGCCGCTGCTGCGATTGATGAAGCGAACCGCTTCTCCCTGCTGTTCGATGATCCAGTGGGATGCAGGGTTTGCTTCTACTACGCTTGCTGAATAGCTGACCTTATCATCCAGCGCTATCAGATAATCGCCTGTATAGCTGTTTTTCAAGCGCATATACGTCGTAACAGGCTCCAGCTTCCACTGCACACTTCCCCATTGCGGCGGAAGTTGGCTTGCCTGAGCATAGCCAGTTGAATCCTCGATATGCACATAAGCCTGTGGCTTCGCAGCGCTTTCTAGATTGAAAAATCCATCTGTAAGCGCATTCAACAAATGCCACTGATATCGTTCTGCTACTGTAAGTTCGTTGATCTGGTCGCTGTCGAGAAGCACAATCGGCTCTAAATGAGAGTCAACCTCCGACATCGCCATCCATTTACCAGTTTCACGGTTTTGCAGCGTAACAAACTCGCCTTCCTGCTTGATTAGCCAATGCGAGGCTTGATCGGTTTCTACCGGGCTGCCGTATGCAACCTTGTCTTCCAGCGCATATAAATAAGCGCCCGTATACTGATTTTGAATGCGTACATACGCATTTTGAGCAGCTTCCGCTTGCCCATCTGCTGCCTGCACCTTCCCGCTCGGAAAAGCAGGAAGGGAGCCAATCAGCAGCAGCAATGCTAAAGCAATCATTTTTAGCCGTTGAACTGTTACCATCATAAAGCTCCCCTCGTAAGTGTATTCTTTAGTGTGCTATGTGTTTAGTTTTCGAACGGAATAACTGCATAATAGCAGCCATCCGCTTCCTGCTGTAGTGAAACGATTGTGCCTTCCACGCTAATTTCCTGAACTGGCACAAGGCTGTGCACGACAAATTTGCGTGTTAGCCAAGTCGGACGATAGCTGTTTTGCAGCTTCTGCTCAGTAATTGTTAAGCGCTGCTGATCCAGCTCAATCGTCCCTAACACCTCATACGCTGCGACGCCTTGATAAGCTGGCTGCTCATACATATGCGGCTGAATGCCGAGCTCCTGTTCCATTTGAGTTGTCTCATTTGTCGGCTCTGCCTCTGCTTCTTCTCTTGCCTGCGTATGACTTGTAGCTGCCTCTGCACCATCCTGTACAGCATCTGACGTACCATTAAAATTAAACGTTTCACCATCATCTTCATAAAGACGATAGTGCAGCTTATTCTGCTGACCATCAACGTAAATGTGAACCACGATCTGCTCTGCTGGTTCAGCTGTTGATTGTCGGGTAGGCTCCTCAAAGCGTACTGAGTTTGCGCGAATATACAGTGGAATTTGCTGCAGCTCTACGCTGGCTGCAATCACCTGACCACCCTCTATATAGCTGTCAGTCCAATAGTCGAACCAGCCGCCTGATGGCAGCAATACGGTACGGCTATGATGATCAGGACGTAAAATTGGTGCTACTAGCACGTTGTCTCCAAACATGAATTGGTCGGTAATGCTTTCGGCTCCTGCTAGGTCTGGATACTCCAAAAACATCGGTCGCATAATTGGAATGCCTGTACGTGAAGCTTCCTCTGCTAATGTATACAGCTGCGGCAGCCAGCGATAGCGCAGCTCAATCGCCTCACGAACGGCTGCTTCGATCTTCTCGCCAAACACCCACGGCTCCTGACGCGAGCTTTTCAGCTCGCTATGGTTGCGGAAATACGGGGTAAAGGCAGCAGCCTGTGTCCACCTTACAAGCAGCTCGCCTTGCGCATCATGTGCGAAGCCGCCAACATCAGCACCACAAAACGGCACCCCTGATAGTCCGAGATTTAAGCACATCGGGATCAGCATTTGCAGATGCTCCCAGAAGCTGCGGTTATCTCCCGTCCATACCATCCCATAGCGCTGAATGCCTGCATAGCCTGAGCGCGTTAATACGAAAGGACGCTTTTGCAGCGAGTTGATCAGCCCCTCATAGGTGGCCTTCGTCATCGTCAGTCCGTATACATTGTGCAGCTCGCCATGCGTCTTGCGAGCCCCTCTTCCTTCATGAGCCTGCAGGATGTGCAAATCCATCGTTTTCGATTCGTTAAACACCGAAGGCTCGTTCATATCATTCCAGATACCTGCTACGCCCTGCTGAATAAGCCAATCCTGCTTTTCTCCCCACCAGCGTCTTACCTGCTTGCTCGTAAAGTCGGGAAATGCACTGTCACCCGGCCAGACAGGACCTATAAAGCTGTTGCCCTGTTCATCCTCACAAAAATAGCGATGCTTCGCTCCCTCATCATAGACGTGGTAGCCTTCATCCTGCTTAACCCCGGGGTCCACAATGGTGACAAGACGAATTCCTTGCTCCCTCAAGCTGCTGTTCATCTCTGCGAACTTAGGAAAACGCTCCTGATCGACTGTAAAGACGCGATAGCCATCCATATAATGAATATCAAGATACACCGCATCGAGCGGAATTCGCTTGCTGCGGAACGTTTCAGCAAGCTGCAGCACCTCTGACTCGCTTTGGTAGCTGTAACGAGACTGATGGTAGCCAAGCGACCACTTCGGCGGCAGCGGCGCATACCCTGTCAGCTCGCGATACTGGGCGAGCACTTCCTTTGCAACAGGGCCTGCCAGCAGGTAATAGTCGATATCCCCATGCTCCGCACCAAACGTCATATATTCGGGATGGCGCATATCGAAATAGGTCTCTGACGTATTATCGAACAGCAAGCCGTAGGTACGCTTCCCGTTCATCGCGATGTAATACGGAATTGATACGTACAGCGCATTCGTTTCCTGATTATGCGGCGCGTACACATCCGTGTTCCACATCATCAGCTTCTCGCCTTTTTTGTTCAGGAAGCCAGCTTTTTCACCGAAGCCGTAAAAGCGCTCCTCAGGCGAGGATTGCTTTGTACAGCGAACCTGACCTGACGCGGTGATACCCGTGCCATCCACGGGCTCATCCATAATTGGTGCGCCCGTTTCAGCATCGAAGAAGCTAATTTGAAACGGCTGGTGCTTAACGACTGCCTTCACCTTTGCCGTGTACACGATCGTCTGCTGCTCAAGCTGCTCGACCTTCATCGTGCAAGGCTGCGGCTTCAGCACAACGCCATAGCTTTCAAAATAAAGCGCTCCGCCTGTCGGACGATACAGCAGACGAATAATAGAATCTGTATAAATAACAACGTATACTTCAGCATGCTGACATTGAAAATGAATACTTCTCCCAAGCACTTGGACCTGATTGACATTGCCAGGAGATGTAATCGGCTCTATCTGTTCAGCTTCAAAATGTTCGGGATGTATCGATAGACTAGTTTCCAATGTTGGTTGTCTCCTCTCCATATATCTGTATCTAGTTCGGTTGAACGCTCATCATATGCACATTAAATTAAATGTCATATGCAGCAGGACAGCTGCTGTCCGTTCAAGAAGCTGCTTAGCCCTTGGTCGCTCCGTCTGCCAAGCCCGAGATTAGATAACGCTGCAGGAACAGGAAGACGATTGCAATCGGTACGGCAATAAGCACAGCACCTGCCGCGAATCTCGTAAAGTTGTTGGCAAACTTATCGTTAATGAAGTTGAATAGGCCGAGCGCCAGTGTGAATTTTTCCGGGCTGCGCAATATAATGCGCGGCAGCAAAAAGTCCATAAATGGAGACATAAAGTTGAATAGTGCTACTACTGCAATAATTGGCTTTGCAAGCGGCAGCAAAATTTGAAAGAAGATTCGAAAATGTCCTGCACCGTCGATCTTCGCTGATTCGTCCAAGTCCCTTGGGATCGTATCAAAATAGCCCTTAACCAAAAAGGCGTTCATCGGCAATCCACCGCCAATATATATGATCACCAAGCCCCATAGGGAATCAAGCAACCCCACCGTATTCAGCAGCAAATAAATAGCCACCATCCCCATCAATACGGGAAACATTTGCAGCAGCAGGAAGGAATATATTCCATACTTTCTACCTACAAACTCATAGCGTGAGAAGGCAAAGGCTACGAATGCAACGACGATTACCGATGCAATCGACGTAATCGTTGCAACAAACAACGTATTTTTATACCAGAGCAAGTAATTGCTGCTAGGATCAGTGAACAGCCATTTGTAATGAACCAGCGACCAATTTTCAGGAATAAGACTGGAGCTGAACAGGCTGCTTCCCGGATTCAAGGACAAGCTGATCGTCCATAGAAGAGGATAGGATATAATGAGAAACATAAGCAGTACGATGAAATAAATGCCTGTAAGCTCCAAACGATTCTTTAACGTTTTTCCCATTTTAGTACATCTTCTCCTCTCTGAACGAACGGCTTCTGCGGAATTGCAGCAGTGCCAGAATCGCAACAATAACGCCCATAATAATCGAAATCACAGCTGCCATTTTGTAATTGTTGTTTTCAAAGGTGAGCTTGTAAACCCACGAAATCAAAATGTCAGTTCCGCCAGCCATCTGTCCGCGCACAGGTGGTCCGCCTTGATTGAACAAATAGATGACGTTGAAATTGTTGAAGTTGCCCGCATACTGCATAATTAACAGCGGTGCTGTTGCATACATAACATGCGGCATCGTAATATGTCTGAACTTTGCCCAACGACTGCCTCCGTCTACCTCAGCAGCCTCGTACCATTCCTTCGATACGCTTTGCAGCACACCGCTAAACAAGGCGAATACAAACGGAAAGCCCAGCCATACTTGAATCATAATGATGCTGATTCTTGCCCAAGTTGGATCACTCATCCATGGAATCGAGATGCCAAATGGCGCAAGCAGCTCGCGATTGATGGCGCCGAAGCCATCATTAAACATCGCTGCGAAAATTAGAATCGTAACAAAGGACGGAACCGCCCAAGGCAAAATAAATATGATACGGATCAATCGTTTGAATTTTACTCTCGTATCATTCACCATAACGGCAAGACCCATTGCCAGCGCAATTTGCAGCGTAGTGGCAACAAAGGTCCAGATTACTGTCCAAGATAGCACCGATAGCAAGCTGCTTCGCCACGAAGGATCAGTAAACAGCACTTTAAAGTTTTCGAAGCCTACCCAATCAAGCAGCTTTGCAGGCGGCGAATTGTACATATTGTAGTTGGTGAACGCAAGCGCGATCATGAACAATAGCGGAAAGATCACGACAAACGTTAGAATAAACAAGCCTGGCAGCACCATAAAGTATGGGAAACCGCGATCCCAGGTTAATCGAGCGCCTTCTGCCACACTCGGAAGCCTGAAGCCCTGCTTCAGCCCACTAGCATCCTTGTGCGCATCGAACAAATTATATACATAAAAAACGAGTAAAAAGAGGGTGACCAGGATGCTTAACAAGCCCTGAACGAGCAAGCTTCTTGAATCATCCACCATGGGGATTGTACCTAATGTATAAATGCCCCAGAAGCCAATGTTCATGAAGTCATACAGCAATCCCAGCATGGCAAACGATAAAACAAGAAATAATATCCCCTTGATCCATCTGCGATTGTAAAGCTGACCAAGTCCAGGCAATATAGACAGCAGCACAGCTAGAACTGGCTTATGAGACGAGAACCGATGGACAGCGGTCGTTTCTGATTGTGGTTTCAAGTTCACACCTTCTTTGTGGAAGCGGAAGATGCTCACACATCCCCCGCTTCATGTAATTATTGGTTGGCGCCAGCCATTTTGATTAGATCTTGAATTTGCACGACAGCCTCGTCCAGAACCTCCTGAACATCTTGGCCTTCGCTAATGAATTTCAATGCATTGGCCATTGGATCCCATACATGAGATAGCTCAGCCACGTTAGGGAAAGGCTTGCCGTATTTTGTTTGCTCCGTGAAGCCTACTACAAGCGGATCCTCCGTAATTGCAGGGTCTTCTAGCGCCTTCAAGTTAGGAGGCGTTTCGCCTGTTTGCTTGAACCACTCTAGAGAGTTTTCCGCGTTCGTCAAAAATACTGCTAGATCAGTTGCCCAGTATGCATGCTGCGAGAATGCAGACAGCATCCAGCCCTTCACGCCGATAAAGGATTCAGGATGATTGCCATTATCCATTACTGGAAGAGGTGCAACCGCCAAGTTATCGCCTAGCTGCGCACGGTGATCTGTAATTGCCCAAGGACCGTTAATAACTGCTGCTACTTTGCCTTCATTAAACAAGCCGCCAACAACATCACCATTCACGCCTTTTGGCAGGTAGCCTTTGTCAAACCAGCTTTGAATTAATGAGGCGCCTTCAACTGAGCCTTCCTTATTAAAGCCGATGTCAGAAATGTCAAAACCATTTCCATCTTCCTTGAAAATGTATCCGCCACTTCCGCCCATGAATGCCCATGCGAAGTAGAAATCTGTTGCATTAAATAAGAAGCCGTATTCATTGTTGCTTGCATTAGTCATATCTTCAGCAAGCTTCTCAAGCTCTGCAATTGTTTTGGGAGCTTCTGGGATTAACGCTTTGTTGTAAAGCAACGCGTACGTTTCAACAACGAAAGGCATACCATACAAATGACCATCGTAGCTTAGTGCACCAAGCGCATCCTCAGTGAAATCAGCTCTAACCTCATCGCTAATTTCCATCGGTTGAACTAGTCCTTGTACGGAAAGGCTTCCGATACCCGGCTGATAGAATAGGTCAGGACCATTGCCTGCAGGACCGTCAAGCGATAGCGCTTGGATCTGATCGTTCATCGCGATCGGTGTAATTTTTACTGGAATACCTGTTTGTTCTGTGTATTTATTCGTAATCGTTTCCAATGCGGCAAGTTTATCAGCAGTGTCATCTGCCCATACCTTCAACTCTGCTGGTTTTTCAGGCAGGTTTGATGTTTCATCCGAGCCTTCAGGCGTACTGGTTGGATTATTGTTTGTTGGCTGATTAGAGCCTTGATTCGTGTTGCCGGAATTGCCGCGATCAGGACCGCAAGCTGCCAACATAGCCGTTACAAGAATCATCGTCATTACGAGTGCTAACATTCGTTTTGTTCTCAATGTAAAATCCTCCCTTAGGTTTGCAATGAATTTTTTAATTTGACGAAATTGATTTTTCTAATCTTTACTTAACCACCCTGTTGTTTCTCTAATTTTTAGTTCTACTGGCAACACCACCTTTCGTGAATAGTGAGAACTGTTTTCGATCTGGTGAAAGAGCAGCTGTGCTGCTGCAATTCCCTTTACAACGATATTTTGCGATACCGTTGTGAGCGGCGGACTTGTAAACGCTGTCATGTACAGGTCGTCAAAACCAATGACCGATTTGTCCTGGGGCACCTTTATTCCCCGTTCCTTTAACCCTTTTAGAATGCCGATAGCAGCAATATCTGAAAATGAGAAGATTGCTGTAACATCCGAATGCTGCGCCAGCCATTCTGCAGCCTCCTGCCCTCCCTCTATCGAGGTTGGGAGCTGAATCATTAAAGAAGCGTCATAAGCTATCCCTGCTTCCTCCAATGCCAATCGGTAGCCGTTCCAACGTTCATGGAGTACGCCAAATTGATGGATACGCTCAAGCGGAATGTCCCCGATATGTACGGCAATCTTTCGATGATTCAAATCAAGCAAATGCTTTGTTGCAAGCCAGCCGCCGAGTCGGTCATCAAGCGAAATTTGATAGAGATCAGGATTCATTAGATAATTATCAACAAAGACAAAAGGTATATTGAGCGCCAGCACCTTGTCGATTGCTGATGATTGCTCTCCAGTCCCAACAATAATCAAGCCATCCAGCTGTCTTTCCTTCACGAACTCAAAGCTCTCTTCTGCTTCGTCAAAGCCGGATAATATTATGTGGAAATCCCGTTCACGCGCGTACTCCTCTACCCCCGCCAGCAAATCCCAATAAAATGGATTGTCCTTCAACCGTCCAGGCTTTACGGTGGGCACCACCAAGCCGATAAGACCAGATCGCTTCGTTTTCAAATTGCGTGCCAGCAAATTAGGAGCATAGCCGAGCTCGTCGATCGCTTTGCGGACTCTTTTCTCTGTCAGCGATGACACCCTGCCTTTGCCGTTGATTACATTGGATACGGTTGCAATCGAAACGTTGGCAAGCTGCGCGACGTCCATGATGTTTATTTCCTGTTTCATAGCTACTCCTCATCAAATGGTTAAAGGTTTAATTATTATGCAGACATATTGATTAAACCTTTAACCAAATCATATCAGCTGATTAAAATGTCGTCAATACACAATTTTTAAGAATTTTTTTTAATTGTAAAAAAGCATCTCAGGTCTTTGCGTCATAACGCTAACCAGAGATGCTTTATGTGAAGCTTCACTAGAAGTGTACAGGAAGCTATTTACGAAGCTTTGCTAGACTTGCTCCCAAGGCTAGTTACTTCCTACTGCAATATCTCCACGCACCCATTCCTTACCGTCCTCGAACGTTATCGGAATTGAGAGCTCGCTGCCGTCCGCTTGCGGCTTTGTTACCTCATAATGAATATGCGGCTCGGAGGAATTTCCTGAATTGCCGCATGTCCCAAGCAACTGACCCGCTTCAACCGAATCTCCCATCTTCACCTTGATAGAATCCTTTTTGAAATGAGCGAGCAGACTCTTTTCACCGTTGTTATGCTCAATGACTACCATATTGCCTGCTGACTGTGCTGGATTCATCTCGCCGGGAACATTATCCTCAATGCCATCAACTACAGCAATGACTGTACCTGCTGCTGGTGCGAGTACCGGTTCATCATACGCATAATAGCTCTCGTTTTGGGTTGGATCTCCTTCATACGTATAGCCATCCTTCACCTTTACAAAATCATAGGCATAGCGCCCTTCATCATATTCGTAGTGATAATTGACAAACACATTTTTGCCACCCCAGAAAACTAGCCACTCATCTTGAAAAGGAAGCTGAAATGCTGTTTCTGAGCTTAGCTGGTCGGTTTCTGGATAGCTCACTAGATTCAACACCTGAAACCCAACGATAGTTTGTTGTCCATCCATCACAGCCATAATCCCCTTAGGCGAGCTTGCTTGATTATGCCACACCTCATCGCGGTAACCATTTACAGGCATCGTGGAAATCAAATCGAACTGTTCACCCTGAACAAATTCTGTGCCAAGTGCTTCAAAATCACGTAATGTAACCAGCTCTTGCAGCTCCTTACTAAATTGACTATATATCTCCTCGTATTTGCCCTCCTGCATCGCAGATGCGAGCATTCCCTCTTGTATCGTTTTGTTGCTCTCTCCCATTTCATCTCCTCCGTTTCCAAGTTGACTGCTGCACCCGCTAGCGAGCAGCGACAGCAACAACAAAATAAGTAATGGCGCAATAGCGTGTCTCATTTCATTCTCTCCTTTTTGTAAGCTTAGCTCAAGTATAGTTGGCGAATCTTAACAGCCATGAAACGCTGCATTACATTTAGCTAAACTTTTTGCACGAAATAAGCACATCGTTAAGGTAAAGTTAAGATTCAGCACCCCAGCCTGCCATGTTAGAATAAGGCTAACCAACGAACGAGGTGAGACATATGGAGCATGCAGCAATACTTATCGTCGATGATGAGCGATCGATCGTAGAATTAGTTGCAACCGTATTGAAAAAGGAAGGCTTCACTTCCATCGACATGGCCTATAGCGGTGAAGAAGCACTGGAAAAATGCGAGCAGCGACGTTATGATCTTGTGCTGCTGGATATTATGATGCCAGGAGCGAGCGGCTTGGAAATATGTCCTTTTATTCGTAAAACAACCGAGGCCCCAATTCTGTTCCTAACAGCCAAGTCTTCAGATTTTGATGTTTTATCCGGTTTTGCTGTAGGGGGCGATGACTATATTAAAAAGCCCTTCAATCCACTAGAGGTTGTCGCTCGTGTACGCGCCCAGCTGCGCAAGACTTTTAAGTCGATGCCTACTGCTGTGAGCAAGAAACATGCGATCTATCGCTATGAGCGGTTTGAAGTCAATGAAGAAACGGCCTCGCTTATTGTAGATGGCAACGTCGTTCATTGTCCTGCGCTAGTCTTTCAACTGCTGCTGTTTTTGTGCAAGCACCCTAATCGCGTGTTTAGTAAAAGCGAGCTGTATGAATATGTATGGGGAGAATCTATGCTGAACGATGACAATACCGTTATGGTACATATCCATCGCATACGAGAACGCATTGAGCTTGATCCGTCCAATCCGCAAATTATTGTAAATGTGCGAGGAATCGGCTATAAGCTTGTCCCGCCACGCAGCTCTGGAGGTCAAGATGCTTCGTAGAAGACTGACTGTACGCTTTGCTTTACAAATTTCATTAGCGGGTGTTCTGCTTGCTATATTGGCTATTGCTATCCTAGTTTGGATGATTACTGAGCTAAACAAAATTGATATAAAACGAAGCTTTGCGCCTTATGGGATTATGCAGCTCATTAATGATGCAGAGGTGGATGAGAACGGCTTGATTGTTCATTCTACCATGCTTGATCTGCTGGAGCAGGATGGCGGATGGCTGCAAAGTTTGGATGAGCAAGGCAATGTGCTCCAGTCCTTTTTTACGCCTGAGGACGTACCCGAACGCTATGAGCCCGGACAGCTTATTGATCTATGGCAGGGCAAGCACCCATCTCCTTATATCATTGGTCTGTGGATTCATTCGAAGGGTGCTCATACCTATATTCTTTTGTATGGCATATCCGCTTCGTCAAGCCAATATCTTGTACCCTTTATCGAGCAGGCTGAGCTTAACGAGGATTCAATTCTTCTACCCGATACAGTTGAAATGGAGCTCGCAAATATGGGCGGCTGGATACAGGTTATAAACAGCGAGGGAAATGAAATTGCTTCATGGAACAAGCCTGCTCATGCGCCAAGCTTGTACACCCTATCCGAGCTTGCCTTGCGTTCCACCTACTTTGATGAATACGGCACAGTATTTCAAACCGATTACGATGAACAAACCGGCTACACTTGGATTCTGCAGGCTCCTGTAACGGAGAAGCTGCATCACACCTCGATTATTCCAAATGTTCGGTCCGAAATTCAAGTTATGCTAATCAGCCTCGTTATGTTTATCGCTGGTGCTTTAATCGTTTTTATCGTTCTCGCAATCGGCTACGCCAATCGCTTCGTTAAGCCTGTGCTTGATATTATAGATTCGATCCAGCGCATTGCAGTTGGCAGCTTGGAGCAAGTAAGCTTTTCGAAGCAAAAGCAAAAAAAGCACTTGTTCAAGGAAGTCATGGAATCCATCCATAAACTGGCAGCGACACTTCGTGCCAGCAAAGATGCCGAGCAAAAGACACAGCTTTACCGCGAGGAATGGATAGCTGGAGTTACCCACGATATGAAAACACCTCTTGCCTCTATTCAAGGCTATGCGCATATGCTCGCTGCCGACAAGTACAGCTGGACAGATGATGAGGTGCGATCTTTTGCAGCAACAATTTTAGAAAAAAGTCAGTATATGGATCAGCTAATGGAAGACTTGGCTTTAACCTACCGTCTTCGCAGCGGAGAGCTGCCCGTTGCATTAGATCAGCATTCGATTGGTGCATTGCTGCAAGAAGCCGTTGTCAGAGCATCGGCACATCCCGCTTTTTCTACGCGCAGCATTTCCTGTACCTTGCCTAAGCAAGAGATATTCGGAAAGGTCCATGCGCCATGGTTTGA
Organism: Paenibacillus septentrionalis; assembly: GCF_042659865.1. Taxonomy (NCBI): domain Bacteria; kingdom Bacillati; phylum Bacillota; class Bacilli; order Caryophanales; family Paenibacillaceae; genus Paenibacillus; species Paenibacillus septentrionalis. Next base: position 258,764 of record NZ_JBHSTE010000003.1, read on the forward strand.
ACGAATTATTGATAATTTAATCGCCAATAGCCTGCTTCACAACTCTAACGATACTAACATCACGATTGAGCTGGAGCCGTTAGCAGATGATGGCTGGTGCATTTCTGTTATCGATGATGGTCAAGGAATGGATGAGCAGACGGTCAATCAGCTGTTTAGACGCTATTATCGAGGAACGAATACGGAGCAGTCCGTAGCTGGCAGCGGGCTTGGCATGGCAATTACGAAGGAGCTTGTTCAAGCATTGGACGGAGAGATTCAAGTAGACTCCAAGCCTGGTCATGGTACTACAATTCGACTAATCTGGAAACATCCTGCAAGCCTCGGCCGATAGATTTCAATTGTTCTACTATTTTTCCATTATACCGTCGGACCACTGGTAGTCGTGTTAGCATACGATTACAGTTGGTCCTTTTTATATTATGCATTAATAGGATGAACCTAGTCAGGCTTCTCTCTTTTATGCAAACGATTGAATTGTTTTCTCGTTTTATTTATATTTATATAGGAATTCCTTATCTTGAATGACCAAATCCCCTTTTTATCATAGCAAGTAAGCGAATTCATTTAACAAAAATGAATATCAATTGTTAAAACGATTGCGCAGTTCCTATTGTCCCCTTCAATTGCAATAAAACTTAAATTTACTTTCATTTTCGCTATATATCTTTACTTTTTATAGTATTTGTATTCTTAAGCTGATTTTCATTCATATATCATTTGATTGCATTACGTTGCACAAAAAGCTATAGTAGATAGGTAGGCTATTCGGGAAGGATCGATCTCATGGTAACGATTAAAGATATCGCGAAGGCAGCAGGTGTATCTCCCTCTACCGTATCGCGTGTTATATCCAATCACTCGAGAATTAGTAAAGCAACGACTGAAAAAGTTAAACGAATTATGGAAGAGATGGGCTACCATCCTAACGTAATGGCGAAAAGTCTTGTATCAAAAACGACGAAAACGTTAGCAATCGTGCTTCCTCGCCCTGCAGAAGAGCTGTTTCAGGATTTTTTCTTTGGAGAGCTTCTTCGCGGCATATTAGCACATTCAACGAAAGCAGGCTATGATATGCTGCTTGCAGCAGCAACATCTCCAGCAGATGAGCAAGATACCATTTCAAGATTGGTGCTTGGCAGACGTGTCGATGGTGTTGTGCTTCTGTCCTCCAGACAGAATGATCCATTAATCAAGCTTCTAGCTAAGCACGAATTCCCTACTGTACTAATCGGTCGTACGGAAGGGCATGATACTATCATTAGCGTTGATACAGATAATGTGCAAGCTTCGTTCGATGCAACGACTCATATGCTCAACCAAGGGCATACCAAAATAGGCTTTGTAATTGGTCCGCCTAATTTAACGGTTTCTGTAGACCGACTTGCTGGCTACCGTAAGGCGATGGAAGAAGCAGGATTGACGATTAATCCAGAATGGATTGTCGATGGTGAATTCCTACAGCACAGCGGCTACCGAGCGATGTCCTTCGTAATGAATATACCTGATCCACCAACCGCTCTAATTGTCATTGATGATGTAACTGCTTTCGGTGTGCTTCGCGGTTTAAATGAGCTGGGCTTTCAGGTCCCGCATGACATCAGCTTGGTCAGCTTCAATAATATTGCATTGGCAGAGCTTGCATCCCCTGCAATCAGTTCTGTTGATATCAGTACGTATCAGCTTGGCTATACAGCTTCTCATTTGCTGGTTCGTCGTATACAAGAAAATCTTGCTTCTCAAGCACGCAACATTATTCCGCATCGCTTAGTTGTAAGAGAATCTTCTATTAAAGAAATACACAAGAGAGGTTAATGATGACAATGAATGAAAAAAAACCTTATTTGGTAGATGCCGTAATCGGCAATTCTCGCATGCTAGCAACACTAGGCCGTACAGGTAAAATGTATCGCCTATGGTGGCCGAATATAGATACGCCACAGCATGTCGATGCAATGCGCGTTGGAATTCAGGAAGACCATACAATTAATTGGTTCGACGAAGCGACTAATGGCTGGTCTCATAACGTATATTACGCAGATCGCAGCAATATTTTACACGTAGATGCAGTTAGCCCGCAAGCTGGTCTAACGGTAAGCAGCCGTCACTTTGCTGTTCCTGGCAAAGACCTGCTTGTACGTGAATATGCTATTCAAAACACTGGCACAGAAAGCAAAAGCTTTTCCTTTGTCGTTCACTCCAGCTTTGTTATTAGCGAAAATGGCCTATACAACACGACAATGTTTAATGCAGAAGCAGATGCATTAATTCATTTCCGTCATCAATACTATTTTACGGTTTCAAGTGCAATCGTATGCACAAAATTCCAGTCCGGCATTTCCTGGGAAGATGTACAGAAAGGTGAGCTGAATGGTTCTGTAATCGACATGCAGCCAACTGGAGCAATGTCTTGGCAGCTTAGCCTAGCTCCTGGGGAAACAATTATTCTTCCTATTTATGTAGCTGCTGCGGGCAACGAGCATGATGCCGTTAGCGTATTACAGGATGCACGTAAGCAGACAAGTGAACTTTGGGCAGAGCAAACCAATCGATACTGGAATGATTATGTCTCTGCAGCAGTGCCTTGTCCGGTTGAAGATGCTGAAATTAAAGCGTTGTACGAACGATCCATTCTAATGTTCAAATTAATGTCTGACGAAAAAACGGGCACGATTATTGCAGCACCTGAATTTGATGAAACATTTAGTCGTTGCGGTGGTTATTCCTATTGTTGGGGGCGCGATGCTGCATTCATCACAACAGCGCTTGATAAGGTTGGTTTGAAGGATCTGACGGATGCTTTCTACGATTGGACATTAACCGCTCAATCACCTGACGGCTCTTGGCAGCAGCGCCATTATCATGATGGACAGCTTGCACCTTCCTGGGGCTTGCAAATCGATGAAGGAGCATCGATTATCTGGGGTATGTGGGAGCATTACCTTGTAAATGAAGATCGAGCATTCGCCTCTCGCATATGGCCCGCTGTTCTAAAAGGCGCGCAGTTCCTTGCATCCTTCATTGATCCTGCAACTGGATTGCCTAAGCCAAGTATTGATTTATGGGAAGAGCGCGAAGCATCTCATACGTACTCGTCTGCTGCTGTATACGGCGGACTTAAGGCTGCTTCTGGTTTTGCAGAGCTTGCAGGTGAGTATGAGCTTGCAGAGCAATGGAGCGAGCTGGCTGATGGCATTAAGGCTGGAATTGAAGCGTACTGCTTTAACGAGGAGCTTCAAAGCTTCTATCGTGGCATTAACCTGAAGGTTTCTGCTGAAAAATTCAATCAAGATACACAAGCTGGTCATGAGGGCTTTGTTGAAGATCTGGATAAAGGCTACAAGAAATACGTACTCAAGCATGATCCGATTATCGATATCAGCTTGCTAGGCATAAGTGTTCCATTTAACGCAGTACCTGCTGAATCCGAGCGTATGCGTTCGACAGCAGATGCAGTAGAACGATTGCTAACAGTCCCTGAAGTGGGCGGTATTAAACGCTATGAGGATGATATCTATATTGGAGGAAATCCATGGATTCTTACAACGCTTTGGCTTGCACATTACCGCTTTGCAACTGGCGATGTCGAAGCAGGCCGCAAGCATATGCAGTGGGCGCTTGACCATCGTACCGAGACAGGGCTGCTGCCTGAACAGGTAGACAAAAACACAGGCGAAACTGCTTGGGTTGTGCCACTTACCTGGTCGCATGCTATGTTCATTCTTTCCGTGTTTATGCTAGCTGAAGCAAAGTAATTGCTGTTCACACCTTAGACAAATAAAGCTGCTCCACAATTGTTGCTCGAATGTAACAGTTGCAGGCGCAGCTTTTTTCTTTATTCGTGTTAACATGTGGATATGATAACTCTCTTAAGTGAATACTTGAAACTGAAAATGGTTGACTTCTTATTATTAATTTGTAATAATTATAAATAATGAATTAGTCTAATTCAAAGAATGCATACAATGTATGGAATATCGTCTTTTCGCAAAGACTTTTTAGAGATTGTTGGTTCGCAGAGCTGCAGCTTATTCAAGTAACAGCTAATCGTTAAAACAGACTATGGATGGAGGAATGATGATGAATACAATTCAACAACAGCTAAATCGTCAAATTGCTAACTGGAGCGTGCTTTACGTTAAGCTTCACAACTATCACTGGTACGTAAAAGGTACTCAGTTTTTCACGCTGCACGCCAAGTTCCAGGAGCTTTATGAGGAAGCAGCACTTCATATCGATGAAATTGCGGAGCGTTTACTTGCTGTAAAAGGCAAGCCGCTTGCCAAAATGGTAGATTACTTAGAACATTCGAGCGTCAAAGAAGCTCAAGGCAATGAAACAGCTACTGAGATGGTCGACCAGCTAATCAAGGATTTTACAATTGTAATTGGTGAGCTTAAGGAAGGTATGGAAGTTGCTCAGCAAGCAGGTGATGAAACGTCAGCGGATATGCTTCTTGCGATTCATACTTCTTTAGAAAAGCATGTGTGGATGCTGACTGCATTTAACGATTAAGTTAACGGTTGATTAGGGCGCGTCCTAGACTCCTTCTACCAAACAAAAACAAGCCATTGCTGATGCAAGAAGCAGTAACGCACCCCTGCCTAGTGACGAGCTAGTCAAGGGCGCGTTACAGGCTCCTTATGTATCAGCTATGGCTTTTACTCGTTTGGCGCATTCATGAGCCTTAGCCTCCGGCACCTTGATACTTGTTGACACCGTGCATCCAGAACTTGTAGCCAGCCCAATAACAGAGCGGCCCAACAGCAGGCACTACCCACATCGCCCATTGTGGTAATAACGCCGCATCATTAGACAGAAGATAGGATGCCGGATAGAAATTTACAAATGCCAACGGAACAACGACGGTCAGTATAATCTGAATAAACGTTCCGAAAATCGGCAGCGGATACGAGATAAATTCCTTTAATCTAAAAAACAAGTTGAATAAGAAATTGGTCCTCACCCACTTAAACGACACGGCTCCAATGGCAGTAAGGATTCCAGCGTGAATCATCGCCCCGCTAATCATCACGACTGCTAAGTACAAATAAGATCCAATCCCCCATGAAACATTCATCTTAAGGATCGCCCATACCAGTACAGAGCCTGAAATCGCAATATGCGCAATATACGCAAGATTAAACCCTCTGCTCACAAGATACAAATAAGGATTGACAGGCTTAATAAGTATACTGTCAAACGTCCCCTGCTTTACCTGTGATTCAAGCTCACGCATTTGAACAAATGAAAAGGATGCACCTAAAGCATAAGTAAACAACCCCAGACTATACAAAAAAGCAATCTCAGGCCACGTCCAGCCTGCTATCGTGTTAAATTTTTGCATAAACAACCAGATCACTATATAATCCCCTGCATATGCAATAATTTGTGCAAATGCTGACAGAATAAAGTCAGCACGATACTCCATTCTTTCTTTGAGCAGCAGCCTTACTAATTTACTAAATAGTTGTATCGTCATGAATGACCGCCTTTCTATCTATCGCTTTCCAGTTCTTCCTAACCGCCCTGTACGACTAGGCGTCGCACTGCTTTCGTCCAAAGCCATTGCACGAGAATAAGCAGCCCAATGATCCAGCCAGCTCCTCCTGCAAGCACCAGCCACAACTCGGATACTGAAAAATGACCTAAATAAATAGCTGCCGGGATATAGCCCATATACTGAAAAGGAAGCATGTTTGCGACTGCTACCCATGAATCAGGGAAAAACCATATTGGCAGAAATGTACCTGAGAAGATCGTAATAAAACCACTAAGCGTCCAGCTAAGGGCAAAATGATTCATAAACCAAAACGCAACCAAGGATACTAAATAGCCTAGCAAAAACGAAACTGAAAGCGCCATTATCAGTGCCATTACAAAAGCGATGAAATGAGTTAATGTTGCCGGCTTAACAATTCCAAAAAATATCCATGCAATAAGCATTGACGGGACAACGGTAAATACAAGCTGATAGATTGAGCTTCCAAGACCATCAAACAGCAAAAATAATGGATAAGAAATCGGCTTAATTAATTCTGAAGCAATGCTTCCTGACTTCAGACTCTCGTCCACCCTGCCGCTTATACCGTTTAATAATAGCGCGAGCAGAAGCGTATTAATAATGCTGTATGTAATCATCTGCTCAAGCGTAATGCCTTCTACACTCCCGCTCCCTATAACTGCTCGCCATATCTCAACTTGAATCAATATCGTCACAAAATTACCTAATAAGCGCAGCCATACCTCTGAACGATACGCCAGCTGTTTGGAGAAGGCTTTAGCTGTAAACTTGACATAAGTAACCATCGCACACTCTCCTTAACCTGTTTGTTGTTCTGCAGCTAACTGCTGATACAGCCTTCGGATTACGGACTCGATATCCGCATGCTCAATCGAGACATCTTCAACGTAATACTTGGCCGCTATTTGACTGACAAGCTCGAATACGCCTGTTTCATGCTTCGAAAATAAATATGTTTTCCTCAAGCCCTCCTCCTGCAGCAGCATAACGCCTGGCAAATTAATATCTCCTGGTTCTTCACGGAACTCAATAACAACCTGGCGCTCTTGTCCAAGCTTGCGACGCAGTTCTGCAACAGAGCCATCGTAAACAAGCTCCCCTTTATTGACGACAATCAATCGTGGACAGATCTCCTCAATATCCTTCATATCATGCGTTGTGAGGACAATCGTTACTTTTTTCTCACGATTGACAGTACGCAAAAAATGTCTGATCTGATCCTTAGCCATGACGTCAAGTCCGATGGTAGGCTCGTCCAGGAATAAAATTTTAGGCTCGTGCAATAACGCCATGGCGATTTCTACTCGCATGCGCTGTCCTAAGCTTAGCTGCCTAACTGGCTTCTGTACAAACTCCTGCATGGACAGCATATCCATACAAAATGCTAAATTTTTCTCATAGACCGCATCAGGAATTTTATAAATGGATCGATGCAGATCAAAGGAGTCACTGACAGGAAGATCCCACCAAAGCTGACTACGCTGGCCAAATACGACCCCCATGTTCATAGCATTGTCTTTTCTTGCAAGATGAGGCACGTTTCCAAGCACTCGCAGCTCCCCGGCGGTTGGCACTAGTATACCGCTCATCATTTTAATCATCGTTGATTTTCCCGCGCCGTTAGGGCCTAAGTAACCTACCGCCTCGCCCTCCTGGATTGAAAAGGAAAGATTATGTACTGCTGTCTCCTCTTGATACTCCCGCGTGAATAAACTCCTTATGGAGCCCCATACACCTGGAAATCTTCGATACTGTCGGTACGTTTTCGTAATATGCTCCACAGCTATTATTTCCATAACGAACACAACACCCCATTCTCTCTATAAAATTGCTAGATTCATCTAGTATAAGACACCAAAACTTGGTATTTCTACCTGATAAATTAGTTGATTTTTGCGTTAAGCTTTAGTGATCATTACATTAGCTCATAAAAAATAGACCGCACCTCATAAGGCAGCGGTCTATAGCATCTAAAAACTAATTCCTTCTATCATTTAACCCGTTGATAATTCCTTCAGCGTAGGCATACCGTCCTGCGCACCATATCGTGTAACCGATATTGAAGCTGCATGGACGGCCAAGCGCAGCGCCTCATCCGAATGCTTGCCATAGGCAAGCATCGTTGCGAAGGCTGCATTCAAGCAATCACCAGCTCCAGTTGTATCTTTCACCTCTACTTTTGGCGCTGCTGCTTCAGCCCATGCCCCTTGATCATATAAGATTGCGCCTTCGGGACCTCTAGTAATAAGTAATGAGCTGCCTAGTTTATCGCAGTAATCTGCAGCTACTTCCCGATACTGAGGTGTATCCAGGCTTTTTCCGCTTAGCTGCTGAAACTCAATCTCATTGGGCGTCATATAATCGGCGAGCTGTAGCAGCTCAATTGGCAGTTTCTGCGCTGGAGCAGGATTCAGTATCGTTAATACGCCTGCTTCCTTTGCAATTCGAAGCGCTTCCTGTACAGCATCGACCGGAATTTCCAGCTGAACGAGCAACACATCAGCAGCTGCAATCTTCTGTCTCTGCTCATATACGTCATGCGGTGTGACGCGACCATTAGCCCCAGCCACAATAATAATGCTATTATCGACTGGCGTATGAGTGATGCTGGCAACTCCTGTCGCGACATCGTCTATTTGCTTCACTCCGGAAACATCAATTCCCTCTTGTTCAAGCTGACTTATGATTTGCTGTCCGAATGCATCGCTTCCTACAGCGCCTACCATTGATACCCGGGCGCCCAACCTCGCGCAGCCAACCGCCTGATTCGCACCTTTCCCGCCGCTTAAATACGATATCGACTCGCCAAGCTTTGTCTCGCCTACTTGCGGAAAGTCGTTTACATTTACAACCAAATCCATGTTCAAGCTTCCTACGACAACAATATGAGGCTGCTTCGCCATACATCCACCTTCTATCTGGCTTCAATTGTTCCTCTAGTACACTAATCATCTAACGGCAACATCGTACAGTACTACTTAATTACGCAGCTTCCTAGCAGTTGATCATTCCAATAAGCTTGCAGCTGATCTCCAGCATGCAGAGCAGCTACCCCGGCAGGTGTCCCTGTATAGATCAAATCTCCAGCCCCCAAGCCATAATGCTTATCAATAAACTGAAGCAATTCATTACACCCAAAAATCATATCCTTCGGCTCGCCAAATTGTGCTGTGTCGCCGTTGCGAAGCAGCTTGAATTGACCTTGCTCCAGCTCTTCAGCTGTCGTCATAGGCAGCCACTCGCCTATAGTCGCCGATCCCTTGAAGCCTTTGGCAGCAAGCCATGGATGCCCTTTTTTCTTCAGCTCGGCTTGAACATCGCGCAGCGTCAGATCAAGCCCTAGCGTAAAGTGCTCAACGGCTTGCTCCAGCGGCATACCTGACTGATAGCCTTCACGGATTCTCAGAACGAGCTCAAGCTCATAGTGCACCTCTCCACGATCATGCGGAATCGTTAATTCGCCGCCATCCATATGACGTAGTGCGTGAGAGGGCTTCGTGAATATCATCGGGGAGCTTGGCACATCATTGCCCAGTTCCTCTGCATGCAAGCGATAGTTGCGACCAACACAGTATAGATTTCCAACATTCATTGCAACCTCATCCCTTCTTCTGCGCTTCAATTTGTTCTGCCAGCTCGTTCAGCTCTGTCCATCGCTCCATTAGCTGCTCCAGCTTCAGCTCAGCAGCCTGCTGCTTTTCAGTCAGCTCCAGCAGCATGCTTGCAGAGGAGGCGTGCTGCTCCATCTGGGAAGCAATATCCTCCAGCTCCTGCTCAGCCTCCATAATCCAATCTTCAATATGCTCGAAGTCTCGCTGATCCTTGAAGGACATTTTCAACTGACGCTCCTGTTGGCGAGGCTTTTTCTGCTCCTCAGCAGCTGTCGGTTTCTCCTCGACTTCCTTGACACGTTCACGGGTTGCAGCAAACGCTGCATAATCGGAATAATTGCCTGTATGCACAGTCTGCTGTCCATCATCCTCGAAGGCGATAATTTTCTCGACTGTACGATCCAAAAAGTAGCGATCATGGGAGACAACAAACACCACACCAGGGAAATCATCCAAATAGTCCTCTAAAATGGTCAACGTAGCAATATCTAGATCGTTCGTTGGCTCATCCAGCAGCAGCACATTCGGCGCTTCCATCAACACGCGAAGCAGCTGCAAGCGGCGCTTCTCTCCGCCTGATAGCTTGGCAATCGGCGTCCACTGCATCGTAGAGTTGAATAGAAACCGCTCCAGCATTTGACTGGCTGAAATGGTAGAGCCATCTGCGGTTTTCACCTGTTCCGCTGCCTCTCGAATATATTCGGATACGCGAAGACTTTCATCCATCTCCTCGCGCTCCTGAGAAAACCAGCCCAGCTTAACCGTCATGCCCAGCTCAATACGTCCTGCATCCGGCTCCAGCTTGCCTCCAATCATTTTAAGCAACGTTGACTTTCCTGCTCCGTTGCGTCCGACAATCCCAACACGATCGCCAGGCGTCGCGATATAGCTGAAATCAGAAATAAGCTGCCGCTCTCCATAAGCCTTGCTTACATGCTCGACCTCGACGATTTTTCTGCCCAGGCGGGTAGAAGCAACAGACAGCTCAATCTTGCCATTGCCTTCCTTCGGCGCGGATGCCTGCAGCTGTTCGAATCGCTCGATGCGTGCCTTTTGCTTAGTCGTTCGCGCCTTCGCACCGCGGCGAATCCATGCCAGCTCGTTGCGAAGCAGGTTTTGACGCTTTGCTTCAGAGGCTGCCTCGCGTTCTTCACGCTCCAGCTTCAGCTCTAAAAATTTACTGTAATTGGCCTCATAGAAAAAGGCTCTGCCTTGATCCAGCTCTAAAATGCGATTACTTACGCGATCAAGAAAGTAGCGATCATGCGTAATCATCAGTAATGCGCCGCGCCGCTTTTGCAGCATCGTCTCCAGCCATTGCACCGACTCATTATCAATATGGTTGGTCGGCTCATCCAAAATCAAAATATCTGATGGCAGCACAAGTGCTGCCGCCATGGCGACACGCTTGCGCTGTCCTCCTGACATCTGCGATACCGGCATCGTCCAATCGGTAATTCCTAGCTTGCTTAGCGCCTGCTTCGCTTCGCTCTCCAGCTGCCAAGCGCCCAGCTCATCCATTTTCGCATTGGCTTGAATGAGCTGCTGCTGTGCCTCTTCACTTGCAGCGTTCATCTCAACAAGCTGAAGCGCCTCGCGATACGCGGTATACGCCTCGAACTGAGGAGAATCGCCGCCGAGCACATGCTCCAGCGCCGTTTCCTCTTCCTTGAATTGCGGGTCCTGCGACAGCATTCGAATAACGGCATGCCTTGCAACGCTGACCTTCCCTTCATCAGCCGTTTCAAGACCTGCGATAACCTTTAGAAACGTTGATTTCCCTGTTCCGTTGACACCGATAATGCCGATCTTTTGCCCTTCCTCAACGCCGAAGCTCACGTCCTCAAACAATACTTTCTCGCCGTAGCTTTTTGATATATGTTCAACCGATAATAAATGCATATACGTACCTACTTTTCTATAAGCTAGTTCTATTTTATCATAGCCGTTCATGAACGTCATTTCCCTATTGCACTGCTCGGCAGTTAAATGAACTTGTACTGCGAGGCTCCATCCCGAACCGCTGCCCATAACAAAAAAAGCATTTGCAGCAACTCTCTCTCAAGAACTGCCGCAAATGCCCTTATTATTCGATTACGTATAAACGCCTACTTGCGTCCAATCATATTTTCAGGACGTACATACTCGTCGAATTGCTCAGCTGTCAATAATCCGCTCGCAACAGCTGCTTCCTTCAATGTCGTACCTTGCTTATGCGCTGTTTTTGCAATTTTAGCCGCATTTTCATAACCGATATGCGGATTAAGAGCCGTTACAAGCATAAGCGATTGCTCAAGATTGCGCTGAATAACCGCCTCGTTCGGCTCAATGCCTACCGCACAGTTATCGTTAAAGGAGATCATAGAATCAGCCAGCAAAGCAACAGATTGCAGGAAATTGTACAGGATAACCGGCTTAAATACGTTAAGCTCAAAGTTGCCCTGGCTCGCTGCCATACCAATTGCTGTATCGTTCCCGATTACCTGGCAGACAGCCATCGTCAACGCTTCGCTTTGCGTTGGATTGACTTTACCCGGCATAATCGAGCTGCCTGGTTCATTTTCAGGAATTGTAATTTCGCCAATGCCGCAGCGCGGACCGCTTGCCAGCCAGCGTACATCATTTGCAATTTTCATAAGATCAGCAGCAAGCGCCTTAATGGCACCATGCGTGAATACCATCTGATCGTGGCTAGTCAAGGAGTGGAATTTATTGCTTGCGGTAACGAATGATTTGCCTGTAAGCTTCGTTACTTCCTCAGCAACTGTAACCGCATAGTCAGGATGCGCATTAAGTCCTGTACCTACAGCAGTACCGCCAAGCGCAAGCTCGCGCATGCTATTCACGCTATACTCGATCATGGCACGGGATTTTTCCAGCATTGCAGACCAGCCGCTAATTTCTTGTCCAAGCGTAATTGGCGTAGCGTCCTGCAGATGCGTGCGTCCGATTTTCACAATATGATCAAAAGCCTTCATTTTCTCCTGCAGCGTACCGTTCAGCACATCAATCGCAGGCAGAAGACGATCTTCAACCGCAATCACACCCGCAATATGCATAGCAGCAGGGAAAGTGTCGTTCGAGCTTTGTGAGCGATTCACGTCATCATTAGGATGAATACGAAGCTCGCTGCCACGTTCTGCAAGCAGCTGGTTGGCACGGTGCGCAACAACCTCGTTAACGTTCATGTTTGTTTGCGTACCGCTACCTGTTTGCCATACGACTAGCGGGAACTGATCATCCCATTTGCCAGCTAAAATCTCATCCACTGCTTCGCCAATAACAGCCGCCTTCTCAGAATCCAACACTCCAAGACGCTCATTCGCCAAGGCAGAAGCCTTCTTCACAATCGCCATCCCATAAACAACCTCAACCGGCATTTTCTCACCGCTAATTTTGAAGTTTTGCAGGCTTCGCTGCGTTTGTGCACCCCATAGCTTATCTGCTGGAACTTGAATCTCACCCATAGTATCTCGTTCAATACGATATTCCATCACATAAATCTCCTTTTCTATGCTATTGTTGTGTCTACTTGACGCGCATGGTACATTCAACTTGCCGTATAATCAATTACTGCTAATCAGCACGCTCACTCCATGTCAGACTTCAGCGCAGTCATTATTGACCTTTAGCTTCGCGGTACGCTTGCATGTAGGCAGCGGACTTTTCCTTGATTAACTCGAAGTTGCCTGTTTTAACAGCATCCTTCGTCAAATCAGATCCAATTCCTACCGCTACCGCACCTGCTTGTATCCAATCCTTCAAATTCGCGAGGGATACACCGCCAGTAGGCATCATATTTGCTTGTGGAAGCGGACCTTTAACCGCTGAAATAACACTTGGAGAATACAAATTGCCCGGGAACAGCTTCACGATATCCACACCCAATTCAAGCGCAGACTGGATCTCTTGAATCGTCATCACGCCTGGCAAGCATGGAATACAGTAGCGATTGCACAGCTTGACCGTATCCGGATTAAGCGCCGGTGCCACCACATACTCTGCTCCCGCCATAATCGCGGCACGAGCCGTTTCCGGATCAAGCACTGTGCCTACCCCGATAATCGCAAAATTAGGATCAGAAGGATCAACGTCACAGCTATATTGGCTGCTTAGTTCCTCGATAGCCTTCAGCGCTTGAGGAACCGTCATCGTAATTTCAATAGCTTTAATCCCGCCTTCAATGGCATAACGAGCCATTCGTACGACTTCTTCTACTGAATCGGCACGCAATACAGCGACTACACCTGCTTCAGTTAGCTGCTGCAACACTTTTAGCTTTTTCATCTAGTAGTCTCTCTCCTTATCGACGTTTAATTACCAAAATTATAAACGTTTTACTAGAGCAGAGCAATGCTTGCTTGAAAGGGGATTCATGCTGAATGAGTATCTATTGCATGCGCTTTCTCGCTAATCTCGCAGAGTGCTGAATGCAAACCTGAACATTCAGCTGCTCCTTCGTTAATTTTTACATAAAAATAAGGATTAAGGCCCCGGCAATAAAGCAATAATAGGAAAAGTAGCGCAAATTGCCCTTCTCCATAATGCCCATAAACCAACGCATGGAGAAATATGTGACTACCAGGCTTGTCACAAAAGATATCAAATAAGGCAACCAAAGCGCTTGAAGCTCTGGATCAGATGCAATGTCCGAAATTCCCAGAACAAGCCCGCCGAGACTTACTGGAATATAAAGCATAAAGGAAAAACGAAGCGCTGTATCCTGCTTCATTCCTGTAGCAATTGAAGCGATTACGGTAGAACCGGAGCGGCTAATCCCCGGAATTAGGGCAACCGCTTGGGCAAGACCAACAATGATGGCATCCTTGATCGATAAATCACCATCACGCTTAACACCGCGCAGGTTGCGAATCAGCCAAAGCGCAAGCCCTGTTACAAGCAGGGCAACGGCAACTGTAGTAATTGATGAGAAAACTTCTTCAATTTTATCCTTAAATATTACGCCGATGATTCCCGCAGGAATGGAACCAATAATAATGTATAAAATAAAATTAAAATCCGGTTTATATTGTGTTTCTCTCGTTTTTACATAACCAAACCCATTTTTCACTAGTCGTGTAATGACTTCTCGATAAATGAATAGGATAGCGATAAGTGAAGCAGTGTTCGTCATAATTTCAAACGATAAGCCATGCTGCTCCATTCCCATTAGTCTTTGCGCAATAATCATATGACCGCTTGAGGAGATTGGAATCGGCTCGGTAAATCCTTGAATTAATCCCAGTACTAAATATTGCAACCATTCCCACACTTCTGACATAGCTATGCGATGCCTCCCTTTCTATTAAAGCAACTATCAAAACATAAACAACGGCAAAAAACAACAACTTATTTAGTATAAACGATTCCATGTCGAAAAGGAAAGTTAACGCATAACGCATACTTTCTGCTAAAATGAATAGGCAAGCTGAATACGGAGGTAACGCATCTTGGACTACATTGTACTTGATATCGAATTTAATGGACGTAAATTTGCAAGCGAGCTTCCAATGGAAGTGATTGAAATTGGAGCGGTTCGCTTAAATACTCAGCTCGAGCAGCTTGACACCTTTACAGCCTTTATTAAGCCTGTTTATTTTCCGAAGCTGAACAACTTTATACAAAAAAAGACCGGAATTCCTCAAGAAGAGATCGACCGTGCAGATCGCTTTCCAAGCGTTAGCAGTAAGTTTTTAGATTGGCTGTCCGCTTCTGAGGAGCTAATATTCATTACATGGGGCGGAGAAGATATTAAGCGCATCGTGCTTGATACAAGAATGCACAAGCTAAGCGACCAGTTTTGGATGACAACGCCTTATTTCGATCTGTTAAAAGGGTTTACGCGATATAAAGGTTTAACCAACGATGTCAGCGTGGAGGGCGCACTTGAAATGCTCGAGCTTGAAGGCTCGGGGCAGGCGCACCGAGCACTTGATGACGCGATTATGACTGCACAAATTTTTAGGGCAATATTCGAGCAGCTTGACTTTGAACGCAAGCAGCTTTATATCGATACGTATACAAATGCCAAAGAACGCCGCGCGATCAAAAACTCTGTTCGTCTGCTGCGAGCACAAAAAACCGAAGCGACCTGGGACAATTATGTGACCAGATTTGTGAAGGAACGTATTCATACCGAAGACCCTCGCAAGCTTGCAGAAATGAAGGAGCACTTTGAAAAAGAGGCCGCTAAACCTGTGAAGGAAAGACCGCCACAAGCTAGACCGATGGCGGAGACAGGCAAGCAAGGGCAGGATGACAACCAGCCAGAGCGCCCAGAGCAATCAGAAGTGGTCGTGAATACAGAAGAGCAGACACAAGAGCAGTAGAACGCGACTGCTATCAAATAGATGCAAAAAGCCTGCACGCTTTCTCTCACAAGAGAGTCAACATGCAGGCTTTTTAATATTTGCCTGTGCCGTATTATATATTAGCCGAAATCGTAGAAATTCGTCTCGTCAGCAGCCAAATCGCTGTAAGTACAAGAGCAGCAGTACCTACAATTACTGAAATAAACAATGCAGCATTCCAGGACAAGATTACATCCAACAAGGAAGAGAACCAATTTAATGGAAAGCCTATAAATATGATCGCTAGCAGCAAGCCTGAAAAGCTGTAGCCCCCTATAGATCCAAAGCGGTAGAATACAGCATTAATAAGCATGCCTACCATCGCGATCATAAAAATAAACGCCGTATCCATCATATAATTTACAAGAAGAGACAGGCTATCATCGTATAACATCGTTAAGCGTGGAATAATGACGGAAGTGATTTCAAATTGCTTCGTAATCGCCATCATAATAGAATTAAGAATCAGCAGCACTGCAGCATGAGCAAGCGACCACAGCAGCATAAATGCCCCCGCAACTGCAAGATAACGTGACCGATTCAATCCATATCGAAGCAAAATGGCAAGGGAACGATCCAGCAGCTTCATTGCGATGATAAAAGTAAATATGACCACCACAATGACCCCAATTGTAAAGATCTTAATATCCGGGATAAGCGCCCCCATCACAAGAGTCAATATAAGAAAAAAAGAATTGATTGCTGTAAAGATATAAAAATCTCGCTTGCAGCTTAAATACATCGTGTAAAGTCCGCCCTTTATCTGGTTCATCGGCTTAGTTCCCTTCTTTTATTTTTGCTAAGCAGCACCAGCAGCTCCTGCAGCTTGACTGCTTCCAGCTTTAATGACGCTTGAGTTATAGCTGTAGGTTGATCATGCATAACGACTGCTATATGCTCATTCATAAATTGTCCACGATGGATAATCATACCACCCGCTACATAAGCCTCGATATCTTCGAGTCTGCCTTTCACCTTAACAATGCTCGATTGAATCTCTTCATATGGCTTATGCAATATCAGCTTACCCTCGTGAAGAATCAACACATCCTCGAATAAATTGCTAGCCTCGTCAATAAGATGCGTGGATAGTATAAAGGTTCTTGGCTCTATCGCTTGCTGTTCCACAAGCAGCTCGTAAAATAGCTGACGACCAGAAGCATCCATTCCGATATAAGGCTCGTCAAAAATGGTGATCGGGGCTTCGCTTGCCAATCCTGTAATAACACCAAGAGCGGACACCATTCCTTTTGACATCGTTTTAATTTTATCCCGTTTATTCAATGAGAATTGAATGAGCAGTTCCTCCGCCAATCCCTCATTCCAGTTTGGAAAAAACAGCTTATTCATTTTCAGCACTTGATCGACTGTTACATGCAATGGAAAGTTGCCGGTTTCAGCAATAAAGCATATCTGCTTCATGATCTCAGCATGATTAAATACTGGCTTGCCATCAACCTCTACACTTCCTGAGCTTTGCTCGACCAGACCTGATAAAATATTGAGAAAGCTTGTTTTTCCAGCACCATTATGACCAAGGAAGCCAATAATGGCCGGTCCGTGGAGCTCAAAGCTTACTTCATCCAGCACCTTGCGCTGACGGTATTGCTTCGTTAATTGATTTACCTTAATATTCATCGTTTCTTCCTCCCGATCATTTCAATAAGCTCTTCTAGCGTGATGCCCAATCTAGCGGCTTCGCTAATAAGTGGATTCAGATAGCTCGACTCGAACGTTTGCTTACGCTCTTCTATTAAAATCGCTTTAGCATCAGGACTAACAAACATGCCAACACCTCTTTTTTTATATATAATTCCACGATCTACCAGCTCATTGACACCCTTGTTTGCAGTCGCTGGATTAATCTGATATTGCTTGGCAAATTCATTAATTGAAGGAATTCGCTCCTCCGCCATCAAATACCCATCAATTATCGCATCTTCGATTTGCTCTTTAATTTGCTGAAAAATAGGCTTGTCGCCGTCCAATGTAATGTTCACAGGCAGCTCCTTTCTTTGTACTCCTATTGCTATTGTCAATCGATGCCAATAGATTAATTACACAAACTACAAATATTCACCTAATCGGTTAAGTGGTTAATTACTTATGTAACTAACTATACAATCAAGCTTTTTGTTTGTCAATCATTCCTATCCCAGCGCAATAAAAAAAACATCATGCGAGTAAAGAAAGAACTAGCTTTCTTTACTCGCATGATGCCGTTGGTCAATGATCGTTCATCTGACATTTGCTTGACAATAAATCTACTGCTGCATTAATCCAGGTTGTTATTAATAATTAAATTAAAACCATTTAAAATGTAATACAATTCAGGGTAAGCGATATTTCTGGTTGTCAAGTTATTAAAGGTTACCGTTCCATTATTTGTATAGGAATAAATGGCTGAGCCCAGATGCTGTCCGGAAAACCTGGAAGTGGTCACTCCATCTAGTCCTGCACCATCTATCGTGATGTTGTTAAAGGTTACATTTTCAAAGCCGCCACCATAGCCAAATTGAATCGCATCGCGTTGTGCATCAATGATATCGATGTTGTTAAAGGTCACATTGCGAATCGGGGTCGTCGAAGCTTCTAGATCAATCGCGCCACGTTCACCATTATAAAGATCCTGGCTCGTTCCGCTTCTAATGATGGTTGTATCTGAGAATGTAATCCCTGTATTGTTTTGAAAATGATAGCCGGGGAACACTGTATTCATTCGGATACCAGAACCGCCAACAGTATCAATGATTACGTTATGCGTCGCTTGATGTCCGCTTCCGCCAAAGAATGCAATTGCCGCTGCACGCCAATTATTTTCAATCGTGTTGTAAGTGAATGTATTGTTCACACCCGCTGGAGCGCCGTTCACATTACTAGTCCACACTGCAAGTGCATCGTCACCATTATTTCGTAAGCTGCTATTTCTTACCGTGGAATGACTCGTTCCTTGTGCAAAGTTAACACCATCTGCAAGGTTGTTGCGAATCCGACTATTTTCGATCACAAGCCCCTCCGATATTATTGCAGGCGTATGGGCGTAATCTCCTACCCAGAATCCACACTCAAAATGCTCTACCCATACATTGTGAACTTTTGAGTTTATTCCAAAGTTATCCATAAATCCTTTG
This sequence comes from Paenibacillus septentrionalis, assembly GCF_042659865.1. Lineage (NCBI taxonomy): Bacteria > Bacillati > Bacillota > Bacilli > Caryophanales > Paenibacillaceae > Paenibacillus > Paenibacillus septentrionalis. The sequence continues at coordinate 277,380 of NZ_JBHSTE010000003.1, forward strand.
TACACAGCTTCTTGATTATAACGTGACCGTAGATTGGAATTCATATAAACATGACTGAAATCCAACTGACCTGCAATGCGAAGTGAAATCCCGCCAGATGCTGCATTCGGATTGGTAAACTGTAAGTTGGTATGCCAGATCCCCGCTCCCATAATCGTAATATCATCGATCATATCAGTTGGTGAACCGATCACCCACATATTGCCCAAATGAAAAGTTCCTTCTGGAATATAAAGTGTCTTCCCTGTTGCAACTGCCTCGTTCACTGCAGCCTCAAAGGCTGCAAGATCATCTTGCCCATCGTCGGCAACGGCACCAAAATCTGTAACTGAAACCGAATGTGCAGGACGTGAAATAACTGCTGGAACAGGTTCTATTTCAATAAAGTCAACACCGTATTCAATCGTATCGTTAGCTTTCTGAATTCGAATCGTATCACCCGGTTCAAGAGGTGTATCTAGCTTCCAATGGACTTCATCAAAGCGGAAAAGCGGTCGTCCGCTACCCGGCACATCGGAAGGGTGATCACTTGAGAAGTACTGCCAGCTATAATACGAAGTTAACGGAACGGTTTTAGCCTTAACGCCATTAACATACACATCTAATGATCCATCTAATCCCATACCATCAGGTGAATCCGGCATTGTAAATCTCATCGTTACACCTGCTCCGCCTTCTCCTTCTCTCACAGTCCATTCCAGATAAGAACCGTTTGATGGCAGAGCCACATATGCTTGACCGGACGCTTCAGAAGCGGTTAAAGCCTGGTCGAAAGTTGGAGCAGTGTTTAAGATTGCTCCACCACCGTATGTTGCATCCTCTGTATCATACCGTGTATAAGGCATGCTAGCTCCTCGCAGAGCATACACAACAAGACTTGCGGAACTTTCATTATTGGCTTGCTTGGCTTCAATTTCATTGGAGTCTGCTTCAACCGACACATTAACCGTGTAGCTGCCATTTACTGCTGTCCATGACCCAGAGAAGTTCACCGTTGCCGACTCTCCTGCCTGCAGCACCCCTTCATAAGAACCATAAAAGGTCTCAACCGTATCATTTGCAGCATTTTTAAGCACTAATGCAATACCATGGGAACCACTAGCCGTATCAACTGTTCCTTGGTTGGTGAGCTTTACACTAAATGAAACTGCATCATCTGCTTGCGGATGATGAGGTGTCCACGAAACAACTCCGACTAAATCAGAGCTTGCAACTGGAGCAACCACTAGCGGAATCGAATGTGCATAGCTGTTATTCCCTTCATTCTCCTCCATAATGAAGTTAGCTTCATCTACTTTCGCGCTTAGCTCGTAGGACCCGGCATTGTGTACACCAACATCAACAGACACTGATACAGATGCTCCTGCATGTAAAGCTGAAACGGACGTTGACCCTGCAAGGCTTTCTCCCACATAAATACCAACATCGGTTGCTGGGGCTGCTACTGTTCCTATATTCTGTACAACAGCGTTTACAGTAATAGAATCTGATTCATCGGGTGAGACAGGAGACCAAGACATATCTGAAACGATTAAATCAGGCTTTGGCAGTGATGTGCCCCAAATTTGCAATTCTGCAACTTGCCCGCTCTGAGCCCCTGAATTGGATATGAAATGCAACTGGATATTGCTTACTGTAGCCTCAACAGGAATCGTTACTGTATTCTGTGAAGCTGGGTTGAATGCATATTCAGTAGCGGCTACTAAGTTCGTAAACGCGCTGGAGTTTTGATCGCGACCAAGCACTTGGATTGTTTGGGTACGAGTTCCCCATTCCGTGGACGGATTCAGTTTTAGAACAATGGACGTAACATGTGCATTTCCGTTGAGCTCTGCATGAAGGATGCTTGGCAGCCCGTTCCCTTCCCAATACGTAGTCACATCATTATCATGAACATTCGCTGCTACGAAGTTAAAAATTTCCGATGAGGCCGTGATCTGACTGTTTCGCGCTAAGTTCGAATTATTACCGCTCGAGCCAGAACGTGTGACAGATTGACTAGGCACAGAGGCATTCCCTGCAGCATCTTTAGCAATAACATAATAGGTTACCGTTGCATCCGCTGGTTGTTGATCGATATAAGTGAGTGTGTTTCCATCTACTTGATCGTGAAATTGATGATTTACGAAAATTTCATATGAAGCCACGCCAACGTTATCACTTGAAGCATCCCAATATAATTGAATGGTATCAGAAGCAAGCTGCGTATAGGTGAGATTAAGAGGAGCTGTAGGAGCTATTGAATCTGTGGAAACCGGGATGAAATTCATCCAGTTAATATTAAAATCATATCCGCTGGCATAAAGACGAAGCGTTTGCTCTCCGGCACTAAGCGTTACATTCGTACTGATCGTTTGCCAATTCTGCCAACCATTTGTATTCGGGACGGCAGCTGTTGTCAACACGGTACTTCCCGAACGAAGCTGAAGCTCGCCTGTCGATACATTGCTTGCTACACGAAACTGTACCGTATAGGTACCAGCAGTTTGTACGTTTACATTGTAATCAAGCCAATCGCCGACATGTATCCAACCGACATTAAGACCACCGCCAATATCTGCTGTTGCTTCGGTTTGAACTCCGCTCATAGCCGTCCAATTTTCAGCTTCAATTTTCCCGGGAATGGCAGCAGCTGCAATTTCTTCAGTTGATTCACCGTGCACCTCAAGCTCAGAAATTTGCGCAGCCGGCCAGCCAGTGTTAGCGGTTACATTAAGTCTTATATAGCGTGTCGTTTCTCCATTAAAGCTGACTGCAACCGTATTGTCTAAAGCTGGATTAAACTCATAATTGGCAGAGTCTTGCAAGCTATAGAAGCTGGAGCCGTCTATACTTCCTTGAATGGATATCGTTTGCGTTCTCGTTCCCCAGCCTGCTGGAAGCTTCATAACAATTTGATCGAGACTGATTGCACTGCCCAGCTCGACTTGAATCCACTGCGGAAAGGAGTTCCCCGAGCTTTCCCAATAAGTAGCTTGATTTCCGTCAAAAGCTTGATCTGATGTATACGGACCATTATTACTGCTTGAAGTCACAGTCGCTCCTGTCAGTAAATTAGGCCTCTCTTCAGCACGAACAGCGTGAGAACCAAGGGGTAGTACGATTGTTGCGACTAGCATCGTTATAATCCCTAACCATGCAATCTGTTTTTTCATTTTCAGCCTCCATTTGTTAGCACGTGTCTGATCAGACACGTCCTAAATATTTTTCAACTCTCATTAAGCCCATTTGAACTTAACTTAACATCCATATTAAATGAATTTGGTTATATGAAAAGTAGCGTTTCTACCCATATCATGTGTGTTTTTGTGTATGTTGTCTATTGAAAACCCCAAGAATGTCGTAGTGACATTCTTGGGGTTTTCTTGTTACAGTATCCGAATCGTCATCCGTTTGTTGTTCGTCCGTTTTATCGGCTAGCCATTGCCGTCTGACGATCATTTGTCCAACTGTGCCTACTAACTATTCGTCTATCAACCCGAAGACTATTCGTTGATCTCATCCAGCAGCTCCATCGACCGAAGCATGCGCATTAGTACAATGACTGCTTCGGCACGAGTCGCCTCATCTTTAGGCGCAAAGTGCAGCGACTGCTTGCCGTTCATAATACCTTGGTTAACCATATGCTCAACAGCGCTTCTTGCCCATGGACTAATGTCATCCTGATCGTGGAATACCGCAGCAGCTCCTTCCACTGATCCGCTTATTGCTAATGCATTCGCAGCCATCACCGCCATTTGTTCTCGCGTAATCGAATCATTTGGTTGGAATCGTCCATCACCTAAGCCTAATACAAGACCGTACTGTGCGGCAATCGAAACATCGCCATAAAACCAGTCCGAAGGCTGAATATCGCTAAAGTGCTTGGTGTTGCCGCCATCTTTCAGGCCGAGCGAGCGAACGAGTAATGCAGCGAATTCTGCACGAGTAATCGAATGCTGAGGTGCGAAACGATCCTCAGACTTGCCAAATACGATTCGTTTCGTAGCGAGCAGCTCGATACTTTCACGCGCCCAATGATTGCTGCTATCCGAGAATGTCTTCATTCCCTGCACCACGACAAAAATACCGTTGCTCGGACTCATAACCGTCACTGTTGTTTCGTCTCCATGAATAGTAAATCGCGCAGGTGCATAGAACAATTTTTTCGCAGCAGGATCATAGCTCATGACTGTAGAAAGCTTCGAGTCAAGCTTGCCTTCAATTGTCATCACATGCTGCATATATGTCCTTCCAAAGTTAGTCAGCGCCAGTTGGCTATTGCCTTGCTTCAGCAACAGTTGGAAATGTACGGGATCACCTGTCACTTTCAATCCAGCAGCTAATGCATGACCCGCAATCTCACCGCGAAGCTGCTCGGACACAGCGCTAACCTTTATAACTAACGTACCATCACTTTCACCTTCCGCAGCGCCTTCTTTCCCAGCATATTGCTTAATCGCCTCGGCTAGGGCAAGTGGCAGTACATAGCTTGCTTTATTGCTGCTAACCGCCACAGCTCCGTTCGGATATTGCTTTGCCGCAGCCAGCAACGCCGCTAGCGATAGCTCTGCGCTGCCTTGTGCATCGGCAGAAAGTTCAATTGTATTCTGCTTAGTTGGACCTTCTCCGAGTCTCTTATCATTATCCTCAGCACTCCCCGGACGCGGCGAAACTTCATCTGAATCGTCTTCCTGTGGGATGCCTGGATTTCCAGGGCGCGGATTATTAGGCTCTTGCTCTTCAGCAAGATCATGAATCGTAAAGTTGGTTCCAGCGGCGTTATGAATGTTGCCCAATTTCGTATTGCGAATAACAACATTTTTGAAGTTAATAGCTCCTTTAATCGTCGAACTGATCTGAACACCAGTAAGTCCAGCTCCGTCGATTACCATATCCTCCACCGTTACTTTGGCACGCTGAGAATCGAATGATCCCAGTGTTCTTGCGCCTCCAATAGACAACCCATAATAAGTGCTGTCAAGCGCCGTATTGTGGCGAATGTTCACTTCAGTATCGATATCGCGATCATATGCATAAATCCAAATTGCGCCTGTGCTGTAGCCCGCACCTGCATCATCGCTTCCAGTACGGATTAACGTGTTTCGTTCTACCAAAATCGTTCCTTCATATGGTGTCGGCGTAAATTTAGTCGATACAGAGATGCCTGCTCCGTGCGCTACTGTATCCATTACAATATTGTCTTGAATCTTATGATTTTTCCCACCGAACACGATAATGTTGTTGGCAAGCCATGGCAGCTGCACTGTATTAAAACGATACGTATTGTTTTCAGTAAAATCAGTTGGCACATTTTCAAGGAAAGACCACATCGCCATACCGTCATCACCCGGATAACGAATATTCATATGCTCTGCCATGCTATTTTTCGTATTGACGGAAAAGTTGATGCCATCTGCCATCACATTGCGAATACGCGAGCCTGCAATATAGAACTCATTAGTAGACAGCTCGGTATTGAATGTGTAGCCGCCTTTGTTTATAGGACGTGTAAGCCAAAATCCTGTCTTCGTATGCTCAATCCATACATGCTGCACCGTAGAGCCAGAACCAAAAGCTCCTTCAAAGCCATTTGTCTGCGCTTCGTCATCGCGCACACTAATTTTGCCATCGATCATTAGATCATATATACCAATATTGCTGCCATTGCCGAAAAACTTTGCCTCATTCAGCTTTGTATACCATTTACCCGCACCGCGAATGGTTATATCGTCCAATATAAGCAAGCCATCGCCCACTTCAAATGTTCCTGCCGGAATCCAAACTCCTTTATCTTCCGCTTTTGCTGCTTCCATCGCTGATCTTAGTGCTGCCGTATCATCTAATCCATCATTCGCTATTGCACCAAAATCAGTAATCGACAAGAAGCCGTCCGGCATCTCTAAAGCAGGTGCTACCATTTCCAAATCGATTAAATCAATAATATAATATTCTGCATTATCAGCTTCCCGTACTTCCAGCCTAACTGTAGAACCAGCCGGGATATCTCCTACAAGCGCATGAGCATCATCGAAGAAACGATGGGCACTTCCTTGCTTCGGATCATTCGACCATGGATAGTTGCCATATACCCAAGCATAGGCTGAATTAAGATTGAGCTCCGTTCGGAACTCTCCATCTACATACACGCCAATCGTTGACTCTATTCCGCCACCTGTCGGCGCATCTGGAATCGAATAGCGCACTACAATCGAATTGGCTTCCTGCGCAGCTTGAAACTCAACATAATGACCCGTCTGATCCAGCTTCACTGCCTGTCGTCCTGACGCTTCAGATGCAACATCCAAATAAACGCGTGATGGACCAATAGGTGTGCCATTTGTCGCCATATGCTCTGCTTCATACGTTATATAAGGCAATGTAGCACCACGATATGCTAAATTGATATTATTTTGCACAACAACAGCGTCTATTTCAATCTGTCCTGTTCCTGTGTCGGCAGCAGTCCTCTCTAGTGATACTGAATTGTAGCCCGTTCGAAGCGGCAGCATCACTTCAACCTCCTGCCATGCGCCTTGTCCAGTTGCTGCAAATTCAAGCTGACCTAAGCTCAAGCCATTTACCTTCAATGTAAGTGTTTGTGCAGCTGCAGCAGGATTACGGAAACGAATCGCTCCCTCGTATTCTTCATCCGCTTGACCATTCACCGCCATAATAATACGCGCCCCAGTCTCGGTAAAACCAGTCGCTAAACCAGCTTCAGCAGCCGCTCCACCAGATATTACCGTCGCTCCTCCCGAAGCAAATGCCTTCTCAGCCTCATAACGTACAGTGCCTGCTACGGGATCAAGCGTCCACTCCGAAGCATCGTCTCCAGCAGCTCCATAGTGAATGTGATCGCCTTCTTGCCGCAGCCATTGTCCGCTCTTCAACACACTTTCAAACTTTTGATAGCCAAGAATAGGTTGAAGCTTCCACTGTGCGCCAAGCTCAATTGGACGATTAGAAAACTCTGCTAACGATATCCCGTCATCTGACGCATTGAGCAATTGACCGCTCGCCCTATTTTTCAGCAGTTTATGGCCGTTATAATCCTGTATCAGCCACTGTGCTCGTGCTTCATCCAGGTGAGACGCTGCACTTGACGATACCAGCTTTCCCCCTTGCTCCAGCAGCAGTTCTCCTGAGGACTTGTTTACAATGCGGACAAAGTTTGAATCATCCCATATCGCTGTTACCGCATTAGCTGCATTATCATCATTCTGCGGCGGTGTAACGGCTTCCGCTGGCGCAGCTTCAAATATCCAGTGCAGACTTTGATCTGAAATCAACTGAAGCCCTCGCTCTGGATACCCGAGCGCGGAATTTGTATTCAAATACTCATCCTGATAACCAGGCAAATTGCTTCGGATCATGTAAGCATCACCTATCGGAGCGCCTTCAACAATCCAGTTGGACTTCTCTGTGCTGCCGTCGACAGTCATTTCTACATAGCGATAGTCTGGTGTAAGCGAAATATACATGCCAGTCGCTAGATTTCTTACCCGCTGCACACCATCGATGCTTTCAATCGTCCAGTGTGAATAGCCATTATCTAATGCTGGCTCGCCATACGCGACAATATTTTGTGGCGTTTGTAGCAAATATTGATCATTGGCAACATTTTTAATACGAATGGCTTCTGTTGGCAGTAGCAATTGTCCCGCTGGAACACCTTCCATAACAAATTGAATTCGATCATCTTCAGCCTCAGCATGTTCCACCTGCTGCACGTGACCAAGCTTGTCCTTCGTTGACAGGTAGCGCCAATCATTCCAGACATTTCTGAACTGTATATGTCCAGGCGTATCAGCGGCTTCGACTATCCATTTCGGGCTAGCTGAACCCCATTCCATCTCAAAATGCTCGACGCTGATCGCCGATTCAGAATGGTCTCTATCCATAAATTCAATATTAATATAATGACCAGTTGCCCGATTGCGCACATATTGGGCTCCATCTCCAGCATCTTCAAGGAACCAATGCGTGCGAGAATCTGCAATATCTACATCTCCGTATTTCAATTGCTTATCCTGCTCGTACCAATAATCATCTGTACCTTTGTTCTTAATTCGAACGTACTGGGACATGTTTGGCGCATTTTCAAATGCAAACCAAATGCTTTCCTCTGCTCCCGTTGATGCAAGCTCCGCTGAACGAATACGCTGCAAATAGTCGAGCTCATCTCTTATTGTTAAGTAATGGTCGTTCGTCCAACCGTTCTTAAACGCTACAAATTCCCCTTCTTCCTCTACTATCCACTTGTGACTGGCCCATGCAGCTTCCACCTCGATACTGCGAACAGGCAAGTCAGTATTTTCAATTTCCGATTCGTCTGAACCAGCCGGTTGCATGGATATGTAATGTCCTGTAACACGATTACGAATCACCTTGCTGCCGCCCGCTTCTTCGATATACCAATGTGAGTTGAAGTCAGTCTCAGCAGGCACTCCGTATTTCACAATACCGTCTTCTTCATATAAATACTCATTTGTTGACTTGCTTCGGATGCGTTTATATTGCATCGCATTATCCGTTACACTGACAAACTGCCATTTCGGACTGCCCCAATTAGGGTTCACTGCGCTATACTCCGCATATTTCGTTAAATTTTGCACATTAATATAAACCTGCTCTCCTGGAACGTTGTTTAGATCCCGTGAGCTCCATATGTTCTTCCCGCCACCATTGTCCTTGATGCGCCATAGTACATGCTGCAGCTCAGCCTCGGTTAGTTCTGCAATATTCAAGCTCGACAGCGGAAGCTGACCTGTCGTCTGATGCAGGATATTCAAATAATGACCAGTTGCGTGATTTTGAATCAAATTGCGGCCGTTATACCTTGTTATTATCCATTCCGCTCGTTGATCGCCAGGCCGTGCATTGCCGTATTTCAGCACATGATTGTCATCTTCATATAAATACATGCTGTTCCACACATTGCGAATCTGCACAATTTGCGGCTCGCCGTCAGCACTTGCCGTCGGATCTTCCAAATACCACTGAGCATCATGGTCAGTTGGTTGCACCGTCCCCGCCTGTGCATAGCCGATCTGGTCGGCTACATGAATAAATTGTCCAGCCTTCGAGACACTTTCAATGCTGACAAAATTATCGTACAAATCGGATTCGTTCAGCTTCCATTGTCCTGAACTGCCGTCTTCATGGAGAACTTCGAGCGGATCATTAGATTCTTTAATATGCTCAGATGAAATATAGCGACCCGACGATAAATTGCGGATTCTTTTGTTGCCGTTATAATCCTCAAGCACCCATTGGTAGGCAGCGCTATCTGCATCCAGCGCTCCATACTTTACTAATCCTTGTTCTTCAAATAGATAGATTTTGCTATTCTCATCACTAATGTCACTATAATTGACCAATCTGACGGGCTGGACAGCCGGAACGATTTCTATACGCCATTGGGCATTATCGTTGTTGACATTCGACCAATCATTGGAACGAACAAACGTATCCTCAAACTGTGTATTGAGCACATAAGTGCCTTGTGGAATTTCATCTGGCGCGTCTTCTCCACCTTCAGCTGCATACACATTGGTAAAAGTAATGTAGCCTTCGTTCGGAGCCGCAGCCATAATCCAGTGGCTTTTTGTGCTTGTTGTCTGCGGCTTCGCTGCAATGTGTGCCCAAAGCGTGCCTTGTGTAATAACATTGCCTGTAAGTGCGTTGCGAAGCTCGATTATTTTAACTCCCGAGCCTTCATCATCAGCTGCTACAACTTCATCTACATACCAATGAGACGCTGCATCGGAATAAGGAGTTTGACCGTACTCGATTTTCCCTTGATCCTCGCCATCCTCTATCACCTCATAGATATAGGCTTGACGATACTTGTTGTAAATGCGCACCGCCTGAGTGCTCGGGGCTGGCTCGAATGACCATTGCGGACTTTCCCAATCCGCACCGATATCACCGCTCACCTGCGCGTATCCTAGCTGATCTTCCTCATGAATAAAATAGCTTTCCCCTGCAAGCTTTGCGCTTCGAATGGTGAATTGCCCTTCACGGTTAACTGCTGGCTCAATGATCCATGCTGCATTAATATCGGCTACTTCCGCCGACGTAAGCATACTGCTGCGCGCTTCAACATTCGCCATTGTTATGTATCTTCCTGTTGCTTTGTTGCGAATCGTCGTATAACTATGGTCACTTGTTCCAGCTTCAATTGCCCAATGTGAGCTAGTATCAGTCGTTGCCGGAAAGCCATATCTGATGATACCGCTTTCATCTTCATACAAATAATGGCTTGTCCACTTATTTTTAATGCGTACAAACTCGTCTGCAGATGCTGACTCTGACACTTCAGCCGATACGGGCACTGATGCTGCTGATGCTACATTCCCCCTACTACTGCTTCCCACCGCAAACGTCGACAGCAATAATACGACCGCCATCAGCAGTGATATGGACCTTCTTATTTTTGACTTTAACATCCTCCAAACCTCCCTGTTCTGTGAGCTAGCCTCATTATATGACAAGTACCTGGTACGCATAATTCGCATTACTAAGAGGAGTATGTGCGTTTTTACTGAATAGCTTAATTTGCAAAGCTCACCTTCGTGAAATCACACTACGTTTATGCGTTTTCTAAAAAAACAGGGCAAGGATGTCCTTGTAGATAAGCCTCTACATTTAGACCACCTTGCCCTATCTGAAATGAGCTATTGTATCCTTTCAGTATAATCTATGGCTCGATTGTATCGTAAAACTTCTCTTGTACGAACTGCTCTGCAACATTCAACTGATCCTGCATATTTACATTTTCGCTAGAGAACACCTCTTGGATCACATTCGTCATCGTTCCATAGAAATCTTGAGTGTTATATTGAGATTCTGGCTTGCCATCAATTAGTTCCAGTGTTTCTTGAGCATATTGATATACATTGTCGTATTTGTTGAACAGCTCTGTTTCCTTCTGACCATATTCAGAATCCGCTTTATAATAGTTCAGTACCGCTGGCACAAAATATTTATTATCGTTTACACGTTCTTGAATGTTGCGCTCCAGTGATTCTAGTCCATTATCAGAGAAGTAATCAAAGGTTGCATAATAGAAAGCGATTTTTTGTTCATCTTGCGTTGCATTCGGATTAATAACGAGGAAGTCTCCGCCTAGCACGCCGTAATGCTTGCCACCTTGCTCATAAGCGGGTATTGGATATACGAGAATATCTTCTGGATTAAGCCCACCTTGATTCAGCGCTTGATCAACTGGACCATCTGGGCCAGCGATAACCATTGATGTTCTGCCTTGAGCAAATGCTCCAACTGCATCGCCCCAGCCAAGCGCCCAATCCTGTGGAATTGCATTTGCCTCCCACTTCAGCCTGTGGTAGTATTTTAGCGCTTTCAATCCAGCTTCAGAATTGAAGATTGCCGTTACTTTACCATCATTAACCTCTTGAATATCTCCACCTGCTGTAAATAGGAAGTTGGTCCAGTTCCAGCCTGCCTCGTTGCCTTTACCCATTGGTGCTATACCAGAAATACCGGCATTCGGCTCAGATACTGCTTGAGCGGTTTGCAGCATTTGTTCCCAAGTCCAGTTGAATGGTGGGAGTTCAACATTTTTATCCTCAAGCAACTTTTTGTTCACAACTACGCCTGTCGGATAGCCGCGCTGTGCGATCCCGTATATTTTACCATCAATGGTGAATAAATCTTGCAGGATAGGATTCATTTGGTCCTTAAACTCATAGCTGTTGAACATTTCTGTAATATCGGCAGCCCAGCCCTTTTCCGCTAAAAACTTGCCTTCTGTTGCATATGTGTTAAAAAGTGTAGGTGCTTCGTTGGCAGCCATCTTAATTCCAATTTCATTCGGGTTGTACTGCCAATCGCTTTTTACTACTTCAACATTAGGAAATACCTCGTTAAAGCGTCTGATCTTGTCATCCTCCAGCGCACGTGCCTCAACCAGGTCTGGCGTCGGATAATAAATGCTAATCGTTGCCTTTATCTGAGTGATGTCTTCTTGTGCAGGCGGCTCACTCGTATTTTCCGTGTTCGTACCGCCATTATTGTTTCCCCCGTTATTCCCCTTACTTCCGCCATTGCCACTGTTGCCATTGCTGCACGCTGAAGCAATTAATGTGAAGGCTAGCAGAGCAGTTAAAATAATTGAAAATTTACGCATGAATTTTTCCCCTTTTCTTCATAATTTTAACTTACAAACTAATCATAAGCGTTGGATTATGGCAGTACGATGTGTATCATTATGTTGATCGTGTGCAAATCTATGATCCGCTGCTCCCCTTTACCCTTTAACGCCTCCCATATGCAGCCCTCTTAAAATAAACTTTTGGAAAAACAGGAAAATAACAATAGGTGGAAGCATCACGATAGTCAGAATCGCAAATTTAATATTCATATCCAGGCGACGTGCATTCAGCACGAAATCTTTAATAGCAACCGACAAAGGTTTATTTTCCTGACTTAATATAAAGCTCGGCCAAAACCAGTCATTCCATGCGGTAGAAAATATAAAGATCGATAGCGTTGCAAATATAGGAATAGATAATGGAAAGGCGATTTGGAAAAACGAGCGGACCTCAGACGCACCATCTATTCGCGCAGACTCGAAAATTTCAACATGTATACCATCAATAAAGGTTTTTAGAAGTAGTAGGAAAAAAGCGTTTGCCCCTGCTGGCAGCCAAAGTGCTGCGAATGAGCCCATCAAGCCAAGATCCTTCAAATTAATGAAGTTCGGTATCATATAGGTTGTCGCTGGAATAAACAGCGTAATTAAAAAATAATAATAGATTCCTGTTTTGAATGGTACCTTCATCTTGGACAACGCATATGCAGCAAGTCCAAGCACAACAATAGTTACTACCATATTACCGAAAAATATAAACATCGTATTTCTAAAATAGTAAGGCAAATCGATATAATTCCATGCCGTAATATAGTTTTCAAAATGCCACTCGCGTGGAAAAAAGGTTGGTGGAAATGAATTAACCTCCGCGGTCAGCTTCAAGCCGTTAAGCAATGATATTAAAATCGGATACACCATGCAGCACATCATAACCAGTACTAGCACATTCATCAAATAGTAGCCCCATTTTGTTGCGGGCTTTTGAAAATCATAGGTGGACATAATCCCTCGTTCGTGCTGCTTCATGACTGAACGCCTCCTTTGTTATTCATACGATATTGCATAATCGCTAAAATACTCAGTGCTAAAAACATGAGCACGCCTAACGCTGAAGCAACACCGTAATCTTGTCTAACGAAGGCATATCGTATAATAAGCAAAGCATAAGTAAGCGTTGCGTTATTCGGCCCCCCATCAAGCATCGCATACTGTGTTTGAAAGCCTTGTGAGGTAGCAATAAGCTGGAGCATAAGTAGGAGCATAATTTGATTGCGAATCGCAGGCAATGTAATATACCGCACACGATGCCATATGCCCGCTCCATCGATTTCTGCTGCTTCATACCAATCGCGCGGAACACTTAATATCGCTGCCAAATAAATGAGCAGCGCCGAGCCAAAGCTTTGCCACGTTTCCATAATCACGATTGAAATCATCGACCAGTTGCGGTCAACCATAAAGTTGATTTGTCCAATGCCGATTGCTTTCAGCACTGCATTAAGTGGCCCGACAGGGTCATAAAGCCATCGCCACACACCATATAGCACGACGAACGGAACGACATAGGGCAAATACGCCGCTACGCGTGCAATGCCTTGAAACCTGCGCATCTCCGAGATGCATAGTGCAAAGAGAATCGGTACCCAAAAGCCGATTACGAGCGCAAGCGCCATGTAATAAAGCGTATTTTTAATAGATATGAGCACATTTGGATCGGCAAATATCGTCTTATAATTGGCTAAACCAACAAAAGAATTGCCTTTAACAAAGTCAACGTCGTAAAAGCTATTCAGCACGCCCTTAAATATGGGAAGCCACAAAAACAACCCAAATATAATAAGAGCGGGAAGTACAAAAAGGAGCCCCCATAAATAACCCTTCCCATTAAATAACCGCTTCTTCTGCGATTTATTGAGATTTGATTTCGTTAATTTCTCTGCTTCAATTGATTCCATCATGCAGTCCCCTCATTCCTTCAATAGATGTAACTATTTTAAATAATTGGGAACTGCAAAACGAGGTGCGAATCTATGACAATGGTAGGCAATATTACTTCTTCATTTCCGAAGGGCTCAACCCATAATACTTTTTGAAAATTTTGCTGAAATGCTCTGGCGATTCATAACCGACCTGCTCGGCGATTTCATAACGCCGCATATCCGTTTGCAGAAGCAAGCGCTTACTTTCCTCCATTCGCAGCTTAACGACATATTCCCATAGATTGTAGCCGCTTATCTTCTTGAACAGATAGCTTAAATAGTTAGGGCTGACGTGATTTTTTTGAGCGATTTCGTTTAAAGTAAGCCCTTTTTGTCCATAGTTTTGGTCGATATAAGCACGACAGCGCTCAACGATCATGTTGTTTTGTGCGGCAATCTCCGCTTCATCAGGCTCGCTTCCTCCGTATATATCCCACTTGAAATCGCCGAAGTAAAATACATAATGATCTTGAAATCTGCGACTCCACGCCAGCGCTTTTTCTGCCTGAGCGTATGCTTCGTTCATAAATTCCAGCCCTTTAAATATTTGGCTGATGCCTACAACTGAAGATAAGCCTAAATACTTTTCGATATTATGCTGTAAGCTTCGACCAAGCATTTCCAACTGGTTAATTTTATCTACACTGGAATCACCGTACTGCTGCTCACTCCATTGCACCAAAATGGTAATACGCTGCTCGCCTTCCTCGTAGATACAATAATTCCAATGCTGATCAAGCAGCTCTGATGCAATGTTAAGCGCAGCATAGCGAAGCAGACGCTCCTCCTGTGCTGTATAGGAGCGTCCCGCTCCCTTCCCATCCTGTTCTTGATTCGTTTTGCTAATGCTGTTCAGCTTCAGCTTAAGTACGGAAACATACGGTCCGCTAACGATTGTATGGTAACGGTTTGCAAGCTCAGCTATGATGACGGATTGCGCTTTTGGGTCGGCTTGCTCCAATCGCCCGAGCAGTTGATCACGTTCGGGCAGAGGAGCCTGCATACGAAAATGCTCATTATTCCCTAGCTGCGACAGCATCTGCTCATGTGCATGCTCCGACTTATCCATATGCAGCAATACATGACGGATAGAGGCAAGCAACTGCTCGCTGTTAAGCGGCTTAATGATATAGTCCTTCGCACCGAGCCGCATAGCCTGCTGTGCATATTGGAACGTTTCATGGGCTGATATGACGATAACCTGCACCCACGGCTTTATAATTTTAGCTTGCTGCATCAATTCAATGCCGCTCATCGAGCCCATCTGAATATCTGTAATGAGCAGATCAATCTGCTCCATTCGCAAATAATCAAGCGCTTCGTAGCCACTATGCGCCGTATAAATATAATCAATGCTAATACCGGAGGCAGTTAGCAGGCTACTTAATCCCTGACAAATTAGCGGCTCATCATCCACAATTAATAAATTGTACATCTTGATCATCCTTTCAACTCATCCTTATGTTCTTGTCTTTGGACAGCTTGCTCATAAGTAGCAGGTAACATAATAATAGCAGCCGTTCCTCCGCCTTTACGCTGACGATAGCGCAAGCCATACATATTGCCAAAATGCAGTTGAATGCGTTGATGAATATTGCGAATGCCGTAGCCAAGCTGAGGGTTCGGATCTTGCTCGTACAACAATTGCTCAATACCGGCAATATCAATCGGTTTATAGCCGTTATCCTCCACTCTAATCGTGACCCGTTTGCTTTCCAATTCAGCCGATACATAAATTTCTCCATCCTCGCCCATTTGCTTTACTCCATGAATGATCGCATTCTCAATGAGCGGCTGGAGTGTAATCTTCGGAATCTGTATGTGCTTCGCCGCTTCGGAAATATTCCACCTGACGTGAAACTCATAGGCGTAACGCTTCTGCTGTAAATGGACATATGCCTTGGCATGCTCCAACTCCTCTTCAAGCGAGATTAGCTCTCTGCCACGACTAAGCCCGATCTTCATTAATTTGGACAGCTCTTTAATCATTTCTGAAGTTTCCTCGCTGCCTTCCAGCTTGCTCTTCCAATAAATGCTCTCAAGTGTGTTATATAGTAAATGCGGATTGATTTGCTGATAAAGCAGCTGTAACTGCGATTCCTTCGCTTTAATATCCATTCGATACTTATAGTGAATGAGACCATTCAGCCTGCGCGCCATGTCATAAAGCGCAGCCATCAGCACGCCTACTTCATCATTGCGGCGCTTCGCTGGTGTTTCCGGTACAAGCTTGCCCGGCTCATACGTGCGAACAAAATAAGCTAGCTTTTGCAACGGTTGCATTAATGAACGCCAGTAGTAAAGCAGGATGATGCAGCCAAACAGCATATAGACAACGGTAATAATTTGAATAATGCGTTTTAACTCATTTTGCTGCTTGAGCAAGGACTGAATCGGAATCTCATAAATTAGCCGATGTCCTGATTGTTCATACTGGCTCATGATGTAGATGGAATTGGCAGTAATAAGCTCGCTTGCGCCATAGCTCTCATCAGGATTTGTAGTCGTTTGCAGCTTCTGACGCTCCAGCAATTGCTGCGGCACAACAAGCTGATCGCCAATTCGCTGAGCAATGGTCGAGCTAAGTATGCGATTGTTGGCATCAACATAATAAATTGAGCCTTGCGGCAAAGAAACGGACTGCAGTGATTCCGCTAGCTTAATGTCCATCTTGATCGCAACGAGCACACCTAAAAATTGATTGCCGTTGCTGACATTGCCGACTGCACGAATATAGGCTAATGTATCGAAATCTGAATAGCCCACACTAAAGGGCAAAATATCCATATAGCCGCTACCGCGCTTGCTAACTGCCTGATCATACCACTGCGGCTTATTGCTATCGTTAAAAAAACGTACACCGTACTGCTGAAATTGCTGCTTGGGCACAAAAAAATAATCTTCATTCGGATCATAAATATATAGCCAGTAATAAACCGCTTCTCCGCCATTAAGCGGAGTAGAATAGCTGGCAAGCAAGCGATTCAGATTATCATATTTGCGCACGCGATCAATAACACTGTCACTTGAATTAGCAGTCATTCGCTGTGTAATTGGATTTTGAATAATCGTTGAGGTAATTTTGGTGACGGTATCGATATCGCGATGGATAAGGGTATGATTCTGCTTGATTAACTCGACATATGCATTTGTAACATGATTTTTCAGCAGCTTTTCCGCTTCATAGTTACCATACCAGTGCAGAAGCAATATCGGGCTGACCATTAATAGAAACAACAAGATCAATTGCTGCTTCATATTCATTTTAGTTAACGGATTGATTTGAAATAAGCGCATAATGTCTCTCCTTGCGGTAAAATGAACGAGCATCATTGACCGATATTCTATATCTGAAATATATCAAAAAAACAATCAGAGCAGTGTAGCTGTTTCTATGCCTTTGCTTCAATTTTTTTACGAAGCAGCGTAGAAATGCACATACTTTAAGTACGTGTTCTACGGTTACCTTGATCACCAAGCAGTATGATATACTCGATACGCATAAAAACAGATATAACAAAATTTTGCTTTGTAGCTTCAGCAATGATTATCCTCGCAGGAATGCTGTTAGCACAAGATTGAATGCGCTTACAAAATAAGTGAGCGGCACAATTGGTGATAAGCCCAGCATGCAATCACTAGCATAAAAGGGGTGTTTAGAGCATCAGTGACTACTGACAATCTAAACACCCCTCATCGAAGTCGTGTACCACTTTCAATAGAGGTTTAAAAAGCTCGGCTTTCAGGACCATATTCGCCGTCGAATCAGCTGCGAAGCTTACCATCGTCATCAAAGTCGTGCTTTTTAAACATCCACTTTCAATAAAGGTTTAAAATGCTCGGCTTTCAGGACCAAGAAGCTTGGACGTTAGTAGAAAACGAGGAGCGCAGCGTAGGTACTTACTACGTGAGCACAGAAGTTTTCGCTAGCGTTCAAGATTCGCCGTCGAATCAGCTGCGAAGCTTACCATCGTCATCAAAGTCGTGCTTTTTAAACTACCTCTTTCAATAAAGGTTTAAAATGCTCGGCTTTCAGGACCAAGAAGCTTGGACGTTAGTAGAAAACGAGGAGCGCAGCGTAGGTACTTACTACGTGAGCACAGAAGTTTTCGCTAGCGTTCAAGATTCGCCGTCGATTCCACTACGAAGCCCGACATCGTCATCAAAGTCGTGCTTTTTAAACTACCTCTCTCTCACTTGAACCAGCCTTTTTCTTTGAACCGCGTTATCGCCTCAATCCGATTGCTAACACCAAGCTTCTCCAAAATCGTTGAGATATAGTTGCGCACAGTTCCCGTAGACAAAAACAGCTCGCTTGCGATCTCCTTTGTGTTTTTGCCGTCTGCAACAAGCCCTAACACCTCTTGCTCACGCTCTGTTAGCGGATTGTCTCCCCCGCTGTATGCCTCATCCATCAGCTCCGAATCATAGATGCGTTTCCCTTCCATGACGCTGCGGATAGAAGTGGCGAGTTCTTCAGATGGACTATCCTTAAGCAGATAACCACATACCCCTGCTTTCATTGCGCGTTCAAAATATCCAGCTCGTGCAAATGTCGTTAAAATAATGACCTTGCAGGAGCTTCCTTTCAATTCTTCAGCCGCTTCCAGTCCACTTTTAATTGGCATCTCGATGTCCATAATACATATATCCGGCTTATGTTCTGCTACTAGCTGGAGTGCCTCTTCGCCATTTGACGCCTTGCCAACAACCTGCATATCATCTTCCAAATCAATCAGTGAAGCCAGTGCGCCGAGCAGCATACGTTGATCCTCTGCAATGACAATATTAATCATGTGATCGACTCCTTCATTGGCTGGCGAACCGCATGAGGTACAGAAATAATAAGGCTTGTACCGGGGTCCCCAGTAATAGTGAGTTTTCCATTTACAAATTCAAGACGCTCTTTCATGCCTCGCAGTCCATTACCACTGCTTCTTTCCATCGCGTCTTCTATACCAATTCCATTATCTTCAATAAGAAGGCTTACTTCATCCGCACTTACTTCGATCGCTATACGACAGCGTGTAGCCTGGCTATGCTTCACAATGTTCGTAACAGCCTCCTTCATGCACATGCAGAGTACATTTTCAGCTAGCAATGCTGTAGACTGCAGCCGAGGATCACCTTCCAGCTCCAGTTCAATCTGAGCAGCTGAAAGCATCTGACGTACATTGTTGACCTCGTCCTCCAAGCTCGTTCCTCGCATTTTTGTTACGAGATCACGAACCTCCTTCAAGGCAGTTCGTGCTGTTTGTCTTATATCCTTAATTTCCTTTTCCGCTTTATCCAGATCCTTATGCAGAAGCTTTCCTGCAAGATCGCTCTTAAGACCAATTAGGGACAGCTTCTGCCCTACCGTATCATGCAAATCACGAGATATCCGCTGTCTCTCCTCAAGCTTGACAAGCTCAGCTATACGTTTGTTTGCGTGCTCAAGTTCTCCTTCAAGCTGATCCTGCTTTTTCTGATTATAAGTATTAAACGGCAGCAGTATTACAACGACAAGGCAGATCAATATGAACGGAAATTGTGTGAAAAAAATTTGTTTTTGTGTGGCCAGACCATAGTTTACCGTAACGAAGGTCGTAATGAGATGTATAATATATAGCGTGTAGAAGCCTGCTTTATTTTTAATATTCCCGATAAAAAAAGCGAGAAATATGGAAAAATATACGTAGCTAAAGACGACGGTCATCACCATTGAGACGATTATTTGTCCACTCGTCCATACGTATACAGGCCAGCCTCTGGACAGAAATGCTAACAAATAACAAACAAAGAAGGCAATAATTAATATCGTTCCTGTCACTACTTCAACGGTCGAAGATTTTCCAAATATAAAATAAAACGGCAGTATGCAAAATACGAGCCATATATACGGTGATAAGCCTGTTCCTTTGTGAAACGTTTGATACCACTTATCCATTGCAACGCTCCTTGCTTTCAATTTACTATAAGTGTATCATAGTCCGACTCTGAAGGGCTCATCTATTCCTTTTTTCCGTTCAGCAAAAGCAAGGCCATGCCATCTAAAAGACCCCAATGTCATAGACATCAGGGCCGCACGTATCAATTAGCTGGCTTCGTTAATCGGATAGCGTTTCCTTAATGCAAGACTTTTGCCTTCCTTGAAGCTGACAAAGCGTCTTGTCTGTTCATCCCATAATGCTAGCTTTAGCGAATGCAGACTTTCTTTAATTCCGATCGTTGTTGCCTTATGAAGCGGCGGTGTTTCGTTATGCGCCTGCTCAAGAAGATAGTTCGGAACCTTCGGACTAAGATGGTGAACATGATGAAAGCCGATGTTTCCTGTTAGCCATTGCAGCAGTTTAGGCAAACGGTAGTAAGAGCTTCCTTCTACAGCTGCGTTTACATAGCTCCATTCTTCGTCATGCTCAAAATAAGAGTCTTCAAATTGATGCTGTACATAAAACAGCCAAATGCCAAGTGCTCCAGCTACGTAGAAGGACGGCAGCTGTATAAGCAACACAGCCTCCCAGCCAACAAGCAGAATGAGAATCGCATACATCGCTACAATAAGCACATTCATCAGGTACGTGTTAAGCTTTTCCTTGCGACGTGCGCCCTTACGATTAAAACGGTACTGGAACGCAAATACAAAGAATGGCCCAAGCACAAACATAACAAACGGATTGCGGTATAAACGATATTGGATTTTTTCGAAAAGAGAAGCCTCTTCATACTCCTCAACGGTCATAATCCATAGATCGCCAACTCCGCGTTTATCCAGATTGCTGCTTGTTGCATGGTGAATGGCGTGCTCGTTTTTCCATTGCAGATAAGGTACATGTGTCAGTACGCCTGTAATGATACCTACAATATCATTTGCACGCTTGCTTTTGAAAAATGAGCCGTGGCAGCAATCGTGAAAGATGATAAACGTGCGAACTACGAACATGCCGGCTGCAATTGCCAGTGGCAATGTGAGCCAGTAGGACACGGATAAGCTAAAATAAGCTGCTACCCAAAGTCCAACTAATGGAATGAATGTATTACATAATTGTTGAATACTTTTTGTGAGTGATGTTTTTTCGAATTTATTCATGCTTTTTCTAAGCTGTTGCTGTCTAGGATCGTTCATATATTCTCTCCCTTAAAGTTCGAGGCTGCCAATGCATTGCAGCTACAACGAAAGTATTGTCTTTATTGTACCCAATAACCAAGTATTGGCGTAAGTCATAAACGTAAGGGAGACAACATGACAGTTGTCATATTGTCTCCCTTTAACTACCATATTGATATTATATATGGATCTTGTTTCCCTTAGATTACCCATTCTCCCTTGCGGAATACAGGGATAACTGTGCCATCCGCCTGAATTCCGTCGATATCCATCTCCGCTGAGCCAATCATGAAATCGTTGTGAGTGATGCTTTCATTCACGCCATGCTTGGCAAGCTCTGCTGGCGACATCGTTTTGCCGCCTTCAATATTGAAGGCATAACCGCTGCCGATAGCCAAGTGGTTTGATGCATTCTCATCAAACAACGTGTTGAAAAACAGTACGCCAGACTGAGAAATTGGCGAACGATGAGGTACAAGCGCCACCTCGCCCAAATAATGCGAGCCTTCATCTATCTCCACCAGCCTCGCAAGAAATTCTTCGCCTTGCTTCGCTTCATATTGAACAATTCGTCCATTCTCGAACGTAATTTTGAATTCATCAATGACATTACCGCCATAGCTTAACGGTTTTGTACTTGAAACATAGCCGTTCGTACCATCACGGAACGGAACAGTGAATACTTCCTCTGTTGGCATATTCGCCATAAATACATGACCTTGCGCATTTTCGCTGCCTGCTGAGACCCATACGTGTCTTTCATCCAGCTCGATTGTAAGATCAGTACCAGGCGCACGGTAATGCAGCTTCTTGAAGCGATAATTGTTAAGCGCTACAGCTTTCTCATGAAGCGTAATATTGTGCTGCTTCCAAGCTTCAACTGGATCAGCTGCATCGAGACGAACCGCCTTGAAAATAGCTTCCCACAACTGTGATACAGCTTCTTCCTCGCTAGAGGCATTCGGGAATACCTTCTTCGCCCAATCTATTCCTGCTGCGGCCACAACGGTCCAGCTTACTTTATCAGATTGGATTGCGCGTCTAAATTCTACCAGCTTAGAGCCAGACGCTTTTTGGAATGCGGCAATAC
Organism: Paenibacillus septentrionalis; assembly: GCF_042659865.1. NCBI lineage: Bacteria > Bacillati > Bacillota > Bacilli > Caryophanales > Paenibacillaceae > Paenibacillus > Paenibacillus septentrionalis. Next base: position 299,636 of record NZ_JBHSTE010000003.1, read on the forward strand.
GACTGGAATCAATGCCTTGAAGCAAATCAGGGCTTGAAGATACGAGCGAAATAAACGCTGCATTTTTATCAATAAAGTCCTTGCGCTTGGCTGCCTCCCAATCCGGGAAATCCTGAAATACTTCATCTGCAGCCTTTGTGTATTTTAATCTGGATAAGCGATCATCGATCCAATCCACGTGAACATTGCTTGCTCCTGCTTCGTAGGATTCCTCAGCAATCAAACGTACAAGCTCTGCCTGATCTACTGCACCTGTAATAAAAACTGGCTGTCCTTGCTGAACATTTACTCCAACCTGCACGATTAGCTTTGCATAGCTTTGAAGCTGTTCTTTCCAATTTTTCAACATATGTACATCTCCTTTAAACTCAGATCAATACCTGCTCTGTTAGTATGATCAGTAACTACCAGCTCTATTATAGCATCGTCAGCAGCAGAACACATCTTTGTTCCTACTTGTCCGCTTATTCGTCTTTGTTCAGCTTGAACCGAGTTAACAAATCCTCCAGCTCCGCAGCCTGCTCGCTTAGCTGAGCTACCATTTCCTTCATTTGCTGCACAGAAGTTTGTTGCGTCTGTACATTTTGCTTAATATCCTTTGTTGCTGCAATCGATTCCTCAGACAGCCCCGCCGCTTGCTCTGTTAGCTCATCCAAATTATGAAGACTTGTGCGAATTTGAGAGGAAGTAACCGATAACTGTTGGGACTGCTGCTCGACAGCGACGATTTCATTTCTAATTTGTGTGAAAATATCTGCTGCTGTTGAAACAGTAGTTACGCCCGTAGCTACTTCCTCTGTACTGTGACGAGACGCTTCATTCGCTTGTTCGGTTAGTCCGAGCATTTCACCTATCAACTGCTCAACCTCGTTTGCTGCAGTATCGGATTGATCTGCAAGCTTGCGTACCTCTTGCGCAACGACACTGAAGCCCTTTCCTTGCTCTCCGGCACGAGCTGCTTCTATTGATGCATTAAGTGCAAGCATGCTCGTTTGCGCGGCAATGCTCTTGATCAGGACAACAATATCTTGTATATTTTGCGAGAAGCTTTGCAATGCAGCGAGATCGTCCATTACTCTAACGGATGAGTGCTGTATCGTTTCCATTTGTTTGGCGAGGTCACTCATGGAGGCGTTGCCTGATGCAGATAGCATAGCAGCTTCACTGGCTGACTTCAGCATACGCTGAGAAGTCTCCGTCACATGATCCATACCGACGGAAGCCTCCCTCATCGCTTTTGTTGTTTCGCTTGTTGCCTGATGCTGCACGTTAAATTGCTTATCTGCGAGCTCAATATGTCTCGTTAACTGCTCACCCAAGCTGTCTGTAACAGCAATATTACCCGATAACGTCGTAATGGATTGCTTTAACACGAGCTGACTTGCGGAAAGTTTGGCTAATGTTGATCGCAGCTCAGTGGTCATTGCTCCAAAAGCATGAGTGAGAGCGGTAATTTCTTCGCTCCCCTTGCCGTTAAGTTGAACCGTAAGGTCTCCTTCCTGCACACGCTTTATCGTTTTCAAGAGCGAGCGCAATGGCTTCAGCATCCAGGTGGTCAACAAATAAACGAATAGAATAGATAACAAAACGGTCACAGCAACAATGACAATCGTTTTACTGCGATTGTCTGCCAGCAGCGTATATATAAGCGTCGCATCGAAGTCAGCACCAATAATCCCGATTACTTCTCCTGCATCATTCAGAATCGGTTCGTATGCCGAAACAGTAGCCCCATATGCTTCGCTGTAATCGAGAGCGCCAAGCTGTGATTGCTTGGTGGAGAACGCAAGCATCAAATGCTCATCGACATCCTCCTCAACCTCGCCAATCGCAGAGAAATTCTCATCATGGATATCCATTGAGCTCCCGTCCACTACGTAATAATAATTCCCGTCATTGTTCAAGCTCATCGTGTATAGATATTTTAGTCCATTGCTTTGTTTGATTTGATTAAGTTTAACTTGCAGTTCACTGTAATAGTCGTTCATTTGCAAATTGGATCGAAGTTCTTCATACCGTGCAGGCTCTACTTCACTGGCAGCGGCTAAAGCAATACCCTTAGCTTGATTGCCAATAGCATCAATGACAACTTGCTGTGAGGAAGAGTAAGTCGAATACCCCATAATTAAACCACTAATAAGTAAAATAACCGACAAAAACAAGATCATCCGTGATTGCAGGCTCTTAAACAATGTCAAATCCAACTCCTCCTAAAGTCCTATGTAGTTATTCCCGCATTATATCATGTAATGTTGGATTTTGTTATAACTTGCTGCTATGAAATAAAAAAGACTGAGCTTGGCTACTAGGGTCCAAAGCTCCGTCTTTTAGTGCTGTTATCCAGCATGCAACGTTACATCAATAAATTCATCCAGTCCTCCAGCGTTATCGGACCAAAATAATAAGCAAGATCAATGCTGCTTGAAAGCTCTCGCAAAGCCTGTTCATCATAACGTGCGCCTACAAGCTCCTCAGCAACTTCATTGCGATCACCTCTGCCGAAGAAATCACCGTAGATTGCCGCCTCCTTAATAATACCATCTTGAACATTAAGCCTAACGTCAAATGTTCCCGCACCTTCGATTCGTTTGCGCTGCTGCATATTAAACTCTGGAGAACGACCGTAGTTCCACTCCCAGCTGCGATAGCGCTCATCAGCAAGCTGATAGACCTTCTTCCAATCTTCATCTGTTAGCTTGTACGTTGGAATTTCATCAAGACCTGCGAAAATCGAATGCAAAATCTTCACTCTAAACTGCTCGATTGTCATTGGCTCTTTCAAAAACTCTGTAATGTTTGCAACTCGACTTCGTACTGACTTCGTAGATTTTGAGACATACTTCTCCGCATTGACCTTTAAGGCGCTTGATACATTATCCATTTCAGAGTTAAACAATAATGTACCGTGGCTAATAATTTTGCCGCGAGAATGAAATTGTGCATTTCCCGAAATTTTGCGTTCGCCAACCTGAATGTCATTGCGTCCGCTAAGCTCTGCTTCCACACCTAATTCCTTAAGTGCTGCAACAACAGGCTCGGTGAATTTTTTGAAATTATGAAAAGAAGACCCATCGTCCTTCATAATAAAGCTAAAATTTAGATTGCCCAGATCGTGGTATACTGCACCGCCGCCACTCATTCGGCGTACAACGTGAATACCTTGTTGCTTGACGTATTCCGCATTTATTTCCTCGACCGTGTTTTGATTTTTGCCGATAATAATTGAGGGCTCGTTAATATAGAATAACAAATAATTGTTTTCTGGCAGCTGTCTGAATATATATTCCTCCAGCGCAAGGTTAACCGCTGGATCATGATGCTGTTCATTGCTTACAAATAACATATGTTACCCTCCCTTTACAGTTAATTTAGAAATTATACCCTTTTTGAAACGTGCTTTTCAACTATGCTTCATCATGCCATAATAAGCTAATCATACATTAAACAGGAGGTTGATCATACGCAATATCGTCGATTGGGAAACAGCGGATTAAAGCTCTCAGCTATTGGACTTGGCACGAACGCTTTCGGCAAGCGTGCCGATCGAGAAACATCCATCTCCATTATTCATGCCGCTATTGAGCAAGGGGTAACCTTTATCGATACGGCCAATATCTATGCGGGAACACAATCAGAAACGATTATCGGTGAAGCTCTTAAGGGCAAGCGTGAGCAGGTGATTCTGACGACAAAAGCAGGTCTGCCTGCTGGTCAGGGCGTGTACGATAAAGGCTCCTCTCGCCGTCATCTAACGCAGCAGCTTGATGCAAGCCTCAAGCGACTGCAAACGGATCATGTGGATCTCTTCCAAATCCATACCTTTGATCCTGAAACTCCGCTTGATGAAACGCTTCGCTGTCTAGAGCATTTTATGAGCGCTGGCAAGGTGCGCTATATCGGCTGCTCCAACTATTACGCGTGGGAGCTCATGAAGGCTTTAGGCATCAGCAAGGAGCTCGGCATAAGCAGCTACATCTCCCATCAAACGAGCTATTCGTTAGCCGATCGCACGCCAGAGCGTGAGCTTATTCCACTATGCCTGGATCAAGGCATAGGCATCATTCCATACTTTCCGCTTGCAGGCGGTATTCTGACTGGCAAGTATGCTCAAGGCGTCCCTCAAGGCTCTCGCGCAGAAACCGATCCTAACTTTAATCGATTTTTAACTGACGAAGCTCTTACCCTCAGCAAGCAGGTTGCAGAGCTGGCTAATGAGCTGAACACAACGCCACATGCCTTGTCGATTGCATGGCTGCTGCATCAGCCAGTCGTAAGCAGTGTAATCGTAGGTGCAACACGTGTCTCTCAGCTTGAGCAAAATATGCAGGCACTGGACTTGAAGCTTGATGAGCCTACGTTAAGTAGACTCGATCAAATAAGTGCTGCGTTCAAAGCAAAAGAGCCTTTTGCGATGTACCGAATTTAGTCGTTAGATTGGAACGGGTAAGCCGTTCTAAGAAACAGGAAGAGGGATGTGCATGTATCCACTATATCAGTGGACAGCATCACATCCCTCTTCTTCGCTTACTCCCTCGCGATTTTTCCGGAGCTTACCTAGTCGTCTCCTGAATTCAGTCCTTAGCAGCACACTACTTTTGCAAATCTGCTGGATATACTAGACCAATTTGTTTGCGAACCTCATCCATTATTTCCATCGTTAGACGAGAATTCTGATAAGAATTAATCGGCGATTCTGTTTTGTTCTCTTCAATTAGAGAAACAAAATGCTCGATTTCATAATACATATCATGCTGAATTGTCGGAAGAGATAGATCACGCGAATCGCCAGAGCGCAGCTTTAAGGTGATCTCGCTTGGATCACTAACTCGGTTGAGAATTAACGCCCCTTCCTCACCTTGAATTTCCATTGGCAAATAAGAATTGCTGATTTTTGAATATTGAATCACAGCATCAAATCCATCGTAGCTTAACACGATGCTGCCTTGTCCATCTACACCTGATTCCAGCATCGTTGCAGAGGCAGCAATATGCTTAGGCTTGCCAAACAGCATCACCGCCGGATAGATGCAGTAAACCCCGATATCCATTAATGCGCCATTCGAAAATTCTGGTTTAAACGCATTTAGCACCGTTCCTTGCTTGTATGCATCATATCTTGAAGAGTATTGGCAAAAGCTTGCAAAGTATCGTCTTACAGCACCAATCTCTTGGATATGCTGAGCAGCCTGTCTAAATGCAGGCAGCGTAGTCGACTTCATCGCTTCCATAAATAAGACCTTGTTTGACTTGGCAAGTTCAATCAATTCATCCAGCTCACGCGCATTCGACGTTACTGGCTTTTCACATAGCACATGAATGCCTCTAGCGAGCGCCAGCTTGGCATAATAGGCGTGCAGATTGGTCGGCGATGCCACGTATAAGGCATGAATAAGCCCGCTATCCAGCATCTCCTCAACGTTCGTATAGCAATGCGGAATATGATGCTTCTCAGCAAATGCCTGCGCTGTTTCCATAGAGCGCGAGCAGATTGCAGCCACTTTAAAATTGGTCAGCATAGAGCCTGCTGCTATAAAACGATCACTAATGAAGTTTGTTCCGATCATCCCAAACGATACCATAGATATTCCCTCCTGAAGCTCAAGCTATTGCTGTTTTTGCAGCTGCTTCCAAACTGCTTTATTGCTGTAAGTTTTGTTGAAGCTTATTTCTTCTCCAAACCAGCTTGGCGGTACAAAGGAATCCGCTTCCTCCATAGTGGAAAACTCCACTTCAACGACAATAAAATCGACTTGATCATAGATATCAATTTCAACTATCATCTCACCGTAAGCAGCCGTTAAACGATTTTTCGTTAGAGGAATGTAGCCAAATGCCTCTACTACCTGGTCGTAGATCACCTTTGTAATGCTGTACTCCACTTCTTCTCGTGCGAGACCAACACCATTTTTAAATGTATGTGTATATTCATATTCGCCAGTTGCCAAGTCCTGAATGCGACGTACTCGCAATTCCTGATCTGTGTCCATCGCGATATAGGTCTGTTCAATACGCTGCTCAGATTTCAGTGAAATTGTGCCTTCCTCGATCAACTGCTGCGGTGAAACCTTCAATAAATACTTCCGTTCAATTTCCAATGCCATGATCGTATGCCTCCACTCGTTCAATTCCTTTCTACAAGCTATCAGAATATAAGATGTTGTGCAAGTGTTAGCTAATCATCCACTGCCATTCTTGATCGGACATGATACAATAGGAACAAGAGGATTAGCTAGAAGGGAGTTAGGGAATGGATATTACATTAATTAAGCTGTCGCTTATTGATGAGGATAAGGATCAGCCAAGGTACCAATTTAACCAGGAAGCACTAGAGGAGCTGGCCAGCAGCATACAAGAAATTGGCTTGCTGTCGCCAATTAAAGTGCGAGATATGGGAAATGGACGCTACAAAATTATATATGGAAATCGTCGTTACAAAGCATCACAGATGATCGGACTTGACTCCATTCCTTGCATTGTTTCCACGGCTACAGATGAAATGGACATCTATTTTGAACAAATCGCTGAAAACTTGAATCGCGAAGACTTCTCGCCTATTGAGGAAGCAGAGGCTTTTAACAAGCTGATGAATGATGATCGCTTCCGCAGCTCAATAAAGCTGTTATCCAGCAAGCTTGGAAAGCCTGAAGCATACATAAAAAATAAGCTAGAGCTGCTCAAGTTCAGCAATGCGGTTAAAAAGCTCATCGTTAGCGGCACACAGATCCGCAAGGATTGTCTGACAGAGGATCAGCTTATGCCGCTCAAGGACCTGCCTATGGAATATCGCGATACATTAGCTCTAACGGCAGCGCGAGATGAGCTACCTGTCAGCGATGTCAAAAAAATTGCAAAGCTGTTCAAGGACAAGTCCATCTCAGATGCGACAAAGGAAAAGCTGCTGCTGAAAAATGGTAGTGGACTTATCGAGACATGGTCCGTTTTCGAACAGAACCGTAAAGAAAAGCTCGCTCGCGAAAAGCAACGTCAGGAACAGGCCCAGCTTGCCGAGCAGCGAAAGGCTGAGGAGCAAGCACAAGTTGAGACCGAGTCTTCAGCATCAGGCTCACAGGCTCAAATGCCGGTACGAACTGATGAGCAAGCATTTGCAGCCGCAGCTTCTCCCGCTGCTACCGCTACAATAGCTGCGCCTAGCAACCAGGAAGCAAAAGAGCCTGAAGCTCAGATGCGGCAGGTTGATTCTGCAGCTAGCCTAGTACTCGATAAAGCAAGCTATAGTTTAACATTGGATCAGGCTTTAGCTGAAGCGGATATGCTGCTTGAACTTATTCAAGCAGGCACCATGCAGCAGTTGGACAGTAGCGAGCAGCTTGCCAACGATATGCTTATTAAGCTTCAGCAGCTGCAGGAGCTCTGGCGCTCGATCATGCGAGCAAGCCAAGCTTAACCTATTAATATAACAAATACGAAAAACCTCGTTCGTCATGTCGATGAAGAACGAGGTTTTTATTTTAATATATGTTCAGCTATGTTTTTACTATGGTCTCCGATACGCTCCAGGTTGCTCAGCAGATCGAGAAATATAGCTCCTGCATTGCCACGACATTGATTTTCGTTCAGACGCTTAAAGTGTCCTGTTCGGAATTCAACCTCCATTCGATCCATGTCTGCCTCTCTACCAAGCACATCTGCAGCCGCTGAGCGATCATGCTGCTCCAGCGCATACAAAGCACGACCAACTATCCAATCGGCGGCATCGATCATTTCATGCAGCTGGTTCGTTGCCACATCTGAGAACTGAACACGATTGCGAACACAATAATCAGCAAGCTCCACAATATTTTCAGCGTGATCACCAATACGCTCAATATCATTAACGATTTGCAGCAGTCCTGTCAGTTTTTTTGACTCTCCCGCTGTTAGATCATGCTGATGGATCTTAACCATATAATTCGTTATGAGACGATCCAGCTCGTTAACTAATGCTTCTTTCTTTAATGCCAAATTAGCTGATCGACTGTCATACTCGAAAAAATATTTGGATGCATGCGTTAACGTCTCTCTTGCAATGCCACCCATTCGAAGCGTCTCATTTTTTGCCTGACCCAAAGCAACACTTGGGGTAGCTAAAAAACGCTTATCTAAAAACTGTGCACCAAACTGAACCTCTGCTGTCGTTTCATGGGTTTGAATTACAATCTGTGCAAAACGAAGCAGCATAGGTACGAGTACTAGACACAAAATGCCTGTTACCAACTGAAATACGCCATGCGTAATCGCAATTAGCATTTTCATATTCATCGCTTGTCCGAGCCAGATGCACAGATTCATTAACGGACGCTGCAACATAAAAAACAAGCAGGTGCCTAGCAAGTAATAGATAACGTTAATAAAAACGACTCGCTTTGCTTTTATGCTTGCCCCAATTACCGCGATACATGCAATAATCGCTGCACCGAGATTACTGCCAAGCAGAATCGGAATCGTACCTTGATAGTCGATCAATCCACCGTTGGCAATGGTTTGCAGCACTCCAATAGCTGCATTAGAGCTGGTGAGCAACAAGCTTAGCACAATCCCTGCAAGCAATCCCAATGTTGGCTCGTCAGATATATTCAATAAAAATTGGGTAATTTGATCAGTCGAACTCTGCATACCGTCACGAATCAGTGATAAGCCAAGGAATAACATACCAAAGCCCATAATAATCTGGCCAATATATTGAAGACGTTTATAATACTGAAACAAGAGCAAAAAAACACCGACTGCAACAATAGGAAATGCATAATCCTCTATTCGGATCCCAACAATAAATGCAGTAAATATTGTGCCAATATTCGCTCCGATCAATACATAGACGGCTTGCCTAATACTCAAAATGCTGGCATTCATAAACCCAATTAATAAAATGACCGCTCCAGTTGCATTTTGAAACAGCATCGTAACAAAAATCCCTACAACTACTCCAAATATTGGATGAACGGTATACTCAGCTAACAGGTGACGAATCCGATCCCCCGCAACTTTTTGCAGTCCTTCGGACATATATTTGATGCCGAATAGAAAGATCGCTATTCCGCCTACAAGATGAAAAATCAAATCTTGTGATCCCACTTTCCCCTCCATAACACCTAGCACTAAGTCACACTGTAATGCCTGCAGTGAATTTGTAACACAACTGAAATATTTCTTTCATTTGTCCTTAATATTATTTGTCTATACTTCTAAGTGACCCCCTTTTTAATGATATATAAATTGTTGAAGACCCTCAGCCCGTTGCTGTGGGTCCCTTTTTTTATATCGGGTTATGAAGTCGAGGTTGCTTGCTCAAACCAATCCCAATATAACCCAACCTGTTCAGGCTTATGGGCATCTGATCCGTATACAACAGGAATGTCAAGCTCTATGCATCGCTTAATAAACCATTGCGGTACATATTCCTGCTCGCAGCTTGCCACACGAAAGCCTGCAATGTTTACATCCACACCAACCCCGTGCTTCTGCAATAATGGCAGCAGTCCTTCAAGACGAATTTGAAACTGCTTTTCATTAAAGGTCGGGAGATGCTTTTGAAATTTTCTAATTAAATTAATGTGCCCGATTCGCGTACGCATCGGCAATCTTCCAGCCTGTTCAATCGCCAACTCAACATGATCAAAATACAAATCGACAAGCACATCTATAGAATCGTAGTAACGAAGCAGATTGCTCTTAAAATCGTCCGCGGTAAAATCGATACAATAGTTGCCATCCTCTCCAGGCAAAAAATGTACTGAGTATACGACATCCTCCAGTACATGTCCCCAAGCAGTAACAAGCTTATCGGTATATTCCTGGTTATCATGCAAATAATCCAGCTCTAAGCCGACTGTTATCTCAATCTGACCCTCATACCTTTTCTTTAGCTTTAACACATAGTCCATATAGTCATTCAGCTCATGCTCTGGCATCCCTAGTTCATCAAATAAGCGTTTATCATTCACCCAGCCTGTCGGCAGCGGTGGATGCTCTGTTACGGAATAACGCTGAAAGCCCTGTGCAATCGCCTGTTCAATATATTGTTCTAGAGGCGCATCGCTGCCATGATAACAAAATTGTGTATGGGTATGACCATCCCATTTCAGCATCGTATTCTCCACCTTATCCCAAGTATACATTCAATTTATTGTACCACATCTATGACATATCGTGACCACTTGCTTGCTTCGTTGATATCAATTGCTTTTAAGATTCCATCACAAATAAACACACCTCATCGACAGACACAGGTCTGCATCAACGGGGTGTGTTATACATGTTATTTAGATCGCAAATTGTATGCCAATACCGAACGGATCCTTCGTAATGTAGCCCGCTTCATTAGGCTGAACTGCATACCCTTCATTCCTCAAACGTTCAACTACTGTCGCAAGCTCGTCTGGATTAGCCAATCGAATCGTATAGTAATCAATTCCTGTAGCATGTTCCGGCAAAGGCTTACCCCCTCTACCATTCCATATATTTAAGCCGATATGATGGTGATAACGACCAGCTCCAACAAACAATGCACCGTTAGCAGACCAGTCAGATTCAAGCGAAAACCCAAGCAGCTTGCAGTAATATAGATATGCTTTATCTAGATCTGATACGTGAAGATGGATATGTCCCATCACTGTGCCTTCATCTAACCCCTGGAACGGCACTTGCTCTGCCTCAGCTAAGATGCCTTCCCAATCTATAGGATCAGATGCCATCCTTACTTGATCGTTCTGGTCGTAATTCCATTCGGATCGAGGTCTATCGCGGTATATTTCAATACCGTTATGGTCAGGGTCTGATAAATATAAAGCTTCGCTCACTAAATGATCTGCTTGTCCTATCGCAATTTTAGAGTGTATTAAATGCTTGAGTATGTTCCCAAGCGCTTTTCTGCTTGGAACTAAAAGCGCAAAATGATACAGTCCAGTGTGTCCACGATGACTACCAGTATAGGGAGTATTGATTTGCTCCAATTCAAGCAAAGTATCGTTTCCATTAGCCGATAAGCTTGCAGTTACTGTAGTCCTGCGAGTGGTTTTCAAGCCGATTACCCGCTCGTAAAAAGCAATTGAATCCTCGATATTTGACACCTTAAGCTTAACAATACCAAGAGAGGTCTCCGGGTTTAACTGGTATGTCATATCACTAACCTCCATATTTTTTGTAACTTACTTTTTGTAAGTTGATTTTAGCGTTAACTTTTCTTCTTGTCAATTCATCAATCTTACCAATACATAATGTGGAAGCTTACTCTTGTACAATAAAAAACAACGAATACTCCTTTTAGCTGATGTTTATAAAAATAAGTACAACTCATACCATAACAAGTATCTATATAATTCGCGGATTAATGCGCATTAATGCTAATTAAAATATAATTTCTTTGTTAAATTCTATTATTTTAAGAAAATAGTGATTGTTTATAGTATATTCACACAATCCAAATGAGATTCAAGCTCGTATGATGTAGAAGTTCTAAGGAGGTGTTAAGCATTGGATAATTTATCCAACAACAATCAAAACCTTCCTTCTTCCGAGAAGGAAGTAGAGATCAGCGGAATTCGTCCTGTTGGACGTCGCGGCCCTACTGGACCTACTGGACCTACTGGACCGACTGGCCCTACTGGACCTACTGGACCGACTGGACCTTCAGGCCCTCCAGGAGAAATCATTCCTGGCACTTCACTATTTACTGTTGTTGACCCGAATAGCCAAACCGCAGAAGTTGCGGTAGGTGACCAATTAATCTTCCAATCCTCTAGTCTTTATATCGGGGTAACACAAGGGTCTGCCATTGTAACCATTGATCTTGATGAGGATCAAATCGGCGCTACTGGGGCCACGGGTGCTACTGGGGCCACAGGTGCTACCGGTGACACCGGCGCTACTGGTGCTACCGGCGCTACCGGCGCTACCGGTGACACCGGCGCTACTGGTGCTACCGGCGCTACCGGCGCTACCGGTGACACCGGCGCTACTGGGGCTACCGGCGCTACCGGCGCTACCGGACCGATTGGACCAACTGGGCCTTCTGGAATTGACGGTACAACGCCTTTATTTACAGTTATTAATCCTGAAAGCGGAGAATCTGCAGTTCTAAGATTCGGTGATCCATTCACAATCTCTTCTAATACACTCGATGTTTCGATAACTCAAGGATCAGTCAATTTACAACTTGAAGTAGCTGAAGAAATTGGGCTTACAGGACCTACTGGGGCTACTGGCGCTACTGGGGCGACTGGTGCTACTGGTGACACTGGACCAACTGGTGACACGGGCGCTACTGGGGCGACTGGTGACACTGGACCAACTGGACCAACTGGCGCTACTGGTGCTACGGGCGACACGGGTGCTACTGGTGACACAGGTGCTACCGGCGCCACAGGCGACACGGGTGCTACTGGTGCTACGGGCGACACTGGCGCTACCGGCGCTACCGGCGACACGGGTGCTACTGGTGACACAGGTGCTACGGGCGACACGGGACCTACTGGTGCTACGGGCGACACGGGTGCTACTGGTGCTAATGGTGACACGGGTGCTACTGGGGCTACCGGCGCTACCGGCGACACTGGCGCTACTGGCGCTACGGGCGACACGGGCGCTACTGGGGCGACTGGTGCTACCGGCGACACGGGGCCTACTGGGGCTACTGGGGCGACTGGTGCTACTGGTGACACGGGTGCTACTGGTGCTACTGGGGCGACTGGTGCTACCGGCGACACGGGGCCTACTGGTGCTACGGGCGACACGGGTGCTACCGGTGCTACTGGCGACACAGGTGCTACCGGCGCTACTGGCGACACAGGTGCTACCGGCGCTACTGGCGACACAGGTGCTACCGGCGCTACTGGTGACACGGGTGCTACCGGCGCTACTGGTGACACGGGTGCTACCGGCGCTACCGGTGACACGGGTGCTACCGGCGCTACCGGCGACACGGGCGCTACTGGTGCTACCGGTGCTACTGGTGACACGGGCGCTACTGGTGCGACTGGTGCTACTGGTGCTACTGGTGACACTGGTGCTACTGGTGACACGGGCGCTACTGGTGCGACTGGTGCTACTGGTGCTACTGGTGACACTGGTGCTACTGGTGACACTGGTGCTACCGGTGCTACTGGCGACACAGGTGCTACCGGTGCTACCGGTGCTACTGGTGACACGGGCGCTACTGGTGCTACTGGTGCTACTGGTGCTACTGGTGCTACCGGCGCTACTGGCGACACAGGTGCTACCGGCGCTACTGGTGACACGGGTGCTACCGGCGCTACGGGCGACACTGGCGCTACTGGCGACACGGGCGCTACTGGCGCAACAGGCGACACGGGTGCTACCGGTGCTACTGGTGACACGGGACCAACTGGACCGACTGGTGAAACTGGACCTCCAGGGGAATCTATTACTTTAACAATTGGAACAGTAACAACAGGTGCTCCCGGAACTGAAGCAGAAGCAACTATAACAGGAACACCTCCTAATCTAGTACTAAACCTCGTAATTCCTCAAGGACCAACGGGACCGACTGGACCATAATTACGATTTTAATATTATCTAGGTCATAAACTAAAAGCATCAAATTACACAAGGAATTCCTCTGTGTAGTTTGATGCTTTATTCAATAAAATATCAACAAATCATTCGATTATATATAGCCTTCTCTTAAAGTTTAGAAACTGTGGAATTAACGTCGTTTAGTATTACAACAATAGCTAACACACAATACTTAAATAATTGTATTCCAGCACATACCTTTTGAATTAATATTCCATATATTATAAGAGTTTTAAAGGAGGTGTTATATATTGGATAATTTGTCTGAAAGTGAACAAAGCAAGTTTCGAACTGAAACTGAAGTAACTATTAGTGGAATACACCCAATTGGTCGTCGAGGTCCAACTGGACCGACTGGACCAACGGGACCGACTGGACCAATTGGACCAACTGGGCCATCCGTAGGAACTACGGGAGCTACTGGGGCTACCGGGGCAGCAGGGGCTACTGGAGCAACGGGGCCAACTGGACCAACGGGACCAACTGGGCCGACCGGAATTGCTGGTAGCACAGGGGCAACAGGCACTGCGGGCGTGACTGGCGACACTGGCGCGACGGGTGCAACGGGTGCAACGGGTGCAACGGGTGCAACGGGACCAACGGGACCGACTGGACCAACCGGAATTGCTGGTAGTACAGGGGCAACAGGCATTGCGGGCGCGACGGGTGACACTGGGGCGACTGGCGCTACGGGTGACACTGGGGCGACGGGTGATACTGGGCCAACTGGGCCGACTGGACCGTCGGGCGCTACTGGCGACACTGGCGCGACGGGTGCAACGGGCGCTACTGGGGCGACAGGCGCTACTGGCGCAACGGGCGCTACTGGCGCAACGGGCGCTACTGGCGCAACGGGCGCTACTGGACTATCAAGCTTCCTAACTGCATGGAGACAATTTCCAAGCACTGGAACAGATGAAATTCCTGCAGACACAGCAGTAACGTATACAAACGGTTTTTCAGTTGGAACTGCCTTCTCTCCTTTTACGCCACCATCGGACACTATTACAATACTTGAGCCTGGTTTTTATCAAGTTCTTTTTTCTGTGCACAATCAAGGAAACGCACAAGGCTTTGATCTCGAGCTAAATGGAACGCCAGTTACGCTTACCCCGTTTACTGGGAATGGAGGAGGACCTACTACAGCAGAAATTATTATCCAAGTAACGACTGTTCCGAGCACTCTTCAAGTCGTAAACAGCGATGACGTTGACGTTCAATTACACAATGAAACAAATGCATCCATTACTGTTCTCAAACTTGGCTAATTTCTCTATATTTTCATTGTACTTCAAAGTACTAGGCTGCTCTAATCTAGTATTAAAAGTTTAAGTCGCTAAAAATACCAGTTACACTGTAACTGGTATTTTTGATATAAAAGCAATAGACGCTGTCTTTGCAATCTCCTCAACCAATCAACTCTATTATTTTGTAAATTTAGGAGAATTTATAGCAAAACGCACATGCACTTTGAACTTTAAGCTCGTATGATATAGAAGTTAAGGAGGTGTTAAATATTGGTTAAAAAGCTAAAAAACAAGCAAGACTTTTCGCATCTTAATAAGGACGCCACAATAAGTGGAATACAGCCTATTGGGCGTCGCGGTCCAACCGGACCTACGGGACCTACTGGGCCTACTGGTGCTACTGGTGCGACTGGTGCTACTGGCGCTACTGGCGCTACTGGTGCTACTGGTGCTACTGGTGCTACTGGACCTTCAGGAGCTCCGGGAGGAGTTATTCCTGGCACTCTGCTATTTACAGTTGTAGACCCGAATAATCAAACTGCAGAAGTTGCAGCAGGGGATCAATTGATCTTCCAGTCATCTAGTCTTTACATTGGGGTAACACAAGGGTCTGCCATTGTAACGATTGATCTTGATGAAGATCAAGTTGGTCCTACTGGTGCTACTGGTGCTACTGGTGCTACAGGCGACACGGGGCCGACTGGCGCGACGGGCGATACTGGCGCTACAGGCGACACGGGGCCGACTGGCGTGACGGGCGATACTGGCGCTACAGGCGACACGGGGCCGACTGGTGCTACCGGCGATGCAGGTCCGACTGGCGCTACAGGCGACACGGGGCCGACTGGCGCGACGGGCGATACTGGTCCTACTGGCGCTACCGGTGACACGGGGCCGACTGGCGCTACCGGTGACACGGGGCCGACTGGCCCGACGGGCGATACTGGTCCTACTGGCGCTACCGGCGATGCAGGTCCGACTGGCGCTACAGGCGATGCAGGGCCGACTGGCGCTACAGGCGACACGGGGCCGACTGGCCCGACGGGCGATACTGGTCCTACTG
>NZ_JBHSTE010000003.1:315570-713096 GCF_042659865.1 Paenibacillus septentrionalis
TACTGGCGCGACGGGCGATACTGGTCCTACTGGCGCTACCGGTGACACGGGGCCGACTGGTGCTACCGGCGACACGGGGCCGACTGGCGCGACGGGTGATACTGGCGCTACAGGCGACACGGGGCCGACTGGCGCGACGGGCGATGCAGGGCCGACTGGCGCTACAGGCGACACGGGGCCGACTGGCGCTACCGGTGACACGGGGCCGACTGGCGCGACGGGCGATACTGGTCCTACTGGCGCGACGGGCGATACTGGTCCTACTGGCGCTACCGGTGACACGGGGCCGACTGGTGCTACCGGCGACACGGGGCCAACTGGTGCTACCGGCGACACGGGGCCGACTGGTGCTACCGGCGACACAGGTCCGACTGGTGCGACGGGCGATACAGGTCCTACTGGCGCTACGGGTGACACGGGTCCAACTGGTGCTACCGGCGACACGGGGCCGACTGGTGCTACCGGCGACACAGGTCCGACTGGCGCTACCGGTGACACGGGGCCGACTGGTGCTACCGGCGACACAGGTCCAACTGGCGCGACGGGCGACACAGGTCCGACTGGTGCGACTGGCCCAGGTTTTGAAGATGGCTTCTCTGCTCTCGCAACCTTAGACGGTGTAACAGCAACAACTCAAATCGCGCCATGGACAGTTGCAGATCCTTACTTCAACTCTGGTGCCTTTGATCCTACCACTGGAACATTCACAGTTCCAGAAACTGGAAGATACGCATTTATGGCTACAATAAACTATGAAACTACTGCTGCTCTTACTGTATCTCTTGGTCCAGGTGTAACTCCAGCTTTTGTTATTCGTAGAACTGCTCCTGTTCTAACAGACTTAATTACTGGCGTATTCCCAATTTTGAATGTCAACGTCGCATTAGTATTAACCCTGAGAGCTATTTTAGGTAGTGGAACTGTTACTTTAACAGGAGAAGTTGAACTTACAGCTGGCGACACAATTGGTCTATACTATGAGGCTGCTGGATTAACCATTGGTTTGGATCTAGGCGGTACTGCCGACCAAGGAATTGTATGGTCAGCACAACGTATAACGTAATCTAGTAATAAGAGTATGATAGGAGTAGTAGAACGAGTAGACATCGTAATAACTAGTATTTAAATAATAAAGAAAGATGAGAGCCTATGGTTTTCATCTTTCTCTATTATTTATTCCAAACTCGGATAGCGCATGCTAGACTTTAATAAGAGTCATTGTGAAACGCACTAACATTAACAAAAAGATAAAGTGCTGTATAGTTATGTTAATTATGCTATTATGATAAAAAAACGCTTTCATTGTAGTTTATCTACTGTATTCGCTCGTCGTTTCTATTACGAATGATATGGAGAAATACTATGAAAAGAAATATTGGACTTCTTCATAAATTTATTGTTTCATACGCATTAATTGTTGTTCTTCCACTTCTCATTATTCTCTCATTTTTCTATCCTTTTACAATGAACATCATGAAAGAAAAATCAACAGACTGGAATGAACACTCCACCGAGCAGTTGAAAAATTCGATGGATATTTTCACAAAATACGTATATAACTTGCCATCTGAAATTTTACATAATCGAGAAATTAAGCCTTATATGGTGAATGAAAATCCATTACAACACATTATCATTATGAATGAAATGAAAAAGTATAATGTCATTGATGCATTTATTGAAAATGCGCTGCTCTACCTCAAAGAAGCGGATTATTTTTTTAGTAATAAAGGAAGCGCCTATACACTGCAGGATTTTGATACTAGAGGTGTTGGGTACTATTACAGCAATTGGTCGGTTGATGAAATGTACGACGAGTTGCAAAACTTAACGAGTCCTATCGTGCGACCAGTTGAATCAGTCATTGTGCCTGGCGGGCATTCTGTAAACCTTCTCAGCTTTGTATTGCCTCTGCCTTTAGGTGGCAGCAACTCACCTGGGTCATTATTAATATTAGTGAAAGAACATACCATTTTAGAATTAATGAACGCCTCTCGAGAAGACTCAAACGGTATTTTCATCATTACCGATGAGCACAAACGCTGTCTTGTTTCTACCCTTGGGTGCGCTGCGATTGAAGCTACTGATTTTAGTGAAGTGCTTAAAGCTGACATCGAGTTTCAAGGCACTGTCGAACGTACCTTTCAAACAGATAAATACTTAGTGTCAGAGCAAATCTCTGACAGTAACGGCTGGCACTATATCCGCTTGCTCCCTGTGTCAGAAACGATACAAGACGTTAAAAATATCCAGTTTATGACCTTCGTGCTCTTATTGATTATTGTTGTGCTCACATCGTGCGTCATCTATTTATCGTTACGCCTGAATTATCAGCCAATTAAGCGGTTAGTTGATGCGGCATCCTCCATATTCGAAAACAAAAATAAAGATGAGCTTGATGAAATTGAAACCATTCATTATGCGTTGAATCAGCTTACATTAACAAGAGACTCATTAGACAACAAAATAAAGCTGACCGAACCAAAGATCAGGGATCAAATTCTACTCGATTTACTATTAGGGCATTATGATGATTGGACATCCTTTAAGCAGGATAGTGTACAATATCGAATCACGTTTCCATATCCGTATATTACAGTAGCGGCCATTTTGACTGAACAGGAAATGGATACCCAATTAGTGGAATGCTGCAAGCAGAAACTGCTTCAATCTGAGCACAATGAACGACTTGAGGTTTACATCTTAAAAAGCATGTATAAGCGTGAGTGCTTAATCATTCTGTCGCATTCAAAACACGCTGCTGTATTAGACAGGCTAAGCCAGCTGCAGCAACATTTATCAGATGCGTTTAAGCAGGAATGTCTAATCGGCATGAGCAATAAACAAAAAATCGAAGACGGTATCGGCATATTCTATACAGCCTACCTTCAAGCCTCAAGATGCTTGGAGCATATTAGATTCCAACGTACAACGATAATTATGGCGTATTCAGATGCTTTTCAAACTGCACAAGGAGTCGTCTCCTATCAGTCAGAACTGATACAAACCTTGGAGCTGGCTATTATAAGAAATGATATCGAGCAAATCAAAGCACTAACAAAACAGATTCAGAGCTATATGAGCAATGGAGGCATGCCCCCACACATTAGAAGAACCATCTATCTAAATACGATGAGCATTCTATTCAATGCGCTCGAAAAGCATCAGCAGGATAACAGCTCGGTATTGAGCAATATTGAATTTGTCTTCCAGCATCGCTATACCCTTGATCAAATGCTCAGCATTATGACGGATGCTTCGCATAAGCTATGTGAATTAACTGCTGATACAGTGCCAAATCATTCGAGAAGGACGCCATCTGAGCAAATATTAGATCTGATTGAAGAGCATTGGTCAGACCCTAATCTCTCCCTTCAATTCATGGCAGACCAATTTCAAATGTCTACCTCTAACTTCAGCTACCACTTTAAAAAAACTATCGGTCAAAACTTTAAGGAATATATCGATCATCTTAGAATTAAACAATCGATACATCTACTAAAAAACTCCGAGCAATCCATCGAGGGCATTGCGTTACGTGTTGGTTATTTAAACGCGTCGAGCTTTATTCGTTCGTTCAAAAAAATTATCGGTATGACGCCAGGGCAATATCGAGATCAATTAAAGCCGTCTGACTAATCATATACGTATAACTATTGCAAGGAGCTGTATGCAAGTTCAATTCCGAACGCATACAGCTCCTTCTTTTGCCGCTCTTTTCATCCCAGCTAGAATACACAAAAATTATAGCAATCAGCAATTTTTCAAGAGGTACTACGATACATGATAGCTCCATAAGTATTGAAAGCGTTTTAATACAGCGCTTTCAATTTTTGTGGATCACTCAATTCTTGCTCGTTTACGACAGATCGGAGATTGCACTACACTGATATCGCTAGGCTGACTAACAGCCTCTTATGGGCAGTCACTGGCATATTATTAAGGGGGTATGACAATGAGAAAAATGATGTCGGTTATACTTGCTGGAGTTCTTGTGCTCACGCTAGTCTCTGCTTGCAGCGGAAGCAATGGCGGCAGTAACGAGAAAAAGCCAAACAATGGAGAAGGCTCAAGTGGAAACAAGGATAAACTTACTGCGATTATCGTAAAGCATCCGCTTACAAAACCGCTCGCTGAAATGGAATGGCTTCAAGAGGTCGAAAACAAAGCTAATGTAGATATTGAGTGGCAAGAAATAACGGCAGATTGGGATCAGAAAAAAGGACCGATGCTGGCAAGCGGTGACATCCCCGATTTATTTGTTGGTCCAAATGTCATTACTGATGCAGATTTTGCACAGTTTAATGGATTGTTTCAGGATTTGAATGAGCTTTTGGAGCAGGCGCCTAACGTACAGAGTATGTTCCAAGACAACCCGAGTACACAAATTATCGCTACTCAAACAGACGGACGAATCCTTGGCTTGCCAAAGTATCAGCGTTTCTGGCCTGATTCAGTCAACCGTCAATATATCAACCAAACATGGCTTGACAATCTAGGACTACCGATGCCAACCAACTGGGATGAGCTGTATGAGGTGCTGCTTGCCTTCAAGGAACAGGATGCGAATGGAAATGGCGATCCCAATGATGAAATACCTGTTGACTGGCCAGGAGGCATTGGCGGCTATTTCAACCCTGCGGTCATGCTAGGTGGGATGGGAATCAACCTTTCTTCCGATATTAGCGGACAAGGCTATTTTGTAGAGGGCGGTCAAGTGAAAAACTTTCTAATCGATGATCGATTTAAAGAACTCGTTACTTTTCTGAATAAGCTGTATGCAGCAGGCTTAATTAACACCGAAGTCTTTACGCATGACTATACCAAATTCCAATCCGTTTCACGTGGTGAAGGCGATATTGCCAAAGTGGGCTTCACATGGGGCTGGGTTGCTTCAGACCGATTCGGGGAACAGCTTGCGCCGCAATATACGTCCATGTCACCGCTGAAATGGAGCGCCTCTTATACAGGCGATGTATCGTGGAGCTATGATTTCTACACGCTGAATTATGGCGCAAATGCCATTGTCATGTCTGCACGATCGAAAAATAAGGAAGCTGCTATGCGTTTTATCAATGAACTTTATACCCCTGAGGTTGGTATTCAAGCATTATTCGGATCAATTGGCCCGAATATTGAAAAGCATGAGGATGGTTCATATAGCGTGCTGCCGCCAAAGGATACTCAGATGGATCCTGGCACATGGAAATGGACGTCCACTTGGGCTGATAACGGCGCATTCTATATCTCAGATGATATCAACTTAACGCTTGGAACAGATATGCAAGAGGTGCTCAACGATTCAGAAGCACTACAGGAAGCACTCTCTCGCATTAATCCTGGAGAGGATATTTTCCCTAGCGCCTTTATCAAATATTCCAGCCAAGACAACAATACAATGAGTCTTAACAACACCAATCTTATGAATCTTGCCAACACGAATTTTGCGAAATGGATAACGTCCGGCGGCGTTGAAGAGGAATGGAACAGCTATGTCCAGGAGGCCCAAAAAGCAGGCTTGCCGCAAAATCTGGAAATTATGCAGCGTTACTTCGAGGAATATAAAGCCAATAGATAGACAAACTTTTAGATGCTAGTATCGACCTGCTAGCATCTTCCTTCTAGGAGGGTAGCGATGAGACAGCATTTCTTTCGTAAAACCTTTATTCGCGACTATCAGTTATGGATAATGGTTCTCCCTGCTATTGTCGCGATATTCATATTCAACTATATCCCGATGTATGGCATCCAGCTTGCCTTTCGCGATTATGACTTTAGCAAAGGACTAACTGGCGGTGAGTTCCGTGGATTATACTACTTTACGCAATTTATTGAAAACTATCAATTTGAAAGCCTAATGCGAAATACTTTTCTAATCAGCTTCGCAACAATTGTAATCGGCTTTCCTGCGCCTATTATTTTGGCGCTGCTGCTTAACCAAATTCGGATCAAACGGTATAAACAGCTCATGCAAACAACGGTTTACTTGCCGCATTTTATTTCCATTATTGTACTTGTTGGGATGCTTAATGTTTTACTGTCCTCCGAAACGGGTATTGTCGGGCATTTTATGAAAGCAATCGGTTTGGGACATATTAATCTGCTTGCCTCAACTAATACATTTATTCCCGTTTATGTGCTATCTGACATATGGCAGCATTGCGGTTGGAACAGTATTATCTATCTGGCTGCCCTATCTACAGTTGATCCTCAGCTGTATGATTCTGCTAAAATGGATGGCGCAAGCCGCATGCAGATGGTTCGCTATATCGATCTGCCGGCACTTAAGCCAACCATCATTATTCTATTTATTCTAAGCATGGGAAATATACTAAGCACCGGCTTCGAAAAGATCTTCCTCATGCAAAACTCGCTCAATTTGCCAGTTTCAGAGGTTATAGCAACGTATGTGTATAAAATTGGAATCGTATCGAATCAATTTAGCTATGCTTCTGCTATTGGACTGTTCAACACGATAATTAATTTCATTTTCCTTATTAGCATGAATGCCATTTCCAAAAAAATGTCCGATACATCCTTGTATTAATGCTTTTAATGCCTGTCTTGAGGCAAATCTTGTTCCAATTGGCTTGCCAAAGAAAGGAGCCGCACGATGCATACCACCAGAAAGTCCATTTCCGAGATCAGTTTTTCAATCTTGCTCGGTCTAATTTGCGCTTTTATTTTCCTGCTGATTGCCTACCCGCTCTACTTTATTATTATTGCTTCTATAAGCGACTCTGTTTTAGTTTCTACAGGTAAAGTATTGCTGTTTCCAAAAGGTATCAGCTTTTTCGGTTACTCCGAGATATTTCAGGACAGCAGAATATGGACCGGCTATCGCAACACGATCTTTTATACGGTTGCAGGAACGCTTGTGAATTTACTAGTTACGCTCCCAGCTGCCTACGTGCTCTCACGCAGAGAATTTAAGGCAGGAACATTTATTATGTTTGCTTTTGTATTTACGATGTTTTTCAATGGTGGGCTAATCCCGACTTACCTGCTTATGAAGGATCTTCATCTCATCAATACGGTATGGGTGTTTATCATTCCGTTCTGCGTGAACGTTTTTTACTTGATTATCGCACGCACTTTTTTTGAAAATTCACTACCGAAGGAGCTGTACGAAGCAGCCGCAATGGATGGCTGCTCTCACTTTACCTATTTTATTAAAGTGGCACTGCCTTTATCAAAAGCACTGATTTCCGTTATTGGCCTTTATTATCTCGTTGGCCATTGGAACAATTTCTTTACGGGCTTGATCTACATTCGCAGCAACGAACTACAGCCGCTGCAAATCGTACTACGCGACATTCTACTAAGCAACCAGGTTTTTTCGGGCGGAGCCGGAACTGGTGGCAGTGCAGGAGGCTATGCTCAGCGTTATGCGGATCAAATCAAGTATGGCGTAATCATTATTTCGACTTTGCCGATATTGCTCGTGTATCCATTTATTCAAAAATACTTCGATAAAGGGGTGATGATTGGCTCAGTTAAGGGTTAACACGACTGCCACTAATTAGCCGAAACTTTGCGAAGGTGAGCAAATATTGCTTTGCTATTTATATCTATAGAGGGGTATTCATCATACTTGAATATGGTGGATGCCCTACTTTTTTATACTCATCAAAAAATTATCGTATATCCCCCTCCCCGTCTATCATATGATGTTATCAATACTAGTGATATCATACTGAAAGCTTAATTGAGATGTTCATGGTTTGTTATGATTTGGTTAAGATGCAGAAATTGGGAAGGAAATTGCCGAGTTTATTCGAATGATATAGGTTGATAGATGACCTATAACGAATAAATAGATGGAGGAATGATGATGAAGCTTACCAAAGAGGAACGATCCTGGATCTTATATGATTGCGGCAATTCAGCCTACTCGATCGCGATATCCACTGCGTTGTTGCCTGTTGTGTTTGGCATGTTCAATAATGTAAACAGCAGTATGGATTTGGGATATTTTAATACGCTTGCTAGCTTGCTGTTGGCAATCCTGAGTCCTATACTAGGAACGATTGCAGATTATAAGGATAGAAAAAAACGATTCTTTCTCTTTTTCTTTATTATGGGTGCGGTATTTACCGTATCACTAGCCTTTGTACCTCCTTCAAGCGGCATGTGGCAGCTGCTAGCGATCTTTTATGTTCTCTCCTCTGTCGGTTTTGCTGGAGCAAACATCTTTTATGATTCATTTTTGGTAGACGTTTCATCCGATGAGCGCATGGACAAGGTTTCATCGAAGGGTTATGCCTATGGATATATTTCAAGCGTTATTCCATTCGGAATCAGCCTTGCCCTAATTGTTGCGCTAGGGATGGATAAAGCAATAGGCTATCAAATCGGCTTTATTGTAACAGCTGTTTGGTGGGGGCTATTAACCATTCCAATGATTAAACATGTACGTCAAAAGCATTATATCGAGCCAGAACCGAAGCCTGTTATTAACAGCTTCAAGCGACTAGCAAAAACCTTTAAAAATATTAGGCAGTATCGAACTGTTTTCGTGTTTCTAATGGCTTACTTCTTTTATATTGATGGCGTCGATACCATTATTAAGATGGTCGTCCCTTACGCGACTTCCGTTTTGGGAAGTGATGCACTCGATACCTTTGCCTTGCTTGGCATTCTGCTCGTCATTCAAATTATCGCGTTTCCATTTGCTATTCTGTATGGCAATCTGGCAAAAAAGTACTCCGCTAAAGCTTTAATTATCGTTGCAATTTTCACTTACACTGTTGTGTGTATCAGCGGATTCTTCATCACATCGGTCTTGCATATTTTCCTGTTAGGCGCTTTAATAGCATCTGCACAAGGGGGAATTCAAGCATTAAGCCGCTCCTACTTTGCAAAAATTATTCCAAAGCATCAGTCAAATGAATTTTTCGGGTTTTACAATATATTCGGTAAATTCGCAGCGATTATTGGACCGGGCGTCATGGCGCTGACGACAACGTTAACAGGTAATCCGCGCTTCGCCATTTTAGCGATTATCCCGCTGTTTATTATCGGTTTCATCATCTTCGTTACGCTGCCCAAAGAGCCTCAGGTCGCAGAAACAAATGGATAAGAGCCAATCCATTACTCTCCTATTTAAAAATATGCCCCGCAGCGCTTTATTCGCGCCACGGGGCATTTCCAGATATGCTTTTACTCATTATGACTGTTAAGTTATTGCAGCAGCCGTATTAAGCGTTGTGGAAGTTCGTTCCATCAGTTGTTGCTTTAATATAGCCAGCGCGGATTACAAAATCGCCAAAATGCTCTTTTTTATTGCGCTCCTTGGCATAATGCTCAATAAGCGGTTCAAGTGTTGACAAAATCTCTGCCTCACCGATATTTTCCTTGTACATTTTGTTCAGACGCTCGCCTGCAAAGCCAGCTCCCATATACATATTGTACTTGCCAGGAGATTTACCAATAAAGGAGATCTCGCCAAGCGCAGGGCGTGCGCAGCCATTCGGACAGCCTGTCATGCGAATATTGATTTCGTTGTCAAGCAAGCCGTTCTTCTCGAAAATTGGCTCCAGCTTATCAAGCAGGTCTGGCAAGTAGCGCTCCGCCTCTGCCATTGCAAGGCCGCATGTTGGCAATGCTACGCAAGACAAAGCATTGCGACGCAGACCAGACAATTCCTCACCAATAGAGATATTGTATTTTTTAAGCAGCTTGTTGATCGCTGCTTTTTGCTTCGCAGGAATATTGCCGATCATCACATTTTGGTTAGCGGTCAAGCGGAAATCACCCTTAAGCACTTTTGCGATTTCGCGCAAGCCTGTCTTCAGCTGCTCGTCCTCTGTATCTGCAATACGACCACTGCGAACAAACAACGTTACATTCCATGTACCATCATAGTTTTTCGCCCAGCCATAACGATCACCCGTATTTTCAAAGCTGAATTCACGTGCCGGAGCCAGCTCCCAGCCAAGGCGATCATGCAGTTCTTCCTTGAACCAATCCAAGCCATGACGATCAATCGTATACTTAAAGCGCGCATTTTTACGGACTGAGCGGTTACCGTAATCGCGTTGAATCGTTACAACCTTCTCTGCCACTTCCAGCACCTGATCAGGTGTAATAAAGCCAATGACTTTACCTAGCTGAGGATACGTATTGGTATCGCCATGCGACATCCCCATACCGCCGCCAACTGTTACATTGAACCCAATCAGCTTATCGTCCTCGACAATTGCGATATAACCAAGATCTTGGGAATATACGTCAATATCGTTGGATGGTGGAACGGCGATCCCGATTTTGAATTTACGAGGCAAATAAACATGTCCATAAATCGGCTCTACAGGATCAACTGGTTCACTGTACGGCTTGTACGGATTTTCCAGCTTCTCGCCATCCAGCCAAATTTCATGATAGGCAGGTGTACGCGGAGCAAGATGAAGCGTAAGCTCATTGGCCCAATGGTTAACCTCTTCATGCACCTTGGATTGCAGTGGATTAGGATTACACATCACGTTACGGCTAACGTCTCCACAAGCAGCCAACGTTGTCAGCAGTGTGTCATTAATGCCTTTAATCGTTTGCTTCAAATTCCATTTGAGAACGCCATGTAGCTGGAACGCTTGACGTGTTGTCACGCGCATCGTGCCATTACCATATTTGTCTGCAAGCTCGTCGATTACGAGCCATTGATCTGGTGTTGCTACACCACCCGGTGTAACGACGCGCAGCATAAACTGAAATGCAGGCTCAAGCTTTTGCTTCTCACGCTCTTGACGCAAGTCGCGATCATCCTGCATATAGCTGCCGTGGAATTTCAATAATCGGTTGTCAAGCTCTGTCAGACCGCCTGTTACGCGGTTGTTTAACTGTTCAGCAAGTGAGCCGCGCAAATATTTGCTCGCCACCTTCAAATCTTCAACATCACTAGGCGTTCCGCCGATTGGCTCAACCTTTTTTTTGCTTGTCATTGCGTTAACCCTCCCCATAGCTCTGTCAATCTGTCATATATCCCGATGCCTTTTGGCTCAATTAATTATTCTTTTATTAATACACATCGCGCTGATAGCGTCCAGCATCCTGCAGCTCCTGCAAGTAAGCCGCAGCAGCTTCCTCGCTTACGCCCCGCTGTTCTTGAATAATTTGCAGCAATGCCTTGTGTACATCATGTGCCATATGCTTCTCATCTCCGCAAATGTAAAGATGAGCGCCTTCTTCAATCCATGTATATAGCTCAGCAGCATGCTCCAGCAAACGGTGCTGAACGTATACCTTCTGCTCCGTATCACGAGAAAAGGCTACTTCAAGCTTCGTTAGTGCGCCTTCATTCAGCATGCGCTGCCAATCTGTTTGATACAGGAAGTCAGTCACATAGTGACGATCTCCAAAGAACAACCAGGACTTGCCGCTTGCCCCTTGTTCCTCCCGCTCCTCCATAAATGCACGGAATGGAGCAACACCAGTACCAGGTCCAATCATAATAACCGGAGTTTCATGGCTAGCTGGAAGCTTAAAGTTCGGATTCGATTGAACGAATACCGAAACGCGATCTCCAATCTCCAAACGCTCTGAAGCATATACGGAGCATACGCCGTTGCGCTCTCTGCCGTGTGTCTCATACTGTACCTTGCGAATCGTCAGATGCACTTCATCAGGATGCGCATTCAGACTGCTGGCAATAGAATATAAACGTGCAGGAATTTTACGCAGTACACCTGCTACATCACTTGGCTGCCATGTGAACGGTCCAAAATCCTCAACCAAGTCCAGTAAGTCTCGGCCTTTCACATACGCTCTTACTTCATTCGAATCAGCAAGCAGCTTTTTGAATTTATCATTCTTCGCAAACGGCTCAAATTTCTCTAGCAGCGTTTTGGACAAAACCGTAATCTCATACTCTGTCGAAAAAGCTTCTTCGATCGTTAGGCTCACACCATCCTTGGTTGTAACCTGCTCAGAAGCCTTCCAGCCAAGAGCTTCGATCAACTCCTTAACGAGCTGTGGATCGTTGTGAGGGACAATCCCTACAGCATCACCTGGCTCATACGTAATGCCGGAGCCTTCTAGCGATAGCTCTAGATGACGCGTCTCGCGGTCAGAGCCGCGGCCGTTCAGGTTAATGCTTTCAATCACTTCAGCCTGGAATGGCTGGTTGCGTGTATAAACAACAGAGCTTGCCGTTGCATCTGCTACAGCGCTCACCGCTTGCACTGCTGGAGCTGCTTGTGCTTGATTCAGTTTTTCAGCAACAGCGTTAATCCACGCGCTTGCTGTTTCTTCATAATCTACATCGCAGTCCGCTCTATCAACTAGCTTCTCTGCTCCGAGTTCATTTAAGCGCTGGTCAAAATCCTGACCTGTTTTGCAGAAAAATTCATAAGACGTATCGCCAAGTGCCAACACGGAGTATTTCACATGCTTAAGCTCTGGTGCGCGTTTGCTGTGAAGAAACTCATAGAATGACACAGCGTTGTCCGGCGGATCTCCTTCACCATGCGTGCTGACAAGAACAAACAAATTCACAGCCTTCTTTAAATCATTCGTTTTGAATTTGTTCATAGCCGATACCGTTACGTCGAAGCCGTCAGCCTTCAACCGGTCTGCTAGACGACCTGCGAGACGCTGTGCGTTGCCCGTCTGTGAACCGAATACAATCGTTGCTTCTTTCGGAATCTGAACAGCTTCTACTGCTGGAGCCGATATGGCAGTTATTCCCTCAGCAGGTATAGCCGCTTGCACACTACCTTGCACATTGCCCGCGCGATAAAAAGCCAAATACCCGCTAAGCCAATGAATTTGCGATTCAGTTAATGTTGGCAGCAATGCATTAATATGCTGAAGCTGCTCTTCAGAAAACGGACTATTCGTAATTAATAATTGCAAATTCTACACCCCGCATAGTTATATAATTAATTCCTATTATATTACTCTGATTTAATCTATCATTAAAATTACCATATTGATGGTAAGGGGTCAATGTAAAGTGAAGCTTCAGCCTATAAGAAATATTGAATCTAAGCACATAGTTTTCTTATAGGTAATATATGGACATATGCTATACCATTAGTTGCAAGATATAATGTCTGAACTAGAACAAAAACAGCTTGTCTAAACGATAACGTGAGTACATGTCCTCACCATCTAGACAAGCTGCTTATTTTCTCTTCATAGGTTACTATGCAAAATCAATCTTCAGCTCTCGAATGCAATCTGGCGTATCATACTGCTCATTATGCACATCATTGGTAACCGGGTAAGCTCTAAGCTGGTAGCTTTCCAAGCGAGGCAAGTACACCTGCAGCATGTCCACATTGCGCTGATTCGGATTCAGCCAAGCTTCGATCCCTTCTTCATCAAGCACGACTGGCAAGGTGGGCTGCCAATCCGCCATATGACCAATCGTTTCCTCTGTCAGCATCGTAAATACACGATATTCCTTCCCTTGTGTATTGCGGAAGCAATCGAATATGCCCGCTATGCCGAACATTGGCTTGCCCTGCATGACAATATGCATAGCGCGTGGGTCGCGCTCTTGTCCAATCAGCTTAGCCCCATAAAAACCTGTGCATGGAATGACGCAGCGGTTTCGCCGTGCCAGCTCATGCAAAAAGGGCTTGCGGCTCATGTCTGCTTTAGAGGTATTAACCGAATCCTTTGCCCAAAACGGGAACATCCCCCATCTTGCTTCCTGAACAACACGCTGCTGGTGACGATCATTCATTACAACCGATACGACTTGAGTTGGCACTACATTGTATCGTTCACTATGTGCTTTCTCTACTCTGCTTACCTTGAACTGCTCAACTACATCGGAAACCTCAGCTTTTAGTGAAAAACGTCCGATCATAAACATACCTCCTTGGTGTGGAACGAGTAACGAGTCATTCCAGTTTTTGTAGCAAGGAGGTAGATTATGCATTTAATGTGTAAATTTCTTGCGATAACGAAGCGGCGATAAACCAACTTGATTAGCAAACAATCTGGAAAAATGCGCGGTCTGCTTAAAGCCCGTTTCCTGTGCAATTTGCGCGATTGGCCAATCTGTTTTAATTAAGAGCAGCTTTGCCTGATCAATGCGGTAATATAGCAAGTACTGCTGTGGTGTACAATCGAATACTTCACTCATGCTGCGCGTAATATAGTTGATATGAAGCTCAAGCGCATCACTAAGCATTTGATTGCTGACAGAATAGCGGTAATTGCGCTTCAGGAAAGCAGCTGCCTTCTCGGCTACTACGACTGAAGCTTTGGCTGTATCACTTCTCCAGCCTTCATCAAGCATTTGCAGCAAATGTAAAAAGCGCTGCTGTCGATCCCAAAAGGCCCCATGCGAGCTGTTTCTAGCAGCTTCATGAAGCGCCTCAAGCAAAGACTTCATCTCATAAGTTGCCTGAAGCTTGATATGCTTTGGAACACGCAACGCATAGGTGTAGTAATCACCACGCAGCGTCCCCAGCTCCGTGCTTTCGATTTCCTCCCACGGT
This sequence comes from Paenibacillus septentrionalis, assembly GCF_042659865.1. NCBI lineage: Bacteria > Bacillati > Bacillota > Bacilli > Caryophanales > Paenibacillaceae > Paenibacillus > Paenibacillus septentrionalis. Next base: position 330,024 of record NZ_JBHSTE010000003.1, read on the forward strand.
CCAGCCGCTTGAAAGTGCAGCCAATCGAAAGTCGTTCGCTCGCTGCAGGGTGCATAGGAGTAATGCCATGCATCAGGTCTTAGAATAAGCACCTCTCCTTCTTTTAGCTCCCAGCGGTGGTTTTCCTCTGCAATGTACATACAGCCCTCCCTCACATAAATCATATCGAATAGACCAATATTCGTACGGTTGGGATGTTCCTCTCCAGCTTCGTATGTGTGTGAATTCGATTCAATAAAATACGGAAACGGAGGTGATTTGAATGTAAGTAATAATGATGATTCCAACTGTTTCTCTCCTCTTGCTTTGCCTAATAAAAATTATTATCCAAACATGCTGAATTTCAGCTTTATGATTAGCTCAGTGCCTCTTGTATTTACGCTTTCTATCGCTATAACAGAATTGGCAGGATCATAAATCGGAACGTTTATTTCATTCAGCCAATTAACAGGCAGATTCATATTTTTCAGCTTCAAGGCCACAGGCTCAAGCATCAGATTCGGCTCCTCCCACATGATGGCATAAACGGCTGTAACCTCTGCCTTAACAGCATCCCGCAGCGTAACGTTCAGCTTGGCATATAGCTGATTGTCCGCCACTTGAAAATGTGCTCCATCGACGTATACATCTTCGTGCAGCTGCCTGTCCATATTCGCCTTGATCAGCGTATTGATGTCCGATTCATTCAAAACGACTTCAGGTTTGAAATTACGTACCATATCCAATACTTTCTGTTCCAGTTTAACAGGCTCATAGTCCATCGTTAGCTCCTCATCAGGAGAAATATAGACGAGCAGTCCACCAGCCAGCAAAATCAAGCCCAACATAATCGTTACGATTAGCAACAGCCATCTTTTTTTCATTTTTTCACTCCTCTGCATGGTGATCTTCTCAATGATATACTATTATTAATATGACAAGATACATATTAAAAAGAAGAAAAGGATAGATTGCCATGAACGCATGGGATAACCAGGTGAAAATAGGGTTGGAGGAAATCGTACAAGCGCATATGCATCTTAAGGATGTTATCTCACATACCCCATTGCAATACAATCGAGTACTATCAGAACGCTACGGCGCTAATGTTTATTTGAAGCGCGAAGACTTGCAAATCGTCCGCTCCTTTAAAATTCGTGGAGCTTATCATATGATTCGATCCTTGTCTGCGCAAGGCCCGCTTACAGGCGTAATTTGCGCTAGCGCCGGCAATCATGCGCAAGGTGTTGCTTATTCATGTCAGACACTGGGCATACCGGGCAAAATCTTTATGCCAAGCACAACTCCGAATCAAAAGGTTAAGCAGGTTCAATTTTTCGGAGGTTCTTCTGTAGAAATCATACTAAAAGGCGATACATTTGACGATGCTTATAATGAAGCAATTGCTGAAAGCGAGGCAAGCGGCTACACATTTGTCCATCCATTTGATGACCGAATGATTATAGCAGGAAACGGTACCGTTGGGCTAGAAATTTTAAATGATATTGAGCAGGCGCCTCATTTTATTTTTGTAACAGTTGGCGGAGGCGGACTAGCTGCTGGTGTCAGCTCCTATGTCAAAAGCGTTGCAACGGGAACAGCAGTTATTGGGGTTGAGCCAGAAGGAGCCGCATCGCTTCGATACGCACTTGACCATAATGAAGTGCTAACCCTCCCGCAAATTGATAAATTTGTCGATGGGGCTGCTGTCAAACGTGTCGGTCAGCATACCTTTGCCATTTGCAAGGAGCTGCTTGATGACGTTATCCATGTCAATGAAGGCCAGGTATGTACGACCATGCTGGACCTATATAATGAAAATGCAATTGTAGCAGAGCCTGCGGGCGCGCTTCCTATTGCGGCACTAGAGCAATATCGCGAGCAAATTCAAGGCAAAACCGTCGTCTGTGTCGTAAGCGGAGGCAACAATGATGTCGATCGCATGCAGGAAATTAAAGAGCGTTCCTTAATTTACGAGGGCTACAAGCATTACTTTATGGTCAGCTTCCCACAGCGGGCAGGTGCGCTTCGAGAATTTCTTGTTCAAGTGCTTGGACCTAACGATGATATTACCCGCTTCGAGTATGTGAAAAAATCGAATAAAGACAACGGCCCTGCCCTTGTTGGCATAGAACTAAAATATAGAGAAGACTATGCCGCACTCATCGAGCGTATGAACAGCAGAGGGTACCCTTTTGTCGAGTTGAATAAGGACCCTGTCCTATTCAATATTTTAATATAATTTCGTAAGGAGCAGGAACGGAGAGTTATAGAGTATGACATTAGAGCAAATCGAACAATTTCTGAAAAGTCTATCTAGTCTTGGTCCTTTGCCAGGCATATTGGTTCCATTACTGGAAGCACTACTGCCATTTTTACCGCTTGTTCTGATTATTGCAGCGAATGTGAATATTTATGGCTTCGGGTTCGGTATCATCTTCTCCTGGGTCGGCATTGTAACTGGTGCAATCATTATTTTCAGCATCTTTAGAAAATATGGGCATAAGCTTGGTGCAAAGCTTCAGCAACGGTATCCCACGATGAAAAAAATATTTGGCTGGATTGAAACTAAAGGCTTCACTCCTTTATTTCTTTTATCATGCTTTCCATTCACACCATCTTTTCTCATTACCATAGTCGCTGGCTTAAGCAACCTTCCCTTTCGAGCTTTCCTCGTCGCAATGTCGCTCGGAAAAGCGGTGATGGTGTTGTTCGTGGCACTGATTAGCTTCGATATTACTAATCTGTTTACAGAGCCTTGGAGAATCATTGCCTCCTTGGTTGGTATCGTTGTCCTCTGGTACGCCAGCAAAAAACTGGAGAAGCGCTATAATGATAAATAAGATGAAAAATTTCATGTTAGATAGTTTTAAACGATCTTAATCATCAGTTGGAGGTCTCCTATGAAAATTTTACAGGAGTTCAAGGAATTTGCCGTTAAAGGAAATGTCATTGATCTTGCCGTCGGTGTCATTATCGGGGGAGCGTTTGGTAAAATTGTTACCTCTCTTGTGAATGATGTTATTATGCCGCCAATCGGGGCGTTGCTAGGCGAGGTTGATTTCAAAGATTTGAAGCTTTATTTAGTTGATACAGAAGCAATGTCAGCTGAACAGCTTGCTGAAGCACCGGCTATTTTATACGGATCATTTATTAATACCGTACTGGACTTTTTAATTGTGGCGCTATGTATATTTTTTATGGTTAAAGGCATTAATCATCTAAGACGCTTGACGGAAAAGGAAAAAGAGAAAAAAGAAGAAGCAGCTGCTCCAACAGAAAAGGAATGCCCGCATTGTCTTTCTCAAGTACCGATCAAAGCGACTCGCTGCAAGTATTGCACATCTCAATTAGGAGAAGCAGCAAGCCATGGGTAACGAGTGGTTGGATATCTATGACGATCAGGGAAATTTAATGGGTCAAGCTCTGCGTGAGGAGACTCATCAAAAGGGCTACTGGCACCGCACCTTTCACTGCTGGTTGTACGAGCTTCGCGATGGCATACCGTACGTCTTTTTTCAACGGCGTCAGCAAGGCAAGGATACCAATCCACTCTATTACGATATTACCGTTGCTGGACATCTAACAGCTGGCGAACAGCCGCAGGATGCCGTGCGCGAGATTGAAGAAGAAATTGGCATACTTGTCCAATTTGAGCAACTTCAAGAGATTATGGTCGTAAAAGAGGACGCGCGTGGCGAGCTCAATGGCAAACCATATTGGGATCGAGAAATCAGTCACGTGTTTGTATTGAACAATCCCGAGCCTGTAACAGCCTGGAAGCTTCAGGCTGAAGAGGTTATGGCTGTTTACGCAGCTCCGCTTGAGCAGCTTATGCAGCTTTTTAGTGAACAAGCGGCTTCTATTACAGTTAATGGGTACGCCTTTCAAGATGATGAGCACATGCTGCCCGATCAGCAAGTTATTACAAGCAGCCATTTCGTGCCACGAGCATCAACCTACTATCTGCAAGTGCTTAACTCTATTAAACAGCTTACAACATAACTTAACCTGCTGGCTGGAGGCTAGTCTTCCAGCTTTTTTCACAATCAACCGAATATACGAAATTAAGGAGATGAACAGCATTATGCAATGGATTGCCATGCTAACGATGCTCATAGATCATATAGGCGCAGCATTTTATCCGGATCAAGCTTGGTTTAGAATAGTCGGACGCATTGCTTTTCCGTTGTATGTCTATTTCTTGGTTGCCGGCTATATGCACACTCGCAATTATAAGCGATATGTCCTTCGACTAGCTGTGCTTGCAATCATCTCACAGCCATTTTATCAATTGGCATTTGATACGAGATCTTTAAATATCATTGTTACCCTGCTTGCCGGCTTGTTGCTATTCAAGCTGCTGGATACAGTGCGACAGCCAATTGTTCAAGGATTAGCTATTGTTGTGTCTGTGCTTGCTGCGGAGTGGCTCTCCTTCGATTATGGCGCCTACGGAATCGTACTTATGCTCATCTATCGTTATTTCCAAAAAAACAAGCTGCTTCTTGCTCATAGTGTTCTTGAGCTTATATTTCTAGTTGTATGGGGATTACAGTTTTTCAGTCTTGTCGTTACCTTGTTTATCAGTACACAGCATCGCATCGTTTCAACGCTCGAACGAGCTCGCGCACCGAAATGGCTGTGGCGCAGCTTCTACGCCCTTCATTTGTGTATCATTGCCATAATACGCTTCTAAACAAATTTGTTAGAAAAGTGTTTGTTTAGTAAATGAATATTAAACGTATTATTCATGTCCTTCTAAACCTTCCGTTTTATACTAGTTTCATAAAGTTTAGGAGGATTTTTGCTATGATGAAAATAATCAAATTCAAAAACCGTTCCGTTCCCGTGTACTTTCCTTCTGAGAAGTCCAAAAACTACGAACGTCTAAATACAAAGCTTCAAGAGCTTGAATATGATTTTTCATTCCGTAAAAAATGGAAAACCGTAACATCGGTTGAGATGGTACGTGATGTTGCGATTTTCCAATATAATGACGGTACTAAGCTGTATTTGGAAGTTTCTTAGAGATCGAGCTCAGCACTATATCGAACAACCCCCCAATAGCTAGAGATTTTCTAGCTATTGGGGGGTTGTTTGCTTATTGTAAGCTATGTATATTAAGACTCATTAATTGTTCAAGACGCTCGTAGTCAATATCAGCAGCGGGAATCGGCTTGCTCATATAGTACCCTTGCGCGTATGTACATCCAAGATTCGCAAGCAGCGCATACTGCTCAATGGTTTCTACCCCTTCAGCAATTATAATCAGGTTCATCTCATCCAGCATCTTAATCGTATGCTTGACGATTGTTGCAGATATTTGATCTGAATGCAGCTTGCATATAAAATGCTTGTCCAGCTTTACACAGCTAATCGGCATTGTACTTAAGCTTTCAAGACCAGCATATCCTGTTCCAAAATCATCAATTGCGAGGAGAAAACCTGCTTCCTTCAACGCTTTTACAGCAGCAATAACCTGCTCATCCACCAGCTCCATCGTGCCCTCAGTTAGCTCAAATTGAATCTGCTGTGGCTGGAGCCCATGTTTCCTTGCATACTTGATGGCAAGCTCCGCGACATCACCTTGCATAAGCTGTACGGGTGAAACATTAATCGAAATATGAAAATGTCCGAGCTGCTGCTGATGGATATGCGTAAGAAGTCTGCATGCTTCATCAATTACCCACTCACCTAGATCATTAATTAAACCGCTCTGCTCTGCTAATGGAATAAATTCAATCGGACTAAGTATGCCAAGCTGCGGGTGATGCCAACGTACCAGCGCTTCAAATCCAACCAGGTCTCCATGGTCCAAGCGGTAAATAGGCTGTAAATCCAAATGAAATTGGTTTTGGGCGATCCCCTCCGGCAGCATGGCTTCTATAATAATTTCTCTCCGATATGCTTCCGCCTGCTTGTCAATAATAAAATTCCGCTTTACTCCGTAACGCTTAGCCATCTGTAATGCGTATTTACTGCGAATAATATCAAGCTCATTAAAGCTCTGATGCTCGGCATAATAAGAGCCTATATACAACCGGATCGGACAATTGCGTCCTTCTACCGTCAACATATTGCCGATACATTTTCGAATTGCACGCTCAACTGATTTGATCTCTGACCATTCTGTTTCTATTCGTAAGACAAACTTGGTATGCCTATCCTCGATATGACGAATCAGATCTCTAAAGCTCCAATACGTGGTGACTAACTTCTTATAGATTATAGATTTAAGCTCAATTTGGTTGAAGTCAGCATCTAAACCTACTTCCCACTCAATTGTTGTTATTAGCAATTCACCACACCTCACAGTTGTTATCTCTTGCTTGTACAATACTAATTTTACATGAATCGGTTATAAATGTAACAGGGTAATGCAAAAAAACTGTCCTTAGTAGAAAGGACAGTTATTTGGTTGCAGCATCGTTAGGGGAATACTTGTATCCAAATCCCCATACTGTTTTAATTAGTTTTGGTTCCTTCGGGTTTTGTTCGATTTTTTTTCGTAAATTCACGATATGTACATCGATAGAACGATCTGTTACGAATGAATCGAAGCCACGTATTGCACTAATCAGTTCATCTCTACTAAACACTTTATTGGGCGATGTAATAAAAAGTTTCATAATTTCATATTCCGAGAAAGTAGTCTCGATAGATTCTCCTCTAACGATTAACTGCCTGCGCTCATGGTCAAGCATAATAGTATCGTCGTCTTCAACCTGTAGTGAGCTCGACTCTTCCATTCTGGTAGTCATGTGAATGGAACGACGAATAAGCGCCTCTACTCTCGCTGTTAGCTCGTGCATGCTGAAAGGCTTGCTCAGATAATCATCAGCTCCCGCTTTGAGTGCGGATACACGTTCCGACACTTCGCTTCTCATTGAAAGAATCATAATAGGGATCGTTGATCGTTCTCTAACCTCTGAACACAAAACGATGCCATTCATGTCTGGCAGCATGAGATCTAGTAATAGCAGATGAGGCATAAATTGATCTATAAGCTGTAATCCCTGCTTCCCGTCGAAGGCTTGTTTCACATCGTAGCCTTCCTCTGTTAAATACATGGAAAGCATATCACTCATCATAACGTCATCTTCCACAACTAATACTTTATACATCGACGTCACCCTTATGGTTTGTTCGTTTCTGCGTTCCTTATATTGTCTTGTTACCTAATACTATACAACATCCTACCAATTCCGACAATCATTTGTTAGGAATCTATTAAGAAAATATTAAACAAATATTAGGAGTGGTCGATAACGGTTGTAATTTCATATAAGGTTTCATGCAACATCGCTTCAAGGTGATCGATGTAAACAGCCAGCATGGATGTCTCGTGCTCACGAGCAATTCGTTCTCCTTCTACTGCCAATTCAACGATTGCGCCTGCACCTAGATAGCTTGAGGCTCCCTTTAACGTATGCAGCGCTCTCGTGATCTCTTCATAGTTATTGCTTTCATACAGCTTTCTCAAGCGTGGAATAAATAATGAATAATCATTAAAGTACTGCTCGAGCATATGCAAATAAATGTTCAGCTTTCCATTGACGCGCTCAACAGCTGCTTTGGCATCAATCGTATCAAGTGACTCCAACTTGGCGTAAAGTCTCTCATTGTGCTCACGCGATGGTCGCAGGTCGTGACTAGTCACTGCAGGCTTTGCTTTATTCGAATATCTCTCGATAACCTGATTTAGCTGTTCCATAGCAATCGGCTTTGTAATAACAGCATTGATTCCCTGCAGCATGTAGTTTTCATGATCTGACGCAAGCACATTGGCCGTAACTGCAACAATAGGAAGCTCATGGAATTTGTCTTGGGCACGAATCAGCCTTGTTGCTTCCAGACCATCCATCTCAGGCATATGAATATCCATTAGAACTAGATCATAATGATTACTTTCAACAAGTCGAACAGCTTCTGCTCCGTGATTAGCAATTGTCACACTGCAATTGCAATGCTTCAGCATTTCGGCTGCTACCAGTTGATTCACTTTATTATCTTCAGCCAGCAGCACTTGTAAAATTGGTTCCGGTGTAGCTGCTGCTATCTCTTTAATACTTAACATTAATGACTCAGGCATATGCTCTTGCTGATCATGCTGTTTTTTGTGCAGCACCTGATCGATAGCATCTAAAAATCGCTTCTGCGTTACAGGCTTCGTCAAAATCGACTCAGGCTGCTGAGCAGGATCTAGCATTAGAAGCTCCTCGCGACCATAAGCCGTTGTAACGGCGATAATAGGTATGCCGCGAGTTGCTGCTTCCTTCTGAAAATCCAACCATGTTTCCATTCCATACATATCATTCATATCCATGTCCATAAGCATAAATGATGGATATGCGCCTTCACCTAGCCGCATTAAGCGAATATAGGCTTTCTTCCATGACTTTTTCTTTACCGAATTGTAATGGCGCTGCGCCAACAGCTTGGACCAATAAGCAGCCATCTTTTCATGATCCTCAATAATCCAAGCGACACTCTCAAGGCTTCGTACCTGTTTCACTGGCTCCGGTACGAAATGATGAGCTACTTTTTTGAAAGGCAAGCGGAAAACAAACTCACTTCCTTCATTCAGCTTGCTATCAACAGTTAAGTCGCCGCCTAATAACTCGACCAAGTTTTTTGAGATTACAAGACCAAGCCCTGTCCCTCCATATTTGCGCGTTGTTGAGGAATCCGCTTGTGTAAATGGCTTGAACAAATATTTCAACTGTTCCTCGGACATGCCGATTCCCGTATCTTTTACCGTAAACTCCAGTTGAATCTCTTCTTCACGTTCCATCATTACTCGAACCGACAGCTCGACCAGTCCATGCTCTGTAAATTTCACAGCGTTCACACACAGATTAGAAAGCACCTGCTCCAATCGAAGCGCATCTCCTATTAAGCTATGAGGAACATTCGCATCGATTTCGATTTTGAATTCAAACTGCTCCTTCCCGCCAAGAAACACACTAAGCTGGTCTGCCAGATGGTTAAACAGCACATGAATTTGAAAAACGGATAAATCCGGCTCGATCTTCTTAGCCTCAAGCTTTGAAAAATCTAATATATCATTCACGATGTTAAGCAGCATGTTGGAAGAATCCTTCATATGCTGCACATATTCCTGCTGTACATAATCAAGCTCCGTTTTTTGCAGCAGCTGCGACAGGCCAACGATTCCGTTAAGAGGTGTGCGAATTTCATGACTCATTAGAGCGAGGAAGTTGCTTTTTGCCTTATTCGCCTCTTCGGCAACCTCTGTAGCATGAACGAGCTTGCGCTGTACCTCCAGCTGCTCCGTAATATCTCGAGATATGCAAGAGAACATCGTCTCACCTGTAAATGAATCCTCATAGGCTACGATAATGATCGATACATTAATAAACTTTCCGGTAATGTTTTGAAATTGCGCTTCGCATTCAAAGAAGCCTTTCTTACGCGCTTCGATTGAGCCCTTCAGCAGCAGCTTGTACATATGCCCAGGCAAGAGACTTTTAAGCGACAAGCCCTCTAGCTCTAACTCCTCCTCGCCCATTCCTATTATTTTTCTACCTGCTTCATTAATGTAAATAATATTGCCCTGCTGATTAACGGAAGCTATCAGATCCTTCGCTGATTCAACAACCATCTGCAATCGATTCCGAACATTTTCCAGCTGTCTTTGTTCCGACATATCAGTTAATACGGCAATAATGCCAGAATAACGTCCACTTCTATCTCTTAAGCTGCTTGATCGATTGAATACAGGTGTTCTACGCCCGTTTCGGTTAATTATCGTCAGCTCAAAGTCATAGCTTGGATAGTGCTTGCGCAGCTCCAAGAAGAGCTCTATGCCCGGCTGAACCTCTCTACCAATTTCAAGCGAGAACTTTTCAGCCTTCTCTCGAACCTCTTCCATATCCATAAACAGCAACGGCGTAACCTTGCCTATAATTTCTTCCGAGCTGTAGCCAAGCATTTCCTCTGCTGCTCTATTCATATAAGTGATCACATAACGCTCGTCCATAACGAGAACAGGACTTTTATTTTGGTTAATGACTGCGTCAAGTCGATCAAACATAATTTGTAGACGCCCCATCATCCCATTAACGGTGCTTGCGAGAACACCAATTTCGTCCTTATTCCACGAGTTCAAATGATCCCCGTCAAAGTTACCTTCTGCCGCACGCTTTGTAACCTCCAATATGGATTCCAAGCGAGAAATGATCGTCTGAAAATACAAATAAAACACGATCCCAATTAATCCAATCGCGATCGCAATAATAATGAGCATGCGCCACAATGTTGGAGATGCAAGCTTATCGAGCGCTCCTAAATCCTTCACTTCCATAATAACCCAATTTGTACCAGCTATCTTTTGATAAAACACGATAAAATCGTTCATTAAAATGGATAGTTGCTCTTCGCCAGCTGGATTGCTTAATGCCCGTGCAGCAAGCTGCTTCAAGTTGCTGCGCAGGACAATATCCTGCTGCTCGGTAAACAGTGTTTGGATATGGTCGTAAATTAGCTCACCGCTATGATTGTACAAATACAAATTGCCCTCCTCGATTTGCAGCGTTTGTCTATAAGCTGCAGGAGGAAAGGCGTAAGCGGCGTATAACGCGCCAATTAATTCATTTGATTCGTCCATGCTGTATACCGGTACACTTATGAAGCCTGAACGTTCGCCCTCATGACCTGTCCGAACTGGATCTGTCAGGACAACATTGCCACGCAATGATCTTCCGATCGGAGTCTGTTCAACAACGGTTAATGGCTGTCCGGTTAAGCTCGTGATATTGCCTTCGCGGTTAACAAATCCGATTTCAGTATATTGAAATTCATTAAGAGCATGTTCTTGCTCCAAGTATTCCATCATCTTCTGAGTGTCACCTGAGCGAACCTCGTTTGTTCGGCTCATGACAAGCACCTCGGACTTTCGCGTCTCCAACCACGATTCAATAATAAATGACCGACTTTCTTGTTTTAGGCGAATTTTTTCAATTTCAGTTGCAACTATATCCTTTTTAATAGAGGTATAGTTGTATAAACCGACCAGCATAAATGGCACAAACGAAATCAAAACAATAATCAAAATTCCCTTAGTTCGAAGAGAAAGTTTGTTCATTAGGCTGGATCCTCCCTACAATCACTGGCTCATAACATCCTTATGGCTCGAAAGCATGTCGTCAATAAAGCATCTTTCTTCTTCCACGATTTTTTTCCATGCCTCAACGCAACGAGGATCAAAATGTTTACCACTTTCCTCCACTATGATCTGCATTGCTTTTTCATGACTCATCGCCTTTCGATAGGAACGAGATGAGGTTAATGCATCATATACATCCGCCACTGCTGTTACTCGAGCTACTAAAGGAATCGCTTCCCCTGCAAGCTGGTCCGGATAACCCGACCCATCCCACTTTTCATGATGGGAGCGGATGATGGATAATTCTTCAAGCATGAAGCCAACTTGCTTGCACATATTATAGCCATCAATTGGATGGCGTTCGATTAGCAATCGTTCTTGATCTGTTAGCTTTCCTGGCTTGTTTAACACGTAGTCTGGTATATTTATTTTGCCAACATCGTGAACGAGACCGCCTATTGCAATAGATTTAAGCTGTGAGGAGGACAACCCCATTTCCTCTCCCAGTTTTAACGCATAGACCGTAACGCGATAATTATGTCCTGCTGTGTAAGCATCTTTCGATTCTGTTTGTCTGACAAGCTCATTTACACTAGGTGTTTTATAAGTTTGAATCCAGCGATCAGGATCAGCGCGGTACAACTGCTTGACTGAAGCCGTAAGAGATTCCGTCTGAGTGTATTCATTTATAATGACGACCATCATTAGAACTAGGGACAACAGCAGCAGTACATGATACGCCCACCAGCCCGTATGATTTGGCGTTATCGAAAGAAGTACAACCTGTGCAGTGTTGATCCAGCCCGTGCTATACACAATCGCAAGCTGAATGGAAAACCGTGATGCAATATACGTAATCAGATGGCGGTACACCGTCCAAGTATTAAAGAGCAAGATAAACAAGGTCGTTAATCGTACCGTACTATGACCAAACACCTGCCATTTCCCATCAAAATCCTGCAAAAACCAAACCAGACAGCCAAGCATGATAAGTACTAAACACCAAAGCGGTACAAGTTTCATTCTGTGTCTAGCTAAAAATCGTACAAGACGATGATCAGCAGACAAGGAGCTAAGCCACAGCCAGCAAGACGAAAGCAGTAATGCCAGTTGCGCAAAAAGAAAGAAGTGCTGCTCAAGTGCTAGTCCATATCTCGGCAAGGATAGACCATGAAAAATGAGCATACCGCCAATTGAGACATACGACAGGGACACAAACAGAATCTTGATATTTCTTACCCGCTGTGCCACAATCCCCATTACCACTGCAAGCGTGATCGAAAGCAGTACGACAATGCCGATCATATATACGTATGAGGAATGTAAAAGTGCATCGTGAATACCTTGCTTTTGATCCAACCAAAAGTAAATAAACATTGGTAAAATCATCGCCAGTCCCAGCTTTAGCAGCACTAGTCCTCTAGAAAGCATAGGTGTTCCTCCGATCCTATTTCTCTATCTCTGTCAGCGTTAAAGCTGCTTAATCCATGTCCCGACTTCATCTACTGGCATTGGCTTTTTGAAATAAAAACCTTGCATAAGATGACAGCCTGCCGATTTCAAAAATTGAAGCTGCGATTCTGTTTCAACACCTTCAGCGATCAATTCGATGTGAAGCTGCTTCGCTAGATCAACAATTGAATTGACAATCGCTCGCTTGGCAGGCGTTTCGTATTGCTCGATATACGTTTTATCGATTTTTAATGTTTGAAATTGTAGCTGCTCCAGCGAACCCAAGAACGAATAACCTGACCCGAAATTATCCATCGATAATTTGACGCCTAAGTTTTGCAACGGTTCAATCTGCTCTCCTACAAATGAACCGCAATTCATCATAATCTGCTCAGTGATCTCTAATTCAAGCAGATTAGGCTTGAGTCTCGTCGTTTCCAATGCGTGTCTAGTCATCACATAAAGTCGATCTGATTCTATTATTTTACTTGTTAAATTGACAGAAACGACTAACTCGTCCTCACTCCCCAAATTCCATTCATAACAGTCCTGACAAGCTGTTTCCAGTACCCACTCCGTGATAGGCAAAATCAATCCTGTTTCTTCTGCAATCGGAATAAATTCATCAGGTGGGATAATACCAAGGGAGGCATGTGTATACCTTAACAACGCCTCAAAGCCGATTGGGCGATTCGTGCTAATATTCCATTTAGGTTGGTAGTAAATCTGGAACGTTTTTTTGATGAGCGCCTCCCGCAGCCCCTTCTCAATCTCCATCCTTCTGATCACTTTCATTTCCATGTCATGGTTATACTCACAAAATTGATTTTTTCCTAGGTTTTTAGCGTAGTACATAGCGGTATCTGCTGCCTTCAGCAAGCTATCCTTCGTGACGCCATGCTCTCCTGCATAGCTTACACCGATACTGCCAGTAACCTCGAGCTGGTGCTTGCCTAATACGAAAGGCTTCCGGATTTCATTAAGCAGCTGTGTTACAAACTTCAGCACCTCTGTTTTATCGTTGTAAGGAACAACGATAAGAAACTCATCTCCCCCGATGCGAAATACGAGCTGCTTATGTTTCCGAAGACGCTCGCCCATATTTTGAATTAATTGATCACCGATATCATGTCCAAGTGTATCGTTAATGTACTTAAATTGATCAAGATCAATGAACATAACAGCCAGCTTGCGGTTTACTAATGATGTATTTCTAAAATATTCATTCATGGCATGTCGATTACTTAACCCAGTTAATGAATCGGTATATGCCATTCGCTTATAAACTACCTGCTCCCAAACTTGAGCAAGCCACGTTAACAAAATAATAATAATAATCGATGCGAGAACTGTAATTAATAGACGAGTCGGCGCCTGAATCTTCGCCTGATCTGCAATATATGATGGATCGATGCACCAAAATGTGCTTGCCTCCATCCCTACATAATGCATCCCCGTTACAGCCAGTGCCATTAGTGCAGCAGATAGTGATCGCACAACAAAGCCTTCATGCGTCATTTTCATTCGCACAAATAAATTCAATGCTGCATAGGAAGCGATAAAGGCTATTAAAGCAGATACACTCCACATGAAAGGATCATAGCTTAAGGTCATAAATTCACTTTTCATCGATGACATGCCAACATAATGCATCGTGACAATGCCTGATGCCATAAATAGGCTGGCTAACAGCAGCTTACCTTGTGTTATTTTCGTACTCGTAACATAGAAGGCTAATAGAGACGCTCCTATGCTAGCAAGAACAGAGATAACAGATTTTCCGATATGATAATCTACCATTACTGGTAAATGAAAAGCAATCATTCCAACGAAATGCATCGTCCATATGCCGCAGCCCATAACAAAGCCTGCAATAAACAACCAGCCCCAAGTAATTTTACCTGGTATCATAGTAACCTTTTTAATTAAGCCTAAAGCTTGATAGGAAGTGAAAAAAGCTATTATTAACGACAATACTACAATCCATATATTATAACTGCCAGTTAACGAGACCAAAATATACCTCCACCGTTCACCTTAAATAAGTATTCTATTAATTATACAATATATTAACTAAGTTCCATATGACTGGACTCCAATTTCTAGTAAATTATTTTGTGTTTATGTACTGGACCAGCTTAGAATTTTTTTCAACAAAAAACTGTATAGGCTTTTTCCTTAAAGCCCATACAGTTTCAATAGTTATTTAGATCAAAAATAATCCCTACTTTCTTTACTATTATGATACATGCCTCTATATTATTTTAATTCGAACCAGCATTAAAGTAATAATTCGTTACTGATAAGGAAATAAATTTATTACTATTAATGTAAAAACATCTTCGTTACTCCAATTACTTTAACACAATATATTCGGGTCTTGTTGTGTTAGTTTTCATTTGTGTGACCTGCATCACAAACCCGACTTAACGAATCATTCATTTCTGGTATTATTAGAAAACGCTTTTAATTTAAGGTTATATTAATGTTTTTCATTGTAAAATTTGTTATAGTAGTAGCATATCTTTTTAATATTGAGAGGAGCTTAAATGAATGGATAATAAAGAATCGCAATCTCAGGAATTTACGACGAACAACGAGGTTGCGGAAAACGCATCTGTTGTTAAGGATGCAGTAGCAAGTCAAGGACCAGAAAAAAATAGCTCAAAAAGCAATCCTTTTTGGATGATCGCATCAATCATACTAGCAATTGCGCTAGTAGTAGTTATTATCTTCCCGCTTGGTGGCGGAAGCAAAGAAGAAACTCTTGCAACAGTGAACGGAACTAAAATTACAACAAATGATTTGCTAGATACGTTGCAACAATACTACGGCGACAGCATTACAAGCGTTCTTGACCGCATGATTACAGAAGAAGTGGTTGGACAAGAAGCAGAAGCTAATAACATTACGTTGACAGATGCTGACCTTAATGCTGAAGTTTCTGCATTAAAAATTGATTACGGCTCTGATGAAAACTTCCAAAGCTTCCTTGCTTACTATGGAATGACTGAGGATGATCTTAAAAATGAATTAAAGCTAACAACTCTTGTTCGTCTATTGCTTCAAGGCTCTGTAGACGTAACAGATGAAGAAGTTCAAGCGTATTACGATGAAAACAAAGCTACTCTTGGCGGCACTGAAGAAAAAGTTCGTGCTTCTCATATTCTTGTAACGGACAAGGCATTGGCAGAGGACATTTTGGCTCAATTGAAAAATGGAGCTGATTTTGCAGAATTGGCTGCTGAATATGGTACAGACGGAACAGCAACTACTGGCGGTGATCTTGGATTCTTCTCATATAGTGGAATGGTAGAACCATTCTCCAAAGCAGCTTTTGCACTTGATGTCAATGAGCTAAGTGATATCGTTGAAACGGAATACGGCTATCACATTATCTTGAAAACAGATTATCAGGAAGCAACTGAAGCTGATTTTGACAGTGTGAAAGATGCTATCAAAATCAAACTCGTTAACGAAGAAATCTATGCGAACAACAGCACGTACACAGATGACCTACGTGCAAAGGCTAAGATTACAAACCATATGGCAGAAACTACTGCTGTTGAAGCACCAGTTGGGGATGCGCCTGTTGGGGATGCGCCTGTTGGGGATGCGCCTGTTGGGGATGCGCCAGCTGGGGATGCGCCTGTTGAAGTGCCAGCTACGGATGCACAATAAATATCATCATATCGGACAAGCTAAAGACTTGCGTCAATCGACGCAAGTCTTCTTTTTTAATTTCAAGTCAGCATAATATAATAAGCCGCAATAGTTGAGTGGCTGTTCGAGACCAGCGAGCGAAACAATCTAAAAAAATAAAGCGCGCGGAGCCTATGCTCCGCACGCTTTATTAATAGCTTCCTTCACCCGCATCCAGCTTCTCGACAATTGCAATACTGCTGCTGGCACCAATTCGGCTTGCACCAGCCTCGATCATCGCCATCGCTGTTTCATAATCTCTTATACCACCAGAAGCCTTTACGCCGATCTGAGGGCCTACTATGCTGCGCATTAGTTGAATATGCGCTGTCGTTGCCCCTCCCGTACTAAATCCTGTTGATGTTTTTACAAACTGAGCTCCTGCCTGAACAGAAAGTCTACACGCTTCCGCTATTTCTTCATCCGTTAGCAAGCTTGTTTCAAGAATAACCTTTACGATCGCTTGATTAGCAGCAGCAGCAACGACGGCCTCAATATCCGATTTGACTGCACTTAAAAACCTACTTTTTAAGTAACCGACATTGATCACCATATCGATTTCTGTTGCTCCATCGCGAATCGCCTGCTTCGTCTCCATCGCTTTTATTGCGCTGGAGGAAGCACCTAACGGGAAACCAATAACTGTAGTAACTCCTACATCATTAGCCTGCAGCTGGTCAGCAGCTAGCTTTACCCAACAAGGATTTACACAAACAGTCGCAAATTCATATGCTGATGCTTCCTCACACAGCTTAATAATTGCCTGTTCAGTCGCATCTGGCTTCAGTAAGGTATGATCAAACATTGCGGATAATTGCTTACGATTCATAAAAACCCTCCTTTCTCAGCTCGATGTCTATTATTGTACCTTGGAAGACATCAAATTACTATGAAAGGAACTATACACTTATAATTATAAAAGGTTGAGTATTTTTATACATGTTGAATGCAAATTACTATACACATAGTACAAATCATGAGTAAAAGCATGGTCATGATTACCCTGCGTATCATGACCAGCTTATTGTATTACAGAAGCTCTTTACGAAGCTCTGCAGCGGATTTTGGAGATAGATGTCCGATTGGAATATCGAATACAGTCTTTGCACCCGCTTGACCTTCCTTGTGAAGCTTGTATGCAGCACGTGCATAAGCTACAAGAACACTTGAAGTGAACTCTGGATTACTTTCCAGCTTCAAGCCAAACTCCATAATTTGAGTCGTATTTTCTCCTGTTTTACCACTATGAAGCACGATACCACCGTGCGGCATAGCTGAGTGATTTTTCTTGAGCTCTTCCTCAGAGACAAAGTGAACCACTGTATCGTAATCAGCAAAATAGTTAGGCATCGTAACGATGGTCTCTCTAATTTGCTCAAGATCAGCACCTTCTTCAGCGACTACATAGCACTCGCGAAGATGCTTCTCACGTGTTGTAAACGATGGATCTTCACCGTTGCGAACACGCTGAACAGCTTCCTCAACAGGAATCGTATATTGCTTGCCGTCTTTCACACCAGGAACACGACGAATGGCATCTGAGTGGCCTTGGCTCACGCCTTTGCCCCAGAACGTATATGCGTTGCCTTCCGGAAGAATAGCTTCAAACAATAAACGGTTGATAGAGAACAAGCCTGGGTCCCAGCCAGTGGAAATAACAGCCACTTTATTGCTATTAACCGCACCAGCGTTTACTTCCTCGTAGTATTCAGGAATACGCGCATGCGTATCGAAGCTGTCTACTACGTTAAACATTTTCGCAAATTGAGGACCTTGCTCTGGAAGATCAGTAGCTGAACCCCCACACAAAATCATCACATCAATGTCATTCACAAATTTTTCTGCGTCTTCAATCGAATATGCTTTAGTGTTCGAAGAGATCGTTGCAGGGTCTCTACGAGTGAAAATTGCATCCAATTGCATATCCGGATTTTGCGCGATGGCTAATTCAACTCCACGGCCCAAGTTGCCGTATCCTACGATTCCAACGCGAATCCGATTTGTCATGTATAAAACTCACCTTTCTGCTTTTAAATTAAAAGTTAACTTTCCTCTTCCGTATTAAACCCAGCCTCTTGCTTCCATTGCAGCAGAGATGCGTTTAATGGCAATCATATAAGCGGCCTTGCGAAGGTTTACATTGTATTCTTTCGCAAGATCACGAACTGCCTTATAAGAGTTAATCATATTTACTTCCAACTTTTCAAGTACTTCTTGCTCACTCCAGTAGTAGTTCATTAGGTTTTGTACCCACTCGAAGTAAGAAACCGTAACGCCACCAGCGTTAGCAAGTACGTCTGGAATTACGATAATGCCTTTTTCAGTCAAAATACGATCTGCTTCTGGCGTTGTAGGACCATTCGCAGCTTCTGCAATGATCGATGCCTTGATGTTGTTAGCATTTACAGCTGTAATTACGTTTTCTAGCGCAGCTGGAACAAGTACGTTCACATCAAGCTCAAGCAGTTGCTCGTTGGAGATGTGATATTGTTGACCGTAGTCAAGAATAGATGCGTTATCTTTAAGTTCCCCTACTTTAGCAAGATCCAAACCGTTAGGATCATAGATACCGCCTTTAGAGTCGGATACCGCTACTACTTTACAGCCAGCTTCTTCAAGAAGATGAGCTGCAATGCGACCTGCGTTACCAAAACCTTGAACTGCAACAGTTGTTTCTGCAGGTGATTTGCCCATATCTTCAAGTGCTGCAAGAATTGTGTATACACAGCCTTGAGCAGTCGCTTCATTACGGCCTTGAGAACCGCCAAGAATAATTGGCTTACCAGTAATTACGCCAGGAGAATTTACGCCAGCAATTTTGCTGTATGTGTCCATCATCCATGCCATTGTTTGAGCATTAGTATATACGTCTGGAGCCGGGATATCTTTTTGTGGACCAACAAATGATGCGATAGCTTCCATGAAACCACGGCTAATACGCTCTAGCTCACCTTTGCTGTGTTCGCGCGGGTTACAGATAACGCCGCCTTTACCGCCGCCATATGGCAAGCCAACTACGCCGCACTTGAAGCTCATCCACATAGAAAGTGCTTTAACTTCGTCCAATGTCACATCTGGATGGAAACGAATTCCGCCTTTAGTAGGACCGATCGCATCGTTGTGTTGAGAACGGTAGCCTTCAAATACACGTACAGAACCATCGTCCATTTTCACTGGAAAGTTTACAGTAAGCACACGCATTGGGCGCTTCAAGACATTCGTAATATGCTCTGGCAGGTTCAATAGTGCTGCCGCTGCATCAACCTGCTGTTGTGCAATCTCATAAGGATTTAGAGTTTCTTGAATAACTGATACTGTCATTTTAGATCTGCCCCTCGTTTTAGAATTCGATCACCTGATTGTGTCGTTATGTACAGCATACTCTCTAATTTGTATTTTGGGAAGAATTTTGTGTGCATTTAGTGCAAACTTTTTTTCAAATATTACATTGTAAATTTTCATAACGTTAATATGTAACATATTATAAACAAAGTCGATAAGCTTCACTTACATACAGGGAATATTTTGAAATTACGACGTATTACCATAGAGAAATTGTGAACCATTACAAATAATATGTTAGGTATTTGTATGTTTTATTCGTTTATTAGTGATGCATTCACAAAAAAGTTCCAGCTCCAACACAAATCAATCCCCAACATGCATACAAACTACCTTGTTTTATCTCATGTCCAGATTAAAAAGTTCACAATTTATTCACAAATTTATAGCCCTGATTTCCTGTATACAAAAAGTGCAAATCGCTCATAAATTTATTTTTTAGTGTAATAAAAAACACTTATCTGCTACTCTATGCGAGTGAACAGATAAGTGTTTTTGGTATTCTTTGCACTAATTTACGTGAATCTTATTACTTGCGATGCATCTTAAATTCTAAAAACAGATCGTTGTAATGCGAGAGCATTCTAGGACCTAAATTCTCGTACACTTCAAGCCTTTCAGTAAGCTCCTCATCCGGATAGAATCGCTCATCGCTAGAAATTTCTTCATCCAGCAGCTCGAGTGCTGCTGCATTTGGCGTAGAGTAACCCACATACTCTGTATTTTGTGCCGCGATTTCCGGATCAAGCATAAAGTTAATGAATTGATGAGCACCGTCAATGTTACGCGAAGTTTTAGGGATAACCATATTATCGAACCAAAGGTTCGAGCCCTCCTCTGGTACGATATAGTCCAGCGCTTCGTTTTCCCACATAATCTCCGCTGCATCACCAGACCATACTAAAGCCGCTGCTGCTTCCTCACCGGCCATTAGCATTTTAATCTCATCCCCAACAATCGCTTTTACATTAGGAGTAAGCTCGGACAGCTTCTCAATCGCCTCCTGCAAATGCGCTTCATTCGTATCATTCAAGGAGTAGCCTAATGAGTTTAAGCCCATGCCAATCACTTCTCTAGCCCCATCGAGCAGGAAGATGCTGTTTTTTAGCTGCTCATCCCATAGATCATCCCAGCTCTCAAACGTGAGATCGCCAACTAAGTCGGGATGAAAAACGATTCCAACCGTTCCCCAAAAATAAGGAATCGAATATTCATTGCCTTCATCGAAGGAAAGATCCAAAAAGCGCTGATCAATATATTGCAAATTTGGGATTAGGCTATGATCGATTGGGAGCAGCAAGTCTTCATCCTTCATCTTTTCAATTGCATATTCTGAAGGAATGCTAATATCAAAGGTTGTTCCGCCCTGCTTGATTTTCGTCATCATCGCTTCATTCGAATCAAACGTTTGATAGATCACCTTCAAGCCGCTTTCTTCCTCAAAGCGGGTAATCAGCTCAGGGTCGATATAATCTCCCCAGTTGTAGATGGTAAGCGTATTGTCTCCCGCATAGCCCTCGCTTTTGTTCAAGTAGCTTGCAAGATAGATTAAAGCAAAGCTCGTTGCAAATATAAGCACAAACATTTTAGTAAGCTGCTTCATCCTTATACACCTCCGCTCAACGGACGCTGATTGCGACGCTCAATGTAGTAATAGCCGATAACCAGAACAATCGTGAACAAGAAGATCAATGTAGATAGTGCATTGATCGAAAGCGATACGCCTTGGCGAGCACGTGAGTAGATCTCAACAGCGAGCGTTGAATAGCCATTTCCTGTTACGAAAAAGGTTACAGCAAAATCATCCAGGGAATACGTCAGCGCCATAAAAAATCCTGCATAGATCCCTGGTTTAATATAAGGCAGTACGACACGAGAGATAACTTGCCAAGGACTAGCACCCAAATCTCGTGCTGCATCAATTAAAGAATTGTTCATTTCCTGCAGCTTCGGCAGTACCATGATCACGACAATTGGAATACTGAATGCGATATGGGAAAGCAGCACTGACGTAAAGCCGAGCTGAATACCGACTATCGTAAACAAAATCAAAAACGATGCACCAATAATAACGTCAGGACTGACGATTAGCACAGTGTTAAGCGTAAGCAGAGTTGCCTTTGATTTGGATCGAATAAAATGAATAGCGATCGCGCCAAATACACCAATGATCGTTGCAATAGCAGCGGACAGCAATGCAATAATAAAAGTATTAAGCACAATAATCATTAATCTCGTATCCTGCAGCACTTCGCTATAATGCTCCAGTGTAAAGCCGTCAAACCCCTGCATTGTACCTCCGCTGTTAAAGGAGTACACCATCAAGTAAACAATTGGGGCATAAAGCACAACAAAAACAGCAATCAAATACAGGTTAGAGAGCTTGAATTTAGCGTTTGACAATGACTAGCCCTCTCTTTCTTAGGCCCATCAATCCCATAACAAGAGCCATAATGATAATAAGGAATACAGCGATCGTCGCACCCATTCCCCAATCCTCCGTCACGAGGAAATGCTGCTCAATCGCTGTACCAAGTGTAATGACACGGTTTCCGGCGATCAGACGAGTCAGCATGAATAGCGACAGCGCTGGAATAAATACGGCGATACAGCCTGCTTTCACACCATCAAGCGTTAGCGGGAATATCACCTTGCGGAACGTTCCCCATGGCGATGCCCCCAAATCACGTGCCGCATAAATGAGAGAAGGGTTCATTTTCTCAAGTGCATTGTAAATCGGCAAAATCATAAACGGAATAAAGATATAGACGGACACAAACACAAAGCTGAAGTCCGTAAATAAAATTTGCTGATTGCCAATTCCGATTGTTTCAAATATCGCATTAACGACGCCATAGGTACCGAAGATTCCAATAAATGCATACGCTTTTAGCAATAAATTAATCCAGCTCGGCAATATGATAAGCAGCAGCCAAAGCGATTTATGCTTTGTTTTTGTAAGCAAATAAGCTGTCGGATAAGCTACTGCCAACGAGAAAAAGGTAATGAGCAGTGCATACCAGAAAGAGCTTAATGTCATTTTCATATAAACTGGTGTGAAAAATTTCTCGTAGTTGGCAAACGTAAACTCTCCCTCAACATTAAAGAAGGAATAGTAAACGATCAACAGGATTGGAGCCACTACGAACAACACAAGCCACACCATATACGGTATTAGATAGATCGTGCGAGTTCTAGCTTCCATGGTTCATCTCCTCGCCAGCATTTCCTTTCGTCTCTGTTGAGGTTTCTTCATACGATTCCAGACGCTTATCGAATTCTTCCTCCGTCTCCCCAAGCCGCATAACATGTATCGCCTCAGGCTCAAAATACAATCCGATGCGCTCGCCTACCGTTGCCTTGCGCGTACTATGTACCAGCCATTCATTGTTGTTGTCATCGTAGCAGCATATCTCATAGTGAACACCACGGAACAGCTGAGAATCTACTCGTGCGAGCAGCTGGCTCGTTTCGGTTCCGACAATCTCAATGTCCTCTGGGCGAATGACGATATCGACAATTTCATTCGGATTCAAGCCCTGGTCTACACATTCAAAGCGTTTCCCTGAAATTTCAACCTCAAAGTCTTTGATCATTTGGCCTTTTACGATATTCGATTCTCCGATAAAGTCTGCGACAAAACGGTTGATCGGCTCATCATAGATGTCGATTGGAGAACCTGACTGCTGAATTACTCCTTCATTTATTACGAAAATCTCATCACTCATCGCAAGTGCTTCTTCCTGATCATGGGTAACGAATATAAAGGTGATGCCTAACCGGCGCTGCAGCTCTCGCAGCTCATACTGCATTTCGGTACGAAGCTTCAGGTCAAGCGCAGACAGCGGTTCATCAAGCAGCAAAATTTCAGGCTCATTTACAATTGCTCGCGCAATGGCAACACGCTGACGTTGTCCGCCTGACATTTCGGTGATTTCGCGATTTTCATAGCCACTAAGGTTAACGAATTTTAATGCCTCGGCTACTTTATCTTTTATTTCAGAGGCTTTCATCTTTTTTATGCGTAAGCCAAAGGCAACATTTTCAAATACATTCAGATGCGGGAATAGCGCGTAATCCTGAAATACTGTATTTACCTGCCGTTCATTAGCTGGTGTTTGGTTAATTAGCTTGCCATTAAAATAAATATTCCCTTCTGAGGGTGCAGTAAAGCCTGCAATTAGACGCAGTATTGTCGTTTTGCCACAGCCAGAAGGACCTAAAAGCGTATAAAACTTTCCACGCTCTATTTCAAAGCTGACATTTTTCAGTACAGCAGGGTCCTGATCGCTATATTGCTTCGATACACCCTCAAAACGAATAATCGTTTGATCCATTTCCATAACTCCTTTACCAGTGCAATTAAGGTGATTATACATGATTACTCTGAAATTGTGTTTAAATTCGACATCCTCTTCTATAACATTATTGCAAATGTCGGTTGTTTCCATTCGGCGCTCCGCCATTCTCTGGTTAACGCTCGAACATTCAGCGCTACGTCTTTCTCTGCTTAACGCTCGAACATTCAGCGCTACGTCTTTCTCTGCTTAACGCTCGAACATTCCTGCGGAATGGAGGTCACTTTTAACCAGAGAATGACTCCGCTGGAGCGGTTTTCGGGGATCAGCTTTGTAGATGTTGAGGGCGGATTCAGGGGCACTTGGGGGTATCTCAGCGCTGTGACATCCTTGCTCTTCGCTCAACATTCCTTCGGAATGGAGGTCGCGTTTAGAGCTCGGTTGTCGCAGCTGGAGCGGTTTTCGGGGATCAGCTTTGTAGATGTTGAGGGCCGATTCAGGGGCACTTGGGGGTATGCGACTTCCTTGCTCTTCGCTCGACATTCCTTCGGAATGGAGGTCGCGTTTAGAGCTCGGTTGTCGCTGCTGGAGTGGATTTGGGGGATCAGCTTTGTAGATGTTGAGGGCGGATTCAGGGGCACTTGGGGGTTTCTCAGCGCTGTGACATCCTTGCTCTTCGCTCAACATTCCTTCGGAATGGAGGTCGCGTTTAGAGCTCGGCTGTCGCTGCTGGAGTGGATTTGCGGCTGACCTTTGTAGATGTGTGAGGGCCGATTCAGGGGCACTTGGGGGTATACTCAGCGCTCCGTCTTTCTCTGCTTAACGCTCGAACATTCCTGCGGAATGAGGGTCGCTTTTAACCAGAGAATGACTCCGCTGGAGCGGTTTTTGGGGATCACCTTTGTAGATGTGTGAGGGCTTATTCAGCGGCACTTGGGACAACTCAGCGCTGCGACTTCCTTGCTCTTCGCTCAACATTCCTTCGGAATGGAGGTCGCGTTTAGAGCTCGGATGTCGCTGCTGGAGTGGATTTGGGGCTGACCTTTGTAGATGTATGAGGGCGGATTCAGGGGCACTTGGGGGTAACTCAGCACTGCGACTTCCTTGCTCTTTCGCTCAACATTCCTTCGGAATGGAGGTCGCGTTTAGAGCTCGGCTGTCGCTGCTGGAGTGGATTTGCGGCTGACCTTTGTAGATGTATGAGGGCCGATTCAGGGGCACTTAGGGGTAGTTCAGCCCTGCGACTTCCTTGCTCTTCGCTCAACATTCTGCTGGTAAAATGAAACAAAGTTAACATATATATCGTTGTTTATATTGAGCTTCAACCTAAACATTTATTAATAATTAGAATGCTATTTTTTGTTTCGGTCAGTATAAGAATGAGTAAACCTAGGGAGTGATGATAATGCCTAGAAGACGCGTCTATATCCACTGTTTTATCATAGCTTTATTACTATTAGTACTTGGATGCCAGAGCAAACCATCAGCTGATGATTCGGATAAGAGTATTCAAGATAATTCACATGGACTATATGTTGAGCTAGATGACCTGAACAATCACGATAATGATTTGAAAAAGGTTGAAGAGTTACAGCCGATTATTAGAGTAGTCGATGTTCGGACAGAAGAACAGACAACAATCGAGGTCACGTTAGCAAATCAGATCTATATAGCAGAGGATGCCGTAAATAAATCGAATAAGATATTTATGACAGATGTTCGAGGACCTCAATTGTTAGATCCGTTTACAGGAGATGTCCAACCGATCCAGCTTGAAACTAGTAAGAATGATGTGAACAACAGGTATAACTATTATTTTCCGGACACATTTTTTGAAAATACAAATTATGTAATTGAATCGTTGAAAACTTTATATCGCTATGACAATGAGGGTAACAAAACAGCCATTTGGGTAGGGCCTAATAATCAGCCAATTTACGGTTTTGCGGTATCCCCCCATGAAAGCCGAATCGCAGTTTTAATTAGTGCTGATAATCATATAGCTGGAGCCAAATCTGATTTGATTATATTAGATACAGAGGGCAAGGAACTTATGGCAATTGAACAAGTCGCATATACAGGGAAAAGCGACGGAGTGATACCAAAAATTGACCTCAAGTGGATGGATGAGTTTACGTTGCACATACCTACTGAAATTGCTGCAGATGAAGGTTATGAATTTGGTAAAAGAGTCATCACCTTAAAGGATGAAAAACCAGTTATTACAGAGTCGATTCGTTCAGGTTGGGAATTTGACTCAAGGGTCTATCCATCTCCAAGTGGTGAGCATGTTGTACGGGTTAGCCAAGAAGAAGGAATATACTTCGTCCCGGATAAAGAAGATGAGAAATTACTGGGCAAAGGATATTTCCTCGGCTGGTTGGATATGCATCGAATTGCTTGGTATGAAAGCTACAACGAAGAATATCCTGAATCCACCGCTATATTTTAATGACAGTACGATAAAGGAGGCTAGAGTCTTGAAAGTATCGTATTTATTTGCCGCTTGTTTGCTCTTGTTCGTTTTGCTGGTTGGATGTTCAACTGAGGCTGCTAAGGAGAATGATTTGTTACATGATTATGCACTTGCAAAAAGAATTGCTGCTAAAAGTCTTTCTTCCGAACAACGAAAGGAAATCTTGCCTTGGAAGCTGGAGACGGTGACTCCTGTCTCTGCTTCAAGCATTCCTAGCTTCATTCAAACCGATGACTTGAATCCCGATTCCCTTATTTATAAGGTACAGTTCTATACGAGCAAGGATGAGATTTTAGGTCCTATCGGTGTGTATGTCGATGTGGCGAGTCAAGCCGTAGTAGGTCACCAGCTTAGAAATTAGCTCAAGTATAAGTTAACCCCACACCATTCAAACGCCCTCGTCACTAAAATAGGGAGCCCTCGTCATATCCAAATGACTGTGAGCTCCCTTATGATTTAACAATCAACAGGTAAATTACTATGCTATCATCGTACCTTCTTGTCCGCGTTCTCCACGCTGGTTGCGTCTGTAGCTAATCGTCATATATAGGAAGGTTATGACTGAGCATACAAGTGCAAAGGCTAGCAACATCCATACATTTTCCCAGTACATGCTCATATTGTTGCTCGAAATTGCCTGTTTAAATCCAAGGACAGAATAAGTCATTGGCAGGAATGGATTAACCGCCTGCAGCCAGTTAGGCACAAGCTCTAATGGGAATGTTCCAGCTGAGCTTGTAAGCTGCAGGATGAGCAGTACAATCGCAACAAACCGACCTGCATCGGCAAGTGTAACGACTAACAGCTGTATCAGCATCATAAACGTAACGCTTGTTATGACGATAAATCCGAAATAAGCGAACATGTTGGCTACTTCTAGATCAAGCAGCACAAGTGCAGCTCCTCCAAGGATTAAGGCCTGCAGCACAGAAACCAGCAACACGGTAAAGGTTTTCCCTGCATACCAGCTTGCGCCGCTTTTCGGCTTAAGCGCAGGCTCTCGCATGGAATATACAATGGTTAACAACATACAGCCGACATATAGCCCAAGGGATATAAAGTATGGAGCAAACCCTGTACCGTAGTTGGGAACAACGGTGTATGCATCCTTCTCCACCTCAACAGGCTTGGAAAACTGATGCTTCATATCCTCTGTAAGCGTAAGATTCAACGCCTTTCCGTCTGCTCCACCTAGACCTTCCGCTAATTCTGATGAGCCGTCTTCCAGCTGCATCAGACCGCCAGCCAACTCTTTCGCCCCATTTTCTAGTTTATGATTACCTTCTATCAACTGAGAAAACGAGTCTGGAAGCTGAGACAAGCCTTGAGATAATTGTTCGGCTCCTGCTGCAGCGGATTCTGCTCCATTTGTCAGTTTAGCAGCACCTTGACCTGCCTCCTTAACTGCCGAAGCAAGCTGCTCTGTGCCTGTAGCTAAACCGTCAAGTCCGCCAGCGACTGCCTGTGATCCAGCAAGTAGCTCTGCCTCGCCATGCTCCTTATCCAGCAGTCCTTGAACGAGCGCATTACTTCCCGCTAAAAGCTGCTTAAACGATTCGCTCGCTGCCAGCTGCTCATTTTGCTGAGCAAGCTGCTGCAGACCTGCCTGAAGCTGCATTGCCCCCTGCTTTAAAGCGGTCGTACCCTCATTTGATTGCAACAATCCTGCATCAAGAGTAGCGTATTGACTGTTTAATTGCTTCGCACCGCTATTCACCTTTTCACTTGCTTCGTTAATTTGCTGCAAACCATTATTCAATGAGTTGCTGCCGCCTTTTAATTCGGCCAGTCCTGCAGATAGCTGCTTGCCTGCCGTATTCAAAGTATTAGCTCCTGCTTGAAGCTTTCCTAGTCCGTCACCGAGAGCCTGCTGTCCCTCGACGAGCTGATCCGCGCCTGTTCGAGCGTCGGCAGCGCCGTTAGCAATCTGTACGGCACCTTCACTCGCAGTTTCGAGTCCTTCTACTGCATTACCAATCTTGTCGTAAATCGCAGAAACGTAGGTTTCGGTTATTTGCTGATTGAGTAAAGATGCAAGCTCCTTAACAGCAGTATCTCCGATCTGTGCAGCCAAGAAATTGTAAGCCTCGTTAGGCGTATAAATTAATTGTGCTTGCTGTGGTGCATCTGATGTTAGCGAAACGGCATGCTCGGAAAACTGCTCTGGAATTTCAAGCATCATATAGTAGCGATTTTCCTCCATCCCTTTCAACGCTTCTTGCTTCGATACAAAGATCCAGCTAAAATCATCAGATTCCTTGAGCTTATCTACAAACTCATCACCAATGGATAACGTCTCTCCTTCAAATTGAGCTCCCTTATCCTCATTGACAATTGCCACTGGTACCTTATCCAATCTAGCATACGGGTCCCAAAATGCACCCAAAAACAATACGGAATAAAGCAATGGTACAAGCATAATCGCAATAACAGGTACAACTACCTTTGGATTACGAACAATACTGCTTAATTCTGAAGTGATTTGATTTCCTTTTGACATCTGCAAAACCTCTCCTGTCTAACTGACCATTTTCCTCATTTGGTCATTTTAGTTGAAAAAGAACGGCACCTCCATTAAGAAAGCGCCAACCCTCTTTCTAAATAAAATCTTAATTGTGTAGCAATTTCACTTTTTTCCATAGCATGCTGCTTACTCCACTCCACAGCAAGAGCCATGTACAGCTTCATAATAACGAAAGCCGTTAGCTGCGGGTTGCACGGTTTTATTTCATTGCGTTCAATAGCGGTACTTACTTTATCAGCAATATGATCAATGATAAGCTGTTCCATCTGGCTAATTGCCTCTATCGCCATTGGGGTTCCAATCTCACGAACCTCTTGTGTCAGCTTCAACGCCAATTCATGATCCTTACGAAATTCAAGCAACGCATTCAACGCTTCCGTCATTCGATCGAAAAAGCTTGATTTTTCATCCATGACTCGCTCGGATGCAAGCTTCATCTCACGCAGCATCCGGTTTAACACTTCCTGAAAAAGCTCTTCCTTATTTGAAAAAAACGTATAAATTGTCCCTTTCCCTACGTTGGCTATTTTCGCAACCTGTTCCATCGTCGTTCCTTTATATCCAAAAAGCGCAAACGACTTATTGGCTGCATCGACAATTAGCGCACGTCGATCAACATTCATCCCCTCGCCTCCTATCATTGACTTTCTGACTGAATGACCAAATTCAAATTCCGGTCAATAATCACATTTTAGATGATTGCTTCTCATTTGGCAAGAGGTATTATTGAAACTTGGCGATTCATCCTATAAACAGCTATAATAAAATATACACCATTACATATCTTATTAAAGGAGATTAACATATGAACGTTACTGAAATTACAACTGCAGAGCAATGGGAGCAAGCCTTTGAACGCTCAAAGGATCATCCGATCGTAATATTCAAGCACAGCACAACTTGTCCAGTTAGCGCAAATGCCTATGAGGAATTTTCCAACTACTTATCTGACAAGCCGCGTAGTGATGCTGAATATTTACTAGTCAAAGTCATCGAATCTCGCCCTATCTCCTTGCAAATTGCGGAGGATACAGGCATCAAGCATGAATCTCCTCAAATTATGCTGTTGCAAAATAAAGAAAAAGTGTGGAGCGCATCCCACTGGTCCGTCACAAAAGCTCATATTACAGCGGTTTTGGATTAGGATTACAGACAAAAGCAGAGACTTCGAGTAGATTCCTTCGAAGCTCTGCTTTTTTGTCTAACGATAAAGGCGATATTTTCGACCATATCTCGCTCCATAGTGGACGATACGTGCCAAGGCTGCTCGATCTCCTACCAAAACAAACATACGGTGATCAGGTCTTGTATTAAATTCTAAAATCCAAGGCTTCAAGTTGTAATCAAGCGCAATATCCAAACCAATTTCTTTTTGTGAAGGCCAATATTTTTTCACTTGATGCATAACAGCTAGACTTAGCTGACGAATACGCGGCATGGCTATACTGCGCTGATGAGAGGTAAGTAAACTGTCGACGGTTCCTACCGCTCCTCCACCACCTCCATTACTAACCACTCTTCCACCTTGTGAAATACGTGCTGCTATTCCTGTAATCTCAAAGCTTCCTCGTGGGCTTTGCTGAACAACTACACGAAAATCGTAGACTCTTCCACGGTAACGCAGTGAATGAATACCTTTCTGAACGATGTAACGCTCTCCCTTAGTTCGCCTTACGATTGATGCGTACAAGGAATTAAAGCTGGAATAACTCATTACATTCGTTCCTGCATGGCTCGTATAGCGCGTCCCATTTTTCGTAATTCGAATGACACCTCGTCCAAGCGAACCATTTTTAGGCTTAATATATACCATGCCATAACGAGTAATCATTCGTAGTAGTGAAGCTTTTGTCATGTAACTGGTAGGTGGGATATGAGAACGAATGTATTCGTTACCCTTCAGAATTGAAGTCTTGAGCAGCTTATCGGAGCGTCTCACCTTCTTTTTCGCTGAAATTGATGCCTTTGGCTGCTTCATGTCGATTACTCCTTTCTAGAGTCATCCTTCTACAGCATATGTTTCGCGAACAAGGTTCGACATGGACATCTAACTGATTAGGTAACTGCAACAAATTATGCTAAAATATAAGGTAAAACCAACATAGAAAAGGAGTATGATTCATGCGTCATTTTACACATCTTGCTCTTCTTATAAGCATCTTGCTTATCATTAGCGGCTGTGGTGAAGGCAATAATGAGCAAAAGAATCAAGCCGGACAGCCACAAGAGGAAATCGTATATTCCAATGACTCACTTGAACTGCTTGATTCAAGCAAGCACCCTGAGGTTACCATCGAAATGAGCAATGGTGGTATAATCAAGGTAGAGCTTTATCCTGAAATTGCACCAAACACGGTCAGCAACTTCGTATCCCTAGTTCAAGAGGGCTATTATGACGGCGTTATCTTTCACCGCGTCATTCCTGGCTTTATGATCCAAGGAGGCGACCCAACTGGCACTGGTAAGGGCAATCCCGGCTACTTCATTAAAGGAGAGTTTACCGCAAATCAATTCGACAATCCTATGGTCCATAGTCGCGGCGTCATTTCCATGGCACGTTCAACAAGTATGGACAGCGCCGGATCTCAATTTTTCATTATGCATGCAGATTCACCGCATCTGGATGGCAATTATGCAGCCTTCGGTGAGGTAACCGAAGGCATGGAAGTTGTTGATGTAATTGTTGCGCAAGAGCGTGACCGTGAAGATAAACCGCTTGATCCGCTTGTCATGACAAAGGTAACGGTTGATCTTCGTGACAGCGAGCTTCAGGAGCTTGTGAAGCAGTAATCATTCAGCGACTTACGTCAATACTTATATCTTTTGAAAGGAGGAGAGGCAAATGATTTTAAAGGACCCTAACAATCCGCAAGCCAACAAGGAAATTCCTATAACCAAGGTCAGAAGCAATCAGCTGGGCATTGTATTGTCGATCGCTATTGCGATTGCAATCCAGCAGCCATGGATTATCGCGATTGTATGGCTCATTCAAGTGTTAACTATTCTATTTGGACCTGGAGCTAACGTATTCGTCACATTGCTTGAGCCGCTAGCCAAAGCCTTATATCGCAAAAAGGAAACAGAGGCTGCTGAGTTGGTCAAATTCAATCTCAGTCTAGGCATCACCTTCCTGACGCTTTCCATGGCCTGCTTATCCATGCAATGGACATTAGCAGCTTATATTCTGGCAGGTTTAATGGGAGTCGCTGCACTGGCTGCCTTGCTGGGTTACTGCATTGGCTGCACCCTCTACTTTCAATATAAAAAATACAAGGCACTGCGCAGTCATACCAAATAACACAATAAGGGCAGTTGATGCTACGCTTCCAGCGTAGATCAACTGCCCTTTTCTATCAGTGACTTATTAGCATTTACGAATTATTAGCCAAGCATCGCAAGCTGCTCTTCTTCCACCTCATCAAGCACAAGCTCGCCATTAGAAATAGCGAGTCGCTGCTCATAAATAATAAGATTGCGCAGCATCTCAAAATCAGGACGCACAATCAGATTTTCCATGTATGCGGAGCGCCTAGCAAATGGGCGTCTTGCACGATTCAGATTTTGAATAATGCCGTATGCGGTCTGTACACCTACGCCATGTCCAAAATACAAATCCTGATCCAACATAACCGCGTTTTCACCCTGCCATTCTGGATGACGAGGATGGTGATCCGGATTTCTAAAGTAGCATACATCTCCAGGATAGACATCACTTAGATCATAGCTGGCAACTAAATGAAGGTCGTAATCCTTTTGCCAATCCCTTAAGAACAAATCTCGGAAATAATAATTGAACGTTGCATCACCAATTGTCTCCAGCACAGCGCGATAGTACAAAATAATAATTGCTCCTGAACATTCGAATGCGTACATATGTCCATTTATGAAGATATCCCGAATCGCATCCGATGGTCTTACATCTCTACGCAGCAGAAATCCTCCATTGCGTGTGCGAATCCAGAAATTAGGATTGCATCTCGAACGACTAAACACAGCGAATTGAGCGCCGCTTTGAAACATCGCATACGACGCTTCTACGGTATGTCTTCTCATTGCTAGCTCGAACTTCAAGGCCGCTAATGAGGAATATTCGTAGCGATGTCGACTAGCGATTTTCCAGCGCACAATTTTCTGCTCCACGTCGGGCAAGCTGTCAATATTCAGCTCATTAAGTGAGCCTGTTTTTAGCACGATCACGTCAATAACCTCCTATGCCTATGCATCATTAGGTTATTGTACGCCCATATCCGCGGATTGGTGAATAAATTCGCGCTTTTTAACCTCCCCATTCCAATGAGGGTTAAAAAGCTGGGCTTTCAGGACCAAGAAGCTTGCTCGCTAGTAGAAAATAAGGAACGCAGCGTACGGAGTTGGTACGTGAGTTAAAATGTTTTCGCAGAAAACATACTTCGTAAGCACCCTTCGCTAGCGTGCAAGATTCGCCGTCAAAGTCCAGCTTCTTAACCTACCGCCTTCCAATGAGGGTTAAAAAGCTGGGCTTTCAGGACCAAGAAGCTTGCTCGCTAGTAGAAAATAAGGAACGCAACGTACGTAGTTGGTACGTGAGTACCGCAGTTTTCGCTAGCGTGAAAGATTCGCCGCCGACTATGCTCCAAAGCATTACATCGTCATCAAAGTCCAGCTTTTTAACCTACCACTCCAATGAGGGTTAAAAAGCTGGGCTTTCAGGACCAAGAAGATGGCACGATACTAGAAAGCGAGTAGCGCAGCGTACGCCAGTTGGTACGTGAGCAACGGAGCTTTCGGTAGCGTGACATCTTCGCCGTCAAAGTCCAGCTTTTTAACAACTTCTTACTTCTCCAAGATGCCTGCTGCGATTAAACCGTTCCGTATCCCCCGCTCATCAACATGCGTCGTAACGTAATCTGCATATGGAATTACATCCGGATGCGCATTGCCCATAGCAATGCCGAACCCAACATACTCAAGCATTTCTTTATCGTTCAACCCATCACCAAATGCAATCGCTTCTGACTTGTCGATCCCAAGCTTGGCGAGCATTGCTTCAATGCCCTTTGCCTTAGAGCCGCCGATCGGCAAAATATCAAGCGCATCCTCATGCCAGCGAATAAAGGTCAAGCGATCATGAAAAGACTCATAGGTAGACTCTTCATCTGCAACCGCATGAAGGAACATTTGATATATCGATTCCTTCGTCCAGAAATCATGCTCATGCTCAGGGAACGGAACCTTGAGTGAGCCTACTGAGCGAAGAACACGCTCATTATCGATTTGATCGGTGGTATAGCGGGTCTCTCCTTCAAAGCAAAGGGCATGGCCCTGCTCACGCGCAGCTTTAACAAATGCCTCTATTGTCGCTGGCTCTATTGGGTTGCGATAAATTGGCTGCCCCTTATATACAGCAAACGCTCCGTTCAAGCAAACAAATGATTCGATGCCGACCTGCTCAAGCAGCGAATCTAAAAAATATGGTGCGCGACCTGTCGCAATAACGGGTTCTACACCTTTCTCCTTCAATTCCGCAATCGCATCAATCGTATCCTGCGGAATGATCTTTTCTTCATTAACAAGCGTACCATCAATATCAAAAAATGCAATTTTGTATGTCATCGTATCTCTCCCATGTTTTTATCTCTATCTATTATGAATACAACAGCTTAACACCTATCTACAAAGTATAGCGAACAACAGCGGTAACAGGCAATGCCAACATTTGCAACGTCCAGCTATTTAACCTACCTCTTCCAATGAGGGTTAAGCACGATACTAGAAAGCGAGTAGCGCAGCGTACGACAGTTGGTACGTGAGCTAAAATGTTTTCGCAGAAAACATACTTCGTAAGCACCCTTCGGTAGCGTGACATATTCGCCGTCGACTAAGCCACAACGCATCACGCCGTCATCAAAGCCCAGCTATTTAACCTACCTCTTCCAATGAGGGTTAAATAGCTGAGCTTTCAGGTCCAAGAAGATGGCACGATACTAGAAAGCGAGTAGCGCAGCGTACGACAATTGGTACGTGAGCAACGGAGCTTTCGGTAGCGTGACATATTCGCCGTCGACTAAGCCACAATGCATCACGCCGTCATCAAAGCCCAGCTATTTAACCTACCTCTTCCGCACAACAATCATTAGCATAAACGAAAACCCTATCATAACCGCTACCCAAGCAAGAGCAAGCGTTGTTCTTCCACTATCTGCAGCGATATAAATCGCTGTAGCCATCGTTTGTGTGCGTCCAGGAATATTGCCAGCAAGCATTAAGGTCGCGCCAAACTCCCCTAGCGCCCGAGCAAAGCCGAGCATATACGCGATCATCAGCATTCTTGATATAAGCGGCAATGATATGTAGCGCAGCACCTGCCACTCATTAGCTCCTTGCGACCTTGCCACATCCTCAAGCTCACGCTCAATCCCATCGAAGCCCGCTTTTATCGTTTGGTAAACTAGCGGGAAAGCAACAACTACGGCACTTATGACGCCACCCCACCACGTAAATACGATTGAGACTCCAAACGTTGCATCGAGCAGTTTGCCAAGCGCTCCTTGCTTGCCGAACAGTAGGAGCAAGATAAAGCCAACTACCGTTGGAGGCAAGACAAGCGGCAGCATAAACAACACATCAAGCAGCAGCTTGCCGCGAAATCTAGCTCTGCTCATCCAGCGGGCAATTGCCATTGCCAATATGAAAACGATGCCGCTGGATAGCAATGTAATTTTCAATGAAACACCAATCGGCTCCAGAAAAGCGTCCCAATAATTACTCATGGCATTACCTGAAAGCCATATTGCTCATAAATGTGTTTCTGACTTTCCTCCAATAAGTAGCTGTAAAATTGCTGCGCTGCTTCCCGTTCCTTTGTAGACGATACGATCGCAACAGGATATACAATCGGATCATATACATCGATTTCATAAACAATTTGCACCTTATCGGAGCTCATTGCATCCGTTCGGTACACAAATCCAAGTTCTGCATTGCCTTGTTCGACATATGCAAGCACCTGCCGCACATCCTTTCCGTATACATATCGGTCCTGCCAGCTTGTCCAGAGCCCTGCCTTTTCAAGCGCCTGCTTAGAATATTGGCCTGCTGGCACAGTGTCTGGCTCGCCGATTGCAATATGCCTCGCATGAATTGCGATCAGTAATTCTTCTAATGAGCTGGGCGAAGGGATAAGCTCGCCTTGGCTAATTGCAACTAATTGATTTCCGAATAGCGGTACAGACTGCTCAACCAAGCCTTGCTCGACTAGCTGTTCCATTTGTTTTGACCCCGCTGATATAAATAAATCGGCTGGCGCTCCCTGTTCAATCTGCTTTTGCAGCGTACCTGAAGAAGCCGCATTTACTTCAACCCTTATATCGGGATGTTCCTTTTCGAAGGTACGTATCGTCTCAGCCATCACATCGTTAACACTGATCGCCGCAGAGAGCAGCAGCGTCACTGGAGAATTCGTCTCTTTTGTCTGATCCACATCGTTGCTCGTGCATCCCATGCATAAGAGCAAAACCATACTGACAATAATAATAAATGTACGAATGCCTTTCATTACTGTTCTCCTTTCCCATGCTGCACAAATGCGTTAACCATATTTCACAATAGCATGAAACATTTGATATTGGTAGTCGCCTGTTTTACGGGCATAATAAATGTTGCTTGCAATTTTTTCATATGCTACACTGTTGGCAACTTGGATGGAGGTATTTTATATGATTGAACAAGCAACGGAAAATGCCATGATTGTCGGCCTGCATCTTAATGATCGCCCCCAGGCTGATTTTGATTACAGCATGGATGAGCTTGCTGCTTTGGCGGAAGCATGCCATATAACAGTGGTTGGTCGACTCACGCAAAAGGCACAACGTATTAACCCGTCCCATTACATAGGCACTGGGAAGATCGATGAGCTTCGTGCCATTGCTGATGCACATGAAGTTGAGACAATCATCTTTAACGATGAGCTGTCCCCTTCACAAATTCGCAACCTAGAGGCTGATCTTGAGCGTAAAGTGATTGATCGCACCATCCTTATATTAGATATTTTCGCTGAACGGGCACAAACACGCGAAGCACAGCTTCAAGTAGAGATTGCCAGATTGCAATACATGCTGCCAAGACTTGTCGGCTTGCGCGCATCCCTTAGCCGCCAAGGCGGTGGCGGTGGTGCTGGGCTGCGCAACAGAGGTGCTGGTGAAACGAAGCTGGAGCTGGATCGTCGTCGCATTGAAGAACGGATTACGATGCTGCAGCATGAGCTGAATCGCCTCGTTGCAACAAGACAAACGCAGCGCATGAAGCGTAAAAAGAATGAGGTCCCTGTTGTCTGCCTTGTCGGCTATACGAATACAGGTAAATCAAGTCTTATGAATGCGATGCTGCGCTATACCGATCCCGAAACAACGAAGGAAGTATTCGTCAAGAACATGCTGTTTGCCACGCTTGAAACATCCGTGCGCAATATTGAGCTCCCAGACAAAAAAAGCTTCCTGTTAACCGATACAGTCGGATTTGTTAGCCAGCTGCCTCACCACCTGATTAAAGCGTTCCGATCAACACTAGAGGAAGTTACAGAAGCAGATTTGCTTGTACATGTCGTCGACTATTCAAGCGAGGACTACGACAAGTTGATTGAAGTGACGAATCAAACGCTTGAGGATATCGGTACAACAGGCATTGACATGCTGTACGTTTTCAACAAATGTGACTTGACCGATCATCCCTACCCTGTAGTAAACGGCAATCAAGTGTATATGTCTGTTCGTGAAGGGGCAGGCTTAGAGGAATTGATCAACTGTATTCGCAAGGAGCTATTCAGCGATTACGTAAAATGCCGCGTCCTTATTCCTTATGAGCAAGGAAATGTTGTCTCTTACTTTAATGAGCATGCGCAAATTTTTGGCACTGAATACGAGGAAGGCGGCACGCGCCTGGAGATGGAATGCAGCCAGGTCGACTTCGAGCGTTACAAGGAGCATTTTATTGATCTCACTGTACTTAGCTAATATGTGCTTGCTACAGCGAGCTGTCTTACCATTATCATCACAAAAACAACAAAAACAAAACCGGTTGATTGCCAACTAGTTTTGTTTTTGTTATTTTTATTGTTTTCGTGAACCACTTATTGTCGTGCA
Source organism: Paenibacillus septentrionalis (assembly GCF_042659865.1). Taxonomy (NCBI): domain Bacteria; kingdom Bacillati; phylum Bacillota; class Bacilli; order Caryophanales; family Paenibacillaceae; genus Paenibacillus; species Paenibacillus septentrionalis. Next base: position 368,044 of record NZ_JBHSTE010000003.1, read on the forward strand.
TCATGCTGAAATGGTGGCTTTTCTAGTATCGGTCGATATAAATGAGCCGCTAAGAACTTTTCCGTAACCTGCAAAACCTCTGGATTCCATACGCCTGGACCATGCTCACCGCCTACTACCTTATAAAACAATACTTGATGACCATGCTCCTTCAGCTTTTTATACATCTCGATACTTTGATTAATATGTACGATACTATCACGATCACCATGTACAATTAAAATGGGCGGGAGGCTTTTGTTCAATGGCTGATAATAAGGACTCGCTTGTTTCGCAAGCTCAGGATATTCCTGTACTTTCCTGCCCCCAATAAATAACCCTTCCGGTGAATCAGCAGCATCATGATCTAAAATATGGTTATATTTGCCGAGTGAAAGCAAGTCAGAAACTCCATAAAAATCAACGACCGCATTCACCTCATCCGTATAATCACCATACTGGCCGTTATTGTACTCGCCTATCGTCAAACCTGTCATTAACGATAGGTGACCACCTGAAGAATCACCCCACACCGCTACCCGGTTCGGATCTACATGGTAGGTCTGTGCATGTTTCCGCATAAATCTAATCGCACATTTCACATCCTCAAGCGCAGCTGGAAATGGTGCAATATCTGATTCTCTAATTTCCACACTTGCAATGACATAGCCCTTTGCAGCCAGTTGACACAAATTCGGAATAGCTGCATATACGTCCTGCTTTCTCCAGGCAGATCCTTGAATAAAGATGATTAAAGGAAATGTTCTGTCTGAGCAATGCGGAACGATGAGCTGCATGTTTCGATGGAGTCCTTCATACGTTGCATACAAGACATTTGGTATATAGGTACAGGAACCGTTTTCAGCGTACTCCGCATAGATAACCTGTGTTCCTTCAGGCATTTCGTTAGCAGCGATTGCACTTGCATGTTTATCCATACTACACACTCTTTCCTTATTAATTACACCTCAATTATTCTATTACATTAGCCTGCCATCTACTACTTTCATTTCAATGTGACGCTATCATTCTCGTACGATCTGTTACAGAAATAGGTTACTGCTATGGTACAATGTAGCTATTAGAATTTGGAGGGCTAAGTGATGACACATATCCACTATGTCGAAAGTGATAGAAGGCATGACAGCAGCTTCATTATTGATGTTCCTATTGGCTATCATTGGCTTCTCGTCATAACGAAAACACCTGCACGATTTTGGGTTAATGGCAAGCTGAAGGAATATCCAGCTCATAGTGCTGTACTCTATCGTCCTCATCAAAAGGTATATTACTCGGCTTGCACGGATCAATTCGTTAATGATTGGATTCGTTTTGAAACTAATGAGCCTTATATTACAGAATCATCGCTTGCTCTAGGTGTTCCCTTCTCCTTAAACGATCCAGACTACATAGATAAGCTTTTCAAATTACTCGTGATTGAACACAATGATGAGCAGCTATATAAAGCCTCCTCTACCAGCAGCTTGCTTCGCATCCTGTTTAACAAGCTGCTGGAATCGCATTTTCATGATAACATTACATCCAAGCATTACAAGCTGCTGCGTCTTCGCAACGCGATACAAAGCAATCCCGGCGAACAATGGACAGTGGAAAAAATGGCAAAGCAAGTCATGATTAGTCCTGGCTATCTGCAAAACCTGTATAAAAAAACGTTTGGCGTCTCCTGCATGGAGGAAGTAATCAACAGCCGAATAAAATTAGCAAAGGAATATTTAAGCCATAGCTCGCAAAGTATTGCTGAAATCGCCGATCAATGCGGCTATCAAAACGTCGAGCATTTCTGTCGACAATTCAAAAAAGTAACGCAAAAAACACCGCGACAATACCAAAAGCTCGAAAACTAATTTATTCTGAGGATGCTTTATTCAAAACATATTGGTCAACAGCAAGCTTCATGACACTGCTTGGCAGCTGCCTTAAACATTCGGCTTGATCAGCAAACAGCATGCTATATGGCGCTTCCGACGTATAAGGCTCCCAAGTCGGCATCTGCTCACCAGTGCTGTCTGGCCCGTTCGGATCGCCACTCCTGATGAAGTTAGCCCAATAGTTGCACATGTGGCGTGCTAAATCATAATGCTTGCCTGTGAATGGGCGCCAGCATTTGGCTAGCGTTTCAAAGAAAAACCAAAGATCAACGCTATGGAATGTTCCGGGATTATCCCATCCTGGTATGTCCGCATCAAAATTGTAGTAGTATAAAGGCGTATTCGCTCCAGTATCCTCGTTGGCCTTAGCCATAATTCGTATCGCGTATTCAATACTGCTAATCGCAGCCTTCTTCTTGGACAACTCTAATGAATTAGTTCCCGCTTCACATAGCTCAAGGAAGAGTGGTGCGCGGCTCCCAAACACATCTTGGGCCATTTGCTTCAATTCCTCCATACTGTTCACGTTAGGTGTGTTAATAAACTCTGTTGATGTATGTCCCAGCATAACAGGAACCATTAAACGCTTGTTTTGCATAAACAATTCAAACGGATCACCTACACTGAACTTCTGATCTACCACGGTTCCCCAGAAGCTATTATAAGCTACAGCCTTGTCGCGCAGATAGACAGCATCCAGCTCACGCGCTTCCTTCAGCGAGGATACACCTAAATAGTCAAAAAACGCTTCGCCCTTCCTTTCTGCTTCAGACAACTGCATTCTTACCATTGGCATAAAAGTTCCCGGGTAAGCATGTCTAAATACGCCGCTTTGAACGATAGCTCGTTTGCATAACCCTTCGTTCTGGGGGGAGGTCAGCTGACTCATGACACTAGCGCCACCTGCAGATTGCCCCCCGATTGTAATATTGTCAGGATCACCGCCGAATGCGGCGATATTGCGCTGCACCCATCTCGTTGCGAACTGCTGGTCTAGATTGCCAAAGTTTGCTGGAGCTTCTGGAGCTTCTGCTGTAATGTCCGGATGGCATAAAAATCCGAATACATTTAATCGATAATTAATCGTTACAACGACAATGCCTCGTCTAGCAATACGTTCCCCGTCAAACTCCATTTCCGATGGGTGACCAACTTGAAGCCCTCCGCCAAAATACCAAACATAGACAGGCAGCTTCTCATCTGAATGCTTAGCAGGTGTCCATACATTCAAGTATAGACAATCCTCGCTCATGGCGATATCGGGCTCTACTGCCCATTCACGTGTATAAATGTTGTTGTCGTCCAGCTCCTGTCTGACCTGTAGCGAAATCGGAGCAAACTCGTACGCCTTTAACACGCCCTCCCAGTCACTGGCAGGCTGTGGTGCTCGCCAACGATTTTCCCCGACAGGCGGCGCAGCAAAAGGGATCCCTTTAAAGCTTGTAATGCGAGGATCGGCAGCTGGAAGACCTCGTACAAATCCATTCTCAACCTTCACTTCTCTTAGCATGTATACAATCTCCCTTCTATACCTGCATATGGTTTACTTGAATCTTCTATGGTAGCTAGCAAGCGCTTTCATAATCTCTTACAGTAAAGAGTAATGGACTCTAACCTGCAAAACAATGATGAATCCACATAACTAATTGATGTATTCTCACAATCCACTAATAATAAAGAGCACTGACCAATATCGGATCAGTGCTCAGGTATTGAGATACCTATACATCTATCAGGCTGTCGTTCATCTTCGTCAATGCTTACGCTTGTAATACGTGATGCCAAGCGCCAAAGCAAGCACTGCTCCTTTTACGATATCGGTGGCGTAATAAGGTACGGATATCATAACCAGCCCGTTTTGCAGAATGCCGATCAGCACCGCTCCGATTAATGTACCAAATGCGTTCGGCTTACCGGAGCCAAGCACAGAGTAGCCAATAAAGGCAGCTGCAACAGCATTCATCAGATAAGGCGAGCCTGCATTGACCTCCGCTGTCATAACGCGAGCTGCAAGGATCATCCCGCCAATACCAGCAAACAATGCAGCCAGTACATAGGCGATAAAACGGTATTTGCGTACTTGAATACCTGAAAGCTTCGCAGCTTCTGGATTGCCGCCAATCATATACATATAACGGCCGTACTTCGTATGGTTAAGCAGCAAATGCACAAGCAACACCGCTACAAACATAATAATAATAAGCCACGGCTCTTTGCCTAAAGCGCCAAATACAGCTGGAATTGATCCTGGCGCATAATCACCGCTAGGCATAATCATATTTTGTGAGATCGTGGCCCCTCTTGTATAGGTTTGCGCTACCCCCTGGATGATAAACATTGTCGCGAGCGTCATGAGCATATCCTGTATCTTGAAGCTCGTGACCAAAAAGCCATTAATTACGCCAACTAATGCACATAGTATAAGCACAACAAGAATACTTACGACTATATTCTGACTATACCATACAAACATGGAGATCACGACTGCGTTGGCAAGTGAAGCTGTTGAGCCGACAGACAAGTCAAAGCCACCAACGGAAAGCGACAAGGTTAATCCTATTGCAATAATCGTCGTAATCGAGATGTTGCGAAGGATTGTAATAATATTACTCTGCGTCAGAAAATTGTCAGTCACGACTCCAAAAAACGCTATGAGCAGAACAATTGTAATGAGTGTTCCGTACTTATACAGAAATTCAATAAAATCGAATCCCTTCCTGCTGCTTACATTCGCTGCCTTCATTCTGCCTGACCTCCCGTACTGTAAACCATAATTTCTTCTTCCGTCGTTTGCGAGGTAATTAGCTCCTTCGCTACCTTCCCGTCGTACATGACATACATCCGATCCGTGATCCCGATCATTTCGTTCGTTTCACTAGATGCAAAAAAAACGCTTTTGCCTTGCTTCGCCAGCTCCGCAATCAAATTGTAAATATCCCGCTTCGCCCCAACATCAACTCCCTTGGTCGGTTCATCGAAGATATAAATCTGCGCATCAGCGAGCAGCCATTTGCCAATTGCGATCTTTTGCTGGTTACCACCTGACAGGTTGGAAACGCGCGTTGCTTCGCTTGGTGTCTTAATGCCAAGCTTGCTAATCATCGACTGGGAGGCGAGCTTTTCCTTTGCTTTATTGATCCATGTCTTCATCGAAGTATGCGGCGTCAAATTCGATACGGTTAGGTTTACGCCCACCGATTCATCAACGAAAATCCCTTCTCGCCGACGTTCCTCTGGAATCATCGCAAGCCCTGCTGCAACCGCTTGATACGGCTGCTTGTAGCTCAGCGTGTTGCCTGCAACTCGAACAGTGCCGCTTCGCTTGGGAGCCGCACCAAACAGAATGCGGCATAGCTCGGTTTTGCCTGCTCCGACCAGACCGGCAATGCCAACGATTTCGCCTTTATGAACACGCAGCGTTACACCATGAACCTTATCATAATCCGCTACGTTCTCGGCTTCAAACACTAGCTCGCCAACACTTGCTTCGCGATGCGGAAATTGACCCTGCAGCTGAGCGCCAAGCATATGCTGCGCAACCTGTGCTTGGTCCATAGAATGAATTGGAGCCGAAATAACAAGCTGACCATCGCGAAGAATCGTAATATCATCGCAAATCTGAAACAATTCTGGCAAGCGATGAGAAATGAAAATAATGCCGACTCCTTCCTGCTTTAAACGCTCGATCAACGCAAACAGCCGCGAGGTTTCACTATCACTAAGCGGCGCTGTTGGTTCATCAAGTATTAAAAACTTGCAGGACGTAGATACTGCGCGTGCAATGAGAACGAGCTGCTTCTCTGCAAGCGTTAGCTCCTGCACCAGTTTTCCAGTAGGAAGCTCTAATCCTATACGCTGCATAATCTGCAAAGCCTCTGCATGGATAGACCTCCAGTTCACAGCAGCTTTACCCTTGGAACCGTGTACAAGCTTCTCCAGCATAATATTTTCAGCTACACTTAGATTCGGAATAAGCAGCATATCGACCTCTTGATAGACAATCTGAATGCCATAATCCTTCGAATCCTTCGGATTGCGTATCGTAAGCGGTTTGCCGTCCAATTCAATCGTACCCGTATAGTGATCGTACGCGCCCGCTAAAACCTTCATCAGCGTTGATTTCCCTGCTCCATTAGCACCGATCAATGCATGCGACGTACCTGACATCATCTGAAAATGTACAGAGGAAAGAGCTTGTACACCAGGGAAGGCAATCGATATTTCTTTCATTTCTAGCTTCACTTGCTGGTTGCGAGTCAACTGCTTCCACCACCTTCAAAACAGGATATAGAGCGCCATTCTCACTATACCACATGAGAATGGCGCTCTACGATATTGTAGTCTTACTTTTTAGTCGCTTCTTTTAATTCCTTCATCCAGTCCTCAATGAATGCTTCGCTAGTACCCCAGCCAGGGATAATTGCACTAAGTTCATCCATTTTAACTGCCTCTGCAGCTGACTTCAAACTCTCTTGCTTAATAAGGCTGGCATCAAGGTTATACGAATCTGGTGTATCTTCACCTGCAAGCTTTTTCGCTGCAAGGCGAACGTTCACTGCACCGATCAGCTTCGGATCAACGGCTGCAGTAGACACCCAAGGGCTGTTCTCTGCTTGAATCGCTTCAAGATCCGGATTAGAAACGTCAATTCCGTAAATTTTAACCTCTGTGCGTCCTGCTTCAACTAAAGCGCGATATGCCCCAATCGCAAACGCATCCCATGTCGCGAATATCGCATCAAGCTCGCCTTTTGGATATTTCGACAATAATGCAGCTACCGCATCTTGTGTATCAACTGATGTATTGTCATTCGCTACCCCGTAACGATCCAGTTCAACAATGCCAGGGTTTGCAGCTAGCACCTCTTGATAAACCTGGTTGCGACGAACCATTGCCGGGAATCCATCAACCCACAGGTATAGAATGTTCGCTTCGCCGCCTGTTTCTTGAACTAAATGATCTAGCGCAAGTCTAGCAAGCGAGTGGTCATTTTGAGAAGTAACCGTTACACCATCGATCTCTTGCATCTCATCAACAGAATCAAAGGTAACGACCTCGATTCCTTTATCGCGAATAGCTTGCACAAGCTCAACTGCTCTTGCATCATCGCCGTGAGATACGATAACGGCATCAATATTCTCGTTTGCCGCTTGCTCCAGCGCCTCATGGAACTTCAGCGTATCGCCGTTTGCAGAGAACGTATCTACTTTAAAGCCAAGCGATTCACCTTCTTGCTTCGCACCAGCAAGGAACTGTGCTGTATGATCATCTCCGCCGATTTTACGGATTACTTTAATTTTAATTTCGCCCTTTTCAGCCAACGCAGCTGGAAGGTTTTTCACTTGAGGCAGACCGGCAGAAGATGAACCGCCATTGTTTCCGCATGCTGTTACGACCAAAACTGCTGCTAATAAAAGCACAACTAGTGAATACAACTTGCTAGATTTCATTGAACTCTCCCCTTTTATGACTGCTTATTCGTTAATTAATACAAAGTAATCCTATCGGATTTATTTGGAAGTGTCAATATATTTTTTCCTGTTTTCAACCGAAATGTCGATTTTAGTAGAATCTGATAAGTTCAGACTCTTGTATTATAGTAGATTATGAACAATTTATAAAGATAGATTATTATTTATTTTTATACATGATTCGTAAAAAACAAGAGATTACTGCCTTTTCACAGTAATCTCTTCGTTATAATTATGCTTTTTACTTAATCATCTTTAAATTCTACTGAATATTGTTCGTGTTTTCTTCCTGCACTTTGAATGACGTAACATTACAGCAAAGCTACAGCAGCTGCGTTAGCCCTAACCTGCTCAGCAGTTTTGCAGCCCGGGATTACTGTAGTTACAGCATCATGCTTTAAACACCATGCCAGTGCCCAGCTCGCCATATCGACGCCCTCTGGCAGCTCCTCTTGTGCAATTCGCTCTACCTCCTGCAGCAGCTTCGCTTGATGCTCTGCATCCTGTCGATGTCGAACATCATTGCTGGCGAACGTTGCGCCTGGCTTGTACTTGCCGCTTAAAAATCCACTTGCAAGCGGGACTCGTGCAAGCACACCCAGATCTTGCTTGGCACACGCTGGAAAGACTTCTTCTTCTGGCACACGATCCAGACGATTATAAACGACCTGAATCGCCTTGGCACCAACCTCAGTCGCACGCTTCACTTGATGGATATTATTGTTTTTACCAATCGAAATGCCCAGATGACGAATCTTCCCTGCTTGAACTTGCTTATCAAGCGTTTCCCACAGCTCATCCTGATCAAAAGCCGCATCTGGCCCAGAGTGGAATTGATAGAGATCAATATAGTCCACCTGCAACGCCTTTAAGGAATTATCGAGCTGTTTTACGACACTTTGGCTATCGAAGCGATCCGTACGTGAGAACAGATTATGAAACTCATGACCGAATTTGGTTGCGATAATCCAATCTTCACGTTTATGTCGACTAATATAGCCGCCTATTAACTGCTCTGACAAATGGTCACCGTAGCATTCGGCCGTATCTATCAAATTAATGCCAACCTCATGAGCTGCATCTAGTATCTGATCGACCATCTCTTGAGTATAATTCATGCCCCATTCACCGCCAAACTGCCACGTTCCTACTCCAATGACTGAAACATTCAGCTCTGTTCTTCCCAATATACGATAGTTCATCTGCATCCTCATTCGCCTCCTTAAAGATCTTACGCTATCAGTATACCCTCTTTTTGGAAGATTCTCACGATAAGTTGTCTCTTCTAGTGTGCATGTTTTGCTTGCTCAATGCTGAGCTCAAGCTCCTCTTCATACGCGACTAGCTGCTCCTCGCTCCAGCCAAGCACGGCTGACATGGCGTGCAGCACTGGCTGCTTCCAAGTTTCGACCTCTTCGATTCGGAAGAAGAGATTTCCTGTCCGTCGAATGAAATAATCAACAGGCTTAACGGCCATCTCATGCTTTAAGGAGTAGCTTAGCATGATAGCATGCAGCGCGTTCAGCTTGTAACGAACTCCCCATTGAATCGCATCCTGTGCAAGTGCATAAACGACATCTATATTAGTGCCATAACGCTTGGTTAATAGAGCGGCAACCTCTTTGCTTAGCCCTAGCCTCATTCCTTCACTGATTTTGCTATCCATATAACCAGCCATTTTGCTAGAGCCGCCAAAGTCACCGCCTGATATCGGGATCGTTCGCGTTGATATCGAAGCAGCTTGCAACGATTCCCCCTCGCCTCGCATCAGCTCTAGCGTTTTATTAATAACATCCTCAGCCATTTTCCGATAGCCGGTCAGTTTGCCCCCAGCGATGGAGATTAAGCCAGAATCAGATACAAACATTTCATCTCTGCGCGAGATTTCCGACGGATCCTTGCCTTCCTCATGAATAAGCGGTCTTAGTCCTGCCCAGCTTGACTCGATATCACTATCAGACAAGCCAAGGCTTGGGAACAGATGATTAGCCGCCTTTAACAAATAATGACGATCTTCTGCTGTTGCAACTGGACTGGCAATATCACCGTGATAATTTGTATCGGTTGTACCAAGGTATGTCTTCCCTTCACGCGGGATTGCAAATGCCATGCGGCCATCCGGGATATCAAAATAAATCGCCTGTCTTAGCGGAAACCGCGACTGGTCAAATACGAGATGAACCCCCTTCGTCAAGCGCAGCGTCTTTCCAGTTTTAGAACCGTCCAGCTCACGAATCGTATCGACCCAAGGCCCAGCGGCGTTAATGATTTTTTTCGCATGCAGTGCATACACGTCGTTTGTAATTTGATCGCGCACCTCAATGCCTGTTAATTTGCCATGTTCATCCGTCAGCAGCTGCTCTGCCTTCGCATAGTTGATCGCGATAGCCCCAAGCTCGCATGCCTTCTTCATTACCTCTATTGTTAAGCGCGCATCATCCGTGCGATATTCAACATAATAGCCGCCCCCCTTAAGTCCATCCTGCTTCAGCAATGGCTCCTTCATTAACGTTTCCTGCGGGGTTAGCATTGATCTGCGCTCGTTTTTCTTAACGCCCGCAAGAAAGTCGTATACTCTTAAACCGATCGAGGTCGTAAATTTCCCGAATGTTCCCCCTTCATATAGTGGCAGCAGCATCCACTCTGGTGATGTGACATGCGGTCCATTTTCATAAACGATTTCACGCTCCTTGCCAACTTCAGCCACTACCCCAATCTCCATCTGCTTCAAGTAACGCAGTCCGCCATGTACCAGCTTCGTAGAACGACTTGAAGTTCCTCCTGCAAAATCCTGCATTTCGATTAAGCCTATCTTAAGCCCTCTGGCTGCTCCATCAAGCGCGATTCCCGCTCCTGTAATTCCCCCGCCGATTACGAGCACATCCAGCTGCCCTCCAGCCATCTGTTTAAGCAGTTCCTTACGATCCCATACACTGAATGACCTTTGCTTGTTTTTCACTCTCATCACCCATTTCCACGTTGTTTGTATAGTAAAACAAAAAAGGAGAAACCTCGGAAGCCGTTCGATCTCTCAAACGGCATTCGCGGTTTCTCCATATCTCCAACCAAATTATTAACTTGCTGCTATTATACTACAGTTAATCACAAAACGCCATTGCGGCTTTGACGGCTTTCAGCCAGCCCTTAAACAAGGCTTCACGCTCCTGCTCTGCCATTAGCGGAGTGAAGGTGCATTCGATCTTGCGAAGACCAGCGAGCTCCTCCTTGCTGCTCCAGAAGCCTACGGCAAGACCTGCTAAAAAGGCAGCGCCCAGCCCTGTCGACTCGCTAATTTGCGGACGTTCAACCTCAATGCCTAATATGTCACTTTGAAATTGCATCAGAAAATCATTTTGTATCGCTCCGCCATCAACAGCCAACTTCGATAGCTTAACGCCAGAATCCTCTTCCATGACAGCAACCAGCTCGCGTGACTGATAGGCTAGTGACTCCAGTACAGCACGAACGATGTGCGCCCTCGTCGTTCCACGCGTAATACCGAACATTGAACCTCGCACATCACTATTCCAGTACGGCGTGCCTAATCCGACAAAAGCAGGGACAACGTAGACACCCCCAGTTGAGTCTAGTTGAGCTGCAATCTCCGATGTCTCGCCTGCTTGCTGAATGATGCTCAGCCCATCTCGCAGCCATTGGATAGCTGCTCCTGCAACAAATACGCTTCCTTCCAGTGCATACTCCAGCTTGCCGTCGATTTCCCATGCTATCGTTGTCAGCAGCCCATGCTTGGAGGCAATCGGCTTGTCACCTGTATTCATCAGCATAAAGCAGCCCGTGCCGTATGTGTTTTTCGTATCGCCAATATGAAAGGCTTGCTGACCGAACAATGCGGCCTGCTGATCACCAGCAGCACCCGCGATAGGTACAGCAGCTCCGAGAATCGACGTATCCGTGTAACCGTACAGTTCAGAGGAAGATCTAACCTTTGGCAGCATCGAAGCAGGAATGGTAAGCAGCCGCAGCAGTTCCTCATCCCATGCTCTTGCGTAAATGTTAAACATCAGTGTGCGAGAGGCGTTAGACACATCTGTAATATGCACCTTCCCATCCGTCAGTTTCCAGATGAGCCAGCTCTCGACGGTGCCGAACAGCAGCTTGCCCTGCTCTGCCAATGCACGCGCACCTTCTACGTGGTCAAGCACCCATTTGACCTTCGTCCCTGAAAAGTAAGGATCAAGCACGAGACCTGTCTTCTGCTTGAACAACGCTTCATAACCGTCTGCCTTCAAGCTCTCGCAAATGCCTGCGGTTTGTCTGGATTGCCATACGAGGCCATGGTAGATCGGTTTTCCTGTCTCCTTGTTCCAGATCACCGTCGTTTCACGCTGATTCGTGATGCCGATGCCCTGCACATCAGCAGCGTTTATTCCATTCTTCTTTAACAGCTGCTGCATAACGCGCAGTGTCGAGTCCCACAACAGATCGGCATCAACCTCAACATGACCGGGCTGTGGATAGATAAGTGGCAGCTCTTCCTGCTCGATTGCCGCAATTTCCCCTTGCTTGTTAATAAGCAGTGCCCTTGTGCTCGTCGTTCCCTGGTCAATCGCCATCATAAATGTTGCCATCTGATCTCCTCCTCGATCTCCATTTATTTTCGATAGGTCCATAGCTCCTTGCGTGAGGTCGTAATTGCCGTTGCTCCTGCTTCCAGTGCATCGGTTATATGCTGATGAGTTTTAATCAGACCACCACCGATAACAGGAATACCTGTATGCTCCTTCACTTCCTTAATCATCTCGGGAATAATACCAGGGAGTACTTCAATATAATCAGGGTTTGATTTTTCAATCATTCGATAGCTTCGTTCCATCGCATCACTATCGATCAAAAACATACGTTGAATCGCAATCAGCCCTCGTTGCTTCGTTCGCATAACAACGCTTGCTCGCGTTGAAATAATGCCTGAGGGGCGGATGGATTGACACAGAAAGTCTGCCGCAGGTTCATCGTTTTTCAAGCCGTCAATTAGATCAGCGTGCAGCAGCACCTGCTTGCCATGCTCCTTCGCCAGGTCAACAACATGCTTCAGCTGACCGATATGGCCGCCTAGCAGTACCATATACTGATGTGAAGAGGCAAGCACCTTCTCTACCTCCTTCATCTTATGAACAGCTGGTAAAACCGATTGATTAACCAGATGGTGGCTCATCGCTTCCTCCCCTTGCGTGCTGTGACGTTCATAATGCAATTTATAATTGAAAATGTAAATGCTGTCATTTGTTTGTTCGACCATATTATGAACGGCTATCTATTGCCGCGTCAAGCGTTAATCGCTGCCTACGTGCACTCCCTATGCGAAAAAGAGCCCGTCTAAAGGAATCTTTCCTCTAGACGGGCTCTTGCAGCTAGCTCACTAGTTGCTTACGCATAAATACGATAGTTGCCGCTTAATGCAAGAATCGCAAAAATGTACAGACAGTTGTCATAGTAGCGACGCTCGCCTGTGCGAACTGGTGTATTCCATAGTAAATCTACAGCTGCCTTTGCTGTTTCTTGATCGCTCGCTGCCAAGGACGCTTGCGCATTCGTTGCCAAGAGGCCTACAGGATGAAGCGATTTTTCTTCAAACGGCTCGCCTTCAATTGTATAACGGCGATAATCGTCAGGATGCTTATCTGCGAAAAATGCCTGAATGCGATTCGCGATATCCTGTTGCCTTGGATCAACACCAAACCATTCGAAGTCCAGACCAATATTAGCTGCTACACGGTATGAATCGCTGAAGAAATAACCAAAGCCACGAACATGATTCGGTGTACCGTCATAATGCGCATATTCTGCAGCTAAGCCTGTTTCGGGATGACAGCTGATATGAATATAATCGCGGCTTGCCTGAGCAGCCTCTTTCCAGAACTGACGGTCCTCTTCATATGCCCACAGTGCAAACAGCTCGTAATAATGAGGCAGATGGTATGACGGATCGGAAAACTCCACCTCTGGCACAAATTTGATCAGCTTATTGTCGGGATTCCACATCGGAAAGCCCGGTGGCTGCTGATGAATACAAGTACGAAGCAGATCCTTCGCCTGCTGACTGTAGTTGTAAGGCGCTTCGCGGTCTCCCCAGCGATTGCTTGCAAAAAACAACGCTAGTGCAAAGTACTCCTCGCCGTCTGGCGCAGGCCCTTGCGCATTGCGCGTGCCGTCTGGTTGACAGGACCACGCAAAGTAACCCTTATGAATGCCTTCTGTCATATACATATAGCTGTACGTCCAGTTCCATAGCTTGTCGAATATATCTTGACGATCATATTGGACTGCCATCATCATGCCATAGGACATGCCCTCAGAACGAACATCTATATTACCCGTATCAAGCAAATAGCCCTTGTCTTCACCGAGCTCATAATAAATTTTCGTGGATTCGTCCTCGCCGAACAACGCATCCCATGTGTCCTGTACTTTTTTGGCAATATCTGCTTCACTGTAACCGTATTCAGCGAATAAATTGCGATATTGTCCTGTATAATAAGCACCTTGCTTGATTGTACTTGTCATCAGCCATCATCCATTCTATTTATTTTAGTGTTAAAACAATGTGAATGTAGACCATTATAAAGCAGCATAGGCTTATTTCTAACAGGTCAAAGTATAGCATTTACTGTGTAAATTTAACCTTTTTATCTCTTCATTCTTTAACTTACGTCTTCCATTATCCTTTAACGCCGCCGACCATCATACCTTTAACGAAGTACTTTTGCAGGAATGGGTACACCATTATAATTGGCACTGATGCAACGATTGTCATCGTAGCCCGAACAGCGGTTGGTGTAACCTGGCTCTGGTTCTGCAAGTTTCCTCCTGCAATAACATCTGTTCCAGTTCTAGCAGTCATTGATGCGTTGGAGTTCTGTAGAATCTTTTGCAGCTCATATTGCAGTGTACTTAGCTCAATCGTTGAGGAGTTGTACAGGAACACGTCAAACCATGAGTTCCATTGAAATACCCCGCTAAATAACGCAACTGTAGCAAGAACAGGTACGCATAACGGCAGCACGATGCTGAAGAAGGTTCGATAGTCACCCGCGCCATCAATTCGAGCTGATTCCAGAATGCTTTCCGGAAGTCCATCAATAAAGGAACGAATAATGATAAGATTGAATACCCCGATAATGCCTGGCAATATATACACCCAAAACGAATCAAGCAAATTAAGATCGCGAATCAACAGGAAGTTCGGAATCAAACCACCATTAATATACATCGTTAAAATAAATGCGACCGTCACAAATTTACGCAGTACAAAGTCCTGTCTGCTGATCGCATACGCTACCATTGCCGAGCAAAACACGGTTACAACGGTACCGATCACGGTTCTTAGAATTGAAATCATTGTAGCATTATAGATGCTTTTCTCTGAAAGTATATACTTATAGTTATCCAGTGACCATTCCCTCGGCCATAGATATATCCCACCACGAATGGAATCCTTAGCGTCATTAAAGGAAATGGCAAGTGTATTAAGAAACGGATATAGCGTCACAATCATGAGCAACGTCAACAAGGCATAGTTCACGTAATCAAAGATTTTGTCGCTCGTAGAATAATTAGTACGCATTCTCTCACCTGCTTTCTAGTAAAGTCTCGCTTCGCCTAAGCGTTTCGCTATATTATTGGCTGCAAACAGCAGGATGAAGCTGACTACTGTTTTGAACATGCCCGCAGCTATCGATAAAGAGAAGTTACCTTGTGCTATCCCGTATTTCAGCACGAAGATATCTATATTCTCTGAATAATCAACGTTCATACCGTTACCGAGTAGATATTGCGGCTCAAAGCCTGACTCAAGCAAATATCCGATATTCATAATGAGCAGCACGACAATAACTGATTTTATGCCTGGAAGCGTAATATGCCACATTCGCTGCAAGCGTCCTGCCCCATCGATTTCTGCGGCTTCATATTGAGCCGGATCAATCATGGTCATCGCTGCCAAGTAGACAATCGTATTCCACCCGACATCCTTCCATACGGTGGCTGCTCCAAATATTCCCCAAAAATATTCACCGATACCTAAAAATAAAATATCCTCTTTAATGAATCCGAAACGCATCAGTAAATCATTAATAATGCCATCAGGCGACAACGTCTGCTGAACAATACCTGCTGCAACAACCCACGAAATAAAATGTGGCAGGTAGCTTATCGTTTGTACGACTCGTTTAAATACAACAATACGAACCTCATTAAGCAATAATGCAAGTGTAATCGCGGTTACAAAGCCTAAAATAAGATTAATCCCGCTCATCGCAAGCGTGTTGCGCAATACTCTTAAAAATCGTTCATCCTCGAAAAGGAACATAAAATGTTGAAAGCCCACCCACTCTTGCTCGGCAAAGCTTCTAGCTGGCTTATAATTTTGAAAAGCTATCGTCCAGCCCCATATTGGTAGATACTTAAAGATAAACAACCATATTAAAAATGGAATTGTCATTGTTAACAATGCATGCTGACGTACACAGCGCTGTAAAAACGTTACCAGCTTGTTCGTTGTCTTTTTGGGATGCTGGTCAGTTTTAGCAACCTCCACCTGTTCCATTGGTAAACTCTCCTCTCATGCTAAGTCATTCTGCGGTTGAAAGAAGGGACCCCGCGCTGGTCGAAGTGACCAGCGCATGGTCCCACTCATACTCATTTATTTCGTTTCTTCAATGAGCTTTTTAACTTCTGCTGTCATAAAGGCTTCATAGCCTGCATAATCCAGCTTATTGAACTCACTCAAGAATTCTTCCCAGTTGCTTTCGAATTTCGAAGGTTCTTCAAGCACTAGCTTAGGGAAGTATTTACGAGTAACTTCCTCAGACTTCGTTTCATAGATTTGCTCTGGAGAGCCCTGCTCCTTAGGAATACCCCAAGCAGGGAACCAAGGGCGGTCGTCTGGAGCCGCGAACATTTCAGCGTACGTTTGTGCGCCATATGCATTCAGGATAGTTTTATCCGCTTCAGTCAGGCTCAACTGGAATACCTCAGGCTGCACACCAGGAGATACAGCATTGCCGTTAGAGAAGGTAGAGCTTGCGCTATAAAGCGGCCAGTTCCAATCAAAGTATTTGAAGCCGAATGATTCACGGAAAGCTTCATCAATTTTAGCGATTTGTTCAGGAGTACGGTAGTAGCGGCCGTTTTCATCGATTTCATACGTTTCGCCTTCAATACCCCAGCTTCTTAAAATTTGGTTTTCTTCCTTCAACATATTATCGAAGTATTGGATAATACGTACAGGGTCTTGTGCGCTGATTGTAATACCAATACCACGGTTCTTAACGAAGGAAGGTGGATCCAAGTATTGATCTTTACGTCCGTCAAATGTAACTGGCAGTGGGAAATATACAAAATCATCTTGTGCTGGATCAGCTTTAGCAGCATCCATTAACACATTTTGTGCATTCGCGATTTGCCAGCCATAATCGAACATACCCAAAACTTTACCAGAAGTCAGCTTAGCCAAGTACTGGTCATAGTTGTCGATGAAGGATGATTTATCGAATAATCCTTCAGCATTCAGCTCATTAAGCATTTTCAAATATTGCTTTGTATAGTCGCTATTGGCATATACTTTCGCCTCAAACGTATCCATATCAACGATAACGCCACCGTCATTTGGATAGCCTGCCAAATGCATTGGCGGATTCGTTGTAGCAAAGAATCTCCAGTCATGTGTAAGTGAAATAAAGCCTGTCAAGCCTTCTTCTGGGTGCTTTTTCACGTAGTCGCGAATCAAATCGAAGTATTGATCAATCGTTTTAACCTCTGGATAGCCTGCTTCCTTCAATACGCGGCGTTGAATCCAGAATGCACCTTGACCAATATTAGGGTCAGGAATAAATTCGCCTACTTGAGCAGACATTGGAAGATAGTAAATTTTTCCATCTTCTGTTTTCATGCGCTCCAAATCGCTGCCATATGCCTTTTTAATGTTTGGACCATGCTCTTCAATAAGATCCGTTAGATCGATGAAGCCGCCTGCACCAACTACGTCATCAATTGCTGCATCTGGAATAAGAACATCTGGATATTTTCTAGAAGCATTCATTGTACCGATTTTTGTATTTAAATCGCCTACAAGGTTTTCAATTTTAAAATTAACACCTGTTTGATCTTCAAAAATTTTACCTAGTGTTGTTTCATTCGTGTTAATATCCTTAGCTGCACCTGCACCATTGAAGTACGTAAATGTTACTTTTTCTAATGGTTGTTCCCCATTGCCGCCCTCGTTTCCAGAGTTTGTTCCAGGACTGGAAGTGTTAGATGGAGTATTCCCACCGTTATTGCCTGCACATCCCGTAATGACGAGCGCAAGCACGAGCATAAGCATTGCTGCCATGTACACTGGTGTTTTTCGCTTCATGCAATTTCATCCCCTTTAATCTTTAATTGTAAGCACTTACATTGTAACAAGAGGACATGCGAAGATCAGTGAGAGAACTTTAGAATCTAATATAAAAATTATAGTTTTTATTGTTGGGCAGGTATAATAAGGGAAATTGAAGTCCCTATCCCTTGCTGACTCGTTATCGAAAATTCAAATTGATCCTCGTAAAACAGCTTTAAACGATACAGAACATTTTGCATGCCAATGCGCTCGCCAAGATCTTTATTTTCCTCCAGGTAGGAATAGATCTTCTGCACCTGTTCCTCATCCATTCCCGCTCCGTTGTCCTCAATGTGGAAATGCAGCTTATCCTGGAGCACCTTTAGTGAGATCATTACTTTTCCACCTCGCTTAACCTTCTCGACGCCATGAATGCATGCATTTTCAACAAAGGGCAAGTAGATCATTTTCGGAACAAGGCAGTTTTCAGCCTCGGAGTCCAGCTCAATGCTGTAGTCCAGTCGATCGGCAAAGCGATACTTCTGAATTTCAAGGAAGCAGATAATAAACTCTACCTCTTCTTTTAATTTGATCTTATCTCGTTTCCATGTCAGCGAGCTGCGAAACAGCTTGGCCATGTTATGAATGATTTTCGCGGTTTCCTTCTCGCTTTTCATCATACTGCGCATTCGGATTGTCTCCAGCGCGTTGAATAGAAAATGAGGATTAATTTGACTTTGCAGCGCATTAAGCTGCGCATAGCGATGCTCAAGCTCCATGTTTTTTTCTTTAATATCTGCAACATACACGTCATTAATAAGTGCGCTGATCTGCCTGGTCATGCGATTAAATTCGGTCGTCACTTGACCAATCTCATCTACTGATTCCCGTTTGTTTACTAGATCAAAGTTGCCGTTTTTAACGCGCTTCATCTGTCCGAGCAGAAAACCGAGACGCTTCGTAATTGAGCGAGAGATCACCACGATAATGACGGTTGCAAGCATAATATTCATTAAGGCAAACCATAGTACAAACTGCCTTGCTTCAGGCGCTTCATGCATGATCTGATCCTCCGCAACATGAGCAACAATGTACCAGTCCTGCAGCGGATTCATATCGAAATGCTCCCCTTCAAACACGGCAATGTCGCCATTGACATTAATCTCGCTCATATGAAGATGTTCTGAGCGCCAATTTACGTCAGGATTAGTGCTATACTGCACCATGCCATTTGGATCAACCAGATAGACGCTGCCTGGTATATTCAGATTGCCGAGAATAAGGTCAAAGGATTCTGTTTTCAGCTCGATCTTCAACACCTTTTCCCAATGATTAAGCGAATCGTTATAATCCATTACCCGAATAATATTAAATGTGTCTTGGGGTTCCGCAACTCGACCTGATGATATGCTGTCCTCTTTACTGGCGCGAACCAGAATCGGCTCGCTAGACGTTCTCTGCTCAAGCATTTTGTACCAAGCGCTGTCACGAGTCGAATCAGACAAAAAAGCAATACCGCCAGAGTGCAGCAACATCGGATTATTGACGTAGATTTTAATATTTTGCACTGACGTATAGACCGGCGTATAACTATTGAGGATACGCCGCATATAACCATCATAAGCAGCTACAAAATCAGCAGGATTGTGATATTGCGAGTCCAGTAAGAGATATAGGTTGTAATCGGTATAAAACACCCAGGATACACTTACTGCCGCTTCGATCATGCGCTCCAGCTCAAGATGAACTTGAGCTAGTGAAATCTGAATATCCTCCATCCGTTGTTCCTGAACATTGTTGCTCATTAAATTGTAAAAAATAATATTGGTACAAATAATCGGAACAAACACGCATAAAACATACATAATAAAAAACTTATTTCGCAGGCGAATATCGTCCAAATGAAAATTATTCTTCATGCGTTGGATAAATTTCATTGCCCTTCACCTGCTGTGTTGATACCGTTTTTGAACGTTTGACGATACGCTGTAGGCGATAGATTTTCCTGCTTTTCAAATTGAGAAACAAAGTACTCGGGATGGCTGAAGCCAACACGTTCAGCAATTTCATAGATTTTAAGATCGGTTTGACGAAGTAGTTTTTTAGCCTCTTGAATGCGAAGCTGAAGCAAATATTCATTGAAATATAGATGGTAGTTCTTTTTGAAAAGCTGACCGAGATAGACGGGATTAATATAAAACCGAGCGGCAATTGATTTTAAACTGATAGGCTCGGCGTAATGCTGGTCGATGTATTTTTTAATGCGCTGTATGCCGCCTTTCGCCATTTCCTTGCGTTCCTCTGCAATGCAGCGACTACAATCCAATGCGAATGACAACAGCAGCTCGCGCAGCGTCGCCCGGTTCATATAGTTGGATTCCCAGCCAATCAGCTCGTGCAAATGACTTAATCGCCCTTTGTCAATTTGCATCGTTTGAACAATGTGCAGACAATCCGCCACTAGTTTATGAATGGTTGCCTTCACCGCTTCCACAGAGCAGCGCTGCTTGCCGAATTGTGCAATTAGTGCATCCAGCTCTGCTTCTATTCCTTCCTCATGATTGGCTTCGATTTCATTAAGCAGTTCCTTGTAGCTGTCTGAAGGGAGCATAATGGTACGCAGCTCCAGCTCTTTCAGCTCAGCGTAGTCAAATAGCGCACGATCATCAATGTATTTAAATTGAGCGGCATGCAATGCACCTTGATAGGCTTCTTGCAAAAAATGTACGCCTGTACATTTTTTGCTATAGTAAATATACAGCTGGTGTTCTTCTGCCAATCGATTATATAAATGTCTAACGACCATATGAATTGAAGAGTTTTCCTTTATCAACGCCTGCGGTACGACAACACCAAGCTGTCCTCGCTGCGGAAACATATGCTTGATGCCGAGTGAAGGAAGAATCGACTGAATTGTGTGTATAATCTGTTGAAGCTGATTATAAGTGAATGCTTCCTGCTTGCGACCACTCCCCGGAACATAGTGATACTCAAGCAGGATAAAGTAATGCGGCGCTTTAGGGTCAAGATCAAGCCCGTCATAGATGTCGAGCAGTTGCGACTCTGACAGCGTTCCAAGCTCTAATTGACTTAGCAGCTCTTGATTATGATGAGTAATCGATTTCTCATTTTGCCGAGATTCTCGCTCGATTGTTTCGGCGATCTGCTTCAGCGTCTCCTCCAATCCACTTTCATCAATTGGCTTAAGCAGAAAATCACATACTCCATACTTTACAGCCTGTTGTGCGTACTTGAATTCATCGTAACCGCTTACAATTATAAATTTGGTTTTTAGCTTTTCCTGCTGTACAACTTTATGAATCAATTCCAGGCCATCAATCTCTGGCATTCGAATGTCAGTTATGACAACGTCAGGACGCTCCCTTACGATAAAATGAAAGGCATCTTCACCGTTATCCTCTTCGCCAATTACCTCGTAACCACAGGACTGCCAATCCACAATCGCACGCAAGCCTTGGCGAAAAAATGTTTCATCGTCTACTAGCAATACACGCAACATGCCATTCACCTCTCCACTGCTTTTTTCTTGTAATAAGATGGTTTCTATGCCATTATCATATAACCCTGCCGTGTTATTGTCCACTGCCAAAGCTATGAAAAAAGAAGACCCGCACCAATTATAGGCAGCGGATCTCAGTATGCAATAATGTTAGCTTGAATTATCTATCCTTCCATCTCTGAACCGTGAGATATAGCGAGCTTCCATTCATCGTATAGGTACGATTGGAAATATCAGCACCTGCGGCGTTCACCTCAACACTGCTCCAAGTACCTCTTGTGAACTTGAACTGAAGCTGTGTTCCAGATTCCACAGGAAGCGTAATGCTGTATGTTCCATCTGCGTTGCGTGTTAATTGATTGCTTGTATCACCCGGATTCCAGCCCGAAATATTACTTGCAATGTAGATCGGCTCATTAGCAGGTGTATTACCGGGTACCGTTAAATGTATTGTCAATCCTTCCTGAACAGCAGTAGGCTCACCAGATGTAATTACGCCATTATTAAATGTAGAAATGCCTGCTGGAAACAGATAGTTCCTGCCTCCGTTATTGTCCCAGGTTCCGCTGCCATTGTTGAACACCGCCTGCATGCTCGTTGCTGTGCCAAGATCCACTGTAATGACGCTGTAACCTGGATATTCTGCCGAAACGGTCATCGCCACACCTGGAACAGCAGTCCACGATCCGCCACTCGGTGCATAATGAAAATACGGGGCATTAAAGCCGTGTTTGTAATAAATCGTCGCTGTATTCGACGCTGAACGTTCCGTCGTTGACACCTTAAGCGGCTCACTTTCTAATGATTTGTTGCCCGCGCTGTCATAGGCTTTAACTGTATAATGATAAGAGGTATCTGGTTGCAGTCCACTATCAGAATAGAACAAGGCTGATGTCTTTCCTATCATGCTGCCCTCACGATATACTTCATACCCAGCAACTGCCACATTATCTTGCGATGCATCCCATGCAATCTGAATCGTTGATGACGAGGCAGTAATCGCTCTCACATTGGTCGGAATCGTAGGAGCTAGATGGTCAGTGGGATCTGTCACCCAACCGTTGTCATACCAGCTTTCCTCTGAAACGAGCAATCCTGCTTGCTGTGCTGCAGGGAGCTGATTACCGTTGGAATCCTTG
The DNA here is from genome assembly GCF_042659865.1 of Paenibacillus septentrionalis. Classification (NCBI taxonomy): domain Bacteria; kingdom Bacillati; phylum Bacillota; class Bacilli; order Caryophanales; family Paenibacillaceae; genus Paenibacillus; species Paenibacillus septentrionalis. The sequence continues at coordinate 390,378 of NZ_JBHSTE010000003.1, forward strand.
AAAATAACTCTCGCACGCTCTGCATCCTCGATGGTATACGAGTACCATCCATTTCCTTGTGAAACCATGGATGGAGCTGTCGCCCATGTCGGTTCAGTCAGTTTTGGACTGGTTTCATAGTAATATAGCTGTGGCGCCCCCCATGCTTCAGGCTTCTTGAAATGAACCGTCAGCACGCTTCTTTCTGTTTTCACGTACGTATATTGTCTAGTATCGATCCCCAGTTCGTTGCTGCCATACAGCTTCAGGGTTACTGACTCTCCGATCTCCATGCCATGACCAATCGTCAGCTTTTGTCCATTCGTATAAGTGATGCCTGCGACGGCAGGGTCGCTGCCATCCACAGTGTAGCGTCCTGTATCTGCATTCTGCACATTTAATGTAAGCTCGAGTGTATCGCTGCTAAAGCCTCCTCCTGCAGGAGAAGCGGACACTTTCACCTCTGGCGTTGGAACCTCCTCGAGCAATATCACGCCGTTAGGATGTGCATTTACATTTACACGTCCGTTCTGCACGATGCCTTCATCGCCCGCGTAGTAATCTCGGACCAGCGTTCCATCAGGATATACTGAACTTACATTGACCGCAGTTGTACCACTTGCCCCAATAACTACGACGACCTTATCCTGTATGCCTTCCTTGTTGTACGTTCTGCTGAATGTATATGGCGCGGCTTGAAGCTGCTGGTGCTCCCCTGCTCCAATTGCGATATGCTGATTACGGAATTGTCCCAGCCTCTGCCAATGACTCAACACTTCTTGGTCGATGGAGTTCCAATTCATATCGGATCTAGTCGGCTGATCCCAAGGCGCAGCCATAGGCTGTCGTGCCGATTCATCCCCGTAATATATTTGCACGGCACCAGGCAACAGCAACAGCGACGTGCCACCATTGATCAAATTAGAGCGATTGAATAGCGAAGTATCGTGTGACGAAATATAAGATAATACGTTAAAGCTGGAGTCTGAGTTAATCTTCGATGCATATTCGGCATGAATAGATGGCAAGGCCTGCAAGTTGCCTGCACTGCCTTGGAAGGAAAAATTAATGACCGAATCAAATCCGTTATCAAAGTAGTTGGAGCGCCCTACCCCATGCCCCCATACTTCTCCCGTCATCCAGAAATCGAGATCATCCAGCTTTTTGTCTGGATTGGCTGACTTCCATTCACGAAGCGCTAATACCGCTTCCTCCTTTAGTCCCTTCCATATACTTAGATCCACGTGCTTTGCCGTATCGACGCGGAAGCCGTCAACTCCATACTCTCGAACCCAATCTGTCAGCCATTTTGTCAAATAATTGGCGACCGTGCGTGGCTTGCCTGACCGATTAAAGAATGCATCCAGCTCTGCTTGCTCCTGAACTCGTTTCGCGTCGCTCCACTTGTTAAGCAGCAGTGGCGGCAAGCCTACACTATTGGTCGATTCAGTTTTGAAATCAGGCAGACCAGACAAACACATCAATTGATCTGATGAGCCGCACGCTGAATACCCAGGCTTATCCACTCGAATCCAATCTGCTCCCCACCAATTAAGCCAGCGGCCTGCATCTGTCGTCTCTAGGTAATTAGCATAGGTGTTATAATGAGCTGCAGATTCTGGCTGATTGTAGTAATAGTTTTGCCAGCCGTTTTGCAGTTGTCCGAAATTAAATTCGCTCATGTCCTTCATCGTTTCATAGCCTGCATGGTTCAGAACAATATCCATCACAACGCGAATTCCATTAGAATGTGCTGTATCGACAAACGTTCTAAAATCCTCTTCGGTTCCCATATTCCGATCGACCTCTGTAAAATCCAATGCATAATAGCCGTGATACGCATAATGCCTGAAACTTTCACCACCAACCCAGCCGTGAATTTGTTCATACGGCGCTGTAATCCAGATCGCGTTTACACCTAGATCGTTAAAGTACCCTTCATTGATTTTTTGTGTAAGCCCTTTCAAATCTCCGCCGTGAAAGGTGCCCACCTTTGATTTGTAATCTGGGTATGGATTGCCGTTTTGATCGAGCTCCCTGCCATAGGAATGATTGTTGCTCGGATCTCCATCAACAAACCGATCCGTCATCACAAAATAAACTGTAGCATTGTCCCATGAAAATTCATCGGCTGTTGATGAAGCCATTGAATTCACATTAGCAGATACAGAGTGACCACCGATCGTTATTACGCCCGAAAGTGCGATGAACCAAGCCAAACATACTAGAGCTAGTTTTTTCATACACGTACCTCCCCTAAATTAATTAATGTAGAAGCAATTGTTCTGTATATTCGTGAAGACTTGATAAGTCCATGATGCAAGGAATTGTGCAAACGTTTTCGCAATACTCTAGCATCTACCACACCCTTTCAATAAAACTTCATCCTAATGAAAGCGCAATTATTGGTAATTTATTATGCTTCCTATAGACTACTTTGTTTCTTATTATATTGTCAACCCAAAAATTCAAACGTTTGCACAAATATGTAGCCGGCTGTACAACAAAAAAAGACGTTATCCTGTCTGCAGGCACTGACAGCAGAGCAACGTCTTTTCGATCTCATTACAACACGCAACCTGCCATTCACTCCCACTTTTTTTCTGTGACCTCCGTGTTATTGTCTACTGCCATTATGGGGTTTGATGTCTATGTACTTATTTACATAAAATAAAGTCGCTAAACATGTAACGAGCCGGTGTTTTTAACCTGTAATACGTTCATTTCATCTTACAATAAACAGACAGTTGATAAGATATTTCGTTAGATTGTAGTCTTTTACTCCTTATTCATCAACATACCGCTCTTGTCATAGGCAAGAAGCAGCATAGCTGCGCCAATAATCGCACATATCATATACATCATAGAATAAGATGTGAAGTCTGCTATCGGACCCATCACAATACCACCAAGCGATACGCCAAGATCTGCCATGGCAATGAACAAGCCAATCAATACATTGCGCTGATCCTGCGGCAGCACAAAGCTCAGGTAGGTCGTTAGCGTTGGGTATAGGAGTGCTTGAGCAACGCCCATTAGCAAGGCACCTGCGTACAGCAGCAATGCTCCTGCTGTCGCAGCCATGCTTACGCAAAGCGATGCCACTGTCAGCAGCAGCATCGTACCCATCATAAAGGAGGAACGCCAATTGCCATCTGACGGTATTTTCTTTCTGAGCAAAAACCGCGCTGCCACAACAACTGCCGCCTGTATCATCAAATAAATCGCTGCACTGCCGCCTGGAACATGCATCGCATACAAAGGTACAAACGCGGTTACCGCTCCAAATACGATTGATGCGCTTAGCATTAGCACGCTGCTCTTTAGCAAATGCGGATTGCGTATCAGCTGACTAGTCGCCTTTATCATTCCGATAGCTGTAGAATTGGACGAACTACTTCCGCCAGCTTGCTCAGGCTGCTGCTCTTGTTTCATATAAGCAGTAAAGCCTACTAATCCAGTCAATACTGCAATGACGATCATGGTCACGGCAAATACGCTCATCTCTCCTGTCTGCCATATACCGATTGCCAACATGGGCCCAAGTATCCCTGGTAAATAGGAGCAAAGCGAATACATAGAAATGCCTTGTGAACGATCTTTTTCAGGAAGCGCATCAATGATGCCTAGTTGCAGTGCCATTGAGAAAAATGCGGTACAGCTGCCTTGCAGCACACGAGCAAAAAAATAGCCCCCAATATCAGTGAATGTATAAAGCAGCAGGGCTAGCCCGTTGATTGTTAAAATAATCCGCAGTACTCGAATCGGTCCATAGCGATGGATGAGCTGACCCGCCCAAGGCCGAAACAGCATGGTCGTCAACAAATAAGAACCCATTATGAGGCCGATTGTCGTATTGGAAGCGCCTAGCGCTTCACCCTTGAGTGGAATAATCACATTTAAAATCGAATTAGCACTAAAATACAGCAGCGTCAGCAGATAAAGCCTCATAAACGGCCAGGACAATGCACCCTTCACTACATAAGCTCCTTTCTTTTTAGATCATGACCTTGTTCAACAGTTCCCTTGCATAAGGAGAGGTCACGTTTTTCAGCTCCTCTGCCGCAACAAGCTCCTCAATCCGTCCACTTTTTATAATCATGATTCTGTCGCATAGGTAAGCCGCTGCACCAATATCATGTGTGATGAATATATAGCCTACACCTAACGTTTCTTTCAAGCTTTTCAGCAGCTCAAGCACTTGAATTTGCACAGAATTATCAAGTGAGCTTACGGCTTCATCTAGTAATATACATTGCGGCTCCGTAGAAACGGCTCTAGCAATACATACGCGCTGCGCCTGCCCCCCAGAAAGCTCATGCGGATATTTTGAAAGGTAGCTCGCATCAAGTCCAACCTGCTCCATGAGTGTTGCGAGATTGACATCCGTTTGCTTAGAGGTTCTTCCTAATATGCTCAGCGGCTCCATTAGCGCCTCTCTAACGGTATAAAAGGGATTAATAGATGAGGTATAGTCCTGAAAAACAGCACTAATGACCCCTCGTCTCACGCTGCGCTGTGCTACTGGCTGTCCATTTAACGTGATTTCACCTTGATCCGGCTTCTCTATTCCTAAAAGCAGACGACCAAGCGTAGATTTTCCGCTGCCGCTTTCTCCGATGATGCCCAGACATTCACCACGCTTCCATTCGAAGCTGATGTCGTGCAGCACCTGTTGACGATGCTTGCTAAGCCAGCCATTTTTACGGTATGACTTGCTAACGGCTTTAACCTTCAGCAACATCAACACCTCCTATCAAACGTGTAAAATGCTGACGCAGGGCAAGCTTGGATGAAACGAGATATTGGGTGTACGGATGCTTTGCATGAGCAAAGATATCCTTGGTTGTTCCGCGCTCTACAATCTCTCCATCCTTCATCACAAGCACCTCATCCGCAATTCGCTTCACAATGCTCAGATCATGAGAAACAAAAATCACCATGCTGCCTAATCGGTTGCGTAATTGTACGAATTGCTCGACGACCTCATATTGCGTGACAGCATCCAGCGCTGTCGTTGGTTCATCGGCAATGATTACGTCTGGCTCCAGCACGATTGCCAGCGCAATCATTACCCTCTGCAGCATCCCACCGGATAATTGATACGGGTAGCTGCGCATTACCGCTGCGGGCTCCTTTAGCCCGACACTTGCCAAGGCTGCTGCTAGCTTGGCTGTTGCTTCACTACGGCTCCAAGAATAATGAACAGCTGTCGTCTTCAGCAGATATGTTCCTATCGGCTGAGAAGGATCAAAGGCACGCATGCCATTTTGCATAATCATGCAGAGGCGCTTTCCTCTATAGCTGCGCATATCCTTGTTAGAAAGCTCCATAAGATTAACGCCGTTAAGAATGATATTGCCCGATTGATAAAGCCTTGCTTGATTGAGTCTCATAATCGCTCTGCACGTAAGCGATTTGCCGCTGCCGCTTTCCCCAACAATAGCTAGACATTGCCCTTGTACGAGATGGAAGGAGCTGTCTGGTACGAGAACGCCGCCAGTCTGACTATCCCAGATTTTCAAGTGTTCGACTTCCAGCAGTTGAAATGTCACTTAGGCAACCTCCTTCCGGCGCAGCTTTGGTAGAATTGCACTCCTACTAGTTTTGTTCCGATTACTCGACGTCATCAGCTTAGGATCAAGTGCATTTTGAAGCGAGTCGGACAAGAAATTAACAGCTGATACGACCATGACGATAGCAAGCCCAGGAGTGAGCATGAGCTCAGGTCGTGTAAACATGACCGATCTAGCTTCATTAAGCATCATTCCCCACTCCGCATGCGGCGCTTGAATGCCAAGTCCGAGAAAGGACAAGCCGGAAATTTGCAGGATCATAGATCCAAACGTACTACTGGCCGTAACTGCAATATCGGGAATCGCCACTGGTGCAATATGCTTGACCATAACCCGAACGTGACCAGCACCCAGCACCTTGGCGAATTTTATGTAGTCTGCGTCGGCATATTGCATGATCGAGGTTCGTATTACTCGCGCGAACCATGCCCACTTCATCACAACAAATGCAATCAGAATATTTTCGATTCCAGCTCCAAGAATGCCTACAACGGCTAATGTCATAACATAGCCGGGGAAGGAAAGCATACAATCACAGATTCTCATGAGCACAGCGTCGACCTTGCCGCGGAAATAGCCAGCAATAAACCCCAGGAGGCCGCCGACAAAAGCCGATGCAGCAAGGGCTGCAAACACCCATATTACACTTGGGCGTATTCCATAGATCAAGCGCGACAAGACGCAGCGACCAAGGTGATCATTGCCGAGCCAATATTGCCAGGACGCCCCGGCGAACCTTAACTCCATATTTACTTCATTCGGAGGATGTGGAGCGATGAACGGAGCACAAATGCCTACCAAAAGCGTAACTGCAACGACGCCAAGTGATGCAGCGGCCAATTTGTCTCTTAGCAATCTTTCAAGCAGTTTCATCTAGAACTCCTTCCTCAGCTGGGGATTAAGCGCTGCATTAATAATGTCTGATACGGTATTAAACAGGACAAAAGCTACGGCAAGCACAAGAACATAGGCTTGAATAATTGGAAAATCTCTTCCTAGAATCGAAGTAACCGTAAGCGTGCCCAGTCCAGGCCAGGCAAATATATTTTCCACTACGACTGTACTGCCTAAGATGACAGGAATCGCTAAGCCAAATACAGATACAGCCACCTGCATAGAATTGCGCAGCACATGCAGCGTAATGGTTGATTCTGCTAGGCCGCATGCTCTGCCGTACATCACATAGTCCTCATTCAAATTGCTAAGCATGGAGCTGCGAATCATTCTGAAATAAATGCCTGCGTAGCCGATAACAATGACAGCAACGGGCAAAATGTAGCTGCTGTACGAATCCATCCCGCTTGTTGGCAGCAGATCCAGCTTGACCGAAAAATACCATACCATTAGTGCAGCAAGCCAGTAGGACGGTAAGGAAGTTAGAAGGAAGGAAATGCCTCGGACCGATAGATCGAGCCATTTTCCTTCTCTTAAGGCACATGCAACACCAAGCACAATCGAAAGGAAAATAATAAATATGGAACTTACCAGGGTCAGCTTGAATGTATTAAGCAGCGCCGGACCAAGCAACGACCAGACGGGTTTGCCAGTTACGTAGGAGCTGCCGAAGTCTAGCTGAAAGCACGAAGCGAGCCAATCGAAATATTGAATCATAAACGGACGATCCATGCCCAGCTTTGCTTTCGTTTCTGCAATCAGTTCATCCGTTATAACGGGTACGCCTTGCGCATGCAAGACGACCTCCGCAGGGTCCATAGGAGATAGCTGATTCAAAACAAATGTCAAAAACGAAATGACAATAAGCAAAGGCAGCGCAACGCATATACGCTTAAAAATGTAACCTCCCATAACCTTTCTTACCTCCTACAAATGTACGGTCCATCTGTCTATTTCTATTGAAGGTACATTCGCTCAAATGGTAGTTCAAATTGCGTTTGCTTGAACCCGATGCCCTGAAGACGAGTAGGTGCTACAACCGTTACACTCCCGTTAGTGAGAGGAATAAATACGGCTTCATCGTGAACAATTGTCAAAATGTCACGATACAGCGCTTTACGCGTATCTTCATCGACAGACACCATGACCTCATCAATTTTGCGATACAGCTCTTCCGCTTGAGGAATGCCGCTCGTGGTGTGACGATAGGAGGTCTCTGATGCGAAGGCCGTAATCGTGCTTTGCGGATCATAAGCTAAACCCCATGTCTGATTAAAAAGAAGATCATAGTCCCCAGTCGTTCTACGATTCGCTATGGAGCTGGATTCCTCCCCAATCAACTCCAGCTGAATGCCAATTTTAAGAGATTCGCTTTGCAGCAGCTCCGCCTGTATCTTCTGCGAAGACGAATTGACATCGTAATACAGCTTCATGGATAATGGCTTCCCATCCTTCACTCGAATGTCATTGCCGTCCACCGTTTGCCAGCCATCTTGCTCCAGCAATGCTAATGCTGCTTGTGGATTGTAATCCCTGTGCTTAAGCTCTACATTCGCATAGTTGACATTTGAAGAGAATAGCGTATTAGCAGGCGTTTCTGTACCGCTGAAAATTGCGCGGCTGATCGTATCACGGTCAACGATATGCCATAGCGCTTCGCGTACCGCTAGCTCGCTCACTGGACTTTCCTTCTTACTGCTATTGGCTACAATCATCTTCGTGTTCATGGGCTCGCTGCGAACAATCTGATAGTTTCCTGAATCTACGAGTCGCTGCATCGCTTCTACATCAAGGCTGTCTGTACCGCGATCATCGGTGAATACAAAGTTTACTTCTCCTTTTTGCAGGGCAAGCAGCGTCGTCTCGCCCGCTGGGAGTACTTTTGCAGTAATCGATTGGATTTGAGGTTCTATGCCCCAATAACGATCATAAACTTCGAAGCGAGCATATTGCTCGGTTACATGCTGAGTAAGCTTGTAGGGGCCTGTGCCATTGTAGCCTTTGACGCCATCCTTCGTTTCCCCGTCAATGAAGTCATTCGGCGATAAAAATACATATGGACGAGTCATGGAAAGCTCTAATAAAGCAGGGTAATAAGGCTCTGTCAGCTTCAATTGAATGGTATGCTCGCCCAAGATATGAATGTCTTCTATCATCGTAGATAGCTTGATCCACGTATGCTTGCTTGCATTGCTTTGAACCGCTTCAATATTTTGCTTTACAGCATCCGCATTGAAGGGTGCTCCATCATGAAAGGTGACATCTTTTCGCAAATGGAACGTATACTCTTTACCATCATTCGATATTTCCCATGAATCTGCGAGCAGCGGCTTAATGCCCTCCGGTGTGTTTTCAACGAGCGATTCGTATACCATCCCTTGAGCTGCCATTGAGCCTGGATACAGATGTGGATTCATATCGTTAATATCTTTTGCAGTTGCGTATACCAGCTCCTTCGTCTCTTGCTTAGCAGATGTGCTCCCTTGATTGTCGCTGCAACCGGACATCCATACCAACACCAATGCCCAAGCCAACAGTACAACTCCCTTTTTTATGTACATTCCTCTAACACTCCTTTTAATAAATCATAATAATTACGATTAACAACAAAGCTAATTGTAATAATAACTATTATCATTGTCAATTGAAAGTTTTCTATTTTTTTCTATATTCTTTTCTCTGCTCCAGTTGACAACTTTTCTGTGCACTGTTGAATTCAATTCAATCAAGTATTCGTGGTGAATGCCGTTGTTCGCCTCATCTCTACCGTTTTGATCGCATGAAAAAGCCCCTAGTAGCTGTGCGCAAACTGCAATTATGCAGTCACCCACAGCTACTAGGGGCTTACGGATTCATTTTTCTCGTTGAATTGTTGCTCGATGCTTGCTACAGCCGTTGTGCATAACACTCGTTACTTTTTCTCCGGCATTGCTTCTGGGCGCTCGCACGTGTGCTGCACCTCGTAATGACGACCTTCTGCTGAAGCAATATGCACGCCGTGCATAATTTCCAGCACTTGTAGTGCCAGCTCTCCACTTGCACGATGCGGACGATTTTCGCGAATTGCTTGCGCCATCTCAAGCAAGCCTACACCGCGATCTGGTCCATCATACGGATGGGTTAGCGCTATTTCTTCGAATTGATCACTACCAGCTTTTCTAAGCTTAACCGGACCAGAAAACGTATTCGGATCTGGAACAATCAAGGAGCCTTCGCTTCCATACAGCTCAATATTAGGAAGGGTACTTCCTCCTTTAATATCAAAGCTTGTCGTTAACGTAGCGGTTGCGCCACTTTCGAAATCAATGACGCTGTTAATATGAGTAGGTGTCTCTACTTCAATCATCTGTCCATTCAATGGCTGGCTTGTTATCTCACGTTCTGGATATGAGATGACAGCCGAGCCCGTCACACGCTTGATTGGTCCAAGCAGCGTAATGAATGCCGATAAGTAGTAAGGTCCCATATCGAACATCGGTCCTGCTCCTTTTGCATATAAGAAGGCAGGGTTAGGATGCCAGCTCTCAGGACCGCCAGAAAGCATAAATGCAGCTGCAGCTATCGGCTTGCCGATTACGCCTTCATCAATCAGCTTGCGGCAGGTTTGAATGCCGCTCCCCAGCACGGTATCAGGAGCAACACCGACGCGCAGCTTGCGTTCCTTCGCCTTTTCAATAATGCGCTTGCCATCTTCAACCGTAACAGCAAGCGGTTTTTCTGAATATACATGCTTGCCTGCTTCAAGCGCGGACAAACTAATCTCCGCATGCGCCTGAGGAATCGTTAGATTAAGCACGATCTCAATCTCTGGGTCTGCCAGCAGCTCATCTGTTGTGAGCACGCGTTCAATTCCATAAGTAGATGCCTTGCTTTTTGCCAATTCAAGATTCAAATCAGCCAATGCGACAACTTCCAACTGCTCATAGTGCACACAGTTTTTCAAATACGCATCACTAATATTGCCACAACCAATAATCCCTACTTTTACCTTCTGCACGTTGATGCTCCCCCATCCGTTTAATTCTATGCTGCTGAACTTATGCACTTGTTTATAGCGCCTGTTGTATCAGCTTTGCTTGCATTTTGCGATTTCAATAATTACCTGCACAGCCTTTTCCATCGTATCCAGGGCGACATACTCATACTTGCCATGGAAGTTTTCCCCGCCAGCAAAAATATTCGGGGTCGGCAATCCCATATAGGACAGTCTTGAACCATCTGTACCACCGCGAATGGGTTGAACAATCGGCTTAATGCCGAGCTTCACCATTGCGTCGTGCGCGCGATTCACAATCTCCATATTCGGTTCGATTTTATCCTTCATATTGAAGTAGCTGTCCTTGATTTCAATCTGAACAGAACCCTCGCCATACGTCTGCTGAAGCTCCTTCGCCACCTGCTGCATAAATTGCTTGCGCGCCTCATACTTGTTCTTATCGAACTCACGAATCAAATAATGCAGTGTTGTCTGCTCGACACCACCCTCGATATGATTCAAATGATAGAAGCCCTCATAATGCTCGGTATGCTCAGGCGTTTCCAGCATCGGCATCGCTGCCTGAAAATCAAGCGCAATTCGGGTAGAATTGATCATCTTGCTCTTGGCAGTCCCCGGATGAACACTTCGACCATAGCAGGTCACGACCGCACTTGCAGCATTGAAATTCTCATATTGAAGCTCTCCAAGCGGCCCGCCATCCATCGTATAAGCAAAATCAGCGCCGAAACGCTGCACATCGAAACGATCCGCTCCGCGGCCAATTTCTTCATCCGGCGTAAAGGCGACCTTGATCGTACCATGCTTTATTTCAGGATGCTCCTGCAAATAAGCCATCGCTGTCATGATCTCGGCAATGCCAGCCTTATCATCTGCACCAAGTAAAGTCGTTCCATCTGTTGTAATTAGCGTTTGCCCGACATACTGCTTCAACTCGGGAAACTGCTCGGGTGACAATACGATTTGTCGTGTATCGTTCAGTACAATATCTCCACCATCATAATTCTCTACGATCTGCGGATTCACATTTGTGCCGGTCAGCTCGGTTGCGGTGTCCATGTGCGCCAAAAATCCGATCACCGGCTCCTGCTGCTCGCAATTGGCAGGCAGCGTAGCCATAACGTATCCATTTTCATCTAAGCTTACATCCGTCAGGCCAATCTCCTTCAGCTCTTCTACCAGTTGTCTTGCCAGTACCCATTGTCCTTCGGTAGACGGGCAGCTGTCAGAGCTCGGGTCAGATTGCGTCCCGACCTGAACATAGGATATAAAACGTTCCAACAATTGTTCTCTCATAGGTAACGCTCCTTTTTCTTACATAACATATAGCCTCTATTTTACATGAGTGAACGTCAATAGTGAAATAACCCATTACCCGTTAATTGCTGCGCTTGAATGTTGGATTCAGCTTGCCGATCGCGTCAACCTCGATGCTGAACACAGAGCCTGCAAGCGGCTGTCCTTTCAGCTGCTCCTCACTCAACCCATAACGCGACGTCGTAATATATAGCGTGCTCAAATTCGCACCGCCAAAGCAGCAAGAAGTGACTTGCGAAGCTGGAAGCGAAATGCGATACAGCTCCTCACCAGTTGCCGGGTCCGAACACGTTACACAATGACCGCCCCAATGTGCAACCCATAATCTGCCTTCGGCATCCGTACACATGCCGTCAGGCACACCAAGCGAATCATCAAACTGCACAACAGGACGACGATTCGCGATCGTACCGCTTTCCACATCAAAATCAAATGCATCAACTCGTTTCGTAGGTGAATCAATGTAATACATCGTGCGTCCATCTTTACTCCAATCAATGCCGTTCGAGCAGCCTACCTGCTCCACATGCTTCTTGATACGACCTGCTGCATCACAGCTGTACAGGGAGCCTGTCCATCCCGGACCGCTCATCGGCATCGTGCCGATCCAAAAACGCCCTGCAGCATCTACTTTCCCATCGTTGCTTCGATTGTTAACCATGTCTCGCTCCAGCTCAGCAAGCAACGTTAGTCCGCCATCTCGCTCAGCAATATACAGTCCATCCTCAAGCGCGCATACTATCGTGCCGTCCGATGCTGGAACCGCAGCACCTATTCGTTGCGGCAAGGAAATAACATCATGCTGCTTCGATTCAACGTTGTACAGATGAACTTCCTTTTCCTCAATATCCACCCACATTAATTGATTGGAATTTTTCAGCCACTGTGGACCTTCCGTATGATGACATGGCTCTGAACTAACAAGCTTCAATTGATTCATCACTCATCCTCCATTCATCTTCATGAAAACGTTATTAAATGCATTATACAACAATATAAGGAAAGAAGTTCAAGACAATAAAAAAACTGCAGTGTGAGTTATAACCTCAACACTGCAGCTTAATTTGTTAACCAAATGAAATAACGCCATATCCGATTAGTACGACTACTACTAGCAAGATAACTAGTGCAATCCATAATGGGAGTACGTTCTTCCCTCTTTTACGACGACCAAGAATCATTTCCATAACACCGATCAGCAAGATCGCAAGAAGCATTTTCAGGTGATATGCGCCTTCGTAGCCTCCAATGCCGAACAGCATATAGGCACCTGTTCCTATCATAATCAGATAGAACAAACGCAGAATCATAGGAAGCACTTTGTTTTTATGAAGAAAGTAAGACAATACGAACAAAATAACTAGAATTATCCATGAGCTTGCATGCGTATGATAAATCGCAGTTTCCATTTTCAACTGACCTCCTTATTTTTCAAGTTATATGTATAGACTTTTGCCACATCTCTTAAAATTATAGCAGTTCCGCCATAATAATCAAATCACCGCTATGCTAAGATTGTGACGGTTTTGGCTCATTTCGCAAACGTAGCCTTTTTCTGATTCTCTTCAAGGTATTGAGCGACTTTCGCTTCATCTAGGCGATAAAAACGCATCGCAACCAGCATTACGCTGTAGCCAATAATCGGTACAAGCGTGAAAATGATCCATATGCCGTGCAGTGCTTCCTGCGTCTGCTGTGCGGCCTGCTCCACATAACCAAAATAGGCTAGCAGAACGAGACATAGCGATGATGAAAGAGCACCAGCCAGCTTCGTAAACATCGTCTGAACGGAAAAAGCTAACGCTGCCCGGTTATGGCGTTGCCGTATTCAATGCAATCAGCGGTAAACATGCCATAAAGCAGCAACGGAATCTGCATAACTAGTACACGAACCGCAGCAATCACTAAAAATAATGCAAAATGCTCATAGCCAACCGCATATTGTATTAGACATAATAGGATGGTAATGATGCAGCAAGCGATCATTAATCGCTTTTTCCCAAACGCTACAATAAGTGATGGCAGCAGTGGAGAAACAATGACTATTGGCAATACAAGAACAGCAAGCAGAACGGTCAGCATCTGCTCATTGCCCAAATTCGAATTGGCAAAATACGCCGCGATGGTCTGAAGCGTATTGGTAGCGCTCATGAATAGATAGCCCGTATAAAAAATAAAAAAGTACTTATTGCGTAATAAAGACTTAATAAACTGCCAAATCGGAACGGTTTCTGTTGTCCTATAGGACACTCTTTCTTTTGCCACAAAAGGCAGAGGCAGCATCGTCAGCAAAGCTGCTGCGCAGTACACGGCTACAGCTCCAAACCAACCAAGCGAGCCCTTTAGCATCATAAATACCGCTGTCGCAATGGCAGCAAGCGCTCCAGCCATACGTGCACTGGCAATTAACCGATCGCGCTCATACACGCTTGGACTCATGACGGTTGATAAGGAGAACATAGGGGAATCAGAGACGGTATAGGCCATTCCCCACAATATATACGTCATATAGGCAAACGCAAGCTTTAGTGAATAGGCGGCATCGAGATTGACAAAAGCAAACAGCAGCGTTAATGGAACGAATACGCTCATGAGCTTCAACCAAGGCGTATATTTTCCGGTTTTCAATTCCAATTTATCTACTACCACTCCCATTATCGGATCATTCAGCGCATCCCATAGCTTGGCAACAAACAGCAGTGTCGCTGTTGCACCTAAACTCAACCCTACCTCCTCCGTATAAAAATACGTTAGAAATTGGAGCTGCAGCATATAAATCAGATTTTGACCGAAAGAGTAGCTGCCATAGCTCCATCGCTCTAATTTGCTAGTAACGAGTGTTTTAGCTCGAGAGGCTGCATGTATCATCATTTCTCCCCTATTCTAAACATAATAGAATTTGCATTAGTAACTAATAAAAAATGACATTTTTCTCTTTATTTCTACAAATTGTTAAAATAAACATAAATATATAACTTATGATATACTAACTCTATCATTTCTGTACATTTAAACTTTATAAATATTCGTTACTTTTACCCTTAAAATATCTTATATATATGAATTGTTTATGTAAGGAGAAACTATGCTTATTAAATTACTACTCATCGAAACAAACGAGCATTTCGCTCAGCAAGCTGTCTCTTTATTAGAACCAATTGAACATATAATGATATGTGGATATGCTGCTACCTATGAAGATAGTCTTCAATTAATTGATAAATATGAACCCCAAATTGTGCTGCTTGAATTGAATTTGAATAAAGAACACGGTGTAACCTTTTCTGCAAAATTGAAAAAAAGGTACCCTCACATACATATCATTATTTATACCGACTACGACTACGTTCCGTTTTTTAATCAGCTTATTGAAAGCGGAGTTAGTGGAATGATGAACAAATCATCAGCGGTAGAAGAACTCCTATGCATGGTCTCCACCGTCATGAGCGGAAGGACGATTGTTCCCCTCACTTTATATAAACAAATCAAACTCCATCGCTCAGACCACGTCAAGCATTATTGGGAATTTGATCTTACTCCTACCGAGCGACATATCCTTGAGTTAATCTACGAGCGACATACGAATGCATTTATCGCAAAAACCATCTATCTTAGTGAAAGCTCAGTTGAAAAATATTTGCGAAAAATATACGATAAATTAGGAGTACGGAACAAAACCGAAGCCATCAAGCGTATGCAGCAGGATCTTCGCTTTCGTCTCGTCAATCACCATCAGGAGCAATAAATCTTGCTCTAAAGGAGGCTGCAAATGACCATTTACAACTTTGAAGTAAAGGACACGAAGGGTGAGCTTCACTCGTTACGCGAATACGAGGGCAAAGTCGTGCTTATCGTCAACACAGCAAGCAAATGCGGATTCACACCACAGTTCGAAGGACTTCAGGAGCTGTACAACAAGTATGCGGATCGAGGGCTTGTTATTCTCGGATTTCCCAGCAGTCAATTCAACAATCAGGAGTTTGAGAACATTGATGAGACAACTGAGTTTTGCCAGCTGAACTTCGGTGTCACTTTCCCGATGTTTGCAAAGGTCGATGTAAATGGAGATCAGGCAGATCCATTGTTTCGTTACTTGAAGGAGCAAAAACGCGGCGTACTTACACGCAAAATTGAATGGAATTTCACAAAATTTTTAGTTGATCGTCAAGGTCAGGTCGTGAAACGCTTCGCCCCGACAACTACACCTGCCAAATGTGAAGAGGAAATCATCAAGCTGCTGTAGTACATGGAAGCAACATAGAAAGGCTGTGACTGTGCTCTGCTATCTCGTAGCAAAACACGGCCACAGCCAGTTCCAGTTATTGCAAGCCAAACTGAGCTTCATAGAGCTTGGCGTATACACCATCAGCTGCAAGCAGTTCATCGTGACTGCCCTGCTCGGCAATGCCGTCCTCAGTAACAACGACGATAACATCAGCACTTTTTATAGTAGCTAAACGATGTGCTATCACCAGTGTTGTTCTTCCCGCTGACAGCTCAGCGAGTGACTGCTGAATCGCTACCTCTGTTTCAGTATCGAGCGCAGATGTCGCTTCATCAAGAATGAGAATCGGAGGATTTTTCAAAAACATGCGCGCGATCGCGATTCGCTGTTTTTGTCCGCCGGACAGCTTAACGCCCCGTTCTCCTATTACGGTATCCAGCCCATCAGGCTGGTCCAGCAAAAAGGATTCCAAACGCGCACGCTTGGCGGCTTCCCATATTTCAGCTTCTGTTGCATCAAGCTTGCCGTACTGTATATTTTCACGAATCGTACCCGCAAACAAAAATACGTCCTGCTGCACAATTCCGATATGCTTGCGCAAGGAATGCTGGGTATATTGCCGAATATCTACATCATCGATCCGAATTGAGCCTTTCGTTACTTCATAAAAGCGCGGCAGCAAGCTGCATATTGTCGTTTTACCCGCACCAGATGGCCCTACAAAAGCAACCGTCTGGCCTTGCTTGATCGTTAGATCGATATTGCTTAAAATTTGCTTGTTCGTCTCGTAGCCGAAGCTCACTTGCTCAAATGTAATCTCGCGTTCGAAGCTTTTCAGTTCCTTCGCATCAGGCGCATCCTCGATATCCGGAGCTGTTTCCATCAGCTCGACATATCGCTTAAAGCCCGCGAAGCCTTGCGGATAGCTCTCGACGACCGCGTTAATTTTCTCAATCGGACGGAAAAAGACGTTCGTCAGCAAAATAAAGGCTAAAAACTGACCGTGGCTCAGCTCACCTTGGATGACAAACCATCCACCACACACCAACACGAACAATGTAACAAAACGCATCATCATATACGTAATGGAGCCGTTTTTGGCAATCAGCTTATAGGAAGTTAGCTTCGTATGCTTAAACTGCGTATTGTTGCGGGCGAATTGCTTCTCTTCAAACGCTTCATTCGTAAACGCCTTAACGACGCGAATGCCTCCAACATTATCTTCAATTCTGGCATTAAAGTCGCCAATATCCTTATAAAGCTGATGGATCGCTGCTGTCATTTTTTTATTGAAGTACATCACGACGACGATAATGAACGGCACAACAATAAAGGTTAGCACTGCCAGCTTCCAGTTTATCGCTAGCATAAGCACGAATGCACCAATAAGCGTCATAATCGCTATAAATAAATCCTCTGGCCCGTGATGCGCCATCTCGCCAATCATGTTCATATCATTGGTCAATCTGCCTATCAGATGACCGGTCTTAGATTGATCAAAAAATCGGAAGGACAGCTTCTGGATATGTGAAAATAAGTTTCTCCTCATATCGGTTTCGATGCTGATCCCTAGCGCATGTCCCCAGTAGTTGACGACATACATCAGTACCGTATTGACGATATACAGCACTAGCAGTGCCAAAGAAGCGGCGATAATGCTGCCCCATTGTCCTGTCGGCAGAAAATTATCGACAAAATACTGAACCGCAATCGGGAATGCAAGCTCAAGCAATCCAACGATAATGGCGCAGCCAAAATCAAGTAGAAACAATTTTTTGTAGGGCTTATAAAAACTAAAAAACTTTGCTATCATTCACTAATCTCCTTCTGCTCGTACATAGAATCATAGCCTGAGTATATGCAATGATGTAGAACGTTGCAAGCGCAATCAACTCATTGTCATTCGTTATTTCGGCAAATGTACAGCTGCAAGGGTACATTGCAAGCTGACAGAAACGAGCATAACGACTAAAATTGGAGGAACATACGATGGTTATTTTGATAAGGCAGGTCAATCAATTCAATAGCTCTCATTCACCACATAATGGAGGTAGCCTTTCATGCTAAGAGGATTAAGTCAGGCTGGACTTGGGCCAATCAACGATTATATGCACTATATCGAACTTGCTGCACAGTACGGCTTTCAAGCCGTTGAGCTGGATGCCGCTTTACTTATTGAGCAATACGGTAAAGCGCGTGTAACAGAACAACTTGATCGCTTTCGATTAACGGCTGGAGCCTTTGATCTTGGCGTACAATGGCGCGAATCTGAAAAGCAATTTCAAGCCGATCTTCTTCGACTGCCCGCTCGCATTTATGCGCAATCACTGCTTGGTGCTAAGGTGTGTACGACTTACATTCTTCCTTCAACTGATCTATCTCCTGCACACTTTGCACTTGAGACAGTCAATCGATTACGAAGCTGTGCTAAGCTGCTTCAGCCCTATGACATCTCGCTAGCTCTGGAATTTGTTGGGCCGCATCATTTGCGGAGCCGATGGAAGCACCCTTTCCTCTATACCCTAGAGGATACCCTTGCATTAATTGATGCGATCCAAATGCCTAATGTTGGTCTGCTGCTCGATGCTTATCATTGCTATACAACAGCACTTAGCTGGGAAGAAATTCGCAGCTTGCCTCCTTCGCTTGTTAAATACGTGCATGTCAATGATGCGAAACCGCTGCCTATTAAACAGCTGCATGACCAGGACCGTCTATATACCGGCGAAGGGGTAATTGATCTTGCTTCGTTTATAGCAGCGCTGCGCGACATTGGTTATAGCGGCATCGTTGCGCAAGAGGTCCTTACCTCCGAGCAGCCTCCTAGCCTGGAGGATGCCCTATTCCGTACAAAAATGGGATTTGATGTTTTGTTCGCCTAGGGCATGTCTAATAGTGATCGCCGCCTTTTCGCCCATGCTTCGCTTTCGTTTGCCTGACAACGTCCCCTGGTACGCCTTCACAAACGCGCCTTGCGTGATCTTTGGCAACATTTTTGCTGTCCTCTTCGACACGCCCTAGTATACCTACCCTATACATAACGAAAAGCTGACCATTGCGAATTTCACAATGGTCAGCTTTTCGTTGGAGTATGTCACAATACATCCGCTAAGCCGAGCCTGTTTTCACGGCTGGACCTGTTGCAGCAATGGTACGAATCGTAAGTCTTTGAGTAAACCAGTTTTGGTCAGTCAAGGTTTCAAGCTGTACATTCGGATATCGGCTCACAATTTTGTTTACCGTAGCTAATCCCAACCCACGATGCTTTCCTTTCGTAGAATAATTCTCTTCAAAAATTCGATGAACATTGCAGTTTTCCAGTGTGGTACGATTTTCTACAATAATAAGTACATGTCCTTGAATCGTATGGATCATGCCAAGATTAATACGGGCATGATCAACAGATTCACTTGCTTCTATTGCATTATCCAGCAAAATACCGGTCACTCTTGCCAGATCAATAATATCCATATCAACCGAAGTAATTAAATCCGGAATTTCTACATTGACGAAAATCTTGTTTTTTTCTGCGGTAATTAGCTTGGTTGCAATTAGTCCTTTAAGCTCTTGAATTTTAATATTTTTGAATTGCATGAACATCAAATTGTGCTTAAGCGTTTGCTGCTCTACTTTAATAATATGCTCATGAAAGTATGTACGGAGCCCCTCCAAGTTATTGTCATCTAAAAAGCCACGCATCGTCAGCAGGATATTGACATAGTCATGCCTGAACTTGTGCATATCCTGATTAACTAGCTCCAGCTCCTTCATATATTGAAGAAATTGCTTTTGCTCCATTTCCTTTTGGTGAATGGCATTGCGTTTTCTCATATAGATGAACAGCAGGCTGCAGAGCACCATGATAGCAATAAAGTAGCCCGCCTGTATGAACAGATTTAATAATATAATCTCATTCGAACGTCCTGCTGCGTCAAAGACATTCATGTAAACGACTAATACTGTGCTTAGCAGTACCGTGACAAGTGCCACTTGAATATACCAAGGCAAATCAAGCATTTGAAATTGACGATAAATGAGCTGCTTGTACAAGTAAATAAGCAGTGAAAGCGTCAGAACATTCAGGACGACAGTAGAAGCTGCAGACCATTCTCCAAAGAGATTGTAAAGCAGCGGCTGCAGCAGCATAGAAAAATGATCAGAAATAATGGCGCTCACTATAATGACGCATACCGTGATGAATGAAAATATCGAACGAACGAAGCTATAGTACAACAGCAGCGTGGCTGCAACCATATATAGAATCGAAGCAATATGATTAGCGTAGAAACTAATTAAGATCGTAGGGAAGACAACACCGCTAGCATACATCAGCAGCTGCCTAATCGATGGACGCTCACTGATCACATAAAAGAATGCTAAAAATAAAATGGTGAATTCCAGTATGCCGTAAATGATAACCATCATCTTTTTCAAACGCCTTTCTATACGTTATCGGGATAGAATTATCACCATAATACCAAAAATTTCGACAAAATCACCAAAGCGTTCTTATGTGTAGCATTTTCATTCATAGTTGAGTCTTGCCAACGGCTACTACTATAGTTTTTTATTGCGATTTTTCTGTGCGCGCGTCTTCGCATCTCGGATCATGGCCTCTTCGACATAATCGCGTTCAGGCAAACTCATTCTTAAATCTAGCAATATACATATAATGACGATGTTAAGAGCGATGATCACATAGCCCATTACGTCCACCTCTCTTCACCTAGAGCACTCCTAATGATAAAGCTGAGCTTCCTAAGAAAAACAAGCCTATTGTTATCCTATGCCTGTCATTAAGCAAACATGTCACTCCACTGACTACGGCCTCGCGGCAAGGCAGCTCATGACTTTCCAAGCAAAAAGACTCCAGCTGCTGGAGCTATAGCAGCTGGAGTCTTTTGAATGTTCACCTATGATGTTATTAGGCTAATCTTTGCGTGCAAGCAGCAGCCCATGCGTACTAATTCCCAGCATGCTGCGCTCTCGACAGGTTGCCAAATGATAGGAACGATAGAGCTCGTATTGTTGCTCATCGAGCGCATCTACTTCCTGATCAATCGTATGACTTAATCCGTCAGTCGCGACATGATCGACAATCGTAAGCTTTAATGCAGTAATCGTTCGCTCGATTTCTTCAGGCGTTGTGTAGTAGGAATCAATCCAAAAGTTATCAGGATCATCCCCTTTTAAGTACCCTCGATCCATAACGTGCTTCAGCGTTGCCTGACGCATATATGCTGGCAGCTTCTTCACGAGCATTGGCACAACAGAGAATTTATTAATATAAGCAATCGCCAGCAGTCCGCCTGGCTGCAGCACCCGAATAGCTTCCTGCAACAGACGCGCTCTCGCCTTCTCGTCAGTGACATGGTAATACGGTCCAAGCATAAGTACATGCTGAAAGCTTGCATCTGCAAATGGCGACAGATCCGTTGCATCTCCCTCAACCGCATCCAGTACGAGCGAGCGCTCACGAGCCCGTTGCCGTATAACCTCAACATTGCTCGGTGTAAGATCCAACGCCGTGACAGCATGACCCAAGGCAGCGTAGTGCAGCGCGTAAGCGCCTCTTCCAGCCCCTAGTTCTAGAATAGATTGTGGAGGAGAGATCTGTTCCTCCAATATTTTAATCGTCGTAAACCATTCAATAGCTCTGGAATTTCTCGCAAAGCGCTGCTCTTCATCCACTTGGTTGTAAAACTCAATAATCGATGACATGATCTGCTCCTCCTTTTGTTTTAATGTGAAAGCCGTTGCACAATAAGTGAAGTTAACACTAATCCTACCACTGCGCCGGATATCGGTGCAACAACCAATATCCCTATCGTATTCTCACTTGGGCTGAGCATTAGCTTCAGCAACGTAACAAGTACGGAGAATAGCACAACTAGCAGCCAGAACAGCAGCTTCTGCTTGGAGCTAGCCGTTGCCTCAGCGTCTGACTCCACCTGCTCGCGTGCCAGTCGAAAACAAAGAATGACAGCAAGTCCAATTAGTCCAATAATAGATCCACCGTACTGCAACAGCTTGTATATTGGCAGGCCAAGCAGTTCATACTGCCATATCCAAGGGAAGATATGCGCTAGCGAGCTGCCAGCATGGGTAAACTCGTCAATCACAATATGAGTAACAAAGCCGATTATAATAGACAGTATCAAGATTCCCCAATCTTTCAGCGAACGCAGCTGCTCACGTCGGAGCAGTGCAGCGCATCTCGCATCAAGCTTATAGGTACTCGGGAGATGCTGAGAGAGAGGCATCTTTACAATATAATGAAACAAAGCAGCCAATAGTAGACACAATGGCAAGGCTTGCAGCAGAAGACCCTGCCATGTATGACCGATGCCGCGATGTGGCTCCAAATATAAAAAGTACTCCAGATCAGGAGCCATGCTACCAAGAACCAAGCCTGTCACGCTAAAAAATTGAACATGGATATGACGAATAGGCAGTGCAAAAAAAGCATGTGAAATGGTAAAGGGCATATCCTTACTCCTCTTCTATTAATGGGCTGTTACGATGTGATGTATTCCTTTTTTAATCTCGAGAATATAGCAGCATCCACAAACTTCCCTTTCTCAAATAAATAGTCGCGCAGCAGACCTTCCTGTTTGAGTCCGCATTTCTCCAATAGCTTTCTCGACGATACATTATCGGGATCAATCAAGGCCTCGATTCGATTAAATCCCATCTCTACAAATCCAAAGCGAAGCACTTCCTGCAAGCATTCACTCATAATACCTTGCCGCCAGTACTGAGGAGCAAGTTCATACCCAACTTCTGTTCGTTGATGCAGAGCAGACCAGTTATGAAAGCCAATTGTACCAATAACCGTATTATGCCCGTTAACACATATGCCCCATCGAATTGTTTCATCCTGCTCCCATCTAAGCTGCCAATTCATTATGATTTGTCTTGCTTGCTCAATAGATGTTAAGGTTTCCAGATCGTAGTAGCGTGTCACGTCATCATTAGAAAAATAATCAAAGAGGGCAGCACTGTCATTAAGCGTTAAGCGTCTTAACCAAAACCGCTCAGTGTTCAGCTCCGGAAAAACGTTCATTCGATCTCCTCACTTCACTCGTTTGTAGCAGCATCCATTATTTATAATGCTAATGTTGTGCTGCTATGTACTTTTTCGTTAATTTACGATATAAAGATACTTATTGGTCCATATCGAACTACATTACACAGCTTCCATATAGAAGCACAGATAGGAGCGTTATGATGCAACCGAACAAACCACATTCCCCACTTGTTGAGCTACTAGGATTACAGCCTCATATTGAAGGCGGCTGGTACAAGGAGCTATGGAAGGCTAACTTCACGATTCCACAGCATGTGCTTGGCGAGCCGTATTCCGGACCGCGCCCAGCGGCTTCTTCTATTTACTTTTTGCTTCATCCCGATGAGTTTTCTGATTGGCATACTGTATATTCTGATGAGCTGTGGCTCTGGCATTCAGGAAGTCCGCTGCTGTTATGCTTAGGCGGCACTGACAAGGATCCAACTGTACGCAAGGAGATCATCGTTGGTCCTGATATTGCGGCTGGTCAACAGCTTCAGGCACTCGTTCCTGCTAATGAGTGGCAGATGGCGAAACCGCTTGGTGATGAGCCTGTGCTCGTTTCCTGCATCGTGTCTCCAGGCTTCCATTATGATGACTTCAAGCTAATTAACCGTAACAAGTAGCTCTTCAGCAAACAAAAAGCGTCCATCTCGTTGTACAGTACACTAAGATGGACGCTTATTTTCTTATAATGTTTTGCAGTTATTGAATTTTACCAAATTTGTCAATTTTTCCGCTACATGCCTATTACATGATAGCCTGCATCGACATGAAGCACCTCGCCAGTAATACCTCGTGACAAATGGCTAATTAGAAACATCGTTGCATCGCCAACCTCGGACTGGTCGATATTCCGTCTAAGCGGTGCGCGCTCCTCAATAACGGACATAATGTCATTAAAGCCAGAAACTCCTTTAGCAGCTAAAGTACGAATCGGTCCAGCCGACACCGCATTTACACGTATATTGTATTTGCCAAGATCCTCCGCCAAGTAACGAACACTTGCTTCAAGCGCAGCTTTCGCTACACCCATCACATTATAATTTTTCATGACACGCTCTGCTCCAATATAGCTTTGCGTGACGAGGCTGCCGCCTTCCGTCATCAGCTTCTTCGCTTCGCGGGCTACTGCCACGAAAGAATACGCACTCGCATTTTGAGCGGTCAGATAACCTGCTCGCGAGGTATCGGCATATTCTCCTTGCAGCTCTTCCTTCTCTGCGAATGCGATGGAATGGACAAGACCGTGCAATACTCCTACCTGCTGACCAATATCTGCAAAGGCAGCTACGATACTATCATCGTTGTCAACATCACAGCTTACTACTGCTGTAGCTGGAATTTGCTCCTTTTCCAACAGCTGTTGCAGCTTTTGCAGTGAACGCTCCTTGCGATATGTAAAAATTAAGTTCGCCCCTTGCTCATGCAACGACTTGGCAACTCCCCAGGCGATGCTTCTTTCATTGGCTACGCCCATAATGACGATGTTTTTATTAGCTAACAGCATTGACTTCCTCCTATTGCTCTCTTCAGTGGTGTTGTGTTCTACCTTATCATGTCATGTTCGCCCGTTGCAAGTCGGGCCGTGAGATTTACTAGAAGCCATTTATTGCTTGGCATGGCTGACAATATGAACTACAAAAATCCATCGCGCTTTTTCGATTCATTGGACGCCGAGATTCGTTCAAGCGTATGCTGCATCTGCTCCAGCTGCCTTAAGGTTGCCGTCTGGTTGCCAATGATTCCTGCAAAGCCGATAATGACAACAATTAGCAATAAAATGACAATAACATCCATTATGTATCTATCTTCCTTTCACGGTTTTTACGATCTCTTTCAAGCGCCTCCTCAACAGGATCGCGTTGGAGTGGTCCAAGCTTTCTATTAATATGGAGCAGCAGCCCCACCACTATAATTAGTAATAGCGTATCCAACATGAAAGAGGCCTCCTTTTAATTCCCACTTACATCCATACTATACAATTCATTCATTTTTATCTACAAAAAAACCGAAACACAACTTAAGTCTTGTTTTCCTGCTCTCTACTATCAAGTGCAAGTATTCAAGTAACTTATGTATGGTTTCGGCTATACACTTATACGTTTTAGAGATATCTAACTTCGGGCCCTTAACATGTAGATCTATCTATTGAGTACAGTCTTGATATATGGCAAGCTTCTCCGTAATCGTATTCACAACATCATCAATCGAAATGTTGTCCGTTTCGATAAATTGTTCGAAGCGTGAATCCGTAAGAGCTTGCGTACATTTTAATGTTTGCTGATATGTCCATCCGTCCAACGCGTCTCCACGTTTTTGCAGCCGTTGTTTGATGGTTGATTCGGAGGCTAACAGACAGAAATGATGCAAAGCGGGGTCAATGGATTTCAAACCATTCAAAATGTATTCAAAATTATCCGTTTTATAGATCGTCATCGGGATAATAAGATCCTTGTTATACTTTCCTATTAATTCGCGTGCTGTATCGACGGTGAGAATTCTCCACAGCTCCATATCTTGAAAGTCATCTGTTCGTTCTTTTTCATCTCGTATATGCTCTGGCACAATCTTCCTTAACATATCCCCTATCTCTTCCGGATCAAATACTAGACTATTGTCAAGCATCTGATGAAGCATATATGCTGCTGAAGTTTTGCCAGCACCGAATGCTCCATTAATCATTATGATCATGATGCACCTCCATTATAAACATGTTATTGTTGGAAACTATCTAATAAATTGCCATCGTTAACCTGGATGTTTATATATAGATCATTCTAATCTTAACATAATTACAACGGCTTAAGTCCAATTTGTGGCAAATTTAATAATTCATTTTACTTGACAACCTAAAGAAGAGCCCTGGCACATAAAGATCGTTCGCACCAAAACTCTTCCTATTGTTTATTCGATTAGTGGGGATACATGCTGCTTGGGATAGGTGTGCAAAGCACTTAAATGAGAGGAGACAAATTGCAGAGCTACTATAAGGCGGCTTATCATCAATTACTAGCAACTAGGACGTTAAGCTCACCCCTTTGGTCCTATTTTATCATTGAATCCTAAAAACTTGTCATAAACATAATCAAATCATCTTTTTTTGTCATAACATGCATAAAAATGATCATTTCTATTAATTTCAAGTCATGTTTGAGTCGTACATGTATGAATATTAATCGTCTAAATCATCACGTTTCTGCAATCGACTTATTCAACTGGCAAGGAATCTATATACGCTGCTACCTCTGCCTTGCTTTTTAATATAATAACCTCTGTATGCGCTGAACCCTCACGAAGCTTTTGGATCGTAGCAGGACGACTTCGCTTGCGATAATTCCATACCCATTTCAAAAATGCAAGGTCGAGCTTCTCCTGACATTCTTCATTCATGTCGGGTCTGCTTTTTTTGTGGTAGATTAGCCTTCTTTTGAAAACACGATATAGGCACAACCATGTCGGCATATCCAGCCATATCACTTGCTCCGCCCGTTTTAATCGAATATCCATCGTTCGTGAATAGTTGCCGTCTATCACCCATTGCTCCTGTGAAGCAAATTGCTCTAGCATTTGATCAAAGGAGTCGTTGTCACGAGGTGTCCAATTGGCTAGCCAATAATGTTTATCTAGATGGATAACTGGCAGCTTGTAATGGCGACCTAGATGCTGTGATAGTGTTGATTTTCCTGAACCTGGAGAACCGATTACCATTACACGATTCATAAAATCATCTCCATAAGTATATGCCATTCGACCAGCTTGGCTGTTCAAGCTGATCTGCAAGCATTTGTATTTTTGCACAATATTCAATAAACAGTATTGACAGAAGAATAAAACTACAATAGTGTTATATATGAATATATGCTCATATATAACACTATTGTAGGTGATGAAACCATGAATCCTTCTACTAATCTCTATGAAGCCATTATTATCGGCTCAGGTCAAGCTGGACTTGCTGCTGCCTATTATCTAAAAGAAGAAGGGATTGACTTTCTATTGCTTGATAGTGAACAACGCATTGGTGACAGCTGGCGGCGTCGCTATGATTCGTTAACACTGTTCACTCCCAAACGATATAGTCAGCTCCCTGGACTCTTTCTTGATGGAGAAGCGGAACAATTTCCTGCAAAGGATGAAATAGCAGATTATTTGGAACGGTATGCAGAGCATTTCCAGTTTGCCGTTCAGCTTGATACGAAGGTTGTCTCCTTAAGTAAACCAGATAAGCACTTTTTAATCGAAACGAATAAAGGAATGCTGCTTGCGAAGCAGGTAATTGTTGCAACAGGTCCGTTTCAGCTGCCTAATATTCCTGCGTATGCATCACAACTGGATGGCTCTGTTCTTCAACTGCACACATCACAATTTCATAATTCGTCTGATTTGCAGGATGGTAATGTTTTGATTGTCGGAGGAGGAAATTCGGGTGCACAGCTTGCGGTTGAGCTAGCAAAGGAACGTCAAGTGACGCTATCCGTTCACCGTCAACCAAGTTTTTTGCCGCTTCACATATGGCGCAAAAGCATATTTTGGTGGCTAGATAAGCTTGGTCTGCTCTACGCACCGACTGAAAGCCTCCCTGCAAGGTTGCTTCAAAAAAGAGGTGACCCGATATTCGGATTGGAGCTGCAAGATGCAATTAAACAAGGACAGATATCCTTGAAACCTGGAACAGTCGGTAGCTTAAAGCGCGAGATGGTCTTTGCCGATCAAAGCAGGCTGGAAGTATCCAATGTGATCTGGGCTACTGGCTTTCGAGCAGATTACAGCTGGATCAAGCTCCCTCTTTCAATTGGAGATAAGGGCTTACCCGATCATACACGAGGCGCAACTAGTATCGAAGGGCTTTATTTTGTTGGATTGCCATGGCAGTCCCATCGTGGTTCAGCACTTCTAGCTGGGGTTGGAAGAGATGCACAATGGATAAGCCGTATATTATCTAGCAGACGCTAGCTTGCGCACGCCAATCTGTTGCTAGTAACTTACGCTAGAACTTCCACTCATCGTCCGTATCCCAGATTGACCATGCAGCTTCAAGTAAATTACCTTCATTGTCGCGAAAATAAAAGTACTTGGCTTCTCCATTACCTAGTATATGGAGTTCGTCCACGTCAAGCTGCTGCTCTTTCCACAGCTGGTGTGTCTGTTCGATATTCGAGCAATTGATCGCCATGATCGGGAATGGCTTGCCATTTCGGTTGATTGCCAGCCGATCTGGCTGGTCGGTTTCTACTAAAAGTAATGCAATCGCGTGCTTATGCGGGTGATGTAGAACAGCCACATAAGATCCACGATCCTCAAATTTGTTCATCAGCTTGAAGTTCAAATAGGTGGTGTACCACTCAATTGATGCTGAAATATTGGAAGTCGGAACATATACATAGCCAATTCGCGGAAAGCTTCTTTCCATGATATCTCTCCCTTTCAATTGAGGCTCGTCCTACTCGATTCTTCCATAGGCTTTCAGAATGCGAAGATTTTGAAGCGTAATAATGCCTGTCCACTCCTGTTTAGCCGCTCGCCATTGTTCTTCATACCTTCCCCACGCCCAATTCGGTCCCCACGTTCCTTGTTCACTCTGTTCATCAATGAGCTGATCCAAATCATGCGGGATCGCCTCTGCAAATAAAGAATAAAAACGAGAGGTTGGAGAGGCAGCTACCTGTAATGGCACAGCACAATAGCCGTTACGATCCTCATGATTGCTCACTACGCTTTGCATCACAAACTGCTTCATAGGCTCGGCAACCGCCTTTTGAGCATGTGCGGGCAACTCATCATACAGCCTTAGAAAACAAAATAACTCATGCATTTCATGGCGCGTGCATGTCTCCTGCAAGTAGATCAATGCATAGTCGAGCAGCTTACTGCTTAAGGAACGCAATTCATCGTTGGCATTATGCCCATAACTTAACAGATAGGCCAATATCTCTGCGTTAGGATTGCCCCAATGCTCCGAATGCTCGGAGTAGTTCCACCAGTTGGCACGAGGCTCCTGATCGGCTTCCTGTGGAATGATCTCCCAGCCCCATTTATCAGCCTGATAGGTCTGAGCAAAATAGCGAAAGCAGTCCTTAATCATCGTTTCCTTCCATTCGGAAGGTGGAAGAAGCGATGCATGCTGCAGGGCAACGGTAGTTGCAAGTGCGGATGAAGCCTTGCATCTTAGATCAGGCTCGAGACCCTGTCCAAAGCCGCCATCTTCATTTTGAAACGCTAGCAGTTCCTTCCATACTGCCTCATCACTGCCGTTCTCAAATTCGTATTGATACCATGCCCGTTCAAGCGCTCTTGCCTCTGTGCATAGAAATTGCCCAGCTCGCTCTAATCGAACCTTTGATAACTTTTTCACCATCATTCCTCCGATTCACCTACATTGGCTTTCTTCAGCCTTATCTCTTCCGGCAGTTGAAACAGTACAAACTTCCCTGTCCACATTTGAGAACTGACAATTAACGTTTCCGATTCATCTGGTGACGCAAACATATAGGCTGCTCCCATTTGCTCCTTAAACGTATAACCTTGCTGCTTCAGCTGTGCAATTAACTCATTAGACCCGTCAAGCGCGTTGCCTCTCACAATATACCAATTGTGGCCACGATTCGTTGTTAGATAGGTCATCCCTGAATTGTCTCTTGCAGTTTGATAGACTTCCTTTTTCGAGAGGTTATCAAAAGGCAGCGGCGGCAAGTAATAGCGATTATTAAAAAGCATGAGCATTACGGTAATCAGTATAAGAAATAGAATGCTTACTAGAACCATAAGCTTGCGATACGTAAAATGCATACGACCTCCTGTACTCTCTATGTTCAAATATAGATCATGTTCGTACAATACAGTTAACAATCCGGTTAGAAGCTTACATACTGCTAAAGTTATATCGATTGCCATTTGGGTCATAACAATGAAAGCTAACCATGCCTCTTGTAACAAAGCCACCAATATCAGAGGTTTCAACACCGGAATCGATTAAAAATTGATGATAGCGAAAAAACTCGTCCCGCTCCTGTATCCAGCAGATTGGCTGCACTTGACTATCTGCTTTATTTATACTGGCTTGTGCATCCTGTTCAATCACCCAAAGCGAATCTCCGTCAAGATGATTTAGCTTAAGGCTCATCAACATATAGCCCTGATCGGCATGATCGGCTGTTATTTTCATGCCCAGATGCTTCGTAAGCCACTCGACTGACTGATCCAGATCAATAACACCAATGCGAATCCAAGACGGCAATACGCTATCCATAGATTCTATTGATCGATCCTCTTGCAGTGTTAATCTGAATCCTTCGCCCGGAACCCAAAAATCAAAATACGTGGTTGGACCAGCTCCATTATAGATCGGAGTAACTTGAATACCCGCCTGTTGGAACAGATGATGCTTCGCTTGCAGCTCTTTTATACGGAAGCATAAGCGAATATTACCATCTGCTCCACTCCTTGCAGCATAATGATGTGGCAGCTGCTCCATCGCAATGTAGGAAATGATCCAAGTCCCCCATTCCATTTGGGTCATCTGTCCATCCTCGCAGCGTGGATCAACCTTCCACTGCTCTTGCCGCTGAATGCTCCACCCAAAATATTTCGCAAACCATTCGGCAACGATTTTCTCATTTCCCCACTGAACATCGATTAACTGGCCATCAAAATACAAATTAGGTACACTGCTCATTTACATTTCTCCCTTATCAGCTTACTTAGTTAAGCCTAATCCAGAAAGCAAAAGTCTAGCCTTGTACAACAGCCATGTCTTGACTAATGATTCATTATCCTTATGTGTTGCAACCTTATCCATAAAATAAAAGTCTTCTATTGAAACGTTTAACTTGGCAATCGGTGCTACTGGTTCGTGACTAATCCATTCATCAAAATAAGTCTTGCCTTGATCAGCACGTTCGAAAGAATGCTTGGGTAAAATATAAAGCATGCCATCAGTCCAAGGATTATTTTTTTGTGTTGATGCATTTAGCGAATAATAATGATACCTTTTCCCATTGCTTGAGACACAACCATTACGAAAGCTTCCTACTATTTTTGTTCGATCCAGTACAGCGTAGAAAATTGACCAATTCGGGTCTGCCGAGGCAAAAACTGCCTTCGTCACCTCATTGTTAAACAGTGTTTGCTGTCTTGGTTCAAACCGATCAATTTTCTTATGATTAGAGCCATGAAAAACATATAAGCCTGTTAAAGCTAAATAATTTAGAAATCTACTTTTAGGATACGGCAAGCTGTAATGAAGGATATTGTTATTCTTAAGCTGGCTTATCAGTTCCTCGTAATCTCTCACTTCTTGCTTTGAGTAGACGATTGGTGACATCCTGCAGAGCAGAATCGAAACTAACAGTGCCTTCATCCGCAGCCCTCTTTCACATTTTACTGTTTATTGTTCACGAACTCGATTTCCGCAGCTTGAACAAAATACATGCGCTTCATCTGCTACATGTTGTCCACAGTAAGGACAATATTGAATGTCTCTCATTTGATTCGCTTGCTTCGCTGTTTGTCTTGTTGCTGGATCAAGCGGATCAGGCTCATGCTCGGTAATATCATAAACCGACATTCTATGTTTTCCAGTAGCGTTCATTGCATGATAGATGCCCTGAATAATAGCCATGATAATAAAAATCACGCCAAATATAATAAAAGCTGGAGGAGCACCCATACTAGCTGCACTGATCGTCCATATAACTCCAACTATGCCAGCAATAATACCTCCCACCGCATTCATTGCAGATGGACCTCTTCCTGGCTTAATACTTTTCATAACTATACTCCTTTGCACATCGTTATTCTGATGCTATTGTCCATGTGGCGCGTGTATAGCCAATTTTCATGCCGACTCGCTCCATATTGCGATGGCTCGCAGAGCCATACGTACACTGTCCAACGACAAGCCTGCATCCACGGTGATAGGCCTCGTTGATTCTAGCTTGCAAGAGCTGGCTTTGTAATCCCATTCTTCGATATTCCGGTAACGTTGTTGCGAACGTAAGCGAAGCGAGCTGATCTTCAATATGCATGACTGCCACTGCGGCTGGTTGGTCATAATAATATGCGATATAGTAACGCCATCCTTCACGCTGGAACAATACGTGATTGTTGGCGGCAACAGCTGATTGACCTGACAAGGAAAGACCGGTGCCTAGACAATGCACTCGCGCATACGTCTCGAATTCCTCCTCCTTCAGCTCACGTATATAAATATTCGGCTGCTCCTTCAGTTCCACTGCTCTCGGCTCGGCAAACAGCGAGGTATGAAAGCCCGATTGATAAAAGGATCGCTGATGAAGCATAGCCAATACGGGTGGATTCACCTTGCTAGGAATGATTTGAAATTCAAATTTGCGATCACGTTCGTTATAAAATTGAATAATATCGTCAATGACATCCTCTTGAAGATATCCCTTTACATTATTAAACAAGCCCCACGGCATCGTTTTGCTATAGAATGCAACAGCGCTTCCAAATCGTCTGATCTCAATCCCCTCTGGATTGCCCTCACGCTGTTGAATTGCTATCATGCGATCGATCATATAATTAATTTCTGCTTTTTCGATTAGGTCGGTTAGCGTATTCATATAGAGCCTCCTATTGTTCGTTAATAATTTGAATTTTCTTGGCAAATGCTTGAGCTGGGTATGATGTGTTTACGCCTCCATCAAGCCAATAGCGTACCTTTTGCCCCTGCTTCAATCCAATTTTATTAGTACGCAGTACAATTGCATCTCCGTCGTAATCGTCTATAATCTCATTCCACTTCGCGTCCACTATGCGCCGATCTATAATTAAGACTCCCGTGCTGGTTTTCTCCAACACATACCCTTCACCGTCTGGAGGAGCACTGCCCCCACAGCCCGTTAGTACAGCAACCATAAGTGTGAATACGATAACAATGTTCATTCTGTGCTTCATTCCACAATACCTTGAACAGTATAAGGATAATCGAGCTGTTTTTTTACAATTGCGGCTTCCTCTGCACCCGCAAACCTTTCAATAAGATAGATACCCAGATCGATGGAAGTGGTAACACCACCTGCTGTTATTACATTTCCGTCTCTTACAATGCGAGCTTGGACCACCTCTTCGCAATAAGGCTCCAGTAATTCATAGGCATTGGGATGTGTTGTTGCTTTCTTATCCTGCAGAAACCCTGCTGCTCCCCATAATAAGGAGCCCGTACATACCGATACCTTATAAGGCACTGGTTCTGCAGTTCGAATCCAATCGATATAGACCTGATCATCCTTCAATCGTCTCGTTCCCATCCCCCCAGGTATAAACACAAGATCGTAATGAGATAAACTAGGCTTGATCACATTCACCTTTACTCTCATGCCAAGCTCATCAGTCACTTCTTCAGTAAGTCCGCAGATGTCCCACGTTGTACCTTTTGTTTGCTCAAACATGTTCAAACGATAAATCACATCGTAAAAACCAACAAAATCAAGAAAGGTTACACCGTCAAATAAAACCAGCGCAATCTTCATCTTTGACTCCCCCTTGCTCGTTTATATTGATGACTACGTTCAATCCTTTTTGAACAGCTTTCGAGAGAGATAACATATAAATTGTTCATTGTAATCTCCCTCCACGCGCATTTTCTACATAAAAAACCATGTCAAACTATTTTAACATGGTTTTCCATGATTTTCTTCTTTTGTCTTTTCCGTTGTTATTCCCAGCTGGTCCAAGCTAAAATCAAACAGATTAGAGCAAATACGTAAAACAGAATAGAAAGCTTTTTATTGCTTCTCAGCTTATAGCCAAATACACAAAAGAAAATCGCAGCAGCAAGCTTAGACAGACTGCCGTAGATCGGCTGAGTAAACAAGGAGCTGCTGAATAACACCGATGATATAAAACACAGCGGCACGACGAGCTTAAACCATAAGGGTTGTTTTATAAATTGCCTATAAAAAAATTTTACTCTTTGCTGCATCGTACACCCCGCTTATATTCGTTAGCCATCCGTACCTATTGGCACACCATGAGTACGTTGCCGTCTGGATCCTTAAAGTTAAACCAGTGTCCATTTTCAATTTCGGTTAATAGCTCGACCTCTAAGGACTTCATATACGCATAGCTCTGCTCTATATTCTGTGTAGCTAACTGGACAACTGGAACTTTCATTACACGATCAGGCGCATAAATTTTACTGTCCAGCACAATATCTACAGCACCCTGCATCGGTAGGACATAGAGATGTCCAAAAAAGATTTCACCATCACTCGGCAACTTAAACAAGCGGCAATACCAGTCTCTCGCTTTCTCAATATTGCTCACAGGAATAAATACGCCCTTAACCTTATTTTCAATCGGACTTGTCATCATTTCGTTCCTCCATTCTATTCTTTTCAACTTCTCTTCCCATTACTTAATTGCTCGTTTCTTTAAACCTATTCTTCTAATCTTATGCAGCAGATAGGTTGCACTGTCTGCTTTCACCAATAAAGCAATCCCTATAACAAGGCGAAGTCCTTGCTCCATATATGAAGAGAAATGAGCTTGATAATTAATCAGACCAAAATCAGAGTGCGAGACCATGACGATATGATTGCTAATGATTCGCACCAGTGTCGTAAACGAGAAGATGACAAGCAGGAGACCGATTATGCCAAGCACAAATGCTTCAATGCCTCTTAAATGAGCTATTGATTCAATGGTCGAATCTTGCCTAGCAGCATCTTTCGGAAGCAGAACTATTGACAATTTGCCCGCAGCCAACCACAGCACGATACTGATAATAATGAGCATACATGCCGGCAATCCCGCCATTAGAAAAATTTCAAAGCTTGACCAATTCACATTAATCACTTGCAAATAAGTAGGCAATGAGATTTGAAAGAAACTCATAAGATTATGCAAGCCTAGCAGAAATACGATAAGTGCCACTACTCTAATACATAAATAAGAAATTCCTTGCAAGGGCGGTCTAACCATCCTTGTTGATCGCCTCCTCCTTACTATTAACTTGGCGTTGTCCTTTGTCCAGCACCTCGAGTCTCGCCAATATTCGCTCCAGCTGTGCTTCAATTCTTATTAACGCCTTCTCAGTATTGCGTCTTGCTATAACTATGCGCTTAATGAATAAATAAAAGCTGACAACAAATAAAATAACGAGCAGTATTAAAATAAAAGGCATGATTACTCCCACAACCGAGGTTTTAGCGTCTGAAAACAAAAATTCGTTCATCTTATGTCTCCTTCCTGTGCACACTTCAGAAACTAATAACGTTGACTTTTTATCATATTAAATAATCATGAAGCTCCTCAAGTGCTGAAATGAACGCTAACGGCTCTACTCCCATCTCCATCATCTTCGCCTTATCGCTCTGATAGGCGATAAAAGGAATACCCGCAGCCAAGGAGGCTTTCCCATCGATCCATGAGTCGCCAATTGAAAGCCAATCCTCGGGAGTAGTATCTGCGTACAGCTCCAGTACGTTATAAAAAGCAACAGGTGATGGCTTAAGTGCATTCGCTGACTCTCTGCCAAGCACATTATCAAAATAATGCATAATCTGATTAGCTTGAAGTGCCTTCGCAGCCGCAGCATAGGCGTTATTCGTAATTACAATGAGCTTGTAATTCGGCTTTAACTGCTCCAGCAATTGCTTCGCGCCTGGCTCAAGATCTGCATGATGCATCCCTTGCACTTCATGGCCTTGCACCACATCCCACAATTGAGCAATGGCCTCATCTGACAGCAGCTTAGCTTGCACAGCCTCCTCAATAATGGTAGAGGTTGTATGCCTAAGCAGTTCCGACTCGCTTAGCCTAATGCCATACGTGGATATAAAAGCAGCTACATCCTGTTTCATAGCAGCAAAATCGATAGAGGAGCGCAGTAACGTATTATCCATGTCAAATATGATGCCTTTTACCTTGATCAACCTTTCACCACCATTCAACGATGCGCCAGGACTGTTGCCTGTATATGCCTAGCTACTCCATCCTCGTTATTGCTTGCAATAATCTCGTCGGCAAGCTTTACTATTTCCATATGGGAATTGGATACGGCGAGCCTCTTCCCCGCCGCTTCGAACAATCCTCTATCATTTAGATGATCCCCAAAAATCGTAATGTGCTGAGGATCTACATCCATATGTCTTGCCCACATTCGCAAGCCTTCCTTCTTCGTTGCTAGAGGGTTGCTAAACTCCAAAAAATATTGATTCGGAATATAGTAATCTTGCATCATATGTGAATGAACCTGTTCTCCTAATTCGGCTGTTACCGCACGCTGAAAGGGAAGCAATTGCTCCTGTTCCGCAATATACGTTAACACAAGGGAGCGACAATCAGTAGATGCTTCCAACGCTGTCACTTCGCGAAATCTTGGGTCTTGAGGTCGACTCTTCTTAAATTCAACCATGCCATACGTCGTAAGCGGCTCATGGTATACACGTTCTTGATTCTCTGCATTTAACGCGAAATAAAAGGGTACAACACCGTATTCTTTCCCTAGCTGTATGATCGTGTCCGCAGCAATATGATTTAGCCAGTAGCCATCGATTACCGCTTCATGCTGCATATCGTAGAGAAGAGCTCCGTTGTATAAAATAACGGGATGTCTCCACTCTATATGAGCGGTAACTGCTCTTGAGCTTAATAGACCTCTAGCAGTGGCATAGCTAATTACGAATCCTTTTCGAATCGCATCATTAAGCACATTAATTGTAAACGTCGATAACGTTTGATCTGACCGCAGCAATGTGCCGTCCAGATCAGTTACAAATACGTCGCGCATGCAATCCTCTCCTTTTCTACTGTCATAGACCAGACCGTTGCGAAGCCTGAATATGATAGGATGTATAGATACCATTCCACAAGGTGAGCGCATTCAGCTGCAACCCATACGCACATCCTCCATCGATACCAATCTTATCTGGTTGAAACCATATGTCCGGCTTTTCGTGCAGCTCGATCGTTCGTGTATGACCGAACACAATGCGTTTACTTAGGCTGAAGGAATGCTGATGGAAGTCTTCCTTTATATACATAAAGTCAATAGAAGGCTGCTCTTTCCAATTATAAAAAGCTGGATTCAACCCTGCATGAACATAAATATGGTGCTCATCTTCATGATAAAGCGGGCATGTACGCAAAAATTCCAAATGCTTGCTATATTGTGTACGTATAAACGCAATGGCTGTGTCTAGCTTATCCGCTTCAACCTTATAGCCACAATAACTGTGAAGGGTAGGAAGCCCACCATGCTCTATAAACTTCTTTCTTATTAAATCATCATCCTGAAAAACGAGATCCACCAATCGTTGATCATGATTACCACGCAAAGCAACAGCACCTGATTGTGACACTAGCTTCATAACCAGCTCTACCGTTTCCTTGCTGTTTGGTCCCCGGTCAACATAGTCACCGAGCAATATTAGCTGATCATGGTCGTTGTTAAAATCGAGCTTCTCTAGCAACGCTATGAAAGCATCGACACAACCATGTATATCACTTATCATCACAAGTCTTTTCATAATTTGCCTTCGTTATTAAATACGAAGCCTTGCCCCCTCCATGATTCAGTCTCTACCTCCAACAGCTCATAGTGACCGTCCGTATACTGATCGATCACACTGTGCCAAAATCGTTTAGAAGGTTGATTATTACCATGCTGAAGCACTTCCCAATTTCCTCTATAACGGTCAAATACAGAAGTTGCCGCCGTTCTCCCTATACCTTTTCCACGGTATTTGCGCATAATAAAAAATTCTGCTACCGAACTCACTTGACTACCCTTCACCAGATAAGAGTGACTATTAATTAATACAAATCCTGCATACTGTTGGTCGACCTTTATAAAAAAGGGATGGCGATCATTTTCAGTCCAGTAATGATCCAAGTACTTATAGCCGTATTGACCGTATTCGTTCACATCTCGATCATTGTACTCACTAAAATCATATTCATAGAGCTCAATCA
The DNA here is from genome assembly GCF_042659865.1 of Paenibacillus septentrionalis. Taxonomy (NCBI): domain Bacteria; kingdom Bacillati; phylum Bacillota; class Bacilli; order Caryophanales; family Paenibacillaceae; genus Paenibacillus; species Paenibacillus septentrionalis. Next base: position 428,375 of record NZ_JBHSTE010000003.1, read on the forward strand.
GCTGTCTTAAAATGAACTTTTGATCCAGTGATACCTCTACAAGCTCAACTTGCTGCACATCTCATCAACTCCATTCATTGCTTTGAACTGCTAAGCTTGATTATCATCTAAGAAAAGCGATATAATCTGTCTTCACTCCTGCATAACCCAGAAACCTAAGCATAGTCGTAATATTTCCACGATGATAAGTACCATGGTTGACCACATGCTGAACAATTTGCTCAATCGTATGCTCGAATGGTTGCCCGGATGTGTTCTTATAGGAAACCGTCTGTTCAATCGAAGCCGACTCGATAAAAGCCCGCATGCTTTGTTTATTGTTTAGAAAATCTATGCGTGCTTCTTCCACGTTTCTATATGGCGTGAATTCCAACGAGGATGGGCTAATTCCTTTACTGATACGTGAATACCATATACGATCAGCGGTTGCGATATGACCAAGCACATGAGAAATTGATTGAAACCCAAGATTAACATCTTTCACAAAAATATCGGCTGGCACAGTTTGCAGATGGTCCAGTACTCGCTCATTTGCCCAGCAATTGTAGTCATACCATGCTAATAATTTTTCCTTCATTACACTCACTCCCAATGTTCAGCTAACATGCCGTAGATGACATGATTGATATAATGATCGTACAGCCATTCTGCCTGTCTTACGATTCCCTCTTGAACAAAGCCAAGCCTTTCAGGAATTGCCCGACTTTTCTGATTGTATTCCCCTGCTCTAATTTCAACTCGGTTAAGGTTTAACTCCTTAAACGAATAATCTATTAAGGCTCTGCATGCTCGCGTCATCATTCCTTTGCCTTGTTGATCCGAGGCCAGCCAATAGCCAATAGACGTTTTTTTGTTATGCCAATCGATATTGTGAAGTCCGATGCAGCCTGCGATAGTACCTTCATAGCAAATAGCTGCCTGGAAGCCATTATGAGCAGCAAACTGCTGCAGCGATGAATGAATGAAGGCTTTTGTATCTTCAACCGTATTCGTTCCATCCACCCATGGCAGCCACTTACGCAAATCATTGCGATGGCGATTTAAAAGCCTGAACAGCTCCTCGGCATGATGAAGCTCTAACAACGTCATGCACAGCTTGTCATCAACACGGTAGCTAAACATATCTACTCCTCCTTCCTATCGTTACATCCTTCTAATTGGAAGAGTTAGCTTCATCAGTTCTTCATCGTAATACGTGCCATTCTGCTTCATCGCTTTTCGTTCTAAGCCGTAGCTAGTAAATCCGAACGATTCATATAACGCCTTTGCATTGTTGCTAGTAACGACACTTAAATTAATTTGTTCCAGCCCTTCAATAAGCCCTGCTAAGCGGATTGCTTCATGAAGAAGCTGCCTGCCAACACCTTGGGAGCGATGTTCTGGCTTTACATACATACCCCAAATGAATCCTTTGTGCCTGAATTTGACGCCCTGCTCTTGCTTGAAGCCAACCACTCCAATAAGCTGCTCTTGATCATACGCACCTAGTACAAACTGATGAGGCAACGACTGCAGCCTCGACCTTGTAGCTTCAATATCTCGTTCAGCTTCTTCCTCGTATGTTGCACCGAATGCCTCTGACGATCGACTTAATGCGTCGAGTCGCACCTCGCGATATTGCTCAACATCATCAGCCTGTAGTATCTTGATTGCAATCATGCTTCTACCTCCCTCATACTCGGATTCCTTACGCTGCCCCAATACTGTTCATTACAGCAAACGCCCACCCTGTTGAGTTGTCTTAGGTGAGCGTTCTGTATTATTCCTTCTTGCCAATACTGTACATAAAGGAGCCCGAATAAAATCGATTCGGATCACTGCAAAATAATTTGATTTTTTGAAGAATATCTATCCGTTGAGCCTCGGTAATCAAGCCTGCTTCCACTAAATGCATCGCTTGATCAGAACCGATTGCAAGCTGTAAAGGAAATGGAATGTCGTTATATGGACCTTCATAGTCACTTGTTTGTGTAATGACTTTCACTTGCTGAATATTTGCCGCTTTATAAAGAGAAAATAGCTTTCTTCCGATAATTCGATCGCAGCCATTTTGAGCTGCATAGGCAACATTGGCTCGCATGAGATCAGAAAACTCGCTGCTATAAGGATGAAAAATCATCGTTTCATCATCGACTTCTACGCAAATAATCATGCCTCCCGGCTTGCACACTCGCTTCATCTCACGAATAATACGTTCAGGAATGTGATTATGCATCAGTACAAGCCTCGTATAAACGAAATCAAAGCTATTGTCCTCGAATGGAAGCAAAGCAGCCTCTCCACGAGTAAAGCTTGTATTGGGTAGCACGTTTTCTTCCGCTTTAGCCAATATATGATGACTGTTATCAAGCCCAACAAAGGTTGTATTGGGCATAAGCTTAGCAAACATATCAATCATTGCGCCTGTCCCACAGCCCACATCAAGCACTTTTTTCGCTTCGTGCAACCCATTATTCAGAAAAATCTCCGTCATCACCTTGGAATGACTATCCACATTGCTCGTAAGCCGCTCGATCTCCCTGCTTTTCAACTGATCATCAAAGGAATCAAACGTATAGCTTAAATTCGACATCAGCTCATCCCCATTCATTTCCTTTTGTTACTCGCCTAATGTCCATTGCGGGTTCCAAACCACTTCCCACAAATGACCATCGGGGTCTTGAAAGTAGCCAGAGTATCCTCCCCAAAAGGTATCATGCGCTGGCACAGTTATTGTTGCTCCAGCTTCACTGGCTTGATCCATAATCAGATCAACCTCTTCCTTGCTTGCAACATTATGACCTAAAGTGAACTCTGTTGCGCTTCGTGGCATAACCTCTAAATGGGTATCATGAGCGATATCTTTTCGAGCCCATATCGCCAGCCTAAGTCCTGGTTGCAAATCAAAAAATGCTACCGCACCATGTTCAAATTCACGTCCTATAATACCTTCTGTAGGAAATCCAAGACCATCGCGATAAAAATCGAGCGCGCGTTCCAAATCATCAACACCTATCGTAATAACGGTTACTCTAGGTTTCATGCCTGATCCTCCTCTCCCATTTATGAGTATTGAAATATATAAAAAAAACAACCTAAGATTTTGCTCATATCTTAGGTTGTTCAATGGCTGTCAGGAGCTGATCCCATAATTATACATCTCCCGTCACATATTTCAACACTTTATTTACTTCTTTTATAATGGATAAACAGATAGCGGATTCCGTAATACACAACTGCCATTAATAGAAATACGGCAACGGATACCGACCAATTAAGTCCACTGTTAGAGGAAGTTATAACAACATTGGATGGAAATGCATGATCTACAGCCATCGTACTGTCAAAGCTATGAACGATCTTCTTTGTTAGAAAATAGCCCTGTACGATTTGCCATATGAAGAAGATTGCCATTAAAACAAATGCTACGATAAGAGATTCCACCAATAATCTTACATTGAGCTTCATTACACTTCTCCTTTCAAAATTGATTCGAGCTCATGAGCATGCTGCCCTAGCCACTGTTCCATGTGCTCCAATTGATCAACGATAAATAGAAAATATTGCTCTATCTCTCGTCCGGAATAAGCCTGACCAATATAAATGTAAATTAGTGCAATATAATATAAACGTATCAAAGCTGGCACATATACTATTTCCACAGGTGTAAGCTCCATAAAACGCTTATACTCGCTCCAAAAAACAGCGATCGCTTCTAGAGGCTGGCTATTAACCTGCACGAGATGGGTGATGCATATAGCAGGCTCTAGCGCTCTTACGTCATAGGAGGCGAAATCAAAATCAAGCACTCCATTCATCTTTCTAGTCTCGGGGTCAATCAACAAATTGAACAGCAAGAGATCATGATGAACAACCTGTTTGGGCAGCTGGTCAAGTTTGGGTTGAATGTGCTTAAGCTCGTTCATAATTTCGATGATTTTGTCCAGCTTCTGTTGTGCAATGAAGAATGGTGGTTTTGATAGGAACTGTAGAACATGGTTATTATTAGCCAACGGGTGCAAGCTCTCCACCCTATTAAAGCTAATATGAGATGATGATTGTGCTGATGGTAGATACGCTTGAAGAGCTACAGAAACTTCACCTACAACTCGTCCGTATTCTTCAACATCCAATAAACGTTCTAAATCAGGAGCTGCCCCTTCAATAAAAAGCATCATTACTCCAAGCTGTCCATTAGATAATTCCACGTAAGTTGAATCGTTGATCGTCCGTAAAAAGAAAGGTACGTCAAATGATAATTGCTGCTGGGTTAAGAAGGCTGTCAGCTCAATCTCATAACGTAATCTATCAATCGTTTTAGTGCTTTTATCATAGATTCTAGCAATGTAGGATCGGTTATTTATATCGACTATCCGAGAATGATTCGTCAGTCCAAAAGGTACAGGGCGAAAAGCTTCTGGTTGAAGCTCGAAATAATGTGAGACCAACTCATTAAAAATGTCCATTAGATTACACCTTCCATGCATTGACTTCTCAGCCTCTTGAATAACTATTCTGAGTATTCGCTATACCAGTTAGGTCTCATGTACTCAAATCCATGATGATCCTCAATTACCCGATTAAGCCGTTCTAGCATTTGCTCTGTTTCCTCCGGCTTTACCTGCTGAATCCAAACGATAGAAGAAAACATGCACATGGCTTGATAGAGCGCATACCTTTTCCAAAACAGCTCGTCAGGCTCTTGCTTAAAGTAGCCTCTGATTAGTCCAATCGAAAATGGTACGCTGGTTTCTACACTAAACATTCCCAGCTTCAAAAACTCATGATCAGGGTCCCCCCAATCGAATCGATTAAAATCAATGACCCCGGCAAGTCTCTTCTCCTGCATAATTAAATTGCCTGCGTGAAAGTCGTCATGCTGAAACACATTTGGCCGATGCTTCATAAGAGCAAGATGATCCTCTATAAAAGACGCGATTGCAGTATCATATGGAATCCGCACACTGGAAAAGCGATACTTCTCCATATATCGTTGATGCTTTTTCAGCTTGTCCTCATACCAAGTAGAAGCAGCAGCTGGTTTCGTATAGAGGTGTATTTTGCGCAACTCCTCTCCCGCTTCAAATCCGACTTGATATTGCTCGCTGCTGCTGCAGCTTGGAAGCTCCTCTAATGCATCACGGCCCTCTATGTACGTGAGCAGCATATAACCGATTCCCTTAGATGGTATTGTTCCAAACTCAAGAGGCCTGGAACATTTTACAGACAAGCGCTTCATCTCGCTAAGTGCAGCATACTCGAGTTGTTTTTGCTCAATATGAATAGAATCAAACGTCCTAAGCAGGTATTTGTTCTGTCCATCTTCGACCACAAATTTGCGATCTTCTGAATATCCTTTGTAAATTGGCTTTATGACAAGCTCTTTGTTCCTTAAAAATGCAATCTCATGCTGTTGAATGTTCATATCTCACCCTCGCTATAATCAGATTAGGACAGCGCAACGAGCATTAGAATAACTAAAAGCACATATGCAGCAATTGCTATCCATTTCATTAGTCGATAAACTGCATGAGTACCATATTTAATGACCTGGTCTATGAGCACGTATATTCCTGCCGCTATTGCTCCATTCCAATAATAACCCCATATATTTACAATACTGCCTCCAAGCAATCCGAACGTCAGATGCAAGACAATATATAACGCTCTCGACCAACTGGAGGATAATTTTCTTAACAAAAACTCCAATAAAAAAGATACAGCATTCCCATAAAAGAATACGATGGGGAAGACAAAAAATGCAGCGTAAAATACGGAGCTCAAATAATCGCCCCATTCATTGCCGAGAAATAGAAGCGGAAAAATTAATGTAGATATTGAGGCGGAGCCTAATGAACTGATAAGTTTTCTAGTAATAATGGATTTCATGAAAGCACCTCTTGTTGTCTTATTGCGTATGACTGGGCAGCATATGGTCTTCAATTAATTCAATTGTACGTGGCCGAAGACGATACGCTTGTATCTGCTTCACCATATTCGGATATAAAACAATGTTATCCAAATTCTCAAGGGCTATCCACTTCACTTCAGTCTGTTGAAAATCTACTTGGTCAGGCAGTCTAGGGACAGCGCCATCTTTAAGTCTGCATTCAAACACAACATGTATCGTATGAAAATCCAGTGAATAGTCACCCGATTGATGATGAGGGGCCATCTCATATACGAATGCGATTGGGCCTACATCTACTTCTACCATAGCTTCCTCATATACTTCCCTTATTACACCTTCAATTAGTGTTTCTCCTTGTTCCGCTCCCCCTCCTGGAAGGTTGTAATGTACGCCGTTATGATCGGTGTATTCGATTAATAAAAGCTGCTCGTTTTCGATAATTAATGCGGTAGGCCTAACTCTAATATGATAAGACATCCTGCTCACCTCTATTAGCTGAATTTTGCTGTTTTAACAAGGAGACAAAAAAGCTCGCCTAACAAGCAGGCTGAGCTATTGTTACTATTTATTTCTATAAAGCCAATGCCCACCTTAATCGTTCTTATCTAAGGTAGGCACATATGAATGGATGTCAGCTACAAGCATTTTGTAGAAACTACTAAATATTAACTTTTTGTTATTTCTATAGTATCTTTCAATACACGATGAAAGTCAACAGGATTGTTGCTACTAATCACATACGTCGAACCATCGATCAGCTTCAGCTTAATGGCACCTGTACCATTAAATATATATCCTACAGCTTCTCCGTTCAAACGAATCCCCCAGCCACCAAATTGCTGAAGTGGATTCACCTCTTCTATAGTCAAGAGTTGAATCCGCTTCAGCTCGAACGTCTTTCGATAGAAGGGAATGATTCGAATGGTTAGCGTATCACTACCGACTTGGATACGAATACGGATCAGAGCAAGCAGCAGTGGTAGAAGCAAGCCAAATATACAGGCAAAAACTACTACTCCCGCGTTCGACATCGGTTTGCTTCCAACTGGCTTGCCTAATCCCAGTTGAACGTATACCATCCCCCAAAAGAACATGACGAACACTACACATATGATCCATGTCCATCTCGGCAACGTATGCGTTTCCTCATAGCGTATATCATTGCTCAACGATGAACACCTCCCCGTCTCCCTTGTGAAATTATTTTAACGCTTGAATGCTAGCTGAACGCTTTACGACCGAGATAGTATTTCCTTAATAAGCCGCTTCTGTACCTCTGGCATTCCTTCAGGCCAATCATCAAGGTCGCAAAACATAATGTCTGATATTTCAGAGCTTGGTACAAATGTCCCTTCTACGATCTTCCCTGTATAAATGAGATCAATACGTACTGGGTTCGAGCCATATTTCGCTTGAGCGATACCTGTAATGGTTACGTTTAATTTGGTTTCCTCATATATTTCACGCTTTAACCCTTCTTCAGGTTTCTCCAGCTCCATCCAGCCTCCAGGTATTCCCCAAGGTTCTTCACGATACACGTGCTTCAAGAGCATAATTTGACCTGATTCATTTGTAATAATACCTAGAACAGAAACAAGAAATTTATGCTGTGCTCGATATACGATCCAGTTTTTAAGTCTCTTAAAAGGAAAATGCTTATATAAATAAACCAGCCAATCACGAGGCAGTAAATTGATGATCCTTCCTAGCAAGCTATCACCGTCTTTCTATCATTTCTTCCGTTTGATCATCAACTAATTCCAGCAACCTATGCAATTAATGTCCTCTACTAATCCTATTTTTCATATTCGTATATGCTTAATTTGTGTAATCAACCGATCCATCTTCTTTCTTAGCTTGCCTCGATTGTCTGGCTGAAGCTCGATGCCGCATGCTTGAGCAATTTGATTAATGATTTCCTCTGTCGTAAGTTGATCCGTGTAGAGATGCGTTTGAAACATCTCGAGAGACAAGCTTGATATACATCGTTCGATCTGCTGTGCAGGCCACGATTGCTGGCCATCCCCTCTGCTTCTTAATCGCTTTAACAGCGTCTCCTTGCTTGCCAGTAGAGCGAAATGTCGGATATCAACATGTTCGTCCCTTAGCCTCTGAATGATCTCATCAAAATATTGAGGATTTACAATGGTCATTGGCACAATAATTACACCTTGAAATTCGCGGCTTAACGTTTGAAGCATGGATACATTCATCGCTCTCCACGCTTCATGATCTTGAAAATCATTCTTCCATAAGCGCTTTGGCATGTTTTTGCGCAGAAAATATCCAATATTTTCAGGATCATAAACATAAGAACCTGGTATCCTTCTATGCAGCTCGTAAGCCGTCGTTGTTTTGCCAGCACCGAACGCTCCATTAATCCATATGATCATCGGTTCCTCTCATCCCTCTCCATTGTTACTTGAACATCATTCTATTCCGTATAAACTCTCTTTTTTCTGCCAAACATGATAGATAAGATCAATGGTAACGCCTTACATTAAAAGTTTCAATCTTACAATAGGGAGAGCTGATTATGTCATCAAATTCAAACGAGACGCTATGGGATGCCAGTCACCGTCCTTGGCCGCTACCAAAGCTTCCATGGGTGATGCGACAGGACTGGCATCACGTCTTGTTCATTCATTATCCCATTCGAGTAGAGACGCTGCGCAAGCTCGTGCCAGCGAATTTACAGCTTGATATCTATGAAGGTTGGGGATGGATCGGCATTGTTCCTTTTTATACGGCGGAGGTTCGATTGCGCGGCATTCCATGGGCAACAGCATTTCCAGAAGTTAATGTAAGAACCTACATTACGATAAATGGAAAGCCTGGCGTATACTTTTTCAGTCTGGATGCCACGCATTTGCCTACTGTTCTGTTTGCAAGCACCTTTTGTTTCGTCCCTTATTATCATGCGAAGATTGAATTTCAGAATAAGGAGCAGCATTCATGCCGCTTTATATCCAAGCGTCGAATCCATGAATCTGTGATTCAACTGGATTGCAGCTACTCTCCTATTCCAAAAGCCAAGCCATCCCGTGCTGAAAAAGGGTCATTCGATGAATGGCTAACGGAGCGATACGGCTTCTTTACTACAACTTCGAAAGGTACGATTCTTCGCTGCGATCTTCTTCATCAGCCCTGGCAGCTGCAGCGAGTAAAAGCTGAGATTCATGCAAATACGCTTTTGTCCGAGCAAGGGATAGACGTGGAACAGGTCGATCCTGTGCTGCACTATTCCCAGGGCGCATCAGTCCGAATTTGGCCATTGCTTAAGGAGTGAATATCCCGTTGTTCGCCTACTTATCGTGTTTCTAATGTCCAGCAGGCTTAAGTCAATCGTCTATTGCCGTTTATTAGAATGTCTGCAGCTTCATACAGATTGGTGCATATTATATCAGCCTGCATCGTCTCTGGCAGTTGCCTGTTCAACCTATTCAGCCAGATCGTTTGGATGCCAACCTGATGTGCGCCGTATACATCATTCGTAATCGAGTCTCCAATGTGTATGACCTCATGAGGATGAAAGCCGCTTCTTTTCAATGCTTCATGAAACATCTCTGGACGCGGCTTATAGGACCTCACATCTTCGCTTGTAATAATTCCGTCTGCTGTTATATCATGATAATCCATTGCTTGAATAAGATCGGAGGTGTCAATATTGGACAAAATAAATACAGACACTCCCTTTAATGCTTGCAGAAATGGCATCGTATCATCATATCCTTTTGGCCTGCTCCAATGTTCAAACTGGCTGCGAATAAGCATTTCCGCATTGCATTCCGCTTGGAATTGATCAATGGTTTGCTGTAAGGAGCTTATCCCGATTGTTCGCTGAGTTTGAAAGTCCGCACCAAAGCTAATTCGGCATGTGCTCGAAAATTTTTCCCACCAATACCGCCCAATTTGTTCAGCGGTGCATGGCAGCTCCGTGCTTTGTTGAATGGCTTCACAAATTAGCGGTACGATCGCATCATCTTCATGTACCAAGGTTCCATAGAAATCAAGAAAAACAGCCTTATACAACTCTGCTCACCTCACGATAATGCTGTACTACCGGAAACGGATCATAGTAATGATGCAGGAGCTGCTTCCAGACCTGGTACTCATCCGATTGTCTGAAGCCAATCTCGTGATCTTCAATCGTTTCCCATTTTACGAGCAGCACATATTTATCCTCTTCCTCTATACACTTCTGAAGCTGATGATCAATGTAACCCTTCATACTCGATATAATAGCGGATGCTTCATGAAAAGATCGCTCAAACTGTCTGCTCATTCCTGGCTTAATGTTCAAAATCGCTACTTCCAGTATCATCTTTACCGCTCCCTTGTTTAATACCCATTTAATTGAACAGACTTCTGCACTACTTTTCGGCTAATATCGTAAACTCCCAAGGAATCGGTTCCTTTTTCCACCCGCGATGCTCATCAAATCTCTTCATTATAAATCCCGCACCTAAAAGAGCATTGATAATCTCACTTAACGTATAGAGTCGCAGTGAGGTATCGGGAAAGTCGAGCTGTTCCTGTTCGTCAAAGTATCCCTTATATGCCACATCTCCGCTTCTAATCGAAGTGTCAAAGTAATTAACTTCCCCATCTCCAATCAAGCATTTTCGCAATGGATGAAAGTCACTTAGAATAAGCTGTCCCCCATCCTTTAGCAATTGATAGAGGATCGTCATGAACTGCTCGATATCATGGAAATAATGGAGAATACCACCTTCCAAGTACAGGATATCGAATGCTTCTCCATGCTGCTGCATATCAATATCATAAATATCTGTCACGATATATTGGATGCTTGTCTGTGCTTCTGCTGCTAATTCCAATGCATAGGCCTTATTTTCCTCAGAGATATCGAAAACTGTAACCTCTGCTCCTAAGAGAGCAAGAGGAACGGCCTTTCGACCATTGGAACCACATAAATTTGCAATCTTCATTCCTTGGACATGCTCAAAGTATTGCTGATGCTTTTTCAGATTCCCGAGCGGGTCCTCCATAAGCTTCTTAGCCTTCTCCTCTGGCCTGCCATCTCGTTTATTCCAAAATTCATAAGCACGATATTCCCAAGCCTTTTTGTTAATACGACTTTGCTCTTTCATCTTTAACCCTCCCTATCATTTATTAGCATCTGCATCTAGGGCGCAATCAGATATGCCCTAGTCATTGCGCTGCTTATACATATAGTCCTTTACGCTTGATGATAGAATTAATAGGAGAATACTTGCTATAGAAACCATTAGCATGACGATTGTAATGATCGTTAGGTAGGTTGGAACTTTGGACACGATTTGCCCGAACATTAACGCAACAATAATTTGCAGCACATTCAATGAATTAATGACTATATATATCCACTTAGCAATATTGCCTCCAAAATAAATAAACACACAAAGAATCATCTGAATGACTAGGCCAAGCAAATTGTTAAAAATGCCATTGATTATGCTCAGTACAAGAACCGATGCATATAGGAGTAGATTTGCAACTACGATAGCCTGTAGAATGATCCTTCCTTTATTCTCTTGCTTTTGAATATAATCCAGTTGCATGATAAAAATGCCCCCTACATACTACCTTGTTAAATAAGTCTTTTGTACAACTTAGCGGACTATCGCTCAGCTTCAGAATGATTCTCGTAAAATATAATTCTGTTTCCAAATGGATCTGTTACAGTGCATTCATCGCTTCCCCAAGGCATACGCTCCAGGCCCGGTCTTGAATACTTATTTTGCTTTTCAATAAGGCTACGGTGATACGCTTCTAAGCCTGCCATTTCAATTCGTATTGCAGCTCCCGGACTACAGTCTCCATAATGCTCACTTACATGCAGCTTGATATCATCCTTTGAAAGCTGCATATACAAGGGCAGCTGCTCCTCAAAACGATGCTCCCAATCGATCTTAAACCCCAAATAACCCACATAAAACGACTTTGCCTTTTCTTCATCGAATATCCGGAGGATAGGCGTAATTCCTTGTAGTTTCATCTTAACGAACCTCCCAAGTTTTATAGTGTGTGACAGCTTTATTCAAGCATTCAGCCTGATTGATCAGGAACAGGCTATCCAGCATTAGTTTAGAGCATGACAGGTATGATTGATAAACGCATGGCAACAATGTTAGGGGGTGATTTCTATTGAAAAAGAAACTGTTCATGCTTCTATTCCTCTGTTTCGCATTGCTATCTTGTCTTGTACCCAGCTCTTCTGCTAAGACTGAGCTAAAATGTGAGCTGCTGGAGCAGGCGTTGCTGCAGCAATTACACCCGATCATTTATAAGACGCTTCAATCGCTATATAACGAAGCATATCCGCAGTTTGAAGAGGTTCGGATTATTCAAATTGATTCTTATGTAACGGGAAATACAACTGAGACTAATAGCAATCGCGAAGCATCTGCAAGCGGCGGGGCAAAGGTATTTCATATTGTCGTTCAAGCAAGAGCCGTTCATCATCAGCAGCTCATTCAACTCTATATGGATAATGAGCAGCATGGCTCAAACTACATCGTGTCAAAAATTAAACAAATCAAAATTAACTAGCAACAGGTCACGTTTTCGAGTTTATCGCTTTAATCATTAGAAAGTTCGGTCTTTTCATTAAGGTTTGATAGGAAGTGGGGTTAAGCTCTCTAAATTGTTCTGTAGGAATGGGCTCCACTAGCTGGACAAGGCTAAAATACTGATTTGTCGTATTGATAATATCTTGCAATGGTCTTCTGTAAAATTGAACTTCAATCAACTCATCGTTACGTTTCCAGTGATCAACTAGCAGTTCGGTGTCGTTATAGCAATTCGCACCTTGTATTGAAATATCCATTATAGGATGATGGACTGAAAAAATGAACACGCCATCACGCGTCAACACTCTGGAAAACTCCTCAAATGTTTTATGCCAGTCCTCTAGGTAATGAAGCGTTAAAGAGCTAACGATAAGATCAAATGTATCTGATTCAAAAGGCAATTCCTTAGATAAATCGACGCACAAAACCTCCGCATTTCCCTTCGTTCTTCGTTTTGTGGCTTCAACCATCTCAGGGCTAATATCTAGCGCTGTCGGAGCTGCGCCTTTGGATAATAAGTAGTCCGTATACCAGCCTGCCGCACAACCAGCATCCAAAACCTTAAGACCCTCCAGATTTTTTGGGAACAGATTTACCATAGCCGGTCTTTCGTAATACATATTGTAGGTGCTATATCGAATATCCTCGTGTTCATAATAAGTAGACAGCTTATCAAAGGCGTTTGTAACGTTTTCTTTCATACATATCCCTCTCTTGTTAATGGCCTTATAATTGTGTATAGAATCCGCCGCTTGGATACAAACACCCACCTTAGATAACATCTATCCGTGGTGGGTGTCTATGCTGGTTAGCTACAATTCAAATGTTTCTTTAATTTTACTTGCTACTTCTTCTGCACTTAGCTTGGAATTATTAATTCTCATGTAATTCGACCTTGCCAGCTCGCCTGGATCGGAATTGAGCCTATGATTATCCATCGTTTTAATTAGATTTTGCTCCGATTGTTCAACATTGCGCTTCGATGGTTTTTGCTCCAATCGATATGGCGTTTTATTGCGTCTTAATCTTTCATCCAGATCGGCTTCAAGCTCAACAAAGTAAATTTCAGCTCCATGCGATTCAAATATCGCACAGGTTTGCTTTACATAATCCCAATCTTCTTGCAGGTCGAATGCCCAGACGTAAGTAAAAATTAGACCATACTGATCGCTTTTTGCAAAGGATTCAAACAGTTCCTTACGCACAAGATTCGCCAATCTCCATGTTTCGTTGCCGAATCCAAAGAAAGGTTGAAACAGTTCGATCGACATATGGTTATGGAATAATTTCAAGTCAGTTATTTTCGTTAATTCATGTCCAACTGTCATCTTACCGACAGCTTGAGGTCCAAAAATAAGTATAAATTTCATCCTAATCACTCCATATTGATCGGCTAATTCAGTGATCTTGATATAGCTTTGAAGCTTAATTCTACTCATTGTAGCATAGATTACCATATTTATGCAGATCGTTTTTTATTGTAGAGTAGAACGCTCAGAATTCGTCTTCACATCCAATATCATTCCTGTACGTTTTGTCAAAGTTAGCATAAGTTGTTGATTTACCTCATATTTGCCTATTTCTGATTTTGTGATACGTATTCTACGTGCTTTCCCATTAGGCTTGTTCACTAATATAATGCGATTCTCTATATGCAAAATTTGAACAATCATTAGTTTTACATTTTTTGTTACTAAATCCGCCGTCAATAAGATCGTGTAAATCAGATAACCAATAAAGAAAGCACCAAAAAATACAATTAAGAAAACCCTCTCATAGTAAACGTTGATAGCAAGCTGAGATCCGGTTAGGATCAACATGCTAATACATGAGAACAATAGATATCGAACAGAGCTAATGTACGTTTTGAACATTAACGTACACCTCCTATATCGTATTATGCCCTGAATGAATCCACACCACCTGTTAATGTTGTATATGCTTAATCGATTTTAACAGCTGTAGAATTGTTATCGTAAACCCTAGGGAAATAATTGCAATAATTAAGGATACATGCAGAAATTGATCTGAAAGCAGTAATAAGCCATACCACTGCCCGATAAAGAGGATAATGAATGGAAGAGCCCAATAAACTGCAGCTTCAGTTGCGTTGGCATATACGCTAGTAATCGAAGAAAACAAGGTTAACCACCAGATGACCAAAAAGCTAAACAGTACTACGTTGCTTCTTTGCCTTCCTGCTGCATAAATCAGATAAATCCAGCTCGCTGCATAACATACCGTTACAACGACATTTTTACTGTTTACCGCAGTTCCCATGTGAAACTCTTTAAAATTAAGCAGCATACCTAACACAACGATCACAATAGACAGCATAACTAGGAGTACTTTTTTCATTGTTACCTCCTACAAGACTGAATTTAGTCCAATTTCCTTGCCCAATATTCCTCTATAGCGTGAAGCAGCAATTTTTTATTGAAATCAGGCCAGTTTATTTTTGTGAAACAAGTCTGTTCAAATTTTTAATTGCAGCTGCTTGTAGTTATTTTTCATATAGCTAAAGCCAGAGTAGACGGTTAACAATACTGCTAAAAGCATAATTGTATAGTCAACCGGGAAATCTGTAACAAAAGCAAATGGATAATTCCCCATCAATACAGCAGCTATACCACTCACTTGCAGAACCAGCTTTAATTTACCATGCTTGTCAGCAGCCAACGCGACTCCTTTAGATGCGGCTAATATTCGAATAGCTGAAACAAAAATCTCTCTTCCAATAATCGTCACCGCAATCCAGCTTGGAATAGCATGTTGCTCCACCATCATAATCAAGGCGACACTTACTAGGAGCTTATCTGCCAACGGGTCTAATAGTTTTCCAAAGTTGGTCACCAAATTGAATTTTCTAGCAATATAGCCGTCTAACTTGTCAGTAGCGGAAGCAATAATAAAGATTGCAACTGCCCAATACACCCCGTACTCGTTAACCTTACTTAAAAATGGGTATTGTTCCACCAGCCAAACTGGATATTGTAGGTACGCTACTATGAAGAAGGGGATAAGACAAATTCTTATCAGCGTGATTTTGTTGGCGAGATTCATTCCATTTCCTCTTCTTTCACAAGTTTTTGTTGCGTTTCTTTCAATCTTGATCCAGCTTTATGGTCAATGATCGGCTCAGACCAGCTGAATCCATCATGTTTATAACGAGGGATGAGGTGCATATGATAATGTCCTAAATCATTATAAATCCCGCCATTCTGACAAATCGTGATACCGTCTGGATTGAATACCTTCTTTAATTTCCGAGAGAGTCCCACAGAAGCTTTCATTATTTCTGTAAGCGTGATTTCATCAATTTCTTCAAGATCATGATAGTGGTTTTTAGGAAGGATGAGGATATGTCCTTCATTAAATGGGGCGATGTCGAGCACTACAGAAAGGTATTGATTTTCATAGACCACGTGTACATCAGGCTCAATCTGATGAGCAATTCTACAACCTAAACACTCCAAATATCTCAACACCTTTCGTTGTTAACGTTCTAAAAGAAGTTCTCTAAGTCGATTAGCATGCTCGATTGATATCTCGTATCCCTGATGAGTATTCGATGTATTAACCAGTAAGCCAAGCATCGTTCGATCTGTGCCTAATGATAAATGATAGGTTCCAATTTTTTGCTCTGCATTGATAAATTCAAGCTTATACTCAGCCACATAATTAAGAATACCAGGTCTTTTTTCAGCCTGATTGACGATGTCTTCAAACGTTGCAACTATCTCTTCATCCTGTGAAGTAAATTCCGTATCGAGCTTTTGTAGATATTTCACTTTAATAGTTTTGGTGTTATTGGTCTGAGAGGGTGTTTGATCTGAATAATTACTTGGTGTTTGAGCTAAATTGCTACTTGGTGTTTGGTCTGAACAACCACTTATTAAAAGCACACCTATGAGTAACACCACAACATATCTCATCGGTTCATCCACCCTTCTTAGCTTATTTACATTATCTCGAGGCCTTTTTCGTTATCAGTACGACTACATTCCCCACGGTTAATAAGAATGTCATGAGGGCTAAACTCATTAGTCCACTTAACGCAGTATTTTCTTTATTCGTCGATAATATATAATAAGACAACATCATTGAAGCGAAACAAATTACACCGAACAACCAGGTTAACCATACTCTTACCTGCTTCGATTTTTTCATCAGATGTTCCCTTCCTTTAAAAACTGCTTTATGGCTTGCTGAATCTCCATGCCAGCCGTGTTTCTAATATCATGTCGACTATCTTTCAATTCTATAGACGACAATAAATTGGGAAAGGTTTCCTTGTATCTTTGCAATTCTTCGCTTGGTAATCCTTTGAATCCAAATAGGCAATTTGAACTTCGCTTTTCGTCTTTAATACAGATAAATCCATCAAGAACTCACCCCATATCCGATATCACTTCGTAATGAAATACAACATGACCCGGCCTTCGATCTCTCTTCTTGGGCTGGGTCATGTTTCATTTAAGTTCGTACCAATATTATACATCTTATCATTGATGGGGCAAGGTTGTATAATTATTGTTCCGCTTCTTCATCTGCTCTATATTCTAGAATATCTCCTGGCTGACAGTCTAACGCTTTACATATTGCGTCTAATGTTGACACTCTAATCGCCTTCGCTTTTCCATTTTTCAAGATAGACAGATTAGCCATCGTTATTCCGACTCGCTCTGATAGTTCCGTTACGCTCATTTTTCGTTTTGCCAGCATTACATCTATATTAATAATAATCGCCATGTTATTCACCTCAGACCGTTAAATCATTTTCTGATTTAATATGAATGGCTTCTTGCAGGAGTCTTTGGAGAACAGCTGCGAACACTGCAATAACGACAGATGCAAAAATAACGATTAACCCCAGTAAAATAAGACCTGGTGCATCATCAATTTCTGCCAAAATATATAGCAGCGGTAAGTTAAGCACATATAAACCGCTTATGGTTAGCGCACACTGCTTAATACTTTTTAATGCCTTAACAGACAACTCTGAGAACGCCTTGTTTGTATCAATATAGGTAAGCAACCGCCATGTTTGATACAAAGCAATGTAAAATGCTACTGCCGATGCATACATCACTACATATACGGGATACTGTACGTACTCCCACTTCGGATAATTCTCAACAATTCCCCGTGTTATCATCGGTAACCAAATTACACATAAAGCAAGTACTGGTATCCCCATCAGAATCACAACGGTTTTCAAGAAAAGTGTTGATCCCCTTTTCAAATCGCGCACCTCACATCATTAATGTCATATTGAATTTAACACACTATTTATCGTTTATCAATAAATTTATATTAATTAATGATGTGCTATGTCATGACACTCGTAACAGCGTTGTATTTATTTTCGAACCGTTCCTTGAATAAGAACGACTGAATGTAACATCATTCGTTCCATATGCTCTATAATAATCCCGGCTTCCTGCACCATTTTCAATATATCTCTGTCTTGATGACAGCCTACGAATTTTACGGATAAGCGATCCAAGCGATGCTGAAACCATGCATAGATGGGATTCGAACTAATTCCGTGCTCTAACAAAAGTATTTTCCCACCTGGTTTTACCCATAACTGTAGATTGCTTAATACCTGATTTGGATTCTCATACGCGCATAATGACAGCGTAGATACGACTGTATCAAAGCTATTCTCTGAAAAATCCAAGCTCTCTACATCAGAAATCACTAGCTCACAACTTAAACTGTATTCCTCAGCGGCCTCTGCCGCCTTTTCAATCATTTTAGAGCTGAAATCGACTGCCGTCACATGAACATCCGAGGGATAGAACGGAAAGTTGTTCCCTGCCCCAACTGAAACTTCCAGCACCTTGCCCGTTGCGTGGCGCAATAATCTTCTTCGTTCACTTGCCAGCTGTAAGTTTTTTCTGCGCTTTTCATAGGATTGTGCTTGTCGATCGAATAGTCGAATACGATTATGATCGGCCAATTTACTGCCTCCTTTGCTCTAATAATAATGATCAAATACTGAAACGATGAGGCTTGCTAGTTTACACACTATTATAATCATGTCTCATTTACTCTAATTATGAATCCTTCCACAGTCTCGTTAGGTAAATATCTTCTTGCAGGAGGATATCCTTCACCTTGACTGCATCACATTTCCCTTTTTCTGATAAGCCTCTTGCTCGTTCCATACCAGCAATATAAGGTGATTCTGCATGTCTAACAAAATATACGTACGTATATATGATCATCACTTCCTTTTGAAGAGGTGCATGCGATCTATTTCTTGCGCTACTCTACCATTTATTGTTCATATCTTCTTTAGTTAATTCAATTAGCCGATATATTGCAGTTTCTGTATCTTTAGATTGCTGCAGCTGCTTGCGGAGCGTAACACTAATATCAAGAAGCGTAATTAATATTAACGTCATAAATATAAACCAGAGCATACCCTTCTACCTCCTGACTCAATTCTACAAACGTATTATCTCATCCTTACTTTTCAAATAGGTAAAGTTCTCCATTGTTTGGTTTGAAAAAATACTTCCCTTTATATCCTCTTCTTCTCAGTTCTCTTCTAAGTACCGTCATAAAGGCTCCATGACTGGTCACCAATACGTTACTGTATGGTGTTGACTCGATTTCATCTATGATTTCCTTTGCACGGAGCAAGGTCATCTTTTTTTCCTCTTGCGTAGGGTGATTAAGCAACCATCCTATTCTCCCTACTACAAGCCAAACAGAACGATGCAGCTTCAATCTCGTTGTTGTAATTGACCTGATATTAACTTCCCTCAGCAAAGCCGTCTTGACAATCTCACCGTCATAAAAGTGTACGGCTGTCTTCACTGCGCGTTGTTGGTCACTTGAATAACAGCAATCCCTCTTTGCGCGCTTAATATTATCGTGGATTGCAATGTCACACTGTTCATAATGTTCAACCCAACGGTCAAATTGTTGGGAGGTCATCAAAGCCCTTTCGTATCATCGACTACTTTAAAGTGTCTGACTAGACCGATCCTCATTATAATTCTCCTTACTGTAACGACTGGCACTAATGTGTCTAGCTTTCGATAGGCTTCTCTTTATAGTGTGAGATATCTCCATGCAAAACAATGGCCGGACGTTGATCTTCATATTCAATCTTGCATAGGCATGTTGGATATATATATGGGGGATTCCATATCTCTTTAAGTGGACGTCCTTCGAAATAGCTCATCAGTAGTTTAACGACTACCGTATGGGTTACAATCATAATAGTTTTTCCCTCATGTTTAGCAAGAATGTCATGTAATATGTGCGTTGACCTTGTTAAAACTTCTTGGTATGTTTCACTCCCAGGCACTGAGAAATGTTCTGGGTCATTCCAAAAGTTATGAAACTGTTCAGGGTAACGTGTCTTAAGTTCTGCTTGAATCTGACCTTCCCATTCACCTAAATTCATTTCTCTCAAATTTTCTGCTTCAATAATAGCTAGCCCCCGATTCGCTTTAATGATTTCTGCTGTCTTCACCGCTCTTGGACTTGAACTAGAATAAATTACGTCTATCTTTTCCCCCGACATCGCATCTCTGAGCCATTCTGCTTGAATGATGCCAAGAGAGGTCAAAGGAGAATCCTGATGCCCTTGCATTTTATGCAAGACATTCCACTCTGTCTGCCCATGTCTTGTTATGTATATAATGGTTTTCTGACTCATCTTGTGGCCTCCTTTTTTAATCTAAAATAAACGATAATACTTCCTTCGTATATTTTTCTGGTTCTTCTAATCTTGGAAAATGAGCACTTTTCTCGAACACGATGATTCTACTATCTTCAACCTGTTGTAAATAAGCATGTTGTTGCACAGTGCAGCACACAGGATCAAAAGCACCTGCCATAAGCAATGTAGGACAAGACAATAAGGATAGAACAGGAATTAAATTCTCGAATAGTTTTCCTTCTTCTTGCAGCTTGGAATGATGGATTTCATTTTGGCTCCACAAGTCTTCTGTATGTTCTTGGCTTTGAAAGATTTTATTATATTCGTCTGGAGTCAGTCCTTTAAAATATAAAAGATCCTTATCTTCACCCAAAAGTTGAAAAATCCTTCCCATTGCATTCCACATCTCATTCGGATTAAAATCCCCATTAAGATACTTATCACATTCTCTAGTCCCATCGGAATGAACATGTTCCATGAAATGCTGTCTTGCTTTAGATATAATAGATCTCGTCGAGCTTTGCGTATCAAAACAAGGCGTTTCAAATATAATCTTTTTAATAGCATTTGGGTATTTAACAGCATATTTCACCGCTAAAATCCCTCCAAATGAATGACCTAGCAGGTTCCATTTGCTTATCCCTAACTCAATTCTTAGCTCTTCAAGATCTTGAATAATATCATCAATCCCAAATTGCTCATTCTCATGAATAGGGTCAGATCGTAATACTCCTCTTTGATCTATTGCAATTACACGTAATGCACGAGATAGTTCCTTTGCCTGATAAAAACAGAAGTCAATACAACTTGCCCCAGGTCCACCATGCAAATACAGCAAAACTTCTTCAGCTTTTTCGTTATATTGTTCAACATAAAGCCGTGTCCCTCGAATGGAGTATAATGACGAATTCATAGTGACCTCCTGTGTAATTAATATATCGATAAATGGCAGAAGCCCGCCTAGGATAGCTCTATTTAGGCGGGCTTCTATGTATGTGAGCTTCATAACCTTTATTAATTTTTGACTCAAATCTTAACCGTATATAAAATATAGCGAATGTAATATTTATACGATTAAATAACGTAGACGTCTCATATCTGTATTAGCCAATTCAGTAGTAACATAACCAAAAAATGAAGAGGCTATAAATAGTAGCAGCAGATTTTCAAGCTATTTCTGCATAGTGTCCATACATTCTTCCACAAATGTCAACACTTCCTCAGAAAGTGGATACAAGCCACGAACGAACGGGATCAATCATCCCAGCTATCATTATACACGCCGTATTTAATACCATAGCAGTTATTCTAACCGCATTTGGCTAATGATGGACTAGCTACTGTTTTGAATTTAGGCGCATAGGTCACTCCTATACGCCTAATCTGTTTATATGGGAGAAGAACGTAACCCATCAACAAATCCAGCTATAAATGAAATAACAGGCACTAAGATATCCAACAGCTCATTGCCGTGATGATCTGTCCACGTGAGTTCTACATAAGATGACTCTAGTTCATCTCTTCCTAATTTATTCTCGCCAACAAAAGGATAAGCAAAGCATATAAGGCTTTAACCTTAATCTGAATTCACTCCTTATTTTAGGCGGTATTAATATTTCTTGGAGAGAAATATAATCCTCTCAATTTCTTCAAAACCATTTTTCTTGTAAAACTGTTCCGCAGGAATATCGCGATTCGTTAATAGCGTCATAGTTTCTATGCCTTCGCTTTTTAGCTCCTCGGCAAGATAATTCAACATGCTCGTTCCTATTCCAGATCGCTGCTGACTTGACTTAACACACATTTCATTAATAAAAAATTCGTCAGCACTCCACCAACGCTTGCTAACCCCAAAAATAAAGCCGTGTATAACTTCATGCTCCTCTGCAATTACCCCTTTGAAGCCTGGCGTATGAATATAATCATGTAAATAGGATTCGGCTTTTACTCGAGACCAGTTGTCATTCCATGGCTCGTTATTAAAAACCTCAATAAATAAATGAATGCATTGCTCAAAATCACGAGAGGAGTATTTTCTTATATTCACTAACATTCATCTCTTTTCAAATTAAATGGATACTAATAAGATTTCTCCTTACGCAACCTAATCGATTCTTTAATTAGGTTCACCAGCATTCGAACATAAACAGCAATACAAATGAAAAGGATTACACCGTAGAGTACATTTTTCAGTTCAACATTTGAGTTGCTTATCATCTTATGCAGATTTCCTATTAAAGCAATCGTTAAAACGGTCGTCACGCACATATACAAAATAAATTTCAGCTTCATAAGGTCACCTCGACACTAAATGCTATGCAAATCCCACTTTACCACTTCGTAATATATCCCGCTCTTCTCAAATAATATTCCGTAAATGAATTGAGATCTTCGACCGGCTCATCCAAAGAAAAGTATTTTAATTCATAACTTTCATCATCGTTCACTTTCGGAATTCCCTCGATCTCCTTGGCTTCAAAAACAGCCATAACATTGTATACCTCATCACCGTGCGGGTATCGAAAATACATATCCTTACCTGACAAAACTGTAATAAATTTAAATGATTTTGCAATCAGGCCCGCTTCTTCATAAAGCTCTCGTGCAGCCGCCTCTTCTAGTGATTCTCCTAGTTCTAACGAGCCGCCTATCGTTCCCCAGTCATTCGTATCCGTTCTACGTTGAAGCAGCAGTTCTCTGTCTTGATTGAAAACGAGTACACATGATCCTGCCATAATTAAAGGTCTTGAACCAACAACTTTTCTTAAGTCCATAATATATCCCATTGTATTCCCCTCTAATAGTTCAGTAGTTTTATTCTCCGTAAGCTCAGATTAGTGTTACATCCAAGTACTGATTGTTTTCTACAAGACTTTTTACTCTGCTTATGGTTTCTTTTCCTATAGGCAGATCGATTTGTCTATTAAGCAATATCCATCTAAGACAGGCTATTGCTTCAAACAATTCTAATTCTTCATAGGTATATGGATTCTGTTCGAGATATAAGGACCTGTAATAATCACTATATCTCTGCCCAACGTATATCCTGATTAACACCATGAACCATGCAATATCATACCTAGGGTCACCCAATTGACCATTGGTCCAATCAATTACGGTATACTTTCCTTGCGACTCTAACACATTTCCTAAATAAAAATCACCATGAATTAGTTTGTTTTGCTGTAGATCACACTTCCCTACGAGATTGGTCAAAACCATATGTATATCTGGATGTTTTTCGATGTCGGGATAAAAGTAAGCTATAAAATCATATTTATGAAGCTTCAGCTCTGAGTAATTTTCATGTGGAAAATCGTGAATAGTGGACAAAAGTTTTGCAAAATGAATAAAGGTATTCTTTTTCACTTTATTCACTGGTACTCCATCAAAGCTGGTTAATAGTACATAATTGGCTTCCTTATCGGTTCCCCAGCCCAAAGGCTGTGACACAGCTATGCCTTGTTGATACAGTACCTTCAGCAGCTTATATTGGCTCTCGACATTCGGCTTAGAGGACTTATTCCATGTTTTCAGCACATAACTATTCTCATTAATAGAAATTTTCCTTACTTCTGCTTCCAGCCCTGATTCTAGTGAGGTTACGTTAAGTAATTCACTGTATTCTAGCAGTGCTTCTACTTCTTGACTTTGTTCCTTCCAAGCAATGTCTGTAAGTATATTCATAGATTTAATCCTTTCGCGCTGTACGCCTATATACTTTTCTCTAAAATTGCAACATCCTTGTACATCGATTACATTCTAACCTTTATGCCATGATGTCTGCTGTACTCCATTATGTTTCGCTTGAATTGTTCAAGCTCATTGATTTCCTTGAGCGTTAGTCTAATATGAGAAAGCATTCCTTTTTTTCTCTTAATATCTACTACCCAATTCGTGAAAACAATTTCGTCTATATCATCTGGCATTATCTCTTGTTCCTCATAAATTATGTGATGGTCGCTCACTATAATAGTAGAGGTTCTCATCATTTCTTTTATCTTAAAAACAAATAAAATTAAAGAAGTAATGACTAGGATTACACCGAGCATATATTTGACTTTAGTATCAATAAACACATTTATGCCGATTAAAACCAATAAATTAACAACCATCCCCATCGATAAAGAAAAGCTCCTCCATGAAAAAATATTAGTAAGCTTAAACTCTGATTGATTGCGCTCGATTGTCATGGATTTACACCCTCCGACTATGTCAGATCACTGTTTCTTCATTATTTTCTCGTAAAAAGCTGATACCAGCTTATAACCCCCATATCCAATCGTAAATCCAAGTGCATTTAACAGATAATCATCAGTATCTAAGCTTCCCCTTTTGGTAAGGAGCTGCACTAGCTCTAGAATCACGATCCCTAATGTAAATATTCCGAGCGATCTACCATAACGGCACCTAAACACAATCGGTATCAGCACACCAAATGGCATGAAAACCCCAACATTTCCAAGTAAATTAATAATCCATGTACTCGTATTGAATTTATCAATGTCTAGATAAAGCTTTATCGTTTGGAACGGAACTAGATTGTACATGTAATCCGTTCCTACACGCCTTCCAAAAGCAAACAACATCCAGTAAGCGACTAAAAGCGTGTAGCCAGCTAATATTAGATGGTAGAGCATTCGCATCATCTGTACATTTCCTCGATTTCATGAGTTATATTTTCGGCAAATAATCTAGTAATTTCTCATTGAACACTAGCTACTCCATATGTGCTCTGTATCACCTTTTCGTAATCTTCCCACTTAAAATAAAAAGGTCCAATGTTAATCGGACGGCCTTCCGATTCCAGCTTGAAATCCTGCCAGATCACAACATCATCTTCTCGTACAATGTTCACGGAAATAAAACCGCACTCTTCATCTCCGCACCAAGGGCATACGAGTATAGGGTATCTGTAGTACATGTAAGTGTGCATTGTGTTTAGTAGAAAGTAGTCAATCATTCGTTTTTGATAGGCTTCACTTCCCCAGCCTAACGATGGGATTTTGTCGTATTTCTTTAGCATTTGGTAGAGTGAGTTTCCATCAATCAATAGATCTGTAAATTTTGTGTTTTTGTTGCCTTCTTGCGTAGGATCATTTTCATCGAATCGAGTCGATGCTTTCACCTGCAAATGATTTAAGTTTCTCATCGTATTTTGATTCTCCTTATGGGAGCAATTGACTGCGTATTATTTTTAATATTATGAAGCAAGTTCTTCAACTAATTGGATAAGCTGTTGCAGGTTTTGTATGGTGTAGGTTGGCTCTCGATCAGGAATGATCCACTCTGAAAACCCGCTTAACCATACTCCTCTAATACCAGCAGCTTCTGCACCTGCAATATCATTGATCGGCTGATCTCCCACAAAAATGGTGTTTTGGGGATTCGATTTCAATTTCTCCAATGTGATTTCGAAAATAAGCTTATCAGGCTTTTTGATACCAACCTCATCTGATATAACAATCGTATCGAAATAGCTCCGTATGTTAACCTGATCTATTTTGGAACGTTGCGAACGAATAGCACCATTTGTAATTAGGCCGAGCTTAATGCCTTTAGCTTTTAAGTAATCTAAAACCTCTATCGCTCCATCCATTAACACGGAGCACTGATGAAATTCAGAGAACCAGTACTCGAGTAACTGCTCAATTGTTGGCATTGGTTCTTTAAAGCGGAGTGAAGAACGTATTTCTTCGTATAATTCCTTTTTCTTTCTATAACCATCTCTATCCGCTTCAACCAAGTAGTTTATGATGGATTTCCTCTCTGTTTCATTTGATAGTTGAATGAACTTGTCGATGAAACGCTCAGCAAATACTAAAAATGCTGCTCTTCGATTTAAGAGCGTATTATCAAGATCAAGTAAGACAGTATCTACTTGCATATGCTCACTCCTTCCAAAGGGCTCGTATTTTTTCATACTAACTACTTGACCTCGATCATGATTGGTTCTGCGTAGATTCTATAATCTTTGTATTCACCCTTTACCTTTATTTGCAAAGGTGCTGCGGCGATAATTTTATATATTCCACGTTCCAGCTTTAATTTTTTACTTTCCTCATAGATCGCCAATCCTTTAATAGTATCCGGTGTACCTGGCATATCGATTCCATCCAACACAAGAGATACTTCACCCTCAACTCCATCTATTGTTATTTTGTTGGCTTCGGTATTATAGCTTTGAATTAAGATCAGATTTCTGCTTCGTAACACTTCAAAATTTGAGGAAGATTTATTCTCAAAAGTGGCCCTGACTTCAAACTCTTGCTCGGCCTTAATATCCTCTTGCGACAAAATCAATTTTAGTTCAAAGCTATCCTCGCTTGGATAATCGTCTGCAATATTAATGCTACAACCAGTAGATACTGTTAATAAAATAACAACCATGAAGATCCGTAATGCAGAACGCCTCATCATCTGAATCTTCCTCCTAACATTTATAACACGACACCTGCGAAGCAGGTTCTACTTCAATACACCAAGACCTTCCTTCACGACCTTTAAAAAGTGATCCTTATATTCCGGATGACAAGCTATTAAATACGGCTCGTCACTCATCCCTTCAAATACATTTCCATCAAAGTCCACGACGATTCCCCCTGCTTCCTTTACCATTAGAACACCAGAATACAAGTCGTCTCCCTCCGAGTTATACAATACAATTCCATCAATATCTCCTTTAGCCAGCATGCACCACTGTAAGGTTGGTGCCCATAAACGCATCATTCGTTTAAAGGATGTATCTACATGCATTCTTAGTCCTACAGCAGACTTATCATTTTGGACGATATGACCTTGAACCCAGCCTATCGTTCCTTTCCTTATCTCTTCCTTTTTCTTGACCTGAAGCCTTCTCCCATTGCAGAATGCTCCTTCTCCTTTGAGCGTTGTATATAGTCTATCTACTAATGGCTCATAGATCACTCCTAGTACGGGCTCTGATCTATACATCAGCGTAATCGATAATGAAAATACAGGTAGTCCAATGGCAAAATTATTGGTTCCGTCTAGAGGATCAATCATCCAAAGCCATTCACTGACTACGCCATTATCTCCGCTTTCTTCACTATGTATGTGATGATCTGGGAATACAGCCATAATTTCATCCAATATAATCTTTTCTGCTTTATGATCAACCTCGGTTACCACATCACCAAAGTTATCCTTCTCTTCTATATCAGTTACATTGTCAAAGTGTTCCTTAGCAAGCTGTCCCGCTTTCAATATTGCTTTAATCGCAACTTCTTTTGCTGTTTGAATAATACGTTCTTCCATCTTCTCATCACCTTTAATGTTTTTTATGCCTCTACAATAGTACAGACACCCGTCTTAGATAACTTTAACTTATCTTAGGTGAGTGTCTGTGTTAGTAGCATTTCTTTGCAATTTTTCCTTTAATTAAATCTAATATCTATCTCTTGAACGTACGCACCCGTTCCAGAGATATAAACATCCATTCCATTTCCAGTTCGATTTACATGAACATAAACTCGTCCGTCCTTCTCGATCTCCTGGCCTTGTTCTACTATAAATTCAACACTCTCTAGATGTTTGTTGAGATAGGTTAAGTAATAGGCGCCCATAACCCCTGATGCAGTTCCTGTCACAGCGTCCTCAATCGTTCCTGAATAGGGGGATGAAAAATGCCTTGCATGCATCATTGCTGCTGCATCAATTGTCTTGAACGTAAATGGATGTATGGAGGTTCTTGGTTTCTCTGTTAAAATCTCTGGGAACATGCGGTTATCAGGCTTCATGCTGAGAAAACACGATAGGTCCTTTAGAGGTACTAACAAAGTCCATGTACCCGTGCTCCCGTACACGATTGGCATCGTATCATCAATGTCTTGTACGCTTATACCGAGACTAGCCGCCAATTTTTGTACAGAGCCTGAAAAGGGACTAAACTGAGGTTGATCTTGCTTCATTGTCACGAAGAGCTCTTCGTTTCTAGTATCAAATTTGATAGGCAATATCCCTACTTTTGTTTCAATTGTGACGCTATTACAGTCATCATCAATTAGCCCCATCGTTTTCAAACTATACATAGCAGCTACTGTGGCATGTCCGCATAAATTTATTTCATGTCCCGGTGTGAAGTACTTTAATTGGTAATCTGCTTGATCTGAACGTAATATAAAAACAGTCTCATTAAACCCGACTAATTTGGCAATGGCCTGCATCTCATCTTCGCTCAAATCATCGGCTTCCCACACAACTCCAGCAGGATTACCTTTATTCGCTGTTGATGAAAATGCATCGAAGTGTAGTACTTTTCTAGTTTTCATAATTTCTCCTGCCTCCGTATTTATTTAGCTTTAATCGCTTCAAATGTGATCATCTGTCCAGCCACGGTAGGTTTATTCAAATAATGATAATCAGCTGATACGGTCGTTTCTTGAAATCCGTTTTTTTCGAGCAACATCTCGAATTCGTAACAGCCATACCAGCTTAACGGTAAGCGTTGTAGTTCGGAATTTATTAAATTTCCGTTATGCCATTTCTCATACTTTAGTAAGGATACGATTTTTTGTTCAAGCACATTAAGTTCAATTCGTTTATCTTCTAACACAATTACCTCATCGTTAGCGGTAGTCCATGTCTTCGTAATCGGAAGACTGAGCGTTAAATCAGTGGGAATAAACAAATCCATAATCAACCTGCCACCTGGCAATAAACTGGAGTAAATGCGTTCTAGTGTTAAATTTGCAAGCTCTCTACCCTCAATTAATTGAAAGGATCCTGCTGGAATGATAACCGCATCATATTGACACTTTAGAGCAAAGTCGTGCATTTCAGCTTTTATAAGTACTGGAGACAGGTCAAGCTGCTTGCATCTCTTTCTACATGAGTCCAACATAGCGTCTGAGTGGTCTAATCCATCAATTGAGATTCCCGCTTGAAGCAATGGAATCAAGACTCTCCCTGATCCACAACCTATTTCAAGCACATTGCCTCGAATATCAGATAATCGTTCAATATAATATTCGACGTCCCCATAAGAATAGCCTAGTGGTTTACTAAGATCGTACACTTCGGTGCAAAGCTCTCCATATGAACTATACATAAATCACTCTCCACATTTGTATTTGTATCTTGCTGCTCTGAAAATCTTGTCCGATCTTCGAGCGGCTGTCAATTCGTTTGAGCTACCTGTGTATTCAACTATTAATTTGTAATCATGGATTTCATCACTAAAATCAAATACCTTGTCCATATCTGTGTAGTAACCAATAGCTGTGCAACATCACATCTCTAGTTAAGATATCGCGGTTGTCCTGCAAATCTTTTATCGGCAATCAAGTTACCGCTTTCATCAAAGCCTCTAATTGTCCATGTCTCCTGTGTATACTCATCAACGACAAACATTGCGTAATGCCCCACAACTGATTTCCATTGATATATTTCCGGGTTTTCTTGAACCTCTGCCATACTCAGCTCATAACTTTCATCATAGCCTACATCTTCCATGTCATTACCAATCGCAATATATTTAATATTAGAGTCTGCAGCTACTTTAACTCCTATTACGAAACTGTCTGTTGGGGGATCACTGGTTCCATATCCAGTTGCTTCGAATGGCATGCCTTTCTTTACATCATGACCGTATGAACTTCCTCCAAAACGATAAAAAAATGCTAAATATCGTTCTAATCTTGCGACACCAAAAGTGTGATTGTCTTTATCTTCAAATAAAACCGCTTTTCCATAAATCGTTTCATGAGATTGTATGATCTTCACCTTGCCAGGGATAGCATGTATCCCAGTAAACCATACGTAAAGTCCGAAAATTAAAAACACGCTACATAACAAAATGATTAATACTTTTTTCATTGAAACCTCTCTTGGTTTAGCCTTTAAACATTTATTCTCTCGCTACTGTCTCTCAACTTTAATCTTAAGCAACAATACGGTTAAATCTTCTTCTATGATCTGATTGATTTGATCAGTATCCTGGTAATCATACGTTTTAATTATTTTATCCACTTCTCTGGTTACCCCTAGTACTTTTATTTCTCCTGACTGCAAGCCTAATTCTTTATCCCCGATTGCGAAGTCCCAAGCAATTGCTCTTGCAGTTTCAGTGTCAAAAATATTGTTCATTGTTCTTGGAGGAATGGATGCTCCAGATGAGTATAGAAAAAATAAGGGATCTTCTTCTGCTCGAGATTTAATAATTCCGAATCCCAGAGGTCCTTCGGTTACTTTTTGTAGAGATGAACCATATGACAGTTCTATCAACCGAAACGGTTCTGTTGGTTCTCCATGCTTATAACCTTCAACCCAAAGTGTCACCCAGCTTGTATCCGCCTCTGTTAGTCTCAAATTAAAATCATATAAAATCCCTAAATTTAATTCTTTAAAGGTTTTCTTATATTGAGAATTCTCATTAATTGAAATATATGCAATATTCGCATCACGTTTAGCTTCGTTGTTGCAGCCAGAGCAAAACGCCAATAAAAATAATAAAATCGTGAAAAAAGTGACTCGAGATGTTCTTGATATCATGCTTTCACCCACCTACCTATCTGCGCTGACAAGCTTCATTCTTTTTCCTTAAATGCAACAAAAAACGGAGCTGTAAAAATAACAATTAATGCTCCTATAAGATGGATTAGTATTTCGATTAGAAACTCCCATTCAACTTGTATGAGAAAGACCATTGGAAGTACAATCATAATTGATAGGAGACATCTAGATACGTTTGTTAAAACATAATGCTTCCCACACCGCATGCAAGTAACCGGCTTATAATACCACGAAAATGATTTTAATATTTGAGTGTAATCCATTCTTTTGTCGCACGCAGCACAAGATTTCATGTTAACCTCCTTCTGCCGCTAGAATCTTTAAAATATGATTTTTAATGTCCTCTGACTCGTTGCTAGTTAAATCAACACTTGAAAATAGATCATCATGATCGGGTGTATGTATGGTTAGTGGACCAGCAACTTCATATTTTTTATCATAGCTAGTCACATAATGATTAATTTTCAATTTCTCATAGAAGCTATCTACCACTACTGTTTTATTATAGTTAT
Source organism: Paenibacillus septentrionalis (assembly GCF_042659865.1). Taxonomy (NCBI): domain Bacteria; kingdom Bacillati; phylum Bacillota; class Bacilli; order Caryophanales; family Paenibacillaceae; genus Paenibacillus; species Paenibacillus septentrionalis. The sequence goes on from NZ_JBHSTE010000003.1 coordinate 459,572, forward strand.
CATTCAGATCATAATAGTCCTCGACTGCTCTAACGTGAGTGATGATAATATGTTTATTTTCTTTAATATAAGTAATAGAATTTACTTTTGTATATCCAACTGGCTCGTATAAGCCATCGTTGTTCATTTCTAATTCTCTTGTGCTAAAGCTTTCAATCGTTTCCTTTTCGACAGCTACTGCATTTCCATTGTCTGATTGACAGCTAATTAAAAAAAGTGCACCTATCAGGTAAATTAAAAAAGCGTATTTCCTAATGTAGACCAACTTCTTCCTATGAGGCTTCATTAAATTGCATCATAATCATCCAACTTATTTTTCAACACATCCATTATTTCCATTTCATTTTTGCTAAAGGAGATAATCTTTTTCGTTCCATTCTCCAGATGCAGTTCTATTGCGGATTTTCCTACGTTACTGTAATTTAGGATAATATGAGACTTCAAACTTTTGTCGTTAGCATATTCTACTCGATCCCCATTAATGAGAAGGCTATGCCCATAAATGAGATCAGACATTGAAAGAATGAGGAGAAGCCAACCGAATATATAAGGTGTGCTTTCGAAAAAATAAGGAAATAACAATAATCCACAAATTAAGATGACAACTCTTATTCGATTCAGAACTTTTTGCACGTTATAGATCACTGCATGTCTATTTTTTCGTAAATAATAAAAAATCTGTGAAGTAATCAAAATAGAGATACTAAATAGATAAACAATCGTGTTTCCAATGGTCATCACTGTCGTCATTACGGTGTCGTGATTCAGCAAATTTGCTATATAAAGTAGAGGAAATACTAAAATACTAATACTGACAAAGACAATTGAGATTATTCCCAGGTCCTGTTTACCCATTGTTATATCCTTTCTTAATGAAGTTTACCGACATCTCGCCCATTTCGTTTAGGGCTGTGCCTAAACGTCCTAGAGGTGTGCTCCATCCTTATCAGGCTGCTGGTATATGGAAACCTCATTTTTTCTCAATATGAAATAACACATGCTTGCTTAATTCACTGCTTCGTTCTACTTTGGGATGGTCAAACATTTTAATAAAACTCATACCGATTTTATTCATTACATTTTTTGAAGGTACATTGATATCCGCTGTAAAACTATAAATTTCCTTAAATCCTAAAGTATCAAATCCATACGTTAAACAAGCTTTCGCCCCTTCAGTTGCATAACCACGTCCCCATGCTTCCTTTTTTAATCGCCATCCAATTTCAATACAAGGTGTAAAGTCAGCATCAAAGGTAGCCTTATGGAAGCCAATAAATCCTATGAATTCATTATTTTCCTTCGATTCAACGGCATACAAACCGAATCCGCAATCAAGAAATCCTGAAACAATCACTTCATAAAGCTCATTGGTCTCTTTTTCTGAGAGAGTTTTAGGAAAATACTTCATAACCTGTTCATCTGCATTCAGTTGACAGAATGGTTCCAAATCAGAGTCTTTCCAGTCACGCAATATTAATCTCGAGGTTTCTATATAAATCATTTCGTCGTCTCCTTACATTTACCGATTGGATTTTCAATACCTTCCTTCTTGTCTCTTACATTAATGGAAATTGGATAATTCGTTAATTGGGTTAAGGTTAATTCAATTTCTTGATCTGGTTGCAGCATGTCTTGAACTGCTTTATTGAACATTCTATATTTTTTCACTACACGTTTGTCGGTGACAACGGTTAGCAGTAGTCCATTATTTTTTAGTATTTTACCTATTACTATTTTTTCTTTTTTGGAAATTAAGTCGAATAATACTGCACTAATTAAAACGATATACGTTACAATCAGGATTATATTAATTATCAAATACAGTTGGAATCTTTTGACCTGAAAACTAAAGAGTACTTCTTGAAACGTGACCACAGTAACAGCGAGAAAACAAACAATTAAAACTATTAAGAACTTAACCATATGTTTTCGTGGATCTAATTCAATTTTTTCCATATTAATCCCCCTTCTGTCCAGGGTACGAAGATGGTTCGATGTCATTTTATATTCTAAATTCAATTCATTCAAATGGCTTAATTTCTTTAAGTCTGCCTGTTCCAGGAGTACGAGAATTCCAAACAAAGCTTATTACATACCGTTTATCTACTTCAACTAAATGAAACTCGTTATTTGTAACCCGAATCTTCTTATCATCAAGTAGCAGATAATGATGATTATTCTCTTTTACTTTTCCCTTGACCTCAAATATTCCAACCGTCGATATTTCATGAAATTGATATAAGGTAATCGCAACGATAGCAATAATGGATATTACTATTAATGTCGATTTAAATATTGTTTTTGCATTAAGCTTTTGTTTACCTCTTTTTCTTAAGTACTTGATGACAAGAATAAGATAAATAAGAAGTACAATGGGACCAAAGTATATTGCTATATTAAACGGCAAATACATTAATTCGTGAAGCGTAAAATTGAAATCTGTTATGGCTTGTACTCTGCCAAGCTGTGCTCCTATAAACGCAGAATATAAGAGACCAAGCAAGCAATATAAAGCAGTTTTTTGAGAATGATATAATTGTTGAATATCGTTCTTATCTTTATTTTGCTGAACCATTTGATCCCCTCCTCTGGTTTAGGATTCATTTACCTCTTACGTTCAAAACGATTTGACCTAACAACCCTATCAAAAAAGATAAGCTTACAAATAAGAAAAATGTGTTTACATTAAAGTATTGATTGTTAATATGAATAGATAGCCCTGAAGTAATTGAATCTATATAATGCCAGTCAATTTCTCCAAACTGCTCTTCATACACTTCTGATAAAATAATGCGATATTTCTGAAAACTAACCACTTGATAATATAGCCCAATTGCTTGATGACAGATAACAGCAAAAGCCAGTATAATAGCCGTCCTTGTATTTACTTTTTTTGGTTTTAACAGTTTGAACCATTGAAAGATTAATACTATAAATAAAATAAATAGAGGTACGAACAGTAATATAGCAGGATTACCGTTTCCGGAAGTCTGGCCAGGTGTTGTCGTCATAAAATATCCAAACATAAATAGAACAAAACTGATCGTTAACGTAATAAATAAAGATATTACTGCTTTCATCCTACCTCCGTGAATAACGTGTTAGACGCCTCATACACCTAGAGAAAATTTGTTATTAACCTTTTGCTTTCGGTTTCCCTCCACCAAAAACGATGACATATCCATCTAGATCCTTTACACCAAATTCAAGCCAATCTTGATCACCCATATTCTCAGGCACGGGATCATAAGCAATAATTGCATTCTTCGCTTTATATTCCTCATATATCTCTAAAACGCCATCATAATCGGTATAACAATAGGTATCCCAACCAGTAGGCGGACCTGCCCAATTTGCACTATTATAAACCGACCTTTTATTGGGATTAATATCTTCAGGATTAGATGCTTGTTGTAGCAAGAATCCCACCTGATCTCTAACCGCATGTCCCCAACTATCAACAGTAAATCCTAAACTATTCGTATAATAGTAAATTGATTTTTGCAGATCAGAAACAAGTCTCACTTGATTAGCACTTCTTAATCGTGAACTCATTTAATACCTCCATGTATTCGTAACATTTATATTGATAGTAGTTAATCTCAAGGTTAACACTACTCTAGCCACTGTATTGGTCCTATAGTCTGAAATACTGCTTCTGTGCTAGTAAGTGATTGAATAATTCTGTTATAAGTGAAATTCTTCATTGGTTTTGGTAAATCATCTATGGAGAAATAGCCGCATTCTAAAATTTCTGGTGAACTCGGGGTCGGCTTCGCATTCTCTTCATGTTTCGCAATAAAAACAAAGTGATGCATATCGTATTCTGGATCATAATAGACACCAGCTAGTCTTTCAATCATTACGTTCAATCCGATCTCCTCGTGTACCTCTCGTTTAGCTGTTTCTTCAGCCGATTCCTTATCTTCAGACTTTCCTCCTGGCAGATCCCAATTACACCTACCATAACTATGCCTTACAAGTAATATTTTTTCCTCATGATTTAAAATGATTGATGCTGCTCCGATTAATTTATTCATTATGAAGTACCCTCCTGTACAATAGCTTCATTCCAAGATATACCCATTTATGTATTTACCCATTATCTCATTAGACTTATTTGCAGCTTCTTGTCTATTAGTAGCAGGTACGGTAATCATTAGACCATCTGCTGCACTCCAACTAGATCCTGTATTTTCCTTTGGTTCTAATAGAGCAATAGTAGCGTTATTAAAATGTTTATCGAAATAGATTGTTCCAACTGAATGATGTTTTGCTGCACCTCTATCGTTATAGGCATAGATTATAACAGCTCCAAATTCCTTATAAAATTTAAGTTCAAGCTGTCGCTGATTTTGAGGTACTGGCAGCTCTTCACCCTCAAGCTCAACAATGCCTTTAAACGTTCGATCTCCTAATAAACTCCTATGAACTTTACCTTTAATCGTTACGTGTATAGGCTGCTCCAACGCATCATTACCTAGACGATATTTAATTCCTTGAGCGTTAATGGTCACATCCTTAGGGAAGTAAAAAACTATAGCTATTACAACAACCGCTAATAATATAAGAAAGATTAAGGTCCTTTTCATTTAAATTCTCCTTAGCTCAATTCTAGGAAATCATAATAAAATAAAAAACATGTTCTTTTGGATGTTGATCGCAACCACCAATTTTTTTGAACATGCTTTAAATATTGTCTATTTAATTTTAACACAACTTACCATATACTGGTTCATTAAACTAATCTTTTTCAAGTCCATCTCCATCCAGTCTAATTCCTGTTAGTCAATTGAGCTATTGACTTGCTTCGTTATACGTACTCTAGCCGCTCCATATATAAACCCAATCAAAAAGATTATTAGCATAAAAATATATGAAGTGACAATGATCTGAGTGGAATGTAAGACGTCTGTAAATAGCGCAACAAGCTTAGTCGGAAACATTATGGTAAATAAAATATAGTACTGTGAAATTCCAGCTAAAAAGAAATTGCGTTTTGAATCATCCACCACTATAAATTGCCAAATAAATAGCATAAATGAAATGATCCATATAATATTACCTATCAAAAAGCTAAATAATCGATTAAGTTTTAATTGCCCAAATTGCTTGCCCACCCAAAACCAATAGACGATAAAGCCAATATTTAAAATCCACATTATAATGCTAGAGATTGGTAAATACACAATTGTGGAATTAAATAGCCAGCCTACAAACAGCGGTAACATTACAAGAATGATGAGCTTATAGTGCTTAACGACTTCCAAACTCTCACCTCTTTATCAAAATATAAAAATAATGACTCCAGCAAACAGGAGTACAACGATTAGAACCGTGATAAATCCTAAAAATCCATACTTTAATGTATCTATATAAGGTTCTGGAGATCTATCTCCACAATGAGGACAAATATTTGCACTTGAAGAAACGGGCTTACCACACACACGACAACTAATTAGTTCTGCCATATTATCTCCTTATTGTTAACATCAGTTATTAATGTTTGGCGCTTAATACGTTCAATTCCTTTTGTAATCTTTCCCAGTATAATCAGCGGTAAATTAGTTGCCAGGGCTCACTTCGATATAAACAGTTTCCGCTTTGACAAGATATTCTTTAGATTCACTTGTATCTGGATTAGTTATATCAAAAAACGATGAAGCTACTAATTTATACATCCCTGGCTTTTCTAGTTTATATTTCTGTGGCTCAACTCGTTTATCGTTTCCTCTAAGTGTTACTTTTTTGATAGCACCCACTAGAAAGAGTTCCTCTTCTCCCTGCTCATATAAATTCATATGAATTAGACCGGTTTGACTAAATGTGGCTGATGAGCTTAGCTTGTAACTATGCTCGGAATGATTAATAAAGACCCCTTCAACTTCCAACTCTTCCCCAACGGTAAATTCTTTCTTATTTACTTCGACAAGGAGTTCAAATTGATCCTCGTCAGGAAAAACAAAAGAGTTACTACAGCCTACCAAATACAATAGTGTAGCTGCCACTAAAAAGGCTACGCATGCTTTTCTCATTATTTTGTACTCCCGGGTTTTTCACTCGAACCTTAACGATTCATAGAACCCTATTAAAATAATAGTTTATAAACGAAATACCCTATAATTACAACTAAAAGTAGAATACCCGTTCCTTTCCATCCCAAGCCTCCAACTAAATCGACTAAGCTTCCAGATTGAGCTCTGTTTATTCCGTCACTGAACGTTCCAAAAGGATTATGTTTCAATTCTTCTTGTCTTAATCGTTCTCTTTTCTCTTCGGGTGCTTCTTGTTTAGATTCCATTTTCTCTGCCTCCTTGAAGCTGTTAGTCACTCCATTTTAACATATGTTACCATATTCGACATATTCATCATACGTTTTATTCGATTGTCTCAATAGAGTTCCGTTATCTTTAAAATGAATCAGAGAATACTCCATTCTCAATTTTTTCATGCTATTAATTAGCAACAATTCAAAAATCTATTAATCGCTTTCCATTATCCAACGGACTGCTTTAGTAAAATCATCTGCGACATAATCAGGAGTAGTCTCTGCCCATTTATCCCTATACTTCAATAAAGAATCATTGCCCCACCCAGTCTTGACTAATATCTTCATAGCTCCTACAGCGTGTGCCGCTAGCATATCTGTGCTGCCAACATCTCCTATAACTACACATTTACTCAAATCAAGGCTATACCTTTGGGCAGCTTCAAGTAACATGCCTGGCTTGGGCTTCTTACAAAGACATGCATCATTGTCACTATGAGGACAAATAAACCAATCATCGAAGCCGAAATCTTTAAACTGTTGCGCAAACTCCTCTTTCGTTGCTTGATTTCTGGAAATTCTATGCTGGTTCGTAAATGCAAAAATTTTTATGCCTGCCTGTCGAAGCTTTTCTATAGCTTCAGCAACGCCATCGAATAATTGAAAGTCATTAGGATGGATAAAATGACCTGTGCCACCAATTGTACCATCTCGATCTATGAAAACTGCTTGGATCTCCTTCATATTATCTCTCCTCGTTTTAGTAACTGATTAGTTAGAAGCACCAATTGCTATGATCCGTTGTATGATTTCGGCAGTACTTTGAGGGTTCGCAATAACAAAATAATAATCTGCCTCTTTTTCATCTGGTAGAGCCTCTGTCATGTTTTTTGTCTCTTCAAAACTCCCATAAAACTTGAAGCGCTTCTCAATATCTCTTTACTTCTTTATAACACGTTCTTTTAGTACATCTATGGGCATTTCCTCTTGTCTACTTCTCTAATCTAATGCTTCAAGTTTTTTTGCTCGCTCATATGCTTTATGCAAAAACTCTTTAACCGACAAATGCTCATAATCCCAATTCATCGCCTCTATTGCAATCGGACCCGAATAATTCGCTGCCGTAATATTTTTCATAATGGTAGACCAATCAAGCGATCCGTCATAGGGTAACCCGTGTTGGGCATGACTTCCGTTATTATCATGTAAATGTATGGCCATCATCCGCGAGCCAAACATTGATAAAAAATCTTCTTCTGGATAATAACGATAGTGGTGTCCACAATCATAGCAGAACCCGATACGCTGAGAATCTACCTGTTCCAGCACGTATGCTAGGTTAGAATAGTTCCATAAATTCTCCAGTGCAACATTAACACCAAGTCGTTCTGCTGTTTCGGCTATTCTCTTCATTCTTTCCAGTCCTAATGTGTTACATCGATTCTCTTCGTTAGGCAGATGCACGACCATAGTCGGAATTTCAAATGTTGAGCAGTCTTCAATACATTGCAAGTAGCTGTCAAATACCGTTTCGCCATCAAGGTTGTCAAGCCAAAGGCTATTCTCGCCATGCACCGGTACATGGATATTTTCTATAAAAAGCCCCGCTTCTCGCGCAATTTGTGGTCCTTTTCGATAGTCGTTTTTTCCAAAACAGTCACGATCAAAACCATCACTCCACCATAATAAAACACCATCAAATCCAGCCTCTTGGATTAACTGAAAACGTTCCTTATTCGATAATCTACACCCAAACCAATCATAAATCGTAATCATAAGCTAATTCTCTCCTAACTTTTTGGTCAAGTAATAGCATTAGCAATCCATAATAGATTCAGCAAATGCAATACTCTCCATTAATTTTGGATACTCATCAATCGTTGCTCCGCTCTCTAGGCACCAGCATGTTCCCATGACCGTCTCAACATAAAGACATTTCCTTATAACTTCGTTGGGAATATTTAAGTTAGCTTCAAAATTAGAAATAATTCTGTTAATTTTAGTGTATAGCTCGGGAGTAATGTCATCACCAAATTCATTTAAGATAAACCTTGGAATATCAAATACTGGGTCGCCAATTACACCCTTTGGATCGATAATCATATAATCGCCACGACTACCTAATAAAATATTATCGTGGTGAAAATCGCCGTGAAGCAACATCCTGCGAGAGTATTCTTTGGAGATAGACAAACATATTTCTTTTGCTTTTTGCATATGCAAGTAAAACGCATGACAATCTTGTCGCGAACTCATATATTCTGTAATTCTGATTACCCATTCTGTGTATGTCGGGTAGATTTCTGAATTTGAAGGTTCTTTATGTAAATTTCGGTATATGTTCAGAAAAACAGAGAGCCTTTTATCTAGACAATCCTCATCCCTAAGAGGCGTACCTGGGTGTATCCACTCTGCCAACATAACATTATTGCTTAAATCAGCTTCATATACCTTACAGAATGGCTTGCCGTTATACTCAAGCAATGTGTTGTATTCCGTAAGTATTCCTCCTATAGCTGGCCCACCTATTTTCAGAAGAGCATCTCCATTGTCGTCAGAGTAACACTTAAACACTAGGTTAGCAGAATACGATTGTATTAGTTCAATGATAGAGAGGTTCCATTTAAACGAGTATGCACTGATATCTGTTAAGACCTTATTATAGAAAGACTTGCCAAATCGGTTGAAAATATTTTCAGTTTCGATTGAATTAAAACGATATGTTTTTTTCATCTTAAGAACATCACATCCATTGAGGTGGTTTTTAGGAAATATGAATTCGTAGTATAGTTATGTATAATATAGGGAGAGGTGAGAATATGAACTGGTGGATTGCTTTTTCTATACTGCTTGTAGCTTTAGGATTAGTGTTAATTTTTAATGGATTAAGGAAAAAATCGATGCTAAGTATGTTCTTTGGAATAACAAGCTTACTAGTACCGATTTTTTATTCGCTCGAATGGTTAAAACCCTTTGTACCATTTATCCCACTTGTTTCCATGGGGATTGCATATCCTATGAAGAAGAGGCTAACAACTGATTAAAATTACTCTTCTTTCTGGTCGTTCTGGATGCTCTGATTTTCTAGTTTCTTCAAAATTTCCTTTTGTACTTTTAACATATTAGATAATGCCATTAATATGATGCCCAGCATAATGAATGTGACGATTTCTCCTGTGAAAAATGAGACAATACCTAATATAGCGGCATAAATAACATATTGCAGATCCTTCATTGTTTTCTCCTTTTTAAATCGATTTAATTATCCCTATTCCACTATAAATTGTTTCCAATCACTCGAGATATTGATGAGATCTTCTTTATCCTCATTTAGAACCGAAAATTCAACATTTGTTTTCACCTTATAAACTCCTGGCTCTGTTATTAGAAATTGATAATATTCTATACTTCTTTGATCTTCCCCATTATTTCTATATTCTTCATACGAATCAATCGTCACTGTATAACCGACATCGTTTCGAAAAAGAACAGTATTACTAGGAAGAATTTGAACTCCATCTTCACCATAGATTTCATAGGTAAACATTGCTGAACCATGTGAAATATCTAGTGCTTTCTTTGAATTGTTTTGTAGATATCCAGTAATTTCAAATGCCTCGTCAACCTTCACATTCTTAATTTCGTCTATTCCAACGAAATAAATAGCTCCATCTGTTTTATTCGTACAACCGCTCAAAATTAACGAAAATAAAATACAACTTATAAGCATTTTTAGTCTTATCATTTGAACTCCTTTAGTTGACCACTGAATTCCTCGAAATAGATTCCCGTCAGCATTAAAATCTGACATACATTTGCCCTCCTAGTCTAGTAGAACCTCGTGCTTACATTCTGGGCATATACCATTAATAACCACCACATTGGAAGCACACCAGGGGCATTCAATCATAGTAACTCTTGAACCCCCATAAAAAAGATGTTCAATCCCTAATGCAAAACCGTTGAAGGTAGAAAAATCGTTTCAATAGATACTGTCTCGCTAGGATTGTCCGTAAAATAAGCGATTGTCGCTTGTTTTCCTTGAACTGTGACATCCATTACGACCTACTATCCTTACAGAGAATTCGCTGTAATAATCTGCATTACTTTGGTTATTGCATTATCATTTTCGCTCTTATTCATTCTCTCAATCATTTCGAACCTATTTTCAAATACACTATGAATTGCTTCCTTAAATGAAATATCATCCATGTCCTCTTCTAATAAAACTTCACAATAACCCGATGACTTAAAGGATAAAGCATTTAATACTTGATCTCCTCTACTTGCTTCTCTTGATAGAGGAATTAATAACATTGGTTTTTTTAGTGATAGAAATTCAAATATAGAGTTAGATCCCGCTCTTGATATAACAATGTCGCTCATCGCTAACATATCGACCAATTCACCGTATACATATTCAAATTGCTTGTATCCACGATATGTAAGGTATGATTGATCAATTTGTCCTTTACCACAAATATGAACAATCTGAAATCTGCTCAATAAATCATCCAAATTTCGCCTAAGTATTTCATTAATTCGTTGTGACCCGAGACTCCCTCCCATACACATGATGATTGGTTTGTTTCTTGTAAAATCACAAAACGTCATTCCTTTAATTGCACTGCCGCTCTTAAGCTCTTCTCTAATAATGGCTCCAACATATAACGCCTTATCACTCTTCATATGTTCTTTTGCTTCAGGAAAAGTCGCGCATATTTTTGAAGCAAAAGGCATAGCAATCCTGTTAGCTAAGCCAGGAGTGATATCTGATTCATGAATAATAATTGGTACGCGATTCATCCATGCTCCTAAAACAACAGGGACGGAGACAAAACCGCCTTTTGAAAAAACTACATCAGGCTTCATTGCTTTTATCAGTCGATATGCTTGATAAATTCCTTTAATAACACGAAATGGATCTTTTAGGTTTTCCAAATCCAGATATCGTCTTAACTTTCCTGTTGAAATGCTGAGGTACTCTACATTAGTAGTTTGCTTAATAAGTTCTTTTTCAATACCATGTGTAGAGCCCAAATACTTTACATCCCAACCCATATCAACAAACTTAGGAATCAAAGCTAAATTAACCGTCACATGTCCAGCAGAACCCCCGCCAGTAAACAATATTGTCTTTATTTCAATCACCTCGCAAGAATATGCTTTCATAGCTCTCTTCAGGAAATCGATGCTATATGCTATTCCTCACACCTATACTCGCTCTGTTTTCCAGTACCAATATTTATGACCCTGCGCTATAAGAACACGCTCTAACCATGTTTCAAAATTACAAAAAAACCTCCCAGAACATTCTACTGGGTTTACACTCTCACAAAGTAGTAAGTATTGGTCCTCACCTTTTTTCCAAAGATTCAAATCTATTAAGATTCTATCGTCACAAATATAAGCGATAGCAATCCTGCCATTATGCTCAATATTTTCGTTTGTCTTAATGACCTCATCAACGGAATATAGGATAGATTTTTTATCAAAAAATCATTCCTTTTAAGTTACTAGGTAGACGGTTGTATATTAAACCAAAAGCATGCTCCTTGTAGGTTTTCAATTAAATGAATATCAACCATACTTGCAGAACATGCTTACGATCATTGCTTATTCTATTTTAACATAGGTTTACATTTTTAGACGATTTTGACTTATCTTTTCGTACTTTTACTACAGCAAGTCTATTTTACTTTTTAGCTTCCAGCCATCAATGTTAAATCCTCCAGCTTTATTGAGCACATATTCGGTCAGCTCTTTGAACACTTTGATCTTACCTTCACGATGACTGGTCTCCATTGCATGTATATAGTGCTGACAAAAGTACATATCAGGAAACGGTTCCTTTAGATACTTCTGCAAATATATAGGGTCAGTAAAATAACGAGCTATCTGATAGTACGGAACCTCCTCAATACAAAGAATAGAACAATACTCGCGATACAGATTTTGGAGGGCATTATAATACACCATATCAAAATCACTTCTGCCTTCTTCATAACAATCTAATACATTGTCCAGCGTATCCCACAATTGGTACTTCTTAATTTCGACTACTGGAGCAGCTAATTTTTCATACTGCTTTTCCTTCCACATACGCGCCTCTTCGATTAGTTCTTGTACAATTCCAAGCTTATCTGAAATGACTTTTCCAGATAAAAATTGAACCATAGACATTGTACGGTGATCATTATAATCTTCGTTAAAGTAACTTCTAATTTGCTTAGGTGGATTTACAAAGTACTCAATTAGATATCCATGCTCATATTGATTTCCGCGCTCTCTCCAGTCAAGTTCATCTTTTATGATAATATGTACATCAATATCTGAACGTTTCGATGGGTTGCCAGTAACATAACTACCACAAACCAATATCCCTATAACCTCTTCTCTGTCTTTCCAATGATTAAGAAAGCTGTCTAATGCCGTTTCCCAAGCTGTCACGGAATCCCTCCCCCTTCTTGGTCCAAACGATCGCTTCCAGATTCAGGGCGAACCTCTTTATGGTTATTTTACAATCGCTTTTTTTATTAATCTCATACGGTCATTGCCCTTCCATTTCACTTTTCGCTTCTGGATCTTCATTTAATAGCCCTAACTTACCCTTGATTAGTTTTAAGTCTTCGTTTATTAGTTTAGTTTTTTGATAAGTTATCAAGCTACTTGGGCAATAATACCTATTCTTAAAATTATCAGTTTAATTCCGGTTCGATATAGTCTAGTGTAGGTTTGCCCCATCTTTTTTTCGTATATTTAATATAATATCTCTTATCCTCAAAAATTAAGTGTTGCAAAGTACTATGAATTTTTATTACTTGATTTCCCTGATCAGAGGTCTCAACGACAATCTCATTTACCCCTACTTCTTTAATGACTACAGTAGAGCTTGTACTTGTTGTACGTGAACTCCAGACTAATACACTAAAGACTACTAAAGTGATTATTATTTTTAAAATATTTTTTTTCATGTGCACCCCTTCCTCGAAGAGGAGAGTATCCGCATTTTACCCCAATCCCAGTTTCATAACTAGTACATTCGTTCTTCCCTGCAGTATTTATTTTTTCTATTAATATGATCTGTCCCTATCTTTTGATGATAAAAGGAGCATTTACTATGACCTCGCTCTCCTTCTCTTTTATAACTAATTTAAGCTCGTTTGTTTCTAGAAACAGCCTTTCGGGATTTTTCATAGAGACGAATAATTCGCCCTTACTATTAGGAATAAAATTCGTTTCTCCATCAATCTTGCCCAGCTTTATATCTACATTTTCTTCTGGACCAAAGATCAATATCACTTGCTCATCTTTAACTTCTACGGCTTGGCCGGTTGTTACTTCAATTGGCTCCCGTGTCTTTAGCTGAGAAGCCTGTCAAAGCCGTTATGAATAGAACTCCCCCAAGTATTAAAGTGATGAGTCGCACATCTTGTCATTCCTCTCTTGCTAAGTTGCTACTAGACAATATCTTTCTCAATCTATGTTTATCTAGTAGCCTTTTGTCATATACAATTGTGTATTGGCTTTCTAAATCAATCAATCGTGAAAGATCAAGTGGCACTGCTACAACTCTTTCTCTATTACTCAAATTCATCACAGTCATTTCTTTTTCATTAATGCTCTTAATCGTTACAACTTCTACGGTTGACGATCTGTACTCATTCCAAAACCAAACTAACGCTAACATAACGATTGTAACTAATATTGTATGTCGAAACTTCACTTCATTTCCCTTTCATTTCCCATTTTTTGCACTGCAAGGTGGCGGTAAGAAGAAAAACAATTAGTTTTTTCTCCATTCATCAAAGTGATCTATAACAAATTGAATCTCGCGCTCATAGTGTTCCAGGTGACCTTCATCAACCATTTTTTTGAAGGCAAGATTTCCTTCGGCAGCACCATTTCTTAACGTTTCGCATAATGTAGTCAATCGTTTTGTAATCCATTTTCGTAGGTCACTAGGAACAGGAATACCATACGATTCAAAAAACAAATTGATTCGCCGTTTGCGCTCTGCTGCATGTTGCTCTGATTGGTAAGGCACCGTTCCTCCAGAATTATAGTCAGGCATGAAGCTTGCGAGCGGTACAGATGTGTACAGTGTATACGCAATATCCCACATGCGCGGTCCAGGCCCCGCCATATCAAAATCAATCAATGCCACTGGAACTCCCTGTTTAAATACAACATTATATAACGCTGCATCATTATGACAAATCACTTCATGTTTCTCTTCACCAACATAGCTAAGCTGCCATCTGCCATTCGACTTGAGCAGCATTCCTTCAGTTGCATCGTGAAAATCTCGCAAGAGCCGTGCCAAGCCCACAAGTGATTCATCTGCCCACATATATGGTTGAAGATTTGGATAGTCGTTACCAGCAACTTCACCAGGAATAAACGTCAATATCTCTCGTCCGAATTCATCGATTTCAAGGAACCTTGGTGCTCCTTCAAATCCTTGCTTTTCTAGATGTTTGAGTAGTTCATGTACACATGTACTCCAAGGCCCTGTAGGACGGATAACAGTATCCGACCTCCGAACAATATGATTAACATTACCGCCTTTTAACACTTCTTCCTGACTCACTTTGCTTTATCCCTCGTTTCATTTTCGTTCCTTAGAAAATCCAGATGCAAGTAAAATAAACCCTACAAGAAGAAACAACCATACAAAGAAATTTTCGAACAAACCAATATTATTACCAGTACGATCTACTCCAATCCCTGTGATGGCATATCCTGTAGCGACAAGTGCAGATGAGATTTTTTCTGTAATATTTTCCATTGTGTAAATAATCCCACTCATAACAATAAGTATTATTCCTAATATCTTATTAATGTTTTTTCCCATATTTTTTAACTCCAGTCTTTTTTACTAAGTTAACTTACTCACAACTTTCACTTTAATTCTTTGATTAAATAAATGACTAAATCATCATCTACTATCACTGATTTACCAGGTTCTACTTGAACATTCTTATATGTTATTCCATTACCGTCCATTACATATCCTCTTGAGTTATACATTCTTTGAGCATTTCCATAGTCTTTATAAAGTCCTACTCCAATACCTATATATCTCGATGTGTGGGATACAATAGTCTCTAATTCATCAAACATTTTACTTGCAATCCTTTTTCTTCGATACTCCACAAATACGTTCAGATCATTAATCTCTGGTATATGATTATCTCTAAAATAAGGGTACTCTGAATTCAAAAGCACATGACAACAACCCGCAAGTTGGTCTGCATAATAGGCCATTAATGTAATCCTGCTACCTGCAATATTCTCTTGGAGACATCTCTGATAATAATCCCCTCGTTTATACCATTTATATTGTTCTGAAAATTTATGATCTAATAATTCCGCTTCTTGTGAAGTAGTCAACCTCTTAATATTTATTTCGCTCATAAATCCTCCATTTACGCTTGACGATTGGTGATATGTTAGCTACCCACATAGCTTTTCAAATACCAGTGCTACTCCATCTTCATCGTTAGTTGTTGTTATCTCATTCGCAAGATCTACCGCAAATATGAAATTTGTAGTGCTAGATTTTTTTATAATGTATTTCAATACTTTTATTTTTCAATACCAGTTTGTCTCTCTTTAATTCAATTTCATACAATGAGTCTTGTATTAGAATTTCTTTTTCAGTTCGCCATTGGTAATTCATATTTTTTTCTTTCTCATTATACTGCTTTTGTAAATCCCCTCCTTCTATCGATACTAAATTAAATGTTTTAGCATGAACATTGTTCTCCGTTACTTCCAAATGATTATAATGTCCTAACTTATCGTCACTTCCAACAATTTGGCTTACTTGTTCGGCTTCCCAAGCTCCGAGTAACATAGACTTATTATCTTGCATACAACTCGATAATAAAATTGGAACCATCAATAGGACCAGCAGTGTTATTATTTTAGGCATTAAAGCTTCCTTTCTCTACATAATAAAAAATAATCATCCCTGACATCTTTATTAGGTCGTTTATGTCATTATATTTTCACAATGTCTTTTGTTATCCCTTCTGTCAATTCCTCTACAATCTTTATGTCATCAATTTTCATAGACTCCAGCACTCTTACTGCTTTCTGAATAATTTATTCCTTTGTTTTGGTGTGAAAAGGTATTATTCAAAGAACGCATCATTTTTTAATGCATAATAGAGTTCATCAATACGATACAAAGAGTCCGGAGAATTTTTAACGATAAGACTAATCAATTGCGAACCCATCTCATAAAAAGTAATACGTCTGTAAGGCTCATCTCTTCCGCCATGATTTGTCGGAAGTCCAAGAGAAACTTTAATCTGATTCTCAATGTATCTTGCAAATCCCTCTTTCCATTCTTGCCAAACCATATATTCAACTTGTTCACAACTCAAGCATTCTTTCAGTTTTCTCCTGTTTAAATCTATAAGCTTGTTGTTTTTCTTATCTAGACTCTCAAATAATAACCTCGTGTTTTCTATGTATTGATTGTCCGAATAAGGAAACGCGTAATCTAATTCCCACGAATAATTTTCAGTATTAACTGATCGTTTAGCTAATTCAAAGGTCTCTCTTAATTGCATTTCGCAAGTATGATATTGATAACAATGGACAAACTCGTGAAATATGACTACTTGCTCATTAATCGTGTCGAATACTTCTCCAGTTACAACGACAACAGCTTGATTCCGAACACATTCTAATGGAAAAGCGGCTCTGACACCAACCGGTATATTCATAGTATCAGGTTCAACATGCGATAAATAATATCTACCTTTTTCATACTCAAAAATGTTCAGTTGCTTATTTTCAACAACCACTATTGGAAATTGTTCTTGTAGCAATGGATGAATCTGCTTCACCTTCTCTTGCAGTCGTATGAGTGTCTCAAACTTTTCTGTGTATTTTGATTCGATATCTCTAATCATCTATCCACCTCTTTTCCAAGTTATAATTATTAAGCGTTCTCACTCCTGCTTCGACTCACCGTAATTCCAAAGACCACGAGTTTTTATACCATTCGTTGTTGTCTTTGTCCCATACCCGTGTTCTAATCCATCTTTCCATTGCCCCTCATAAGTTTGACCGTTTTTCCAGACATATGTACCTTGAGCATCAAAAGCTCCGTACTTCCAATATCCTCGATAAACATCCCCATTTGCATATAGCTTCTCACCATAACCATGCTCAAGATCATTATTCCAATGTCCTATATACACTGTTCCATCCTGCCACGTATAAATTCCTCTACCATGCTTCAATTCCTTAACGAACTGGCCTTCGTATCGTTCACCATTTTCATAATGATTAATTACATAATTATCGAGTGATTTTAGGCTATCAATCCACTCTCCTTTAGAAATTGTTCCGTCAATATTTATAAGTTGAACAGGTAATTCTTTTTCTTTTTCTCGCTTTACAACCAGCGGGGGCGTTTTCTTTAAGACAGGATTAACAAATGAATTGGGGACAAATGCATCATTTACATATGACTTATAAAACCAGACCGTAACATCATACATTCTTAAAAAAACATGTTCGACCCTAGATAGATCAATGATTATCTCGCTTTCTCTACTGTCGAAAAGTTCAATCTCTCTTATTATGTGATACATGTCATCCTCAATCAGCTTATTCTTCCATAAGGAATGAATAACTCCATCCATATGGTGATCACTTGTGACTATCCCGGTATTTCCAACTATCATTTTAATGACGCCTCTCATTAACTTCTGAATATTTATCATTGCGGCAAAAGGGTCTATGGCGATCAAATCTTCTGCATTCGTTGCAAGAAGAAATAGTTCAGGGTAATTCCCCTTTAAAAAATCAAAATTAGAATAGCTCACCATACTACACCCTCTCATTCAATTTAACTTCTGTCGAATAACCTGGTGTTATCTGATGAATACGCCTCACCTTCTACGTAACACTAACGTTTCTTTTCGATAATTTCTTAAATACCGAGTATTCCTTATTGAACTTAATAAAACTTAATATCTCCTCGGCACATTCTGCTGGACTCAGCTCTTCAGTATTTACTTTAATGTCATATTCATCCATAAAATATACTTTGCTGAACTGTGAAGCTGCTAGCCCAATATCTCTATCTCCTCTTGCTTTCTCTCTTCTTTTGAGTTCTTCTTGGGAGCATATTACACCTATAAATAATGTTGGATGGTCAAAAAATTGATCAAGACACTCATTAAACCACTTGTCATTTTCGATTACAGTATCTACTACTACATTCAAACCCATTTCAGAAAACAATTTAATTGTCGAAAAGAACAACGAGGCTATAGGATCAAACATTATTTGTGCGATAACTTGCTGATCTACTTCTCTAGCAGGTTCAATATGTGAATATTTATTGAAAAAATCCTTGATAAAATCATCTATTGATAAATGATGAAAAGGAATTTCGCTCCGATTTAACAATTCAAGAGAAATACTAGTTTTTCCTGAGCTTGAAGTTCCGTTCAACAGCACAATAATACCTTTTTCCAAACGAATCATCCTCACTATAAGATTAAGATTTGCGTATCTTTCAGTTAACGTTCTTGCTTTCTATGTTACAAGCTGACTGAAGAGCTTATGCAGTGGCGTATAAGATAGTCAGTGACTCTGACAGCGTAGTCGAACTGGTTTACCGGAGGCTTGATTTAATCAAATATTCGTTTCCATTCTGTTATTATTGGTTTATTATCTATCAAAGCAATAGTATATTCAATTTCCTTAAACATCCCAAATTCATAAACCTCTCTGATTTTAGCGTATTCTTTGGTGAATTCAATCGTTACCTCACTTTCTTCGGTCCCCTTGCTAGGCACAAAGAAAATATAACCCGCATCTCCGTCGGGTATCTTCCAACCAGTTTCAGTTTCAATATAAAGTGAATCAACGATCTCCTTACTTAATTCAGGTGCAAAATATAACTCATACTGTTGAATGACCTGATCTTTCGAGGTTGTCTCTACTGGTAATTCTCTTACCTTCAGTTGAACTTCTTCAAGGAAGTTGTATACATCATCTTCATTCCAAGTTGAGAAATCAACTTGGTTATTGTTTCCTGTACAAGCAGTCATTAGAATTACAAATAATACGAGCAGGATTTTCTTCAATGTTTCATCTCCTACCTTTCTGTTGTTTCAAGCACATCAGCTATGTCTATATTTCAAAACCTAATGATTTATATCTGGTTTTGTTGGATAACCTAACTCTCCCATTAATTCAGTTAGAGCATCACTAAACTTATAGGATCTTATAATCATGCCGTCACCAAATCTCCTCTCAAGAATTATCAGTAGCTACTTAGTTCTTGCAATAACAACAGACGCCCACCTTAGATAGCTTTTATCTTAGGTGGGCGTCTGTGCTGGTGAGCTTGCTTCTTTGTAATACCTCCTCTTCAACCAAGGAGCTTCTTACAATTTCGGATTTATTCTTTTTTTACATGTTTTCATATTTCCCTAATTATTAACATCAATTCTTGTATATTCACCATACGGGGACTACTTCGAATAAACCTTCAATGCCTTTAATACGATTTCTTCATTTATTCCACTTTTTCTACTTATTCGATTTGCCCACTCCTCCATACTACCAAGTTCAATTTCTTTTTCCCTACCAGTTTTATAGCTAGTAAAGCTTTTGTAGTTGTCGAATTCCCAATGAGCAACTTGATCTACTAAAAATAATCGTTTTTCAACGAGTGGAGTTATTAACTTCCTCTGTGTTTTCTCTCCCGCTGCTAATAACTCATCATCAGAAATCGGAGTCAGGTCAAATCTTTGTTTACTATCCTTCCCATTTGGTCTTCTATAAGTTACAACTAAATGATTTGACTGAACATTCATCCTAATTTTAGAGCCTGGAAAGAAGCCCTCAAGGAATTCTTCAGTATATTCCTCGTGTTGTCGGTCGATCAATATAGGTTCAATCCATTGATCGCCCAGATCACATAAGTACGTACTACCTTCTTCATTAGCAACGACTACGGCCACATGCGAATGTGGAGTAAATATAGCATAGCAATTTAAATCATTCTTTCTAAACTCATCAATTAACCAAATGGCAAGGTCAAAGCAATTTCCCGATGTTCCATACTTCTCTCTATGCAACTTCATCAGCTCAACCGTTCTTTGCTTATTATCCAAAGAAATTTGGCTGTACCATGCCTTAGTTATCGTTTCCATTGGAAAGTCATTGAACTTCCTCCAAATTTGAAGAATATCCTTAGTCGCCTTCACTGTCTTCCCTCCATCATTAATTTCCTATAACGTTTTTGCATTAGCGAACCCTCACTGCCTTAAGTTACCGAAGGAAACGACTGAGATTCCGTTCTTAACGCCTATATAGTTAGATAATAATATTCATACTCTTTGATCTTTTCGTATCCATAATTTTCATATAATCTTTGTGCTGTTATATTCTCTTTTCCTGTTGTTAGTTCGATTCCTTTTGCCTTCATTTGTTTTGTATAGTGCTCAGCAGCCTCTAGCAACTTCTTTCCAACTCCTAATTTTCTGAAGCTCTCTTCCACATATAAATCATTTAATATAAAAGAACGTTGCATAGATATCGAAGAAAAAGAAGGATATAACTGTGTAAATCCAATTATTTTATGTTGTTCTGCTTCTATTGCCACAAATATAATTGATTCTTGACGCTCTAGCCGTTCTAATAAAAAATGTCTAGCTCCTTCAACATCGCTAGACTGCTTATAGAACATCCGATAGGCATTAAATAATTCTGCAAGTTCTTCTAGATCTGCAATGGTTGCTTGTTTAATAACTAAGTTTTGCTTCATTCCCTTTGTCCCTCTCCTTTTTGCTCATTAAATTTTTTTCGGGTTTCAACCTTGAGATACCCTCAAAATTCTTTCCAATTCTATTGCTACACCATCATGATCGTTGCTTTCAGTAATATTACTTGCAATATCCTTTAATTCTTTTATTGCATTCCCCATCGCAACTGACCACCCACATATTTTAAACAGTCCGATATCATTATGATCATCACCAAAAGCTATTACCTCTTCGTTTGGTATACCAAACCCGTCCAGAATTTTAGCGACACCAAGTTCTTTTGATGCCCTCTTAGACATGATCTGAATCAACTGTCCATTATCCGTTACTATTATGTTTAAATTGGTATTGAATTTCCCCCTGAGCATCTCTACATTTATATCTCCAGTTATCAATATTTTTGTAGCATCAAATTCTTTGAGATCTTCAAGAGATTTTACAATAGGATTTTCTTTAACACCGGTGACAATTGAGTGATCAATCTCCTTCAGACTAAACCATTCATCTTGTACTTCAATCCCTATCTCATTAATTGGGTTATCGTTAATGCAATGATCAATAACTTCTGCCGAGAGAACTGAAGGAATTGGTTCATGAATATTAATGCCAAGACTGGTACTGGAAACTAAGGCACCATTATAAAATACAAAAGAGCCAACATCTAATAATTCCTTGGGTAGAAAACTTTTTACAGCTCTTGGAGGACGAGCAGTAGCAAAAATTACGCGCATCCCTCGATTAAGACAAGTGATAATACTCTTGTAATTTCTGTCTGAAATCTTTTTTCCTGAATTAAGTAGTGTTCCATCTAGATCTAAAACCACTGCAGAATACATCATTGATTCACCTACTTATATTTTTATCCTCTACAGACGGACCGAGGGGCCAATGCCCCGAAGCGTGAACATGGTGTTATGAGAAGTTGCCTATTCTATGAGAGGCCTTCATACTATTAAATCAATCATCATGATTACATTGGCAAGGAAACTTAAGATAACTAGAAATCCGAAAAACGACAGGACTATTACAGGTTCTATCCCCTTCAACCTAAGATTTCTTTCTGCTCTTTCCCTAGTAGCCCAATAATATAGAAATACCATAAATAATTGACCCCACAACAAAGAAGATTCCAGCTTTGTTGTGTAAAATAAATCTATAATTATAATCAGTAACGTTATGAATCCAATTGGAAAAGCCACATAATCAAATTTTTTATAAAAGAGAATTCCAATGATCTTCATGGTGCTCCTCCTTACATCTTCCAAAAAGATATTGGGCAATTTCATTGAACGTTCTGCATTCACGAACCACCCACAATTTCAACGACCAAGGGATGACTACGTCACCCCGCAGCTTGAAGGCATTGTTTTTAGATCAGCGCCCTTCTAGGATAAGTCTACATATAATTATTTTTCTTGTTCCACTTTTGGATGTGGTACATATTGATATCCCAGAATTCATCATTAACTTCATAAATATCGCTATATTTAATGTTATGAGATATAACCCATAGATTACGTATAGTAGCGAACATTGGGATTGCTGAAAGTTCTGTATTATTTACTTCTCTTACCTTGGTATAGCCGTCTAAAAATAGTGTCCATAAGTCATCCGTGAATGCAAACTCCCAACGAATAGTACCTAAATCATATGCCAGGTAACCCGGTGCACAGCAATCAAAATCAAACAACGTTATATCTTTTTTATCAATATATTGATTCATGAAATGTAGATCTCCATGGCAACTGGCCCATGTTAGTTCTGATAAGGGTAGATGATTAATCTTCTTTTTCATTATTTCTGATAAATTCTCAAAATAATTTAAATCCTCAGGTCTGTATGACAACGCTGGTCTAATTATTTCAAGCGATTGATTTATAATATAATCGATGTCAAATTTATATGATCGCTCGTGAATGGAAGTGAATTTTTCTGCTATGTTATGAAAAGAAGCCATGTATTTACCGTATAAATGAGATGTTTCTTCTGTTGGATTTGGATAATTGCCCGCAGCAAAAGAGAATAAAACCATTACCCGATTCAGTTCTTCTTTTATAATTTCTGTGACAATCGTTCCATCTTTTTTTAAGATTGGATATGACACGTTCAAGCCTTGTGAATATAAAAAATTCAAAAAATCCAACTCATACAATATATCACGCACTGATCTTATATTTGGTTTATATATCCTTAAAAAGTAGTTGCCTTTATTCGTTGTAATAAAATAGTTATCATGAAAGCTTTTACCGTTAAACTTGCAATCAATAATTTCAAAATCATATAATCCCTTGATAGACATTATTACTTCTTCTTCAGGTATGATCACATTCGGCACTCTTTTACACTCTCACTTTAAAGTATTTGATTGTTTTGCATTTACGCTGATTTCACATAACGCTCTTGCATTAGCGAACCCTCACTGCCTTAGGGAACGTTGTGTCAAATCATTGATTCCGCAATGCTAAAAAAATCTTTCTGAGATCCTACCCCAATCATCTCATATTGAAGAGATTTGCCATTAGCATCTTCCTCAATCCAAATTAGTTGATTATTATCATTATTCGAGATAAAAAAGCCCTCATTCCCACGAACAACGACTTTTGTTATCTTGTCATGTTCGTCAGCTGATATATTAATGCGACTTTTTGTTGTCCCAAATATTTGAAGTATATATGTCCCGATATCAGATCGATAAACGATTTTGACACCAACTATAGTGTTATTAGGTTTCAAATCCCTAACTATTACATTTTTTCCCGTTTGAACACTCTCATTAGCCATATCATCTATTTCACTAGGTGATAAATTATCAAAACCGTAATAGACATTTATCTCTTCAACTGTGTGTTTCGGGAATAGCGGCTTCCAAGGTTGCAAACCATTCAATAGTTCATCGAAATTCCCATTCCATTTAATAGCTGCATAATTCGTCTGTTGAGTAAAGTTATTGCCGTTAGCATTTGCTGTATAAATGGCTTTCCCATCACCTGGTTTTAAGTCCAATATGATATTATCAATAACATTATTATTTTCCAGGGATTGAAATTCAATCTTACCAATCACATTTCCTTCCTTATTCTTAATCTCCATTTTTTTCTCCCTTTCATCATTAAAATTGCTTCCAGCTAGCAAGGGGCGTAAGCTCCGCAGCGTGAATGCATTGTTTCATAATCTACTTGCCATCTCTGAAATTATTCGATATCAAAATCTTAGATTCTCAATCTGCTTCTGATGTTGTTTATCATGGTGTACAAATATTTTTGCATATGAATCGATCGTATATTTTCTCTTTCCATTCCCTATCTTAAACGATATATCCGAACCGATGCTGTTAAGCAAAGATACTAGTTTTTTTCTTGTATCGCGAAACTCGTTCTTAAGTGAAGTACTATCTTGATAATTCTTAGCTAACTCAATAGCCACCATATTATGTGTATCATGGTCAATGAATTCAGGTAAAATAGCATTGTCTTTCATGTAAGGAATCATCTTCTCAATACTATATGTATCCCAATTTATCAAATGACTTATGACTTCCTTTACAGTCCATTTGCCTTCAGCAATAGGTACTGATAATAGTTCCTCGTCAATTGAGTCCACATAAAGAGTAAACTCTTCAAATTCTTTCAACGTTTTTGACATCTTGAATCTCCTCCGATAAGTTACTTTTATGGATTTCATGTTATATGATGCCATCCAGCTTAGGTTACATTCAGAATAATGTCCTTTAGTTCAATTAGATGTTTAATTCGATAGCTGGCCTTCGAGAAGTCATGTGTTTTCGTGAAATCGTTGTGGACAATAGCACATTCGATACCAGCTGCCACAGCAGAGGTCAACCCTCTGTTTGAATCCTCAACTACCAAGGTCTCTTCTTTAGTAGCTCCGAATCGCTTTAGGCCGATCAAGTATGGTTCCGGGTGCGGCTTTGTGCGCTCGTAGTCTTCGCGTACAAGGACGAACTCCATGAATGGTAATATTTGACGTTTCTCATGAATGAGTTGAAAATCAACACGTTTTGCAGTCGTCACGATGGCCATTCGGACGTACTTAGAAAGTTCTGCTAGAGTTTCTACTACGCCTTCAATTTCTATGGCTTCTGTTCTTAGGTATTCCTGATAATAAACGTTGCGGACCTCACGTTGCTTATTGATGGTCTGTTCATCAATACCTGCCGCCCTTGCTTGGGCCCAAGTGCCCAACGACTGGGTCATGTCGCGGAGGTATTGATCTTTATTTAAGGTAAATCCAATGTCAGCTAAAGCTCGCTCTCCCGCTTTGTAATACCAGAGTTCAGTATCAACCAAAACACCATCGTGATCGAAAAGTATGTACTTTTTAATTGAACTCACCATCCTTTGTCAGCAACCATGCAGCTATTTATAGGCTATAAACGCCGTTAATCAACCATTAGTGTATGGCACTCCCGTTTTGGACTCATTTAGTTTTGATGGTTTCATAAGGTGTGATACGAAGGTTCCTTCTTCTATGTATTCGCTCTCAAATGCTCCTGCATATTTATCTTCTCAATAACTCTAATTCCCTCTTCGTATTTCCAAATATGAATTCCTGTATCGCCAGTTGGAATAAATACATTTGAATCATACGGTAGATTTAAGAAACTTCTAAATAACATGCTAATAAACGAACCATGCGATACGATTGCAATCCTCTTCAAACTAGGATTCTCAGTTATAAATGACGACAATTTAGATATGAACTTTTCTGCCCTAGCTCTAACCTCGATTTCAGTTTCCGCATCTTGCACTGACTCATGTCGTTTCCAACCATTTGCCGGAACCGGAAACTTAATATTGGCTTCTTCTTTCAACATCCCAGCAATAATTCCATTACTTCTTTCTACAAGATCATTATCAAAAATGATATCCACAATGTTAACCGATTGTATTATCTCTGCAGTTTCTTTTGCTCGTTTCAACGTGCTACTAAAAATTACGTCTGGAGTGTATTGACACTGCACCCACTCTGCCAGTAATTTCGCTTGGCTTTTACCTAGTTTAGTTAATGGATAATCAGCTTGACCTTCAAATCGATTTTCAATGTCTGCAACCGATTGTCCGTGTCTTATGACAACTAACTCTACCAATGTATTCTCCCCTACTATAATGTATTTAAGGTGCTTATGTTTTCTTATATTTTATGAATTCTTTTGGTTTCATTTATCTGATTAATGTGATGCACTATTTCTCGGATGCTCCATTTTCCGGTGTTATAGAATATCTCAGCCTTCGAAGACTTACTTGAAACTATTTATTTACATGGGCATCAGGCGCTTTGTCCATGACAAGATTTAGTTTGATGTTATATTCTAAAAATGCTTTTAGTCCACATAGAACTATCGTATATCCCCCCATTGAGTCCATACATTGATTCAATATTTCATCAGTATTGCCAACGAATCCATAGTTTTCAATGGAAACAAATGTTTCATTATCAGTTATTGGAGTAAAGCTCCATTCAATTTTAGTGCCGTCTGAGGAATCAATGACGATCCGCTTATTATTCTCTATATCTTTCACATAGATTTCATCCGAAACACCATACATCTCCCACTCCCAAAGAACTCGTTTTCCAACTTCTAGTTTTCCGCTGCTTTTTGTGAACCAAAAGTTCGTGGTAATCTCAGGGTTAATAAAGGCTTCAAATACTTCTTCGACAGGTTTTCTAATAAGCATTTCAGATTTTACAACAGGTTCTTGGTTTAACAATTTCATAAAATATTCCCCTTTCTTAGAAAAAGATATTTTAACTCTGATTTCTTTATTGAGATAACGAACCTGCGTTTTGCAGGGTTGTCACTTGAATTTACTTGTGCGGAAAGCTTCACCAGTGACCGAGGAGCGTACGCGACGATGCGTTAATGTTATAGGATGTATCCGCCATCTTCAACGCCCCTACTTACACTACAATCTTTCTTCTAATTCCTTGCTACCAATATTCCTACAAATTACATTCCCATCTATATATTCAATTTCTACTAAAACCAATCTTTTAACTTTTGCCTTCTGCGGATTAAATCGTTCTATTATAAATTCAATTGTTCCCTTTAATTCATCCGATGTATTATTCTTTGCTACTGTAACATGTGGAAACCATCGTTCCGGTGAGTAATACAAGTTAGTTTGGTTCTTAAAATCTTGGAAATACTCATGTACTTGCATCATCAAGTCAGTAAATTCCATTTTTACATTAGGTTGTAAGAAGGTCACGTTTGAAGTCTGAAAAATTCCTACTGCATCGAATACTAATTCGAAACTAAATAGATCCTGATTAATAAATTCATTAAAGCGAGTTTTCACCTTCTCCAAATCAATACTTTCATATACTGCAAGTGCTATATGTGGTTCAGTCCCTTTTACCTGGTTCATAAATGAAGACACATTATTAATATCGCATTGCCTCCATAGATCGCGAACGTATTCATCGAACTCTTGATTAAATAACACTTCAATTGCATAGCTCTTCATTCTTTCACCTCTAATTTTATGTTTTAATGTCTTTGCGAGGATTTCTTATAAACGGCTGTGTTACAGGATGTATCCGCCTTCTTCGAATTTGCAAACTTACTTTAATCCTTTTATTATTTCATTAATTTGTTTAATATGTCTTTGTTCATGTAAGTACAGTGTTTTAACCCAATCAATTAATAACATTTCTTTAAAGACTGGGTGTATATATTGTTTTTTATTCAGTATTGTTGGGTCTTCTATTGAACTTAATATTTCATTTAATTTAGCTCTTGATTTTTTTAGTTTTTCGATTATTTCATTATATTCTATGACTTCATCAGTTGGTTTTGCGATGTCTGGAGCTGCAATCTTTTCACTTCTATCAAGAAGAAATTCTAATGACTTTTTCTCTATAAATGAATCTTCTTTGCTTAATCCTTTTCTAATTGCTAAAACAAATAATTCTTCTGTCTTTATCAGGTGTTGACATATCTGACCAATACTCCAAGTGTCTACATCTTTCTTCATATATAACTGAATTTGATCGACTCTTTTAAGGATTGCTAGTAATTTATCTCTAGTTTCCTTCAAATTGTGATTGATTTCTTGAATCTCCATAACATACTTCCTTTCATTATTTTTTTTGCAGCAATTTCTTATAATGTTTTGCATTAACGAACCCGAAAAGCTTAAGTGAAGCGCATCGCGACTGGTAGAAGATTTAGCCTTGCAGGGTTGTCTGCCTGAATACTCTACTCTTCCTCGAAATGCTTCTGCAGACTTATTGGCGATAGTCGTAAAGCATGGAACACGTTGTTATCCGATGCCCTGCTGTATCGCTGTCAATAATATTCATTTACGATTGTTTATCATTCTTTTTGAATAGGGATGTAGTTATAATTTCTGCACATTCTTCTGGTGTATTCAAACTCGTGTCGACTGAGCAGCTATAGCGAATGTTTTGAGACATTATTTTATTTTGCTCATCCGATTGTCCTTCTCTTCTGTCACCACGTTCAATATTTCGCTTACGACAAAGATCTAGAGGACAGTATACCTCGACTATTTCCAAAGGGTACCCCTTAAAAATATCTTTCACTTTATCATAATGTGGCTTTAACTCAGGCCTTTCAACAAGTATCCCGTCAATTAATACATGCTTTCCACTATCCGAAAATAATTTAGCTGTTTGATACATTATAATTATTACTTCACTTAAATATTTCCAGTAATCTGTCTGCAGATGTTTATCACCTATCGTATTTTCAAAAAGATCATTGGCAACTACATAAAAAAATGGTTCAGAGTAAGATTGCATAGCTTCTACTATTGAAGTTTTACCTGAACTTGTTACGCCATTCAAAAATATAATTCTCCCTTTATCCATATTTCTTATCTTCCTTTGCATGGGTTTATTGTACAAATACTATTCCTTATGTTTAGAATAATTTCGAAAATTTCGGATAACATTCAGGTATTCACGAACTTCCGCAGGAAGTGGCCACTGATGCAACTTCTATGCCAAAAGCATCAAAATTACTTCAATTAATTCATCTGAATCTAACGACTGTGTTGTTCTAGTAATATTATTGTTTGTAAAATATAATGTTAAATCCTCATATGCGTATGTAATTTGGGCAAGCTCATCAATCGAAAACCATGCCACACTGTGTATATCATCATCAGGATCATCTACTCTGACTTTTCCACCAATTAGCCTTACTTCATAATAAAAAGTTTCAACTTCAATTCCGTTGCTTGTTGTTTTTCGTTTCACATAAAGCTGTTTAACAACTTCTACTTGATATCCTGTTTCTTCTTTTGTTTCTCTTATGCAACATTCTTCTGTGGTTTCATTTACTCAACTGATACGTCACTTGTGGGTAATAAGAAAAGTAATTAATGTGTTTTATATGTTTGAGGATTCTTTTGAGGTTTGGTTTTATTCTATCAAATATTACTTTCAAATCTATGCTTCTTAATTATCTTGTTTTTATGTGTGTTATTAATTGTTGATTTAAACTTCCTTGGTCAGCTAAGAACTCTATTAAGCCATCAGGTACTAACTTAATATCTTCTTCTGGTTCAATAAATTCGTGTATTGATTTCCAAATTGCCTTATACTGTTCATTTCCCTCTATTCCTTCAATCTCTCCGCAATGATATACCCTCTTATCCTTAAATTCAGCTTCATAAATAAAATCAATTTCATGACCTATCTCTTCTAATCCAAAAATGTTTTCAATTACAGCTACTAAACTAGGTTCTTCAATTTCTTGATTCAATTCTTCTTTTAATTCTCTTATAAGTGTTGTTTTACTATTTTCCCCCAGTTCGACAGTCCCGCCTATAGGGCGATAATAGATTGTTGAGTGACCAGGAAATGTTATTTTCTGTACAAGTATTTCATCTCTATTTCTTCTTAGAATTGCTAAAGCAACTGAGCGTATTTGCATGGTAACTCCTTTCACTTTTTGATTTTGATATGTCTTCATAGAAATCCTCACAAAGATTACTGGTTTCCTTGATTTGTATATGTTATTTCAATTCCTTCAATTAATTTTCTAAGTCCATCTTTATAATACGGCATCAATTCCTCAGCCTTATTAATATCTATCCAAGAAATATTTGAGATTTCATCAGGTCTAACAATCTCTTCGCGACCTCCGACGATTTCAGCCCTAAAAGTAAAAAATATAGCATGTTCATTTATCTTTTCAAACTTGCATTCATTTAGTGCTACTAATCCAAATATTTTTATATCTAACCCCGTTTCTTCCTTTGCTTCTCTTATAACTGCTTGCTCTAACGTTTCATTGGGTTCAACGGCTCCTCCTGGTAGGGACCAACTATCATGATCTATATTGTGTACCATGAGAACTTTAGATTTTGAGTTATTAGTTATTAAAGAATAAGTAACATCCACTCGTTTCAATTGATAACATCCCTTCTATTTTAAATCTACATGTCTTTCATATAACTTTTTCGGATTAACGAACCTGCCTCTAGCAGGTTGTCACGTGAATCGGCTTCTCATGATTCTTCTGTTGGAGACGTGCGGGAGTATCAAACCCGCCTAAGTAACAACTCTCCCAATCTTCATCCTGAATCGCTCCCAATCTAACGTTGTTATCTTGCAAAAGTAATTATAATAGTCTATCTCTATCATGGTAACCTCCTAGAATATTGATGTTTGGCGCTGATTTCCTATAACGTCCTTGCATGAACGAACCCGAAAGGATTAAGTGTGCGCAAGCAGAACAGGTCGAAAACTTAGCCTCGCGAGGTTATTCGCTCTCCAGCTTAATAATCTCGGGCCCCGCAGCGTGAACACTATGTTATCACATGTAATCGACTCCGAATCAGATTACGTTAATTTCTTTCCTAAAAATAGAGCAACTCTATGATCTTTATAAATATATCCACCAGATCTATCAATTGAATTCTTGATTCTATTTAATAATGAGTATCTGACTGACTCTGAAAGTTGTCTATGCTTTGAATTCGTATTGAGCAGTGAAATATAATCACCACTTGTATACGAGAGAACTTGATTATATTCCTTAACTATTATGTTTGAAAATAAACCTGAATTCTCAGTTAAGGTTCTTCTTTCATTTATTGCTTCTTCAGGTGTTTGAAGTTTTGAGTCATCTAATTGTGGAGCAAGTTCTTTATAATGTGTTCTTATTTCATTATGTATCTCATCATATTTTGGAACGTGTATCGTCCAGAAAAAACCGATAGAACCTGAATCCTCTAGAAGTTCCCACACCCTCCGGTAACCAAATTTCGGATTAATAAAGTGAAATGCGGTACCTGAGACAGCTAATTTGAACGGGCTTCCTTCGCCGTTCCAATCTTCAAAAGATGAATTGATCACTTTAATAGAAGCATAGGATTTAAATTTTTCAGCTGTGAAGTGAGCTAATTTATCACCTAACTCAATACAAGTAATGTTTCGATAATCTTTGCTAACTAAGCCACCCGTCGCTTGTCCAGTTCCACAACCAATCTCAAGAATGCTATCTTTCTTTTCAGCATTTGAATAATAGAAAATATCATCAAACATTTCATCAGGATATGTAGGTCTAAATCTTTCGTATTCATTAGCGATAAAATTAAATGTCTCTTTATTCTCCATTGCATACACTCCCCATTATTATGATCATCAATGTGGAATTCGGCTTCACTACAACCTCATGAACTTATTAAGGATTAGAAACAAAAAAACATGTTCTTCATAGGTTTTTACTAAATGAGATAGCAACCTTACTTTTCGAACATGCTGGGGGATCAATTTTTATTTATTCTATTTTAACACGTGTTTCCATTTTTGGATGCACTTAATTAATCTTTCTCTTTTCTACTTCTCTGCTAAAAAGCATCACCAGTGAAGAAGGAGCGCATGCGACGATGATATACAATAAAATCCAAATCCCTTCAAATTAAATCTCTTCCTATAAAATTACTTGATACTACAGGTATACCAATTTCTTTTGACCATATTGACAGTTGACCAGTATGATGAATTTCATGAACTATAATATGTCTTAATATCTCACCTTTATAATAAGTTCTATCCATCCAGGACGGTGTTACAACTTCAAATTCTAAATTACTAGACCAATTATCAATATACTCCTTTACCTCTATTCTTAGCTCGTCAGATAATACATTTAAAGAATTAATATCTTTATAATCGTTAATATCAAAAATTAAATCCTCTTTATTCTGTAATGCTCTTATCCAACTGTATTCGACATCAATGATATGGAACAATGTTCTAAAAATCGATCCAACTCCAGCATTACGGTCTTTTAACAATTCAGTGATTGGTACTAATTTAAGACATTGAAACCATTCATCTCTGATTTGCCAATTATATTGAAAAAGTGACTTCAATAAGTAGCACCCCCCTACTAAATCAATGATCGATCTTTCATATAACATTTTTGCATAAACGAACTCCTGAAGAGAATTATCGTAGCCTCTGAAGTTCAGTTCTACAATAACTCTATTTTCAAGATCGGCTTTATTCTGTTATTCTCGAATGCATGTCCAAATACCTTTCACCTTACACTTCGTTTTTATCAAGTTTCTAAAATCTTGGGCGTAATGACCATTCTTATTCCAAAATTTCCGCTCCTTAAAGAATGGGCCTATGCAGGTTTTTTCTTTACTTTGGCAGGGGCGCTCATATCCCACATAATATTGGGACAACCCTTTGACAGCATATTGCTTCCCTTGATATTTCTCATTCTAACCGCTGTTTCGTGGTATTTCAGACCTGCCAGCAGAAAAATCGTTTCAAACCGTTCCAATTCGTCATATTAAATTTTACCTTTTATCGATTACCCCACATGGATGATTTACATATCATTCAGTAATTAATGGAGTTAAACTGCACATCTAGAATAACTATGGTTAAGCAAATACAAACCGGCTGCATTTAGCTTGCAGCCGGTTTGTATTTTTCCATATTTAGTCTAGGGCAATTTCGAACTTTCCGAACCATTCACCCCAGCCATATTTGGCGCCTTCGAGACCATGTACATTAGAGAAACCTGTTTGATCGAGATGTAGGTTTACCTTACCTTCACCTAAATCTTCAATAGTCCAAGTCACTGTGTGCCTCTCGTCTCCAGTTGCCCACGAATAAGACAATTTATTTGGCGGTTCTACAGATAGCACTTCGCCGTCAACAATTCCATCCCAATATTCAGACGGTTCATGGCGAAACTGAAAACGATGCCCTACGATGGGCTGAAAATCATTCTCTGTAATCCATTTTGCTAACTTTTTTGAATCAGTTAATGCGGCCCAAGCTTTTTCAATCGTTGTATTGAATTGGAAATCCATTGATAATGATAGACTCATTTTTCTTCCTCCTCTAATAATTGGCTCAAGCGAAACATATTCGCTCTCCAGAACTTGCTGTAAAATACTACCCAGTCTTGAATTTCTTTAAGCGGAGAGGCATTCAGTCGGAATCTAGTTTCTCTGCCGACTTTACGATCAACTACCAAACCAGCCTCTTTCAATATAGTCAAATGTTTTGAAATCGCAGTACGGCCAATCGAAAATTGTGACGTCAATTGATGAAGTGGAAGTTCATCCGCCTCTGACAGCAATCGAATCAGTTTACGCCTCGTCGGATCTGCAATTGCGTCAAACACATCCCGCAAGTTGTTGTTGTCGCTCACGACACCCCCTCCAATAATCATATTTTTACAAAAGTTGTTTCAAATACATGATATAGCGCTTGCTGAGACGACCATACAACTAGACACCTTTTGGTGTCTAGTTAACTATACGACACCAAAAGGTGTCTTGTCAATATGTCAGATGGCTCCACAATTTCATCAAGTTTTTTTTAATATAAATGACTTTTGGCTATCTACCTAAAGCAGATGAACTTTATTTCCAGACGTAGCTTTTTTGTCCTCTATAATAATCAAATCTCCTCTTTCGAAAAATCTGTGACTCAATTATCGTACATGCTATCCCAACGAATAACGGCAGCCGATCATAGGATCGGCTGCCGTCAACAGCTAGTGTAATTAAGTATTTGTGCATGACTCTTATGTACATTTCTTCATCGTCACGAACAGGCGTATCTTTACGTACTTCTATTCTCTCCAAAAAGTGGAACAATCAGCCTTTGACACAATATTGAAATCGATCATTTTCTCAAGTAGTGCGTAATCAATCGGGCTCTTCCATGGGAAACGAACTAACTCTTTAGTATAGTCAAATCCGGCCTTCACAATATCATCCTCTAAATGAGTTATTGTATAACTTTCAGGTGATACTGCTAAATGCTTTTTAGAAGCACTAAATCCAATAATAAAAGTACCGTGATCCGTAAACATCGGCTGTTTCCACTTTATCACTTCGTCTAGTTGGGGGTACTTTTGTCTAATCCAAGTAAACATTTCCTCCATTTTTTCTCTGTGGTTAGGATCATCAATTCCACCTAAAAAATCTTCCATTATGGTTCCTCCTAAAATTTATTGTTGGTGAAAGAAGTTTTGTTATAAACACAATTTAATTCTTAAGCGGTGAGATTTTATGTTGAGACATGAAGCACGGTATACGTTACTCCATTTATTTCTGCAAATTTATTAACGTCTTTATCAAAATAAAACACACTATATTGCCATTTATCTGGGTTATATATTATTGCGTACTCTGTATGATCTAGCATTGGAATTTCGTTTAGAATTTTATTTGTTAAGTTATTTAAACTTTCTTGTGGTTGTATTGTTTTTGAAATTTCACATACGTATTTGCTTTCTTTAATTTTATCAGTAGTTGTGTCGATCAAAGGAATCCCTACATTGACATGTTGCCATCCAAACGATTTTAGTATGTTGTCATAATAACCGTTAAACAAGAATTTATTTAAACCGTTATTACTCTTCCACAGATAGAGCGGGCAATAACTATTTTGTATACAGTTATTGTTTCCTATTTCCGTTATAAGATATAGTTTTGACTTTAAATCCTCAAAACCATCTGTTTTGTAACCATTACTTTGTACTCTATCTCTGATGATCCCCATATCATAATTACTTGGTAATGTGATCTTATATTGAATTGCTATCATCTTTCTTGATCCTCCTTCAATTTTTTCACAAACTTCTCCGTATTTCAAATAACGTTCTTGTATTTTGGTTAAAACTGGACTGAACTTGTCATCCTCTTCCTTAAGGCGTATCTGAAAACTGATTCACGAGCATCTTTTCCCTTGTATTGTTACTACACTTGACGAACCTGTGGTATGCCATCGTAAAAACGTTTTGTGTCATCCGTTCGACTACCGATCGTCACGATTTCGCCGTATAGTTCGCCAAGGTTGCTTTCACTTCGGACACCACTTTCGCCCGTAATTCATCCGGCGCCAGCACTTCCACAAGAGAGCCGTAGCTGAGTAGGATTTCACAAGCAGAGTTGAGAGTCTGAAACTCGATGTCCAGCTCTGACCACTCACTGCCATCACCAGCTTCCTCGGTGCGCAGTATCTTGGCATACCGCTCTTGGTCAATGCGTGAGTGCAACTTCTGATGAACCCTCAGCCGTGCAGGGTACCGGGGCAGATTCTTTTTGAATTGCTGTGTCGATTGTTCCCAATACTGTTCCAGATCGAAGTCTTCGGGTCGCTGGAACGTTTCTTCCAACATACGGGCGCCCGTCAGGCGAGAGATGCGATAGGTACGCATGTCTCCGCTTGATTCTGCGATCAAATACCAGACGTTTCGTTTAGCGACAATACCGAGCGGATTGACGATCCTCTCCACGATCTCTTCTTCCCTGCGGTACTGTATGTTCAGCTGCCGCTCTTCCCAGACCGCTTCCTGAACAATCAACAAATGATCGAACGATTCCTTCGACTGATGCCAACCAGCCCCATCAACAAGCATCCGCTGACGCACCATTTCGGCATTCTTTTTGATTGCCGTTGGGGAGGCAGCCAACAATTTTTGAAATGCGGCATCAAAATGCTCTTTAACGCCCAGATCATCCAGCAAATTGGACGGATTGGTGAGCAGCAGGGATAAGATCTCCTCTGTTTTCATCCCCGTCAAATTAGTTCGGTACCCTTCCGATAACGACCATCCGCCTCCGGAACCGCGCTCGGCGTAGACGGGGATGCCCGCTGCGCTTAACGCCTCCATATCGCGAAAGATGGTGCGCTCCGACACCTCCAGTTTGTCCGCTAGCTCCCGCGATGTCATTCTTCCCTGGTTCTGCAGCAATAACAAAATGGTCAGCAGCCGATCCGCTCTCAGAATGATCCCTCCTTACTGAGTCTGTATCTCATTATAATACCATAAAATGTAAAGTAGTTGTCATATTGCATTTGTAGAACCTCAGCTGAACTTGCATTGGAGCTTCAAAGGTGAGATGCTTAGCGAAATGTAGAAATTAACAGTAAGGAGTAATGATATTAGATGAAACTACATATTCTTTCCCTCAACCTCTCTGTTATCAAGTTAGAGCCGCATCAACCCATACCCGAAGTCCTCAGTTCGCAAGAATGGTTTTCTGTGACTCGTACCCGGGACGAACTATCTATTGTGTGTCCAACGTCAGCAACCCATAACCTGGAAAAGGGCGAATCCGAGCATGGCTGGCGCTGCATTCAGGTGGCAGGTGTGTTGGATTTCGGACTAACAGGGATTCTATATGCCCTGACTAAGCCTTTGGCGGAGCACAAGATCCCTGTTTTTGCAGTCTCTACTTATAACACTGACTATTTGCTGGTCAAAGACGCTCAGCTTGAGAAAGCCCGCGAGGTGTTAACGTTAGCCGGTTATACGTTCGATGACAGTAATTAAATTACAAATCATATTCTCCAGCTATCTTCAAATGAACAAAAAATGACGGCACTCCATCGGTCATTTTACGCAGAATCACGGACAATTCGTTGTACCCTCAGGAAAATGCTTTCTGGCTGGCCTCTGCCTTGCGCAGATACGTCCCCGTTATCGAATGCTCGGCAGTAGCAAGCTGGGCAGGCGTGCCTTCGAATACAATCTGGCCTCCCCGGTGCCCGCCCTCTGGACCTACATCAATGATCCAATCTGCGCTCCTGATCACATCCAGATTGTGTTCGATGACCACCACCGTGTTGCCCCCGTCGACCAAGCGGTTTATAATGTCCATCAGACGAGAGATATCGGACATATGCAGTCCAGTTGTCGGCTCGTCCATGACATAGAGGCTGCCCTCCTTGTGTAGTTCCTCAGCCAGTTTGATGCGTTGGCATTCCCCGCCCGATAATGTGCTCAGAGGCTGGCCAAGCGTTACGTATCCGAGTCCCACATCCTCCAGCGTCTGCAATTGACGAAGCAGTTCCTTCTTGCTGAAGAACTCCGAAGCCTCCCGTACCGTCATGGCGAGGACGTCACTGATAGATTTTCCGTTCAGTTTGTACGCTAACACTTCATCGCTGAACCGCCTGCCCGCACATACTTCACAAGTCGTCCTTATTGGCTCAAGAAAAGCCAAATCCGTGTAGATCATACCAAGACCATGACAGTTGGCACACGCCCCCTTGGAATTGAAGCTGAACAGGGAAGCGCTCACCTTGTTGGCGGCTGCGAACAGCCGGCGGATCTCGTCCATTATCCCCGTGTAGGTAGCAGGAATGGAGCGGATGGATGTGCCCACGGCCGACTGATCAATAACAACCGCTTCCGGATGCGAGGCAAGGAATGCTCCGTTAATCAGCGTACTTTTGCCTGAGCCAGCTACTCCCGTTACCACGGTCAGCACACCGACGGGTATATCGACGGTCACATCCTTAAGATTGTGTAGGCTGGCGCCGGCTACAGTCATCCGACCCTTGGGCACCCGGGTTGATGTTTTCAAAGGCAGACTTTGCTTCAAGTATCGCCCTGTCAACGTATCCGCACGGAGCAAGCCTGCAAAATCGCCTTCATAGACAATTTCACCGCCGCGGATTCCCGCATGGGGTCCAACATCTATGATGTAATCTGCGATCTCCATCACTTCGCGGTCATGTTCCACGACAAGCACGGTATTCCCCTTATCCCGGAGCTGACGCAGCATGCCGTTCAGACGATGGACATCTCGCGGATGCAGTCCAACGCTCGGCTCATCGAAAATATAGATCATATCGGTCAGACTGCTGCTCAGATGACGGACCATCTTGATGCGCTGCGACTCTCCGCCCGACAAAGTTGAAGTTTGTCGGTCAAGACTCAGATACTCCAGCCCGATCGATACCAGATGATTGAGCCGGGTCAGAATCCCGTCGATCATAGGGCCAGCAACGGGATCCTGAATGGCTTCGATCATACGAATAAGCTCGCCAATCTCCATAGCTGCGCATTGGGCGATGTTGTAACCGTTAATCCGGCAGCCCAAGGCCTCTTGATTAAGTCGGCTTCCCTTGCACATGCTGCATTCGCTGTAGGACAAGAACCGGTCAATCGATTCGCGTTTGGCTTCGGACATCTCGCTGCTGTCCCGCTTCAGATACAGGCGGGTGAATTTGGGCAGTAGACCTTCGTAATCTGATTCGATGGCGCCGCCTTTGGTATTGTATACGATCTTGCTTTCTTTGCCGTGCAGGAGGATATCCCACTCTTCCGGCGTGTAATCGGCGAGCCGCTTATCGTTGTCAAATAGCCCGGAATGGGCATATGTATTCCATAACCAGCCCCCCACTTTAAAAGCCGGAAACAGGATCGCGCCTTCATTCAGCGACTTGGACCTGTCAAGCAGCTTCTCCACATCGAACTGCACCACCTGTCCGACTCCGGAGCATTCCGGGCACATACCGGCCGGGTCGTTAAAGGAGAAAACATGCGAATTACCGACGAACGGTTTGCCGATTCTGGAGAACAGCAGCCGAAGCATCGCATAGATATCCGTGATCGTGCCGACCGTCGAACGAGAGTTGCCGCCGAGTCTCTTCTGATCGATGACAACTGCCGTAGATAAGTTCTCGATGAGATCGGCAACCGGTTGACTAAACCGAGGCAACCGGTTGCGGATAAATGCGGAAAACGTCTCATTCAGCTGCCGCTGAGCTTCGACACTGATGGTGTCAAAGACCAGCGAAGATTTGCCAGAACCCGAGACGCCGGTAAAGATCGTGATCTTCCGCTTCGGGATGCGGACATTCACGTTTTTCAGGTTATTCTCACGTGCGCCTTTAATGACGATATCATGGACGTTCATGGCCCCCACCGTCCCAATGGTAAATGAGCTGTACAAGGCCTGAGGAGAACGTTCTTGTATGAGCCAACTTGAGATTCAATCGTTTTTTTATATC
Source organism: Paenibacillus septentrionalis (assembly GCF_042659865.1). Taxonomy (NCBI): domain Bacteria; kingdom Bacillati; phylum Bacillota; class Bacilli; order Caryophanales; family Paenibacillaceae; genus Paenibacillus; species Paenibacillus septentrionalis. The sequence goes on from NZ_JBHSTE010000003.1 coordinate 498,932, forward strand.
TGCAAACAGCGGTTTTCCTTCTCCCAACACAACAGGATGAACGGATAATCTGAATTCATCCACAAGTCCTAATTGGATAAACGTTGTAATCAGACTTGCTCCACCATATAGCCAGATGTCTTTACCAGGCTTCTGCTTGATTTTATTTACTTCCTCAAGGATATAATCGTTTATAAATACGGCCTTATGACCCGTCCCCTGCTGCGACCTGGAAAACACATATTTCTCTTTACTATGCACCAAAGCCCAAAATTGTTTGTCCGCATCTGAATCTTCATGCTTCGGAGTGAATTGTCCCCATTCGTCATAGCTTTTTCTTCCATAAAAGATAGTATCAACTTGATCTAAAAATTGATTGAACTCCAGCTCGGGATCCATAATGCACCAATCCACCTCACCATTTTTCCCCTCAATGAAACCATCCAAAGTAACTGCCAGGTCTAAAATGATTCGTCTGCTCATGATTTATTGCTCCTTTCTTTGATCTAATGTCATTATAAAACTTCATTATGTCACCTTGTGTCATATTTAAAACACACTTGCTAATACAACATTTTAGCTCTGTACTCAAGTTAGAATGATGCTGCAATCATGGCTGTTTCCTTCAAACCAGTCTCAATAATTTATTTCGCTCGAACTGGATACAAAAATTTTGACAGACTTGTTGCGAGTCAGATGAAATAAATTTGGCACCGATGCCTCATCCTGTATATGGAACTATTTCTCAAAAAAATATCGACAAAGGGGAGAAAGGTGAAAAAGCGATATGAAAATCTAAATGGTATAGCCAAGGAGATTAGGCTAAAGAAGATTTGGAAATTGATAAAAGAACGGAGAGGAAAAATCAAGAATTACACAATTACAGCATAGTATTCCCACTCGACCATGAGCTCTAGGCGAAATTTTATTTTAATCATTGTTGGATGAGAACACCATGCTAAAGTCATGGCAGGCCGTCAGAATTCGGAGACATATAGCTCGTCGGACTCCAATTCGCCCGAATAAATAAATCCGTTACACCGATTAGACGAAGCAAAATAACAGGATAAGCATTCGATTCATTGTTCGCGTGTTGCTGCCCAATCGATACTTGGTCGTATTGAGGTTCCCAATTTGAAACTCAAAATGAAAAGGTTAGTAGCAGCTCTTATTTTTAATCTATTAAAAAAGAATGGGGTTTCCCTTCTTCGGGTGGTCTGAATTTATTACGCTTTGCTTTTGGGCGAATTCCTTATCTTTTAGTCATTCTCGCAAACCGCTGACCTGATTGAAACCCTGCTTTCTTATAAAGTAGTTCGGCATAATTACCAACAGTAACGCATAATTTCACAACCTCTGTATAGGTGTTAGCTGCTTCTCTTGTATAATTAAGCATGAATTCTGCAATGCCGTTGTTCCTATATCGAGGAACAACGCATAATTCTCCAATTTCTGCGAATCCTAATGGCATTTTTTCGCTTATACCAGCTATACAAAGACCAACGATTTCTTTATTCTGTTCATTTACAACATATATAGAAAGATTCCTATGTTTATACACTTGCAAAAGATACGATAGATCCTCTATTAATTTCTCATCACTGGGCACACCAAAGATCTCGTAATCAATACCTCCTTGGTATCCTTCCTTCATAACATTTTTAATTTTTGAAATGTCAACAGAATCGTCCAGCAGATGAATGGACAATCCTTCTGGAGTTACTGACTTTTTACTTCCACCAGTAGGACAGCACATTACCTGTCGAATTACATTTACTTGAAAGCCTAATGACAGTAGTATATTCAAATCATCTTGTAGAACTCCGTTGATATTTCTTATATCGTCGCAACAATTTAATACGATCCTCCACATATGTTGTCGATCTGAAAATGGAGGAATTATAAAAGGATACATTATAGTATCATTAAGCTTTACAACTCCGCCAATTCGATCATCGTTACACATTATCCAAAAACACTGATCTGTAAACTTCGTATCATTCAGTCGAGTGTCCCAGTCATACCACATTTAAATATCAGAGTTAGAATATATAACTTGATAAACAGCAAATAAATCTTTTTCTGCCTGCTCTAATCTATATTGGTTCATAATGTTACATACCTCACACATTCAATTTTATTTTACCTTGCATTAACGATTTCGAATGGCTTACGTGATGTATAGGCGGCGATGCGCTAATGCGCGCTTTCAGTCACGACGTCCTTGCTTCAGCAAGAAAACCTTCAAGCCTGCTTTTAATATCTTTCCATTCGATATCAATAATGCTATACACTACATAATCTAAGTTATTGTATTTCTTTCTTAGAATACCTTCTTTGACCGCTCCTAATCGTTCTATGGCTTTCTGAGATCTTATATTTGTTGTGGTAGTTATGATTTCAATCCGATTTACATGTAGACTTTCAAATGCATACTTGATTAATAAATACTTTGTTTCAGTGTTTACTCTTGTACGCCACACGCTAGGCGAATACCATGTTGACCCAATATTTAGATTATTATTTTCTTTTGATATTCTGAGGTATCTTGTCGTTCCTATTATTTCATTAGTTTCTTTGTCTAGAACAACAAACGGGAACTGTTCACGTCGTTCGCGCATTACTAATGCTTTACGGACAAATTGATCCATATCTTCTATAGTTTTTATATGTATCGGATAGTGCTCCCAAATCCCTGGATCCCTAGAGCATTTATAAAGATCACGGCTATGTTCTAGCTCCATCCGTATAAGTTTTACACGTTTGCCTTCCAACTCAACAAATTCATACATAATAATGTTACATCTCCTTCCGATCTTGAGATATGACAGATAACATTGCATGAACGAACCCTTGAGGGGCTAGAGTGAAAGCGGTATTAATTACCCTAGCATTTCTTGTTTTTATCTCAATCCCCCCATATCATATAACGGCGTCGCATTCCTGATGACCAAGCAGCTTAAGTGACTGTAGGAAACGTCAGACTTAGCTGATTGAATGGATTGCTTGAATAAAATCCGTAGCGAATCAGGACGAATACCCGTTGTAGGAATGCAGTGTTATCGGATGTCAGCGATTTCTTGGAAATATAGCTTTCACCTCTAATTTTTATTCACTGCTTCTAATTATTCTTATTTTTTTACTATTAATTATGATCGATAACATGCAATTGATAGCCGTAAGACCCATCCACAGATATACTGAATATGACATCCACACCCCTATCATTGAATAATTATAGTTCAATAGATAAGGCCAGATCATTACTAATACCAAAAGCATAATGCTTAAGATTAGTGCGATACTACTTCCTATTAGTTTTCTGAATCTTGTCTTTTCATCTTTAATATTTAATTTTATTCTAACGAGTTTAATTGCTTGGACACATAAGATAACGATTGCTGTTATTACCAAGAATGAAAATACCAAATCGATTAAGTGATACACGTCATCATAATTAAATTTATTCATGTGATTTCCATTCATATTCTCATATATGTTATTAGCAATTAGAGATGGTGTTGAGGAATTCAAATTAGCCAGGACAAATATGGCCTGCTGCTTTTCTAAATCAATAATAACTTGAGAGGAGTAATTAGGATTAGATCCATTATGACTAACAACTCTTTTTTTCGTATCATTACTCCACCCAAATGAATAGTATTGATTTTCAGCTTCGTATCCCGCCGTTTTGATGTCGACTTGATGAGATTGTTGTATCGCTTTCAATAAATGATCTGGTATGTCGCCTATCCCCATTTGGGCATTGATCCAGCGTTCTAAATCTTTTGAATTCGTTACCAAATATCCTGCAGCGATATTCCCATAATATCTAGGGGCATCATATTCTAAGCTTTTCCCAAAAAATCTACGATATCCTTTGGCAAGTTTATCAGATTCCTTTTCCTGACCTGTTGAAAAATAACTATCAGTCATTCCTAAAGGAATCAGTATGTTTTCAGTTACATAGTCTTGATAACGTTTGCCTGTAACTTTTTCAATAATCAACGCCAAAACATCATAATTAACGGTAGCATAATTATATGCTGTCCCAGGATACGTATCTAATACTATATCTGACACATTATGTATCGTTTTTTCAAGCATATCATCCGTAGTACCTTCAGGAATTAACCGAATACTCCATGGTGGAATTCCACTTGTATGAGCTAATAACTGATGAATCGTAATATTAACTTTCTCACCCTTAATGGTGGGCTCAAACGATGGAATATAATCTGTAATAGAATCAGAAAGAGAGAAGTAGCCCTCATTTTCTAATAAAATAGCAGCCAAAGCCGTAAATGCCTTTGTCGTCGATCCCAACTCAAATAATGACTCTTCAGTTACCCTCTTCTGATTGTTAACATCTGCATATCCGTAATTCTTATATTCCGTCTTTCCCCGCTCTGATACTACCATAGCAACCCCTGGAGTCGCTGATTTGGCCATTATGGTTTCTACCATATTATCCGTACTATCATATTTCCCTACTTTAAACAAAGTTCCAAGTTGATTCAAACAAACAATAGTGGTAATGATCACGATAAACAGGATGGCACATGCTATATATGAACCTGTTTTACTTAGTATTTTCTTCACCTGCTTTGTGCCGATATGGCTTATATAACTATAGTTATTGAAGCTATTTAATCCATAAAATTATCTTCAGTTGGCTATGTAAGTTATTAAGATGATTTAATTTTTTCCTTTAAGTTACTTTCTCGGTTGTATTGTACTTGTTTTTATAAACTTACTTGGAATTATTAATCCAGAACCTTGCCTAACAACCTGAACAAGTGGTGCATGGTGTTGATTGACGTATTCGTTGATATTAAGATAGGAATTTACGTAAGCTTGCGTACACTCTCGGCCATTACTACAATCGTAACCAAATCCGATTCCTGGCCCTTTGCTTTTTTCTATCGTTTTACAATCAAGAATATGAGAGTAATCAGCAATATATATATTAAATTGAGATACTGGAACAGATACCTCTAGTAAAATATTCCCAATATGTTCATTTGTAAGTTCAATACCTAAATCATTAAAATACACACTTGTTGTTAGCCAACTAGGCAATGGTTCAACGAAGCCCTCTACCAGATAACATCCCTTTAATTCTTCAGGAGGAGTCGGGCATGCGACTTCTCTATAAGCCCACAATCCTTTGGTCATTATATCTTTAACCTTATTCTCGTGAGTGTAATGATAAAAAGTGAAATACCTATCTGAATTTATATTAATTTTTGTTTTATCAGTAATAAAATGAAGTTCTTTTAACGATTTTTTTCTGTTATCTAAGAAGTTTTGACCCAATCTCAAACGCTTTCCTCCTTTTTAGTGGATTTCAGCTAACGTTCCCGTATTAGCGAACCTCCGAAGGAGGTTGTAGCAGCAGCCGCTTCTTCAAATCCACGTTTGCGACCGAGGGCATGCGACGATGCGTGAATGCGCTGGTATCATATTAGTGCCTTTCTCGAATTCGCTAACAGACTATAATTCTTCAGGAACTATAGGTTCAATCACTTTAAATAAGAATGACTCGTCATTTATATATTCTGTAATATAAGCCAGAGCATATTTTTGTTCTTCAATTAAACTGGGAGTCTCTCTAACATCCGACGAGTGGTGACAATAGTTTTCTATCATGAACATGATGAAAAAACACTCTAGATCGCGAATATAATCCTTATCAAGTTTGACAATACTCTCATAACCTTGCATTAATAACCATCGGTGTTTTGGATAAAGCTCCAACAATGCCGCTGCCATATCATACAAAAAGTATCCATAACCACATCTTCCAAAATCAATCGGGTATGGGAGTGTGTTGTTAAACACGATGTTCCCGGAATGCAAATCCGCATGAATTAGACCGTAGTTTCGAGCATCAGGTTGCATGCTTCCCAACTGATGGATGATCTTATCTATCGCTTTTTCATATAGCTTCCATGATCCGCTCGATAGAAATCGTGGATAATATTGCCCTAGTTTGGTTACCTCTTGCCTGAAACTAGGAATCCCCCAGCGAGGTCGAACAAAATTATGTGGTACATCTATATTGGCAGAAGCTTTATGAAGTTTCCCCATCATAACGCCAATGTTATATACATGACTATCTGTGAATTCACCTCTCCAGTGCTCTCCCTCGACCCATTTCATTATAGATACGCAGGGATTTCGATACCCCTCCTCCGTTTCACATTCCAAAACATAAGAGCCATTCCGGCTAATAATTCCTTCAGGGACTACTAAATCTTCTATTTTCCTTAATTCATTAAGGAACACAATCTCAGAAATGATCTCTTCTTTATTTACCCTTTCTGAATGTATGCGAAGTAAATAATTTCCCATTGTATTGGTTTCGATTTTGTAAGTAATGGTATCTGACAATTGAATGAAGCGTATACAATTCCAATCAATTTCATACTGTTGAATTGCCCAAAGCGCAACATTCCTTGCTCTCGCGAGTAAACTTTGTCTTGCTTCTTCTGTATCAAAGTGAAAAAAAGGCTTCAAGACGTCACCTCCTTGTTTTTGCTTCTTGCCTCAATTTCTGATGATTCCGTCATTATTCCTTGATTCCAGTAATCCTTTGAAAGATAGTAGGCTATATCAGCCATCGAACTTCTAACAAAGTTAGTACACTCTATTGCACGAGTGACGGCCATCTTCATGCTCCATACGAAATATTAATTAGTTTCTTGGTATCTTAAGAACATAATGAAGTAAATTATTATCTTCCGGATCTTGATTTTGTCTAGTAAATCCTGATTGCTCCAAACACTTAATGCTAGGATAATTATCTGAATCAACCCATGCATCGAAGTATTCTATATACGACAGTTCTTTCAAATTTATCATTTCTCTCAACATTCTTAAACAATAACCCCGGTTTCTCTTACTTGGATTAATGATATAGGAGATAGCAGCTCTCCTATAACTAGTAAGTTCCACACAGAGTTCACCGACTAGCTCACCGTTATCGCTTACAACCCAGATAAAATAATCCAGTCTACTCTTCACATATGAATAAAATTCGTCAATATCATCAATTCCAATTCTCTTGTTTGTTTCCTCATCCTCATGCCAAAGCTTAATGTGGTTTATTAATTCTTGAGTAATATATGTAAAATTGAGTTCCATGAAAATCACACCTTTGTTAATCATTAATCTAACGTTGTTAATGCATGTTATGTAAGGTTCGGGCCTGCTTCGATTTTACTTAACATATCCATTATTGGTTTTGTATAAGTATCAAATTTATCTGAATCATCAAGTGATATCCACCTTACTTCTAAAATGTCTTCATTGTCCCTATTCGTTGTATCAAGTATTACACTGCCCTTAATATTCTTTATTAAATAAGTGTACTTCTCGTCTTGTAAATGAATTAATATAAGATCAGTGACTTCTAACCCTGTTTCCTCTTTGACTTCTCTAATACAAGCTTCTTCTGGGGTTTCATTTTCTTCAATCCCCCCGCCTGGAAAATTCCAGACAATATCTCCTCTTTGAACATATTGACGAACCATCAAAACTTTCTTGTCTTTTATAATTACTGCTTGAGATATGATACCAAACATCTCCCGACTGAAATTATTATGTTCTTGCATTAACGAAACCGAGGCCTTAGTATGTGCAGCGAATGGGGCGGCAGACTTAGCCTTGCAGGGTTGTCACGTGATTCACCTACACTGCCAAGCATCACCAGTGACCAGGGAACGATGCGACGACGCATTAAGCGGTATTATGCTGTTGGGGCTCTCTACGAGTTAGCTTATAAACGTTCAGCTATGTTAAATTATACCAAAATATCTTGTAGTCAAAACTTGAAGACAACCCTATTGTTTTTGCTACTCCAATAGATCCTGTATTATCGGGACTACAATCCCAGTAAGGAGAAATTCCTTTTTCTACACATCTCTTGCACAAATGAATAACCAAGGGAGGTGAGCGCGGCAACTGACTCATTGAAATTGCTTCCTGCGGACCGAGGGCGTAAGCCTGAAGCGTGAATAAGTATTATAAGATGTTGGCGACTTTTCGAGTTACTTAAGAATCCCATGCGGTAAGCATGCATGAACGCCTTTGACGCCATTAACAATTTGAGTAATTCTTAGGTCAACTATTGAACTTCCTAGTGCAATTGCTTCTACTCGATTCAATCCGAATAAATCTCCCATTAAATTAAGCATTCCATCAAGAGCTTGAACTGTTGCTTCGTTCAAGTCTTCGTGGAATCCAAACGTAATCCATCCAGCTGGAGTATTCGCTCTTGGGTTTGACAAACTCATGTTTTCAATTAGATTCACTGTTATATCAACAACTTCCATCGGGCATTCAATAGCTTGGCAGCTCACTTCACCATCGCCTTGCAAGGCATGGCCATCACCAATCGCTAAATATCCACCATCAACCGATATTGGTAAGTACAATTTACTGCCTTTAACTAACTCCTTACAATCTATGTTACCTCCACAATAACGTGGTGGCCATGTCGAATGAACCCCTCCTGACTCTGGCGGCATTCCAATTACGCCCATGAACGGTTTTAAAGATACTGAAAATGTTCTTCCATTTATCTCGCACTTTCCATTCATTAATTTGCTATCAAGTTTCCAGTCCAGAATTATTTCCTGATATTCTGTTAAGTGTAATTTTTGGTTTTGCCAATTAGGGTACTGCCCCGCAGCCGTAAAACCATAATGACCAATAATAATGTCGTTAAATTCTATCTCAAGTACCATTCCCCGCTTTGCATTTTCTACATAAATAGGTCCGATTAACGCATGACCCCCATCTATTTTTTCTCTTCTTGTAAATGGTTTCCTCCGATCAGAGTTATTCGTTCCTGTTCCCCAACCGGCATCCAGCGTTTCAAAACGGATAGAATCCCCCGAATTCACTTTGATAATTGGGGTTACTTCATTAGTAAATGATCCAATTAGATTTTCTTGAACTAATTCAATTTTATGTACTGCCATGAAATCGCCCCCAGTGATTTTTAATTTATGCCAATAAATAATATTCAAAACTTCTTTAATGATATTAATAATATTTTAATAGTTCTTTATCGATCTCATTAATGTATCCTATGTCGTTTGTACCATTCCAAAAAATAATACTATTCGCTTCATTATTCTTTATAAATGGTCTTTCCGTATCAATATCTGCACTAAATAATCCACCGTATTCAGTCTTTCCATTCTTTAAGACAAACTTCATCAACCCTTTAAACTCAATTCTGGCTGGAATCTGGTTTGTTTCTTCTAGCATTTCACGTAAAGCACATTCCCTTAACGTTTCACCAGGCTCAAGTATCCCACCCGTCACTTCCCACTGTTGCCTCCAGCTATTAAACAATAGCAAAAAACCATCCCGACTTTTTGCAACAACTAACGAATGTGTAATTGGAAATTCCAAATCGACTTGATCGACCTGATCCTCGTTAATGTTTATTAACTCTACAAATATATCTCCATTTTTGTTAATACATATCGACATCCTGAAATTACACCTCAATTAATTTTTATTTTTCGTCACTTTCATCTAACTTCTTGTATTCACGACATCGACAATCTTAAGGCCCACGGGTGGCTCCGCCACTTAGGTTCGCAGATGTGTCTGCCTCATTCAGTTCTCCTGGTTACTGCTTACCACTTCGGGCGGACCGGGGGGTAAGCCCCGATGCGTGAATACGGCGGTGTTACACGACGTCATTCGGCCCTCATTTCTGATCACAAGTATTTGTTTATTACTTTATCATCCCAGATTTGCACTTCAATATATCTTTCGGGTCCCATGTTACCATTTCGATTCCAAATTTGAGGCCAACCAATTTCTTTAACTAATTCTATAATTTCATGTTTCAGATAGAGCCTTTCCCTATACGGCTTCCCATCCTTGTATCTCATTGTTGGAAACAGATCTCCATAAGTAAAACTAATAGTCCTTGAATCAAATTCTTCTATAGGTATTCTTAGTTCTTTACCATCCCTATACCATTCTTTCAGCCAGTCACATGCCCCAAAAGTCATATAGTGAGGATAAGCTTTGGTTGGCTTTCCACCCTTGCTGATAAACAGTTCTCTTGCTAATTCTTCTAATTGCCTTCTAACGAGTAAATAATTATCAGACCGCTTACTTGCAAAAACTCCCCCATCTTGCTTCAAGGTATCTTGCACTCTTAGAGCTTCTTCATACGATAAAGAGGAAAGGTTCTTAAAAGGACCTGTCCCTGCTTCATAGTAATGAAATAAATAGTTCTCATCCATGATTATCACCTTCAAACGTTACTTTCGAAAGTTGTCGTCTACGTTCTTGCATTAACGAACCTGCCTAATCAACTTCATAATCTTTTTTCCATACATATGCTTGAAGGACAATCAACATATTCACCAAATCTATCAATCTCGACATATCCATTCTTTCTATAAAAACTAATGGCCTCTACTTGCTGATCTCCAGTTTCTAATTTCATTAAATAATAATTTTGATTTTTTGCTTTCTTTTCTAGGTTTTTTAATATTTCCCCTGCAACTCCCTGATTCCTATAATCATCTCGTACAAAAAAACGCTTTAATTCAATTTCATCTTTATTTATTTCCTTGATAGCCCCACACCCAACTGCTTGCTCATCCAAATAAGCAATTACAAATTGAACATCTCTTATACTGAGAGTTTCTAAATCAATAGTAAATACTTCTTCAGTTGGATATAGTGTATACAAATAGTCATCCAGTTTTTGAAGTAACTTATTCAAATCAGGATGACCTGACTTTACATCCATTAAAATGATAGGATTCATTATCGCTCTCTCTTTCCATATTTTTTTCAGCAGTTTCAGATAACGTTTTTGCATTAACGAACTCAAAAGGCTTAAGTGAAGCGCAGCGCAACGGGTTGAAGACTTGCCTTGCAGGATTGTCACATGGATCGAAAACATCGCCAATGACCGAGGAGCGTATGCGACGAAGCGGTTGCTAGGTGAAGTTGTTTCATCTATGAAAAGCTATCAAACTTTCTAGATCTTTCACAATTTTTCTGAACCTTTGATTAGAGACACCGTAACCACCAGTATTAAGAGTAAGGACACCTAGTTTAACATCAAGTTCTTCCGTTGAATTATCTAATAATGAATAATCTGACAAATCTTCCTCCAATGTAATAAAGATATTAGACAATAATGATCTTTTCATCTCTGTAATTTCATGATCAGATAACTTTCCAGAAAATTCTTTTTTCAACTGTCCCCTGTTACTTATTAATTCAAGAGAATAGTCGCCATTCTGATTCAATATCAATACGGCATGATACCCAGAATACGCATTAAAGACTTCATATTTAAGTTGTGGCTTAACAATCCCAATATAAAAAACAATCATTAAAATCAATATTATTCCAGAAAGCACAACTATTGATCTTTTCTTCATAGTTTGATCCTTCTTTCACTCGCTTCAATCAATTTCGCCTAACGTTTTAGCATTAACTAACCCGAAAGGCTTAAGTGGAGCGCAGCGAAACGCGTCGTAGACTTAGCCTTTCGGGGGTGTCACATGAATTTGCTTCTCTGCCAAAAGCATCACGAGTGACCGAGGAGCGTATGCGATGATACGCTAATGCGGTGTTAGCAGAGGTCAATACCTTCTTCGAGTTACTATACTAATCGTACTTTATCTTTCAACTCCTCATATGCATCTCTTAACCATGGATGAATTACCTTCAATGTATCTTTCCGTTCCCATAAAAAATTGATATAAGCAAATACCCCATGTGTTAAAGATTCCTCAAGATTTCTATTAAGTTCATTAATATAGGGCGGAGCCCCACTCTGATCCCAAGATATCTTATCAGCTACAAACAACACTTGATCAAGTAACGTTGAGCTCGATTTTAATGTAGTGTGGCAGCCAATTGCATTTAATATTTCTTGATCATTAATATTAAAAATTTCTTGTGCCATTACCTTCGATATCTTTTGGTGAATTATCATTGGGAATCTCTCTTCTTCGGGAAGCACCTCGATCTGTAATTCTCTTGCAACCTCTATTCTTTCGTTATTTGGAAATACTGCACTGATATCATGTAGCAGGCCTGCCGTTTCCGCTGCTAATACATTAGCATTGAACAACATAGCAATTCTTCTTGATTCAGACCCAACTTCTATACAATGCTTTGATGTCATAGGACATTCATTCGATATTAAAAACAACGGAACGTCTGTTTTCAACTCACCTGTAAAACTAACATGTTTTGTTAAAGGCTTAAAAATTGAATGCATTATTAGATCCTCCTACAGAATAGACGTTGCATTAATTTCCTATAACGTTTCTGTATTCACCTACCCTCACTCCTTAAGGGCAACAGCCCTGGTCCAACGGACTTAGCCAGTGCAGAGTTGTCCCGCTACTCCTGTCTTCCCGAAATTTCCCTGTCGGACCGAGGGCCGGATGGCCCGATGCATGAATATATTGTTACGCAGTACTCTTCTGCGAACAAGCTATAAGCTATCTGTTATTTAGCTTTTCCAATAATTCTATCTCCTCTTCCTCTGAAAGTTGTTCTTCCGCTCTTATTCTCGTCTCATCTATCTTTCGTACTTTTAATCCTCTTTTTATCAGCCATTCTTCACCAGGTTTCATGGTAGTTGCTGGATGTGGATATACATCTTCACTTATAATTTCCTCATCAATTATGTAAATGTATCCACATAACTTACCATTATGAAATCTTGCGCCATTCTCATCAAAAGCAACAATAGATGGTTTGTGTGAAAAGATTCTTGCTAACTCTCGATCCTGAGTTATTGTGCTTCCGACTAGTAGTTCATTTAGACATAATGGAGAGCCATGGAACCAAGGCTTACTGTAGTCCCATTCTTTCATAATTATCACCTTCAATTAAGTTTTATTATGTTTCTTCTTGTTATTGTTCTTTAGTTTCTTCTTCTTGACTTTAGGGTATTGCGTATAACGTTTTTGCATTAACGAACCCGATAGGCTTGTCGTAGACTTAGCCTTGCAGGGTTGTCACATGAATTTAATTCTTGCCAAAAGCGTCACCATTGACCAAGGAGCGTTATGCGACGATACGTTAATGCGATGTTATATGATGCCTACGTCTACTTCGATTATTCTCAATAATTGCTTAAAGTTTTTTTCAAATAATAATGTGTATGCCCGCCTGCATTGTCAATCAATCCATATACTTCAAAACCATGTTTTCTATAAAAATCTAAAGCTTGAAAGCTTAATGTATCCGTTTTTATAAAATCACACTGTTTCTGCCTAGCAATTCCCTCTACCTCACTTAATAGTTTCGTTCCGTAACCTGACTTTCTAAACTCTTGTTCTATATACAAATAATGTATTTCTAACCAATTCCAACAGATTTCTCCCAATATTCCACCGTAAACTTGTTCCTTATCATCTTTCAGAAAATAATGTACTTCTTGATATCTTCCTATTAAATCCTTTGGAAAGTGTTTCTTATTGTATTCATACATGTTATTTCTAACATAGTTTTTCCACTCATTATTATTATCATCAGTAATCATTAATAACATTTCAATTTCTCCTATTTTATTCGTTTTTTAGTTTGTGTCTTTTCTCTTTGCGTCGGTTTCATATGACGTTCTTGCATTAACGATAAACACCCACCTTAGATCGCTCTTATCTTAGGTGGGTGTCTGTGTTGATGAGCATGCTTCAAATACTTGTTTCAACCAAGGAGCGCATGCGATGATGTGCTAATGCAGTGTAATCCGAAGGATTCGGCTTCTTGATTATACTTACTGCTTTCAAATACATCTTTCCGTACTTGTTTCATAGATTAACTTACAGACCAATGATTTCGTTATTGTACTTGCACTGCAAGGTTATATCGTCGAAATTATTTCTGAATCCTTCACTTGGAAGACGCAATCTTTATATACACGTTCTCTACCACCTTGACTGTCATACCACGCATTGACCTTCTTTGCTTGTTCAGGGGATCGAACATTCCTTTCGATTTCTTCATATTTTTCTTTACTATCATATTCCCAAATTGCAAAAATCTCAGTTGTTGTTTCCGAATACGGAGCCATCCATCTTCCAACTAATCTTGCTCCATTTTTCAATTGATTAGGCAAATTGTTTTCAATGAAATGCTTGTTAAAAACTTCAACAAATTCATTGTTGACTACATAGTACTTCCTTCTATAAAACATGTATATAACCTCCTAAGATCAATATGTTTTTTAATTTATCTGTATTTCGGACTTTTCGGATAACGTTTTTTGCATTAACGGACTTGCATATAGCAGGTTGTCACATGAATCTGCTTCTCTGCCGATTACACGACCAGTGACCGAGGAGCTCATGCAACGATGCTCTCTAATGGTATCCGAAGACTTCAACTCTCAGCATTACTTACTAAAACCATGCTTTTTTCCGAGTGTTGCCATGCTGACTTCTCGAGCTGTTTTCTAAACAATATGTTATGGTTTGTTGAATCTTGTTTGGTTATTCTCGACTAAGAGTTGGATCTCCAACTGGTGTGTCTCTTGTGGGTAATGAGAAAAGTGATTACTGTGTTTTATATGTTGAGGATTCTTTTGAGGTTTGATCTTATTCTATCAGATTTAGATGGTCTTAACTTTTTTTCTTATGTTTTGGATAACATTCCTGCGTTAGCGAACCCGAAAGGCTTAAGTACAGCGTATGCGGAACGGGCCGTGACTGGGCCTTGCAGGGTTTTCACGTGAATTAGCTTCTCTGTCAACTGCTTCACCGTGACCGAGGTACTTGCGACGATACGTTAATGCGGTATTATCTGCTGGTCGTGCCTTCTTCAAGTGACTTTCAAAAGTAACTAGTTTGTAAAATACAACTTATATATCTTATCTAGAACATTTAATCTCTGAAATGATTGAACTAAGGAACCTCTGCTGTTCAACATTAGTTTTCTCACATAATCCCCAAAGTAATTGCTGCTCATGTTCACTCAGATCTCGTTTTAGGGCTGAACTCATTCTTCGTTTTAATTCAAAATATACACCTCTTTCTTCAACTGCCCGAAAGAAATGCCCATCTGGATCAAAGAAGGTGAAATATCCAAACTCTTTAGTAAAAATGGGCCCTTTATCAATTTGAACTCCAGTTTCTTTAATTTTTTCATGCAGAGAAAGAAGATCATTCGTTAACATTTCTATCATTGTTACCTGACCTGTGCTGCTCGTTACGAAGAATGATCGAGGGAAATTGAACTTCATTTGTGTAAAATCATCAGGATTTGTTTCCATTAAAAAAATTCCCGGACCATTTCCGTTTTTCAAGCCAATATGTGCTTCTCCAAACTCATAATCTGCCGAATTCAATTCATAGCCCAATACATTGCAATAAAAATCTACCGACTTTTTTAAATCAGATACTGGAATTCTCATGCAACAGTACCCGATAACATCCGCGTTATTCGTTTTCTTGCTCAACATATTCAACATCCTCCTTTGGTCGAAAGTTTTAAGGTTTCACAAGGTTGTGCACGTATTGCAGATAACGTTCTTGCATTACCGGACCTGCCTAGAATCCGCTTCTCTGTCAACTGCTTCACACCAGTGACCGAGGTGCTTGCGACGATGCGTTAATGCGGTGTTAGACGAAGTTGCTTCTTCATCGCACCTTCTATTTATTTCTTTGCATTATTAAATCTATGTATTCCAAAGTCTTTGAAATCTGAGTTTATAATTGCATCTCTAAGTGGATATAAATTGGGTGTAATTCTTAATTCAATTCCTTTACTTAAAAGTCTTTCTACCAAGTTATCAATTTTTTCTATACTAATGGGTTTCACTGCTTGATACGAGATATAATAACCAGCTGTCTTATCAAAAAGTTCAAAACTATCTTCTTCAAAATGGTATTTATATAATGATTGTCCAATAATCCTTGCATACCACTCACTCTCTACAGTAACAATAATGTCAGCATTAGTGTTTTTGAAAAACATATCAACATTCTTTTCGCTAATATCTTCTGTTCTTCTACATACAATTCGCGGGCAATCTCTAGGAAAGTAATACGTGAATTCATGTTCCTCATCAATTGCCCATACGACTGCTGGAAAATTTGTTCTATTCTGTTTTTCTTTTGGAATAAAGATCTCTATATTACCTTGTTCACTAAAATGAAATAGCATTTTGCACCTCATTTTTCAGATATATTTTTCAAGCAATTTCGTCTAACGTTTCCGTGTTCCCCTGACTTATCTCACGGGACCGAGGTGGCTTGTCCGCCGATGCGTGCACACACATTGTTATACGCTTCCCTTGCCTTCTTGAATACTTTCCATGCACTAGAATTTGTAATACCAAATAATTGCTTTTTCATTTGCATTCGGGAAATTTGTGTACAACAAAGTATCCACTGCACCAATAACAAAATTGTTCTTCGAATAAAATCGGCAAGCTGATAAATTAACATCCTGAGTTTCAAGCATAAGACCTATTTGATTATTCTGCTTTGCCCACTCTTTCGCTTTCAATAATAATTCGGTACCAACACCTCGTTTTCTACTAGTGCTGGCAACAGCGATATCCTCAACTAATGCAAAACCATTCCAATTTGTTCGTAGCCTTATCTGACCGATACAATTATTACCCTCATAATAGAAAAAGACGGCCTTATTCTTATCTTCGATGTAACTTACATCAATATCATCATTATCATATTTTTTTATATATTGTTCTGAGAATATCTCCTCAGTATATGACCAGTTTCCGTTGTCATATCTCGGAATTAATCGTCCGAATACAACTAAACTCTCATTAGATTTGTTATAGTCATTTATGTTCTCATGAGTCATTCTAATAATCATATAAACACCCCCTATTATGGAGTTTCGATTTGTTGGTTGAATGTTTTTATAACTGCAAGGGTTGCATATAACGTTCTTGCATTCACGAAACAGAAAGCCTTAAATTAAGCGTAGCGAAACGGGGCGACAGACTTAGCCTCCCAGGGTTGTCTGTGAGAAATCATCCGAGGAGCGCATGCGACGATGCGTTAACTGAAGTCGAGGTCTCCCTGTAATACTTGATAAATTACTCTATAATGTATATTTCTAATACTTCTATATGATAGTCTGATAAATGATGAGGTTTTATCCAAACTTCTAATCGGTTCGAATTCTCAATATTAATTATTGGAACTTCCTTTCTTTCATTATCATCAAGCTCATATACTTTTGTTCTCTTAGTGATTTCCACGTGTTTGTATGCCTCCTCACTTCCGTGTTGGAATTGATTATGATATACACTGAATACTGTTTCTTTAGGACTAAAGTTTTTCAATTGTAAAGTGTAGTTTATTTTCATCTCTTTACCGAACGGTTCTTTTCGTTGATCTACTAAACTAACAAATTCACCTAAATATCTATAAGCTACTTCATTCTCAGTGTTTTTTTCCTGTTTTGTACATGCTGCACTTAACAGAATTACTACTAATAATATTAATAATTTTTTCATTAAATTGTCCTTTCGATTTGCCTCGATTTCAGATAACGTTCTTGCATTAACGAACCTGCGTATAGCAGGTTGTCACATGAATTCACATCTCTGCCAATTGCATCGCCAGTGACCGAGGAACGAATGTGACGTAGCGTTAATACTGTGTTATATGAAGGTTGACTTCATTAACACTTACAATATCTTATTCTTGAAGGCAACTATAAAATATCTCATTAAATGATTTTTGATCCTCCGTGTAGTTTTCTGTATATCTATTCAACATTCGTACTCCTACCGCATTAAATTCGGGTACAATAATACAGTGACAACCTGCTGCACCTGATGAATAATAGTACTTATCCTGATAGTACCACCCAAATATTCGATTCTTATCTTTGGTATCAGTTCTCAATTGTTCACTGAGCGTAAATACTTCTTCTGGTATTAACTGACTAGTATTAAATAAACCTTTATTGAGATGTACATTTCCCCAATACGCAAGATCTCTCGCACTTGAATACAGATTTCTTTCATGACCTTCATTTGATTCAATTCTAATCGAAGCATAGCCACCTGAAGCTTGAAAATCACAAACCAATTTTTCTTTAGGAACCGAAATCCACTCAGTATCAGTTAACTGCATTGGTTTAAATATTCGTTTTGTGATTAGATCAGCAATATTACATCCAGTAAGTTCTTTAACAAGGTCACATGCTACTTTTTCGCGTTCTATACTATTAGATCCAAAATACTTAGGACCTGTTTTTATAGCTAAATCTCTTATTGTAATATTTCCGAGGTCATATTCAGTTTTAGTTAGAATATTGGAAACATTACAGTCAACAGACAATTTGCTTTCTACTACTGCAATTGCAGTTGCTAATCCTACATAAGTCTTCCTTAATGAATATAAATTAAACATAGAATCGGCTTTAACTTCGAGTGATCCATTCTTAAAGTGATGTTTTCCAGAATACCATTCAGTCAAAATTCTGTTGTCTTGAATTATAACGATAGAGGCAGCCGAAGCCCCATACTTCTCTTTGACTTCTTCTGTATAAGTTTTCAAAGAATTAAATTTATTAGCAGTTAGTGTTAGTGCATCCATGATTTTTTTCACCTCCATTAGATTTTCGGAACTAACGTTTCACATTAACGAACCCGAAAGGCTTAAGTGAAGCACAGGGCAGCGTAGAGTTAGCCTTGCAGGGTTGTCACATGAGTCTACTACTCTGCCGAAACATCACCAGTGACCGAGGTCCGCATGCGAAGATGTTAATGCTGTGTTATGCGTAGCTATTGACTTCTTTGTTCATAACCTTCAGATATAATTTTGACAATATTATCCCAATAACAGCTCCAACTGAATTCAAAATAACATCATTCAAAGTAGTAATTCTTCCCAATGGCAGAACGTATTGGGATACTTCAATTAATAACGAAAATATAACGAAACATAAAACTAAGTAATATTTAGACAAAAACTTTATTCTAAGACTACAGAAATAAGCTAATGGCAAAAATAATAAGAGATTTATAAAACTTTCAGTTCCTTGAGACATCATGCTACTAATTGATAATCTTAGATCTATAATATGATTTTCCTTCATCCCAGTAGGATAAAGCGTGACAAAGCATATACTAATTACATTAAGACTGATTAATAACTCCAATACTGTTCTTTTGAGAATATCTACTTGTTTTTTCTTTATTCTTATGAAAAAGATTAGAATAAATATCAATAATATAATTACAAGACTTATAACTAACATCGGGATTATATGATTATAAATTCTCCAATATTGAATAAGCTGATCCATCTCTTCTTTATTACTCCTTTCTATTCAATAATTAAGCATAACGTTCTTGCATTAACGTACCCGAAAGGTTTAAGTGTGTATCGGGTCGTAGACTTAGCCTTGCAGGGTTGTTACATGGATCAACTTCTCTGTCATATGCATCACCACTGACCGAGGAGCATATGCGGATTCGTTAATGTAGTGTTATGTGATTTCCCTGCCCTCCTGAATGTCACTTAAAGATTTATTTTTCTAATTGTAAAATACTTACTCCATTCTTATCAAAATCTACGAGATAGCTGACGCTTTGACCATATGAATTATAACTTGATTCGATCCTTATTAAATATTTACTAAATTCTATCAGTTTAATTTCATCTGTGATACTTTTCTTAACATATAAATCAACAGCATTGTCCAGTAATTTCTTATTTATTAACTCCTCTTGTGTGTTGTCGATTGTTTTAAAGACGGTATAATTTAGTTTCAAATTATCATGATACTCATAGTTTCTACTTACAGTCATTAACAATTTCAAAGTAGTGCTTTGTTCCTTCACATTAACATCAAAAACGCTTAACCTCGAAGATAATTCAACTGGAAACGGATCTGGAGCTTTTGGTTCGGCCTTTATGCTTGAATTCGAACAGGCAACGACTAAAATTAACATACAAAGGAGTATTAAATATTGAGTTTTTTTCATTATTTGTCCTCTTTTCTCTTATGCAGGGGTTTCACATAACGTCTTTGTATTCACGTCGTCGCTCCCCCTTAGATAGCTCTTATCTTAGGGGAGCGGTGTGTCGCCTGTTCCAACTCCCTTTCAACACTCGGGGCGGACCAAGGCGCGAACGCGCCGCAGCGTGAATACATACAGTGTTATCTGATGCATGCAACTTCTTTGTAAATACCCTCAAAGATCTGTAATACCAGGTTTCCAACCCACTACCTGACTCCACTTACTAGCCTTATTCATGATCTTCCATATGATTGGATCTTTCTCTTCAACATATCGTTCTCGATCATCTCCATATAATCCCATTAGATGATATTTTACTTCCGCATACTCTTTGCAATCTTCAGGGTGAGATCTTAAATAATCTCTAAATAATAAAGCAAACTGTTCTGACCAACTTCCTAATTCTCTTACATGAATATGAGTCCTTCTTATACCACTACTCTCACGAAAATATCTCTTTGTTTTATCTGGGTTTTGATACCGGTAGACATAACCAATACTCTCCAGCATCGATTTATACACCATTGGTTCAAATAATTTTACAGAGATTTGTATATCAATTACCGGTTTTGAATCGAGTCCTGGTACTGATGTCGAGCCAATATGATCAATTCTAATTGCTACCTCACCTAATGCATCTCGAATGCGCTCTCCGATCTGAACAAATTCATATTGCCAAGATGGATTATATGGCACCACAATTATTGGATCTGCCATGTATGACCTCCAGAATGTCTTTAATCAGATGTTGGGGGCTTCTATGAGTTACTCACATAAGATTTAATTAGGTTTCCGTATTGATGAATTTGAGTTTTGATAAATGCATTCGTCTCTTCAGGAAGCTCATTAATTTTAAAGAATCTTGCATCGATTACTTCAATACCATCAGGGTTCAATTCTCCTTCAAAATCATTGCAAATATATCCAATCACGACGTTGTAATACTCGTCTCCGTTTCTTAGCTTTGTATACATTTGCTGCCCTGATACTACATTGATCAGCTTTAGATTCTTCACTTCGATTCCGATTTCTTCTTTCAATTCACGCTTTGCACATTCTTCTACGGACTCACCTAGTTCCATTAGTCCTCCTGGGATTCCCCATGATCTATCTTGGTATTGTACTAACAAGATTTCACCAAATTTATTTATTACAGCAACACTTGGTCTCACCAAAATTAACGGTTGATGACCAATTTCCTTTCTTAGGTTTTCAATATATCCCACAGTTATGACCTCCATGATCAAATTTGTATTTCCCCGATTTCATATAACGTTCTTGCATTTAACGAACCCGAAAGGCTTAAGTGAAGCGCAGCGCACGCATGCGATAATGCGATAATGCGGTGTTATCGGATGTCAATGCCTTCTATGAGATTCGTTCAAAATATAATTAAAGTGCTTCATACTGTTATTAATTATTTTATTCTCTTTATTCTTAATTTCTTTAACTAGTTCACTTGTGATATTTTTTACCAATCTGTAATCTTCTTCTTGGATCTGTCTATTATCCAGAGCTTCTCTCAGTTCATCTTCATCTTTAATATAGAAATCACCGCTGGGTAATACAACTACATCTAAATAAAGATCATCCCAATAAGGAATTCCGTGTTCATTAACTCCAATGCTTTTAGATATATCTAAATACCATTGAACAACTTCAAACTTTTCATTAATCATAGTAGTAACACAATAATTCAAATCTACTGGAAAGTGCTGCATCCAGTAATAACCTACATCGGCTAAACTTATATCTTGTCCTTGTATTGTTATGATTATTGGTTCCTTTATTTTCTCAATACTAATTAATGTGATATATCCCCTAAATTCAACATCATCGTAAACACTACATATAAATTTCCTCTCCAATACCCGATGCCAATCTATACGGTCTGCATGTTTTCTCTTCATTTCACACCCCAGATTTGCTATACAAGATATAAAATCTTTGCATTGATTTCCGATAACGTTCTGGCATTAACGACGGATGCCCACCTTAGATAGCTCTTATCTTAGGTGGGCGTCTGTGTTGGTGAGCTTGCTTTTCTGTAAATGCCTTTCAACCGAGGAGCGCATGCGACGATGAGTTAATGTGGTGTTATGAGATGTGAGGGCCATCGAAGCATTGCTTACGAAATTAGGTATCCTTACTTATCGAATAGAACAATTCCCCGTTATAAAATTCAAATTCTTCCGGCAATTCTGAAACTGTATATTCATAACTAAATCCTAATTTCTTTAGTACTTTCTTAGATGATATGTTTTCTGGCTTCACTACTGCGGTCAGTTTATTCAGTCTAAGATTATTAAAACAAAAATCAATTAGCCCTTGTATTGCTTCTGTCGCATAACCTCGACCCCAGTAATTCTTACCAATTAGATAAAACACTTCTTTATAATTGTGGTTAAAATCTAAGCTTCCGACTCCACACCATCCAATATGACATCCAGTGTCTCTATCCGTAATTACAAATGAATACTTAAACCAATCTGCTGTAAAGTTAACTTCATAGCAACTAATCAACCAACTAAAAAGATCCTTGTATTCTTCCAAAGGCATAACATCCATTGGCAAAAATTGAAATAACTCTTTATCTTGCATCAAGCGAAAGGCTTCCAAGAGATCACTCTCTTGATATGCTCTATAATTAGTCTATCAGTTTGTATATTAGTCTCTTTGATCATGCTTTACTACCTCCTAAAATATTATCAATTCTTGTGGAGGTTATTCTATTGGTTTCAATCGCATTGCCCCCATTTCTTATAACGTTTCTATATTCACGAACCCGAGAAGCCTTAGTAACTGGAGGGAACGGGTTGCCAGACTTAGCCTCGCAGAGTTGTCTGCCTGAATCACTTCTTCGAAATGCCACGGGCAGACCAAGCAGCCTTCAGTTATGACGCGTGAATACAGTGTTAGATGATGTCATCGCCTTCTTCTCAATTTAATCATTCAATTTGCTTATTGGAATTAGTATTTCGACAGGCTCCTCATCTACTTCATCATTAATATAAAATATCTCGATTTGGCAAGCACCATAAAATTTATGTTCATATCTATTTTGTTTCATCCAATCAAATAGCTTATTGTAACCTTCCCCTATTGTTTTATTTGTACATGATACTTTTACATACTCTGTGTCTGGCAGTGTAAAAGCAATCATTCCTTCAGGAACATTATCGACTTCTGTAACCTCTATACACGCAAAATAAGTAGCAAGAATGCCATTACACATTCCAGGACTGAATAGAGTTTCGTAATCCTTTGAGTTTTTGATTTCTTTTCTTCTTTCCCAAAATTCTCTTTGAACAGTGACAGCGACTTCAGGGAATGACTCTGGAAAATTTCCAGTGATATACATTCCAACAAACTTATATTCTCTGTTAACAACTTCAATTTCAAATGATGCCAACAGTAGTTTATTCATAATGGTTCATCTCCTAACATGTTTATATTGGTATTGGTATTCGATGATTTCATCTAACGTTCTTGCATTAACGAACCTGCGCTATTTAAGTGTTGTATAATCTTTAATATTCTGATCCTTAAATACTGGTTTACTATTTTCGATTGCATCTCGTATTCTTTCAACTGTAAAATTCGTGATTGGTCTAGGTAAGTTATCTATATCAAAAAATCCATACTCATTTATTTCTTTTCCATCTACCTTTAATTCTCCAGAAAACTCTCTTGTTTTAAATACATATATATAACCATTTCTATGTGACATATAGTAAATTCCTGACAGCTCGATATCTCCAGCCTCTACACTAATTTCTTCCTTAAGTTCTCTCCTTGCAGCATCCCAGACTGATTCATTGTCTTCAACTATTCCACCAGGTAATGACCAGTGCTTATCCTTATAATTTTGATGAACCAATAAGATTCTGTTTTGATCATCAATTATTGCTATTCCTGATGCATCATGTGTTCTTGGCATAATAAACCCTCCTGACTTTTTGTTTTATTAACACAAATTCGTTCAAGGTTTTCGTATAACGTCTTGTGTTCACGATGCTCGGCGAATGCCGAGTGTGTCCGGCTGAATTGACTTCATCGAATTATCTGCTGCCGAACCGAGGAGCGAATGCGACGATCGACGAATGTGGTGTTGGGACTAAGATCTCTTCGCATAAAGTGTTTAAGCCCCGCAGTGTTCATACCCCGATAAGCCCGTATCACCGTGCCAACCTGTGGAGAGTAACTGTTTTGGGTCCTAGTGTTATTAAGGAGATCATATGAATCAAACTGTTTCAAGTATTGATATTGCTATAGGAAAAAGTGTTGCCGCTGCTTTTACTTCTTATGGAATTCAAGTGAGAAAGCCCTATTCTTTTTCTCATTCACCTGAAGATGTTTCATCTCTTCTTTCTTTGCTAACTAGCTTCCCTTCGCCTTCTGCTCTTATCACGACTGATCAAGAAGAAGTAATAGATATTCTTATGCAAAACCGCAGCAAGCTAGAATTTCAGCTCTTGAACAGAAAATGAAGGAACTCGCTTTACAATCTCCTGCTTACCATCTATTATGTTCAATCCCTGTAGTTGGGCCTATTACAGCCGCTAAGATTCACGCTGAAATTGGAGATATAAAAAGGTTCCCTTCCGTAAAACAGCTGACCGCTTTTGCAGGGCTAGATTCATCTGTTTACGAGTCAGGAACCTTTAAGGCAAACCTGCTAAGGTTGCGATAGTAGCAAGTTCAAATAAGCTTTTACGCATGATCTTCGGAATTCAGAGCAATGGAACACCTTTTCAAATGGAGTAACTGATAATGTTAGGTATATTTTACCATAAGTTCATTCTTTTGGAGTAGGTTTATTTAAGTCTGCTTTCTTGGAAGGTATGAAATATCTGATCAGACAAAACTTGACTTTGATTAGCTGGTTTATGAGATGTGGCCGGCTTCATCGAATCAGCATGAAAAATTCAGTATAAATGTAATTTATAGCTTGCTCAGCTTATCAATAGCTTGAGCTTCATCGGATAAGAAGAATATTTCCCTTCCATTATTACTCTCGTATATAAAATCCTTAAGGCTCTTACTTGAATAGGTTGAGAAGTCACCAATTATTGCAATTTTTGTTTGATAATTAATAAATTTTTGAAGGATTTCTCCCGCAAGTCGTGTCTTCAAGTCAAAGAAATCTTCACATATTGCTGTTTTATTTAAAATGATTCGATTGCAACCAGATTCATAGTTAACTGTTGCCATAAGATCCAGTGCAGACTGGACATCACTGATTATTTCCTCATCGCTTACGACAATCGCAAGGTCTATATTATTCTTTTTAACTATTCTAATGTTCATATTCATCCTCCAATTAATTCTAAATTAATGTTTTATTGTTACTGATTTTTGTTTCGGCCATTTCTTATAACGTCTTGTGTTCACGACGCTCGGTGAATGCCCCCTTCGATTTATTTCACAATTCACTACATTAGTTAGTTCATATCTCTTCATACTTTTGATTTTTTTATAAAATTCTTCACCGAATGTGGGTTATCCCCGTTTATTAATTAAAAAGGACTTAGAAATAAGATAATGTGAAGAAAATGCTTATTTTATATTGTCTGACTGGAGTAATGAATACATAACTAAATCAACAACTCCTCTTCCCTTCCAGATATATCCTTGACGTACTATTCCCTCTTGAGTAAATTTATTACGTTGTAACACATTTTTCGATTTTGTATTTTCTGGCAATACGAATGCCTGTATGCGATTAACCCCAACACGATTGAACAGATAAGCTGTCATAGCATTAACTGCCATCGTGGCAATACCTTTACCCCAGAATTGTTCGTGAAGTCTGTAGCCAATAGTTATCATCTTTACGTCACTATTATAATCAAACATCTCGGCTATACCAACGATACTGTCAGGCGAATTGCTCTGGCAAATTCCAAGAAAAATCCCTTTGCGTTTATTGAAATCTCTTTCAAAGTGGCTGATCATATTCTTAACAGTTTCCTTATTTTTTTTCAACATGACAGGAGAATATTGAAAAAGATTTTCGTTACTGTATATCTCAAAGAGTCGATCTAAATCTGTTTCAACAATTTTTCTTAGTGTTACTTCTGATGTTATAATATGAGGAAATTCTTCATACGGGCTTCTACTCACGACACACATCCCCAATGCAAATAAATGTTGTAGATTAATTATCGCTCTTAAAATCAAGGTTTTAAAATATGGCTTTTATAATTGTATTGAAATCATTCTTATAACGTTCTCGTGTTCACGAACCTGCCTATAGCCGGTTAAAATTCAATATATTCTGGAGATTCATTGATCTTTAAGCAGGTTTCATCTTTCTCTAAAATTCATGTATGTAACCATCTTTAACGCATCTTCAATTGGAAAAAATCCACTTTCTAAACTTTCATTAGTAGCAATAGGTTCTCCACCAATCTGTTTTGCCAAAAACAATGTATTACAAATTGATTGTTTTACATTCTGATAAATCCCACAGAACCTAATAATTTCAATATCTACACCAGACTCTTCTTTTGTCTCCCTAATTGCAGCTTGAGATAATGATTCACCTTCTTCAACGACGCCACCGGGCATTTCCCAACCTCTATCTGGACCCTTAATAAGTAATAGTTCATTTTTATCATTCAAAACAATTGCTGCTGCTGAAACAAAATGTTTTGAGTGACTCATACAATCCTCCTTAAATTTAGAATTTGTTATTTGATATTATGGGTTTGCAGAAATTACGTATAACGTTTTCGCATTAACGAACCTGAAAGGCTTAGGTCGGCAGACTTAGCCTTCCAGGGGTGTCACATGAATCAACTGCTTGCTCTGCCAAATGCATCACCCGTGACCAAGGAGCGGATGCGACAATGCGTTAATGCGATGTAATACGACGCATGCCGCCTCTTCGAGTTAGCGTTAAATCTTATCTAGTCTTCTGATCTTCATACAATAGAATCTAGTATTCGAAAACCGATTATATTCTTCAATCTCTTCAACTTCCATACATAGTTCATGTAATATTTCTTGCAATTTTTCTTTATTATTGTATTTATCAAAATCCATATACATTAAATAACCATTGGGTTTTAAGATATAACATATCTTCTCAAATACTTCACGATAAGCCCCTATCTCTTGGAGAGCAGAGCCAATCATTGTTACCAAATCATAATCCATTCTTGGGAGCTTACAAGTTAAGAAGTCTTCGCAAATTATGTTTGAGGAATTCGGATGTCCTTCCCTTTTCTGCCTGTATCTAAATATGTTACATATATCTTGGTCAATATCTATACTCGTTAGCCGACCTAATCCGTTCATAATATACCCTAAGTAATCATCCCATTCTCCAACACCAATACCAATATTAATAGCGTTGATTCCGTCAAACACTTTAAAATTTCTTGAAAAAAAATCTCTTGTCTCAAATTCCAAATATAAACTTCTAGGAGAGAGGTTCCATTGATATGCTTCCGGTTCGCGCATACTTAGATAGAAATCCAAAAGTTTTTGATCATTCATTCTTATCCCCCTGACTCTTGAATTGATTTTATGGATTTTGGTATGTGTCGTATAACGTTTTTGCATTAACGAACCTGCCTATAGCAGGTTGTCACATGAATTAACTTCTCTGTCAAAAGCTTCGCCAGTGACCGAGGAGCGCATGCGACAATGCGTTAATGCGGTGTTAGGCGGTGCCCTGTCTTCTTTGAAATACCTCAAAAACGATTCTTTATTCCAATCTATCTTTTAGGCTTTCATCAGACAAAATAAATAAAAATGATAAATCATTTATTGATTTAATCTCCACTATTTTTTCATTCCCTAGTTCCTCACCAATTCCTGTTACATGTATTTTCCCTTTAGCACTAGAATCACTTGGATCATATATGAATGAAACCTCATAATCAGAAGATCCTTTCCGATAGACATAAGAATTCATATATCTTTTGTCTTTATTAGCAAATTGATAAATAAAATATTGTCCTTCTTCTCCTGACATACGTGCATTAATTAACCATTTATTAACGTCATCTGATAAATCTGCTCCGACATCATATAACTTATAATCAATTATATGAGCCATCTTAACATCTAAATTGACTGCTCCCTGTGTTGCGCATCCGGAAATTATTAATATAAAAGAAATAATAAGAGCCTTAAGCAAATATCGCATATCTTTATTTTTTTCTCCTTGTATCAGGATTTATTTTTATCAAGATTTACAGGGTTTCTCCTAACGTTCCCGCATTCACGAACCCTCACTGGCTTAAGGGCGCCAGCCCGGGACCGACGGACTTAGCGAGTGCAGGGTTGTCCGCCTGATCCACTCCCTCGAAAATCCTCGGGCGGACCAAGGGGCGTAGCCCCGCAGCGTGAATGCGGTGTTATTTGATGCCGACTCATCTTCGAATATTCCCAAGACTATAGTTCTTTAACCAATAACGAAACTTTCTTCGTATTGTAATAATAATCATATACTTTGTCTTTCTCTGTCCATCCATCTATATCATGATTAACAATATATCCATGTCTTCCATAGTACCCTATATTCTCTTGCTTCCCTGTAAGTAATGATGCGAGGTTACAACCGGCATTTCTTAAGCCCTCCTCGAAAAGAATTAGTAAATGTGCACCGATTCCTAATCCTCTGTACTCAGATTTCACAAAAAGGTAATTCAAGTATCCATGTGTTTCTTTTGATTGGTCTACAAAACCTAGTGCAAACCCGATTACTTCATTGTTTTTTTCAGCTACCCAGCAAGTATTGCGGAAAAATCGGTAGAAAGATAGATATATTGAGTCCCTTTCATTCGGCAAAGGCGAACAATCCATATGCATGATTTGAATGATTGAATGGTCATTCAGTTTACTGTATTTAACATCCATGTTCATCACCCTGTTTAAATAATATATTCGGTTTCAGATAACGTTCTTGCATTAACGAACCTTCCTATGCAGGTTGTCACGTGAATCATCTTCTCTGCCAGAAACATCACCAGTGACCGAAGAGCGCATGCGACGATGCGTTAATGCTCTGTTATATGATTTAGGTGCCTTCCTTGAATATTCTTGGACATGTTTTCATATCTCTTTATAATAAAAAACTGTAGTATCTAAGTTACCATTAGATGACTTCGCATACTTTGGAATCTGACCTGCTTCTATATATTCCATAGACCTATATAAATAATTTGAGTGATCGCCTGATCTTGTATCTAATACGAGTAAGCTTCGCCCTGCTAACCTCGCTATTTCTTCTATAGCTGCCATAAGTAATTTTGCAATTCCGTTTCTCCGATAAGTTGTTTCTACCATTAACTTAGCAACTTCTGCCCTATGTGACCCATTTTCCTTCATTTCCATCTGTAATTGTATTGTTCCAACAATTTTTCCATTAACCTTTGCTATCAACACAATTACCCCGGGGGCAATTGCCTCTTTCCAGTATTCTCTAGCATCGTCTTTTGACAATGGAGATAAAAAACCAATTGAAGCCCCGTCCTCGACCACATTGATCAACAATTCTGCTAATTCTTCAAGAATTTGTGGCTCCATTGCTTTTACTTCTTGCAATTGAACTTCATTTTTCATGTTTTTGGTCCTTCCGTATTTTTATTATTTGCACCTATTTCACCTAACGTTCTTGCGTTAACGAACCCTCACCACCTTAAGGAAGTCCGGCCGCGATGCGGTTAGGTGGTGCAGGGTTGTCCGCCTGAGTTTTCTTCCCCGAAATCATCCCTTGGTGCGGACCGAGGGGCGTTAGCCCCGATGCGTGAATGCGGTGTTATATGCAGTTGGGGCCATCTTCGATTTAACATAAATACCCTATCTCTCCAAGTTGTTTTAATTGTTCTCCCATTACCTTCAAATCAAATCTGATTTGTAATGGGGTATCATTAATCCATGCTCCGACATGTATATGAGGATGTCGGGAATAACCATTATTTCCAGCTTTGGCAACGACTTGACCGGCTGTAACGGTCTCTCCCTCGGAAACTGAAATGTCCATTACATGAGCATAGGTAACATGAACATTATCCTCCCTAATAAAGACTATTGAACTAGCTCTTCCAGGTATCAGTGACCCCGGCGTGTTTGTAACCGGATTTATGTAAGTTGACTTCACCATGCCATTAAATGGAGCTAAAACATTAGCTCCCCACGTATACCAATCCTCATTCCGAGTACCATCACCTTCGTACATGCGCATCCAACCGTCTTTATACCTACTGATCATACAGTCTCTACCCAACTGATCACCTAAATATTCATACATACCTTCAGGGTGTTCAATACTGGAGAATATTTGATTAAAAACGGGATACAAGATCACCTCGTTGACACTCAAGGTTTTTCACCCTCTCCATTGAATTTATTCACTATCGCCCCAATTGCATATAACGTTCTTGCATTAACGAACCCGAAAGGCTTAAGTGAGCGAAGCGATCAGGTCGATAGACTTAGCCTTACAGGGTTGTCACATGAATTCACTTCCCTCTCAAAAGCATCACCAGTGACCGAGGAGCGTATGCGACGATGCGCTAATGCGGTGTTATCGGAAGTAACTATCATCTATGATTAAGCTAATTTATCTACCAAGAAATATTTTGAAAATATTGAAGGAATTTCTTTTATTTTGTCGAATATTATATCATAAAAAATTAGGTGGAGGTACACCGATGATAGAAACTATTCGTCCCTACTTTGAAATCTTGTATTTTTTTAGTGGTATCTTACTTGTTGGAACACTCATTATCGGTATTTACCAGTTTAAAACATTAAAAGAAGATATCAGACTAAGAAATACAAGGCAATCTGTAGAAAAAAGCATAGAGTATATGGGCTGGTTTGCAATAGAATATCTTCCGGCATCGGAGAAACTATCTGATATTATGAGAGAGAATAATGTTCCGAAATATCAAGGTAAAATAAACCCTAGTTTTTTGTTCGACGAGAACTATACAGAAGAAAATTTTATAAACAACATGGCGGATACTGTTCTCAAAGGAAATGCCCACGAACTTGTAAATCAACTTGAATACTTTAGTGCAGCAATGATAAGCGGTCTAGCAGATGAAAAACTTTCATATGCACCACTTTCAAGAGCCTTCTGTAATCATATTGAAAAATTATATTACGGTTTAATCTGTTTTTCGCGTCAAGATAATGAGACAGAAATATATTCAAATATAATACAGTTATACTTATTGTGGAAAAATCGAATGGAGAAACAAGACTTATTAAATCAACGAAGAGAAATAGATTCTAGAATTAATACTATTCCCGATAACAGTATTAAACCAATTGGTATGTAATTAATAATACAGTTATTTCCGATAACGTTCCTGTATTCACGACTCAGCGCATGCTGAGTGTCCGGCGAATGCCGGACCGAGGACGAATGTCCGCAGCGTGAATATTATGTTAGGCGAAGTTGACAACGTTAGCTTTACTAAAATGTTGTAAGTATTGCTACTTGGTTTTTAATAGAGTACAATTCCATTTGATAACCATAATCCGTCTTTGATGCAATACCATAGCAAACTATCAAGGATTTTTTCATTGAGTCAATTTTATCTTCATTCTTCTCAACGAAATCATAATTCATATACAATTTAAAATTTTTAGAATTGCCATACTTAGCATTTTGCGCTTTTGTCATGTCAAATATATAACTACCTCTAATCTCTGTGATCTTACTGACTGTCGCTTTCAAAATGCAAATGAAGCTTTCTCCACCATTTGCATCAAGTGATTCTATTATTTGGTCTTGAGTTAATATTATATCTGTGACGCAAACTTCATCATTATCTTCTGTTAAAAATTTTAAATCTCTGTAATCATTCAGTACTTCAAATTTATTGTAAGGATCAAGTATATTCTTAATATCATATATAAATTTACGAGTTTGTTTGCCTACATATTTTTTTTCTTTATCCTTATAGGTTTTGACACTAGGTGAAATTGTTTTATTAGAACTCATGGCTCTGGGAAGAATAGTTGAAACCAAAGTTTCTAACTCAACCTCTTTCTTCTTCCCATCTAATTGTTTTATAGCATTGGGAACTTTACAATGACTCTCATGGTTCTTCGAAGGCCAATTCTTAAAGTGGGGATCATCATGAGATCTCCCTCTAGAAAATTGAATTTGTGTATTGCAAAAAAAACATCTAAATTCTCTTCTATCATTATCTGTAAATGAATCATAATTATCATCTACGTCAAAAGCACTCATCGGCTCACTTTCATTTCTGTATCTTGCATGACTCATTCTTGACATTACTCTCACCCATTCATAAATTTTTTTTTGAATATTACGCACTCTTTGATATCAGTTGTCAATTTTGCCTAACGTTCCTATATCCACGACGTCCCACCGACTTCAGGCTCCGTCAGGAGCCGGCCGCGATGCGGTTAGTCGGTGCGGATGTGTCCGCTGAAATGCTTCCCTGCCGATCGCTTCTCGCGGACCAAGGAGCCGACAGGCTCCGATGCGTGGATATAATGTTAGATGATGTTAATGCCCTCCTGATATGCTATCACCTTTTTATATCTCTTAATTGATTTATTAACTTTATTGATAGTTCATAATATTTTACTGCTTCTTTATATGTGATTTGCTCTCCTTCACTGTGTGCATGGGTTACTTTATTTCTTAGATGTCTAAATTCATTAAGTAATTCATACGTAATTGTATCAATGTATTTGTTGTCCTTTAATAGATTTATATTCTTCAGTGTAGAGTTATAAGGCGGATAATCTGGAGAAATAGCCAATCTTTTAATTGTATTTGCAATTTCCTTTTCTATCATTGTCCAGACGACCGAGATTGCTGCACTTGGGTGAATCTCAGCAAGAGATAAAACTTCATTCTCTTTCTCTTTGTTTATCGTTGATATTGTATTATTTAAAGTCGTCTGTTCAATACTCTGCTTCTCTAGTGTTTCCTCAATCTTATTAAGTTCCTTTCCAAAATCCATCTCCAAATTGTTATATTTGAATTTCGAGATGCTTAATAATAGCTGAGTAATTGGTTTCTTTAATAAAAACACAATTACCAATACAATAATTGGCCAAGCTAGTGTTTTTACTATTGACGATGTGAATTCTAGTGCATCCATTGTATCTTCCCTCTCTAAAAAAGTTCTGCATTAATTTCATCTAACGTTTTTGCATTAACGAACCTGCCTATAGCAGGTTGTCACATGATTTACTTCTATGCAAAAGCATCACTAGTGACCGAGGAGCGCACGCGACGATGCGTTAATGCTGTGTTATCTGATGTACCGGACATCTCTGAATTTCAATCATAAAATATCCTCTTTTCTATTAATCCTTCATTATTCCAACATATCGCGATAAAGCTCTTTAGATCAAATTGCTCCGAAATTAAGTTAGATGAAAAGTTTTTATAACTATAAACGATATCAGGACGAATACTATTACTTGCATAAACTGTTAGTATGTCTTCTTCATAGGCGACGGCACCTGCAATCCCATTAAAGTCGTTTATTAATTCCACTAGAAAATCAACAAAGTACTTATAATCTTTATCTTTTATACCTAGTTGTCCCCATTCAGGCGCGTCATGCTCAGCCCCATAAAAACATAAATTTAGTAATTGGGTCTCGTCAGCGACTCTTTCAATAAAGACAATTGATTTTCTTTCTCCGAGCAATTCAACTATTAGATTAATACTAGTTGAATGAATCATTACTGAATCAAGATCATCTTCATCATATAAATAACCTATTATATAAGAGTCTATCTTTTCGTTGAGATTGTCATCAATGATTTTAATTCTTTGGTTTTCGAATAACTTATCTACTAAATCATTTATATCAACTTCTTTGAGTAAAATACTCAATTCAAAAAAGGGCCCTCCTCGTAACCAATCCATGTTCAGTCTCCTTAGTATCTTTTCGGGTGTTTCACATAACGTTCAGGTATTCACGAACTTCCGCAGGAAGTTGTCACTGAATCTACTACTCTGTCAAAAGCATCAAAGTGACCAAGGCATAGCCGCTTCGTGAATACTGTGTTATAAGAAGTTGCTGCCATCTTAGATGCTACTAACACTATTCTTTTTATTAAGCCTTGAAAAATAGGGTCCACACATTGATTCATGCGTTTGAACATAAGTCCAAGTAAAGCTACTATCAAAAATATATACATCTTGTTCATTATCAAAATCTTCTGCAATTATTTCGTTTGCGTTTCTTAATAACGTTATATATGGAGAATTTTGATTCATTACATATACTTCATTTTTGTTTGTTGTATTAAATGCACTTCTTGCAGCATGCTCAGTTAAACAAGCTTGTTTTTTATAACTGAAAATGTGCCATTTAAATTGGTTATAATTAATTTCATTTTTTATTTCCTCACTTATATGACCTGCAAATGTGGCATCCCATAACGCAACAATTTTTTCTGATTCTTCGAATTGATTCGTTATTTTTACCCCCTTACCAAATAAATTCCAATTGAATAAGTATTTTTTCTCAATATGTTTAACTGCCCAATAGACATTTTCTAGCTCTTCATCCGGTAATTTTTCTAGTATTTCAATTATTTTATCTTTAATCAATAAATAACCCCCAAACCATATTGTAGAAGAAAATCATTTTGCAGCAATTTCTTATAACTACCTACTTGCTGTTGTTGATAAAATTCCTAATTACTGCGGGATTTTACGCCTTTGTTCGTAAAATACCTGCATAATAGGAGTTGTGCGGTTTGAGCTATCTTGATGCTCTCACGCGCTATTTCCCCCTACTATCCTGCTTCTCTCGCAAGCGTCCCCGCTCCATACTCGTACCTATCATCCATCCCCTCCATTACAGCCTAACTCACTGATCGAGCGGGCTTTTTATTCTTGCTATGTTCTTGGTGCTTACATGTGTATAGCGCTGCGTAGTTTTAGCGCTTTTATGACCGAGCAGCTCCTGAATATAACGAATATCGATGCCGCTTTCCAGCAAATGAGTCGCGAATGAATGCCGCAAAGAATGAATACTCGCATCCTTCTGCACGCCAGCAATCAACAGCGCACGCTCGAACAGCTTTTGCACGCTTCTTTCATTGATATGCCTTTGCGGATTTTGTCCGGGGAATAACCAGATCTGTGGAAGCTGCTCAGTGATATAGCGTTCAAGCACTTGCCATGCTGCATCTGAAAGAAGTGTCTGCCGGTCTTTTTTCCCCTTTCCTTGCTTTACAATCAGCAATCCTCTTTCTCGATCGATATGCTCGATTCTCAGTCTGACCACTTCACTCACTCTTAGCCCAGCGCTATATGTCATATACAGCAACGCCTGATGCTTGAGATTAGGCAACGCTTTCAACACCCGCTTCACTTCCTCTATAGAAAGCACAACTGGAAGCTTCTGCTCCTTTTTCATCCGAACATACTGCTGATCGTCACGCTCCTTAAGCACCTTTACAAAATAAAACTTAGCTGCACTGACACTTTGATTGATATAAGATGACGATAGCTGCTGCTCTGCAAGTCGCAGTGTATAACCTGATAGGTAAGTGCTGCTCCATTCTACGCCCTTCTCTTGTATGTACCTGTTGTATAATTCCAAATGATTCAGATAGACACGTATCGTCTTCCGACTGTATCCACGGAGCTGCAACGCATCAGTTAACCGCCGACGCTCTGTATCATTCCAGCTTCTCTTCCGTTCGATTTCTTTTATAATTCGCTTTTTCTGCTCTGATTGCACCTGAATATAAGCAGATAATCTTTGCTTAACAGCAGCGTTTAGTTTTTCGTACCCATTCAGCTGTTGCAGTTCAAGAAGTAATTCATCATCGAACCGCAAATTAAGATCGGCTACATATTGCAGCATGTAACATATAACGTTAATATTGTACGGAACATACCAGCATCTTAACTCTGTCATCCACTTTCTTCCAGGTATGCAACGTATCTTATTGAGTGCTTTCTCCGAATATGGGAAGCTTAACGATAACCATTGCTCGTTAACCTTAGTTATGTCAATCGTCATATGATTACCTCCTTATTATACCTTCAATTTCCAGTTTTGTAATATAAAAATAGCCTGCAGGAAGTTCCTGCAGGCCAATGCTTTCGGTCTGATCGTTCGCTATTATTTGATTAAAACGGGCTATTAATTATAAGTCATACTTAAAGCAGTCAAACGACATTCATACAAATGAGTAACGAGATGATATCCTTTAAAATACATTCACACATTTAATGTCTTCGTATCGTAACATCACCATAGCGATTATCACTCACCCTATATTAAGCAGATTTAATGGTCATATACGACCTCCGTGCCTGCGATCAGGTCATGCAATGAGCGCTTATCTTCACGTAAACCAACCATAAATGCACTTACAATTGCAGCAATACCGCATGTTAATCCATATACCAAGCCCGCAATAATATTTCTTTTGATCATTGTCCATAAGGTTGGGGGCAGAAAGTCATCTACTTTTCTAATTTTCACGCCACAAATTCGTTTGCCTACTGTATAACCATTCCAAAATACAGGCACTAGCAAGGAATAGAGTGCTGACAAAACATCTGTTACGTAGTTTCGATCCGCATCTCCACTTATTACCAAAGATATAATTGCAAGAGGCACGCCTATAATTAACCCATCGAGCAGCAACGCACCTAGCCTAATCCAAAATCCCGCTTCTCTTGCCAATACATGAAGCCTCCTTATGAAGATGATCCTATATCATCTTATGCCACAGATTAGTAAATTAGTTACAATTATATAGTGCAATTTCCATTCTGTACACACATTCTACAGCATTTGTTTTCTAGGCTCAATAGACATCTAATACAACGGCTAATTTATGCCTAAATCTGCCTAAATATGAACGTTGTCTCTTCTTCGGTTTCAAAAGGTCGCTCCAATATAGGTAGCTTATTCTTCTCAAAACTTCATTAAAACTAATTTGGCACAATGAATACTCACGTATTGTCATTTCTAGCGGTCACATGACATCCTTCTGCTTTACTCCAGCGCCTCCCGCTCTTCCCTCGCATTATTTCAATCGAACTCTAGCAGAGCCCACGATTTCACGTTCAATCCTGCTAAGCTCCTGCCGCTCCCGCTATCACTGACAGCTTATCTGCTGCAGGATCGTAGTGAAACTCGATTCTATCCCACATCAGCTCTACATAACGCTGTGGTTCATAGATATCCCACGAATTCATATTCAGCGCATCCTCATACTGCAGCACATAATCCGCTGGGAACCTTGATGGTTCCTTAGCATCTCCTTTGCACCACCAATGCGCAATCAGCTTCTGCCAAGACTCGTTTCGCTTCGCATATGGCGCCGCTTCATCGTTTGCCTTACTAATAACAACCAGCTCTTCACGGTATACTTGCCCTTGATGCCAGGTAACCGCAGCTTCAACCATTTCTGTCAGCTCCAGCTGCTGCGCCA
Organism: Paenibacillus septentrionalis; assembly: GCF_042659865.1. NCBI lineage: Bacteria > Bacillati > Bacillota > Bacilli > Caryophanales > Paenibacillaceae > Paenibacillus > Paenibacillus septentrionalis. The sequence continues at coordinate 536,373 of NZ_JBHSTE010000003.1, forward strand.
GCTTAGCCAGTTCCTTGACTTCTGTCTCAGCAATACATACAACTGGGGCTTGCGTCCATACTAATGCATAACCCATATCATTCATATAAATATCGCTTTTTCCTGCTGCTAATCGTTTCTTCACGCCTATCTGCTCAGATAGTGCAATTAACTGCTCGTCTGTCTGCTCGCCAAGGGTGTATACCCCCATCTCCTCAGGCATTTCTCCGTATTCTCGTATGTAACCAACACTTCTTACCTGTCCTTGCTTCGCTCTTCGATCCCGCATGAGGACAAGCATAAGCTTCATTACCAGCATTTGTCTTTCTAACAGCTCCATCATATATTGCGCCTCCCCTTAACGTTGAATCTATTCTAGCATATCGAGCCGGCTTTCTCTGCAACTACTCAACGCTCATTAGCCTCCACCTATGCCGTGTCCATCCATTTTTATCGTTTCTCACACTTATCCACAGGCCATTGAATTCAGCATTCGAGATCATCTACATCGGCCCACATTATGCTGCAAAGTTCTACTTTATTCCATTCATTATGCAACATGATTACGACTAAATATACAGCGTTCGACACGTTCCTGCCCCAATATATGCACTTATCCACTATATGTGGATATGTTGTGCATAATCAAACACAATTTCTTGATATTTATCTATAAAGCGATATATATCCACATGTGTACAAAAAATATATCAGCAAATATATCTATGATCCACCTCTATGTACCTCTTTATTCTCTTTTTCGCTACCAAGTGACGCTATCCATTTCAGTATAGAACAACGTAGCGAAGCATTTTTATCTCTGGCAACACCACGGTTCCATCATATGCCCTTTCTTATGCACCTTCTTACGACTTGCGGACCTAAGCGAAACAAAAAAACCGAACTATCATGAACTGCCTCAATTGTTAGACAACAACTAACAATAGGGGGACAGTTTCTATAGTTCGGTCTTCTTTATAAAAGATAATCTAAAATTCTACAGCCCAAGCTTTTGTCCTTTTTCCAAACGCAAAATTTGCTTCTCACCTTGATCGGCAAGCTCACGGAACTGTGTAATCGTGTCACGCATTTTAGGAAGCGCATCCTGCTTATACGTGCTGATTGAATCAAGTGCCGACAAAACATCGGAAAATGCGCTTTTTAGCGTATCAACGGAAATACTCGCCTCCAGAGCCTGCTTATGGATAGCAGCTCCCTGTTCCTTCAGCATTCTTGAAGTGCCGCTGATCAGATTGTTTGTCGTTTCATTAAGCAGCTCAATTTTTTTCAATACGATTTTTTGATTATATAGCGCGCTTGCTACGGTTACTGCGATTTTCAGAGCGGATACGGTCACGTTACGCGCGCGGTCAACCCCGCGTATAAGCTCCTTGTTATTGCGAATTACTACCTCCATCGCCATTATCCCCTGCTGATTCACAACAAGCATTTGCTGCAAATCCATAATGCGCTGACGCAGTGGGAACAAAACCTCTTCTGTTATAAAGCGAATTTTCTCCTCGTCTTCTCCTCGTTGCTTGGCAAGCTCAATTTGGCTTTCGATTTCGACATCCATTAAAGCGCCAAGCTGGATTTCCTTCTGTAGCCTCTTCGTCAAATCACGCAGTGCTTGCTGCTCCAGCTCCAATGTCGTATTGTCATTGCGCAATACAACCTTCCCTTTATCCAGTGATTCAATAATATCTGAGATGACGATATCTGCCTTTTGGAATCGCGCAAAATAATGACGCATCGGATTGAACAATTTGCCTAAAAAGCCTGTTTTCGCAAAATCAACGGCGCTTGGATCAAGATCCTTTAGCTGCAAGTGCAGCTCCGTCAAGCCTTTCGCGACTTGGCCGCCTTCATCCCCTGACTTGGATAACCGCCCTACCGTTACCTGCAACAATTGATTTTTCTCTGAGGATGAACGCATTGTTGATAGACCGAATTTATCAATAGATTGCAGGATCTGACTTCGTTGATCGAAAGACTCCATATCAAGACCTATAATCGTGCTTACATTATTTTTGGCTAGCTCTCGTAGCTGTGTTACCTCTTCCGGCTCTGGCTTTACTTCCTCTTCGATAACCGCCTTAATGACTTCTGGCTCTACAACTTCCATACTAAATGACATGCAAACCCCTCCCAGGTTATATTATTGTGCATCGTCATGCTGCGAAAGCTAAGCTACATCTGGACATTAAGCAGATTGCTGATTTTATACACAACATCATCGGTGTCTGCATTAATGCTGGCAGCCTCATTTATGCTTGATATTTGATGAAGCGCATCAATATTGGCGTTGTAACCAATCGTATAGATCGGTATTTTGTACGCTTCGATTAGCTTTGTTATCTGCTTTAAGGAATGTCCTTCGTTCGTTTCCCCGTCACTTAATACGAAAATAAGCGGCTTAATCGATGGGTTAACGGCCATTTCATCCTGCAGCATTTTAATTGCAACCGCAATGCCGTCGAAGGTAGCCGTTCCGCCCCCTGCCTGCAAGCTCTCTACAGCCCCGACAAACATAGATTGATGATTCGTATCGTATGCACCAAGCGGCAAGTTGATTTCAACATTGCTGGCATAAGAAACTAGACCAATACTATTGTCGCGCCCAAGATACTTTTGACCGCTTAGCAGAGACTGCTTTAGACGGTTCAGCGGCTCACCATCCATGCTGCCTGATACATCCGCTACAAAGACTGCTGCAACAGGACGATTCGCATTTTTCTTCTCTTTCCATACACGCTGCGCAGCTGTTAGTGTTGCCCCATCAATTGCCCCTAGCTCTGATTGATAGTCTTCCAGGGCATTAAAGCCGTTCTTCTTGCCCAGCTCCTGGTATTGATCCTGCTGCACGAATTGAACAAATGCTTCAAGGATGCTCAGCTTCTCCTGCGGCAAATCTCCAAGTGCGTACAAAGGACTGTCATGTCTTGCACCGAACGGTGTAAATTCGTAGCCCGCTTTAAAGTCTGTTGCATTTGTGAAGGTCTGGTATTCCAGTACGAAAGCATCAAGCATGCCTGTTTTCGCCGCCTCACGCATTTGCAAGGTTGTTGACGCGATGAACGGAACATTCGCCTGGAAGCGTTCGAAGCCTGATACGGCAGTCGAGCTTAGCACATCGCTGGAATCGAAGTTTTGCAATGCCGTTACTAAGAAATTAAGTCCCGTGGAGCTTGCAAATGGATCTGTATATCCCATGGACAATACATTGTCTGCAATTGCATCTGTAATCGTCTTAACACTAATCTCACCATAGGCTTCAATAAGCTCATCATGCTTTTGTTTCGTTGTCACAATTCCCGTTACATTGCCGACTAGCCGATCTGCAATCATCGTCGTCTTAACGCCCGAAGCCTTTACCATCTCGCCCCACAGCTCATTGGAAGGCGTGAATCCGTCTGGTATGTATTTGCCTGAACGAATATAATCGGTTGCTGTACCCGATGCGATATTGCGAATTTTGACGGACACTTTCTTCCCGTTTACTTCGGTCCCGCTTTTATTAAATGCTTCCGCTACTTCATTAAGCCACCCATCTACACCAGTACCCGACTTTTCTGTCGAGGAGAAAATCTCCACAAATGTAGAGGTAGACGGCTCTACGGAGATCGGAAACTTTTCAATTTCCGGCAGCGTATCGATTAGAGATACCGGATCGAGATCAACTTGACCTTTTATTGGCGCTGCTGTTGTAACTGAAATGTTCTTAACCATCTTCTCCAAGCTTTTATTAGCCTCGTCGAGCGTAATTTCCTTTTCCGTTTTACCAACGTTGGTCGTTAGCGCAACTCCGATATACACGATAAGGAAAACCCCGAGCACAATACTAATTAAGGTAATAAACTTTTTCTTCACACACTCTCCCCCTTAGTGCTTATAAAATTTCGTTTGTTTAATGAGCAGTTCAATCTCCTGCATGCAAGGCATCTCCTCAAGCTCACGAAAATCAGAACTGCTCAGCAGTGTCGTTTCCAGCAGCAGCTGATCGAGCTTGATCAGAATCTCTTCATTGGAGCTGACATAGCCCTGTACGTAGGTGGTATACTCCTGATGCAGCTGGTGCTTTTGCTGCATGACCCGCTGCGAAAACATACGCTGCTGACGCTGATCGACCGCTGAAAGACTAGATATTTCACTTCCTCTTAGCTTATTCAGCAATCCTTGAATATTTCGATTAAAAAACTGCTCAACATCAGTAATAACACCTAAAAAACGATTGTAGCTTAACTCATTTGGCTGAAACCGCTGCCTTAGCAGATCAAGCAGTGCGCTCTTCTTCACCTTCATACGATTTACTTGATCCAGTGCCAGATCTACTTCTACCGGAAACAATCTGTGGTGACGATAATGCAAAAGCGCTTCTTCAAAATTCATCTCCTCATACTCAGGCTCTCGCAGCAGTATATTAGCTTGAGGCATCGTGAATACAAAACGAAAGCTTGCATAAATCACAACGATCCCGCTTATAATAAGCAGCGTAAGTGCGACAGATTTTTCAAATACCGAATCACTTCTCACACTAACGCCTAGTAAGCCTGGAGACAGAACTACAATATTAATAATGATGACGCCTAGCAACAACCCTATTAATTTTAACTGCCTCATCCAGCTAACCTCCCCCGTATCGGTGTATCTCCTAACTAGTTTATCATATAAATTATTACAGTTAATTATAAATTTTCTAAGTCTGATTCTTTATTCAAATGATACGCACATTTGACATCTACGTTTCATCATATGATTCAACTCCTTCATCTAGTAACGATATAAGAGCATTTACTTCAACTTGTACGTTCGCTATGATGGTGCTAACAGTACATATTAAGAGAATGAGGGATATCAGATGAATGTAACGATCAAACAAATTATTGAGCTGCTGCCTAGCGCGCCTGCTCCGCTTGAGCAAACGGTGGATCAGCTGCTATATGGAGATGAACAGCAGGTGGTAAGCAAGGTAGGCATTGCCTTCATGGCGAATCAGGAAGTGTTGGAGCAAGCTGTGGCACTGGATATTTCATTAATCATCTCTCATGAGGGGCTCTATTACAGTCATCATCAAGCTTATCCTGCTGCAAACGATCCAGAGCTTTACAAGCAACGCGAACGCTATATTAAGGAGCACAAGCTTGCGATTTATCGCTATCATGATCACTGCCATCGGCATGTGCCAGATTACATTACACGCGCACTCGTTCAAAAGCTGAATTGGCAATCTGCTATCACAGACGAAACAGCGAATGCTGCAATACTAAAGCTTCCTCCTCTGAAGCTAGAAGCCTTAATCAAGCATGTAAAACAACGGCTGCAGCTGCCATATATACGCTATCGGGGCGATCTGGATGCTACCTGTGTTCATGTTGGGGTGCTTGTAGGATTTCGCGGCAATGGTTCAACAGTTATACCTTTAATTGCGGAGCATCAGCTGGATGCCATCATAATTGGAGAAGGATTGGAGTGGGAAGCACCTGAATACGTCAGGGATGCGGCCATGCTTGGCAAGCCGTGTGCACTTATCGTGCTTGGACATGCAGAAAGTGAACAGCCTGCAATGGAGCTACTCGCCACGCAGCTAAGCCTAGCTTGTCCTCAGCTTACTGTGCAGCATCTGGCTGCGAAGCCGCTTTATACAATAGGCTAAATGAATAGCTCCTGTTGAACGAGACATACTAAGATCGTAATACAATCCATTTCGTTCATAAAGGAGAACTCCTATGTCGAAGCAAAACAGCAAGCAGCCGTCTAAAGCACAAGTGCAAACAACGAAGCTGAATCGTGTTGTTGATACTGAAAGTGAATTTGCAACCGAATTTGGCGAAGGGCTTTATGGTCAGCATGTACGTGAAGCATACAAGCAAAAGCAAAACCATAAGCAAAACAACAAAAACAACCAACAATAACACAAATCGCCATGCAGCGTATGCATGGCGTATTTTTATAAACAAGCTATGACTGAACATGACTTATTTTACGTTAGTCGACATCACGTTTTAAGCGCGACTCCCTTCAGGCCCTTTAGATATCGATTAGAGACAAAGCACTTTTGACCGTTAATCATAATGATTTCCCGTTTGGCAATATCGACCTCGGCAATATTATCCTTATTCACAACGAAGGAATTGTGACAACGATAAAACCGCGAATCCATACTGAGCACGTCCTTCAGCTTATAATAGAACTCTACCTGACGATTCACAGCATGAAGAATAAGCTTATGTGGCTGAACAGCCGTTTCAAAAAATAGAATATCGTTATAGTCGATACTAATCATCTTCTCGCCAGACTTTACCTGGAACAGCTTACGATTGGTATAACTATTTTTTACATAGCGTTGATAAGCCGTATTAATGCATTCAATAACGCGTTTCTGAATATCCGTGTACTGATCCTTCGATATGTAATCCATGGCTTCTACTTTATAGGTAAAAGTTAAATAGGTTAGCTCTGAATGCGTAGTGACAAATACAATCGATCCCTGATGATCGTATTCACGTATTTCTGCAGCGATCAAAATACCATTCTTCTCTTCTTTCAAGTCTACATCCATAAAATAAAGACCTACTACGTTGTTAGCTTTCACATAATCCAGTATTTCTTTAGAATGAGCAGTCGAAAGGGTAATTTTCATGTCCAAGTTTTCCATCATGATGTAATCGGAGATGTATTTGGTCAACTGCCGACGCTGCTCATCATTATCTTCACAAATAAATACCTCTAGCACGAATGCTTCCTCCTATCAAAATCTTGTTAATCCTTTATGCGAATGAAATTGCATGTACGATTACTCTGCTATATCTAAAACTTGCGTAAACTTTCCATCTAATATTTGTGTATCGAGCGTAACATTGTTGCAGCTTGCAACGATCTCTCGCAAATTGTTCAGACCCAAGCCTCGGTTTTCACCTTTAGTAGAAAAGCCCTTTTCAAAAATTTTATGCAGCTCAGGCGTTGTTGGACGACTGCTATTCGACACTACAATAAGAATAGATCCTCCTTTTTTCACTAAAGCAACATGAACAAAAGGCTGCTCGCAATGCACCGCTTCTTCTATTGCATTGTCTAATATAATGCCGACACTGCGGCATAAGCTAACAGGCTCCATATTGATGGAATCAACAGGCTCGACAACTTCGACATTCGCATCAATATTCATCTCTTGGGCCTTAATGATTTTTGAAGAGATTATCCCTTTCAACTCTTGGATTTTCAAGTTATGCAAGGAACCAAGCTTATACGTATTCGACTTCATATTCATACTAATCGGCATGATGTTGTTATTAAAGTATTGCTCAAGCTTATCAATGTCTCTTGAACGAATATACTCAGACATCGACAACAGAATATTAATGTAGTCGTGACGAAACTTCTGCATGTTCGTATACATTTGCTCAAGATTTTCTGTGTATTCCGTCAGGCGTTCATACTGAATCTGTTGGTTGCGCATATTCGTTTCTTTTACAATCATTCTTGTAAGTAAGATACAGACCCCAATTAGAATCGTAAAATAGAAAATAAATAGTACACTGTTCGCACGAATATTTTCATCCGAAAAACCCGACTGCTTTCCTATTAAAATATTTATGTAGAAAATAATTAACGTGACAACACTGAGGATTGTAAAAACTGTGCTGTAGCTGCGCATAAAGCTATCCTGCTTGAAAAAGCTGGATAGTAAATAGGAGACGATGAAACTTAGTACAAGTGTGACAATACAAGTGAAAACATTAATAATATCAATATACAGAGCAGATTCTAAGTATTCAACCGGCATATCAGTAAAAAATATTAATGCGGCCTTAACAATATAATTACTAATTACTAAATTGATCAAAGAGATTACTGGATATACAACACTAGGAAACAACATTTTATGTAGAATAATAAGAGATACAACCCAGAATATAAGTAAGATAAATACTCCTATAACTCCTTGCCACATAAATAGTGGATATCCGAGCAATACAGAGCCAGTAAGCAAAATTGATAGTAATTTTTTACTAAGTTGATACTGAAATAGAATATAAATCGATAATGATATCGTTATAGTCTGCAACGAGATATTAATAATATCGGCCATACGGTAACCTCTTATCTTTTCTAAGATTTACAGGGATGATCAGCTGTACTATATTATATCATATCCTGATCTAGATTTTAGATGGTTAATATTTAGTCCGTATAAACAAATAGACTTTTCCATGTCAGAGTTTATCCAACCTGGAAAAGTCTATTATATCCATTTTGATTACGTCTGAATGTGATTACTTCGATTGCTTAAGAAGCTCCATCGGAATTTTCGGCTCGTGTGCAAAATATGAACATGCACTTTCCAAAGCTTGCTCGCCGCTTTTCATAGCGACATTACCCATAAATTTGGAAGCCATACCCTTCATACCGTTAAGCAGACCTTGATTCTGTTTCGTATTGTTCATAATTTTTAACACTCCTTTTTAATAATTTATATGTGAGTGGTAGGATCATGACGAGTTGTATCGCCATGCCCAACATAAGAAGACTCTTAATGAATGGGTCTGGATACAGTAAAGCAATTCCTGTAATCACAGCGCACGCGACTACTGATTTGTTACGTAGTGCACGTCTTCTTTCCGCTCCCAATATAGGAGACTTGTCTGTATCTGCTGGTGCATATCGATACAGAAGAACGATAAACAATAGTCCACATCCGATAACCATCAAGTGAGTAAACGGGATGTACTGGCTTAGAACAGGTGTGCCGATAAATAAGACGATACTGACGATACTGCAAACTGTACTTGAGTTTGCATGCAAGCCGTAGGAGTATCTTCTCAATACCGCATATGTCAGATGAAGAATTAACGTTTGAAGAAAAAGTCCCAAGATTGCAGCTACGCCATACACAATAACTGCTTTTGATAGATTCGTGAGAATCGTCTCAATTCCTAGCTTCATCTTCAGATAGTCGATGTGATCACCTTCACGCTCCCTATTCATCCATAGAGCCATGCGACTGGCAAGCGATTCAATGATTCCCATCTGCTGTACGCTTTCTTCCTGCATGTGCATCACCTCTCTATGTCCTAATCATAGCGAGTTGGACAAGCTGTGCACGAAATTGTCTTATTATTGCGAAAATTCATCCTATCTGTTGAAAATTAGTTCGTTCTATCATCCTAAATGCGTCCAAAAGACTCATAAGCTATAAGACTTATGAAGCACAATCGGCGAGCAGTTGTTGTCGTAAAAGCTCAATAATGCTAATCATACGGAAGTAAAGCTGTTGAGCTTGTTCCTTGGAGCAATGCTCAACACTATATTCAAATCGCACCGTAGTACCTGCTTGTCCACGGCGTATACGGATAAACATCTCATACGTGCAGTATTGATCAGCAAACACCTCTTGCAGATGCTGGCAGAGCGATTCTTCAAAGCTATATACTACCGATAGATCAGGACGCTTTCTTCTACCTGCAAAATCGCCCTCCTTGCGTTTTTGACGTTGATGCTGCAACGCCATTAATCTGCTGCGCATAGTCCCAAGTCCTTGAACTGCCTCTGCGTTCATATAATAGAAACAGCCTACCTCATCATAATTACGCAGCGTTGAACGCCAATTATCGATCATTCCATACAGCTTGCCCTCACAGCGATAGCCCAGCATGTGCTCAACGATAAGCTGATAGACAACGGGCAAGTCAATTTGATAGCTATGAGCAACCTGTTCGACTAAAGCCACTTGCTCTTGTGTTAGCTCGAATGGAATCGCCATCATTTTCATGCTGCGTTTTTTGCCAGTTGACAAGCTCTCAGACTCTCGTCGTTCCAATCGTTGTTTGGACGTAATAATCTCCATATTGTGCAGCAGCCGATAGGAGGACAAGTTACCAGCAGGCAGCTGATATCCACTCGAAAAAGCTCGAAACAAAGTATCCTCAAAGCACTTGATCCCATAATCATCTATGCAGATACTATGGAATTCCAAATACAAATATCGTTTGCCCTCAAACTCCATAAATTTAACGCGCCACGGATAGCCCTCTAATAATAGAACACTATGCTCCTGAGTAATAATATGCATCTCTGGATGCATCGAAAGCGCGACAACGGGAATCTGCCACTCACTAAGTGGCGGCAGCGGCACAAGATACTGAACATATCTTGCAAGTTTCCGCTCGTATTTCAGCCATACCTGAAGAGAAGCGTGGCTGCTAATCGCGCGATACAGAGCGGTTCGAAGCTGGGCATAGGTCATCGTTGCCGGAAGCTCATAAAGATAGGGTTTGCGATGAATCGCCTTGCCACTGCAATGAACCATATATGCTTGCATCATTGTTAGCTCTGTGGTCAAATCCTCAGGGTCGTCAGATAGATATCGACTATAAAACAGCAAATGAATTCTCCTTCCTGTTTCTTAACTCTCGGCAATACCTTCCCTGAATGTTTCTATATGTTTTCAGTCTTTGTACGAGACAGCATCAACATGATGAAACTAGCACATAGCGTTAAGCAAGTCATATACATAAGCAGCTGCGTCATATTGCGGCTTACACCATCCAATAGAATTGAAATGACTTTCGTCAGCCAATAGGTTGGCAATACTGCAGCAGCATGCTTGAAAAAAGCAGGCGGCTCTCCTCCCGCCCAAAACATTCCGCTCAACAAGACTAACAAGCAAACGATAGCTGTTAACTTCAACCCTCCCCCGTGCTTCGAGCGAGATTGATTCATAACAAGCAGTCCCACGCCCGCCGCAATAATATTAAACAAGCCATAGGCTAGAAAAAATATAATGTTTTCCATAAGCGACAACGGGAAGCCTCCAGGCAATAAAACACCTGAACATATCTCCATTGCCACTAATTGAACAGCACTTATCGTTAAGAACACGGCAACCATCTGACAATAATAGCTGAATTTGCTATGGATGCTTAACAGCACACGTTGCGCTGTCATATGCTGCTTGTCTCCGTAAAACAACATCGAGTTCATTAACGTTAATATCATGAGAATGCCAACCATACTGTTAAGCATGTCTACGTATTCCATATTAGCGTAAGGCTCATATAGGCTTGCAAGCAGCACTGCGAACAGAACTGGCAGCATAATCATGCTGCCTAACAGTATTTTGCGTTTTGCCAATCGCCTAATGTACAACTCAAAAACTTGCATACCTTCTTCTCCTCCAGTTAACCAGCTTTACAAGGAATGGTGATCGATACGCGGTCTGCGAACCAGACGGTCATATACATTCGCCAACCGGGGTTCGACAGGCGAAATACGTCGCAGCTTTTTGCCCAGTACTGAGCGAATTTTCTGAAAATCATGCTGCTGATCCATCGCTTCAAGTAAAAGTGTGTTTGCCTCAGAATACAAAATGGAATAGTGCGAGAGCTGAGTAGTTAATTCCTCAACATATTCTTCCAGCTCCAGCTTGGCTACTGGGTTTTTGAAATATTGTGCAATAAGTGAATCAAGTCTACCTTCAGCAATCATACATCCATCCTTAAGAACACCAACATGCGTGCACAGCTGCTCAATTTCAGCAATGTTCTGCGACAAATATATAATCGTCATGCCCAGATCATGCAACTGACGAACGATGGCATGAATAAATGGGATCGCTTCCACTTCAATGCCTGAGGTAGCTTCATCAAAAATAATGACATCCGGCCGATGTACCATGCCGCATGCAATATTCAAGCGCTGCAGCTGTTCATCTGTCAAGCTTAAAGCATCCTGCCTTCTTTCCTCCCATAGGCCTACTAGCTGGAGTGCCTGCTCTACCTGCTGCTTTAACCGTGCTCCCCGGTGACGGTAAAGCTTGCCGAAGAGCATGACATTCTCATAAACCGTCAAGTCATAAAACAATGCTTTCTTATGCGGTACATAGCCAACTCTACGATTGGTGCTATGATTAATACGCTCATTAAACCACGTCAATGTTCCGCGATCCGGCTTTTCCAGGCCAAGCATCACTTTAGCTAATGTTGTTTTTCCCGAGCCTGCTGGACCGACTAGACCATATATGCTCTGATCCTCAATCGTTATTGCGATGTCCTTTAATACGGGATGGTGTTTATCATATCCGAAGCGGATGGAATCTCCTCTAAAAACCGTACGCACCACAAAACTCCTCCTATACCTATACAACAGCCTATCCAAAAATAGTGTAGCATGATGCCTTCAAAATCTTATCGACCTGTCCTAAAAGAGCGCTACAATATAATAACTGTATAGAAAGTTTAAATTCCCTTATCATAGCATGTCCTTTTCGCTCTATAACGCATTAAAACAAACAAAAACCGTATCCTGCAATAAGGAAACGGTTCAAAGAGCTATTCGATTACATGCTGCGGCACAATGATACGATTATAATTTGGAGTCCTGTCATTGCTTGAAGTTACTTCCCACGGAACACCTTCTCCTGCAAAAGCGCCATCGCTTCAGCAATCTGCTCCAACCCACTATCATCTACATCCTCAAGCTGTCTCCACAGCTCAGCCTGCATATGTGCAAAGGCATCTGCCATATACTTCTCGCCTGATGCAGTCAAACGGATATACTGCTTTCTGCGATCTGTCGCATCGGATAGCCTTTCACATAGTCCCATTTCGGTCAGCTTCCTTAGCTCGCGACTGGTATTAGGCATGGATATTCCCTTGCATTCGCTTATTCGACTTGGTGTTAATGGCTGCTCAACAGCGAGAAATTCCAACAGCTCATATTGCAGCGATGTCAGCCCATGCAAAGGCATTGTTTTCGTCATCTCATAATGCATGCTATGAACGGATGCGATAAATGCCACCGTTTGCTGAAAAAAAGCTTGTTTGGATTTCATACGTTCACCCCATAAATTGATTATCTAAAGATAATTATCTATTGACAACTATCTAGTTAACATATAAATTTATTATCAAATGATAACAAAGAAGGTGACAAATGAAAACCCTCATTATTTTTACTCACCCTAATCATCAAAGCCTCAGCTATGCTTTTTTACAGCAAACAATAAGAGGTCTTGAGGAAAATCCTCATTCCAGCGAGGTTCAGATTTTGGACTTATACGAGGAATCGTTTGATCCTAAGCTCGTTTTTAATGAGCAGAAGCGCAGAAGAGATATGCATATCGACCCGGAGCTGGAGCCCTATCGACAGCAGCTGCTCTGGGCCGAAAAAATTGTATTCATCTATCCGATATGGTGGGGACGACCTCCAGCCATGCTGCTTGGCTATATTGACCGGCTGTTTGCTTCCAATTTCGCTTATCGCGATAATGGCAAGCTGTTGCCGGAAGGCTTGCTGAAGGGCAAATCAGTCGTCTGTATTTCCAGCATGAAAGGACCTGCCTTATATCCATTTTACTGGCTTCATAACGCGCATAAGGTACTCATGAAACGGGCTTTGTGCCAATTTGTAGGCATTAATAAGGTGAAATTTTTTGAGTTTGGCGGGATGGAAAAGAAAGATGGCAAGCAGAGGCAGAAGCTCAATCGTATTTATCGCTATTTCAAGTCGATCTCAGCTTAACCTATAGCCTTATTGAAAAGCTTTGTGAGAAGCTCGCTGTAAGCTGTAGTTATAACGCACATTTGTAACGTAGCGGTCGGGTATATAATCTCGCCGATCAATGTTCAACCGTGCACACATGCGTTTATTATTGATTGTAAATAAAGGGAGCCCAGACTGCATCCCAGGCCCCCTCCCTTCACCTCATAAACACAAGAGGCTCGTATTCGATTGATCAATTAGTTTTCTGTGGCTGTTTCTTTCTGCTTCCAGAACATCGCCAGGAATAAGCCGACTAATAGTAGGATGACGGCAAAGTAATACGGATAATCTATATCAATATCGAACAGCATGCCACCGATAATGGGACCTAGCACGTTTGCTAATGAAGTGAACATCGAGTTCATTCCCGCTACAAAGCCTTGCTCATCCCCTGCAACATTTGATAAATAATTAGTAATCGCCGGGCGAATAAGATCAAAGCCAACAAATACGATAAAGGTTAACAGGATAATCGTAAGATAGGAATTGGCTACCGTTACAAGAAACACCGTTACAGCTGAGAATACTAAACAATAACGTACTAAGCCTATCTCCCCAAGCTTAACGGTTAGTCGGTTAAATAAAGCGATTTGCGCAATTGCACCGATAAGCGCTCCTCCCGTAATCGAGATCGCGATATCCTTTGGTGTGAAATTAAACTTATGATCGACAAACAAGCTAAAGAAGGATTCGAAGGCCGCCAAGCCAAACGAAGAAACAAATATCATAATAAAAGCGATGAAAAACATCGGCAAAAATATCTTTTTCAAGCCGACCTTTCCTGCTGTCACTTGATCACTTGAAGCCGCAGCCTTTCGTCTAACTGGCTCTGATAGGAACAATATCGACAAAACCGCAGCAATAATGCCAAGACCAGCTGCGGTAAAAAACGGTACTCGTGTTCCCAGCTCAGCTAAAAATCCACCGATACCAGGACCAATAATAAAGCCTGTGCTGATCGCAGCAGACATATAGCCAAAAGCCTTAGGACGATTCTCGACCGACGTAATATCGGTAATAAATGCAGTGACTGCCGGCATAATAAACGCTGCGCTTACGCCACCTAAAATTCGGGATAAAAACAACACTTCAACTGATTTACCGATACCAAAAAGCAATTCAGATATACCAAATATAATTAATCCAATCACGACAATAATTTTTCTGCCATATCGATCAACTGCTTTTCCGGTAAACGGTGATAGAATGAGCTGCGTTAAAGCAAAGGCAGCCGTCAGATTACCAACAACCGTACCGCTAATTTGAAGCTCGTTCATAATCGTTGGCAAGATCGGAATCACGAGCCCAATTCCTAAAAAGGCAATAAACAAATTGCCCAGCAAAATTGCCAACGTTGAATTTTCTCTTAATTTGTTCATATAGAACGCTCCATTCTTGCTCCAATGTATAAGTGTGTGAAGACGCTCTATCTACAATAATGCCTATAGTTACTATAGAGTCAACTACCTCCATCAATAATTTTGACCTTTAATTGAACAATAAATTCAGGCTTCTGATTAGATGAAAACGTAGTAGGCAAATAAAATTCATACACATCTGATGCTACATGACATTGCTGCTTCTCAATATAATGAAGCAGCTGATTGTAATGCTCTACATAATTATCTATAGAAGATAAAAAGGATATACATAGGTAGCGACTGCCGCTCATATTAGCAATAGTCATACCATAATCGAGGTTTTCAATATCGCGCTCCGTTAATAGTGGCGTAAAAAGGTAATCATACTGGATCTCCTGCAGATGCCGATAAGCCTTTAGCGGATAGATCGCGCCAAATTTTGTGGCAATGCCTCCGGCTTCATTTTCGACTGTTTTAATTAAGGATATAAAATACTCGTCAGGCACGTACTCAGGCGTTGAATGTTGCACCTCAATACGGAGCAGCCGCAGCTCATCCTCAGTGGATTCATATACCTCATTCATTACTGGGATCGCAAGCTGATCCGAAATTTGCTTTTTCGTCTTCAATAGCGTGTTCTGCACTTCATGAAGCCGCTTAATTCTTGAATCAATCACGGTTTCCTGTTCTGCTAAAAACGCCACCAGCTCATCCAGCGTGTAATCCAGCACTTGCCTAATCGTTGCCAAGGGGATTTCAAGATATCGTAATGCCTTAATAAGATCGAGGCTATGCAGCTGCGAATCGTCATAGTATCGATAATTCGAATTCGGATCAGTACGGATTGGTTTAAACAGATCAATCTGATCATAATAGCGTAATGTCTGGATTGGTAAATTGGATAGCTTGGACATTTCTCCAATTGTATAGGTTTTCGTTTTCATGGAATACATCCTTCTACTTCTGAGCTAGCAACATTATTTACGACCATAGTCCGCCTTAATCTCTCCCCAGCGATCGGTTTGCCACTTCATAATTTTCGTTGTATACGTATTGCTGTTGAGCCACTCTGTTGCGCGATCTACCAAGCTCCACATCTCCTTCGTCGCTTCATTGCGCGGGAGATTCGTATTCGGTGACTTTTGCTTCACCCACTTCATAGCAGTCATGGAATCACTGTATATGTTGCGCGTATCACCGGTTTTAGCAATATAAGCAAGCGCGTGAACAATCGCAAGATATTCCCCCAAGTTATTCGTACCGTTCGGAATGGGTCCTACAGAAAACAGCACCTCACCTGTCGCGGTATCCACACCCTTGTACTCGATCGGACCAGGATTGCCAGCTGTGCCTACGTCAACCGAGATAGTATGATAGTCAATTTCAGCCTGCTCATGTGCAGCAGCTCCCGTTAGCTTGGCTGATTTCGCAGTCATTTTGTTGCTGCGAGCAGCAGCAGAATTGCCTTTATTGCCCCAATATGACTTCCAGCCCTGAGCGTAGGCCTGCTCGGCAGCATCTCGCGTTTCAAATGCTTTATACTTTGCACCCTCAAAGCCATTCACCTGCTGCTGGCATTCGTTCCAATTCGTATAGATGCCCGGTTGAGCTCCTACCCATACGACATAATATTTTTGCTTTGCCATGCTACACCTCTCACGCTAATCTGCTTATCATTAATAGGTTAATATTTCCATATATCTGCAATATGCAGTTTTTGAGTCTCTGATCTTAATGCTTACCTTCGGTACGCTGATCGTGTTGATGCTGTTTTCTAAAGACAAATAGACTGCCCTCGTGCAAAGGTCGCAGTCTATTTGATCTGTTGTCCTTGTATTGTTGAAGCCTGTAAAAGTAGCTAATACATCTGGGTCGTGTTAGCAGCACGGCTCCTTCTACATTATACGTAAATGCGCCAAGTTCATATACATGAAGCATGTTTACGAGCATTATAGCATGTGCAACTTCGCAGGTTCAAGGTTCATTTCCCTATTTCTTAATGTGCCGAGGCTGGGTCAATCTTGGCCGCAATGAGTTCATGATTCGCCTGTTGCCGAGCAGATCCTGCCCAGAATGATACAACAAAGCCGATGACAGCGGCAATAGCGAGAAACCAAAAGCCGTATTGCACGCTTTCTCCTAATATGCTTTGCAGCAGCTCCTGCTGATGGGGCGGCAAGTTCGTGTTACTCTCCAATAGAGCAAGTGGATCTGTAACTACTCCCACCTCATCTGCTGGCAAAGAAAGCTCGCCTTCATGCAGCAGCATTAATCGACTAAGCTTATGATTGACCAGAGTGGTCAGTACAGCAGTGCCAAGTACACCACCAATCGATCGAAAAAAACTGACCGATGAGGTCGCAGCTCCGCGAATTGACTCATCAACACTCATGCTGACAGCCGTCTGCCCAATCATCATCATCATGCCGATGCCCAGACCAAGCAGCATCATAATGATACAGACCCATAGGAAGGAAACCTGATCAGGCAGGTAGATCATCAGCAGCAGGGAGACCGTGCAAAGCATCATAGACAGCGCCATGCTGAAACGCCACGTATATCGCTGAATGAGCATGCCACACAGCGTCGCACCAAACATCACACATAGCATCAATGGTGTTAAAGCACCACCTGTATAAGCAACATCACCGCCAAGGCTGCCTTGCACAAACATCGGCACATACACAAGCGCTGAGAACATGATGATTCCTTGCACGAAGGTCGTAATATACGTACTAGCAATGACGCGATCGCGAAACAAATGGAACGGAATAACAGGCTCTCCCGCTCTAATCTGCTGCATAACAAAGCTGGTTAACGTTATTATTCCTACAACGAGCAGGCTCATTATCTCCAGTGAGCCCCAAGCATACTGTACACCGCCAAGCTTTAAAGCAAGCAGCGTGCACAAGGTCCCCGTTATCAGTAAAATCGGAGCCAGATAGCCAATCGACTTCGTTGGATATGAGCTCGAACCTTCATCTCTAGGGAGTAACTTTAGAAAAGCAGCAAACACAATGAGTCCAAGTGGAAGATTAATATAGAAGATATAGCGCCAGTCAAGCAGTGTTGTAATTAGTGCACCGATGGTCGGTCCCACAACTGAGGATAAAGCGAACACGCTCATATAGAGAGATTGATACTTGTTATTGCCTCTAGGCATAACCGAAAATACGACAGTAAAGGTAATCGGCATAAGGAAGCCTGCACCTATCCCTTTCAGCCCCCGAAACACAATAAGCTGCGTCATGGTCTGGGCCATGCCACACAATAAGGAGCCGCCTACAAATAAAATGAGACCCATCAGCAAAAATAATCTTCTACCGTATAAATCAGACAGCTTTCCCGCAATCGGCATCATTGCCGTCGAAGCTAGCATATAAATCGTAAACACCCATGACATACTGGAAAAACCATTCAATTCAGTCGCTATCGTCGGCAATGCAGTAGACACGATTGTCTGATCCAGCTGCGTTAAAAAGATGCTGCACAGCAAGGCCGCAAACAAGCAATTGTACTGCAACCTTGATAGACCGTAAGCGTTCCCTTCCATCTCATTTCACCTACATTCTCGTTACTTACAGCCTGGACATTTTGGCACAACGGTTTAAATATCCATGCAGTGTAAGGGTTGGTGTTCTTGCTACTGAGAAGCCGCCAAGACGATTCACGGTTTCCTCAAGTTGTCGCTGCAGAGCATCAGCTGCCGCCGTGCCTTTTTTCGTCCATATGCCAACATACCGCTCCACTATCGCAGCATGCTGCTGCTCGACCAGCTGCAGCCAACTCAGAAGTGCCGGGGACAGCTCTCCGACTTGCGTGGAGGTTATAATGAACGTTAAATGAGAGGTCGATATCTGCTCTAATGCTTCAATCATATCGGCATCAGATGCAACGAGCTGAAGCTCGCACTCCTTCCAGTCTCGAAGCACCTCTTCCATGTGCTCAACCTCATCCTTCAGCGGGTCAAGATCACTTGGAAATACGAGAAGCTGAATACGTTTTAACTGACCATCAACCGCTTCTACTTGATTACGTTTCGTGTGGGTCAGAATCCCATGCTTGGCGAGCGCAACCATCTGCTCAACGATTTCACGCTGAAGCTCCTCCTTCGTGCCAGTCAGCCCAGTAATCATTTGCAGAGCTTGTAGATCCCGATAATAAAATTGATTCATCATCCCCCACAAGCAAAACAGAACAACCTGCTCATTGGCCTGTGGTTCGATAATGCCTGCCAGCTTCCAGCGCTTAAACATCTCACTTTTGTCCTTATAATCATTCAACCATTGCTTAGAGGCGTATTTCGAAAACATCTCCCCGCCATCTATGCTTTCTTTATGAAAAATTTTGTATAAATTAGGGACCTGGCATTTGATTTCGAAATGCGCTTCAATATACTGCTGCAGCATATGCTCAGGTCGAACATCCTCCCAGCTCTGCTTGAGCAGGTAGGATTCCCACTGCTGAAACAACCGTTCCAGCACCGCTTCATACAAACGCTCCTTAGTGCTAAAATAATAGTGAACCAACGCCTGATTAACCCCCGCCTTGGCAGCAATATCACTTATTCTCGTTGCAGAGTAGCTGCTGCTGGCAAATAACTCTTCGGCTGCGTTCAATATCCTGTCCTGCATATTTTGTTTTCCTTCCTCGAGTGTAGTAGCATTGGCCACTTGATCTCCACCCTTCTGGCAATCCAGTCATGCCAAATGTTACAGCAGTGGCAATCTGCAATCTTCTCTACAGAAAGGCCTTAACTGCCAACTCATTGCTCGTCAACCACTGTCTTAACTCTTCCTCACAGTGCTCAGCCTTAGATTCCAGCATATATAACCCTTGACTGATAAAGGTTGCACCAAGCTCAGAAAGCACTGGTTTAAGTTGATACTCCACAGCAAGACGATGACTATCGCCCGCTCCTATCATAATAGGCAGCACAAGCTTATGCTGCAGCGCCTTCATCGGCAGTATATCCAAAAACAGCTTTAGCAGCCCGGTATATGATGCCTTATACGTAGGACTAGCCACAACGATATAGCTTGCTTGATCGATTTTTTCCACAAGCGGAGCAATGACCTGCTGATCCCATTGTACCAACCCAGTCCCAATATGCGCCAGCTCGATCATTTCATTTTCTATCGGCTCGTCACTGTGCAAGGAAAGCAGATTGCTTAGAGCTGCAGCTGCCTGCTCTGCGATATGATAGGTTTTCGATAAAGGCTTGGGATTGCCTACAATCGTGATAATCTTCATGGTGCAGTAGCCTCCATCTCAACCAGGCTGCGATACTTTCCTTCGTAGAAAATTAGCGGCTCAGCAGGGTACGGGGCTTGGTAAATATGCAACGCTGAACCAAGCAAAATCATATGATCGCCGCCCTCATAACGCTCGCTCAGCTCGCACTCAACGCTTGTTAAACAGCCTTCAAGCACAGGAAGCCCCAGCAATCCTGATGAATAGCTCACTCCCTCGAACTTTTCTGGACCACCTTTTTTTGCAAATTGGCGAGAAATCGCCTCCTGGTCAGAGCTCAGTATATTAACACAGAACTTTCTGCTTCCAATAAGCTGAGCAAGTGTCGTACTAGAATTGTCAACGCATATTAAAACCATTGGGGGAGTAAGCGATAGCGATGTAAAGGCATTGGCTGTCATCCCCAGTGGATTGCCATCAGCATCAAGCGTCGTAATTACTGTCACTCCCGTAGCAAATTTCCCCATTGTTTGGCGCCACACAGTAGCTTCAATCATAAATTTTCCTCCTCACTATTGCATATTTTCCAAGCTGTAAATGCATAGATAGCAGTCGCATCCAGCATATCGTCAAGCGACGGCTGAAACCGTGAAGGTCCGAATGTGGCTGCTGGAATACGATACATATTAAACACATTATGGTCGCGCCACATACTAGAGTACGCGTGGTGGGCCAGCAGCAACTCGCCGCGGTCAGTTCCAAGCGTCCCTGCACTGATTGCCTCAACAAGCGGCATTATATGCTCATCTCTTGCTTCATATCCATTTCGGTAAACAAGCGGAAGCACTTGCCCCTGCATACCCGCTTGAGACAGCAACACCTCCAATTGACGCTGGATAGGAGCAATGGTCTGCTGTGCCGTCAAGTTGACCTCAATATAGACCGAGCATACCTCACTTCCTGCCCCCATAATATGAGGATCGCCGCCTCTAATGGCTGATAGCTGCACCTTCGGTATCGAACAACCTCCGGCAGATTCATAGCTGTTTTCCTGCTCATATTGCCGAGCCCATCTCTGAATATGGTCAATAAGTACAGCAACCTGGACAAGAGGACTCGGATGATCGCCAAGCGAGAGGGGATGGCTGATCATTGGTGTGAATATTTCCTCTCCATAAAGATCAATACGAATCAGCGCATGTCCACAGCTAAGCCATGTCATGCCAAAATCCGTTCCCTCCGCAGCAATCGCATAATCAGGCGCAACTCCGCCATGCGATAGCAAATACTGCGCGCCCAGCTCCTTTCCAAGATACTGACTGCCGCGAAACTCCTCGACCTGCTCAGGTCCGATCTCACCAGGGCATGCTGTAATATACAGCTTTCCCTTGAGAGAAATCCCTGCAGCTTTGAGCGCCTTGGCCGCCATCAAGGTGCACGTCATTGGACCGCGATCATTTTCCACTGGACGCCCTGAGAATATTCCATCGCGGAAAGCAGCCTCCAGCCATTCTGAGCGCTCAACCGTCTCTGGACGATAGCGCCAGGCGTCACGTTCATTGTATTGTGGCGACTCCGTGTCCAGATGGCTCGTCAGCAACAAATTTTTCCCTTCTCCAGGGGCCTCTCCTCCGTATGTGCCTATGACATTGAAGCGTTCCTCAACCATGCCGACCTTGCGCGGGGTAAACCCTTCCTTTTTCATCCAGTTGTAGACGTATTCTCCTGCCTCCTTCTCATAGCCGGCAAGACTGCGAATATTTCCAAGCTCTAATAGCACATCAATGAGCTCCTGCGGATCGATATGAGCCCGAATTAATTGAAACATCGCCTTATCCTGCTCGGTCAACTCGACATTCGTCAGCTTCATCGCTATTCCACTCCATTCCAGCTTGTCAACACCTGC
This sequence comes from Paenibacillus septentrionalis, assembly GCF_042659865.1. NCBI lineage: Bacteria > Bacillati > Bacillota > Bacilli > Caryophanales > Paenibacillaceae > Paenibacillus > Paenibacillus septentrionalis. The sequence goes on from NZ_JBHSTE010000003.1 coordinate 558,351, forward strand.
TCAGTTGACATAATCGTTGCAAAATTGAGCCCTATTATTTTTATGCTCATCGCGTGCATTTCCAGCTCATACGCTGCACATGCATCCTCCACGACAAACATCTCATAATCCTTCATAAACCCGTCTCGCACAGTCGAATCTACACAGCATTCCGTTGTAACGCCAGTCACAATCAACCGCTTAATTTGAAGCTGCTGAAGCAACAGCTCCAAATTAGTTGCCACAAATGCACTATAGCGTTGCTTCTCCACGATATAATCTTCAGCAGCTGGCTTTACGCGATACCACTCAGCACCAGGACTTCCATCTCGGCATAACGCTACGGCCTGCTCCCCATCCATTCCTTGCCTGGCATACCAAGCTTTCATTGCTCTTGAATCGGTCTGGGGCCGTGTCACGAGCGAGACATAGATAACGGGAATACGCTGAGCGTGCGCATGGTCTGTGAGCAGCTCGATCCGATCCACAGCACCATCTATCATGCTTAAATCTGCATTGTAGTGTGCCATTAATCCTGTTGGACCACAAAAGTCCTGCTGAACATCGATAATGAGCAGCGCGGAATGCTCCTTTAGACTTTTATCCATCTTCTCACTCCTACTACCGTCTTATGATACGATCGATGTATCCTTCAGCATCGGCAAAATATCTCTCCCGAAAATCGTCAAGTCCTCCACATAATCAGGGAAGGTCAGCATCATGCCATCAATGTGCGTCACTTCCAATATCTCATGAATACGCGCTCGTATGCTCTCGATGCTCCCAGAGATCGTCTCTGTCATAAATGCGCTTTTGGCACGTGCCACCATGGAATTTTCTCGGCCATCAGGCTCTAGTCCATAACTGCGCAGCATCCCCTTAATCGCTTCAATATCTGCACCCTCCTGATAATGCTTCACACGCGCTTCTGCCTCATCGTCTGTTGCTCCAGGAATAATCGTAAACATTGCATACGTTTTAATTGTTTTATTACGCTCTGCAGCCATCTCCTTGGCTTTTTTGCTTATCGCAGCCAACTCCTCCAAATCCCGACCGCCAATAAAGCAAGCATCACCCTCATCAATCGTAAAGCCCATGCCCTTTTCCGACTGGCCTGCGCATATAATTTCCGGTCTTGGCTGCTGTAATGGTTTAGGCAGCGATTGACAATCCTCCAGCGTAAAATACTGTCCATGATGGGTCACCGATTCCTCACTCCACAGGCGCTTTACTACCTGCATCCATTCCTTCGCGAGATCATATCGTTCCCCATGACCAAGATGCTCTGGCCACATACCCATTTGCCGGAATTCACCTGCGTAGGAGCCCGAAACTACATTCATGCCTACTCGGCCTCCACTAATATGATCAAGCGTCGCAAACATTTTTGCAGCGACAGCTGGATTGAACAGCAGTGTGTGCACCGTTGCATATATTTTTACGCGTGACGTTGCTTCAGCCAGCCCAGCCATCATCGTCATCGATTCCAGAGAAACGCCCCAGTGATTTGTACTGCCTCCATAGCCCTTCCACTTTGCCATCGACATAATAAAATCAAGTCCATATTGTTCAGCAATCAATGCAGCCTTCTTGTTAATTTCGTAGCCGCCATCTAAAGCAGGTGTATGCTCAGAAATAATCCACCCACCATTCGTAATCGGTAAAAACACGCCAAAATCAATTTTACTGTAGTCTACACTAGTCATCGTTATCGCTCTCCTTATTAAAATTATTCGGGCCAAATAAGCTGCTCGCCGTCATAGATGCTGTCAATAAAGCTATTGTTCATTACGACATCAAGATCCAGTTCATCACGAATGACGCTAGCCTGAAACAACATATCAATTTCACGCTGCCACTGTTCCTCTGTTTGCCACGCTACACCGTGTCCAGCAACGCGAGAGCTCTCGATCAGTTCCCGCTCTACTGCCCAGCGATTACTTTCAGCTGGAATATCATAGATGGAATCGGAACGAGCTGCAAGCACCTTAATCGATTCATCTGGGTTCTCAACCGCATAGTCATGTGCCTTCGACACTGCTCTTAGAAAGTCCTCTACAGCAGTTGGATGCTTTTCTGCAAAGCTATTGTTGACCGCCAGAACACCAAATGAGGTCTCTGCTCCAAATTGACCTGGATCAATGATAGTAACATCTTCTCCCATTTGTTCCAACTGATACGGCTCATTGGATTTGTATACGGTTAGAGCATCAACCTTTCCTGTGCTAAGCACCGTTGGATCGTAGCCTACAGAAACCCCATTTACAGTGGCAGGATCAACGCCCGATTTTTTGAGCATAGCAAGTAAATTCGCCGGCATTGCACCGTGGAAGCCTACCATTTTACCAACAAGATCCTTAGGCTCAGTCAATCCAGAATCACTCATCACAAGCAATGCACTTGTGCCCACTCCACTGAATGTCGCTATTCCACTTATCGCTGCGCCGTTGGCAACAGATTGGATGACAAGGCTCGGTGTTCCTGCAGAAGCAATTTGCGCCTGACCAGCAGCCAAAAACTTCATACCTTCTGAATCAAGGCCAGGCATAATCTTCACCTTTAAGCCAAACTCTTCGAAATAGCCCAGTTCATCCGCCATAACAACCTGCACGTCAGGCGGAGAGGCAGCATAATAATAGCCAGTCATATAGGTGATTTCACCAGCCTCCTCATTTAAAGCCTTGCGAGAAGACCAGTCCATAATGTCGATTGCTGAATCGGGATCATGCCCATTTTCAGGAACCGATTCATTCATACTTATGGAAGGCGGCGACGCTTCGGACGTACCCTCATTCGAATTGGCATTACCACACGCAGCAAGCACCAACATTACACACAACAGCACCATAACGAACCCTAAATTTCTTCTCTTCATCTCCAAACCCTCCAATTATATTTATCTATTCTGCGAATCGCCCTAGTGCTGCTCTCCATTAGATACATGCCAAGATAACAGCTTTCGTTCAATAAAGCGGACGGTATTCGTCAGACATATCCCCATAATAGCCAGCATGAATATGGCCGAAAACATACGATCGGTTTGCATATAATTGCTCGACATCATAATGACATTGCCCAGCCCCTCTGTGGAACCACTCCATTCACCTACTACAGCTCCCATTACGCTAAGACTGACACAAGTTCGTGCTGCACTGAATAAATAAGGCAAACTGTTGGGTAGACGAAGCTTAAAAAAGATTTCAGACTTGCTTGCATGAAGCGATCTCATGTATTCCAGATGATTTTCGTCAATCGAACGAAAACCAGTAATCGAATTAATCAGCATTGGGAAAAACGTAATAATGGAAGCAATTAATATTTTCGGCAAAGCATCAAAGCCAAACCACAAGATAAAGAGAGGAGCAATCGCCATAATCGGTGTGACATTTGCGAGCACAGCAATCGGAAATAAGGTTCGTTCGAGTAATCGGGAGTGCGCCATAAAAACTCCAGCAAATACCGCAACGCTCATTCCAAGAAAAAAACCGAGCAATGCTTCACACAAGGTAACCCATGCATGTGGCAAATAAAATGAAATGGAGCCAATAAGCTCTCGCAATACAGCAGAAGGAGCTGGAAGCGTGACAGGATTAATGGCAAACATCCTGACTGCTAGCTCCCATACAATAAAAAGCGTCACAAAGGCAAAAAGTGGAGGTAAGTAAACCGATTCCATATACCTTGCCTTCAGCCGCAAATATAGCGGCTCCTCCTTGCTGCCGCTCATACTTCCTGTTCGAGCCATTACCGTTGTTTCTCTAACTGCACTTCGCATGGTGCTCACTTCCTTTCTACTCATCATGTTATTTCCAGCGTTCACGCAGTGATGCGCGTATTTCTGAAACATAATAATGAAATTGTTCGCTATCCTCAATTTCCGCCTGACGAGGTCGTGGAAGATTGATGTCAATAACCTTTGCCACTTGCCCCGGCCTAGCCGACATGACCACAACCTTGTCGGACAGCAGTACAGCTTCACGCAAGCTATGAGTAACAAACAGGACTGTCTTCTGATGACTTTCCCATATATCTAGCAGTTGGTAGCTAATTCTCTCACGTGTAATTTCATCAAGAGCGGAAAATGGCTCATCCATTAATAAGATCGGTGCGCCAGAACCAAATGCTCGTGCGATGCCAACACGCTGCTGCATCCCTCCAGACAGCTCCTTGGCATAAGAATGCACAAAATCACCAAGCCCTACAGATTGCAGCAGTTCTATTGGATCCTCACGATTCTCAGACTCTGCATCGCCCCCTTTGCGATTGACCTCAAACGGCACATTCATATTTTCGAGCACTGTTCGCCACGGAAACAATGCAGGGGATTGCGGAACAAAACCAAACTGCTTTTGTCGTTGAGCTCCGCCAGGCGACAAGCCCCCTATCGTCACCTCACCTTGGTCAATTTCTGTCAGGCCGCCTACAATTCTCAGCAGCGTTGATTTTCCGCAGCCACTAGGACCAATCAAGCTGACAAATGTGCCCTGTTGAAATTCCAGATTAATATCACGCAGCGCTTCTGTAACCTGTCCCCTTCGCTTAAAAAACTTGCTAACCTGTTGGATCTTGATATACGTCACATTCGCTCACCACACTCGCTATTAAGTATTTAGTTAAATATTTTTAACTACTTAGTTAAATCGTTAATAGAATCGTAGCACCGCCCCCAACATAATGTCAACTTATATAACATAAATTGAATGATTTTTGTTTTTTTGCATGAATATCCAAAAGAAAAGTCAGGAAACATTACATAATTATTGTGAAAAACCCTAACGAAAATATTGGTCCACTTCTCAAAATCCTATTATTCGAACAAAACATTACATAATCTAACTTACATATCAAACATATATAACATGAATATTCAAGAAAAATAGCACGGTATCAGGAAACAATAGTCCTACGTCGTGCCTCTTGGTGATAATGGCAAAATAGATGAAAGACAGCACGAATTCTAGTATACTTATTCGAGGAATGAAATTAGAGTAGGCGGTGCATTCTTTTTGACAGAACTTCAACCTAAAAAACGAGCACAACGCAATCGTACCATTACGCTCACAGAAGAAGAGCTTCAATATTATAAACAGCGTTTAATTACACTAAAGCAGCCGGCCAAGGCTGAGGAGCTTACGAATAAAACGATTCATCAGGACTTATTTGAAGCGATTGACCATTTGCCAGATCAATTTGTCGATCTTATGTTTATTGATCCGCCTTATAACTTGACGAAAAGCTTCAACGGAAAAACCTTTTCAAAAATGACAAGTGAAGCATACACCGAATGGCTTGATTCCTGGTTTTCCAAGCTTATCCGTGTGCTGAAGCCTGATGCTTCCGTCTACATATGCGGAGACTGGCGCTCCAGTCACTCGATTTTCGAGGTTGCTTCAAAATACTTGAACATATTGAACCGCATTACATGGGAACGCGAAAAAGGAAGAGGCTCACTGTCCAATTGGAAAAATGCATCGGAGGATATATGGTTTTGCACCAACTCCAGCAGCTACAAGTTTTATGTCGATCGCGTGAAAATGAAGCGCAAGGTCATTGCACCGTATCGCAATGCTGAGGGCAAGCCGAAGGATTGGGACGAGCAGTCTGGCGGCAAGTTCCGCCTAACGCACCCATCCAACCTATGGACAGACCTTACTGTTCCGTTCTGGTCGATGCCTGAGAATACCGATCATCCTACACAAAAGCCGGAAAAGCTGCTCGCTAAAATTATTTTAGCCAGCTCCGATGAGCAGGACGTCGTGTTCGATCCATTCTCAGGCGCAGGTACAACCTCCGTTGTCGCGAAAAAGCTCAATCGTCGCTATGTCGGGGTTGAGCTTGATGAAATCTATGCGTGCTTAACGGAAAAGCGTCTTAAGCTGGCTGAGGACGACGCTTCGATCCAAGGCTACTCAGAAGGCGTATTCTGGGAAAGAAACTCGCTGAACGAGCAGTCGCGCTCGAAAAGCGCACAGCTCGAAGACGAGAGCATGGAGTAAGGCTATCGTGTAAGCGGAAAGGCAGCTGCATGGAAAGCATTCGCTTCACAATGCTTATCAAGTACAAATCTAGCGTTGTATACCGTACGAACAGAAAAGTAAGCCATGATGATCTTGATCACCACAACAAAAAAGCCCGCAATTGGTGCTGCACCAATTGCGGGCTTTCACATTTTCAACCATTAATTCTTATCATTGCCCATCGCAATCAACCCATCAATAAAGGCAAGCGCGCGCTCCTTATTCAATCGCGGCTGGCGATTGCCAGCAGACAGCGCTTGAAACACGCGTGCGTGCAGCTGACTGCTGCCTCTAGCATTGCGACCTGACCAATGATGCTGAACCAGCATCTGATCAAGCAGATCCTCATCGAAGCTATTGAGCATATACGTTTCAATCCGCTGCTTTTCCGTGTTCATATGAAGCAGATAAACCGCACACACCGTTCGACCATCGGACAGCGCTTCAAGCTGTTTGTCGATATTGTACAGCTTGGCATTGGCAGTGGCTGATCCAATACTCGTTTTAATATCGATCAGCAATCTGCCGCCATCCTCCAGCAGTCTGATTTCATCAGCAAGTCCGTGCTGATTCAAGCCTTCCTTCGTCAGCAGCTGTTCAATCCGATTGCCTCTTAGATTCACATTAGCCGCTTCTTCAGTCGCAATTCGCAAAATCTGCTCGTGATGCTGTGCGACAAGCTGATCAAGCTCACGCTTCACTCGCTGCAGTTCCTCCTCCTTCGTAAAGGAGTAAAGCAGACTCTGATGAATGCGTGCTTGTGTCGCAGCATCAATGATATAAGCGGAACGCTGAGAGCTGATCTGAGACGTTTCCTCTACTAGACGAGTGATATTTTCGTCTGTGTCTATGCCTTGATGAAAAGCAAATAATTCCGAAAAATGCTCAGGCGTATTCAGAAACAGGCGATCAGGCGCCAGCTCTATCTCCCGCATAATATCATGTCCAAGAAAGGAACCTCGAATATTCGTCTCTGTCAATGCCTTGGAGCTATGTGATATCTTTTTCAGGAAGGTTGTATTAACAAGCATAAATTCATACGATAACGGCTTAAGCAAACACAAAATAACCGGGATATGGTCGTATTTCAATACGTTTTTCAAGGCAAGCACCGTATTGGCAAAGCTATCCTTCGTGCTATATGAAAAGCGCACAGCATATTGCTCGTCCATTGCAATATACAGCTTTCCTTTTTTCACGAATGACAGCTGAGACGTCAACTCATCGACTGCCCTGCTCTTTTCAATCGGTGTATGCTGCTTATAATAAGCTCGTACGGCGAGCTGCAATTCTTCTGCAATCAATGTTGTTCATCCTCCAGTAGCTTACTCACCTACTATTATAGCTTACTTTTATGTATCTTTAATGTATACGTATTCGAACTCCCTACATTGGCTATATTGAAGTACGCGCTATTATCTAGGCTGCCTTGAAATTTGACGCCATAAGTAATACCGCCTCCACCATCCTGAACCCCTACAACTTCAACGACACTTGGTGAACGAACCTCGATAGGCACCGGTTTATTGGTAATCATAATATTGTCCGCCACCACATCGTCATTAACCTTTATCGTCACAACATCTCCATCCTCAGCTGCAAAATCCCAAATCAGCATTCGAATAGGAGTCGTCTCTCCCTTCATCTCAATAGTAAAATCGCGCGAGAGTAATAAGAGGTCCTCTTCCAGGTGAGTTAATTTTGTTCCAGCATCAAAGCCTTTCCCAATCCCGGTAGGCTGTACATCCTTTAAAGTATGACTACCGCTACCCAAAACACTTTCAAGAACAAATAAAGCGACTATTGTAATGCCTAACCATAAACGATGTTTTCTGAACCAATCATCTAATCTAGATTCTCTACTCGCCCCATTGTTCATCTTAAAACCATCTTTCAACATAATTTTTGCTTGTGTGTTGTGCTGTATCTCGTGCTTTAGCTCCTGGAACGGCTATAGGATATTTCCAATAAAGGAAAGACACAAGCAGACGTATACCTACAATTGATAGGATTGCCAACATAATAGCTGTTCCTTTAGAATAAGCTCCCGTTTCCGCCCATCTATTCAAGATTAAAAGTGCAATTTGAAGAGCAATCGTCAAATAAACACACATTTGCAATAGTGGCAAAAGCATCGTAATCTTTCTATAAATCAAACCGAGCACTCTGTTGCTCATCGCAATTAATATAAAAATACATGAGACTGCCAGTACAGAGAATGTGGAGGTTCCACTAATTGGAATTTCATACTTAATGACGTCAATGATTTCTTCCAGCAGTTGAAACGGCGCTATCATTAAGGTGAGCAAAAACAGCAACATCAACGGATGATAAAAGATTGAAGCCAGTACGATCAAAATCCATCGTATTAGTTTATCCATGCTCCTCCTCCTGTTCTATCATTACTTCCTACCTTTTCTTCTTCACCCCAATAGGGTCTCGTTTTCTAATAAAGCCTTCTTGTTGTACCAGTTGAATAAGCTGGATCTCTGGTACTAGAAATTTCACAACCTTTTTCCATGATATCAACATACATATTCCCCTTCTCTGGCAAGCCGAAATCCTATATTTTCCTAAATTATATCATGTTTTTCCTGAACTGGATTGACTTATGTATTCTAGTTTTTTATAAATATAGGATTTATTTATGATAAGCAAAAAGGCATAGCCGCATTGCACTATACCTCTCTGGTCCTATTCTTATGCACGAGGTTATGACCTATAGCTGAACCTACTCAGCTTGACGATTACCCACATCACACTAGCGACCAACATCATATCAAACACCACATTGAACATGAACAAATGCTTGCTCAGATCCGCCATGCCATCTCCAACAATCGGTACGAAATAGCCAATTAGTCCGACCAAGCCAAGCACCATAAACAGCTCAGATTGAAGCTTGCTTCGCAAACTTCTTGCGGCTATCCACTCGTATAACGCTCCACCATAATACAAGACATACACGAACACGATAAACCACAGCTGATTAGGAAGAATGTTTCTCTTAAATTCGCTCCAGGCACTGTATTGAAACGTCACTGTACCAGGAGGCTTGCCCTCTGATTTTTCATAATTGCCCAAGTAATAAGGACGAATGTTCATGCTGTGCTCTGCTGCATAAGCCGCATTAGCAAGCAAGCGCCCTGGATGCTTAAGGTAAAACAAAGCGACATCAGCATGTGAAATTCGGTTGTAAAACGCATCCTGAAGCATGGGATCATCCTGCTTGATGGCAGTATCAGTTTGAAAATAGTTCGTTCCAGCCAGCACGCTTAGCTCACCCGGCAAACCAAGCTCCTCCAGATCTCCCTCCACATCTGGAGATTGATGCAGAATGCCGAAAAACACCGTCTGATACAAATTAATTTGCTTAAAATCCTTCGGTGCAAAGATGTATGAAGCAGCCGATATGACAACTAATGCAATGCCAAGGGAAAGCGCAAGCCGTCGCCATTCGCGATTCTCCTTATGTAGAGCCGCATATCGCCAAAAAAGAAAAGCAAAGCCTAACCCAATTGGCGCATTTTGTGTTTTGGAGCATACGAGAAACAGACAGGCTGCGAAAACCCAGACCAACATAGCTTTAGTTGGCTTCTCCTTATGAAGAAGCAGCAGAGACAGCGCCATCGTCAGCAATAAGAAAATAAACGAAACAGGCTCGCCATACAATGAATTGAAATAGGCCAAGTATCCGATGTCGTGGAATACTACTAGCAGCAAAGCAGTTAATACGATAGAAGCTAGCAATCCCTTATATCGATAAGCCTTAATAAGCAGCACGTTCGCTGTTATGAGCAGCAGACCATAGATGGCGCCTAAAAAGCGTATATCAAAGTATGATGAATTGAACAATCCTGCTATCATTCGCGCAATCACAACAATAATAAGCTGTGTTGACGGATAGAAGCCTCGAAAAAATGTATCATAGGCAAACGTTGAATGTGCAAAATAAAAATACCGATCTTCATACGATTCCTGCGGATCGTAATCGTTTAGCCCGATTGAGCCCATAATTCTCAAAAAATCACCGTTATCTGCCACGCCAATAAAAACACCTGTTAGCAGCAAGGAAATGATTAAGCCAGCTGCTGCCAATATATAAATCAGCTCAAAACGTATCTTATATTTCATAGTCACCCTCTACTAAAATGTTTAATATGTACTCTGCTAGACAAGCCGAATTAATTATAGCCAAATTTAAACAGAAATACCACATAAAACGTTAGTTCTGCAATTCCATTAATCATTAATTAGGCTAAGCATCAACACGTTCAGTTAGCATGTATTTTCTTCTAAACCAGCTATGGAAAAGCTCAGAACAGAATTTTTGACCCTTCGCAAGTAGCTTTATCAATTTGTCCTTATACTCATTGCCTCTGTCCAAAAAGATGACCAAATTGGTTCATTTTAGTCTAGACTCAAGGGATGTATAGCAAGCCATTGACGAGCCATACTAAGCTTCGGAGGTGATCACTTTGTCCAACGTACTGCCGATAGATAAACAAACACTTGCTCAAGCATGGCAAGAAACGTTACCGACTTTTCTTAATACGGCTGATGAATGCAATGTCCAGCCAGATGCCAAATTCGATGATACGCTGCTTATTCATATTGCCAACAATGGCCGCAGCCATTATTCTGCCGATTTCCGACTAAGCTACGTCGATCAGCGTGAAGTAAAGGTCGAGCTGCTTGATGTCGAGAAAGGCAACGCGGCTGCCGATGATCACACGATAGCTGCACAAAACTTGGTCGAGGACTATGTCCGCAACATTCATGAATGTGCGCAAAGCTTGAAAGGACTGACGAACCAATGACGAAAGCGAAGCCAGGCGTAGATAAAAATCTGCAAAACGTTGTGCAGGAGCTGGAAACAACACCAGATCTAACTGCTCATACGAACCAGCAAACCAATCAAAAGCATATGGATCAACGTCATGCGGATATGCTTCATTTCCGCAAAAAGTATTATGAGGACGAGAACCAAGAATAATGACCGCTTAGGAGGTTACACTTATGGCAAAGGGTACTGACCGCAATCATTCTAATAAAGATCATCGCGCCAATACGAATCATCAACCAAACGAGCCGCTATCCGGATCTAAAAAGGTTAAAAACCGTAATCATTCCCGCAACAACCACGGTGAAGGCTCATAAAATCAAGCTTCTTGCTTTATAATAAAAACAACAAAATCCCGAGGAGATCATCTCTTCGGGATTAACCATTCATTTATACATCCATCTATACTTTCATTTGCTGTAGGCTATTGGCCGTGCTCCAAAAACTGCTCAATGCGGTTTTTTATTGCGTCACGTACACTGCGAAATTGCTGCATAACCTCCTCTTCGGCTCCAACCGCCTTGGCAGGATCATCAAAACCCCAGTGCCACTTGACCACATTTTGATTTGAAATGACCGGACAATGCTCATCTGCATGCCCGCATAACGTAATAACATAAGAGGCCTCATTCAACAGAACGGGATCAATAACATCAGAACTGTTGCGGCTAATATCTATACCCGCTTCCTCCATGACTTGAACTGCACGCGGATTTAACCCATGTGCTTCTAGGCCAGCGCTTTTTACCTCATATCGATCTCCACCCAAGGCCTTCAAAAATCCGTCAGCCATCTGACTTCTGCAAGAATTTCCGGTACATAAAAAATAAACAAGCGTTTTTTTGTTCATGTTAGGCACTTCCTTTTATTTTATTTGTAGATGTATGCACTTGATTGTTATATCGCAATATTCGCCAAAGCATAATGCCTACAGCAAGAAAGATGGCAGCAATCAAGATCCACGCATATCCCCCAACTACCTGCAGCACCCCCAGCCATAACGCTAGGCTTAGCAGAGTAATGACAAGCGTAGGGATCGTCAGCAAAATTCCCACCTTAAAGTAATAGCCCCAGCTAATCTTTACGCGCTTTGACGCAAGCACGTGCAGCCACAGCAGCGTGGCTAGTGAACCAATAGGTGTAATTTTCGGTCCAAGATCCGAACCGATCACATTAGCATAAATCAACGCCTCGCGAATAACACCTTCGGTATTCGTGCTGTCAATTGCAATCGCATCAATCATCACCGTTGGCATATTATTCATAACAGATGATAGTATAGCTGCTATAAAGCCCATCCCCATCGTTGCGGCGAGCAATCCTTGATCCGCAATCACTTGAATCAATTGACCCAACGCATCCGTTAACCCTGCATTGCGCAAGCCATATACGACGACATACATACCGATCGAGAAAACTACGACGCTCCACGGCGCACCCTTTACGAGCTTCCACGTATCAACAGCAGCACTTCTTCGGGCTGCCATTAGCAGCACGAATGCGGCTATTCCTGAAATAACCGAAAGCGGAAGTGCAATGAACTCACTTAAAAAATATGCAATCAACAGCGCTGCAAGCAGATACCAGGAAAGCTTGAACAATCTGGCATCCTTGATCGCTTCCTTCGGCTCCATCACATGCGCCAGCCAATAGTTGGACGGAATGCTTTTGCGATAAAACAGATACAGAACCAGCAAGCTTGCCCCGATCGAGAATAAGTTTGGCACGAGCATTCGGCTCGCATATTCGGCAAATCCAATACCAAAATAATCTGCCGACACAATATTAACGAGATTGCTAATTAACAACGGTAATGAAGCGGTATCTGCAATAAATCCGCTAGCCATAATAAACGGCAAAACGAACAGATCATTGAGCTTTAGCGCGCGTACCATAGCAAGCACAATTGGCGTCATAATAAGTGCTGCGCCATCATTGGCAAAAAACGCCGATACCGCTGCGCCTAGCAGCACAATGTAGACAAACATTAAGGTGCCGCTGCCGTGCGCCAGCCTCGCCATATGTAAAGCAGCCCATTCAAAAAATCCGATTTCATCAAGCACCAGCGAAATAATAATAATACCGACAAACGCGAGCGTTGCGTTCCATACGATACCTGTTACCGTTACGACATCAGAAAAGCTCACAACCGAAAATAATAGCGCAACAATCGCGCCAATACTTGCAGACCAGCCAATGCTTAAGCCTCTTGGCTGCCAAATGACAAATACTAGAGTAATTAAAAATATAATAAATGCGACCAACGCTTATGTCTCCTTCTTGCTACTCGCAAGCACTCTGATTAATTGAAGCACCGATAGACGGCAGCTCAGCTAATATGGCCTGCAAATACAACGTATTTTGCTCACAAATAGAATAATAGATCCACTGTCCCTTTCGATGTTCCTCCAATAAGCCTGCTGCTTTCATTTTCTTCAAATGCTGACTAACATTCGGCTGTGAGGTGCCAAGTGCTGCAGCAATATCACATACACAAAGCGGGCTCTGCTTAAGCAAAGCAATGATCGTTAATCGCGTTCGATCACCTAGCAGCTTCAAGCATGCAGCCATATCATCAATGCTTGCTCCATCCATCGAATCACAAGCAGCATCCTCAGCCAATATCTGAATCGGCTTTTTCATCATGTTCACCTCGTTCACCAATTCATGATCTGTAAACAATTATATAACCGCCCACTTATATAATCAATTACTTATTTGATAAATACGCAAAACAAAAATGCCGTACTGCCTGTAAGCAGCACAGCATACGAACTGTCCTCTAGAGCTTATCTATAAAAGAAATCAACAAGCCTCCAAGCATGCCAGCTACTACAACAACCCAAGGCGGGAGCTTCCAAAAGACGAGCATGACAAACAATATCGCCGTAAGTACAAAATCAACAGGCGCAATGACTGCCGTCGTCCATATCGGATGGTAAAGGGCTGCTAGTAATATGCCAACCACGGCTGCATTAATGCCAATTAACGCTCCCTGCATCTTTAGATTGGCGCGAATTTGATTCCAAAACGGCAATGCGCCAAGCACCAATAAAAATGCAGGCAGGAAGATCGCAACAGTCGCAATGATCGCACCAGTAATTCCGTTCATCATGGCACCTAAGTATGCTGCAAATGTAAACAGTGGTCCAGGCACAGCCTGAGCCGCTCCATAGCCTGCAAGAAAGTCCTCCTTGCTAATCGCTCCATGCGGTACAAACTCCTGCTCCAATAGCGGCAGCACGACATGACCGCCTCCGAACACAAGTGATCCAGCACGATAAAAGCTGTCGAACATTGCAAGCCAGTCCCAACCGAGATAATGGCTCGCCAGCGGCAATAACAGAAGCAATGCCCCAAACATCACCAGGCAAACAATAGCTAGTGTACGGCTAATCGGAATCAACAACGGCGCATGCTGATCTTCTGAAGGCTTGCGAAACAGCAGCACACCAACTAATGCCGATGCGGCAATAACCAGCACCTGAGCAGCAGCCGACTGCCACAACAGAACGGTTGCTGCAGCTGCAACAGCAATCGTTGCTCTAATTCGGTCAGATGCAAGCTTCTGTCCCATGCCTAGCACTGCTTGCGCAACAATTGCTACCGCAACAAGCTTTAACCCATGCAGCCAGCCGACATCGCCCAGATTAAAGCTTTGCAGCAGCATGGCAAAAAGAACGAGTGCGATCACAGACGGAAGCGTAAAGCCAAGCCAAGCCACAACACCGCCCACCAAGCCTGCTCGTATAACACCTATCCCGATACCGACCTGACTGCTTGCTGGACCGGGAAGAAATTGACACAATGCCACTAAATCAGCATAGGTTCGCTCATCGAGCCATTTTCTCCGTTCAATATACTCATTATGAAAGTATCCCAAATGTGCGATCGGTCCGCCAAATGAAGTTAGTCCCAGCTTGAATGAAACGGTCAGCACCTCAAGCAAGCTGCCTGGCCTCGAAGCTTGCTTGTGCTCGGCATCACTATAACTCATGAGCTTCCTCCTTATTCCATGTATATATATCCGCGCATTTGCACGAAATTCCATTTTATCATAGGGGAATGTGCCTCAGCATTCAATACATACCATGTAAAGTTACTGTAAATGTTAAGCTTGTCCATTAACAAACACTGAACATGCATAAGCCGTTCATAGACCTTCCCCTCACTTGTCTCCCCTTAATCCGCTTCACCCATATTGTGTTGCATAGTTTGTATGCTATAATACAGTGAAAATTTATAGATTATATTGCATAGCAAGAAAGACGAGGGAGCAGCATGCAAGAAATTACAGGGTACAAATCCATTGCCCTAGATATTGCCCAGCGCATAGTTAGCGGAGAGTTTCCGGTTAACAGCAAAATTTCTGGACGATCACTGCTTGCGAGTCAATATCATGTTTCTCCAGAAACGATTCGCAAAGCGATCGCACTTCTTAAGGACGAACATATTGTACTCGTATCACAAGGAAAAGAGATTGTCATTCTATCCGACCAGAACGCCTACAATTACATTACTAAGCATAATTATCTGAAGTCCGTTTACTCGTTGAAAAAGGATTTGCAGCAGCTGCTTAAGATGAAAAAAGATATTGATCAACGCTTTGAGACGGTGCTAAGCGACATTATTGACGCATCAGATCGACTGCAAAGTCTTAAGCCCTATCAACCGGTCGAGATTAAAGTTCCAGAGCATTCACAAGTTGTAGGCAAAACAATTTCTGATTTGCAGTTTTGGCAGCATACTCGCGCCACCATCATTGCGCTTCGACGAGGTACTGATGTATCCATCTCTCCAGGGCCGCATGTAATTATCATTGCTAATGATATCCTTGTTGTAGTGGGCGATGGTCAAGTGCAAGAGCGGACGGAAGCCTTCCTCAACGATACGATTACAAACAAATAATGTGCATAATAACCGACGGTTTATTTCACGGGCCCAGCCCAATGGAATAAACCTTTTTTTGTGTTTTTCTACCTATCCTTTTCGCGTTCAACAAACAACTTGTACAGTATTTAAAGGTTGTTTGTTAGAAAAAGGTATGTTATAGTACTAACTATCTTATAAACGCCGCGTTTATTGGTGCAAAGTTATATTTGTACTATCTTCATACTCTCCAGCTTACAAGGCTGCGTAGCGGTGTGCCCCAAGCACTAAAGCAGCAAGCCTTTCACCAGTTTTATCTATTCTTCACTCTGCAATGCAAGGTTTGCTGTCGAAGTGCAACATATCATCATGAATCTAAAGGAGGTCAGCTATGATTGAATTCAAAGCCGTAAACAAAAGATACGATGATGGTCACATGGTTTTAAAGAATCTGAATTTTACAATTAATGAAGGTGAGATTACTGTTCTCATTGGCCCAAGCGGCTGTGGCAAGACGACAACAATGAAGTTGATCAACAGACTGATCACCCCGTCAACAGGAGAAATCTTGCTGCAAAATCAAGACATTTCACACATGGATCCAATCCAGCTTAGAAGAAAAATTGGTTATGTCATACAGAACATTGGCCTGTTCCCACACATGACTATTGCCCAAAATATCGGAGTTGTCCCACGATTGCTTAAATGGGATAAACAAAAAATCGCTGCAAGAGTAGATGAATTGCTGAATCTAGTCGGACTGGATCCTGACATCTATCGAAATCGATATCCTTCCGAGCTAAGTGGAGGACAGCAGCAAAGGGTTGGTGTTGTTCGCGCGCTAGCTGCTAATCCAGTACTCATTTTGATGGATGAACCGTTTAGTGCACTTGATCCAATAAGTCGTGAGCAGCTCCAGGACGAATTAGTGCGACTACAGCAGGAAATTAAAACAACAATCGTATTCGTTACCCATGATATGGATGAAGCGATCAAAATCGCCGATACGATTGTCATTATGAAAGACGGCGAGGTTGTGCAAGCAGGTGCTCCTGAGCACATTCTGCGACATCCGGCCGATGCCTTTGTGAAAAGCTTTATCGGTCCTAAACGATTACACGCGGCACAGATGTCACAGGAGCCTACGGTTGACGATGTCATGGCCGATCAACCGGCAGTTGTCCATCCATCACGCGGTCTTGCCTATGCGGTGAAGCTGATGGAAAAACGCAAGGTCGATTCTCTCTTTGTCGTAGATAAAAACAATAAGCTGCTAGGCAGTGTCTCCATCTATCAAATTCTCGATCAATATAAGGATGAGACGAAGCTGGTAGCAGATGTTATGAAGCCCGTCGGATACACTGTATCGACTGGTACCACACTTTCAGCCGCACTTAATCTAATGAATGAGCATCAGCTTTCTAATGTGCCAGTTGTAAAACATGAACATGAGTTTGTCGGTCTGATTACGAAAGGCTCGGTAATAAGTCATATGATAGAGCTTTATGCATCAGAGCAAATCGGAGGCGAGATCCATGCCGTTCACTAATACAATCAGCAATTTCTTTCAATTTCTTCAGGAGCGCTACCCCGACATTTTAGTCGCTACGCGCGAGCATTTAACGATCGCAGCTATCTCGATTCTGCTAAGTACACTGGTCGCTGTACCGGTTGGCATGTACTTGGCAAAAAACAAAAAGAAATGGCTTCATAATGCTGTATTCTCTATAGCCAATCTCTTTCAGACGATTCCAAGCCTTGCGCTGCTAGCGATATTAATCCCGCTTCTTGGAATTGGAATTAAGCCTGCGATATTCGCACTTTTCCTATATGCTTTATTGCCAATTTTGCGCAACACGCATGCAGGCTTCCAATCGGTAGACCCGGCGATTATCGAAGCGGCAAAAGGGATGGGCTATAGTGCATCACAGCGGCTGTTCTCGATCCAGCTGCCACTGGCCTTTCCGTATATCATGTCCGGACTTCGCATGACGACCGTCTATATTATTAGCTGGACGACGTTGGCGGCTTTAATTGGAGCTGGAGGGCTGGGCCAGCTTATCGTATCTGGTATCGGTGTGAATAAGAGAGAGCTTGTACTAGCCGGTGCATTAGCCGCTATTTTATTAACGATATTAACCGATCAAATTCTTGGACTCGTTGAAAAACGAGTGTTTCGTAAAGCCAAAACTAGCTAACCTTCGTGAGCTATGATCTATATTATCCTGCTTATCTGAACAAAAAATAAGGAGTGTTTATATGAAAAGAACAGGCTTAAAACTAATGACTGCAGTATTGCTAACTTCTCTTGCGCTAGCAGGCTGCAGTAACGGCAGCAGCTCAGACAAAATTAAAATTGGTACACAAACGTACTCTGAGCCTAAAATCATCGCCGAAATGTATAAAGCACTAATTGAAAAAAATACCGATATCTCCGTTGATATCGTTGCGGATTTGGCAGCAAGTCCAATTGTCATCCAGTCAATGGAGAAAAACGATATTCAAATGGCTACCCTATATTCTGGTGAAATTTTTAACGGTTATTTTGACATTGAAGATACGAAGGATCGTCAGAAAGTGCTGGAGCAAGCTCAACAAGGCTTCGATGAAACCTTTGGCTTCAGCTGGTTTGATGGATACGGCTTTGAAAACACGTACGCATTTACCGTTCGTCAGGAGCTGGCGGATCAATATGGGCTTAATACGATCTCGGATCTGAAGGAGCATGCCGATTCATTGAAGCTTGGCGTCGATACGACTTGGCTTGAGCGTGACAACGATGGTTATCGCGCCTTCCAGGAACACTATGGCTTCAAGTTCAACGAAAGCTTCCCAATGGAAATTTCACTCGTCTATCAAGCAGTTGCTGATCAGCAGGTCGATGTCGTGCTTGCCTATACGACAGACCCGGGCATTAAGGAGTTCAACCTGAAAACACTAGAGGATGACTTGCAGTTCTTCCCTCCTTACGATGCGTCTCCTGTATTGCGCAAGGACACGCTGGAAAAGCATCCTGAGCTAGAGGGAATTGTAAATACGCTGGTTGGAAAAATTGATGCTGAGACGATGACCGCACTTAACTACGAGGTAGATGTGAACAAACGCAGTCCTCAAGAAGTTGCCGTTGAGTTTCTAAAGGCGAACAACCTCTTGCAGGACGAAGCCTAAGGATGTGATCGCTATGATAGTACAGGCAACTGGAATTGGCGGGCTCATGCAATATATGAGCGACAACGCCTCCACCCTGCTAAGCCTAACACTTGAGCATATCGTAATGGTCGTCTGTGGTCTCGCACTAGCCTTGCTTGTCGGTATTCCATTAGGTATTGTATGTGCGCGTCATGAGAGATTCGCATCGGTTATATTGGCTGCAGCCAACGTCATTCAGGTTGTTCCGAGTCTTGCTTTACTAGCTATATTAATGATGTTTCTTGGATTGGGCTTCAAAACCATCGTCGTTGGTTTGTTCTTCTACTCCTTGCTGCCAATTATACGAAACACTTACGTTGGCTTGAAGGAGATTGACGCCAATCTCAATGAAGCAGGCATAGGACTTGGCATGAACAACTGGCAGCTGCTTCTTAAAGTTCAGCTCCCCCTTGCACTTCCATTTTTAATGGCTGGCTTCCGTGTCGCAGCGATTATTGCAATTGGAGTTGCAACACTCGCTCCTTTAATTGGTGGCGATGGACTAGGGCGAGAAATCTATGCCGGATTGAACATGAGAAACAGCTTAAAAATCTATGCTGGCGCTATACCTGCCGCCTTGCTGGCTATTATTACAGATGTAGTGCTTGGCAAGCTTCAAGATAAGCTGAAAAACAAGCATGAACCAGCACCGCAGAAAAAGGCATCTGATCAAAAAACATCGGCCTTATCTGCTTAGCTTATACAGGTTTTTCTTAATAAGATCACAAAAAAAAGTTGGACGTGAAAATGCACCATTTTCCGTCCAACTTTTGTGTTGTGCTAGATTTTCGCATAATTATCCAGCACTGCGAGACAATATTGAATATCTCCAGCCATATCTTGCGTACCGGCAGAAAGGAAGTCAATGCGATGATGGAAATGCTCAAGGATCTGTCCATTGTTTTTCTTAGAATTGTAACCATTTTCCCGCTAATGCTGTTCGTTACATTGTTTATGGGGCGAAGAACAATCGGAGAAATGCCCGTATTTGATTTCTTAGTTATTATCGCATTAGGCGCTGTTGTTGGCGCTGATATCGCCGATCCCAGCATCCACCACTTACCAACAGCATTTGCAATTCTAATAATCGCCTTGCTGCAAAAGACATTTTCTATCGGGACAATCCGATATCGCTGGTTCGGCAAAATCATTACCTTTGAGCCTGTCATCCTTATCTATCAAGGGAAAATCGTACATAAAAACTTAAAAAAGGTTCAGTACTCAGTAGATAATGTGCTGCAACTGCTCCGAGAGCAGCAGATTTTCGATGTTAATGAGGTTCATCTTGGCATATTAGAAGCGAACGGAAAAATTAGCGTTATAGAACAAACTGAGCCGCCGCAGCCTGAAGCATCAATCACGTTCCCTGTTATTAAGGAGGGAAACATCGACACGGATACGTTATCCAAGCTTGGATTGAAGCAAGCTTGGATAGAGCAGCAATTAGCAGCTCAGCGAGTCGAGCTCTCCTCCATCTTTCTGGCTATGGTTGATCAAAATAACAACTTGACGATTACGCAATATGAAGAAGATATCCATCAAAGCTTGCCGCCTGTTATTCATTAGCTACTATGGTACTCCTTGATCACAATCACTTTTCACTTTAACCCTTAATAGAGCCAGCAGCCAGTCCCTCAACGATCTGATCGCTCAAAAACAGAAAAGCAAGCAGGATTGGAAGGATGCTGATCATAAGTGTTGCGCCAATTGCCCCCCAGTCGGTTGTGTACTGACCGATGAAGTTTTGAACGCCCACCGTCAACGTTTTCAGCTCATTAGAGC
Source organism: Paenibacillus septentrionalis (assembly GCF_042659865.1). NCBI lineage: Bacteria > Bacillati > Bacillota > Bacilli > Caryophanales > Paenibacillaceae > Paenibacillus > Paenibacillus septentrionalis. The sequence continues at coordinate 579,030 of NZ_JBHSTE010000003.1, forward strand.
TAATAAAGGTATTCACGAATATAAACTCATTCCAGTTGTAGATCATATTGACGATACCTGTCGTCGCCACCACAGAGCCTGTCATCGGGAAAATAATCGTCAGCACTAAGCGATTAACCGAGCTGCCGTCCATGATTGCGGCTTCTTCAATTTCTCTTGGAATTGTATAGTAGAAGCCGAGCATTATAAGCACCGTTATCGGCAGATTAAAAGCAATATACGATAACAGGATCGAGAACGGATTATCGATTAAGTTCACAGCGTTAAACATGCTGTAAAGCGGAATTAATGTGGAATGAACAGGAATCATCATCGCCACCATAATGACGCCAAGCACAAGCTTGCTGCCCTTCCAGTTCATTCGAGTGATCGCATACGTTGCAAACGAAGCAATTAGCAGCGTCACAACGGTTGCGACAACAGTAATCCATACACTATTGAGAAAATACGTGCCGATGTTCCCTACATTCCATACCTTTTCGTAGTTCTCCCATCTTGGCTGAAATGGAAAAGATAAAGGATGAGAGCTGAAAATTTGCTGATTGTTCTTTAAGGAAAAGGTCAGCAGCCAATAAAGCGGAAATAACTGAACGAGCGCGATGACGATTAATACGGCATAGAGCGCTACGGTAGTTATTGACCACTGTCTGGCTCGCCCGGTCGCTGAACGAATAGATAAGCTTGGCATTCTGCTTTCCTCCTATGAATATTGAATCTGCTCTTTCGTAGCAGTTAATGTGCGAATCAACCACGTCACAACTAGGCAAATAAGCAGAAGGAAGAAGCTTACTGCGCTTGCATAGCCAAAATCGAACGACTTAAAGGCAATACGATACATATATGAAGCCATAACCTCACTAGCACCGTTTGGTCCCCCACCCGTCATAACATAGATTAGATCGAAATACTTCAGGGAGCCTACCATTGCGAGTACGAGAGTAACCTTCATGACCTCTACTATAAGCGGTACTTTAATGCGAAACGCAATCTGCCAACCAGTGGCCCCATCAATCGTTGCAGCTTCTTCGATTTCCTTGGGCACACCCTTAAGCGCTGCATAATAGATCAAAATATAAAAGCCAGCATATTGCCATAGTATTGGCAGAAATATTGCAAACAGCACTAGATCCGTATTGGCTAGCCATTCTGGTGTATTCGCTACTCCAAGCTTTTCCAGAAAAATATTAATAAGTCCATTCGACGGATGGTAAATTTTTAGCCAGAGTTGCGCAATCGCAACAGAGGAAAGCAGCATTGGGATCAGATAGATTTTTCGCAGCACATTTGAGCCTTTTATTTTAGACGCAAGCACAAGCGAAATAACTAAATAAATAATTAGGCTTAAGCAGGAAAATACAGCAAGCAGCAATGAGTGATAGGCACTGCTCCAAAACGCCTTGTCACTTAGCAGCTTGGTATAGTTTTCTAGTCCAATAAATTCCATCGCTTTAATCCCGTTCCATTGATTAAGACCATAATAGCCAGTTAGCACGATTGGAATATAAATGAGCAGCGCTAAAAAGAGCATGGCAGGAAAGATATACAGTGAAATCAACCATTTGTTGGACATCATCTTATTCATGTAGTCGATACTCCTCTCTAAGCAATAGGGCTGTCCTAGAGCTCCAATGCATTGGAGTCAGGAAAGCCCTTCGCGACCTCGTTAAACGTATGGACTGCAATCAGGTAGTCCATTCGCTTCTAAATTGTTATTGATTAATCGCTTGCTCATGCGCTTCAGAGAACTGCTCCGGTGTTGCAGCGTTGCCGAACAACGCTTGAATTTGATTCAAATGAATTTCAGCCGCTTCCGCCTCAAGCTGCACATCGGCATATAGCGTTATGCTGCTTGCATTGTTCATCTCGTTAAATAACTCAACATATAAATCAGCCAGCTCTACGCTGCCAGTATCGACTTTCGTCGCTGGAATGACACCTGCATCGGTAACTGCCTGCTCGCCCCACTTCTCTACAAAGTAAGCGACAAATGCTTTCGCTTCTTCCTTAACAGGAGAGTTTTCAGCAACAAACAGCCCAACGCCAGGACCGCCAACCCAGCTATTGATATCGCCAGCACCACCCTCGACTACAGGGAATTTGAAGAAGCCTACTTTATCCTTGAATTCCTGTGGAGTTTCTTCATTAGCCGTAAAATTAGCCAGCTCCCACGTTCCCATCAGATACATCGCTGCGATCTCATTGTAGAAATCGGCTTTTCCTTCATCGTTAGACAAGCCGTTAAAGCCTTTATTGAATGCATTCAAATTAACCAGGTTTTGCACCTCACCCGCTGCTTTCAACAAGCTTTCCTGCATATAAGACGTATTGCCTGCCAGTGCATTCGAGAATACTTCCTGACCTGCAATGCGATCAGCCAGATACATATACCATAGCGAGCCAGTCCAGCGATCCTTGTTACCGAGCGCAATTGGCGTTACACCGTTGTCTACTAGCGTCTGAACCACTTGAAGGAACTGATCATACGTAGTCGGGACCTCCAAATTGTAGGTAGCGAAAATCTCTTTATTGTAATAAATAGGGGCAATATTAAACTCTAACGGAACGCCATACGTGTTGCCGTCAATCTGAAATGCATCAGTCGTTCCTGCTACGAATTGCTCGCCTAAGCCATCGCCAAGCAAATCATCAAGCGATGCGAATAATCCACCTTCAACATACGGCTGAAGGAATCCAGCCGACCACGTTACGCCTACATCAGGCAGCGTATTCGAAGTAGACAATACTTTCAGCTTGTTTTTGTACTGCTCGTTATCCAGCACATCCAGCTTAATTGTGACATTAGGATTGTCGTTTTGATATTGAGCGATAATGTCGTTTACCACTTTGTTTTGTGCGGTAGACACACCGTCCGGCCATAGATGCATAAAGTTAATTGTTACTTTTTCCCCAGAATTGTTTGAAGCGTTTTCACCTTGAGGCTGACTTGTGGCATTTGTGCCGCCTGTGCCTCCAGAATTAGAGCTGCATCCAGCCAGTACTACCGCCAAGCACAACACAAGCAGCAGCATCAATTTTTGTGCCTTCATCTTATTCTCCCCTTTTATCTGAAATCGTTTACACCTATTATTCTAGCTGGATTACCGTTTTCTGTAAGGTCACATTCATTAGGAAAAACTCCACTATTATTAGCTTTTTTGCTTGCGAAATTGGGCAGGGCTTATTTGCTCATGCGCGCGAAATACGCGTATGAAATAACGATCCGTTTGATAGCCAACCCGTTCAGCGATATCCTGAATGGACAGATTAGTCGTCAGCAGCAGACGTTTTGCCAGCTGGAGCCGCTGTCTCGCCAAATACTCGGAAAAGCTGATGCCTGTCTGCTCCTTAAACAACTGGCTAAAGTAGCTTGCATTCATATGGAGCATATCCGCAAGCTGCTTAACCGATATCGCTTCTGCCAAATGTGCGCGTACATATTGAATGGCCTTGTTGACCTCCTCATGTGACGTTTCCTGCTCCAGCTCCACGAGCTCGACATCGACCATCTTCTTCATTCGCTGCTTTTCCAGCCTTTCGTCTCTTCGCAGCAGCGCACGCTGTACCGCCTCAACAATCGTCTTCTTCTCAATCGGCTTCAGCAAGTAATCTACCGCTTCATATTGAATGGCTTTCTGCGCATAAGTAAATTCCGAATATCCTGATATAAAAATACAGATCGGCTTGAGGTTTATCCTATCAAGACGCTCGACCAGCTCCAGCCCTGAAAGCCCCGGCATCCGAATATCGGAAATCAACACATCTATATCGTGCTGCTCCAGCAGCTCCAATGCTTGAAGGCCATTTTCTGCAAGAAACAGCTGATAGTCTTCTGTCAGCCAGCCTTCCAATGATCGCTTAATTCCCTCCCTAGTTCTTGGCTCATCATCAGCAATTAGCAGCTTAATCATGAAAACATCCCCTTCGTTTGAATTGGTATATGAAAGCCCACCTCTGTACCTTGCTGTGAGCTTTTAATGGATAGACCGTCTGTTTCTTCTCCAAATGACAGCTTCAAGCGCTGATGTGTATTTTTCAAGCCCACACCCAAGTGCTTGTCTTGCGCTTCCTGTGTCTGAAATGCGCTTTGCGTGAGATCATGATTGATTTTATGCAGCTGCTCGCTTGTCAGACCAGGACCATTATCCTTTACCGTAATCGCAATTCGACTTGGAGAGACAGCCGCCACATCAATCGTAAGCTTGCCTCGGTGCAAGCTGCGTTCGATGCCATGCTCAATCGCATTTTCAATAATCGGCTGTATCATCAGCTTCGGAATCGGGGTATATCTCAGCTGCTCCTCACAGTGAATGTCCCATTCAAAACGATCCATTAGCCGCATTTTCATAATGAGCAAATACCGCTCAGCATGCTCCAGCTCATCTCCAACCGTCACCCACTGATCACTATCCTGCTTTGATATGACATAGCGAAACACACCGCTCATGGCAACAACAACCTCCGCAAGCTCGGCTTGCCCCTTCTCCTCAAGCTCCCAGTAAAACGCTTCCAGCGTATTGAATAGAAAATGCGGATTAATTTGTGCCTGCAGCGCCTTCAGCTCTGTTTTGCTCTGCAAAATCTCTTTCTCGTACACCACTTGTATGAGGGCTTGCAAGGAATCAACCATTTGATTGTAGGTAATGTTCAGCTCATTTATTTCAATTAGGCTGCTCTTTTCATCAATATGCTTCAGGCCTCCCCCGCCAAGCCTCGCACCTCGCATTGCACGGATTAGCTTCAAGATTGGCCGGCTAATGCGATCCGCTGTAAAGTAGCTTAAAATAAGGAACAGTATGCTGCTGACAATTAGAGAAATGATAATGGTCGAGCGCAGCAGCGCCAGACCTTCTGTTGCCTTCGTCACAGGCGTCAAAATGCTGAGCTCCCAGTCGGCGATAGAAATGCTTCGCTTCACATTAAAGTAATCACGATCATTAATCTCGACAACATCCATTTCGCCTGTTGCTTCCGGTAAGGAAAGCGCCGTGTTCGCATTAGTAAAAATTACATTGCCCAGCTGGTCTGTCAGCCACATATAATCCTGATTGGCGCCCTGCTCCATATCCGCTACAGAAGACAGATCGAACAAGGAGGGATCGACATGAATAGCCAAATAGCCCACATGCTGGAATGACAGATTCATTAATCGTATATTGCGAATCGTTACAATACTGTTGCCGTATCGTTCACTGTAATTCGTCCATACGAGCTTGCCCTGCGCATCATTAGACTGCGAAATCCATTGCTGGATATAGCGATCATCAAGACTTTCATTGCTGATTGGCAGGTAGCTCTCACGATGCAGCGTATAAATTTCGATGGCTTTGATTCCAGTCTGATATGCTTCCATCTTACGAACCTCCTGCTGAAGCAACTGCAACTGGTCAAAACTGGCCTCTCTGCCATTGTAGCTATCCTGCATAATAGACTGAACGAGCGCATTGGTCGCGACCTGTGAGGAAAATGTATCAATTTGCTGCATTAACAGCTCGACATTGGCGATTGATTGTACCGCTGTATTGTTCATATGCTTTTCTGCATTTGTTTGTAAAAGCTGACTAACCTGGACATTGATATAGATGCCTACCGTTAATAGAATCACAAGCATCATACTCGTATATACGATAAACATCTGCTTGCGAAACGTATTGAGCTTTATCCACTGCCACATCTGTTTCCCTCATCTCTTTCGTTTTCATCGAAATCTAGCAATCGACTATCTAAAATTTAGTAAAAAATGATATAAAATACAACTCCCTTATATCAACTGCCTCTATTATGTTAATTGCAAGCAAATTATTTTATTAATAAATATTCGACTTATTAAATTTAATAGTATAATGGTTACCGTACTCTTTTATTAACTATTTTTCCATTATTACTTATATCGCATGATTAGGAGATCATACATGGAGTTGGCAACTGAATATCAACTATTATCCGATTGGCGTAAAGATATCGACATAAGACCAAGCATATACATAAAAATAGCAATCCAGTTGGCTAGCGTATTGTCACAGGAACATATGCAGTATGGCGCAATTGGAAACTTGAATACATCGCAAATCACGATTTCACCTGATGAGACGAATATCGTATGGTATTTTCACTCAAGTGAAAAGAAACTTGCCTACATGGCACCTGAGCAATTTGGCATTATTCAGCGCAGACCTGATATTCGCAGTGATCTTTATTCACTTGGCGTTATATTCTATGAATTATTATTTAACCATTTGCCCTATGAAACAGAGTCCGAGCAGCATTGGCCGCATGTCCATCTGTATGCTTCGCCAAAGCAAACCATACAGGAATCAGACAATAAATACGCGATGATCTATCGTGTTATCGAAAAGCTGCTGCAAAAATCACCTGAAGATCGTTATCAATCGGCATATGGCGTACTGTATGACTTGAATCATATCAGCAATGTGTTGCTGCTCAGCAACAATGCTATCCTTGGTGCTTATGTTCTAGGCGAAGGAGATCGCAAGCAGAGTCTGCATCTATATGATTATGTCCTCTCACGAAATATTTGCTTTTCTGATTTGGAAGTGGTACGCAAGAGCTTATCAGAATCGCCGCGAGTACATCTTCAGCTTTTGACAGGTGAGCCAGGCATCGGCAAAACGACTATACTGGAGCAATACTCTCGCTTGTTGGATCAACATGCTGCGACAGTGATCAGCATCACCTGCCAGCCGTCGGCGCAAGGCCCATTTGCGTTCCTTCAGCAGCTGCAGCAGGAGCTGCTTAGACACCTAATAGTAAAAGACATGCAAACTCTCCATGCTTGTCGAGCGCAGCTGGAAGTGGCGCTCGGAGACACACTTCCAGCATGGTTGCAGATGTTTCCAGTTGCCTCTTGGCTATGGAAGCAGACACTTCATCCCGTAGAGTCTTTTCCGAAGGAGGTGCTCCAGCAGGCCTTGCGCAAAAGCTTGCAGGTTGTTTTCGGACTTCTCAAGCCGGACGTGCTGCTGTTGGATGACAGCGATGAAATCGATGACGAAAGCCTGCACATTATGCTTGAATGGCTACAAACGGACCCTTACTCGATTATGGTTATTGCATGCAGCTCCTTAAGTCACCCAAGATGTATCGAGAACAGACTGAAGCAGCGTACTAATCGACTGTATATTAAGCGAATCGAGCTAGAACCTCTTCAATTAGGCGACATCAGACAATGGCTTAGCCATGCAATGCGTGAGCAGTCGACTCGTATCAGTCGAATCAGTCATATAATCTATCATTGGACTGGTGGCAATCCAAAGCATATTATCGCCCTGCTAGAAAGCTGGATGAGCAAACAAGCCCTTTATTATGACAGGAAAAAACATAGATGGAGCTGGGAATTACATCGCATTTCCAATGACCCAGATGATACGGATAGCATTTCGCTATTGCGAGCTAGCTTGAAAAAGCTACAGACAGAAACGAAGCGATTGCTCTCTTATGCTTCAGTTTTCGGTATGCAATTTTCAGCTGAACGGCTGGCAACGATACTCGAATCAGATGTGAGGCATATTCAGCAGCAGCTTGCCGATGCGATCGAACTAGGATTACTTGCACTCTATGATGATAGTATTGTGGAGCACCCAGGCGAGGAGCGGTCGCATTACTTATTTCTTAATTGCTTGCATCAGAAGCATTTGTATCAATCGCTATCCAGGAAAGTGCGCGCTACTCTTCATCTCAAAATTGGCAACATGGTGCTAAACGATAACATTGAATTAGCGAGATATCATTGGAATAAAGCCGTTCCGGTTATGAAGGATAGTATCAAACAACGGCTGGTACAGCTAAATTATGCGAAGGCAATACATGCTTATCAGCTGCACAATTATCAAGAAGCTGCACATCAATTCAAACAAATTCTGTATATACTGCTTGATGAAGTGTCGCCTGATCCGGATTCGCTTATTTCATATTTTCACAGAAAGAAGCAGGAGCCTGATACGTTTGTGCTTCATATTTTTGTCCATCTATCGATTGCGCTTAGCTATGGACAGGATGAACAAGGAAGGCGTTACTTCGAGCTTGTCGAGCAATATCAACACCATATGGACTCTTTAGATCACTTGAAGATGTATCTTATACAGATTGAGCAAAGCTCCTTTATCGATAATGAAAAAGCGGTTGAGCTCTCCATTGCTGGGCTGCAGCGCTTTGGCTATCAGGTGAATGTAAGCTCACAGCCTTCAATTGCAATACTTGAAGTGCTGCGAACAATCCGAGAGGTATGTGTGTATGCTAAGTATCTCTTCCGAACTCATGTATGTGAGGAGAAAGCATATGTTGCACAGTGTCAATTAATGGGGGGGCTTCTGTTTCCCTATTTGATTCACGACGTTAACGGTTTATTAATACAGTTATCGAGGTTTATACGATATGGCTTAAAACAGGGCATGCATCAATCCTTTCTTCATATTCTTTCGGCTTATGAAGTATTGATTCAACGCTGCTTTCCTACTCTGTACAGGACCTGGCCCAAATCACTCATATCTCAGCTAACGCTCTATATTAAGCATACTGCTGAACAAACCGTGCCACCCAATACGCTATATGCGAACACGTTGCTACGTCAGCTGGAACAGCCGCTTGAGGCAGAGAAGGAATTGTTGCACATTAATCGAGTAGCCAATGAAACCTCGAACACATTGATGCAGAATATTTCTGCGATGACAGCCATTGTCGTATCGCAAGGTCATCCCGTACAGTTAGCTGAGATTTTGCAGCGAATCGAATCTGACAACATGCAGCCGTATATGGCTAGCATTCAGTTTTATAAGACATATATACGAGATTATTATGAAGCATGGCACTCACGAGAAAAGCTGAAAGCTTTCATTCAATTGAATGAGCGGCAAGAGGCTGATCCAATCGACAATTACATCGCGATTCAACGTGCAGAGCAAGCATATTTGGCGGGAGAATTTGAAGTTGGTATGAAATGGATTCGGATTGCTCGTGAAAATGAGCTGCGGATCGATTGGATTCGCAATCGCAGAATGCGTGTATTCGAAGCATTGTTAGCTGCGCAGCTTTATTTCATTGCTCCTTCACCAGAAAAAGCACGCTATAGAAAACTTGTATTGCGTCGTTTAAAGCGGATAAAAAATTGGTCCGGGGCATTTGGCTGTGGAAGTTCAGCGCATTTACTTCTTCGTGCTGAAGCAACACGCATAGAAGGAGACAATATCCACGCAATCCCGATCTACGAGCAGGCTGCTGAACAAGCAAGAATCGAAACATACACCTTACTGGAAGGGATTGCTTACGAGCAGCTGGCATATACGTGTCGAGACATCGGGTGCTCAACAGACTTTTATCTTGCAATCGTCGATGCAATTGCTGCCTATCATGCATGGGGTGCAAAGGTAAAAGCGCAAATGCTGACGGATCGCTATCTCGAGCATAACGATACGAGCCTGACAGCAACCAGCCTACTTGAGAAATCAGCAGATGTTACCTGTCAGAGTGAAGCGGTGTTGCGTCTAAACGATAAGTTTACTGCTGCAAGCTCCCGCTGGACATGTTCAGAGAACGATACTGATATTGAAATGTCAAGTGCTCAGGAGGATTTCCTCCGTACCATTACATTGAAAACTGGGGCTGAACGCTCGCTGCTTGTGCGATTGTGCCGTGACGATGTTGAAGTATTAGACAGTTATAGCGTGGATAACAATTTTAGTAGAATCTCCAGCAATCACGGATCAACACAGCCGTTCAATCATCTGGCACTGACTTTGCTGCGCTATGTGCACCGGACAAATGAACATATTTTACTGGATCATGCTGCTGAAAGTAAATACAGAAATGATCCTTATATTCAGCTCAATCAAGTCAAATCTATATTGTGCATGCCTTTAACCCTTCCGGGAGAGAATGCGCCATTCATTCTGTATGTTGAGAGTCGATCGATATCACGCATTTTTTCTTCCAAAACGATAGAAACCATTGAACTGCTCAGTACTAAATTGCGTTACCTGCAACTGATGCAGCCTGCAATTGTTGCTGAATTTGAACCTCAGCAGCTATCCAACTAACTATTGCCTGACACCTAACGTCATAACTTAAACAACTAGTGGTTCTTGCACGCGGCCAGTTCTCGATTGATACATCGAGGATTGGCCGTGTTGTTGTTATCCGCTCTTATTGGCCTTTGCATAAATATCGACTTGAAACTAAGTATTATTTGTATTATTATATATAATACAAATAATACTTAGACGGGAGGCTGCTAATGGTTATTTCTTTAAAGCTTGACAGCGATACCCCCTTATATGAGCAGCTGCGCAACCAAATCGTAATCGGTATTGCAACAGGAAAACTATTACCGCAAGAAAAGCTGCCCACCGTCCGGCAGCTTGCAGAGGATCTGGGGATCAATACAATGACGGTAAATAAAGCATATGCCTTATTGAAGCAGGAAGGCTATATTGTGATCGACCGAAGACATGGTGCCAAGGTCAACTGGCAGCCTGCCGACCTCACTGATTCTACAGAGCACACCGCGAAGCTTGAACAAAAGCTGGAGCTAATTATAGCAGAAGCCGTTATTCATGGAATAGACAATGAACACTTTCATAAGCTCTGCGAGCAAACCTACGAGAAAATGAACGACTATCATTAGGACGAGGTGATTGAGATATTCAGCATTATTATTACAATTCCAACCACGATTTTATTTTTGGTACTCGTGATAACCTATCGTTCTATCTCTACTTATAAGAACGGGATGATGTTTGCTGTAACCTTGCCGGCACATGCCACGGAGCATCCTAAGCTGCAAAGCATCCAGCACCAGTATAATAAACAATTCAAACGGTGCTGGCTCTCTATGCTGCTTGCCTATTTCCCTATTTTCATTATGTATAATTGGCCTGCCTATCAAATCTCTTATTATTTATTTTGGACTTGCGCATTCGTCATTATCATCGTTATTCCTCATCGTAAAGCGTTTCGTGCAACTTTACAGCTTAAACGGGAAGAGGATTGGTTCGTAGGGAAAAAACATGTCATTCAAGCAGACCTGCGTGCCGCTCAATTGAAAAACAAACGTACCGCACCGCTTGAGCTTTTCATTCTGCCTCTGGCATTAGGGGCATGGCTGACCTGGTGGTTGAACAGCAAGGATATACAGCTAACTGCACTTGGCATTAGCGCTATTGCCACTACTGTGCTCTTTCTTGGCATTTCATTGTTAATTCGCCGCAGCAGGTCTACGGTTTACAGTGAGAACTCAGAGGTTAATATCGCGTTAAATCAGAACAAAAGAAGATCGCTGTCGTATCTGTTTTTCTTGCTCGCATTAGTGGAAATCGTTCACTTTTACTTTATCGCGCAGCTTCTATTACAAGAACAGCCAGCAATGTCGCAGCTATGGCTCATCCTTTCGATTTTATATACATTGATCCCGCTCCTGCTCATCATTGCGGTCTATTCCAGCATTCGCTCCGTCCAGCGCAATATGCTAAGTCTTGATGGGTCGCCTGTATACAGTGACGATGATGAATATTGGGCGAATGGATTTACGTATCATAATCCCTATGACAAAAGTATATTGGTTCCCAAGCGTGTTGGCATCGGTGAAACAATAAACACTGGAACAATGGCTGGCAAAATCATTATGGGTGGAACGATTGGCTTGCTAATCGCTGTTGTGCTTGGCGTATCGTTTATGCTTATTCGCTCAGAATTGATCTCCCCTACTATGTTGATTAGTAGTGAGCAGGAGATTACCATTGATTACCCGATGTATTCCTTTACGTTCAATGTTGAAGACATTGAAGAGGCCACGCTCGTTGATTCCATTCCTACTGGAGTAAAAACCAATGGCGAGGCGACTGGAAAATACTCACGCGGACATTTCCGCTTGCAGGAGATCGGCAAAGCGAGATTGTATGTATTCCGAAACAATCCGCCATATATTAAGCTGACACTAAAGGATCAGGTTGTATACTACAATGAGGAAAACCCGGAAATGACGGAAGAAAGATATAAGGAGATTGTTAATGCTATGAAATAATGTATAGTTACAGTAGTTGGCCCCCGAGATATTCTTCGGGGGTTATTTTCATATCAAACGTTATACAAAATCGGGTTTGTAATTCCACTATGTAGTTGATTTGCAGAATTTATCCGTTGACGATTCTCTGTCTAATTCGTTATTAAACCTAACTCATTTAAATTTTAACTTTAAAAATTGCAGTAAATTGTAAAGTTATTCGGGTAAAAAGGAAAATAATGTACAGCTATAATTTAGAATAGGGAAATAAAGCGCTTTCAAAATAACGCGTGTTTATGTCCCATATCAATATAGGGGGAATGACTTAGATGAAAGGTAAACACACGAGATGGCTTGCTATTTTGCTAGCCCTCACTCTGCTGCTGCCATCAGGCTTGCTTACTCCAATTGCAAAGGCTGAGACGCAAGCAAACGGAAACATCGTATACCACGAGACTTTTGAAAGCGGTTTAGGCGTGGCTGTACCAGCTGGAACGGTTAATTTGACAGCAGCTTGCGTTGTTTTTGAGGGAAATGAAGATGGATACGCTGTTCATATCAAGGAAAGATCAGCTAGTTGGCATGGTATGGATATTCCCTTCAGTAGCGTCGGAATGGAAAACGGTAAGACCTACACCATTACCGTAAAAGGCTACGTTGCTAGTGGTGTTGACGTTCCAGATGGTGCTATCGCACTAGTGCAAAACGTTGATAGCTATAATGGTCTATATCTCAATAGTAGCCTTGAGGCAGGCAAAACATTCACATTAAGTGGAACGCACACGGTAGATACAAGCAAGGATCGTGCGTTGCGTATTCAAACGAATGATGCAGGTAAGGATGTTCCTTTCTACATCGGAGATATTTTAATTACAGCTGAAATAGAAGAGCCTCAAGAAATCATTACTTATCACGAGACTTTTGATAATGGTTTGGGGTTGATCACAAGTGCAGGCAACTCTAAACTGACTCCTGTTTCTGATGTTAAATTCGAAGGAAATGATGACGGATATGCAGTTCATGTCACGGAAAGAACTCTAGACTACGATGGTATTGATATTTCATTCAGCAGCGTTGGAATGGAAAATGGCAAAACCTACAACATTACAGTGGTAGGCTACGTCGCTGAAGACGTAGATGTTAATGAGGGTGCTGCGGCATTGGTTCAAAACGTTGATAGCTATAGCGGTTTGTATCTCAATACTAGCCTTGAAGCTGGCAAAGCATTCACATTAAAAGGAACTCACATCGTAGATACAAGCAAGGATCGTGCGTTGCGTATTCAAACGAATGATGCAGGTAAGGATGTTCCTTTCTACATCGGAGATATTTTAATTACGACGCCCAAAAGTTCCGGTGAAGAAGAACCAGGTGAAGAACGTCCTCCAGCCAAAGAATTCGTACCTATTACTTTTGAAAATCAAGAGTTAGGTGGTTTTGAAGGTAGACATGGTGACGAAATACTTACGATAACAAATGAAGCGAATCGTACAGAAGGTGGACAGTATTCCCTCAAGGTAGAAAACCGCCAGAACACTTGGCATGGTCCTTCCTTACGTGTTGAGCAATATGTAGATAAAGGCCATGAATACAAAATATCTGCTTGGGTGAAATTAATCTCTCCACAATCTGCACAGCTTCAATTATCTACTCAAGTTGGCAACGGTGATGGTGCAAGCTACAATAACCTGCAAGGAAAAACAATTAGCGTAGACGACGGTTGGGTGAAGCTTGAAGGAACCTATCGCTACAGCAGTGTAGGCAATGAGTTTCTATCCATTTACGTGGAAAGCTCCAACAATAGCACCGCTTCATTTTACATTGATGATATTACGTTCGAGCCTACTGGTACCGGTGTAGTTGATATTGAACGAGATTTGACTCCGTTAAAAGAAGCCTATGAGGACTATTTCCTAATCGGAAATGCGGTATCGCTAGGTGAATTTGAAGGAACTCGACTAGAGCTACTGAAAATGCATCATAATCTTATATCTGCGGAAAATGCAATGAAGCCAAGCTATGCATACGATGAGCAAGGGAATTTCGATTTTACCGCTGAGGATCAGCTTGTTCAAAGGGCACTGGATGAAGGCTTCAAGATCCATGGTCACGTACTAGTATGGCATCAGCAATCACGTGAGGAACTTCATACCGATGCAAGCGGCAATCCATTATCACGTGAAGAAGCATTAGAAAACTTGGAAACACACGTAAAAACAGTTGTTGAGCATTTTGGTGATTCAGTGATTTCATGGGATGTCGTCAATGAAGCCATGATCGATAACCCACCTACTCCATCAAATTGGGAAGCTTCGTTGCGCCAATCTGGTTGGTTGAAAGCAATTGGGACTGATTATATTGAATACGCTTACCGATTTGCCAAGGAAGTCATTGACGAAAACAATTGGGATATTAAGCTTTATTACAATGATTACAATGATGATAACCAACGTAAAGCAGAAGCCATTTATAACATGGTGAAAGAAATAAACGAGAAGTACGCTGCCGAAAACAATGGTGAATTACTCATTGACGGGATTGGAATGCAGGGGCATTATAACCTAAACACCAATCCGGAAAATGTTAAACTTTCTTTAGAAAGATTTATTTCTCTAGGTGTTGAAGTAGGGATAACAGAACTTGACATTACAGCAGGCGCTGACAATGTATTAACTGAACAACAAGCTCAACAGCAAGCGTTTTTATATGCTCAACTGTTCAAGCTTTACAAAGAAAATGCTGAACATATTTCTCGCGTAACGCTCTGGGGTTTAAATGATGCAACAAGCTGGAGAGCTGCTCAAAGTCCCCTTTTATTCGATAGAGACTTGAAAGCAAAGCCCGCATACTATGCAGTTATTGACCCTGAGAAGTTTATTGAGGAGTACGATGGTGGTGGAGAAGTAATTGAGGCAAACCGCGGAAATGCGCTATACGGAACACCAACAGTTGATGCCGAAATTGATCCAATTTGGAATGACGCTCCTACATTACCGATTAATCGCTATCAGATGGCTTGGCAAGGAGCAAATGGTTTCGCTAAAGCACTTTGGGATGAAGAAAATCTATATGTTCTATTCCAGGTAAGCGATTCCGCACTTGATGATTCAAGTCAAAATCCTTGGGAACAAGATTCAGTCGAGATATTTGTAGATGAAAACAATGCCAAAACAACTTTTTATCAGGATGATGATGGTCAATATCGAGTAAACTTTAATAATATTACATCCTTCAATCCAGAGGGCATAGAAGTAGGTTTTGAATCTGCAACGAAAGTCAGTGGATCTGGATATACGGTAGAAGTGAAAATTCCATTTAAAACGATAACACCTGAACACAATACACAAATTGGCTTCGACCTGCAAATTAATGATGGTAACAATGGTGCACGACAAAGTATTGCAACATGGAATGATCTAACAGGCCGTGGTTTCGAGAGCACGTCTGTATTCGGTGTACTTACTTTAGTTCAGGAGCTAGACGATACCGTTGATAACGAGAATGATAATGAAAACATTAATGACAACGGTGAAAATAGTAATCACAACCATTTAATCAGCGTTGAAGGTAGTACCAATGCCATGTCTCTAGCTCATAATTACAAAATTTTAGCTAATCTTAACTCCAGCAAGAACAGTGAACTTATGACTGTATCCAATGCCTGCGGCGGTAATGGCGGCAACCCTCCTAGACCTCCTGGTCCAGGATCGGATTCAAACAATAACAATGATACTGAAAGTGGAAACAATGGTACAATCGTTCCTGAAGTTACAACTGCAAACAATCAGGTTACAGGCAAGGTAACAGCGGAGCAAATCACTCAAGCACTAGCTAACGCAGGCACGGGTCAAAATGGCAAAAAGCAAATTGTCATCGAGCTTGCCAAGCGAGCAAATGCGCAATCCTATGAAGTGCAGCTTCCGGCTAAGAGTTTGCAAGAGTTGAAGCAAGCGGAGCTAGCTATTAAAACAGAATTTGCAACGATCATTATACCAAGTGACGAACTGCAGGGTATTCCTGCTAACGCAGAGCAGATCTCTATTCGCGTCTCCCCTGCTGCTACTGATCATGTAGATGCATCAGCTCGTGAAAAAATCGGCAGCCGTCCAGCTGTAACAGTTAATATTCTAACAGATAATTTAACAGCAGCTAGCATCAGCGAAGGGGCAGCACTAAGCATCTCTATTCCATATACAATCAGCACTACGGAGCAAGATGATGCAGAAAGCCTAGTTGTATGGCATATTGATGAGAATGGTCAACCAACAACAATTATTAACGGTCGTTATGACGAAAAAACAGGCACTGTAACGTTCCAAGCGCCTCAATCCGGCAGCTTTGCAGTAGCATTTGTCACGAATTCCTTCGAGGACACGGCTGCATTACCGTGGGCGAAGAAGGCTATTGATGCTATGGCAGCACGCGATGTGATAAAAGGCGTTTCATCAAGCAGCTATGCACCACAGCAATCTATTAATAGAGCAGACTTCATCACCTTGCTAGTTAGAGCGCTGGAATTGAATGCTGAAGCTGGCAGTGAAGCAGCCTTCAACGATGTGCAGCCATCTGCTTATTATTACAACGAGCTGGCTATCGCCAGATCACTAGGCATCGCTTCTGGTTACAGTGACAACAGCTTTAGACCAGGAGAGCAAATCTCACGTCAGGATATGATGGTTCTTACAGTACGTGCACTTGCAGCTGCTGGAGTAAAATTAGATACTGACGGTTCTCTAGCTGCTTTCACTGATTCTGATAGCTTGAATAATTATGCACAGGATCAAGCAGCAGCACTAGTAAAAGCAGGTATTATTAACGGTAAAAATGGCAAGATCGCACCACAAGATTCATTAACTCGTGCTGAGGCAGCCGTTATTCTCTACCGCATCTGGAAGCTATAACATTATTCATCAGAATTAACGATCAACATGCCCACTGCTCAAGCAGTGGGCATGTTGATCAATAGGAAGCGAAAAGCTCCTGCCTTTCTCCCTCATTCGGCTGAGATTGGGATCGCTCCAGGTATAAGTAAAAAGCAAGCTTAGAGGCATCTGAATGACCTCTAAGCTTGCTTTTATCATGTCTAATTATTAATCTCTATTGCTTATTTCCACAGCTCATCTGCTGCTGATTGGAAGGTTTCCTTATACTTCTCGATTACAGTTGAAACTGAAACGCCGTCTGTAAGCTCTCCAAGGAACTCGTAATATGGCATTGAAGGATACGCATCAGGACCTTCAATAACTCGAATACTGCTGCTAGCTAATCTTGCATTCTCAACGTCTGCTTCATCGCTGAACCATTTTTCCAAATCTGCTTGTCGAGGATAGTCATACATAGATTCAATGTCATAAATTTTTTCCCATAAATAAACAATTTGCTCTGGATTCTCAACAGCTTTTGGAATTGTGTAATAGTTAGGAATTGTATTATAAGAATGATAGGTTGAGCCGCTTGGACCTTTCGGGAACGGCAGATAACCGATATCATATTCTGCCATATCTGTTTTTAAGGAATCCATATCATAATCTGGACCTGGCCACATTAAAGTATTGCCCTGAATGAAAAATTGCTTAGGCTCAGTCCAATCTCCACCTTCAGTAGGTCTTGCGACAGCTTCTGTAGCCATACGGTTAAGGAAGTTCAGTACCTCTAGTGTTTTAGGATCCTCAAGATTTTGCTGTCCTTCAAGGAATAAATTCGTTTCATTCGCTGCCAATGCTGGAATTAGAAGATTACCATTTGTTAATCCCCACGTATCAATCTTACCATCGTTATTCGTATCTCTATTGGCATCTTTTGCAACCTGAATAAATGTATCCCAATTCCAGTTATCCTCATCAATATATTCCTGTAGCGGCTTAATTCCTAATTGGTCCATTAGCGTACGGTTATAGAAAACACCGTGACCCGCTCCAGCTACACCAATACGGAAGCCATAACCTTCTCCATTAAATTGGGAAAGCTCAGTTGTATATTGAACAACAAACGCATTATCATTAATAACGTATTCATCAAGCGGCCAGAATAAATCCTGCTTAACAAGCGTTGGAATCATCCATGGTCTAGCTAATCGAATAATGTCACCGATAGGTTCTCCAGCCATCAATGAGGCTTTAACTTTATCTTGATATTCGCCGTAATCTACGACAACATATTCAACATTAAAGTTGTGCTTCTCCATAAGTGCTTCTAAATTTTGTTTCAATTTGATTGTATCTGGACTGTTCTCTGGAATAGATTCATCGTACCAAGAGGCAATCTTAATTGTTCTGCCGCCCATATCGAAATCCATTTCCGGTGTTACATTTGGATTGACAGTCTCCTCAGGAACATCTTCTTCACCATTGTCCGTATCAGTCGGACTATTCGTCTCTTGAACAACCTCGCTATTGCTTGGTGTTGTTCCACCATTACTGCTGCAAGCCACCATAAAAACCAACATCATACAACATAATACCATCATTAACTTGCGTACCATCGTGAAGCCCCCCTTTTATTGAATAGACAGCGCTTTCATGATTGTGATCTATCGCTTGGGCAGCGCTTTCATGATTGCTGTTTAACACGTATTGTTTAAGATCCGTATCGCTGCGTCCAGCATACAGAATTGACAATTTGTTTTAAGCAACGTGCAATCACATACAAATTATATAAATGCTTCTATACACTAACCATAGAGTTTCTAAAGATTATTTGTATTATTTCAATATGTTTTTATGTTGGATGCTCTTACTGCAATAAACAATTAAGCGCGCTAACTCGTTTTTGTTCGTCATCCTCATAAGAAATTCATTTTTTCTGAAATGACCTAGTCTTTCACAGGTTGTAACCTTTTATCGTCATTGTACAATGATAATAGATGATTTACGTTAAGCTTTCTCTCGTTGCATGTATGCCTTAATAAGGAGGTCATCATTCATGGATTTTGAAAGATATGAGTTTCTAAATCCAAATCTTTTTCATTTTGTTGAGAGAAAAGACATGCCTGATTGGAAAATAGCGCATAGAGAGAACCACTTCCACGAGCTTTATTTCATGCTGGGAGGAAAAACTGTATTTCATGTGAATGGTCAAAAGTATATCGCTCAAAAAGATGATATCGTCTATATACCAGGGGGGAGTGTTCGCCAAGCCTACACCGTAAAGGATAATCCAATGCATGGCTTTGCGATTAATTTCCACTGGTTGAACGATAACCATATCCTGCTTCCCTTTGATATTGTCATGAAAAATAGAATGAACAATGACATTCTTTCTTACCTTAAAGAAATCCAGTACCTGCAATTCAATAAAACATCGTTCTGCACCTTTAAAGAGCGAGCGCTGTTTATGCTGTTGCTTAATCAGTTGTTTCATCTGTATTACTATAAAACACAAACGAATATCGACCCAAGAATTAAAAAAATCGTTGATTATATCCACCTGCATTTTGCTGAAACGGTAGAGATCGAAATGCTCGCAGATATGGCGAACCTTCATGCTGTTTATTTGGGCAAACTATTCAAGGACAATACAGGCTTTACCATAAAAGCATACTTGAATAGAGTTCGAGTAAACCATGCCGAGCAGCTGCTCGCTGGAGGGAAATCAAGCGTTTCTGAAGTTGCGGAGCAATGCGGCTTTCGGGATATTTTCTACTTCAGTAAAGTATTTAAAAAGACGAAAGGCTATGCCCCTTCTGTCGTTACGAAAAAAAAGATTATATAACAGCTAGTTTACATTCGTTATAAATGAAAAGCGTCCTTCCTCTGCAAGGGAAAAGACGCTCTTTTTCTGTTTATAACTGCTTGTCAAAGCTTGCTATTACCAATCTCCGTAGCTCGCGCAACGATCTACGGAATGCCGATCGAAATCGCTCCAATCGCGAATAGAATACCTATAATAACGCCAATGACCGCCATTCCTATACCAATATACTGAAGGGAAGTACCACTCTTCTCTACTGCATCTGGGATACATAGCTAACCTACCTCCTCAAACTCGCCTCTTTTTACACTCTATGCTTGTGCCCACTGAATCGCGCCTTTTTTCTATAAAATAGTATAAAATAGGCTTAATTCAACAGCATGTTTATCTGTCTCATCAGTCGTTTACATTCGACACTTCTAGTCGACCGCATTCAAACGTGGTACACTATTAATTATTTCAGCATGGAGGCGCATTTCGTGGAACGGTTGTATCTAAAAAAATGGTATCTTATCTTCTCCTTTTTATTGTCGTTGTACTTAGTCGTCGTTACGATTCTAGGCTTTACCTCAATTTCAAAAGAAGCCTTGAAGCCGCTTGAGCAAATTGCCCATTATATATTGTGGTTCTTTGTTATTGAGCTTGTCGTTATCTTTATTAAGACGAAAAACATGCGCAAGTTTTTCAAGGAACAGTGGCTTAGCATTATTGCCGTGGTCTCAACCATTTCTGTTACGTATTTGATTAATGCTGTCGCTGGCATTGGTTCATTAACTGGTCTAAAGGCATTAAAAGGCGTAAAAAGCATGAAATCAATTAAAGCAATGAAGTCGATCAAGCTATTCAAAGCGACTAAAGGCACAAAGCTTGCCAAATCGTATAAAATCGGCAAAAAGGCATCCAAAGCTGCCAAAGAAGCAGAAAGTGCAAAGCATACTACATAAGTAACCACTTCCGCACATAGAGAAATAGGGCAGTTGTCTGGCTTATCGCCAACAGCTGCCCTTTCCATATCCTTACATGATTAACTCTGCTTATTGGATCTTCTGCGTATAGCTGACCTCGCCAAATGATCCACATCGATCAAGAAATACGCCTCTCATATCGAAGATTTCTTTCTCCTCATGAACGTATTCAAGCACTTTTCTTCTTAAAGAAGTATCAGGCTTCGCATCCTTTACTTCCAGCATTTCATTAAACACAAAATTCCAAAGGAAGTTAATTGAGCCCGCAGTAGGATATAAGTAAAATTGCTCCTGAAACTTCACAATATTGCTTGATGGAGGAAGCATATCACGAAGCTGTGGTGTGAAGAGCCATGTGTGACAGACCATTCCTTTTGTTTTGGCCTCAGGAAAATGCTCTGCAAAAAATTGCTTAGCCTGTTTGTAGGATGCTTTGACGCTCTCCATATCGAAGGACGTATCTCTTGGAATGTGAATTTCAAACAACAGATCATCCTTATCCAATATCTTTTCCCATTCATTGCGTGAAAGCCTTACCTGCTCACTCTTGGCTTTTCCTTCCGGTGTAATGGGATGCCCAATGTACTCCGAATTTGTTTCTATATAGGTCGTAACAAAGCCATCGTTCGTCTTTTCTTTTTTGCAGACGCCTTGCATATCTCCGCTTGCTCGAAGCTCCATACCGTCACCGCATAATAAGAGAAAGGACTTTTCCTTTTCATTATAAAAGCCTTTCACCTCTCCAGAGAAAGGAACTGCCAAATACTGCATACTTCCCAATCTAAACATTCGAGCTTCAAGATGACGCCATATCCAGCTAAAATTTCTTAATGCATAATAGCCTACCAGGTTATAGGCATTCTGTACCCAGACGCCAATATCTCTTAATGTATCCACGAAAAGCTCATCACTTAAGCCAAGTTCAGCATATTTTTGTTCCGTGAATGGCAGCTTTTGCAAAGCGGCGTGAAGATATAACAAGGATGCATGATTGCCCAGCACCTCTTCAACATAAGGATCGATCTTCAGCGGCTCCCAAACTGTTGTCCAATAACCGCTTTCAATATTGTCGGCATAAAACGTTTTATAAATCTCAAGCAGCTTTTGATCGTCATGCAGGCGATCGACAATTTCAAGTAAAATATCAGTCGCGCCTTGCGGCATTAAAATTTTGTTGCAATAATGCTGTGTTCGTTCTTTTGATAACAAGATAAAGTCCATCAGATCACCTCTAAAGTTGATAAATTCAAGTTACTTATAAGAATCGGACTTTCATTTTCATTTGACATTGTATACATATATCTGTTCGTTCGAACAGCACAGCATGGAATAACATGCATGCCTACTACTAATATAGCAAATTTCCTTCATGAATGGAAAAGAGCAATGCTGCACAGGTTGCAACAATGCTCTTTGTTTTCCAGTTTAGGACGTGTAAAATCAAACATATTTCATGATGAACGTGGTTAAACTAATCTTCGTATCTAAACAGAGGAGGGTAACACATGGACAGCACTGAAAAATTTGTAGAAGATCTACATGAAAAGCAACGTAAACATGAAAAAAGCGAAAAACATCATAATAAATCACATGCAGGTCATAAACTTCCTAACAAGCAGCACAGCACTAATAAATAATTGGCATCTTCATGTATTGTCCGAGAGTATACGCTCTCGGATTCATCCTTCTACTTACGATTATCCTCATTTGATTAACTCTTCTCTCAACAAAAGTCCATAAGCAATGCTATAATGTATCTAGTTAATTTCGAACTAAAGAAAGGAATTGAAAATGACGGATACATTAGCAGGGAGATTTTCCAGCGCATTTATCACTCATTTTGCAGCTATTGTTAAACAACGGTACTCTAGCTTCAATACCGAACATTTTGTGGAGCTTGTTTTTGATGGCGAGTGGAATAACAAACCGCTGAAGCAGCGTATTCGGCATATTAGTCTTTCTCTTGGTCAAACTCTCCCATCCGATTATCGTGAAGCTATCGCAATATTGTCAGATATTAGTCCAGCTTGCACAGGCTTCGAATACTTATTCTTTCCCGACTTTGTAGAAGTATATGGACTTGATGATTGGGAAACCTCTATGCAGGCACTTGCCAGATTCACCTCGTCCTCAAGCGCGGAGTTCGCTGTTCGCCCATTCATCGAACGTGATCCTAAGCGCATGATGCAGCAGATGCTGGAATGGTCAACAGATGCCAACCATCATATTAGACGATTGGCTAGTGAAGGCTGCCGTCCCAAGCTTCCATGGGCTGCTCCTCTCCGTATGTTTATAGATGATCCTGTACCGATCCTCCCAATTTTGGAGCGTCTCAAGGCAGATGAATCCGAATACGTTAGAAAAAGTGTTGCGAACAATCTCAATGACATTGCCAAACATCATCCTGAGAAGGTGCTGCAGCTAGCGAAGGCTTGGCGTGGACAAGACCCTCGCACCGACTGGATCATAAAACACGGCTGTCGTACACTGCTGCGCAAGGCAGATCCAGAAGTATTGGCCTTGTTCGGGCTGAACACCGCGCCGAAGGTGGTAATTAAGCAGCTCCAGCTGTCTAGTCAGCAAATCAGGATTGGTGAAGCACTTAACTTTTCATTTTCAGTGTGCTCTAGCGATTCAGCTCCTCAGCTGCTGCGCATCGAATACGCAATCGACTTTGTTAAGGCCAATGGCAAAACGTCGCGCAAGCTGTTCAAAATTACGGAAAACACCTTCGATCAGACAGATAAGGTATACAATCGCACACACTCGTTCAAGGATCTGACAACACGCAAGCATTATCCAGGGATACACCAGGTTACAATCGTCGTCAACGGTGTGGATCAGATATCAGAGTCATTTAAGGTAATGGCAGCAACTTGAATGAAATATCCAGCGCACCCTGACGTAATCGTAAAGGGTGCTTTTTTATTGAATCGAAGGCTACATAATAAAGTCAAAATTGGATTGCGTAGACAGCAACAATTAACTACGATAAAATCAATCTAACATTTGCTATCTATTTCTAAGCAAATAGTAGAATTGAAAGGTGAAAGCTATTGTTTGCACATACATATAAGAATAAGAGAAAAATAGGACTAGCTATCGGCATATTCATATTATGCCTCTTAGCTTTGCGCGTAGGCTGGCTTCTGTATTTCAACGCTCCACAATATGAAACTGCCATAAAAGGGAGCGTTGATCTTCGCCAGAAAACATTAACTGAGCATGAAACGATATCTCTCAATGGCGAGTGGGCTTTTTACCCTGATACGTTTATGATGGAGGACGCTGCTAATGATCACCAGCAGCAATATCTACATGTGCCGGGAAATTGGAAGGAAACCCTAAAACCAATCAGAGGATCAGCGATTGGTATTGGAACATACCGATTACATATTCTACTTCCTGAACAAGATGATTCAATATATGGACTCCTATTAAAGAATTTTGAATCGTATGCGAGCGTTTATGTAAACGGAGAATTGATTAACAAGCATAATCTAGCGGACAAGCATCCAGTCCAAAAAGTGAAAACACAGGGTCCGATGACTGTTGTCTTCACTACCGATGCCAAAGAGATTGACCTTGTCATTCAAATTTCGAATTTTGATAGTGCTGATGCCGGTGGTTTGCAAGGCTCAGTTTACTTTGGGCTGCAGGCAGCTATTGCAAAGGAAACAGCTTTTTCTCAATCCCTGCAATTGCTCGTCAGCATGATTTTTTTCCTGCATAGCATCTATGCACTAGCCATCTTTTTCTTCAGCAGAGGAACGTATTCAAAAGAATTGCTTTATTTTAGCTTATTGCTTGCACTTAACGGATTAATTCTATTAATTGATGATCATGTTTTACTGCAGCTGCCTGTAGAAAATAAGTACTATATTAAATTTCTGTTTGTCGTGCTTATTGGGCTGGTTCTTGCAACGTTAAAGTTCATCAATGAATTGTATCGGATTAGATCCCGATTCTCGACAGTGCTGTTTATGTTATACATTCCAATCGCAATTATTCTAATGACGACTTCAGCATTGCACTTAATCCCGGTACAAATGCTTTTGGGGACCTATGCATTGATTATCGCGATGCAGTTTCTTGTTCCAACAATATCTGCTGTTAGAAAGGGGAACACGGACGGAATATTTATTCTGTTCTATATCCTTTGCTTTATATCCAATGGTGTTTGGGGTATCGCTATAAAAGCTAATGTTGTTAATATTCCTTACTATCCAATCGATTATATCGTCTCGATTATGGTGATTGCCCTTCTCCTTTTCCGGCGTCATATGAGCGTTGTTCGTCTGAACAATGAGCAGCGTATTAAATTGGAAAAGGCAGATAAGCAAAAGGATATTTTTCTTGCCAACACCTCTCACGAATTGCGTAACCCGCTGCACGGCATTTTGAATATTGCACAAGCGATGCTTGAGGATGAGGCTTCGCAATTATCGAATAAAAGTAGATCGAATCTGGAGCTGCTGCTGCAAATTGGTCATCGTATGACCTTTACTTTGAATGATTTGTTGGACTTGAATCAATTGGATGAGGGGCGCATTCAGTTAAACGTAAAGCCGATCGATGTCAAAAGTGTTACCTCTGGCGTCATTGACATGATGCATTTCATGAAAAACACGAGCAAGCTAAGTATTACCTCTCATATACCGGCCGCTTTTCCTTATGTAAACGCGGATGAGAGCAGGGTTATTCAGATTCTATTTAATGTCATGCATAATGCGGTGAAGTTTACAGATGAGGGAAGCATTACCGTTAGTGCCAGTCATGACGATCATGAAGCCACAATCTCTATCACCGATACCGGTATAGGAATGAGTCAGGATGAGCTGGATCGCATCTTCCATCGCTACGTGCATTCCGACAAGGATGGTCAAGGCGGGATCGGACTTGGGTTAAACATTGCTCAGCAATTAATCGAGCTGCATGGTGGAACGGTTAAGGTACAGTCCGAGGTTGGCAAAGGAACAACCGTTTCCTTCACGTTGCCATTAGCACACAGCGCGACAGAGTATCCTGTGGATTTAGCTACTGCAGCAGCATCAACTAGCCAGCATGATGACAAGGAAACATTAACGCTTCACTCGGATAAACAACTAAATGGCAACATTCTCATCGTAGATGATGACCCGATTAATTTAAAAGTTATACATAGCATCCTTGAAGACCAGTATCATATCTCGACCATAAATAATGCAGAAGATGCTTTAAGAATGCTACATACTGGACAATGGGACCTTGTCATTTCGGATGTTATGATGCCTCATATGTCAGGTTATGAGCTGTGCAAGGAAATTCGCAAGCAATATACGGTTGCTGAGCTTCCAATCTTGCTGCTGACAGCGCGTAATCAAACAGCAGATATCTATACAGGCTTTCTTGTTGGTGCGAACGATTATGTTGCCAAGCCCGCAAACACATTAGAGCTAAAAGCTCGCGTTCATGCACTCATTACTCAAAATCAAGCGAATCAGGAGCGCTTTCGTTTGGAAGCAGCTTATTTACAAGCGCAAATAAAGCCCCATTTTCTATACAATACACTGAATGCGATCGCCTCTTTAGGCGAAATTGATTCGAATCGAATGATTGAGCTGCTAAATGAATTCGGTAATTATTTGCATAGAAGCTTCAATACAAATAATACGAAAAACTTGATTCCTATCTCTGATGAATTTGAACTTATCCGTTCGTATTTATATATTGAAGGGGTACGATTTGAAGAACGTTTGAATGTGACATGGCATATTGAGAATCTTAACGACATACTCATCCCGCCACTTTCTATCCAAACCCTTGTTGAAAATGCATTAAGTCACGGCATTCTGCAAAAAGATGAGGGCGGAACCGTTCATATATCCGTGACGAATCATGCTGACCATCACTTGATTGTTATTAAGGATGATGGAGTCGGAATGACTGTGGAGCAAATCGAGGAAATCATTTCTGATGAAAACCGTCATAAGCAAGGAATCGGAATTGCCAATACAAACCGACGCCTAAAACAACTCTTCGGCGAAGAGCTCCGAATTGAAAGTGAGCTGAATAAAGGGACAACCGTTTCCTTCCGTATTCCAAGAGCATCGGTCTTGCCCGCCTCCGATTCAAATCTAGAGAAGGAGCAAATCGATTCCGGAAACCGCTAATGGCTCGCAATTTAAAGCCTGATTCTACCTTATGAATGGAAGGATCAGGCTTTAATTGCGACTTTTTATTTTGCAATAGGAAGCAAAACCTCTATCGTCGTTCCTTTGTTAACTTCACTCGACACACGAAGTTGACCATAATGATTCTCAACAATCTTTTTACTAACCATAAAGCCAAGACCTGTGCCTTTTTCTTTTGTCGTATAGAACGGCTGTCCAAGCAGCTTCAAAATTTGTTCGGGGATTCCGAAGCCCTCGTCTGCAATCCCAATCAACACTTGATTTTTACCGTAAAGCTTTAACTCAATCGTTAAATTTCCTCCATTCGGCATAGATTCAATGGCATTTTTTATAAAATTAATGCACATTTGCTTGATCTGGTTCTCATCGCAGTTTAAGTATGCCTCCTCTAATTCGAAAATGGTTATAATCTGAATATTATTTAAATGAGCTTGTCCTTCTAATAGCGTCATAACATCCTCAATAATCGTTCGAATATCTTTCAATTCAAATTTAGTCACTTGAGGCTTCGCCAGCACGAGCAGCTCCCGAATAATCAATTCAATGCGGTCAAATTCAGAGAACATAATTTCAAAATACTTATCATGATTCGTTGATTTGGATCGCTGTAACAATTGCAAAAATCCTTTTATCGAGGTGATTGGATTTCTAATTTCATGAGCAATACCAGCTGCTAACTGTGCAGCAATAGATTGCTTCTCGGAGCTTATCAACAGCTGTTCAGCAAGCTTCTTTTCTGTTATGTCTCTTATAATAACGGCAAATCCGTTAACTCGATTCTGTGCGTCACGAATTGGTGAGCAAGATAGTAGTACATGCAGCTTGGTTCCATCCTTTTTGATGCTGAATGTCTCATATGCCTCTACTCCAACACCTGAGATTACAATATTCCTATTTCTAAGCACTTCTGCTTCCTGCTCTGGTGAAGCAATTGGGATTTGCGTCACACTAATACCCAACACTTCTTCTACTGACCACCCATATGTACGCTCAAACGCATAATTCACTTTGATCAATTGATCATGCTGATTAAAGATTAGGATCGGATCAAGATTATCCATAATAAATGACTCCAGCTGAGCCCGGGTCGCTCTTAATTGTCCTTCTGCTTTTTCTCGTTCTAAAGAATGACGTTCAATTTTATTTTGCATTTCAGTATGGATAGATAATGAAGGAAAAACAACCTGATCGCATCCCTTTTCATACAAGGGAGAAGGCACCAGCTCATTATCGGTCATAAAATAAGCATGACTGCGAAGCAAATCGTTTTGAAAAGATCCTCGAATCTCATTAGCGTTGTATGCACAAACGGAGATTAAACCCAGCTTTTTAACATTTTTGTCGGCTTCGATCTCATATTGCTTCAGTATAGCTAGTATATTATCTTGCTCTTTCCATTCTACATGTGCCCAAGTTCTTACGGTCATGCATTTTTCTTGAAATGGTTTAAGCAACTCGTTGAAGTGATCTAGAATTAATGTACAATCAAAATCCCCATAAATGCGATAAAATTTATAATTGTCAATATGATGGACATATAGCAGTTCCTCTTCTGTTAGCAGCGTACTTAATCGATCATGAATATTCTTGTATCGGCTCCGATTTTCAATAATGAGGAGATGGTGACCGTACTTTATGCCGGACAAAATAAAAGAAACGGCGTTCTCGATGTAACGGTCTTCATTCTCATATACATACAGAATATGTCCACCATTTGAGATTTCCATGTCGTACGCTAATTTTATGTTTCCATCAAGCAAGCAAACACCTCCCTAAAAGCATATATCGGTTAATGTTCGGTCTAATTAGAGGTAATAAAAGTGCACCCTTATGAAACATTGGTTTGCCTTTCGGTTTCCCAATGTTTATTCATAAGGGTGCACTTGATGGATGCTGAGCTGCTTTTGTTAGTTTCGTTTAGAAGAAATCGGACTCGTGTTCTCCACGACATCCAGAATCTTTTCATCTTTGATCATAGAGGAATGACATTTAGGGCATACCGGAGATGCTGAAAAAGAGAAGTTATCTCTCATCCACCCCTTGCAGTTCTCGTTCGTACATGACCATATTACAGTTAGCTCAGTTGGAATGTCTTCTAATGGTTTTTTTCGAGAATTATACATGTGCTCCCCACTTTCTATTCCTTATTTATCAACGATATTCGATTGCTGTTTCACTTGATTATGATTAAAAAAATTGCCCCAAGTGTGGGGCAATTGATTCATATCCTAAAGTTTTACAACGTTTTCTGCTTGAGGACCACGGTTACCTTGAACAATGTTGAATTCAACGCGTTGACCTTCTTCAAGTGTTTTGTAGCCTTCGCTTACGATTGCGCTGAAATGAACAAATACGTCATTTCCGCCTTCAACCTCGATAAATCCGAATCCTTTTTCGCCATTAAACCATTTCACTGTACCTGTTTCCATTAAATAAACCCACCTTTTCATTGTTCCCAATATTGTTACTGAAATAAAAAAATTTGCACGTTGCTTACGGTTATTGAATAACTCATAACCTCTACATCATGCAAATTACATAGATCGTTATTTCAATACCTTATTATAACACATCTAGAAATAAAACACCATGTACGTTTTCTGATATCACCATTATTGAAATATTATGTAAGAGTAGTATATGTATGCTGCTTATCCTTTATGCCAATTTTTCTAACCAGCGACTACTGTAAAAAATAGTGTAGAATAGTATTTTCACTATATTTCTCGTATAATACGAGTGAAACCTACTTTCCATAAAGGAGTGTGACTCATGCAATATACATACTTAGGTCGTTCTGGTTTAAAGGTAAGCAAGCTTTGCCTAGGCACGATGAATTTCGGTGTAAGTACGGACGAAAAGGAAGCTTTCCGCATCATGGACGCTGCTGTCGAGGCTGGCATTAACTTTTTTGACACTGCCAATATTTACGGCTGGGGTGAAAATGCCGGCAGAACAGAGGAAATTATCGGACGCTGGTTCGCACAAGGTGGCGGGCGTCGTGAAAAAGTGGTACTTGCAACGAAGTTTTACGGTAAAATGCATGATGAACATGATGGCCCTAATGATGAAGGCGGTCTATCTGCCTACAAGCTGCGTCGTCATCTGGAAGGATCGCTAAAACGTCTGCAAACAGACCATATTGAGCTTTATCAGATGCACCATGTTGATCGCAATGTATCTTGGGATGAGCTATGGGAAGGCTTTCGTGTGGCGATGAATCAAGGCAAAATTGGATACGTTGGCTCCAGTAATTTTGCCGGTTTCGACCTTGTCAAAGCACAATATGAAGCAAAAGCGCATAACATGCTAGGCTTGGTTAGTGAGCAGCATAAATACAGCTTGCTATGTCGCCTGCCTGAGCTTGAGCTATTGCCAGCAGCACAAGAGCAAGGAATAGGCGTTATTGCTTGGAGTCCGCTTGATGGTGGTCTATTAAGTGGTCACGCACTAAAACCGATCGAAGGATCAACACGTGCCAACAATCCAGAGCGCGTAGAGAAGCATCGCCAGCAGCTTGAAGCGTTTGAACGGTTGTGCAAGGAGCTTGGCGAATCTGAAGCAAATGTCGCGCTAGCATGGACACTCGCACATCCTGCACTCACCGCTCCAATTATTGGTCCGCGTACATTAGAACAGCTTGAAGGCGCACTGCGTGTTGTTGATATTAAGCTTGATGAAGCAACGTTGCAACGTCTGGACGAAATTTTCCCAGGACCAGGTGGTGCAGCTCCAAAAGCTTATGCTTGGTAGATGTTATTCAAGTTAACCGATTTATTTACTTACCGAAAATGAATTATACCTATCAACCCCCGACGGTGAAGTGTACCTCTAATTGTGTCAGCAATTGGACAGCACCTCTGGCAAAGGTCGGGGGTTTTCATTATGGCATTTATACGATCTTAGTTGAAGGAGAACGCTTAATGAAGCAAACAGCATCGTTACTATCAGAAAAATGGAAATGGAATATTATTGCCACGATTGGTGGCGTTTTACTAGGAGCAGGACTTGCTGATTGTTTATTCGCATTAAATGAGCTCGACTTGAATCAAATCGCTCGAGGCTTAACAATCTTTAGTGCAGGTCTGACCATTCTCGTCGTGATGGACAATACAAAAACGCAAAAAATATCTGAAGGTATTCAGCAGGAGAATCAACAAAGGTTGCAAAGCATGGAGATACAGCTTCAGGACATTCAGCGATCACAGCAACAGACCGAGAAGCAACTGCTGGAACTGAAAGAACTGCTGAGTAAGTCTGCCGAGAAAGAAAAACAACCTGAACAGGACAAGCAGTCTTGATTTCAGCTTAAAGTCCCAGTCAGCTTATCGACTGGGACTTTTATTTACCCAATTATGAGGGAATGCCACAGGTGATTATGTTGTAAACTCTGTTACATGCTGAATAAGTCTTTGCTCTCTTGCGTCATCAATATGAAAAATTTGTGAGGATGTGTAAGTGAAATTGCACCACATCTTTTCAGTAAAAGGCAAGAAAATAACCGTTTCCCTGAAAAAAATATGAAATGGTTGCTGCGTCACGTTTATTCAGGACCTTTTAACTAAAAAATGATAAACAAATATTAGATTTTTATGGTATATTATTCCTGAATTAATTAAAAGGGAGTAGATAATATACGATGAAAAAAGCTCTTCTTACTGTCATTATGTTTTGCTTGGTAGCAGTCGGCTTGCCTGTATCCTTAGCAGAAGCCGCGCCCAAGACGGCATCCGTCAAATTAGTCGATCAAGATGCCATTTTGTTAGAGGATGGAACTCTTTGGCTCAAAAGATTGTGGGAACCAACAGGCTATAAAAAGTATGAAACAGATTTCACTACTATTTTTATTGGAAGCAATATGAAGAGTTATGCTTTGAACAGCAAAGGAGAGCTTGTATACTGGGAAAATTCCAAGGATCCAGTCGTTGATAAAAAACAAAATAACATCAAACAGCTTGATGGTTACGACTACTTAAAAAATGACGGAACGGTTTGGGATGTTTATGGACAGAAAAACGAAAAAATAAAAGACGCTGTCTTAATTGGAACCGCCGATAATGAAATTCTTTATGTCAATAACCAAGGAGAAATTCGAATTACGAGCAGTATATACCTGCTTGATAAAGTTGACGACCCCTCATCTGTAGTAGCGATGGAAGGATATAGCAATAGATACGCGGCATATCTTGATAAAAACGGCAAGGTTGTAGCCGCAGATCTAACAGCATTATTTTTCAACACTAACGACTACCCCTATTCCCCGGTAACAGTGACAGAGGACGCTGTTGATATCTCTTTCCATTCAAGCGGTGCATTAATTGTAACTAAAAAGGATGGCACAGTTTGGTTGACCGACCCATCAGCGTCAAGCAAAGATAGGTTTAAGCTGACTAGTCAAGTTACTGAAATAAAAAATGCCGTTCAAACCAGCTTGTATTATGGTACGCTAGTCGACGACCCTAATGCGGGACGAAATGCTAACCAAGACATTATCGTCAATACAGGAAGAAATGTACCGCAATGGCTCGTTAAGCACAAAGATGGAAGCTGGAAAGTCTATAGAGACGGCCAAGTTTTCAACAT
The DNA here is from genome assembly GCF_042659865.1 of Paenibacillus septentrionalis. Lineage (NCBI taxonomy): Bacteria > Bacillati > Bacillota > Bacilli > Caryophanales > Paenibacillaceae > Paenibacillus > Paenibacillus septentrionalis. The sequence goes on from NZ_JBHSTE010000003.1 coordinate 611,447, forward strand.
TGAGTCACCGGTCGTGTCCGGCCTTACGATTACGGCCTCCAGCACAAAGCCATCTGTTGGCGATAAGCTAAGCTTCAAAATTGTGCAAACCTATAGTAACGGCTACAAGGAAAACTTACCGGGCAAAGAAGCAAAATTGACATTTGATAAGCCTTATCTCGTTAAAGCTCTAAGTGATGGCACCTACAAAACTCTAGGTGTTGGAGAAACGAAAGTATCGGTTTCGGCAAACGATAATAGCAAATCAACGACTGTTTCAATTAGCTTAAGCGCAAATTTAACTGGTGCAATAAGCAAAGATAATACAACATACTTGCCGCTCGTTTCGGTATTCAAAGCGCTGGGCGCAACAATCAGCAATAAGGATAGTAAAACCTTTGATATTAGTCTTGGCGATCAAAAGCTTCAGCTTAAGACCGGACAAAAGAAAGCTAAGCTTAACGGAAAAGACATTACACTTAATCAACCGGTACAGGTTCTGAATGGTTCGACCGTTTTCCCGGCATCGTTATTAACTAAAGCTTCAATTGCAAAGATAGAATGGGATAAAAAATATAAGAAAATGAAAATCTCGATTGGCAAAGCTTCAATGGTAGTTGAATCCTCAGAGACAGCTGCAATTGAGAAAAAAGAAAAACAAGGAAGCTTATCGCAATTTATTAATAAATCCTATTGGGTTAACCGCTATAGCAATTGGGAAAGGTTTATGAAGCTTACCGTTACAGACATCGTGCCAGCAGGCGGTGATAATTTCGATGTTGTCTTTAAGAGTGCTGGCGGAAAAACCTATACGATGGGCAGCACATCCAGAGATTTTGTTTCAAGTATTTTGAATGACCAGTATACATTTTTACCCTTCGATCCATATAAAAAATACAACTGGTCAGCTTCGACCTGGAAGTTAATTAAGGCCGAGAAAGTTGCAGTTGGCATGAGCAAAACTCAGGTTGAGCTATCCTGGGGACGCCCTTCATCCACTTCAAAATTAACCTCTAACGGATTTACTGTTGAGGTTTGGAGATACGGCACACAATATGTTAGCTTTACAAACGGAATTGTTCAATCTATCTATACACTCTAGCTAAAGTAAAATGAACAAGGAGCATACCCTGTCGATTTGAAATTGAGACAGCAGTATGCTTCTTTCTTTATTTATCATGCAGCTGCTCTTATCCATTGGCCGCATTTGCCCACCTCATCCCTTTTGCTTTCTGTAGCTAAATTAGATGGATATTCAGTATTCATTGATTGGCTGCCAAGCATAAAAGGGCTGCTGGACGAATCGTTACAATCTGTCCAGCAGCCTTATATGCGCAACATTACCAAGGGGGAGTAATGACTGCAAATACTATTAAACTATGAAATAATTCCAACCTCTTTTAGTGTTTGACGAATTTCCGCCTTAGCAGTCTCATCCAAGGAACGAAAAGGAGCACGAACGGGGCCTGAAGGCAAGCCGACAACTTCTAGCGCAGCCTTAACCATAGCGGGCTGTCCATACTTTTTGGCAAGCTCGCGGATCGGCTGCCAGCTGTAATAGCGCCTGATTGCTTCCTCATTTCTCCCTGCCTTAACTTCCTCGTAAAGCGAAACAAACTCGCTCGTCATAAAGTTTGCATTGGTAGAGGTACAGCCTGCCAGTCCAGAGGCAATTGCGCCTAAAGCAAGTCCATCTGAGCCGCACATAACAGCGATTTTTTCACCAGAATAAGCTTGAGTTCGAACTAGCGCATGCAAATCTGTCGCTCCCTGCTTCACACCTGCAACATTAGACAAATCTGCCAGTCCTTTAATTTCCTCAGGAGATAAATGAACCCCGATGCTTGCGCTGTTATAGATAAAGATCGGAAAATCTACAGCATCATTCAGCAGTTGAAAATGATAGGCGATATCAGCTGGACGAACCTCTGATACATAGGGCGGTGTAACCATTACACCGCTTGCACCGTATTCTTTGGCTGCCTTAGTCAGCATAATCGCTTCCTCTGTTCCACTTGCTGCCGTACAGCACAGCAGCGGCACTCTGCCAGCTACTGCCTTTACAGCATATCTGAACAAGGTTTTTCGCTCCTCAACCGTCATGCTCGGATATTCAGCATACGTGCCGCCTACAACAACTCCATGCGCTCCAGCTTCGATATAATGATTGATATTGCGGGCCAGTGCTGCCTCATCAATAGCTGATCCATCTTCAGTAAATGGCGTAATGGCAAGAACATAAATTCCTTTTAGCTGTTCCTTCAATTGTACAACATTCATTCTGTTCATCCTCTCATCTCATCGTTATATCAGCTATTGCTTGTAGCCAAGGAGCTTGCCCATCTGTATTAGACCCTCTTCGATTTCCGCCATGGAAATCGCGTAGGACAAGCGAACGTGCTTACCGCTGCCAAAGCCTGTGCCTGGCATAATCGCAATATTCCCCTCGGTCAGCAGCACCTCAGCCAGCTTGTCCATGGAGTCGATGGTCTGACCGCATAATGTTTTTCCTAGCCACTCCGACGCATCAACCCATACGTAAAAAGCTCCATCTGGCATCAGGCACTTCAAGCCGCGCAGCTGACGAACCCCTGCAACAAGCACCTCTCTCCTTGCCAAATAGGTCTCGCGCATTTCCTGAATGCCATTCTGAGGCCCTTGTAACGCTGCAAGCGCTGCAACCTGTGCGATTGAAGCAGGGTTACTCGTCGTATGTGATTGCAGCTTAAGCATTGCTGCCGCAACAGGCGCAGGTGAAGCAGAATAGCCAATTCTCCAGCCTGTCATGCTGTAGCTTTTCGATACCGCATTTATAATAATCGTTCTTTCCTTCATCCCAGGCAGGCTGGCGATGCTCGTGAAGCCTTCCTCCTGAAATACGAAGCAGGAATAGACCTCATCGCTAATAACCCATAAATTGTGACGGATACAGAATTGAGCAATTCCATCCAGCTCCTCACGTGTATATACTGCGCCTGAAGGATTGTTTGGTTGATTCAAAATCAGCAGCTTGCTTGCCGGACTTATAGCTTGCTCCAGCATTTCAGGTGTTACCTTATAGCCTGTACTAGCATCCGTTTCAACAAAACGCGGAATGCCTCCTGCAAATTTAATCTGCTCCGGGAAGGATACCCAGTACGGCGTTGGCAGCAGCACCTCGTCATCCTGCTGCAGCAGTGTATTAATCGCATTAAATAGCGAATGCTTGCCACCAATCGACACAACGATTTCATCAGGCTCGTATTGCACACCGCACTGCTCCTGCAAGGAGCTCACCACAGCTTGACGCAAGGACAAGATGCCAGCAGTGTCGGTATAGCCTGTGAAATTATTATGAATGGCATCGATAGCCGCTTGCTTGGCATGCGCTGGAGTAGGAAAATCTGGCTGCCCCAGACCAAAGCGATACACCTTACTTCCTTCTTGCTGCATGCGTGCAACCTTTGCTTCCAGCTCTGCCGTTGGCGAAGGCAGCAGCTTTTTTGTCCATGGAGCCAGTAGGTTGTTATTCGTTTGTTCTGCAATCATCGCTGCTCACCTCGTTCGAATTGATATTAAGCGCTTCTCAATCATTACTCGACTTGAGACGCTGCTTCTAGTGCAAAATAGGCATATACGCAGACTGCTTTCTCCAGCTCATCAATCGTTACCCATTCGTCAATCTTGTGGGCAATGCTAAAATCGCCAGGACCATATATAACCGCCGGAATTCCTTTTGCAACAAAATGCGTCATGTCGCAATTAGCGGTTAAGCCTGTAATGGCCGTTTCCTTCTCGTACACATCTGCCAGCACCCGCTTGCCGAGCTGTACAAGCTCATGCTGCTCATCCGTTTCAGAAGCCGTACCTGTTGTCGGAATCATTCGTTCAATATAGACTTGGCCTGCCAGCTGAGGATCGCGCTCCAGCACGTTCATCATTTCTTCAATGGCTTCCTGCTCCGACTCGCCAGGAATTAAGCGTCGATCAATAAGTGCTTCGCAATAATCTGGTATCATCGACTCCTTAATCCCGCCCTTCATAATCGTTACCGCCAGAGAGGATTGACCAGTCAACGGATGCGTGCGATGAACAAGCTCCTCTTCGGCAAATCGATCGAGTGCTACTACAGCTTTAGCCATCAGCGAAACCGCATTTTTACCTAGCTGTGGTGTAGAGGAATGCGCGGATACGCCTTTGACCGCAAGAATCGGTCGAATACTGCCGCGATGGGCAATCGCCAGCGTTCGATTCGTCGCTTCGCCAATTACGGCAAACGAGGCAGTTAGCTCGCTTGGCAAGCTCTTGGCCCCAAGACTTGCAGCCTCCTCGTCGACAACTGCAGCCAAAATAATATCTCCAGGAAGCTTAATCCCAGCTCTTGCAATCGCTTCAATCGCCACCATCATTGCGGCAAGCGGACCTTTCGCATCCATCACGCCTCGCCCTACGACACGGTCACCATCAACTCGCATCTTAAACGGATCGCTGCTCCAGCCATCCCCAGCTGGCACGACATCAATATGCGTATTCAAGATGATCGACTTGCCTTGTCCGGTCCCCTTCAACACAGCAATCACATTGGGCCGACCAGGCTCCACCTCCTGCAACGACACCTCACAGCCCGCCGTGCGCATAAAATCAGCGATAAAGTGCGCCGCATCCTGCTCCTTGCCCCCGGGATTTACGCTTTGAAATGCAATTAGCCGTTCCAGAACCTCCAGCACCCGCTCGACTCTCATGTCGCTCGCCAGCTTCTGCTTTAATTCATCCACTCTCATATCGACTTCACCATGCCTCCGTCGACGAGCAGCGTTTGCCCGGTCACATAGCTTGCATCATCTGAGCACAGGAATGCGACTACCTTCGCCAGCTCCTCGGGCTTGCCGTAGCGACCAAGCGGAATAACTGCTTCTGTTTTAGCCTTGTACGCTTCTGGAGTAATTCCCGCTTTTTGCGCTCGCAGCTGATCGAGTCCACGTACACGGTCGGTATCAATTCGTCCTGGCGCCACGGTATTGACACGAATACCGTAGCCTGCAAGCTCCTCCGACAGTGTTTTGCTTAAGCCAGCTACACCTGTACGCATCACATTAGACAGCGTTAAGCCAGCAATCGGCTGCTTGACAGATGACGAGGCAAGATTAACAATTGCCCCCGCTCCTTCCTTCATATGCGGCAACGCATAGCGAACCGTACGCACAATACTCATCAGATTAAGCTCAAACGCATAGAACCAATCCTCTTCCTTCAACTGCTCAAACACGCCTGCTGGCGGTCCGCCGCTGTTGGTCACCACAATATCTATCCCGCCAAATACGCTGACCGTTTGCTCAATGCAGGCGCGAATATCTTCTTCCTTGCAAACATCAACCTGCAAGCCAATGACCGAGGAGCCTGTGGCGTTGGCGATTTCCGCAGCTGTCTGCTCTGCCACCGCCAATTCTCTACTAAACAGCACGACGTTCGCCCCTCTTGCCGCCAGCTCAGTCGCAACCGCTTTTCCCAGCCCCTTGCTTGCTGCCGCAACGATTGCTGTTTTTCCATTCATTGAAGTTGTCATAGGCTTAACCTCCGATAATTGTCAATTCTCTTGGCAGTGACGTTAAAATTTCGCAGCCTGTCTCCGTTACAACCAAGGTTTCGCTAAAGCCAACACCGTATTGGTTCGGCACGCGCAGAGCTGGCGGAATATGAAACACCATGCCCGGCTGCAGCACACGCTCATCATCACGCTGCAAGCTCATAATATGGCCTTCGCCCCAGTCAGGCGCGAAAGCAACACCTATTGAATAGCCTGTACGCTTACGGAACAAATCGTACATGCCTGCTTTTTCAATTGTGCCGCGGCAAGCCTGGTCCACCTCTCCAGCTGTAACGCCAGGTTTGATCGTCTCAATCGCGGCATTCAAGGATGCGATGCATACCTCGCTCACACGTTTGATTTCATCTGAAGGCTGGCCTGTATAAGCAGCGCGCATTAGCGCTCCATGATAGCGATTGACCGCGCCTGCTACCTCAAGCAGCAGCGTCTCGCCCTGGCCAATTACTTTATGCCCCCAAGCTGCGTGCATATTGCCGGAGCGATTGCCGGAGGAAATGAACGGCTCCATCCCCAAATATTCTCCGCCTGCCAAAATCATAGCTGAAAACATCGCTGCCGCCGCTTCATCCTCATTGGCTCCAACTTGAATCGCGTCCAAGCCTGCTTGCATCGAGGCATCCGTCACCTTACAAGCCTGACGAATATAAGCTAGCTCATTTACCGACTTAATGACGCGAAAGGCCTCGACCGTTCCTTGCCCGTCCACAAGCGAATACTTGTCCAAGCAAGCCGCAAGCTTCTTATAATTGCGAACCTGCAAAAACCATGATCCTGTCTCTACTCCGATTGAGCCTTCAGGAATCCCCATATCTTTAACCGTGTCCGCGGTCATTTCGACCGGATCATTCGTGTCTTCATAAGTTACAACCTGATCCAATGACAGACAGCTATACGTTTCTACATTTGCTAATTCACCGCGGCGCAACACTAATTTCGGCTCGCCATGTGCAGGTACGATCAGGCATTGGTACATGTAATAGCCAGGACTTTGATAGCCCGTCAAATAAAAAATATTTTCCGGCGTATGAACAAGCATTGCAGGCCAATCCTTGCTTTGCAGCTCCCGCTGCACCTTACTTACACGATTTTGAAATTCTTCGATTGGAAATATTAATTGTGCCATCGTTGTCCCTCTTTCATTTTCTGAATGTTCAGCAAATTATAAATTTACTAATTCGCACCATTTTAATTTTGGCATTACTTACTGTATATATCTGCTCGTCGATCCCTCAAATACGGAATAGACGACTCATATTCCTTGTTAAGCGTCAAATCGATTGTCAACAGCTGCATCGCTTCCCGATCCAGCTCCGCATCGAGCACAAGCTCACCGTTTGGCGCTGACACCTTGTTGTTGCCAAAAAGCCAACTTTCCTCAGAAAGCCCTCCAACCCCGTTGACTGCAGCAACAAATCTCGTATTTTCTAGCGCTCTCGTAGCAAAGTAAATATTCCAGCGCTGCGCTAAATCTTTTGTAAATGCCGAAGGGGCAACCAGCATCTCGGCACCCTTTAACGTTAGGCTCCTAGCCGCTTCAGGAAAACCTGCATCATAGCAAATCATCATCCCAACCTTAGCAAAATCAAAGGCAGCAACGATCAATTCATCACCCGCGGTAAAATAACGCTGCTCTTCTGCCCACAGATGAACCTTGGCATATTGCGCAACAATTTCACCGAGACGGTTGACTGCCAATGCGCCATTGCCAATGCCTGATGCCGTTCGCAGCGGCATTGGCAAAATTGCGTTAATCTCAGCCGCTTTCGCCGCCTCGCAAAGCTGTCGAACAGCTTCGCTTTGCTCATGCTGAGCCAGCTCCTGATAACGACTGCCAAGCACGTCCAAATCATAGCCTGTCAGAAACAGCTCAGGAAATACGATAAGATCTGCCTGTTGACTGCCTGCTTGCTGCATAAAGGAAATCGCCTTGCGCGTGTTGCTGACGACATCTCCTATAACACTATCAAATTGCACAAGCGCCAAAGTAGCTGCTCGCATACAATCCTCTCCCATCGTCATCAGCTTCAGCCACTTTTGTGCCTCCGCTAACCTCTAACTGATTTGTGCTAAAAACTGTTCAAGCCTGGGATTCCTCTTCATCTCGCCAATCTTGCTTGTTGGAACATCCTCAACCACTACGCCGTTATCCATAAAAATAATGCGATCTCCAACACGTCTGGCAAATTCCATCTCATGCGTTACGATGACGACCGTCATTCCATCTCGAACGACATCGACAATAACATCGAGCACCTCGCCCGTCATTTCTGGATCGAGCGCCGAGGTCGGCTCATCGAACAACATCAGCTTCGGATTCATTGCCAGTGCTCTTGCGATTGCGATCCTTTGCTGTTGCCCGCCTGACAGCTGCTCGGGATAGTGATTCATGCGTTCAGTTAGCTGAACCCGATCAAGAAGCTTCAGCGCACGTTCTCTAACAACCTTTTCTTCCTCCTTACGCACAATTTTGGGAGCGAGCATAATATTTTCAAGCGCAGACAGATGGGTAAACAGATCAAAGGATTGGAATACCATGCCGATCTCCGAACGGTTTTGCCTAGATGCAAAAATATCTTTACCCTCAAACAATATTTTCCCGCTATCTATTGGTTCAAGTCCCGCCATACAGCGCAGCATCGTTGACTTGCCTGAGCCGGACGGCCCAATAATAACAACCTTTTCGCCTTCTTTAATATTCAAATTCACTTGCTTCAATATTTGCTGGCCATTATATGATTTCGTTAAAGCCTCAATGTTGATCATTGTCATCCCCCTCTCGTGATCAATAGCGTTAGGCTGCGGTCTGACTCTCACCGGAAAGCTGAGTGTTGGCTACAATTTTACGATTTTTCCGCTCAGAAGCTTTCACGACATCCATACGTCGTTCAACATAGTTTTGCAATAGGGTAAATAGTGCGGTAAAGACGAGATAGTATATGACCGCCGCAATTAATGTGTCGATATAATTGAACGTTGCACTTGCCGCTTGCTGTGCTGTCAGCAGCAGATCCATATAGCCAACAACCGAGGCCATCGCAGAAGTTTTCAGCATCCCGATAAATTGATTGCCCGTAGGTGGAACGATGACACGAAACGCTTGCGGCAGAACAATGTACCGCATGGATTGCCAGCGGCTCATGCCAAGCACATGGGCTGCACGATGCTGTCCTTTTCCTACTGAATTTAAGCCTGAACGAATGATTTCCGCCATATAAGCCGCTTCATTCAAGGCAAGTGCCAGCAGCGCACATTCAAATCCCGACAGCTTGATGCCGAATTGCGGAAGTGCATTGAACACAAAGATAAGCTGAACAAGTACGGGTATGCCTCTAAAAAACCAAATATATCCATTTGCCGCGCCATTCAAAACCTTCCACTTAGACATCTTCATTAATGCAATAACAAATCCGAATAAAACGCCAAACAGTTGTGACAACAACGTTAGATTTAACGTATTAATCGCAGCAGTAACAAACGACTGTGAGGTCATATAATCAACGACGCTGTTTACATGCTCCAAGAAGCTCATTCCAATCACTCTCCCTTGATTTCTGCCAGCAGCGTAAAGCACTGCTGGCAGCACCTGTTCATCTTAATCCGGTTATTCTTCAACTTCCCATCAACTTATTGATTCATTGTTTTAGAAAATGCTCATTTCAAACGGAAGATTGTATTTTTCCATTAGCTTGTAATATGTTGTTTGATCTACCAGCTTATCAATCGCTTTGGATATTGCGTCTGCAAGCTCACTTTCTCCTTTATTGACGGCAATACCAATTTGTGTACCGGAATTCATCGTATGAGCAATTTCAAATACGCCTGCACGTTCCTCCATCAAATAAGCAGCTCCTGGTGAAGAGTGAAGAAATGCGTCTGCACGTCCATTTTCAGTAGCCAGTACTGCATCATTGGCAGTAGGCAGTGCCAAAATTGTAATTTCCTCAATGCCTTGATCCTTCAGCTCTTGATTAAACTCCGTTACATAAACCTCTTCAATCGCGCCTCTTGTTACGGCAACGGTTTTACCGGATAACGATTCCATCGAGTTAATGCCCAGCTCATTGCCCTTTGGTACTACGATCGATCGCCCAATGCCCATGTACTTAATGAAATCAACCTGCTCAGCGCGAGCATCTGTAATAAACATAGCCGAATTAATCAGATCGATTCGTTTGCCTTGTAATGCAGGAATTAGTCCATCAAAGTTCATTGCTATAATTTCAACCTCAAGTCCGAGTTCATTGGCGATAAGCTCCATAAATTCAATATCAAATCCGACATACTTCTCGTTATCCATATATTCGAAAGGAGGGTAAGTCGCAGCAACGCCATACGTTATTTTGCCTGGTGTAACAAGCTCGAACGAATGAGTGCTGTCAGTTGAAGCCTCATTTGTCGAGGCATTACTGTTGTTGCCGGCTGTCGTATTGCTGCTTGATTGATTCGTGTTGCTTGAGCATGCTGCTAGAAACACTAATAAACCTACGAGTAAAAGGCTAAACTTTTTCAACTTCATATAAATTCCTCCATTGTGTTTGTTTAATATAATCTAGTACAAATCTTTCTGTTTTGCGGTTATGCTCGACTAGAAATTGTCCCGCTTCCTCCGCTCGGCCCTGCTTCATTAAGTCGACTAAATGACGATGCTCTTGAATCGAGCCTTCAACCATATGCTGATCTCCCAGCAAAATGCGGCGATAGCGCTCGCTTTGCTCCCAGAGCCGTTTAATGATGCCTAACATGACAGGCTGTTGGGCTAGTTCATAAATGTACATATGAAACTGTCTGTTAGTAGAAAGAATCATCTCCATCTCGCTTCCAGCTAGCCTTTCCTGCTCAGAAATCATGCCGTACAGCTTGTCCACATCCTCCTTTGTCATATGCTGAACGCCAAGCTTAACTGCGGCTTCCTCAAGCAAGCATCGAACAGCGTAAATTTCCTCCAAATGCTTGACAGACAACTCACTTATGGTCGCACCACGATGTGAATGGAGCTTAACGAAATCTTGTGCTGCCAGCTTCTCAAGCGCACTGCGCACCGGCATTTTACTGACCTGCAGTCGATCCGCAATCGCATCCTGGTCTACCTTCTCTCCTGGTGCAAGCTCCCCTGTCAAAATCCACTGTTTAATTTGAAAGAATACATGCTCCGCTACCGTTCGCATATTTGGCGGTTTGTCCAATACGCATCGCCTCCAGATCTGATCACATATCAAATATCAAATGTAAGATGATCACATCATAATGTAATCTATAAATGTATGTCAACATACCTTACACATTTAAATCGAATAATGTAATATAAAGTCGATAAATACAAAAAACATATTTATTTTTAGTATTTATTTTGCTTTTTCGTTATGTTATGTTACATATATCCTTAGTTTTTCTATTCAAATCACTAGATTGCGTAATGAAACATGACATATAATTGTGAGGTGCAGCTTATGAACATTACTAGTGTAGATATTTACAGATATGATCTTCCTTTATCACCCCCCTTTACACATGCCTCATCTGGTACTGTGACGCATTTGAAAGAAGTATATGTGAAGCTTTCCACTAATACAGGAATTGTTGGTTGGAGTGAGGTACGAGGGAACTGCGAATATGTGACTGGAGATACGCCTGAGCGCGTTGTAGCGGTACTGCAGCATATCGTTGCTCCTTATCTACTGGGTAAGGACCCATTGCAGCGTAATGCGATCAATCGGGATTTAGACCGCTTGATCTTAGGCAATAGTGCCGCCAAAGCTGCGATAGACATCGCCTTGCTTGATTTAGCTGGTAGACACTATGAAACCCCAGCTGCACAGCTGCTAGGCGGGATTGTTCAGTCGAGCTTTGCAAGCGATGCGACGATTGCATTTGGCACAGTTGAGCAAGCGAAGCAGGAAGCAAGTAACTATCTGCAAGCAGGCTTTCGGGTGCTGAAGGTTCGAGTAGGCCCTGACCGTGCGCTCGATCTCAAGCGCGTAACAGCAGCCAAAGAAGTCATCGAGCAATTCGGGTTATCGCAGGACGTGTTGTTTTGCGTCGATGCCAATCAAGGCTGGAGCGTGAAAGAAGCCGCCCTCCGAATTGCACAGTACAAGCCGCTTGGCGTGGAGTGGATTGAGCAGCCTGTGCCAGCAGACCATATCGCTGGCTTAAAAACCTTGAAGCATATGAGTTCCATTCCGATTGTGGCCGATGAAAGCTGCAAGTCTGTAGCCGATGTTGCACGTATCGCTGCGGAGGACGCCGCTGACATCGTACATCTAAAAATCGTGAAAGCAGGCTCAATTGCCAAGCTGCAGCAAATGATGGGCATTGCCGATGCGTTTCATCTTCCAGTTATGTTGGGACAAATGGACGAGGGGAGATTAGCGACCGCAGCGCTGCTGCATGCGGCTGCTGCCTCTAGTGCCAAACATTTCGAGGTGTGGGGCTTTCAACGCGTCAAGGCTGAAGATGATCCTGTATCCGCATTAGTTGTAGAAAATGGACGCGTTCATCTACCCGCTGGTCCTGGCCTAGGTGTAGAGGTGGATGAACATCGATTGTGCAACGTTGCAAGTCTTTCCTAATACTTGCTAAACATTGAAGCATTCCATTAGAGGCAGTATGCCGGTTATGAAAAGCAAAGCTGTCGCAGCATTGCCAATACCTCTTGTCCAAAGACGCCTCGCTCGTATAATCCAACGCTATAAAAAAAATACACCTCCAATTGTTAGTGTCTAACAATTGGGGTGTATTTCAACACAAGCGCACTTCTCACATTTTTGCTCAGATGGCTATTCAACAACAGACATAATGCTGTAGAACGCAGGCTTGGGCTGCAGCTGTCCGTCAAACAATCGTGCGTAATTTTTATCGTTGGCATAAAACATATACTCGTCCATTAACCCAAACACGGTTACACTTGTTATATTGGCTGGTCCTCCGCTATTCGTATCTAGCTCCGTGAGCAGTTCAAAAAGCTCCTTATAGCGATTGGATTGAGCATTCATAGACGCTTCATCTTTATCATTACTGCTTATGGTAAGCTCAGTAATATGAATTTCAAGCTCCAGCTCAGAAAACTTTTTAATCGCGTCTGCAATGTTATCATGACCTGATCCAATTCTAGGATAATCCAAGCCCATATACCCCTGCATCCCAATTCCGTCTATGATGCCTTTCTCCTTTAGACCAGCTGCCAATTGATAGATGCTGGATGTTTTAAGCGGTTGAAATGTATTGTAGTCATTATAAAAAAGCTTAGTCTCTTCATCCGCGTATTTTCTTGCGTATTCAAATGCTTTTTCAACATAGTCAATCCCAACTATTTTATACCATAAATTATCAAGATCATCTCCATGCATTGTTCTTATATGAAGGCCAGTCTCCGTTTCAAAGTGACCGGTTCTAATTTCCACCGCTTCATTAACAACATCCCAGCTGTATATGACGCCAGGATACTCGGTTTGCGTATAGTCAAGCACCTGTTTAATATAGCTTTCCATTCGCTCTAACATCGTGTCCTTGTCTACAAACTCCCCATTGGAGCGATATCCTTCGCGAAAAAACCAATCCGGTGTTTGTGCATGCCATACGAGCGTATGACCGCGCATCTGGATATTGTTTTCCTTAGCGAATTCCAATCCTGCTATCGCACTTTCAAAGTTAACAGCCGGCTCCGATATCCCGTTTTCAACATTGCTCATGCTTTGTGCATGATCCAGCAAATAGCTTGGCTTCATCAAATTAGAGTATGTAACGCTATTAAAGTGATGCTTAATAATCTCCCTCATTGCTTCGGATTGAACGGTATCGTTACTTGGAGAAGTACCATTAAGGCCTACGCCAAAAAGAAAGTAGTCCTGATAAGCCTCCTTTAAGGAAGTTACGGTTAGGGCAGGTGCAATATTAAACCCTTCAATAATACGAGAATCATCACCTGGTTTGGAATCTTCCTCTTCCTCTTCCAACATCTCAGTAGAATCGTCGGTTGTCGTATTATCTTCATCGTGCTCTACTTCATTAGATAGATCTACATCTTGTGGAAGTGGATCACTTTTTCCGGCACAGGCAGACATGATAACAGCAGCAAGCAGCAGCATAATAAACAATATTGTTCGATTCAACCCATTTACCTCCGTCTTATAATTTTCTCCCTATCGAAATAGGGGATTGATTCCATCAAACCTCCTTCCATCATATTTTTATTATAGAGCTGACCACCCATCTTACCCATAGAGCAATTCAACATTGTTTATCATTTTTGAATATGAGTTTACTAGATTAGAAGAAAGCACCCTCTGACGAGGGTGCTTCGCTAAACTAACGGGCAGATTGGTTGAGAACCATAATCTGTTTGAAAATTTTACAGAAAAATTTACAGTATTGTTATCGTTATGATGATGTGACACGATAGAAATATAAAGATAAGATAAGGGAGGTTACTCAATACCAAGAGAGGGGCTAATAATTGAAGAAATATGTTAACGCAAAACAAGTCCTACCTGATTTACTAATTGAAGAAATCCAAAAGTACATTCAGGGATCGTATATTTATATTCCTAAGACTGAGCGGGTGGCTTGGGGAGCTAGTACAGGGATTCGAGATGAACTTAACCAAAGAAATGAACAAATAAGAAAACTATATAAAAACGGGTTTGAGGTATTGAAATTGGCGGAATTATATGGATTAAGTGAGGAAAGAATACGAGCTATTATCTATGGATATATATATCCAATTAAAAAGAACACTGATGAGGTGATTAAAGCGCAAAATGAGCAGCAAGTAAATAAAATAGAGGCAATGAGATTGTTTCAAGAAAAATCACAAAAATACGAACTTCCCTTAGTGGTTGTTGATGTAAAAACTGACATTCTTGACGATAAAAGCATCCTTTTTTTCTATTGCAAATCAAATACGGATATTGAAATTGATTGGAATGGCTTGAATTGGCGTGAGCTTGGAAAGGAGCTATCTGAGATATTTGAACATACTATCGGAATCCGTGAAACTGTATAAAGTGTAAAGAGGTAAATTCAAGGCAGACGGAAGCGAATAATGATAAGGTTCTTCGACTTGTGGGTTTATTAACATTAACGATGGGGCTGTTGTATTTTCCGCCAGTCTTAGAGTTTTTATGGGGGTAGCACTGTTAGGTTTTTTATACTGCTTTATACAAATATTTATCGGTATTGCCTTATGTTCAAAAGAGTGGAGAAAAATACGTAATCACGTTTTGATTACTAATTTGATTTATCAATTGTTATGGTTTTTCCTGATTGTTGACCACCTCTTAAATGTTCGGGAGAGATTCTTGGAAACAATGCCTTATTTTTTGCACTTCGTATTGGTCCTAAGCATTGGGTTGTACTTCTAACTCGAACAACGAAAAAAACGATAGCCCGAAATGCAAAAGGATGAAAACCGTGGGTTCTCATCCTTTTGCATGGTTAGAGACTAGTTTTGTCCCAGCCTGTTTTCCTTATTTCCTAGTCGTCCGCGCCGATACTGTCACCCCAGGATCAGATTCTCCATCCGCGTAAACAGCCGTAACATAGTAATAATACGTCGTATTCGATTGCAGCTTATTGTTCACATAAGTCGCCGCCTTAGAAGGCTTATTTGTCAGCTGTACGAAGGGGCCGTTCGCTGATGTAGATTGATACACGTGATAACCGATTGCGTTATCAACCTTAGACCATTTTAACTGAACCGCCTGATGGTTTAGCGCTCTTGCCTCGATGTCCGTTGGCTGTGGATATTCCGGAGCTTCCGGCAGCTTAATAAGCTTCAGCACGCCGAACCTTGACGTGTTCTGATACGAGAGACCTGTCGGATCATTCCAGATTGCTATGCTATCTCTACGACCATCCCCATTCGCATCATTGTTGACTTGAACATCGAAGCCAATTAATGTGCCATTTTGAGGAGTAATTGCATCTAATTTGATAGCTGCTTCTACGATGTATCCCCCTTCAATCAGTTTCACAGCAGACTGAATCTTCTCTTGACTAGCATAGCCACCGTACGATTGCAGGTTCTTAAAGTTAATACGGTATTGGCCATCATCTGACTGATACGCAACCGTTTTTCCATTATTCTGATCAACAAATATCTCTATGGAATCCTGCTCCCATACGTTCTCGCTTTGATCGCTAAGCAAAGAGTCTGTAACGACCGCGTAAACATAAAGATGCTCTTCATCCCACAGGGTTCTAAACTTGGCCGTTGATCCGTTGCTTCCTTCGACCCAAACATTCGTGTCATGCTCCACCGCCTTGTCCCACACAGCATCCAGTTCCCCGTCAATCTGAGGAGTGCCGTATAAGGCTGTGGCAACTTTTGAGCCTTCGATCAGGGTCAGCACACCATAACCATTGCTATAAGCGTGCTGCATGTTGCTCGGATCACTCCATGAAACCATCGCTCCGTTGCCGCCATGTTCAGAGGAATCATCAATTAGCGTATCCGTAACTCGAATATCAAACCTGATTTTTTCTCCTAACTGCATCGTGCTTGAAAGCGGAATCACAGCTTCAGCTATATACCCGCCACTCACTTCGATAACGGAGTCGTCCGTTCTTGGAATAATGACTTGCTTAATTTCATTTTGATCCAAAACGAAGAGCTCCACTTGGTCACCTGGACGATTTGTAACGTCGTTAACTTTCACCTGAACATATAAATGATTCGGATCCCACAAGGTTTTAAATTGTGCGTGCAAGCTCCCGCTACGCTCTGTAGATAAAGTCGGCACCGTATCCCATGCAATCGGATCGCTTACTGGCGTACCTTGCGCAGTATTCCCTTCCTTCACAACAATTGGAAGCACTGGCGGGATTAAGTTTTTAACTGCTTCCACCATTCCCCAATACGCGTATTTCGCCTGATATTGCTTATCGAACGGAAGCGGAGCATCCTGTCGAGTTCCTCCTCGATTATGAAGCCATGTTCCGTCATCGGCAATTCCCCATAGCGTTACATTGCTAATCCAGCCTTCAGGATTATAAGCTGGTGTAGATGGATCTGCATGTTTGCCCATTTCGTCAAGACGCACCAGCTCTTTAAACAACTCCTTGAAACGATAGCCTTGCTGAAGAAGAATTTCTTCTGGAATCGGATCGTAGCTAGTTCCGCTTGTTGTGTAGATCGAAACATCCAGCTCGGTAATTTGATTGTCGAACCCCGCTTCGGCAAACTTCTGGATCGATTCAGAAATTTGCTGGATTGATGGACCACTAATGTTAATGTGGGTTTGATGACCTACCCCATGGATCGGAACACCTTCATCACGCAAGGAGGTTGCCAGATCAAACAAGAAATCGCGTTTGCGAGGGCTGTGCGTGTTGTAATCGTTAATGTAAAGCTTGGCATCCGGATCAGCCGCATGTGCTGCCTCGAAAGCCCATTTGATAAAGTCAGTCCCGGTAATACGGTACCAATAGCTGTCGCGCATACCGTCCGGACGGCCCTCATCAATGACCTCGTTCACTACATCGTAGTACGTTGCGATTCCTTTATATTGCGTCACAACTCTGGTGATATAATTTTTCAAACGTGTTTCTACCAGTGCTTTATTTTCAGGCGTGGCATCAAGCCAATTCCCGTTAGCATCCTGCAGCATCCAATCTGACCCTTGGGAATGCCATAGCAGCGTATGGAATCGAAGTGTCATGTCCTGATCAACCGCATGCTGTGCGATAATATTTGCATTTGTTATGTTATAAGCATCTTCTCTCGGGCTAATGGAGCCTGGCTTCATTGAATTTTCCGCTACAATGGAGTTGAAATGCTTATTCAATAATTCACTCACTCTACCTGTAAGTCTATTCGGTTCAACCGCAGCACCAATTTCGAAGTAATCCGCATACAAGTCCTTTAGGCTTTCCAGCTCATATTGAATAGGTGGCGGCGCCTCAATTGCACCAGCATGAGTCAAAGAGAAATCATCAATGTAGAATGAGCGTGGCCCTCCATCATTATCCGAGGTTTCTACATAAACGTTCAAAATGTCGGGTGTAATCGTTAAGGAGAATGGGCCTGACAGCCGTACCCATTGGCTATCGGTCACCCTTACATTATTCGTGATAAGCGAATACGTGCTCTCGCCAGATTGAACCGTCATCCGCAAATTAGTAGGGTCCTGACCAGGGGCCATTTTCACCCAAACTGAAAGGTCATATTTGTGATTTTTGTGCATCTTGCCCATTACGTTTAGCAGCGGACCGTCATACTGTCCTGATGCAGTCGTAAGCAAGCTATGAGAGCCGCCAGGCGTATGATTGTCTGCATTCGTAACCTCGATTCCGCCAGAGCCGAATCTTCTTACCCAGCTTCCCTGGCCCCCTTCAAAGTTCTCCGTAATGCCTGATTGATCAAGCTCTTCTGGCTCCTCTGGAGCACCATTAGGCGTTACATCAACAATTTTGAATTCATCAAGATATACATCAGCTGTTGAAGTCGAGCTTGTTGCCGACTCAAGATAAACGAAAAAACCAGTCGTGCCGCTTGGCACTTCATATCCGTTTAATTCGTAGGTGGTCCATGCTGTACTCGTAACGTTTTTGTCACCAATAATCCAATGAAAGCTGTCACCGCTACTTGATGTAAGCCTTGATGTTAGATGGAGCGTATCTGTACCTTCACCCAGTCTAACATTAAAGGAAATATCGTAAATTCTGCCTGCCTGCATAATGTCGGTCAAATCCTTGCTAAGACTGCTGCTTCTGGACTCGCGGTTTGTTAACTTCAACGATTTGCTTCCTTCCGAGGCCATCTCAGAAGTAACCGCTACCTGTCCAGATCCTCCCCATGCAAGAGGGCCCCAGCCACCTGTCTGATCGTTTTCAAAGGACTGATACAATACGACGTTGCTTGCTGCTTCCACCTGTCCTGCCATACCCAAGCCTTGTGGGATGAACAATACAGCTGCGAGTAATATCGCAAAAAGCGATTTACCTTTTTTCCACATCATGCAATTCCTCCATTCAGAATAGAATTCGACATTTTTCGTAAGCGCTTACATATTTAGCTTCAACGTAACTTTCCTCCTTTCGTCGATCATTATAGCGTTTACTTAGCTATGGATATACCTGTCAGTTTTCAGTGTTTTTTTGGTGTGAAATATAAAATTTGTAAGTGAATCCAAAGTCATAGCTTAGTCCAATGGTGATGCATATCGACTAGTCCATATCGACTGACTTAGATCAACTCGTACCACGAGTGCATCCTAATCAAAACAAATATCATCCTTGCGACTGATCCAAAACCCAACTGCAGACGAATTCATTCAAAAGACTTCAGACGTATAATAATGATCAAATAATTCCATTTTTTATAATTTTTTAGGAGGTATCTCATGGCTAAACTGCTGTCAAAAAAGACCTTAATTCCGGTGTCCTCACTGCTAGCAATAGGAGTAAGTGCTTATTTGTCTATTGTGTATTTTGGATATGGCCTATCCGCCTCTGGCCTCATTCAAAACAAGCTTAATCAGCATATGCAATTAACTAACATCTACTATTTTTTCCTCTACCTTCATATCGCTACTGGCATCATCTCATTGGTGATTGGTTGGCTCCAGTTTATTAAGCCCCTTCGTGAACGAAATATCCGCCTACACCGCTTTATCGGAAAAATTTATAGCGGCAGTGTCCTTTTTTCTGCATGTTCTGGCATCTTCATATCATTCAAGGCTACTGGCGGCTGGATTTCTACTGTAGCTTTCCTAGCACTCTCCCTATTATGGCTCTATACGTTAATGAAAGGATATCGCGCAATCGTAACTGAACGCAATCCGCAACATCATCATAGATGGATGTTTCGAAACTATGCCTTGACCTTCGCAGCTGTTACACTACGAATCTATTTGCCTATCTTCATGCTAATATTCGGGTTTGAGCATTTTGATGCTTATTATCGCATTGTCGCTTGGCTCAGCTGGGTTCCCAATCTTCTACTGGCTGAGTGGATCATAAGACGCTCTCGATTATTCAAGACATGAAAGTAACAAGCATTAAATAACATAACAGCCGGTTCTCATTACACATCGAGAAACGGCTGTTATCGATTAGCTCAGTTTAGTTGACAGATAACATGACAGATGCTGCTTCGCGTCTTGTATGCTACTGCTCAATCATTAAACGTCTTGTCGTTATTTGTTTAATTCCAGAGGACACGCAAAGGCAAATGATATATGAGAACAAAACAAGCGTGATACAAATGAGCACAATTAACGGAATGTTGATAATAAATTGCACGTTGCGAATTCCCGCGCCTGACAGTAAAACGGCTAATAATGGATTTGTATACAAGACGCCTAGTACACCGCCTACCCATACAGATACGATAACAACGGGCAAAAAGCTTAATGAGATTTGCGACATTAGCTGGCCAGAGGTATACCCCATTGCCCTCAGCACGCCAAATTCTTTCTTGCGCTGCAAGATCATTTTCTTAATAACGAGATAGAGAATTAAGACGACAACGAGAACGGTAATGGCAAGTACGGTGACCATGACCGTAAACACAGCAGTGGTGTAAATTTGGCTCTGACTTTGAATCGTATCCGTAACGTTCGTCACATTGGCAATTTCACTACCGTATTGCGCTTTAAGCTGTGCAATCAAGCTTGTGTTATCCACGTCTTCTGTATACAAATTCAACAGCGTACCCTCATAGTCTGGCAGCAATTGTTTCGCACCTTCTACCGTCATGTAGGTCATCTGTCCAAGATTGGTAATGGACTGACTTAAACCTGTAATTAAGAAGCTCGATGCTTCATGACCCGCATCTATCTCAACTGTATCTCCGATGTCTTTTCCTAGCAAATCAGCTACAATCCAGGAAACGGCAACCTCGTTATCGTATACGGGATAGCGACCCTCATACACTAATTGATTGTTCATCTTGCTATAATCGTCTGAAATGTTCATATAGAAGCGTTGACCGTCAATTTTCATACTTGTCATATCTAACACGGCAACCTTCGTTACGGGCTCCATCTGTTCAAGCTCTAATCTTATCCGCTCGGCTTTTCCACTATCGGTGATTTGCAGCATAATATTCGAGGTTTCTGCTCCTACCAGATGAATAAATGCTTTTTTCTCTTTCGCAATATTATAATACAGCACGACCGCAAATATAGATGCAAATGTAATAGCTGCAACTATAATAGAGATGATGACATTCTGCTTAACATTCATGAACGAGGTTTTTCCAGCCAGTAACAGCTGCAAAGGACCCTTTGAATCAAGCGGAACTCTATTTTTCTTAAAACTATGCGTGACGATTCCGCCTCTTAGTGCAACCACGGGAGCCATTCTAAAAATACGCAAGGCTGAGAAACCGACTACTGCAGCAATTAATAACAGAATCACCGCAATGCTAATGAGATTCACCAGTGGCAAAAAGCTCGAATTCCATATCAAACCTGATAACGTCGTAACGACACTTCCAAACACAGGGAGAATGAGGTACGATGCTGCCGTTCCCAGCATACCTGCACAACTGGCAATTACAACAAATTGCAGCAGCATTGATAGAATGACTTGATAGCTTGTATAGCCTAGTGCCTTCAACACGCCAATGTTATTCAGACCTTCTGTAATGGTGTTGCTCACTCTAAATTGAATCACGATTAACGCTACTGTAATAATGACAATGGCAAATGCAATGAGAATGAGCGTTATAATATTAATCGTCATCGCGCCAACACTTTTTACAATTTCACTATCCAGCCCGGCAAATAAAGGTGTTGCCGAGCTCATCCCTGGAGGGTCTGGAAACTCCTGATAAAACTCATTTGTAAAGGTATTAATCTGTCCACTATCTTGCAGCTTCACAGAATAAAGAAGTCCAGCCACAGCTTCATGCTTCTCCAGCTCCCGGAAATCTTGCTCAGGCATAAAAAACTTCATTATTCCTGTATTCGGTACCCCCATCATTGCGCTTTCAAAGAAACCAATGATCGTATAGTCATATTGGCGATCATCAATATGCAACGCAAAGGAGTCTCCCAACTGGTAACCAGCATTTAACTTGAAGCTATAAGGAGCATAAATCCCATTTGTATACGTTGGACCAGGCAGCTGCTCAACTAGATGAATAGGTGAAAACTGTCTATCAAGCTCTGCCTGCTGGACAACAACACCGGAGCTCATATCCGTATCCCCATATGCAAAGGTTGCATTAGGTGACCAGATAACCGCTTCTCTTTCAGCTTCTGAAACTCGTGAATCCTGCTCAATATAGTTATAATAGTCGGGCTGTTCATTCGAACGGTTAAGCAGGATAATAATATAGGGCTCATCAAGCTGCTCGAATTTCTCATCAAAAAAAGTATTCATTTTAAAGACTAGCGTAAGGCTGACATTGAGCAGAATGCTTGCGATCAAAATCATGAAAAACAGAGAAATAACTGAGCTTTTCGAGCCCTTCATATAAGATAGGGCAAGATTCCACAGCTTCATCCTACCACCCCATCTCATTTAGAAAGGCTTGGAGCTGTTGCTGTCGCTGCTCGCGATTATTGTTGTAATACGGATCTAACCGCAAATCCCCATAGATCATGCCATCACGCAGGAAAAGCACCCGATTACCGCGCAGGGCTGTTTTCAAATCATGTGTAACCATGACAATGCTCTGTCCATTTTCATTCACACTACTCAATACATCGAGCACTGCATCACTTGATGAGGAATTCAATGCACCAGTTGGCTCATCTGCAAATACAATTTGCGGACGATTGATAAGTGCACGCACAATTCCGACGCGCTGAGCCTCACCCCCAGAAAGCTGTGAAGGGAATTTGCTCCAATCGCGCTCCTGCAGCCCTACATGACTTAACAATTCTTTGGCCTGCTTAATGACTTCCTTCTTGTTTTTACTTACAAGCAGCCCGCTTGCCAAAATGTTGTCGAGCACGCTCATATGATCCAGCAGGTTTATATTTTGAAATACAAAGCCGCAATGCTTTCTACGGAACAAGGCTAGCTGATCCTGATTGAGCTTACTGATGTTTTTGTTATTGAATAGGATGCTGCCAAGTGTAGGCTGATCCATTCCGCTTAGCGCATACAGCAAGGTTGACTTTCCTGAGCCCGAGGCACCCATAATAACCGTAAAATCACCTTTATGCAGCGTCAGGTCCAGATTTTTCAGTACATGCTGCTGGTTGCCTCCCGTTGAGTAGGTTTTACACAGCTTTTCCGTTACAATCAATGATTCAGACATGCCCACACCATCCTTTTGTATATGTCTCTTTAATGGATTCGTTAGCTTTATCATACAAAAGAAACGATTATTGAATCTTTATCCAATTCTTAATTGATTCTTAAATATGGAATAAACGATTCGCATGTCTTTCTAAAGCTTGTACGAGCACTCCTTAAACCATTTTAATTTGCAGCACAACGGTAAACCCGTTTTCGTGATTAAAGCCGTATATATGTCCCTTCATCTTGTTCATCAAATACTTTGAAATGTAGAGTCCTAATCCGGAACCGCTATGTCCCTCTGCATTGCTTCCACGATAAAATTTATTGAACATAAGCGGAATTTCATCCTCCTTGATGCCTGACCCGTAATCGCTTATGTGCAGCTCCAGAAACTCGTTATACATCTGAGCTTCAATCGCAACCGATGTACCTGCATACTTATAAGCATTGCTTACCACATTGTCAATAACCTGCTGCAATCGATTAAGATCGGTGAGCAGCATGCATTCTGGAATGTCGCCGCAACGAATACGGTTATCGTAATTGACCGACTCGATCATCGGCACTAGCGCTGTACTTGGCTCCTCGGTTACAATCACCTTCAGCTCATTTAGTTCCTCAAGCGTTGCATGGAACATGTCGGTAACAAGCAAATGAATTTGCTCTGACTTGGAAAGAATCGTGTTTAATTGCTTGATGCTTTTTTCGTCCTCTGCTCGCAGCAGCATCAGCTCACTGACTGCCTTGATCGTGGAAACAGGCGTTTTAATATCATGACTCAAGCTTGCAACAAGCTCCTTTTTACTACGATTGGCTTCATACTCGCTTTGCCTTGCAGCTGCCAGCTCCTCTCGCATCATATCAAAGCTTTCCGTGAATGCGCCAAATGGATTGTTCTTCATCATGTGAAGCGGTATATCCAAATTCCCTCTAGCAACATGCTGGGCAAATTGCTCAAGCTGCTTAAAAGGCTTAAATATAACGCTATGAATATATATAATGTACATAACTAAAAATAGCGCGATCATCGTGAAAATAAGTAGAAGTGCGATGATGAGCTGTTGCTTGACCTCTTGGACAATAGACTCATAGCTATCATAAATCAACACTTTCCCGACCGCCTCTCCCTCGACGATCACATCAAGAATTATGCTGCGATTTTTTAAAGCCTCGTTAAGGGACGAATCGGCCTCCTGATGGCTCTGATAAATTAGTCCGCCCTTCGCATCTATAACAGAAAAAACAGCCTCGTCGCTATTCTGATAATGACCCGCTTCAACGCTTGGCCAATGACGTTCCACAAGCTTTACTATTTCATTCGCAGCTACAATATCGACCTGGTTATTCAAATCATTTCTTTGCAGTAGCCATAAGGTACATACTACGCTGCTAACCAGCATAGCCACACTTAAATAAATAAGCCCTCTTATTCTCATAACGTATCCTCTAGCATATAACCCGTTCCCCAAATCGTTTTTATGTATGCAGGCTCATTCGGATGCTCTTCAATCTTTTCGCGCAAATGGCGGATATGAACGTTCAGCGTACCATCCCCTGTAATGACATCTCCCCATACATTGCGAAACAGCTCATCCTTCGTCACGATCCGATTTTTATGCTCTGCCAAGTAGCATAACAGCTTAAACTCCATCGTTTTGAGTGCAATCTCTTGACCTCTAACTTTAACCCGGTTCTTGTCTCGATCAATAGACACATCGCCAAATGCTAATGTCTCAGCATGCTGCTGACTGGCTGCTTGCGTTTGGCCATAACGCTTCAGAACAGCTTTAACTTTAGCAAGCAAAACGCTGAGCGTATACGGCTTATGAATATAGTCATCCCCGCCAATGTTCAAGGCGATTAGAACATCATCGTCACTCGATCTAGCGCTAATAAATAATATTGGAATTTGTGTCGTTGCTCTTAGCTTTTTACATAGCGCGAAGCCAGAATCCTGCCCCAAATTAATATCTAGCAAAATGAGCTCCACGCTGTGCGTTTGGAAAAAATTTAGGCAATCATCCGCATTCGTAACGTATGCGGTTTTCACATCAAACATATTGAAATATTCGCTTGTTGTTTCGGCAAGCTCCAATTCATCATCTACTATTAAGCATTGAATATTCATTAGCAGTCTCCTATTCCCCATTCCTCACTTACCACTAACATATCATATTTTTACTGCATACTGCGTTACATTTCATGAGTACAACGGACAAATAAAAAAGCAGATGAGCATAAGTCATCTGCAAATGTCGTACCATGATTCAATTGATCTTACGTATTCAAAAGATAAAACGTTCCTGCCACAATCCCAAGTGCAACGCCTGCAATAAGCGACCATTTTACAGTCGATTTCCACTCTGCTGTTCCAATCACAAAGTATTCTTTGAAATTCACAGGATCACTCCTTCGTCCATTTATTCAAAATTATACCAATTATATCTTGTATCATCAATACTGATCCTATAGCGTGAGGTTTAACTCAGCTTAAATTTGTTAGTGGCTAATGTTGCGTAATTTCAATCTAAAGATTAGTATGATCAAAAAGTGGTGGGCAATCGCCTCACCACTTTTCTTGTTCCTTAATATCTTTGAAAAACCATGCGCTCGATAAATACTGCTGCCTCGGCACGTGTTGTTGCTGATCTGGCATCAAGCTTCTCGTTATAGCCTTGGATGATATCATGCTCAACTAACGTAGCCAAAATAGCTTTAGCATAATTGGCAACCTTGGATGCATCCGAATATGAAGCTAAAGCCGTATTATCCTTAACGAGGTTAAGCTTCAGCTCCGCCACCTTCTCTACAGCCTTATACGCCATAACAAACATTTCCTGACGCTCAACCTCTTGCTCAGGCTTAAATTCACCAGAAGAATAGCCATTAATGATCCCTAACTGCTGTGCAGCTGTAACAGCTTCATAGTAATATGCAGCTGTTGAAACGTCAGTAAATGTTCCAGCTGCAAGCTCAGATGAAGACTCTATGTCAGCCGTTAAACCTAGGGCACGCATGAGCATAACGATAAAATCAGCTCGTGTCACGGCTTCATCGGGAGCAAAATGCTGTTCATTAATGCCATTAATGACGCCTTTGGCAGCAAGCATACTGACCGCCTCATGAGCCCAATGCGTATCCGGCATATCAGTGAAGGCTTTGCTGCCTAACAGCATAGCATATGTGCCTAGCTGATTGGTTTTCCAGCTCATTCCGTGGAACTTCTCATTATAATAGGCGTTTGGAATTGGTATGCTTGCTCCATCGTGACTAATGGACCGAATAGTGAGCTTGCCAAGCTTGGTTGCCTCCTCGGCGCTAGGCGTGTACGGTATAAACAGCTGAATTGAAGGAACCGAGAGCTTTCTGCTCAGCAATTGACCGTTATAATACACGTCAAAGCTAACAATTGGGTGTCCCCGTACCTCAACCGATTGCTTCGAAGCTTCCGCTTCTGCAGACACATCACGAATTAGGAAGATCCACTCCTTGTCTAATGCCTGATTTGGCTCGCTTGCCATTAACGCATCGTCAAGGGGTTTATTCACGTCCTTAATGAATGGTTGACCCAGCTCATTATAAAGGGCTTGGGCGGGAATAACGATGCTTCCAACAGGTGTAATCATTTCAATATCGTATGCTTCTTCACTTGCTGAAAATAATTGTGATGGCAATTTCAACTGGTAGAGCTTCTCTTTTTGTGTTGCTCCAGTGCCTAAAGCAATCGTAATTCTTTTTTCCGCCTGCTTGTTCATTGCGGCAATCGCTGCGATAGCTTGATCTGGAGTAATTTCACCCGTTACTGTTCCATCGACAATTGTTCCATTCAGGTTAACATATGTTGTCTGCTCAGGACTTGGCACGCTAGTTGGGGATTCTGGATGGCCAGGCTGGCCTGGAGCAACATTATTGTTCGGGGCAATGAAGGTTAAGAAATCTCCAAGCTCAATATTTCCCTCATCATCACGACCAATTTCTAATGGAACTTCAAGGCTCTTAAAGTTGCTCGCATCAATTACTGTACCTGCCGAATTGGCAAATCGCGTTCCATCATAAAAGTAATTAGTTTTAGCTTTAGCAGAATCGGGCACTTGATCCTTTGCTATCTGTTCTGTGGCAAAGGAAACGAATCCGTCTATCGTAAAATTAGGCGCAATATGATTATAGGTTGTAAATACAATATTGCCCTTTGGATTGTTGAAGCCGATATTGTTGTAGGCGATGACTCCCGGGTTACTGTTGCTGGTAAAACCAGCGGTTCCATTGTGAAAAGCAATGCTGTTACGAATGATGTGCGGAACGTGAATGCCTTCGCCACCTAGCTTAAATCCATTGCCGTCTCCCTTCAGTTCTGTACTGCCCATCGGATAACCGTTGTTAAAAGCTATACTGTTCTCAATCGTAACCGCGCCTATTGCTCCTGAGCCTGCCTTCGTATACAAGTCCCAGCCATCATCTACATTATTGTAAGCAATCGCTCCGCGAAAAACATTGCCCACGCCAGAGGTCAATTTTGCTGCAAAGCCGTCTGCATTGTTATCAGAAGGGTCGCGGTTGGCGAATGACGTGCTATTGAGAATCAAATTATAGGATGGCCAATCGGCAATATTATTGGAATCATCTGTTCTGCTAATTTGCAAGCCAGTATCCCCATGCTCATAAAAACGACAAAGCTCGATAATATTGTGGCTGCCGCCTACGGTAAAACCCTTCGTGTTACCCGCAGAACGCGCAAAATCTATTCCGATTATATGCCAGTAGTTGCCGCTAAGTATGACTCCTTCAGATTTTTTGTCAAAATCAATAACAGGTCGCGCACTTGCTGCCGCCTTCAATGTTTTGACAGCTTCAGCAGTTCCATCATTATATTTCTCAATGCTCAGCTTGCTATTGCGCACGTAATGCCCATCTTGCACAATGATCGTTTGGCCTGGTGCAATGTATTTGATTGCCGTGTCCAAATCAAGCGGACTCTCTATCGTTCCATCGCCTTCTGGAGTCCCATTCGGTGCAACATAGATGTCTCCTATATATTGCTTAACCGTAATCGTATAGTTGTGCACAATCGTATCATAGCTTGTTAAATATTCCGTGTCGTTAGGTGTAAAGCTGATTGTAAACCGATTGTTGCCCGGCACTAAATTGGTTGCCTGCGTAACGAGCTGATTGGCTTCAATCCGCATGTCACTGGCAATAGTCTCCCTTCCTTGCTTAATAGTTACCCATCCTGAAGTATTGGCTTTTACTTTCAGCTCGTACTTCTCAGTAGTTGAAGTTTCCAGCAAAGAAACGAGCTTTACAGCAGGCTCCAGCGGAGCAATCGGCGGCTCTACTTTAGGAGCATCGGATGCCGCAGAGGACACCTTAAGCGCTATATTATGAACTTCAATTGTTGCAAGACGCGCAGCATAAAAACCTACATACATCTTATTGTCCTGCACATTTAAAATATCGGGTGTGTACAATATGACAGGCTCGTTGTCATTGAGCTTCCCTGTGAAGCCGCTATTGGTTTTGGCTAACGTCAGTCTGTATGACTGGGCAGGATAAGTATTGTGCTGTGACGGACGCTCCTCTTGAATCATTAGAGCTCGAATTCCCTCGCTGCCGCTGCCATCAGGTGATTCAATCCCTGTTCGTACAAACAGCTGCGTGCCATTCGGATTGCGCGTTCCTCCGCTATAGCCACCGATAGCTGCAATATTGGAAGCAAACACTGAGGAATCATTAGCTGTTCCAATCGCATCTCGTGCCATAATGCCGAACGATTCTTGACCATCATGATCCGGTGATTTGGCATATTCTACAACCTTTATATCTGCCGACAGCTCAAAGTTATCTTCCAGCGCATCGAGTTCGACGTAGTAAAAGCTAATTCCGTCATGGTCTCCAGTTACCTTTCCAGCCGAGCCGCCAATCGCTTTAAGCGTAACAACACCATGTTCAGCTACTTCAATCGTATTATTGCTTGATGAGGTTGATTGACCAAAGCGAATGCTCTTCCATTCAATTGGCGCATCATCGCGAACATGCACCAACAGTTCTAGCTCTGGCAGCTCGGTGCGATTAGAAGCAATAATGAGCTTATATTCACCTGCTGCATTAGCTTGATAAGCCGAAGCATCGATGCTATAGCCATCTTCTGTGATCGCTTCCAAATCTCCGTTGTCATAAGCTATAGCCAGCTTTAACTGCGATAGATCGAGCTCCTCACCCAGCTTATACGTTGTTTTAGGGTAATTCGTTATGGCTAGTGCTACCGCTTCTTTTTCCTTGATTAGCAGTGAAAGTGTCGTTGACTGACCTCGATACGTAATAACAAGCTCCTGCAATCCGGTGACAGCTGTATTAAAATCAGATACGGTCAATTCCTCTCTTGCAATACGTTTTCTGAAGCCATCACTATACTGTCCGTATACCATTAATCCATCTAACTGAAGGGAATCACCAATATAATACGTTGTTTTACTAGGCTGCTGAGTAATTTCCAGTCCCGTTAAGCTTGCATCCGCAACCTGTACTGTAAATTCTGCCCATACATCCTCATTCTCATTTGATAACACACTCACAATATAGCTGCCTGCTGTAGTGAAGCGATGCTTTTCACCACGCTCATTGTATCCGTAGCCATCATACTTCTGGTCTTGAACGACGACTGCATATTGCTCTGGTGTGAGCTCACGATACATATATCCCGACTCATAATTAGCTTCAACCGTTAAGCCTTGCAGTTGGAGCTCATCGCCCATATAATAGCTTGTTATCGCAGGCTCATATACAATGTCCAGAGAAGTCACCTGTAAAGCCACCACCTCATAAGGCAATTTTGCAGTCTTCCCTTTATAATGAATCGTCAGCTCCTTGCTCCCCAGCTCCGAGCTGTCAAAGCCTGTTACAACATACTCCGCTTCTGAAAGCTCAATCTCACTTCCGTCTGTCCTTACAGCTGTAACAAGCAATCCTGTCAGATCAAGCTCCTCCTGAAGGCGATACGTTGTTTTCATGGCTGAAGCATCCAGCTGTATCGCCTGCACAGCAGCTGTTTCCATATTCAGCTTAATATTCGAGAATGTTACCTTAGCATCGCGCGCGACATATACACCAGCATATAACTGCTCCGAGAATAAACGCTCTTCATTAACAAGCTGGCTTTCCCCGTTTACCGATAGCGTATAGCTGTCTTGACTTTTTTCAATTTTAAGCTGATAGACTTCAGTGGCTGTCGGAGGATTAGCAGCAGTGTACGGATTGAGTTTGGTTTGCGTGCCACCGCTGCCTTCCATTACGCCAGACTTATAAAAGCCTTTTATCACCGTATCCAACGCCCCAACCGCTACATAATTGGAGGTCGTCGTTGCCGCTGAACGATGCTCGCCCACAGTATCACGCAGCATAAGGCCAAATGATTTTTGATTAGGTGTTGAAATCGCCGTATTACCATTAAAGGAATCCACCGTAGCCGTTGCCTCTAATGTAAAGCTGGTACTCGCAGGCAACTCATAGGCTAAAAATGAAATTCCTTCATCTCCCGAGGCAACCTTTCCGCCTGATGCCTCTAGCGTGTACGCTCCTGCCTCCTTGATGACAGGCTCAGGATTTTTTTCCTCGGACGTATTGCCTCCAAAGGAATAAAATTGCAGCTCGCCCAGCTCCGGCAGCGCCTCAGTAACCAATGTCAGTTCAACATTTTCGTATGTAATAGCTGCGTTGCGAGCAGTAAAAAGCCCAACATAACTCACGTCTGAAGCGTAACTGTCCACCACATAGCTTTCATCATTTACTGTGATGACAAACACATCTGACATTTTCTTAACGGTTAGCTGATAGCTGCTTCCGGCAACTGGAATAGGCAATTGCTCAGCCAGCTCCTGCTTTAATTGCACGGTGTTCGTCCGATTAAACAGCTTAATCTTCTTATCTAATGCACCAACTGCCAAATAGTCATCCTTCGCATAATCAGCTCCATGAACATAATCGTAAACGGTGTTTCGGAGCATAATGCCGAAGGACGCCTGATTATGATCGGCAATACTATTGATTGTTGCAGTAGCTGAAAATTCAAAATCTCGATCCAATGGTACGGACTGATACAAATAAGCGATTCCGTCAGTTGTCGATGATATCTTTCCACGATCATTCAAGCTTTGCATCTGAATCGTACCCTGCTCCTCCTCAACAATGCTAAAATTGGTAGAGGTTATTTTATCTTGTCCACCAACATCACCAAACACAGTAGCTTGCCAACGCGAATCAGGCTGTAGTAATGCAATTGCTGGCTCCAACTCATTAATGTTCTCCGCAGCAATAACACCGGTATTTACAGGTAACAGTAGCAATGTTGCCAATAATGAAGTGAGTATCTTACCTATCATACGATCATCTCAACTCCTTGCTCGTTTTTTTGTATCCGCTTTCACACTTTCCCATGTCCCTGCTTTTGAACTTATATCAGATCTTGCTGCTTTATTGCACATGTCATAACCTTGATGCTTAGACTCTTTTTTGCTTCATCACCCGCTTTCTGTGCTTTATTCAAGCTACTGCCAGTAGGTCTCAAAAGCCACCAAGCTCTATTCAGCATTTCAGGCTGTAAACATATATTATGCTGCTAGCATTTTGTGCTTCAATAATCATGTGAACACAATTTGTGAATCATGTAACCGTCATGCCATAAAACTACCATTGGGCATGTTCCATTTCTTAAAATAGTAACAAAATGCTTATTGCATTCTAAAATGATTACTCCGAAGACAAAACACATATAACCCAAGCAAACATTCAACGTCGTGAGTATGATGCAATAAGAAATTTGTGGAGGGGAATGCTTTTGCCTGAGCCTGGTGTATCTATTATTACATGCGCGAATCATCCTGATTTTTTTATGAATATTATGACTAATTACTTGATTCAGCGTTATAAACGCAAGGAGTTAATTATCATTATCAATAAAGACAGCATTAACTTGGAAGAGTGGAAGGAAAAAACAGCGTACATTCCTAACGTCACGATCTATAAGGTACCCGAGCGGATCTCATTAGGACAATGCCTGAATTGCGGCATTAGCAAGGCCAAATACCCTATTGTAACTAAATTTGACCATGATGATTATTATTCGCCAAACTATCTCAAGGAGCAAGTCAAGGCGCTCCTGCGTACTGGAAGCTCAGTAGTCGGCAAACATGCATGCTTAGTCTATCTGGAAGCTAGCAAAAAGCTTATTATTCGATCTCCTTACGAAAAAAATAAATATGTTGGATTCGTTCAAGGCGGAACTCTCATGTTTCGCAAGAGCATCCTTAAACATGTGCGCTTCTCAGACATTACGCTCGGCGAAGACGTCAAATTTTTACGAGACTGCTCTGATAAAGGCTTTACGATTTATGCAACTACTCCTTCCAACTATGTCTACGTTCGTCGCAAAAGTAAAAGCAACCATACGTGGCGAGTAAGCGATCAACGATTCCTGCAAGGGAGCCATCCTGTTGCCGTGACCAAAAGATTTCGCGACTACGCCATTCGTAAGTTTTAGTGTATTGATTGGTTTTTCATTCGTGGATTGCATACTTGGCCCCCCATGCTAAGTATGCAATCTCTATAGATTCATATCATATAACGTGTTTCAGCTTAAGTTTATTCACAATAACCTATACATCGACACCTTTTTCTTCTAATCATTAAGCTCTATAATGTATAAATGTAAGCGTTTTTTAATGTAGTTTTTTATACCATCACTGAACTGAGAAAAGGAAAGGGTTGAATTCAAACATGACAAAGCAAGGCTTTAATCCTTATCTTCCGTCCTGGGAGTACATACCAGATGCTGAGCCATATGTGTTTAATGATAGAGTTTATGTTTACGGCTCACATGATCGATTCAATGGACATGCGTTTTGTCTAAACGACTACGTTTGCTGGTCTGCCCCGGTAGATAATTTAGCAGATTGGACTTATGAAGGAGTTATATATCAGAAATCAGACGACCCGCTAAATGTTAAAGAAAATATGTGTCTATACGCACCAGATATTACAGTTGGTCCTGATGGCAAATATTATCTTTATTATGTACTAGATAAAGTTCCCGTAGTGTCTGTAGCTGTTTGCGATACTCCTGCGGGGAAATTCCAGTTTTATGGATATGTTCACTATCAAGATGGTACTAGATTAGGCGAACGTGAGGGGGATCAGCCTCAGTTTGATCCAGGCGTATTAACTGAAGGGGATAGAACTTACCTGTACACTGGCTTTTGTGCGAAAGGCGATAAGTCGAGAAAAGGAGCAATGGCTACTGTCTTAGGTTCTGATATGCTGACCATTATTGAAGAGCCTGTATTTGTCATGCCTAGTGAACCTTATAGCGCAGGGAGCGGCTTTGAAGGGCATGAATTTTTTGAAGCACCTTCCATCAGAAAAAAGGGCGATACGTATTATCTCATCTATTCATCGATTGTGATGCATGAATTATGCTATGCGACAAGTAAATACCCTACTCACGGATTTACCTATCAAGGCGTCATTGTGAGCAACAACGATATGCATATCGATCATTATAAACCAGCAGATATGCCGATGTTCTATGGTGGAAACAATCACGGAAGCATCGTACAAATCGGTGATGATTGGTATATCTTCTATCATAGACAAACCAACGGAACACATTACAGCAGACAAGGCTGTCTTGAAAAAATTACATTCAACGAAGATGGAACAATTGACCAGGTTGAAATGACCTCTTGTGGTCCGAATGGCAAGCCTTTAGCTGGTCGCGGGGCATATCCAGCTTATATTGCATGTAATCTATTTTGTAATGAAACGGAAATGTATACCGGCACATACGGTGCATGGATGGATGGGCGTTTCCCTAAAATTACACAGGATGGTAAAGACGGCGATGAAGAAGCAGGCTACATCGCCAATATGAGAGATGGTGCAACGGCTGGGTTCAAATACTTCGACTGCCATGATATTCAACGAATCGGGATTAAAGTTCGCGGCTACTGCAATGGACATTTTGAAGTGAAGACTGCGTGGGACGGCGAAGTGTTGGCGACAATTCCAGTTGCTTTTACAAATGTATGGACAGACTATTCTGCTTCAATATCCATTCCTAACGGCGTACAGGCTCTTTACTTCACCTATAAGGGCGGCGGAAACGCCAGCTTAGCTTCGTTTACGTTAGAATAGAAGGAATATCTCCAGTAGAAAGATTATCAACGACGAAAACCCGAACTATAATACGAGATGCTTTTGGGGTCAGTCCCCTTACAGAATTTCGTTATAGTTCGGGTTTATTTTTGCTGTATCTTTCTCCCTATCGTTAATAGTTTGTTAATATTCTCGTTATAAATATTCAAGAATCATTATCTATACTAAGATTATGCAAGAACAACATAAACAAGCTCATGCTTCCGTTATCTGTCACGATGAAGTAATGAGGGTAAGAAAAAAAGGAGTGGAGAATATGAGATTAAAATTGACATCAAAAGCGATGATTGCTTGTGGAATTGGTGCCTGTTTATTCGTAACAACAGCATTCGCAGACATGCTGCTAGGTTCTGGCTATGACAAATTAAAGAAATCAGCTAAGCATACCACCGAACAGCTTGCTGCACACTTAGACAGCTATACGATGGAAGGGTCATTAAGCGTTAAAATTGATGGTGAAAATCTAGTATACGATTATATCAATGACAAATACGATTTAAAAAATGAAAGGCAAGAAAGCATATCCGTAAACGCTACTTTCCAAAATCAATATGAAACTTACAGATATCGTGATCGCGAACAATTGGTACGGAAACATTCTGACGACGCGAATTTGTATGTAAGTCAGTATTCAGAGGATTATTATGAACGCTTCCCCTATGACACCGTCGGTTTCCCAGATCCGTTCCATCAAGACGGTGCTGCTGAGGTTGAAAAAATTATTGATGCCGTAGTAGGTAACTTGCAAAATCTCGTTCTAGTCGAGAATGCTGATCATGGTGGATACATCTATAAGGGTAACCTTAATGCTTCCCAGGTTCCTGCACTTGTCAATGCAGTCTCTTCTTACTTTATCAAGAATAACTATAACAATGAACGTAAGTACAATAAGGCTACATATTTACCAGAACTATCTTCCGATCTATATATTCAATCGGTTTCCGGTGAAGTTCAAGAAAATGCTGACGGATTAATTACAAAGGTTAACGGAGAGCTTCTGCTAAGCGGAAAAGATGTGGATGGTGTATCCCATACGATTGAAGCTACGCTTGATCTTGAAATTAAAGACATTAATGCGACCGTTGTAGAAACGCCAGATTTAAGCAATGCTATTGTAGAGACGATATCACCTGGCTATCAAAATCAAATGATTAATGAAAATACAGCGGGCACATACATCAATAATATCGTAATGGAGCATGAGGGGAAAATTATTAAAATCGGTGAACGCACGCTGGACATTGATTCAATTTCTAAGGATGGCATCGTTGGCAAGTTAAGTGAAGTCGTCTACGAAGGCTATGAAGATCAATATCGTGCCAATCAGTATACCTTCACAGGAATAGAAGTATTAAGTGGAATTGTCGTTATTCACTATACAGACGACAAAGGCAATGAGAGCACCGCGGTTTCATACAAGCAGACTCTTGATTCTATTACATTCGAGCCAGACGTTAAGGTGGATATTCATGATCATGGCAGTTATAGCTACTCTTCAACATCCTTAGAAAACTTCAATTCTACATTCTTAAAAGTATTCGAATAAACCTAACCACAGGTAGACTAGTCATATGGCTAGTCTACCTGTAATCGCGATTGGAGGTAATTTGACCTAATGAGTCATGCGATTGAATTTAATCATCTAACCAAGCTTTATACGAATGGTCGAGGCATTGACGATCTGAATTTGATCGTGAAGCAGGGCGAGGTATTTGGATTTTTAGGCCCTAATGGTGCAGGTAAAACAACGGCAATGAAAATAATGACGGGATTAATAAAGCCAACATTCGGTGATGTCAAGATTTTCGGTGCGAGCATTCAAGAGCAATTTGTACAGGCCATGTCTCATGTCGGATGTTTAATCGAAACAGCAGAATCGTTCCAATATTTGACCGCCTATGAAAATTTACAGCTTTCCGCTCGCTATTATCCTCATGTAAATGGAAAGCGTATATCTGAATGCTTAGAGTTAACAGGGCTAACTAAATTTGCTCATGAAAAAACTAAAAAGTTTTCACTAGGAATGAAGCAAAGACTTGGAATCGCGAATGCGTTATTGTCCAATCCAAAGCTGCTTATTCTAGATGAGCCGCTTAATGGCTTAGATGTCGAAGGAATGCTCGATATGCGTCATCTAATTAAAAAGCTATCTCAAGAGCAAGGGACTACGTTTTTCATCTCAAGTCACTTAATACATGACGTTGAGCTTACTTGTAATCGAATTGGGATTGTTTTGAACTCAAGATTAGTAAGTGTTGACCACACGGAAGATATACTTAGAAATTTTTCGTCATTAGAACATTACTTTGTAAATGAGGTTGAACGAAATGGACGGGCTTAAAGCGACCTACCAAAATGAACTATTTAAAATTCGCAAAAAAAAGAAGCTGGTTGTAGGAAGTATTCTCTCTATCCTGGCCGTACTTATAGGACAAGTTTCTATAACGCTTGTGAATCAAAGCTTAGGATTGCTAATCGTCAATAGTACCGATCTTTCCTTAATCGTATTAAATGTCATGATGTATAGCATTTTTCCGTTGTTTGTTACGTTTTTAACGATTGATATGTTTAATGGTGAATACAATACCAATACGATGAAGCTCATTCTAACGAAGCCTACATCCCGCTTTAGTATTTTTACAGCGAAATTCCTAGCACTGCTCACGATTATTGGATTGAACATAGTATTTGTTATGCTGCTATCCCTTATAACGAGTATAGCCTTCAACATTAGTTCTGTAACCTTTATTGGAATCGTACGAATTATCGTTGCTTATACCGTAAGTATCGTACCACTAATCGTATTTTCATTGTTCGTCATCATGATAGCTAACTTGGTTAAAAGCGGAAATTCTGTTTTCTTTTTAACGATTCTCTCTTTTGCCCTGTTTTATGTTATAGGAGTTTTCTTTCATCAAGCTTCAAGCTTTTTATTCACCTCAATGTTCGATTGGTACCGTCTATGGATTAGTGATTCTATCCAGTTCTTTAAGCTTTTACGGATGAGCTTAATTATGATAGGATGTAGCATAATGCTATACAGCATCGGCTTTTCATTATTTGAACGTAAGGTGATCTAATTGAAGCTAACGAAGCGAATCTTTCAATTCCAGCTTTTTTCTATTTTATGTGCAATGATTGTAGCGGCAATCATATATAGTGTGAGCTTGTCCATTCTTACGCATTTATCTATTAAGACAATCTCTTCTAGCACAATTGAACAATCGATTGAGCGTCAACGCTTCATCAATGAGCTTACATTAAAAGTAGAAGATAAGCCGCTGGAGAGCTTCAATAATCCATTATTCATCGGCTCGTTAACTTCGAGTTTGGACTTGCTTAAGGGCGAATTCCTCCTGCTGCAAAACCGAAATCTTATTGCATCCTCGACAGATTTCAGTCGTGCAGAAATCACAGATATATGGAATAAGATTGATCAGCCTGACGCTGCGATAAGAGCGGGAAAACAAACGTACAAGCTTGCTTCGCTTCGATTAGCCGATTCGTTTCTAGTCATACTATGGCCAAATGATACGGTTAAACTAGTAGCATGGTTGCCAGCCACGCTTGCTTTACTAACCTTTCTCATTGTATATATCCTCATTAGCGGCTGGATTTCAGCAAAAATCACGAGAGAAATCGTTAAGCCTATTGAACAGTTAAAGCAATCCGCTTTGCAGATTAGTAACGGGGAACTGGATTCGATCATACCAGAGGACGCGAACGGAGAACTGCTTGAGTTATGCCGAGCGTTAGAACAGATGCGGGTAAAGCTGAAAGAATCGATTTACTTGCAACAAAAGTACGATGAAAACCGCAGCTTTCTTATTTCCAGCATCTCACATGACCTGCGTACGCCCGTTACATCAATTAAAGGGTATATTGAAGGGATATTAGATGGCGTTGCCAACACACCCGAAAAGCAGAAGCAGTATTTATTGACTGCTCAGCGCAAGGCAGCGCTAATGAACACAATGATTGAAGATTTACTGCTATATTCCAAGCTCGATCTGAACCAGATGCCGTTTAATGTTAAACCAGTTGATTTTGCAGCCTATGTTGAGCATTGTGTTGAAGAAAACCAGGCGTTATTGGAACAGCAAAATGTGATTGTTTCCTTACAGGCTGATCCGATTAGCAATCGCATGGTCTTGCTTGATGCTGAGCGCTTTATGAGAGTTTTTCAAAATATCATCGATAATGCGATATTTTATAATGATAGCAATCAACCTACCATTACCTTCATGCTGCGCGAAACCTATACATCGATTATTTTAGAAATTAAGGATAATGGTATCGGAATAAAAGCCGATGAAGCCGACCATATTTTCGACCGTTTCTACCGTTCGGATCGCGCACGAAAAGTGGAGTCTGGAAGCGGACTTGGACTCGCGATTGCGAAGCAAATTATTGAAGCCCATAATGGACAAATTTGGGCAAGCAGTCAGCTTAATATGGGAACGAGCATATTTATCTCATTGCCGAAGCGTCGGGAGGTGAACTAAAATGAGCAAGCATATCTTAATCGTAGAGGATGATCTGGCTATTGCCGAACTTCAAAAGGATTATTTACAGCTGAATGATTTTCAAGTCACGATTGTTGGCGATGGCCAGACCTGTTTACAATTAATTGAGAAGGAAGCATTTGAATTAATCCTGCTCGATATTATGCTTCCTGGAATGGATGGCTTTGAAATATTGGAGCATATCCGTTCAACGAAAGATATTCCAGTATTGCTTATTAGTGCACGCTCTGAAGATATATATAAAGTAAAAGGGTTAGGATTAGGAGCGGACGATTACATAACCAAGCCGTTTAGTGCGGCTGAATTAGTAGCAAGAGTGAAGGCTCATATTACGAAATATGAGCGCTTGGCAGATAGATTCTCACAGCAAGCAAAGGAAAGCTCTAATCGCAATATTATTCAGGTAAGAGGTCTAACCATCGATACGGATGCACGTTTAGTTTACGTCAATGGCAATGAGGTGAACCTGGCTAACAAAGAGTATGATTTATTGCTATTTTTGGTTCAGCACGGGAATCGCGTATTCAGTAAGGAAGAGCTGTTCGATCGGATATGGGGAATAGATGCCTTTGGCGATATAACAACAGTTACCGTACATATCGCCAGAATTCGCGAGAAAATAGAGACGACGCCCGGTAAGCCCGAGTATATCAGTACGGTATGGGGAGCCGGATATCGCTTTGTTGTGTAGTTGCAATTTGGAAAGTGTGAAAATTGGTCTTTCGCGAGTAAAAACACCATCTGCTGCATAGATGATGTTTTTACTCGTGGAGCTAAGCTTACATTGCTCAAAACCAACTTAATACGAAGTTTGATTCCTAACAGGATTAATTAATTCCTCTACTCCACTAATATAGCAAGCAGCAATATTGCCTGCTTGAATACGTACCGAGCCAGGAGTCCCTGTCATAATAATATCGCCAGGCTGTAGCGTCATCATCTCGGAAAAATAGGATACGATAAAAGGGATATTATAAATCATATGTGACACTGTGTTGTGATGGATCGCCTCACCATTTAATTTTGTTACAATGCTTAGCTCCGCTAAACTCGGGAACTCGTTTAGCGTTAAAAGCTGCGGGCCGAAGCTAAAAAACGTATCCATAACCTTCGAGCGTCCTAGGAACCTCGGGTTTCTAGCGTGTATATCCTGTGCTGTCATGTCCAATGTCGGCACAACCCCTGCTACCACACACATAGCATCCTGCTCATTAACGTTTTTACATGCTTTACCTATAATAATACCCAGCTCTGCCTCGGCAGTAACCTGCTCTAGACCTTGTGGAATAATAATGGTCTCCTGGTGTCCAATTAAGCTGGTATCTGGCTTGAAAAATACGATAGGCTCTTGAGCTGGAGGCACAGCCCCTAAATCCTCCGCCTTCTTCCAATAATTCATACCGATGCCACATATCTTTCTAGGGTGACGGTATAAAGGAGCATATTCAACACGGTTAAATGGTATAGCATCAAGACTAGCCAACTGCTCATCCGATAGATGGGATATCCACTCATCTAACAATTCACACTGCTCGTTAATAAGCAAGTCATAAACGCTAGTTTTCCAGCTTGTTTTGTAGACAGCATTTAGCTGATCTATAGCAATCATGCCTTTTTGTACAACAATAGCTGCTTGTTCCTTCCCTTCTAACTTAATCGTTGCTAGCCTCATCGGATTTCCCCTCTCCCGACAATAAAGCAGCATACCGCTTAACAAAGCGCAACAAACGAAGATCTTGACCATGTCCTGCTATAATTGAAAAGCCAAATGGTGAAGCTGGGCTCGACTTGTATGGAATATGTACCTGTGGCAAACCCGCTAAACCTGCTATACAGCTTAGTTGAAGCGTAAAGTTGCGTCGCTGCTCTAATAGTGACCCGGATTGATTGAGTAAAGGAGGCGCACCTGGGGTAGTTGGTAGAAACAACAGGCCGTTTTTCCCGATTAATTGAGTTAATCTATCACGAATTAAGGATCTCAGTTCTAGACTGGAAATGCACTCAGACTCCTTAATAGTACTTGCCCATTTAAAGCGGTCAGAGATGCCCGGACCAAAACGAGGGTTGTATTGCTCAATCCATTGCCTATGCTCCCGCCAAATTTCAAAGCCTTGCAAATAACGGAACGTATCCATCCATACCGCTAAGCCTTCTGGCGCAAGCTCAATATCCGAAATTGAACCTAAGCTATTCTCAATACGCTTAAAATGTGAGGTCAATGTTTTTGCACAATCCTCATCCACCAAAGACCAGCTTTCCTTGCTTGTATACATTGTATTAAATTCTTCATGATCTATATCAGATTGCTCAATTAACACTTCTCCAACCTTTAACAAGATATCACTATCGTTTGCCATCCATCCTAATGTGTCAAAGCTTTCTGCAAGCGGAATTACACCGTCCATAGAAACTATGCCATGGGTTGGTCTGAAGCCATAAATCCCGCAATAGGATGAAGGCACACGGACAGAGCCACCAGTATCCGTACCTAAAGCAAAGTCAACAAGCTGTGCTGCAACAGCCACTGCAGAGCCGCTAGATGAACCACCTGGAATGCAGTGTGGGGCCTTTGGATTTATTGGTGTACCATAATGATAATTCTCTCCATTTAAGCTATACATGAGCTCATCTGTATGTGTCATTCCTAATAGCTCAGCGCCTTCAGCCAATAAACGCTCAATGTTGGATGCGGTTTTTGTGGAAGGCAGATGTGTTTCAAGCCAATCCGGGTTACCTGCTCCAGAGGTATGATTAGCTATTGCAATGACATCTTTTGCTGCAAAGGTTAAGCCGTTTAGTTGTCCAGATCCTGTCGGTGCTAAGGTCACGTTATGTTCTATATATGCACCCCATTTATCTCTCATTGCTCACACCTCCGTTAACCGTAGCTTTTGAATCCCAGACCTTCATAAGCGCGTTAGACGTACATACCACTCCAAAATGTCGTTCAATATTGTTTAGACTCGGTTCATAAGCGTCTAAAAAAACACATGTTGTTGCTTCCTTAGGCAACACAACATGGTAGCCCAACATGTGCGCATCACGTAGAGTGGATTCCACACAGGTATTCGTATTAATACCAACAGCAACAATGGTTTCAATCCCTTTTTCCGTTAGCAGTTGATGCATATTTGTTTCTACAAAGGCACTGTATCGATGCTTCCATACGATTGTGTCCTCCGCCATGGGCTCAAATTGCTCAATGATATCTGCTCCCCATGTACCTGTACTGCAGCTTTGAGGATGCCCTTTGCCTTGACGTCTTTGGATCCATGCATCGTCTTTATTGTTCGCCTCATTATGCGACATCGCTACCCACATAATAGGTATGCCAGCTCGGCGAGCATTCTCAAGCAGCTTGTGAATCACAGGGATAATCGCTTGATATTGCCCAACCTCAAACCCAGATTGAGAAAACACGCCTCGATGATGTACAAAATCGTTTTGCATATCAATAATAAGCAGCGCAGTAGATTTGCTCGTTACCATCTCCAAGCTATAATCACCAGTTTCAACCACCTTTACACCTCCGATAGAACACCTTGGGATTGAAACACACTACGGATTTCATCAACATATTGAATAAAACGTTGGTCCTTTCGTGAGTTTATTCCTCTAGGACGATCTAAATCAATTTTTATATCCTTTAGTACAGAGCCGGGTCTAGGTGACATAACAATAACTCGATCTGATAAAAACACAGCTTCTTCAATACTATGAGTAATAAACACTACAGTAAATTTGAATGTGGAATAGATTTTTAATAGATCATACATCATTTGTTCACGCGTTAATGCATCTAACGCTCCAAACGGTTCATCCATCATAAGCAGAGTAGGACTTTGAATTAAGCCGCGACAAATCGCAACACGCTGACGCATTCCACCGGACATTTCGAATGGATATTTGTTCTCAAACCCTTCCAGACCTACCATCTGAAGCAATTCCATCGCCATATCTCGATTTGTTTTTTTGTCCTTCCGATCAAACCATGTTATATTTTTCAGCTCGAGCGGGAGTATTACGTTCTGTATAACGGTACGCCATTCTAACAGCACATCCTTTTGAAATACAACAGCGTTCCCCGTCTCTGTTCCCTTAACCACTTCGCCATCCATCAAAATTGTCCCACCAGTTGGCGCCTCTAAGCCTGCAAGCAAATTCATAAGTGTACTTTTCCCACAACCACTCGGGCCAACAATGGATACAAAGCTCGATGCCTCTATATCTAAATTCACTTTAGTCAATGCCTGTATATCGCCGCTTCTTGTCTTAAATACTTTCTCCATATCTTGAATGACAATGTGTTTTCCCGCCATACTATTCCCCTCCTCTTGAAGCTTTGTACCATGGAATAGAAATTCTCTCGATTAGCGATACGAGATTATATAGGCCAAGCCCAATGACTGCTAGCGCCACGATGACACAAAATTGCAAAGTAACGTCTAACTGAGAGCTCGCGATTAGCTGCAGGTAACCAAGTCCTCGCTCAGATGAAACAAACTCAGCAACTACAGCCCCTACTACCGCTAATGTTATCCCAACCTTAAAGCCCGCAAATATACTCGGCAGTGCCTTAGGCAGTCTAAAATAAAGGAAAACCTGCATAGCATTCGCTCGTAATGATTGAGAAAGCATAAACATATCTTTTTCCATCGATTTCAAGCCCGCGATCGTGTTGACCAATATAGGAAAGAAGGAGATCAGGAAGGCTATTAACACCTTAGACAGCATTCCAAATCCAAACCATACAATGAGTAATGGAGCCAGTGAAACCATCGGTATACATTGTAGTCCAATTAATATTGGGAAAAATGCTTGCGAGAAATATTTAGAGTACACAACCACGATAGCAAAGGGAATGCCAATGATGACTGATAATCCAAATCCAGCAAAAATCTCTACTAATGTCACACCGCTATGTCGTACGAGCATTGCCCAATCTACAACTATACGCTGCAAAATATCTGTTGGTGTAGGAAGCAAATACTTCGGTATATCTAGTACAAAGCATAATAATTGCCATAGTGCGATTAAACCAATAAGTGTTACTATCACTGATAATGAACGCGTCATCCTATTAGACATAGCTGCAACCCCCTTGATATCCTTCTAAATCAATTCATTAATGAAGGATTTATGGCATAAATTCATTCGTCAAATAGCTTTCCATCGGTAGTTTATTGTTTATTAAATCACTCTCTAACAAACGATCCGCCATTGTACTAATCGATTCCTCATCCAGCCAACCGTAAGGCTTACCTTCTTGAAAAGCGAGTTCTCCTGTTCGATTAATTTGATCAACTACAACTTCCTCATCCACAGTATCCGGGAATAGCGACTTTGCTATTGCTGCTGCTTCCTCAGGATTTTCCAATGTATAAGCAAAGCCTTCGTTAACCGCGGCTAAAAACCGCTTTATTGTATTTGGATTTTGCTCTATAAACTTATCATTTGAAATCAAGGATAAGCCGGCAATATCAAATTCAAAATCTGCTAAGTACATAGGCACTAATTCAACACCTAGATTTTTTTCAAATAGCGGGTATTCGTTTGTGGAGAAAACAGCAACTGCGTCTGCTTCCTTATTAAAGAACAGAGTATTTCTTGCACCCGTCTCGACCATAATGTGCTCTACTTTGTGTGGATCTGCTTCGTTGAAAAGTAAGAACTTCTCATAAATGCTTGTAAAGGTTGAGCCTGAAGAGGAGACAATTGATTTACCCTCAAGATCCTTAGGCGAATAAACCGGGTTATCAGGATACGATAAAATAATGATTGGCGAACGTGGCATATAGTTGGCGATCATTTTTATTGGCATCCCCTGTTCAACACCTTGCAGCGGCTCAACAGCAGATGTTACTCCAATGTCCTCATTATTTTGTGCGATGACCTGTAATACCTG
Source organism: Paenibacillus septentrionalis (assembly GCF_042659865.1). Classification (NCBI taxonomy): domain Bacteria; kingdom Bacillati; phylum Bacillota; class Bacilli; order Caryophanales; family Paenibacillaceae; genus Paenibacillus; species Paenibacillus septentrionalis. Next base: position 655,842 of record NZ_JBHSTE010000003.1, read on the forward strand.
TACTGACCCTGAACCTTCTAATATATCAACCTCTATCCCATACTTCTCAAAAATCCCCAATTCACGCGTCACATAAAAAGGAGCAAACTCACCTTTAAATTTCCAGTTTAAGCGTAGCGTAATTTTCTTTTTTTCGGCTGGTGGTAAATCAATTGCTGTTTCATCATCTTGATTTTGTGGAGTTTCTGCTGCGTTGGCTCCTCCAGCAGCTGGTGTTGCATTAGAAGCAGCACCATTGTTTCCGTTTGATGAACAACCTGCAATTACTACCATACACAGCATGAGTAAAATTAACGGTTTTAGTATAGTTTTCATTGTAACTCTCCTCCAATTCAACCTATTATTAATGTAATATAATCTAACATATACTAACAAACTCAGTTGATTAAGTTAATTTAATGGTATATTATATTACATATGAATCATATGTGCACCGTGCACAATATAAAGATTAAAATGAGTGGCTTGACATACAAACATAGAGTTTATTGGTATTTCCGTGACTCATTGAACCAATTCGATAAGCTATTAGTTACCACTTTGCTATGTAATAGCATCAATAATTATGTCATATATATTTACACAAGAGGTGATTGCCATGAGTTTATCATTATTGAATGCTTTAAAACTTCCTGTTTTTTCAAATGCAAAGGTGATTGGTGGCCATAATGGTTTACAAAAAGGCATCGATTCGTTCAATGTGATGGTTAAGCTGCCGAAACAACACGATCAGGTAAGTCGTGATACACCGAACATTTCGAGCTGGTTAAATAAAAATCAACTTGTATTAACAACCGAGGTTGTTGTAAACGAAAACCTACACGCTCTTATGGAATTTCTCAAGCAAATGAATACTGCTCAAGCAACTGGTCTAATTATTAAAGCTCATACCGATACCGAGCTTCCTACGCTACCCGAGCCACTACTTGATCAAACTAATCGCTTAAATCTTCCTTTAATCGTCCTTCCGAATGATAATTCTATTGGAGAAATTATGAGTCAGGTTTTAAGTATTATCCTTAACGCAAAGCAGGTAGAGCTTGAAAGAACGATTACGATTCACAATAAGTTTTCCCGCTTATTTTTAAGAGGAGCAAGTATGTCTGATGTAGCACAAACGTTAACTGGTTTTATTCACTATCCTGTTATTATTGTGAACACAAAATTTGATGTGCTTGGCTGTGCTGCAACTGCTAAGCCTTGGATTGACTCATTAACTACTGAAAGAGACTGGGTGCACTTTATCGTGAACCAGCCTCCCACAAAAAATCAACTCACCTATTACAAAAATGAGCAGCACAAAAAACTAGGCATTTATCCGATTCATTCTTCGGGAAATTTGAAAGGATATTTTATCATTCTAAATATTGATTCTACAGTCGAGCCTTCCCTTATGCCGCTTGAACAGGCGTCACAGATCGTAGCCTATGAAAGCATAAAGCAGGCTGCATTATTAGAGGGCTCTAACAGGCTGCGCGATGAGTTTTTTAGTGATTTCTTCGAGAATAAATTTTCATCAAGTGAAGAAATTCTAAAAAAAGGAGAAAAGTATGGATTGGTTAATGGGGGATATTACTGGGTTATTGCGTGCAAATTACTATCCCATTCTATGCATGGGCAGCATTCCCAACATATAAACTCAAGTCACTATGAAGCTTTAAAGGTAGATGTTGACACTTATTTAGAAGCTGTAAAAGCACCATTTATTACTACAATCAAAGATGAAAACCTTATTATCATTCTTAATAGCCCAATATCGGATCAGCCGATCGAAAAGGAAACAGAATGGATTGAGAAGCTAACTCACCTTCAGGATCAATTGGCTGCATGTCATAGCAGCTGGGCTGCCAGCTTCGGCATCAGTAATGCTACCGAGCAGCTTGAAGGTATACCTCGTGCTTATCAGGAGGCACATACAGCCTTAAAGCAAAGCTTAAACGTTGGCAATAAGCCCTTTGTTGTTTCTTACCGTGTACAACAGGTACCTGACCTTATTCGTTTACTTCCCTATCACAAATTAAGCGAGTTTTATGTTACCGTTCTAAAAAAGCTTGCTTATCCGAAAACGCCTGAAGATCATGATATCCTTCTCACTTTAGATACCTATCTAAAATTGAATTGTAATGTAAAAGAGACGGCGAATGCGCTATTCTTACACCGCAACACCGTCTTCTATAAACTGAATAAATGTGAAGCTATTCTTAATATTTCACTTAAAGATCCTGTAGACCTCATTAAGCTTCGTATTGCCCTCATTATTCATCAGCTCCTTATTACAGGAGAGAAGCAGGATTAACGTTCTGGTTGAGGTAATATCGCCAATGGCTTCGGTGCATGAGCTAATAGCTCATGTATCCGATCAGTCTCATAGACGACCTGTACAGAGAGCTGCTCTAGTGCTACGCTTGCTTGATCATCAAGTGGCTTCTGCGTAATCATTTCAAGTATGAACTGCATTTCATTGGGCTCGTAAAAGCGCTGAATATAGGTTAGCATTTGTGCGTAATTTAGCATATTCCCGCTACCAAGAGGATTAAATAGATCGCCCATATTGTCACTGCCTAGTGTAATTCTTACACCCGATTTCAGCAGCTCCTTTGTTCTTGTAATCGCTCTAGTCGCAATAGCAGTCGGACATACAATCACGTGCAAGCCAGCTTCAACGACTTGCTCAATCGCTGCTTTTGCCTGCTCATCCGATACATTAGCAAGCGAATTACAATGAATCGCATAAACCTTTCCACGTAAGCCTCTTTGCTTCGTTTCCTCTGCAATATTAGGCAACAAAAAATGTTCTGGCTTGCCGCTTTCATCGGTGTGAAATTCAATCCACGGCGCATCAAATTTTTCAGCCAAGTCAAAAACACGTTGAATATGCTTAACGCCATCAGGATCTGTTAACGTATGTCCTCCTATACCCACTCGTCCCATTTTTAATGCCTCAGCTAATAAATGCTCTGTTTCAGGAAATCGTTCAAAACCCTCTTGGTTAAAAGCCGTAATATCAATGATAATATCCTTTGCATAATTCTGCTTTAGCTCTAAAATAGCTTCTATCCCTTTTAGACCAACAAGTGGATCAACATCAACATGAGTACGTACATAGGTCGTGCCATAGCTCAACATGTTTAACAATGCCTGTTCAGCTCGAGCATAAATATCTTCTTTAGTGAATTGTGCCTTGAGTCCTCTTGTCCATTCCCCTCTTACAGGAGCTGGTGCATCCTCATAGCTGACTCCAGGTACTAGTACGCCTTTATCTAAATGGGCATGCTCATTTGAAAACCCACTCATCGCCCACGCTTTATTGCTCACCTTCATATTAACAGCCCCTTTCCTTCCTTACGCCTTCGCAATAAGGGCTAACAAGTTAGCACCTCTAGGTCCTTGATGCTCCGAGCCAGCCGAGCATAGAATAGAAGCATCATTGACTACACTTCCCACTACTGCGTTAGCAACTGCTTTTGCTAAAATTCCAGCATGCATGCTTAGCGCATCGGAATGCATTGTATGTCTTTGATTACGAATATGCGTCAGAGCATCCGCACCTGCATTAACAAACACTTGAACGATTCGCTCTTGATCCTCCTTTGACAGCAAAGGATTAACCTTCATCCCCATTCCTTCTAGCAGGTCATATAATCCTTGCAAATCAAAGCTGTCCTTCATCATACCTGAACCTACCACCAAGGAACTATTTGCCCCTACTTTATTCCCCATCACGATTACACGAACTGCCTTTTGTTCACCACCAGCCGAAACCGAGGTGCGCACAGAATATAAGGAATGGTCGCCATTAATAACGGCTTCTGTTACACGATCACGCTCGATCTCCCCTAATGCTACGGCCGATCCTAAAGCTGAGGCTGCTTTAGACATCGTTCCGCCAATACCCCACGGACATTTGATTTCTACACAATGAACATCATCTAGTGAAGTAATGCCTGCATCCTTAATCGCCTCACGCACAGCCTCTGCTGCAACATCAACCTGTGCGATTGTCCCAATCTCTTCTGGATTCAAAACTCTACTCGATGCTACACCAAACACAAAGCGTTTTTCAGTACTTCTAGCTTGCTGCTCCTCGTTAGTGTCATCTCTTAAAAAGATTGTGTAATGCGGACTCATTAACCCGCCCGTTTTACCAATCATCATCATCGGTATGCGATCAAATACCTCTTCATGTGTCCAGCCTAAGTATTGCGAAAGCAATAACTGAAAAGCTAAAGTGGCGTATCCTCTCGCATAGCCATCACCCTCTGTTTGTGCAATAATCCCTTTTATATGTGTCGCATTAACCTTCTCAGCTTGTAGCAATGCTGCTAATTCACTTACATCACCAGGATGTTCCATCTTTAGCTTTAATACATCGTATTTCATAACTTTCATTCCTCTCTACTAAAAATAAAAAAGCCATCACGATTAACTAAATTAATAGTAATCGTAATAGCTTAGTGAATATATGTGCACGCTGCACAAACATTAGCTTGAATTCATATCCGTGATGAACAGAGTAATAAATAGTACTACTGTTACCACCCCATTGCTGCTCCATCACTTCGTACGTCAACGCCTCCATGCTTGAAGCCAGCTTCATCAATAAGTATGGCGTTGGCATGGCCCATTAAGGAGTCATAGGCATCAACCTTTTTCACACAGTGACCAACCTCACTTAGGCTGGCTACTATATCATCAGGAATCCGCTCCTCTACCTTTAATTCCTGTGTCTCCTCTCCCCACGTTCTTCCCCATACAAAACGAGCTGCATTAATAGCCGCTTGTGGGTCCATAGCGTAATCGAGTATACGAGTAGCCAGCATCGTTTGCGTCTGTGGCTGCCCTTCACCTCCCTGTGTACCGTACAAAAGATAGGGTGCTCCGTCCTTACAGATCATCGCTGGCATTAAAGTATGGAAGGTTCGCTTATTAGGCTCAAGCTTATTAACGTGTGTAGGATCTAGCGAAAAGAATGAGCCTCTGTTTTGCAGCAGAATCCCCGTATTTCCAGCAACTACACCAGAACCAAATTCAAAATATAAACTTTGAATAAACGACACCGCATTGCCTGCCTCATCAACTACAGCTGCATAGGCGGTGTCATGCCCAACCGGTTGTGTGTCCATAGAAACGGTATGACTCATTGACATTTCCTTTGTAAGCTCTAATGCATATTGCTTACTTAATAGCCTCTCAAGTGGAATCGAGCTAAATTCTGGATCAGTAAGATATCGGTTGCGATCACGAAAGCTAAGCTTTAACGCTTCTACTAGAAGATGATAATACTCAAAAGACCCCTCTTTCATGTTGTTCATATCAAAGTTCTCTAATATATTTAATGCCATAATCCCGACAAAGCCCTGTGAGTTAGGAGGAACCTGATAAGTCTCATATCCTCGATACATCCCCTTTAGCGGTGTAACCCATTCCCCTTTATGCTTCATAAAGTCTTGTAGATTTAAAAGACCACCCTGCTCCTGTATAAACGACACTATTTCTTCTGCAAGTTCACCCTTATAGAAAGAGTCTCTACCCTGCTCTGCTAACTTTTTAAGGCTTGCTGCTAGCTGCTTTTGTATAAAACGACTGCCTTGCTGTGGTACTTGTCCATTTGGGGTATAAATCTCAGAGGTAATAGGAGTATTGTTGATAAGCTCAAACTGATTGACCGTATTTATATATTGATTATGTGATAGCGGAAAACCCTCACTTGCATAACGAATAGCAGGCTCAAGCACCTGCGCTAAGCTCATCGTCCCATATTGATTTAAAATCGCACCCCAACTATCCACCATTCCAGGCACCGTCACGATGCTCTTTATTCCTCGAGTAGGAATTTTATCTTCCCCTAAAAAACGATCGATCGTTACTGTGCTTCCAGAACGTCCACTACCATTGTAGCCCTTCACTTCATGATCTTGCTTATTGTACATAAGCCAAAACGAGTCGCCACCTACGCCAGTCATATGCGGATAAACCACCGCTAAGCAAGCACTTACTGCAATCGCAGCATCATAAGCGTTCCCACCTTGAAGTAAAATATGTTGCCCTGCAGCTGATGCTAAATAGTGCGGACTAACAACCATAGCCTTCGTTCCAATTATCGACTTATTCACAATTACCCCTCCTATCACATGCTTTTTATTTTTTCCAACATATCACCTTAGAAGAAATTGATCAACAAAAATATTGCAATCATTTTTTTATTTTTATGTTGATAATGTTTGTTTATAGTTATATATTCTTACATAAGGTAATATATTTCCTGAATAAAGTTTCGTATTGTTTGATCAGAGTTCAAGAAAATTTGAAAGGTGTTGATTCATTTGCAGCATACACACGGCTCAGCTTTACCCATTCTTGATGATATAGATCGCCAGCTGTTATCTATATTAAGAGAAAATGGAAGAGCATCGTATACGGATTTAGCAAAGGAGGTTGGACTATCACGCGTTGCAGTACAAACAAGAATTAATACGTTAATAGAAAATGGTACAATTGAACGTTTTTCATGCATTTTGAATCCAGAGAAATTAGGTATTTCAGTATCCGCCTTTTTTAATGTTGAGGTGCAGCCAAAATATTTAGCAATAGTAGCTGATACTTTAGCAGAAGAGCCTGAAGTTACTAGCCTTTACCACATGACTGGTCCTAGCAAGCTTCATATGCATGGATTATTTAAAAGCAATGATGAAATGGAGCAATTCATGAAGGAGAAGCTGTATGTGCTTCCGGGGATTCAAAGCGTTGACTGCCAAGTATTGATAAAACGCTATAAGAGCCGCATGGGGATGAGACTATAATGAACAAACAAGAGTATTGGAATCTTACAGCAGCGATGCTAAGAACAGGCTTGCTAGGGTATGGGGGAGGTCCATCCACTATTCCTCTGTTTAAGCATGAAGCGGTTGATCGGTACCAATGGATGGATGATAGCGAGTTTGCAGAGGTGTTGGCAATAGCTAATACCTTACCGGGTCCTATCGCTACAAAATTAGCTGCTTATCTCGGCTATCAGAGACGCGGAATATTAGGTGCAGTGTTAGCGGTAGCTTCTCATATTCTTCCTACCTGTATTGCCATTATTGCTTTATTTTCATTTATTTCCGTTTTTAGCACATCCTCTATTATTTCAGGCATGATTGCCGCTGTTGTTCCTGTTGTCTGTGTGATGCTGGCTATCATGGCATTTGAATTTGGAAATAAAGCCGTAAAGGGGCTTGGCTATCTATTAGGGTTCGCTTTGTTATGTTTAGCCTTTATTTTGCTGTATGTTATTCAGTTACATCCAGCAATCGTAATCGTTCTATTCCTGATGTATGGTGCGTTTCACTTCAGCCTACTAGGTAAAATGACAGATAAGCAACACAAAAGAGGAGTTGACAGCTAATGAGGGAATGGTTCGAGCTATTATATGGTTTTTTTGTAGCCAATGTACTGGGATATGGTGGCGGCCCTTCGTCCATCCCTCTGTTACATCGTGAAATTGTAACGAACTACGACTGGCTCAATAATTCTGAATTTGCTAATATGCTAGCATTAGGAAACGCATTACCAGGTCCGATTGCAACGAAGATTGCAGCATATGTAGGATATGATGTAGCTGGTTGGTTTGGTGCATGTATTGCAATTTTCGCAACCGTCTTTCCCTCTGCAGCAGCCTTAATTGTTTTACTTAACATTATGAAGCATTATCGTCAGTCCAAGGTCGTTAAAGGAATGACCTTACTCGTTCAACCGGTTATAGCCGTATTAATGATCATTCTTACATGGGATAGTGTTAATGAGTCCGTTCAGAACATCGGAATTATTCAGTTTGGTGGCATCGCCGCCGTGTCATTATCTCTTATGACGATAAAAAAGATTAAAATACATCCTGCCCTTATAATCGCTATCGCATTTATATACGGCGGCATCTTTTTATCTTGAAATTTCAGTTCCTTACAACCGAAATAACATCCATAGCTAATTAATGCCTCAAAATCGTTAAAAGTTGATGCTCAATATCCTGCTTGACTACCTTTAAATAACCGATATTGTTTTCAGTTTCTACAATGGACTTATTTTTAACTGGCTGATAAGACAGCTGATCCTTCCATACATATTGAACTTGATTCATTTCTTTGCGCTTTATCTGCTTAATTCGCCCATCGGCATCACATATGCGGTATACGTCCTCCTTATGACGTGGTTTACTTTTCATCCTAATGATCATTTTCAATAAATGACCCCATATACCAGGAAAGCTCATATTGTTTTGTGGACTTGAGGTAAACTCCTTTATATTAAGCTCCTGACCGTTTTGCATCTGAACCTTCGCATAAACGGAGGAGCTATAATGAACATCACCTGAAAGAATAATACAAGTACTTGGATTCCAGTCAGCTACTTGTTGTAAAAACGCTGTAAAGCCTCTTCCGTTATATTTCCATGCTTCAAAGTCAAAGGTTGTATCTACATCAACATTTATTATTCTTAACGGCTTCGTGTATTTGTGTACAAAGTTTTCGATCAGTTCCATTCCATATACGGGAACTGCTGAAACGATAATTAGTGGTTGATTACTCTTCCAATCACTCTTCATTAATGAACGATTAACAGCTTCCCACTCGCGTTTGCAGATTAATTGAGGAACGGATTCCGTCTCTTCAAAAAACTTACCCACTCTATAAGGCTTTGGACAATGATCAAATTTCCTTTGCGTTCGCGTATCAAGAAATACCGCTTTGGGAGACGTCGGGGCAACAAAATGCCATTGCTTAAATCCCCACATCTGCTCAGTCCATGCTTGGTAAGCCTTCTGCATCTTTCCGTTCATTAAAGCTTCTGCGTACCTTTTAATCATCGTAATAAATGAACGATTAAATGAATCAGGATTGTTCCCCCAGCCTTGAAATGCCCAGTAAGCAGTTAAACCGTTTGACACAACATGCTTGCCCAGCGGAGCCTTCTTCACATTCTCTTTCCATTCATAAGACAAGTTCCAGTCATCAGTAATGTCGTGATCATCAAATATCATGTAGACAGGAATATTCGCTAGTAATCTTCTTACGTGATATAGAGATCTGTAAAATGATGTTAATCTCTCCTGTTGTTTACGATACTGCTTGCTTCGCTGTTTCTTTTCTGCCTTATGCTTCTTTTTGTATTCACTTGAAAAAACAAAGTAGACATCATTTTTTTCCAGAGCCTCATCGAATGAATCGATCAAACGATTCCGTATGATAAGCTCCCAAAGGGCTGGACTCCAGGACAATAAGTACATTATGGCATACTCACCAAGCTCAATGAGGTGATTGCTAGCAGAAGACGAAGTGAACTTGCCATAATACTTCATGATATATCCGCGACCATTGATTTGCTTTAGAGCCGTTTGGAACATAGCATGATCTAGTCCGCTTTCCAATTGACCGAGCTGTTCTTTATGGCCTATGAGATGTTTGGCTAGAGTAGATATTGGTCGTACTAACGGATCTGCGACATCGTCTGCATAAATCTGATCACCTAAAAGAAATAAAGCCCCCGGACGATTTAACGTGTCATCGTAATGATCGTTAACCACTTGATCACCGAGTGAGAGCGTATCCTTTCCTTCTCCGTGAAGCTTTCTACATGATCCATATAAGATAGGGGCTTTCGAATCGGATATATAAAAGCTAGGATACTTCAGCTCACCATAACAAATGGAGTTTTCATCTCCTTTCGTTAGCAGACCTAAACTCGCTAAGTCGAATAAGCAGGCTCCTTTTTTGAACGTTAAATTGTAGCCAATTAACTGATTCGTCTTAAAAAGTCCTTGACCAGGGGTTATCTTAAGGAGCTGAATAAACAGTTTTTTACCCAATTGAATGGTATTCAATTCACACTGAATATTAATCTTCTCGTAAGTAATGTTGTTTCTTTCCGAGCTTACATCGTACAGATTGGCATCGATATGGTAAGCCTCGCTAGTTGCAGCCCATATATAAACTTGTGATGGCTCAACGCGACGTATGATCGGTCCAGCGAGTAAAACTGGTATTTTCAGTTGATTCATCGTACCACCTCACAGTCATATCTACCCATGATATTCACTGTCAGAATGGTACGTTCGTATATAATCAAATTTATAACTTATCGCTTATTTCATTTGACGACGATAGCTCTAACGATACGCCAACAAAGCTTCATAAGTTTCGGGACAGAATGAATATTCTCTTTCAGATAGGAGAATGCAGGACGGTTTCCGCGCTTCGTATTGCATTCACTGCATGAAGCAAGCAGGTTTTGCGGAAGATACGAGCCGCCTTTGCTTGAGGGAATGATATGGTCCACTGTCGTGGCGTGGCGTCCGCACCATAAGCAAGTATAACGATCCCGCTTCAGCGCAGCTTTTCGATAGTCGCGAAATAAGAATGGATTATACAGCAATTGGATCGTCTGCTCATCAATCCAGACGGCACGCGAACGTTCAACTTCTCTCACAGCCCGATGCGGCAAACATGGGGTTAACCGTTGACCATCCGTATTCAGTACCGTTATTAACGTTTCCTCCCCATTATGACTCATCGACTTCACTCCATCCGTACTCTAGCCTATACGATTAGTATAAAACAAAAACACCATCCTCATGCGGATAGTGTTCATCATGGTGGAGGCGAGGGATTTGAACTCTCGAACTCCTTTTCCTCACTCAGCTATAACTTGACAAAAATTATATTTTTAAGCTCTCACGACATAAATACAAGCTTAACTATTGTCGGTATACTTCAAGCTCTGTACCCACTTTTCTACATCTTCTTCATTCATGGGCTTTCCATAATAGTAACCTTGCATAATAATACAACCCAGCTCTTTTAGGCAACCCTTGTGTTCTTCATTCTCCACTCCCTCTGCAATGACATCCAATTGAAGATTTTCAGCCATTAAAACAATTGCATTAATAATTGCCCTCTTACTAGGATTTTCCAAGTCTAACGTAAATAAACGATCTAATTTAAGAGCATCAATAGGAATACGATCGAGCAACCCTATTGATGAATAGCCTGTTCCAAAATCATCCATAGACACTTTTACACCTAATTCACGTATCTGATGAAGCTGTTGAATTACATTATTGATATCGTTCAATACCATGGATTCAGTAATTTCAAGTTCTAACATTGTTGGATCCAGCCCTATCTTATCTAACGTACTCTGAATTAACTCGGACAAATCAATTTGAAATAATCGAGCAGAAAGATTGACTGAAATAGGTTGCTTAATTCCTTTATTTATCCAACGCTTACATTGACTACACGCTTCTTCTAATGCCCATCTTGTCATTGGAATGATAAACCCCGTCTCTTCTGCTATCGGAATAAACTCCATAGGTGATACTGTTCCTAAACGAGGGTGCTGCCATCTAATTAATGCTTCAAAACCGTACAAACTGTTCGACTTGACATTCCATTTTGGCTGATACACAATGAAAAATTGCTTATTCACTAATGCTTGCTGCAAATCTTTTTCTAGCTCCATTTTACGTACTTCTTTAACGCCCATTTCGTCCGTATAGATACAATACTGATTTTTCCCCATTCCTTTTGCCTTGTACATCGCTGTATCAGCAGTTCTAAGTAAGCTGGAACGATCATTTTCCTGCAACGTTCCTATACTAATCCCAATACTTCCTGTAATGTAAAGCTCATTCCCATCAATTCGATAAACCTGTTTAATACTGCGTAATAAACTGTCTGCCATCTGTTTCGCACGATTGAGATCACATTGTTTCACTATGAATAAAAATTCATCACCGCCAATTCGGTATGCTTGTTGATCTATACGCACAAATTGCTTTAATCTTCTCCCAACTTCCTGTACGAGTAAATCTCCAATATGGTGTCCTAATGTATCATTAATCGCCTTAAATTGATCTAAATCTATAAATAATACACCTAGGCTTTCATTCCCATTGTAAGTGTCAAAAAAGCGATTCATTTCATTACGATTCGGGAGTCCAGTAACTGAATCTTGATAGGCTAATCTCTCTAATACATTTCGATCAACATACATCGCTCCCCATGACACGAATAGGATAATAAAAATCATAACGCACACACCAATAAGTAAAAAGAAACTCAGCTCTGAGCCGTCATGACCTGAATCGTTGACGTGAACATGAAAATTTGCTGCTGACATTCCAGTATAATGCATACCACAAATAGCAACACCCATTAGTGCAGCAGATAACCATTTAAGTAGACTATAGGAGGATTGGTTTCTAAATCTTAAAAATAAAAATAAAGCAGCATATGACGCAACGATGGCGATCATGACAGAGATCAACAATAACTGTTTATCATATGTAATGTTTCCATCCATCATCATTGCTTCCATACCAGTGTAGTGCATGGTGATAATTCCACTTCCCATTATCAACCCACCAGTACCAATTTTGATCCAGTTAACATTTTTAGGCATCGTAATATAGAAAGCAATGAACGAAGAGATTACACTTGCGCCCAGGGATAGTAACGTTAATCCAAAGTCATATTTCACGGAGGCATGTAAATCAAACGCAAGCATACCTACAAAATGCATGGACCACACACCGCTGCCCATAACGAATGCTCCTGCAAGCAGCCAGTAGTACTGTGTTTTTCCGTTAGCACGTGAAATCTTAGACGTCATACTAAGAGCAGAATACGAAGCTAAAATTGCTATAACTGCCGATACGGCTACAATATAATAATTGTAACTTCCTTCTAGATTCACTTCATCTACTCCTTAATGTTCTACTAGCATTCATGTAATAAACCGTTAATATAAAATGCTAATGTATTTGTTTGATATGAATCTGTAATTCTTTACTTAGATCAAGATAACGATCGCTAATTTGTATTAGCGGACGGATGGGTTCGTTTGCATTTATCATCAAGATAATCCCTTCACTCCCATCCGTTAATTCAACCGAATGCCCAATTAAGGAATTCATTATTTTTTCTATAAATAGCTTTGTTATCGCAGGATCTAATATACCAAAAGCATCATTTCTTATCTGAAAGAGTACTTCATAGAAGGGTGACGGGTCACGATAGGTTCTTTTTGAAGTCATTGCATGAAACACATCGGCAACTGACACAATACGACTAAAAAGGTCTATTTTTTCTTTTTTTATACCAAACGGATATCCGCTGCCATCCATTCTTTCATGATGCTGAAGCGCTACAAGCGCCTGTCGATGCGTAACTCCTACAGTTTTTTTTAATAATTCATATCCAAGCACCGTATGGCTTTTCATCACTGAAAACTCTTCTGGAGTCAATTTTTCCGGCTTGATCAAAATTTCCGACGGGATCAACATTTTACCCACGTCGTGTAGTAATGCGGCAGTAGTTAATTGAAGCAGTTCATTTCGCTCCAAGCCCATCCAGTTGCCAATAAGATTAGAAATAGCACCAACCGCTACATTATGTCGATATGTATAGTCGTCCTTAGATTGCAACGAAGCAAACAATGTAAATAGTGGGTTCCCTTGAGTAGCAACATCCTGAATAATGGGTATAACATTTTTCCGGAAATTAGATAGTGAAATTTGCCTAGTTTCACGTACTTCTTCAAATAAATGACCTACTTCCAGCACCGCTTCGTTAATAATATTGGTATTATGATCATGTTCCATATTGGCATATGGACCAATTGAAGTTATATCAGAATGTGTTAATTCAATCTCATGCAGCTCTAGTATTCTTATATGCTCTCGACCAATAATCGTTGACGCAGGAACTAACAGGACACCTCTGTTGTTAACGATATCTTTAGTTAGTTTACTTCCAATAGCGTCTTGAAGGGACAACATTGGATAATCCAACAAATAACCTCCACTCAACTAAAATAAATAGCAGTTTTATTATTCCACACCGATCTGAACAATTTCTCTACATGAATATTTGACGTTCGACAGAGGCGCCAAGTGAAGAATTTTTAGAGAATTGGTTGATATTAAAGAGGAGGTTAACTTAAGCCAAGGAGGCGTTAAAATTAGATGCTCTTGGTTTAACTATTGAGGAGATGATTGTATAATTGTTATAACAATTGAATAATATGATAAGGAGGAATTCTAATGAATAGGATGATAGAGATGGAAAGAAAAGTGACCAAATTTGGCAACAGTCTCGGTATAACCATGACTGACGCTCTAAAGCAAATAGGACTCGATCAAGGGGATTTAGTCAGCATTGATGTTAATCCAACAACAGGAGAAATCATAATTAAGAAATCAACAAAAGTATCCTTACCTGAAGGAGTAAGCACTGACTTCATGGATACTTTGACAGATGTCATAGAAGAATACGATCAAACGCTTAAAGGACTTAAGGACAGATGACGCAGACTCGTTATTTATACGTCCAGGAAGTGATAGCTATCAATGTAGCCATGATTCAACGCTATAGTCCAGGTGAAACAATAGGAGTTAAAGAACCCAATTTGCTTGAGTCCGCTGTCCATCGACCACAATCTTCTGTCTTTGGCGAAGATGCTTACCCCACCATTTTCGACAAAGCTGCGGCCTTGTTCCAATCGCTTGGTCAAAACCATCCATTTCATAATGCAAATAAACGAACTGCTTTCACAGCACTAGTTATATTCTTACGTTATAATGGCCTTCACTTTAAGATGGACTCCAAGAAAGCTGAGGACTTTACAGTAGATATGGTTAATCATCATTTTGACTGCAAAGAAGCTGCTGCGATTATTGAGACTCACTGTATCACGAGCCCAAAATAATACAAAACAAAAACACCATCCTCATGCGGATGGTGTTCATCATGGTGGAGGCAAGGGGATTTGAACTCCTGTCCGAAGACTACGCCACCAAGTCACAGTTTTAATGTCGGCAAAGCAAACACCCCGTAACCGGCTTTCGCTAGGCCCAGCCTGATTATCTTCTTCAGCACACCCCAGGCGGAGAGCGATCGGCGTACCCCACTAATATAGGATATAAAATAAGTTCGCCCTACCTTCTCCACCAAAACTGTAATAACGATGAGGATCGTTATAATTAAGAGTATCATCAAGTATTTCCCCCCAATTAAGATGGGTTATTAAGAATGGTATTTTAATTTTATTTTTATTTTCATTTTCTTGAACATAACCATTTTTGTCATAGAAGAAATCATCGGCATTTTTCAGGCTATCATTAAGAGTTATTCCGTACAGGTCAGTCTTTTCATTTCCAAATTTGGTAAACTCCCGGTACGACTCTATTGGAAAATCTCGTATAGCACTGAACAAGTCGACAAGCCTAAAACTAGTTGCTTGATCGATTGAGAGTTGATCTCTAGCCCCAGTAACATTAATAATTACATATTCTTGGCTTTGAGTATGGTATTGAAATTGATAGTCCTGTACTGTATCAATCCCTGGGACAAGAAATTTAAATCTACCTGTAAAGGAATGTAATTCTAAATTCATCTCTTTAGGGCTGTTATATAATACAACCCTAAAGCTATCTTCCATAGATACAATCGGTATAGCATTAGGCTGACCAATTGCTTTCATAATGTCATTTGTCAGCTCTTCGGGATCAATCTCGGTAGCACGCAAGTAAGAAAATTCAAGATTTGAGTGTTTAGACTGCTCTTTCGAGTTCATTATAAATGACCAAATATATAGACTCGTCAAAAAGGTAATGATAAAAAAAATGATTATTACAGTAATCTTCTTCTTTTTATTACTCATATTAAATCTCCTATGGAAAACCGATTTAGTTCCCCGAAGCGTTAACTTGTGTCACACTTAAATCACTTATATCGATGAGATACTATCAGGTGAAAATGTATATAAATACCACTTACTGTACATTATACAACAACCATCTTTTTCATGTGTTTTTTGTTAATAGTTGTTAACCTATAGTTTTCTACAAGCAAAACCACGATCAACCTTTCTTCAATTTCAATTAAAGCTCTAATTTAATCTGAGCAGAAAAGTATTTTGTATATATTATTTATTTTCTCAGACAAAACAAAAACACCATCCTCATGCGGATGGTGTTCATCATGGTGGAGGCGAGGGGATTTGAACCCCTGTCCGAAGACTACGCCACATAGGCCTCTACGGGTGTAGTCACAGTTTTAATGTCGGCAAAGCAAACGCCCCGTAACCGGCTTTCGCTAGGCCCAGCCTGATTGTCTTCTTCAGCACACCCCAGGCGGAGATGTGTCAGCGTATCCCACTAAAGTTGAGCCCTCATCCCGGTACATGGGCGATACAGAGCGAGAGCACGCGTGCAGGTTATTAAGCTGCTACAGCGTAAGAAGTTTGTTGTTTGCCATTTAATAGGCTTTAGCGTTGATGAAGTGGACGCGTCCCCACTACCCGCAACCCATGCTCGTTCAATCCCCGTCGAATCCATAAACGCCCCCTAAATGGCTTGTGCTCAGCTATTGCTGGAGTCAAGCAGATAAGGGCGCTTGCTTCTTCGCGAAGTAAGCACGGATTAAATGTTCAGCATCACGATCTAGCCACCGACTACATCGATCTGCTTTTTAGCTCATCACGTCGATCAGCTATGAACCTAGTATAACATGAATGTCATCACATTACACGTTGCAATCGCTGGAATTAAGCGAAAAAATTGCTAACGAGCAACCTTCTGCTTTTCACGCAATATACGTTGAATATCGCGCTGTGAATCGCGCTTTGCAGCGGTCTCTCGTTTATCATATTGCTTTTTACCTTTTCCTAGACCAATTAAAAGCTTCGCATAGCCATTTCGAATATAAATTTTCAACGGCACAATGGAATAGCCTTCCTGCTTGGCTTGACCATACAGCTTCGCAATTTGCGACTTATGCATCAGCAGCTTGCGTGCACGAGTCGGATCGGATGGATTATGAATATTTCCTTGCTCAAATGGGCTGACATGCATGTTGTGAATAAACATCTCGCCATTACGAATCGTCGCAAACGCATCATTGATGTTGGCGCGGCCGTTACGAATTGACTTGATCTCTGTTCCCGTTAGCACCATACCCGCTTCGAAGGTTTCTTCAATGAAATAGTCATGGGAAGCCTTCTTATTTTGAGCGAGTGGCTTATCGTTTTCCTTTTGTTTTCCCATGCTCTTCACCTCTCAACACAATCTCATGGAATACTATTGTAGCAATTTACGCCATTTAAATCAAACTTCAAATATGTAAATTCCAACGAGAAAGACCGCCCCACCTACAGGTAAAGGACGGTCTTTCGCACAGGCAGTATTCACCAGTTAGGCTAATTAAAGCTTAACAACGTTTTCTGCTTGTGGTCCGCGGTTGCCTTCAACTACGTTGAATTCAACTTGTTGGCCTTCTTCAAGAGTTTTGAAGCCGTCGCCTTGGATAGCGGAGAAGTGTACGAATACATCGTTACCGCCTTCAACTTCGATAAAGCCGTAGCCTTTCTCAGCGTTGAACCATTTTACTGTACCTTGTTGCATGTGAAATAGCCTCCTTAAGAAAAAAATTAAATAATATGCGCCTATTTCGTTGTAAAACAAAAAATTCACACATTGAAAAAGGTTCATTTGGAGCTGATGATACCCTTTTCAATATGTGAATTCAGGTAGTTCATATCAGATAGCTTGAGTTTACTATAGGAATCGGGAAATTGCAAGAGAATTTGCTCTTTCCCGATTCAAAAAAAGGACGACCGTTAATCGTTTACAAATTGCTCACCGTCCACTTTATTTCTTGCGAACAAAGGAAGCCATTGCCTTTTTAGCCTTCGTCTTTTTCTTTTTAGCCTTCTTAGCAGTTAATGAAATTCCACTGCCTTCAGAAGATCCACCGTTAAAAACACCACTGCTGGAAGTTTTTTTCTTGCGCTTTTTATTCAAAGCGGGGCCACTTCCACCGCGTGCTTGCGAGCCTTGCTTGCCCTTCTTGTCAGACTTTTTTTTAATGCCTGCGTCAAATGGATTGGAGTAATAAGGATCGTTCTCCGAGCTACGGATAAACTCGCCACGGTTCTCGCCTGAATCTTCATCCTCAAAATCAAAAATCAACGGCTGCTCCGCACTCCATGGATTCCCTTCTGCATTAGCACTCGTACGCGGACCACGCTTAAAGTCCTTGCTTCTGCCTCGACCACCACGCGTATCTTCCTTAGGCTTTCGACCACCCTGACCAGCCTTGCTTCTAGTTCCGCCAGCACCATCACTCTTTCCGTAGCGTCCTTCGCCTTCTTTGCGCTTAAAACGTGGCGCTCCAGAATGACTGCTGCCACCCTGCTTTACAAATTCAAAGTCAATCGTATGATCCGCCATATTAACACGGCTTACGATGATTTCAACCTCATCGCCAATCCGATAAATTTTCGAGGTGCGCTCACCAACCAGAATCATATGCTCCTGATGAAAATGGTAATAGTCATCGGTCATATCTCCGAGTCGAATCAAGCCTTCAACGGTGTTATCCAGTTCAACAAACAAGCCAAAGCTTGTCACACTGCTAATAATACCGGTATACGTCTCTCCCACTTTATCCAGCATGTATTCGCATTTTTTCAAACGATCCGTATCGCGTTCAGCTTCCACGGCAACACGCTCGCGCTGGGATGAATGCTGGGCAATATCCTGCATACGTGCGCTTAGCGCATCATGACGCTGAGGCGAGAGTGTACCGCCATTTGAGATCACTTCTCGCATTATGCGATGGATAACAAGGTCTGGGTAACGACGGATTGGAGAGGTGAAGTGTGAATAATACTCAGCAGCAAGACCAAAATGGCCCAAGCTTTGTGAATCATACTTCGCCTGCTTCATTGAACGAAGCAGCATCGTTGAGATAACGGTTTCTTCCTTCGTACCGTTAATGCTCTCAAGCAGCGTTTGCAGCGCTCTTGGATGTACCGAATTGCCCTTGCCTTTAATGATGTGACCAAAATTCGCAGCGAAGGTCATAAAGGTTTGCAGTTTTTCTTGATCGGGATCCTCGTGAATTCGATACAAGAACGGCACTTTGAGCCAGTAGAAATGCTCCGCTACCGTTTCATTGGCAGCTAACATGAATTCCTCGATTATTTGCTCAGCGATGGTACGTTCACGCTTCACGATATCGATTGGCTTGCCTTGCTCATCGACAATAATTTTCGATTCTTGAAAATCAAAGTCTATGGCACCGCGCTTCATCCGCTTGCGGCGCAGACCCATCGCCAGCTCTTCCATTAGCTTAAACATATCAAGCAAGGAAGCGTACTTTTCTTTAAGCTCTGTTTCCGGATTCTCTTCGTCAGCAAGCAATATCTTCCTAACATCCGAATAAGTCATTCGTTCAGTCGTGCGAATGACACTTGTAAAAATGTCATGGCGTACCTGCTTCAACGTTCCCGCTTCAAATTCCATCTCGCAGCTGAGCGTTAAACGATCAACCTTCGGATTCAATGAACAGATGCCGTTGGATAAGCGGTGAGGCAGCATCGGAATAACGCGGTCTACTAAGTAGACGCTTGTACCTCTGCGAAAGGCTTCCTGATCAAGCGCAGAGCGCTCCTTCACATAGTAACCAACATCGGCAATATGAACACCAAGCAAGTAATTACCGTTTTCAAGACGCTTCACATGAACCGCATCATCAAGGTCCTTCGCATCTGCGCCATCAATCGTTACGATGACTTCATTACGCAGATCGCGTCTTCCTTGACTTACGATTTCATCCTCTGTAATGACCTCTGGGGCTGCAATCGCTTCAGCCATAACCTCCTCAGGAAAATGCTCAGGAAGCTGATGCTTGCGAATGATCGACAGGATATCGACGCCAGGATCATTTTTATGTCCCAATATTTCAATAACTTCACCCTCAGCTGCAGAGCGACCTTCGGGGTAAACCTGTATTTTTACAACAACCTTTTGGCCACTTACGGCACCCATTGTTTTCGCTTTAGGAATAAATATGTCTCGATTAATGCGCTGATCGTCTGGCATAACGAAGGCGAAGGATTCATGGTCCTCAAGCACGCCCACGACCTGAGTAATCGCCCGCTGAACAACACGAACAACTTCCCCTTCCATACGGCCGCCGCTTTCGCTTTTGCTTGTAATGCGAACAAGAACAACATCACCATTCATGGCACTTTTCAGATCATTAGCATGCAGGTACACATCTGGATGCTCGCTGTCATCTGGAATGAGGAAAGCAAATCCTTTGGCATGTGCCTGCACTGTACCCCGCAATAAATTCATGCGCTCTGGCACACCGAATCGTTCATTGCGTGTACGAATGATTTTGCCTTGCTCCTCAAGTGCGACAAGCATTTTCAAAAAGCTCTTAAACTCCGCTGCATCCGTAATATTAAAATGCTGCTCAAGTTCAGAATAGGTCATTGGCTTATAGGCAATTTCCTTCATAAATTCGAGCAGTTGGCTCTCGTTTATCATTCCGTGTTCTCCTTTATCGCTCATATTTTTAGCTCATTCGACCGTTTAATTTAAGTATACACGATTCATTCGAATCGCATCCCTTTTATGTATAAGAAAACAAAAAAAGCGAGGAAACCCTCGCTTTTTAATGTACGTTACCGTTATTGATTAAGAAAATACGAAACAACTAGCGCTAAAATAAAGAAGCCAGCTGCTAGAGCTACAGTTAGACGCTCTAGAAATAGATCTAAACCACGTGCTTTTTGTTTTCCGAAAAGATGCTCCGCACCGCCCGAAATTGCGCCAGACAAGCCTGCGCTTTTTCCTTTTTGAAGCAATACAGCTGCAATCAAGCCGATAGCGAATACGATAAGCAAGATTCTAAAAGCAACTTCCATTTCTTCCACCTCCAGCATAGCACTCCATACAAAAACAGATAATACGATTATATCACACCACAGTTTACGATACAATAGTCCAAGCCTTACCAAAGCCTTGTATCCGTTCTGTTCATAAGCTACTAATACTGGTTTTGATATTTCTGACCATTATTCATGCCATGAGTACCGCTTTGATACTGGCCAACATCAGCTCTAGCTTGACCTCCACTTGCTTGCAAAATTTGCGTGACGTATTGAAAATTCATTTGAGCATCCTCTAACGCTCGTTGCAAGTGCACCTGCTGTTCAATATACATAACTTTATCCTTTAAATTATTAAGCTGTGGAAGTATTCGTTTGTAATCGATAACACCGTGCTCAAGCAAGCAATCTGATCGTCCTTCCTTAACTGACCGTAGATGAAGAAATTGTGTTCTAGATTCGTACCGATTATACACCTCAACAGGATCATGACCATTCATGTAAATTTTCCCGATATCAAGCTCTAGTCTTATTTGGTGCTCGTCGAGATTTTCTATAATTTGATCGATAACAAACCGATCGCTATCTACTGTCATAAATTCTCTTGAGAAATTGTGAAGTACAAGCTGAATCTTGTGATTGGCAGCTATTTTAGCAAGTGTTTTCAACAGCTGCTGCAAGAATACAACCTCATGCTGCTTTATTTTTTCCCGTATCGGGAGCCATGGAATCACAATATTGCGAGAGCCGACCTCTGCAACAAATTGGGCAGAGCGTTCAAAATCCTTTTCTATTTTCTGTTCATCATAGATTCGAAGCGGTACATGGACTGAAGGAATAACTAAACCTATTTTTTTCGTTATTTGGCGAATGGCACCTGGACTGAACGAATAATACCCAACAAGTTCAATGGCATTGTAGCCAATTTTTTTGATTTTTTTCAATGTCGTTATCAAGTCATCCTCTGCGACATGCTTGACTGCATACATTTGTAAACCAATTTGATATTCCTCCACAGCAAACCTCTCCTTGCTTCTTTCTCTTCGCCTTCATTATTGCCCACTTAAGCAAATTCATTCGGAATCGAAAGAAAGCTGCCTTGTACGGACTGCACAACGAAAAAGCTCCATGCGGCTCTAAATCCGAGCGCATGGAGCTTACTAAGCTAAGCTTTATATCATATAGACAGCAGCTTATTTGAATTTTTTAAGGTTGTAGAACGCCGTTTTGCCAGCGTATTGAGCAGTTGAACCAAGTTGATCTTCGATACGAAGCAATTGGTTGTATTTCGCAACGCGATCTGTACGAGAAGGAGCACCTGTTTTGATTTGCCCAGCGTTAGTCGCAACAGCAATATCAGCAATTGTGCTATCTTCAGATTCACCAGAACGGTGAGAGATAACTGCTGTGTAACCAGCACGTTTAGCCATTTCGATTGCATCGAATGTTTCAGTAAGTGTACCGATTTGGTTCACTTTTACAAGGATAGAGTTACCTACGCCTTTTTCGATACCATCATATAGACGCTCAGTGTTTGTTACGAATAGATCGTCACCAACAAGCTGAACTTTTTTGCCTAGGCGGTCAGTAAGAAGCTTCCAACCTTCCCAGTCGTCTTCAGAACAGCCGTCTTCGATTGTAAGGATTGGATATTTGTCAACCCAAGACTCAAGAAGATCAACGAACTCAGCAGAAGTGAAGGATTTGCCTTCGCCTGCAAGCACGTATTTGCCATCCTTGAAGAACTCAGTAGAAGCAACGTCCATACCAAGGAATACATCTTCGCCTGGCTTGTAACCAGCGCGCTCGATTGCAGTGATAATTGTTGTAATTGCCTCTTCGTTAGATTGAAGGTTAGGAGCGAAACCACCCTCGTCACCTACTGCAGTGTTAAGACCTTTGTCATGAAGAACCGCTTTTAGGCTGTGGAAGATTTCCGCACCGATACGAAGCGCTTCTTTGAAGTTTTCAGCACCAACTGGAAGAACCATGAATTCTTGAACGTCGATGTTGTTGTCCGCATGCTCACCACCGTTGATGATGTTCATCATTGGAACTGGAAGTACTTTTGCGTTGAATCCGCCAAGGTATGTGTAAAGAGGTACATCTAGTGCATCAGCAGCAGCACGAGCAACAGCCATAGAAACAGCTAGAATTGCATTAGCGCCTAGCTTAGCTTTGTTAGGAGTACCGTCTAGTTGAATCATTTTACGGTCGATTGCTACTTGATCAAGAGCGTCAAGACCAATGATTTCTGGAGCGATAATCGTGTTAACGTTCTCTACCGCTTTAAGTACGCCTTTACCAAGGTAACGGGATTTGTCGCCATCACGAAGCTCAACAGCTTCATAAGCACCAGTAGATGCACCGGATGGAACGATTGCACGGCCTTTGCCGCCAGATTCAAGAGATACTTCAACTTCTACAGTTGGATTACCACGCGAGTCAAGAACTTCACGTGCGTATACGTCAACGATGATAGACATTTAGTGTAACACTCCTTTTGTTTTTATACTTGTATTGTACATGTAAAAGCCTTACTTAATCAATGTAGAACCTGTCATTTCTTCAGGTTTCTGAATATTAAGCAGCGATAGCATAGTAGGCGCAATATCGGCTAAAATACCGCCTTCGCGAAGCTCGATGCCTTCTTTTGTAACGATAAATGGAACAGGGTTGGTAGTGTGTGCCGTATGCGGATTGCCATTCTCATCAAATACCATATCAGCATTACCATGGTCTGCTGTAATGATACACACACCGCCAGCAGCATGAACAGCCTCTACCACTTTACCTACGCACTCATCCGTTGCTTCTACCGCTTTAATTGTCGGCTCAAGCATGCCTGAGTGACCAACCATATCCGGGTTAGCAAAGTTAATAATAATAACATCATGCTTATCTGCCTCGATCTCGCGAACCGTTGATTCTGCAAGCTCATAAGCGCTCATTTCTGGCTGCAAGTCATACGTTGCAACCTTTGGCGAGTTAATCAATACACGTGTTTCGCCTGGAAGCTCTTTATCACGGCCACCGCTAAAGAAGAACGTAACATGCGGGTATTTCTCAGTCTCAGCAGTACGAAGCTGCGTCAAGTTGTTTTGTGCTAGCACTTCCCCAAGCGTGTTATCCAGGTTTTTAGGAGAGTAAGCAACCAGCCCGCCTACTGTCTCGCTAAACATCGTTAAGCATACGTAGAAAAGATCCTTCGGATGATTGTCGCCACGGTCAAACCCACGGAAGTCTTCATTCGTGAACACTTGAGATAGCTGAATCGCACGGTCTGGACGGAAGTTGCAGAAAATAACAGAGTCGTTATCTTCTACTTTCGCTACAGGCTCGCCCTTTTCGTCAACAACAACCGTTGGCAGGAAGAATTCGTCGAATACTTCCTTCGCATAAGAATCCTTTACAGCCTGTAATGGATTTGTCGTTTTTTCGCCATCTCCATATACAAGCGCGCGGTATGTTTTTTCAACACGCTCCCAACGCTTGTCACGGTCCATCGCATAGTAACGACCAGAAAGCGTTGCGATTTGGCCTACGCCAACTTCCGCTATTTTTTGTTCCATATACTCAACAAAGCCTGCACCGCTGTTCGGAGATACGTCACGACCATCCAAAAAGCCATGAACATATACATCGTTAAAGTTTTGACGCTTTGCTGTTTCAAGCAATGCAACAATGTGATCGATGTGGCTATGTACACCACCGTTAGAAAGCAAGCCGTAAATATGAAGCTTCTTTCCATTCTCTTTCGCATGGTTGATTGCTTTTACGAACGTTTCATTTTCAAAGAATTCGCCATCACGAATTGATTTCGTAATACGTGTAAGATCCTGATATACAATACGACCTGCACCAATGTTCAAGTGACCAACCTCGGAGTTGCCCATTTGACCTTCTGGAAGACCAACTGCCTCACCACATGCAGTTAGTGTCGTATTGGGATATTGCTGAAGGTATCGATCATAGTTTGGTTTTTTCGCTTGTGCAACAGCGTTGCCGACAACGTCATTACGAAGACCGAAACCATCCATAATAATCAATGCAACCGGTTTACGATTAGCCATATTACTTGGCCCCCTCAACAAGTGCTACATAGGAATCTGGCTCAAGGCTTGCACCGCCAACAAGCGCACCATCGATATCTTGCTGACCAAGATACTCCGCTACATTGTTAGGCTTCACGCTGCCGCCGTATTGGATACGAACTGCATCAGCTGTTGCTTGATCATATAGATCAGCTACGACACTGCGCACATAGCCGATAACGTCTTGTGCATCAGCAGACGTTGAAGATTTGCCTGTACCGATTGCCCATACTGGCTCGTAAGCGATAACGGATTGTGCAGCTTGCTCCGCAGAGATGCCTTGGAATGCTGCAACCGTTTGAGTGCGGCATACCTCTTTTGTTGTACCAGCTTCGCGCTCTTCAAGGTTTTCACCGATACATACGATAGGCACAAGGCTGTGCTTGAATGCTGCATGAACCTTTTTGTTTACAGTTTCATCTGTTTCAGCGAAGTATTGACGACGCTCAGAGTGTCCGATTAATACATATTTCACGCCAAGATCGTTAAGCATAACGCCGCTGATTTCACCAGTAAATGCGCCATTGTCTTCGAAATGAAGATTTTGCGCACCGATTGCGATAGATGTACCTTTAGCTGCTTCAACAAGCGCAGGAAGCGTCGTGTAAGGCGCACAAATCACACTTTCAACACCAGCAACCTCCGCTTTGCCCTTAACTGCTTCAAAGAAAGAAACAGCCTCAGAAACCGTTTTGAACATTTTCCAGTTACCTGCAATAATAGGTGTTCTGCTCATTTCATTCAGTCCTTTCAAAACTTTTTCGATACTTTCTAATAGCTTCCTTGCGAAAAAAGTTGCTTCTTATTAAACAGTCCTCAAGGATGTACAAGCCCTTGTGGGGTCATACATCCTTCAGAGGAGTCAATCTTATTTATCGTTAAGCGCGACAACGCCTGGAAGAGCTTTACCTTCCATGAACTCAAGAGAAGCACCGCCACCTGTAGAGATGAAGTCCATTTGATCAGCTAGTCCGAACTTTTCAGCAGCTGCTGCGGAGTCACCACCACCGATTACTGTATAAGCGGATGTTTCAGCTGTAGCTTGTGCTACGGCACGAGTACCATGAGAGAATGGCTCGATTTCGAATACGCCCATTGGTCCGTTCCATACAACAAGCTTCGAGTTTTTAATAACGTCAGCATAGATTTCACGCGTTTTCGGACCGATATCAATGCCTTCCATGTCAGCAGGAATGCTGTCAACCGCAACAATTTTAGTGTTTGCTTTAGCGCTGAACTCATCTGTTACAACGATATCAACTGGCAAGTACAGGTTTTTGCCTGCTTTTTTCGCTTTTTCAATAAACTCAAGCGTAAGATCAAGCTTGCTGCTGTCCAGAAGCGATTGACCAATTTCATAGCCTTGAGCCTTGAAGAATGTATAGGAAAGACCGCCGCCGATAATAATGTTATCTGCGATTTCGATCATTTTTTCAATAACTGCGATTTTATCTTTAACCTTGGAACCACCTACGATTGCTGTGAAAGGACGCTCTGGATTATTAAGAGCTCTGCCTAGAACTTCAAGCTCATTTTCCATTAGCAAGCCAGAAACAGCTGGCAAGTAATGCGCGATACCTTCAGTAGAAGCATGCGCACGGTGAGCAGCGCCAAATGCATCATTTACAAATAGATCAGCAAGCTCTGCAAATTGCTTTGCAAGCTCAGGATCGTTTTTCTCCTCGCCTGCATAGAAACGAACGTTCTCAAGAAGTAACACATCACCATTTTGCATATCAGCGATTTGTGCTTTCACTGCATCGCCAATCGCTTCGTTAGCTTTAACAACCGGCTTGCCAAGCAGCTCAGATAGACGCGCAGCGCTAGCTGTATGACGAAGCTCTTCAACAACCTCGCCATTTGGGCGGCCAAGGTGGCTAGCTAGAATAACTTTGGCACCTTTTTCAATTAGGTAATTGATCGTTGGCAGTGTTTCACGAATACGTTTGTCATCAGTGATTACACCGTTTTCTAGAGGTACATTGAAATCAACACGTACGAATACTTTTTTACCAGCTAACTCAGCCACGTCACGAATACTCTTTTTATTCATGGATTAGCCCTCCCAATGATTGAAATGATTATGCAATATAAAAGCAGGCGCTCTTCACAAGGAAGAAACGCCTGCTTTTAACTAACCCTGCTTACGCGCATACGTTCAGCAAGGTTATGGACCGACATCTTCATGAAGAGTCATGTCCGTCGGCTTTCTTTCCTTACAGACCTTTTGCAGCGATGTAAGCAGCTAGGTCAACTACGCGGTTAGAATAACCCCACTCGTTGTCGTACCAAGATACAACTTTAACCATGTTGCCTTCAACAACCATAGTAGAAAGAGCATCGATTGTAGAAGAAGCAGGATCGCCATTGTAGTCAGAAGATACAAGTGGCTCTTCACTGTAGTTAAGAATGCCTTTAAGAGCTCCTTCAGAAGCTTCTTTAAGAGCAGCATTAACTTCTTCAACTGTTACGTTAACTTTAAGCTCAGCAACTAGGTCAGTTACAGAAACGTTTGGAGTAGGTACACGCATAGCCATACCGTTCAATTTGCCTTTAAGCTCAGGCAATACAAGAGAAACAGCTTTAGCCGCACCAGTAGAAGATGGGATAATGTTCTCAGCAGCTGCACGAGCACGACGAAGGTCTTTATGAGGTACGTCTAGTACAGATTGGTCGTTAGTGTAAGAGTGAACAGTTGTCATCATACCTTTAACGATACCGAATTTATCGTTCAATACTTTAGCGAATGGCGCCAAGCAGTTAGTTGTACAAGAAGCGTTAGAAATAACTGTATGGTTAGCAGCATCATATTTGTCTTCGTTAACGCCCATAACGATTGTGATATCTTCGTTAGTTGCAGGAGCAGAGATGATAACTTTTTTCGCTCCGCCTTGAAGGTGAAGCTCAGCTTTTTCTTTTGCTGTAAAGATACCAGTAGATTCAACTACGATTTCTGCACCAACAGAACCCCAAGGAAGGTCAGCTGGGTTACGCTCAGCAAATACTTTGATTTCTTTACCGTTAACGATTAGCGCGCCTTCTTTAGCTTCTACAGTACCTTCGAATTTACCATGAGTAGTATCATATTTTAGCAAGTGAGCCAAAGTGTTAACATCTGTAAGATCGTTAACTGCTACTACCTCAACGTTAGGGTTGTTAAATGAAGCACGGAATACGTTACGACCGATACGACCGAAACCATTAATACCAATTTTAACCATTGTTAGTTCCTCCTAGTCATTTTGCAATAATAATTTATTTCAAGACGAGTGTAATTGAGTTTACAGTTCGTCATGATGCCCATTACGTTCATTGATCCGAATCAGCTCTAGTGCTGCACTCTCATCGGTAATCAATGCATGATTGTGCCCAAAACGCATAATCGCATCAATTGCAGCAGCCTTGCTTTCTCCACCAGCTACCGCGATAATGCACTCAATCTGTGCAATATCATCAAGCCGCATGCCTACCGTCTTCATCTTGTGAATCGGTTCACCATGCTTATTGAAGTAAAAGCCAAACGATTCGGCAAGTGCACCGTCATTAACCATCTTGCGCACTTCTTCAGGATCTGTTTTTCTTCGTCTTGCCATTACAGTAGCGTCACCAATACCGTGAATAAAAATTCTTGCATTTCGGATGACTTCAACAATTTCTTTAATAGAAGGCTCCTGCATCATCGATTCATAGGCTTCCTCACTAATATGGTCAGGAACATGAAGCAAGCGATAATGGCCTCCCGTACGTTTAGCCATGGTTGAAGCAATTGTATTGGCTTGATAATCAAGGCTTTCGCCTAAACCGCCACGAGCAGGTACGAATACAACATCTTTAATGGTGTTGGGCAAGCTTAGATACTTGGCAACCTGAGCTGTCGATGTACCGCCGGATACCGCGATCACATCGCCCGACTTCACTACTCGCTTCAGAAGTAAACCAGCAGCTCTTCCAAGCTCGCGCTTTGATACTTCAGATTGCTCCGAATTACCCGGAACTACAATAACTCGCTGCAAGCCGTACATGTTTTGAAGCTTTATCTCCAGCTCCGAGCTTCCGAACACAAGTGGACCAAGCTGTTCTAATTGCTCCAGCACTCTTCTGCCATCATCGCTAAGCGACATGCCAGAAGATGAAATCAATAGCAACCCTTGCTCCTTCAACAACTCCGTCTCTGCCCGCAGTACACGTTCAGTCATCGCCATTACATTTGCTAATGCACGACGCCCGATTGTTCCAGCAAGCATAACTTGTTGCAGAATCTTGTAACGTTTACTCATCACGTCCAAAAGCTCAGGTACAAGCTGCCGCTGCAGATCAATAAGCTGTCGCATGAATACCATCACTCCATCGGCAAGAGTCCACGTAATTTTTATAAGGACAACCACATTGGACATTTAATGTCCCTGCGGTATTTTTTAAGTCCCACATGTATATTGTAACGAATTCTTTTTTGCATAGCAAGCTTACTTTTCTTGTGTAAACGATTTCTTTTGCATTTAAATACTATTTTTTTATACCTTTTTGACGCTTTGGTCCGAATCTTCCCACCTGTTAGTTGTAATTCCACACAATTTCCGATACATTTAGCTAATCTACGATTGAAGTTTTGCCAGTGCAGTTTCAGCTTATACTTGAGCAATTTGTTCAGGTTTATGAAACAAACCTTTCATAAACACTTGCTTCATATGCAATAATCCAATACAATATAATAGTTGCGCCCGTGGTCCAATGGATATGACGTAGGCCTCCGGAGCCTGAGATCTAGGTTCGATTCCTAGCGGGCGCGCCACAGCTTTTCAACTAAGCATCAGACATGCTTCCTATACAAACACGCCAAGGAGAGCAGGAACTGCTATTAGCAGATCCTGCTCTTTTTTATGTAATATAACGTCTTGATAAATCTTGCTAACTTGCATATCTTGCACAACCTACACATCTTGCAGCGTAATCTATATAAGCTCGCAATTACATAGCTACTACACAAGTCACTAGAACAAGTACATTCTGTCGTGAACAAGATGCCGCTTTCTGTATCTCGATTATCCTCTATGCAGCAGGGTTTACAGCTGGATAATAGCGGTTAAACTGATACCATCAGCCCTGTCTCAAAAACATAATAAAAAAGTTTGACTTTCTTTGACTTTTGATTAATTATCTATTATGATAGTTACACATTACGATTTAGGAGGATTGGTTGAAAATGAACTTTGTACCTATGGTTATTGAACAAAGTAATCGTGGAGAGCGTTCTTATGACATTTATTCTCGTTTGTTAAAAGACCGCATCATTATGCTAGGCTCTGGTGTAAACGATGTCGTTGCCAATTCTATTATTGCACAGCTTCTGTTTTTAGCAGCAGAGGATCCTGATAAGGACATTCATCTTTACATCAACTCACCTGGCGGCTCCATTACAGCGGGTATGGCCATCTACGATACTATGCAATACATTAAGCCTGATGTTTCGACTATCTGCGTCGGTATGGCCGCATCAATGGGGGCATTCTTGCTTACAGCAGGTGCCAAAGGCAAGCGCTTCGCACTTCCGAACAGTGAGGTCATGATCCATCAGCCACTAGGCGGTGCAGAAGGTCAAGCTAGTGATATCGCGATTCGTGCGAAACGCATTATCAATATGCGTGAAAAATTAAACAGCATCATGGCTGAACGCTCTGGTCAACCGATTGAGCGCATCAATCAAGACACAGATCGCGACTACTTTATGAGTGCGCAGGAAGCAGTTGAATACGGCTTGATTGACAAAGTTATTGAACGCGTATAAATAAGCTTCTTTGCATATAACACAGACAGCAGCAGCAGGCTTCTACTTAAGCCCGCTGCTGCTGTTTTTCTATAACCACCCACTCACCCCCCTTGTTATTTCTCGCACATTTAACGTTATTCTTGGATTGTGATTTTTGTCACATACTATAATGCGACTTCCCTTTATGATGAGATTGTAACGTAATCGCCAGATTTACTCGTATCTAATGGGGGAAACCATCATGGAAACCGAAGCATTATATAAAATCGAACAATTAGCTGCAAGAAAGCTTCATATCTATATGCAAAGCAAGCTGCACTATATGCTGCGATCCATGATAGCCAGTATGTTTATCGGCTTTGGCGTTATTGTTGCTTTCAAAACAGCCAGCTTCTTTTATGAAATCCACTCCCCCTTCACCTATCCAGCAGCTGCCTTAACGTTCTGCATGGCGATTATTTTAATCTATTACGGGGGCGGAGATTTATTTACAGGAAACACATTCTATCTCAGCTTCAGCTCTTTACGCAAAAAAATGAGCTGGACGAAAACAATTAAGCTGCTTGCTCTAAGCTATACCGGCAATGTCATCGGGGCTATCCTATTTGCAGTCATCATCTGGATGACAGGACTATTTGCAAGTGAGCATATACACGGATTTTTGTTAGAGGTCGCCCTAAAAAAAGTAGATGCAACAACCCTTGAAATCTTTACTCGAGCCATATTGTGTAACTGGTTGGTATGCTTGGCCTTTTTTGCTCCTTATATGATGAAAACCGACGGAGCGAAAATGTTCATTATGATCCTATTAGTATTCAGCTTTTTTATTGCAGGTTTTGAACATAGCATCGCGAATATGTCTGTATTTGCCATCTCTATTGCAGCAGGTGGCTGGGGAACACTTAGCGCAGATCAAATTTTGCATAATTTAATCCCGGCAACTCTAGGAAACATCATCGGTGGCAGCGTATTTATGGCTATGTTTTACTACTATATCAACAAACCCTATTTTGAAGAAAGTGGTGAGTGAGTATGAAAACTAAAAAAGTCGTTATTATTGGAGCAGGTTTTGTCGGCTCAACAACTGCCTATACGCTTATGCTGCGCAACCGTGTCAATGAGCTTGTCCTGATTGATGCTAATCATGCAAAAGCAGCAGGTGATGCGCTGGATATCAACCACGGCATGCCGTATATTGGTGGCGCTAAGCTATGGGCTGGCAGCTACGAGGATTGTGCTGGTGCAGATATTATAATCATAACAGCGGGCGCTGCACAGCGTCCAGGAGAAACGCGTACAGATCTACTGAAACGCAATGCTGATATATTCGACAGCATCATTAAGCAAATTATGCCTTACAATCAAGAAGCTATTCTGCTCATTGCAACGAACCCAGTCGACATTATGGCCTACATTACCTTAAAAAAATCTGGCTGGCCAGTCAATCGTGTGATCGGATCTGGTACATTGCTCGATAGCGGACGCTTCCGCTACTTGCTCGGCAACGAGCTAAAAATTGATCCTCGTAGTGTTCATGCCCACATTATTGGCGAGCATGGCGACTCTGAGCTTGCCGTATGGAGCCTGGCTAACGTAGCTGGCGTTGACATTGAGCTAGACGAGGAGATCAAGCAGCGCATTTTCCTGCAAACTAGAGATGCAGCTTATGAAATTATCGAAGCAAAAGGCGCAACTTATTATGCGATTGCACTAGCGCTGGATCGTATCGTAACAGCGATTCTGAATGATGAGGGTGCCGTATTGAATGTTTCTACCCTGCTGGATAACTACTGTGGAGTATCTGATGTATACCTTGGGGTTCCTTGCATCGTGGACAGAAGTGGTGTCCGTCAAACGCTGGAGCTTACGCTGACAGATGAGGAACAGGCATTATTTGAAAAGTCTGCCGACAAGCTCAAGGAACTAATCGCAAGCCTGGAGCTTGATCTTGAGCCCTAACAAATCAGCTAACCACTACAACTAAAGAGGCTGCCAGTTATTCTATTCCACACATTGCAGAATAGGACAACTGGCAGCCTTTTATGTGACGATTATTGATTCTCAAGCTCTTCCTTGCTTACAAGCGCTATCAATGCATTTACAGCTTGCTCTGCGTCAGAGCCTTCAGCACTAATCGTAATTTCAGTTCCAGAGCTTATTGCAAGACTCATAATACCCATGATCGACTTGGCGTTCACTTTCTTATCGTCTTTTTCCACAAAAACCTCAGAGGAAAATTTGTTCGCTTCTTGTACGAATAAAGCTGCAGGTCTAGCATGTAACCCTGTTTTCAAACGAACAACTACTGGAAGCCTTGCCATGAAAAACATACCCCCTATATTTAAAGTCAAATTAATTATCGGACATTTTGAGCTTTATAAGTTATTATACCATTATGAAGCAAGTTCTACTAGGTTAAAGTTGAGCCATTCCTTATTTTTTCTGCCATTTCATCAATTTTGCGCAACCGGTGATTAACACCAGATTTGCTGACCTTCACCTTTAACAGCTCGCCCACCTCTGTCAAATTCAAGTCAGGGTGAGCCAAGCGCACCTCGGCAACCTCCCTTATTTTATCCGGCAGATTTTCAAGCCCAATTTCCTTTTGCAGCAGCTTTATATTATCGATTTGTCTGACCGCAGCCCCAATCGTTTTATTCAAATTCGCCGTCTCACAATTGACAATTCGATTTACCGAGTTGCGCATATCACGCATAATGCGAACATCCTCAAACTTAAACAACGCTTGATGCGCGCCAATCATGTTTAGCAGCTCGATAATTTTCTCGCCTTCCTTAATATAAAAGATAAACCCTTTTTTACGTTCTATGCAACGGGCATTCAGCCCAAAGCCGTTAGCCAGCTCAACAAGCGCCTGACAATGCTCCTCATACATCGAAGCGATCTCAAGGTGATAGGATGAGCCTTCAGGATTATTTACCGAGCCACCAGCTAGAAACGCGCCGCGAAGATAAGAGCGTTTACAGCAGGTTTTGCGAATAATTTTACTGTCGATGCCTGAATTAAACACAAAGCCTTCTGATACAATACGAAGATCACTCAAAATTTCCTGCACCTTTTCCGGCATGCGAACAATATAAACGTTATTTTTTTTCAAGCGCATCTTTTTACGTACAAGAAGCTCTACATGGACATTGTAATGCTTTTTGACCAGCGTGTAGATCCGCCGTGCTATCGCGGCATTTTCGGTGGATATATCCAAGACGACCTTGCGGCTCGATAAGCTGACAGCGCCATTCATGCGAATTAAAGCAGCTAGCTCCGCACGTTCACAACAGGGCTCTGTTTCGACCATCGTCAATTCCTTTTTCGTTTGCGCCGCAAAAGACATGCTTCTCACCTCTTCCTGAGCATCCAATTTTCAACTAATTTATATATATGATGACTTAAACGCTCAGCATCATGTCTCAAAAACGTTCGAAACAGAACAAGCTGATCAGCAATGACTTGATAGCCACGCTTTGTTACCTCATCAATATCAAGCTGAACCGCTTTTGCCCCGATTTCAGCATATTTGCTTTCCACATGTGGCGGAATCTCGCCATTGTTTACGATGACATAATCAAATAAATGATGTCCAATATGATCATAAATCGCATCCAGGTGATCACTTACCGAATAATTATCAGTTTCCCCAGGCTGCGTCATAACATTGCATACAAATAATTTAACAGCTTCTGATTCAACAATAGCTTGTGCCAGCTTTGGCACAATAAGATTAGGCATAATACTTGTATATAGGCTGCCTGGTCCAATTAATATGGCGTCAGCCTGCTCCAGCGCCTCAACAGCCTCTGGCAATGGCTCGATGTCCTGCGGCTCTAAAAACACACGCTTGATTGAACCGTTCGCCTTAGGAATCATCGACTCACCCGTAACAATCGTTCCATCGCTCATCTCGGCCTTGAGCACGATAGCACGATTCGCTGCCGGCAGCACCTTGCCTCGAACGGCAAGCACCTGCGACAGCTGTTTAATCCCCGTTACAAAATCTCCTGATATGTCCGTCATAGCAGCCAGCATCAAATTACCTAGCGTATGGCCTGCAAGACCTGTTCCATTCTCAAAGCGATATTGCAATACTTCTGCAAGCAGTGGCTCAGCGTCTGCCATTGCTGACAATACGTTGCGAATATCTCCAGGCGGAGGAATGTGCAGCTCATTGCGCAAAATGCCAGAGCTGCCGCCATCATCTGCTACGGTTACGATTGCAGTTATATCAAGAGGCTTTTCCTTCAATCCCCTCAGCATAACAGAAAGACCTGTGCCGCCACCGATGACTACTATTTTGGGACGTCTAACGACCTTCTGCACGATGTGCATGCTCCTCTCATTATGTCCTGTCGCGCTCTGAATCACGATGACTTACACGTATCTGCTCTGAATCTTTCAGCTTTAGATGCTCACCCAAATACTCCGAAATCGCAACCGAGCGATGTTTTCCACCCGTACAGCCAATACCGATAATCACCTGACTTTTACCTTCCTCATGATACTGCGGAATCAAATATTCCAGCATATCAATAAGCTTAGTCAAGAAGGTTTGCGTCTCCGGCCACTTCATCACGTAATTATACACATCAGGATGCTGCCCTGTGTTCGGACGAAGCTCATCTATATAGTGCGGGTTCGGCAAAAAACGCACATCAAACACAAGATCAGCATCCAGCGGAATCCCGTATTTGAAGCCGAACGATGTCACATTGACGGAAAATGATTTATGCTGTGTCTGACCAAAATGATTAGTCAAACGATCCTTGAGCATCGCGGGCTTCAGCTCACTCGTATTAATAATTAGCGATGCTTTCCCCTTCAAGTCCTCCAGCAGTTTTCGCTCAGCTCGAATGCCTTCCAGCGGCATGCTTTGCTGCGACATTGGATGACGACGTCTGCTTTCTTTATACCTGCGTACAAGCGTTTCATCACTTGCATCAAGGAATAGAATCTCGCAGTTAATCGTGTGATGCTCTGACATATATTCCAGCGCTTCAGATAACGCCGTAAAAAACTCACGACCGCGCAAATCGATCACCAGTGCTACTTTCCCGATTTTACCGTTTGATTGCTCAATCAGCTCGGCGAACTTCGGGATTAGGACAGGCGGCAAATTATCCACGCAGAAAAAGCCTAGATCTTCTAAGCTTTGAACTGCAATCGTTTTACCTGCACCCGACATTCCTGTAATAATAACAAGCTGAGACAAATTTGTTGCTGGTTCCATGAGCAACACCTACTATCCTCTTAGAATTAAACCTGCAGCACCAACTACACCAGCATTATTGCCAAGAATAGCTGGAATGATTTTCACATTCTCTTTAGAAGCGTCTTGCGTGTATTTCTCGAATACTTCACGGATTTGATCAAATAAGAAGTCTCCAGCCTTCGCAACTCCACCGCCGACGATAAAGCATTCTGGATTCAAAATAACAGCCATCATTGCCATGGAGCGGCCTAGATAATAGGCAGCACGTGCCACGATGCGAGTGGCAACCTCATCGCCAGCTTTGGCAGCATCAAGCACATCCTTTGCCATAATTTTTTCGACAACAGACAGAGATGTACGATCGCCACGCGCCACAGCTTCCTCCGCCATGCGTATAATCCCTGTTGCAGAAGATACCGTCTCCAGGCAGCCCATCTTGCCGCAGCCGCATTGAATGGCTTCAAGATCAGGAACGATAGCCATATGACCAAGCTCGCCAGCAACGCTTTGAAAGCCCTCTACAATTTTTCCATCAATAATAATACCGCCGCCTACGCCAGTACCAAGCGTATACATCACGCAGTTATCAATACCGCGACCTGCTCCAGCCCATGCTTCACCCAGTGCAGCAACATTGGCATCGTTGTTCACTTTTATTAGTATGTTAAGCTCTTTTTCCAAAGCGCCTTTTATTTCAACATTGTCCAAGAACAAGTTTGGCGAATGCTTCATAATGCCATTCGGGATATCAAGAAATCCAGCAATACCGATTCCGACACCTTCCACCTGTTCCCATGAATAAGGGGACTCTTCTACGATTTGCTTTACGTATTTTGCAATATTGTGAAGGATAACATCTGGTCCTTTGCTGACCTCAGTCGGTCCCTCGAACGTGTGTAATAATGTGCCTTCCGCATCGCAAATACCTAGCTTTACTGTAGTACCGCCTACATCAACACCAACATAAATTTTTTCGGACATGACTCCACCTCATTCATTTAAAGTTCCATTTCAACTATAAGCGTTCCGTCGTTTACGGTCAAGCTTCATCAAATCAAGACAATCCGTGCCGTTTATGCAATGAAAGACTACAATTTCCAACTGGAATGTTGTAGCCTTTCATTCGCTATTACACACTATGCGTTAAAATTTGACAACAAGCTAGCTCTGCACATTCCCGTCTCTATATAAGCAGACTTCCCGCCAGGCTTGTCGTCATACACTACGCCTTAGAAGCAAGCTGGCATATCCTGCCTGCTTGCTCCTGCTGAAATAGCCAACCATACACTTTACTTGCGGCTGCCCATATACCAAGGCGCTTCCTTAAGCTTGCCTTTGATCCCTAACACCGCATCAATTTCCTTCACACGCTTGCTGATCGTCGTAATGCTTGTGCTATACCGAACAGATGCCTCGTGATACGTAATTGGCTTATTATACAGCTTAGCTGTTAGATACTCCAGTGCAGCAGCCCATGCTTCGATTTTTGTAAGCTTGGAAGCGGTCATATAGCCCTTAGACAGGAAGTTTATCCATAGCGTAATCATATCATGCTGCCATATCGCATTATAACGCTTGGCTGTACGGGTTAACGCCAGCTCAGCAACCTGCTCCCATAATGGGTCGCAATCGGTCAAGTGACTGCTTTCGAGTGTCGGCACACGCTGCGCATCTACCTTCAGCAGCTTGCCGCCCAGCACTACCTCAAAAGCATCCTTCATGCCCATCGAACGCAGCGTGTACATTACAATACGCTTCAAATAGTCATCCTCGTCCTGCTGCAGCAAAAACTGCTTCAGCATGCCTTCCACTTCATCGTTATAGCATGGCTCCAAATCATAAATCGCCTTCAGCTTTCCTTCACGGCTGCTATCAGCAAATGCCCAAAACAAATAGGCACGTTTATACAAAGGATCTAGCTCAATGCCACGTTCGCGTGCCTGAAGCTCCCACGCATCCATCTGTTCCTCCACGGAAGAAAAATAGCTGTAGGACATCGACGCAGGGATATGCTGCTCCTTCTGCATATGCTTAAGCAACGTTAAAAAGAAATCAGGCAACGGCGACTGCTCATCCATACTGCGGGTCATAAGCCAGTACTTCTCAGCCAGCTCCAGCCTTCCGATGTTGCAGGCTGCTATAGCCGCAAAATGGCTAATACACGGGTCCTTCTTCGCTTCGCCCTGCTTGGTCAGTCGTTGAAAATGACGGAAGGCAGCGGCATGCTCCCTTAAAATCCCCATCGTAGTGGCCAGCTTGAACAAATGCTCCTGATAAAACGGATCAAGCTTGGTCAGTACAGCAGTAAGCGATTTTAGCTTCTCCTGATTGCCTTCATAATGATAGAAAATCGCCAGGTTGCACAATGCATGTAAATTATCAGGCTCCTGCTCCAGCACCGCTTCAATCGCCCGCTTCGCCTCTGCACTCATGCCGACATAATAATAGGCAAGCGCAAGATTGTTGCGTGCCGCCAAGAAGTCCGGGTTTTCTTCAGTAATCGATTCAAGCATGCGAATCGCCTCCAGAAACTTCCCTTCCTCAAGCAGCTCTCTGGCACGAATATGCTCATACATTCCTGCTCTAGCCTTCACCTTCGTAAGCGGCGTAGGACGTTCAAGCTCATATTGAAGAAACTCAATCATCTCTTCGGCTTCCTCAAGAAAATGTCCCTCTTCATCCTCCTGCAAATAATGCAGCAGCTCGCGCTCGGCTTCCTCGAAAAATTCCATATTGGCAAAATTATTCGCCATGTAAAAGTGACATTCCGTCATATCTGGATCAATTTCATTAATTACCTTTTGCAAAATGTGATTGGACTCTCCGTATTTTCCGATCTCAGACAGTACACCGGCCATATTGCAATAATTAATTGGATTGTTTGGTTCATAATCAACGGCTTTTTGAAAATATTTAAGTGCCTTGTCATAGTGAAAACGATCCAAGGAGCGGATAGCACGCTCGTAGAAAAAGTTAGCATCAAGCTGTAGCAGTGTAATATTGTGCTGTTCTCCCGAAACACGCAGCTTTTTTTTCATAGTCAAGGCACCTCCTCGTTTGTAGTACATCAATTATAGCACAGGAGCCTTCTCAATATATAATGAACAAATAAAAAACCGCGGATGACTAGAGTGTCAATCCGCAGTTTAATCCATACCGTGTGTCTGTTAAACGCCGTTATTTTTGAACAGAACGCTAATAGAACCACCATCAATAATAATTTTAGTAGCCTCAGCAAGCAGCGGCGCTACTGTTAATACTTTGAAACGATCAGGTTTATCTTCAGGAAGCGCAATCGTATCCGTGACAATAACTTCCTTAATGCTTGGATGATCAAGTCGTTGAATCGCATCGCCGGAGAATAATGGATGAGTCGCACATACATATACATCCTCTGCGCCATGCTCCTTCAAGCTTTCTACAACATTAATAATTGTTCCGCCTGTATCAATCATATCTTCGATAATTATCGGCGTTTGTCCAGCAACATCACCGATTACATGCGTAATAGACGATTCATTATGCGCAGAACGCTTTTTAATCATAATCGCGAACGACGTATCCAAATAATTGGCAAGCTTTTCAGCTGTCGACGCGCGTCCAGCATCTGGCGATACGACAACCGGATTTTTAATGTTAAGCGCCTTAAGGTGAGCACTTATCAAATCCAACGCTGTCATATGATCAACTGGAATATTGAAGAAGCCTTGAATAGCCGGTGCATGCAGATCAATCGTTATGACACGAGTTGCACCTACAGTCGTAAGTACATCCGCAACCATTTTAGCAGAGATTGGCTCACGTGGAGCAGCTTTTCTCTCCTGACGCGCGTAACCGTAATACGGCATAATAATATTAATTGTTCGCGCTGAAGCACGTTTCGCCGCATCGATCATAACGAGCAATTCAACGAAGTGCTCATTGATTGGATGGGAGAACGATTGGACTAGGAATACATCGCAATTCCGAATAGTCTCCTCATAGTGTACATATACCTCGCCGCTTTTGAAGCGAGAAATTTTAAGAGCCCCTAATGGCATGCCTAGATGTTCACTAATCTTTTGAGCCAATGCCGGATTGGATGAACCCGAAAAAATACGAACCTTGTCGCTTAACATGATACCCTCCTGAGCGTTTCAACCATATAATTAAATGTACGAAGCATTTCTACTTGTCCTATTATACATTGAATTATGAAGATTTCAAAAAGCAAATGCCACTATTTTTCGACAAAATCGAAATTTATCGCATTTTATTCGTTGTTGGCTTCCCATGTCGCTCTTTTAGCTCGCTTAAAATCGCGTCAAACGGCAATCCTTGCTCACGAAGAAGCACCATAAGATGGAAGATCAAATCGCTTGCTTCAGCTCTAAGCTCATCATTATCCTTGTTCTTCGCCGCGATAATGACTTCGGCCGATTCCTCGCCAATCTTTTTCAAAATTTTATCGACGCCTTTTTCGAACAAATACGTTGTGTAAGTTCCTTCGGGACGTTCAGCGTAACGCTGTGCAATCGTTGTCTCCAGCTGTCCTAGCATCGCAAATCGATCACTGCTTGCATCATGCTGCTGGCTGTCATCTGCTCCCTCAACAGGCAGCGGATGCGTAAAGCAGCTATAGCTGCCCGTATGGCAGGCTGGTCCAATCTGCTGTACCTTCACAAGCAGCGTATCACCATCGCAATCATAGAATAGGCTTTCGATCTTCTGTTTATGGCCACTTGTTGCACCTTTATTCCACAGCTCATTGCGTGAACGGCTCCAAAACCATGTATAGCCTGTTTCCAAAGAGAGCTTCAGCGACTCCTCGTTCATATACGCCATCATCAGCACTTCTTTGCTTTGAACATCCTGAACTACAGCTGGCACTAGACCATGTGCATCCCATTTAATTTGATCTAAACTCATCGCACTTCTACTCCTTTTGCTCGCAAGTCATCCTTCACTTCTGCAATCGTCATTTCCTTATAGTGGAAAATCGTTGCAGCCAATGCCGCATCCGCCTTCGCCTGCTGAAACACATCTGCAAAATGCTCAACCTTGCCTGCACCACCAGATGCGATTACAGGAATGCCTACGCGTTCGCTAATCGCTTTCGTCAAGCTGATATCGAAGCCATCCTTCGTACCATCGGCATCCATACTTGTCAGCAGAAGCTCTCCTGCTCCAAGCTTCTCCGCTTTCTGTGCCCACTCCACCGCTCGAATTCCAGTAGGCTTGCGTCCGCCATGCGTATATACTTCCCAATCCTGCCACTGCGAATTATAGCGCGCATCAATAGCAACTACGATGCACTGTGCGCCAAAGCGGCGAGAGCCTTCCGTAATAAGGCTTGGATTGAGTACTGCCGCTGTATTGATGCCCGTCTTGTCGGCTCCTGCGCGCAGAATACGCGTCATATCATCAACACTGGAAATCCCTCCGCCAACAGTGAACGGAATCGTAATCTCGCCTGCTGTACGCTTCACCACATCAATCATCGTTGCACGGCCTTCTACTGATGCGGATATATCCAGGAACACCAGCTCATCCGCACCTTCCTGGTCATACGTCGCAGCAAGCTCTACAGGATCACCCGCATCTCTCAAATTTACAAAATTAACGCCCTTAACTACACGCCCATCCTTCACATCCAGGCATGGAATAATACGCTTCGCCAGCATGTCTACGCCTCCTTATCATCCTATGAAACCGTTTCTCCTCATTTATGAAAAGCATCGTTTAACGCTTGGACAGCTCTAAAAAGTTGCGCAGCAGCTCCATGCCGAGCGTACCACTTTTTTCAGGGTGGAACTGCATCCCATACACATTATCCTTCGCAACAATTGCAGTTACCGGACCATGGTAATCACCAGTTGCGAGCAAATTATGCTGATCCTCTACCAAGGCGTGATAAGAATGAACGAAATAAACATGTCCTTCCTCAAGACCGTTGAATATCGGAGATTGCTGCAAAAACTTCAGCTTGTTCCAGCCCATATGCGGGATTTTGAACTCGCCCTGAAAACGCACGATCTTCCCCTTCAGCAGTCCAAGCCCTTCATGCTCACCGAATTCCTCGCTCGTTTCGAACAACAGCTGCATTCCTAGACAAATGCCAAGCATCGGCTTTCCGGATGCCGCAACCTGCTTCGCGACCTCGCCTAAGCCGGTTTCATTCAAATGCTGCATGGCATCGCCATAAGCCCCTACTCCTGGCAAAATAACAGCGTCTGCAGCCAAAATTTGCTCAGGCTGATCGGTTGTAATCGCCTCGTAGCCTAAACGCTCAATCGCCTTGCTAACTGAATGCAAATTTCCCATTCCATAATCGATAATTGCGATCACTGTGAAGCCCCCTGTCAGTTGGTAAGTTGGTATTAAAGCACACCCTTAGTCGAAGGGACGCCTTGTACACGAGGATCAATGCTTGTCGCCTCATCAAGCGCACGTCCAAGCGCCTTAAATACAGCCTCAATCATATGATGCGTATTGGAACCGTAGTGGACAATAACATGCAGCGTAATTCTTGCCTCGAGTGCAAATTTCCACAAAAATTCATGTACAAGATCAACCGCAAAGCTGCCAACCTGTGCAGAAGGATATTCTGCGCGATACTCAAAGTGTGGACGATTGCTAATATCGACGATGACTTGAGCTAACGCCTCATCCATTGGAACAAATACGCTGGCACAACGCTTAATGCCTGATTTGTCGCCAAGCGCCTGCAGCAGTGCTTGCCCAAGAACAATGCCAATGTCCTCTACTGTATGATGATCGTCAATCTCGATATCGCCTTTGGCATCAACCGTCAAATTAAAATGTCCATGCTTTGTGAAAGCATTCAGCATATGATTCAAAAA
The DNA here is from genome assembly GCF_042659865.1 of Paenibacillus septentrionalis. NCBI lineage: Bacteria > Bacillati > Bacillota > Bacilli > Caryophanales > Paenibacillaceae > Paenibacillus > Paenibacillus septentrionalis. The sequence goes on from NZ_JBHSTE010000003.1 coordinate 698,487, forward strand.
TGGTACATCTGTCGTAATATTGGCTTCTCCCGCTCCATCAACCGCTAGCGAAAGCTTAATATCCGTTTCCTTTGTTGTACGGACAATTGATGCTTCTCGAATGTTTTGTGCAGTCATAGTATCCCATCCTCATCTACTAAAGTATTGAAAACTAGCTTGAAGCATGTGTACGCCCCAAGCTAGCAGCTATTTCCTTATTGCCCTTCCTTCGTCAATCGAACCTCGATGGCGCGAGCGTGGCCTTCAAGTCCTTCATGACGAGCCAGCGTCATAATTTTATGTCCATGATCGAGCAGTGCCTGCTTGCTATACAGTATCATGCTCGATTTTTTAATGAAGTCATCGACATTAACCGGCGAAGAAAAACGCGCCGTACCGTTGGTCGGAATAATGTGATTTGGTCCAGCAAAATAATCGCCTACTGGCTCAGAGCTGTACGGACCGAGGAATATCGCGCCTGCATTCTCAATAAAGCTTAGCAGCGACATCGGGTCCTCCGTCATAATCTCAAGATGCTCCGGCGCAAGCTGATTCACCACGTTAATGCCTTCCTCGATGCTGTCTGTTAGCAGCACTGCTCCATACTGCTCAATCGATGCACGAGCAATGTCAACGCGCGGCAAGCTTTCAAGCTGAATATCAACCTCAGCAATGACTGCTTGAGCCAGCTGCTCGGATGCCGTTACGAGAATCGCAGATGCCATCTCATCATGCTCAGCCTGCGACAACAGATCGGCTGCGATATAAGCAGGATCGGCTGTATCATCGGCAAGCACAACAATCTCACTCGGTCCGGCAATGCTGTCGATATCCACTACACCGTACACAGCACGCTTGGCGAGTGCCACATAAATATTGCCCGGCCCGCATATTTTATCGACTGGAGCAATCGTTTCGGTTCCATATGCAAGTGCTGCAATCGCTTGTGCGCCGCCTACACGGTACAGCTCCTTCACGCCCGCTTCAGCAGCTGCAACAAGGATGAACGGATCAATTCCTTCCTTGCCTCCCGTTGCAGGAGGCGTAACCATCACAATTTCCGGAACGCCGGCAACCTGTGCCGGAATAACGTTCATAAGCACTGAAGATGGATAAGCCGCCTTACCCCCCGGTACATACACCCCAACACGCTTTAATGGACGTATAATTTGTCCAAGCATCGTTCCGTCAGGTGACAGATCCATCCATGAGTTTCGAAGCTGCTTTTCATGAAAGCGACGAATATTAACAGCAGCTTCACGAATCGCATCAAGAAAAGGCTGATCGACCTGTGCATAAGCAGCTTGAATCTCTTCCTCCGTCACGCGCAGCTGATCAGCAGTAAGCTTCACGCGATCAAGTTCTTCCGTATAGCGCAGTAGCGCTTCATCTCCTGTAGCCTTAACAGCCGCTACGATCTTCTCAGCATCCTCATTTTGCTTAGGCGTGCCGTATTCAACCTCGCGCTTCAAGCCAAATTGCTCTGGCTTTAACAATTTCATACTCATCCAGTCCACATCCCTTCCCAATCCGTTCTTCAGCTTCACTTCACGATCAAGTCGACACGCGCTTGCATACGCTTTGCCTTGCATATCCTGTCTCAAAGTGAGCTGATCAATGATATGCCTATATGCGTGCAGCTAGCGTCTCCTGCAGCAGATCGCACAAACTTTGAATTCGTTCATTTTTCATGCGATAGCTTACTCGGTTCGCAATAAGGCGACTTGTAATGCCGAATATTTCTGTTTGCTCCACTAATCCGTTTTCACGCAGTGTTTGTCCTGTTTCCACCATATCCACGATGCGATCAGCCAGCCCAATCATTGGGGCAAGCTCAATCGAACCATTCAGCTTAATCACTTCAACCTGTTGACCCAGCTCTCTGAAATAAGCAGAGGCAACATTCGGATATTTCGTCGCAACACGAGGATGAATCGTCGGTTTCCAGTCAGGGAGCGCGATCACACTCATTCTGCATTTGGCGATGCCCAGATCAAGCAGCTCGTAGACATCTTTATCCTCTTCCATCAGCACATCCTTGCCGACAATCCCAATATCAGTGACGCCATATTCAACATAAGTTGGAACATCTACCGGCTTCGCCATAATAAATTCCATCTTCGCATCAGGAAGCTCAATAATAAGCTTGCGCGTATCATCATACTCCGTAGGAATCGGTATGCCTGCTTCTCTAAACAGATTCGATGCCTGCTTATAAATTCGTCCCTTCGGCATCGCCACCTTCAGCACTTGTTCATCATTGCCGCTCATTATGCATTCGCTCCTTTCTGTGGATAGACGATGACCTGCTCATAGCTTTTTCCGTTAAAATGAGTCGACTGAGCAAGCATATCCAGCTGCTCCTCGTCTACCTTGCTAGTTACAACGAGCTTGCCCTCTTGTCGCAGTGCTAACGCATGCTGCAGCGCCTCCGCACGTCCCGCTTCTGTATAGGCAATCAGAAGCTGGCTTGCCTGCTCGGCTTGCTCTTGATCAAGCAGCTCCAATATGCGCGTAGTTTTAAGCGCAAAGCCTGTAGCAGGTGCAGGATGGGCAAAGCCCGCAAGCAGGTTGTCATAACGTCCCCCGCTCACTACCGGGAAGCCAAGATCAGCTGCATATCCTTCAAACGTCATTCCTGTATAGTAAGAGAAATCTCCAATCATCGTTAAGTCCATCAGTACATGTTCACATACTCCGTAAGCCTTCAGCACAGCCCAGATCTGGCAGAGATGCTCAATTGCATGGCGTGCGGTTTCATTGCTGCTTACACGAAGCGCACGCTCGCAAATTTCCTCGCCGCCACGCAGGCGAAGCAAATCAGCTAGCTCCTGAGTAACCTCAGGTGCGAGATTCAGCCTTTTAAGCAAGTCGCGATACCCGACATAGTTGCGACTAAGCAGCATCTCCTTAAGCGCTGCTTGATCCTCAACACGACCATGCAAGGCATCTTCGAGAATACCATTTAGGAAGCCAACGTGTCCGATCGCAATTTTGAAGCGATTCACACCTGCCGCTTTCAATGAAGCAATTGCAAGCGCCACAACCTCAGCATCCGCTTCAGCAGAAGCATCTCCTACAAGCTCTACGCCTGTCTGAAAGAACTCCGCTTCACGCCCTGCTTCCTCCTCGATTGAGCGAAACACATTGGCATGATAAGACAAGCGAAGCGGCACAGGCTCTTCTTTCAATAAGGAAGAGACAACACGCGCAATCGGTGCGGTCATTTCTGAACGCAGCACCATCGTTGTTCCTCTATTGTTTAATAGCTTAAACAGCTTAGCATCCGAGGTCGAGCTCGCTGCTCCAACCGTATCATAAAACTCCATCGTCGGGGTCATAATTTGCTCGTAGCCCCAGCCCTCCATGCAGCGCAAAATACGATGCTCAATTGCACGAAGCTTCTTTACGGCGCCCGGCAAATAATCTCTAAAACCAATTGGCTTTTCAAATACTTTTGGCTTTGACATATCCGTTCTCCTCAACATTTTACTATATTAAAGCGTTAACTTGTTACCATGCTAACAAAATAAAGGTTTTTGATATCGTAGCACGACCACGGCAGGCAAGTCAAGGGACTAACGGGAGGTTCCTTGTATTTGAAACCTTATTCCTTGCGAAAGCGATATCCGACACCCCAGATGGTATCAATCCACTGCGGATTGGACGGATCTGGCTCGATCTTCTCGCGCAGCTTTCGAATATGTACCGTCACGGTTGACACATCTCCCAGCGCATCGTAACCCCAGATCCGCTCGAATAAATGCTCCTTGCTGAAAACCTGATTCGGATGTTGAGCCAAAAACACGAGCAGATCAAACTCCTTAACGGTAAGAAATTTCTCTTCTCCATTAAGCTGCACTCTTCTTGCCCCCACCTCGATCGTAAGCCCACCAATTTGCAAATCATGCTCACTTCGCCGCTGAACTAGACGGTCATAGCGTGACAAATGAGCCTTCACCCTTGCTACCAGCTCATTTGGATTAAACGGCTTTACGATATAATCGTCTGCTCCGCGATCAAACCCTTTCATCTTATCGAGATCCTCCTGACGCGCGGTAACCATGATGATAGGGATATCAAGCGAGAGTGCATCGCGAAACTGCTGGCACAGCTGAAAGCCATCTATGCCCGGCAGCATCACATCGAGCAATATTAGATCGTAATTTGCCTGCTTCACCATGTCCATTGCTTTAAGTCCGCTTTGCACCAGCTCGCAGCGAAAGCCATTCAACTCCAAATAGTCTCGTATCAGCTCTGCGATCACTGTCTCATCCTCAACGATCAAGATCGACTTCATAAGCCTCCTCCTTTCTCCTTATTCAATGTAAAGTAAATGCTTGTCCCCTCATGCAGTTGACTACTTGCCCACACCTTGCCGCCATGCGCCTCCACAATCTTTTTCACAATCGATAATCCTAAGCCGCTTCCTCCTGCGTCTGAATTTCGTGAGGGATCTGCTCGATAAAAGCTGTCAAATATATAAGGAAGCTGCTGCTCATCTATGCCCTGCCCATTATCTCTCATTTCGATAAGCAGCTGTCCGTCCTGATCATGGATATGGATGTCGATCCATTTACTATGCTGATCATTGTATTTGACGCTGTTTTCCACAAGATTTACAACGGCTCGCTTCAACTGATCCCGATCCGCTAATGCAAGATAGCTGCCTTGGTGATGATCATCATTCAGCTTAATCTCTACCAATTCGCCGTACAGCTGATAACGATAGGAAAGCTCCTCCGTACAATCCTGAAAGAAGGAAACCAGCTCTACCGGCTCAATCTGCAGCGGCTGCCGCTGAAGATCAAGCTTCGAATATAAGAACAATTCGTCGATCAGTCGATCCATCCGATTAGCGGTCTGATCAATAATGTGCAAATAACGCTGCAGCTTCTCTTCACTGTTGGCAACACCGTCTTGAATGCCTTTCACATACCCTCTAATAGACGTAAGAGGTGTTTTCAAGTCATGCGAGATGCTCGCAATCAATTCTTGCCTGTTTCGCTCGTATAGTGCCTGCTCCTTCTGTGCCTCCAGTAACGACAGGCGCATATGCTCAAAGCTAGCTGCAAGCTCCGCCAGCTCATCGCGTCGATGGTTGGTCAGCACAATACTCGCTTCCAAATCACCCTCGCTAATTTTAGCGGTAGCTTGAGACAGAGCGCGAATCGGCTTAATGATGCTGCGCGAAACATAATAAGTAAGCAAACCATTGGTCACCACTAAAACGACGAGCATCGCGACTAAGCGCAGTTGTATAAAGGATTCCGTACGATCTGAGCTGAACTCGCCCTTCCAAGCGACAAACATGACATAACCAAGTACGATTTCTACTATAAAAAAAGCAATAATCGGAATGATAATCATGGCAATATTCGATAAGATAAGACGCTGCTTAATCGTCATTGTCATCACGATCCTTTCTCTCTCATTCAGTATAACCTAAAGAAGCGAGCTGCCGAGGTAATCGACTGCTCGCTGCCTGTATTTCTTCTATTCTTATTGCTTACGCTTGCTCTCGGATTTGGCATCGATAATCGGCACCAGCACCGCACAGAGCGCTGCAGTATAATAAGGCAAAAACTTAATGCCAAATGGATTCTGAAATACCGTCACACTAATAATGCCAATCATGCTGGATAGTGCAATACCAAGCACAAAGCCTCCAACCAAGCCAACAATAATCGCTATAAATGTTCTCATCATCATCTACTCCTTCACCTTCTAATTTATATGCTGTCAGTTCACGAGCTACAGCAAGCCTTTATTGCCCGATAACCATTCGAGGCTGCTGCAGCTAGCAGAAGCGTGCCTAATACAGGATGCAGTGCTCCAACCCATGACTGCGAGGCTGACATATTTGCTGAAAAATACATAAGAAACGTTAGCAGCAGAATCAGCAAAACATGCCAATACGCCCACCGTGCATGCCCAGCTCCTATTGCTGCAAGCAGCAGTAGAACAGGCAAATTAAATCCAAAAATATGAATAAACATCACATGCTGTGACCAATATGAGGCTTCCGTGAATACGGCCATGCCTGCCCAATAAAACTGCAACCCAATACATAGTACAAGTAGAACTGCTAGTAACGCATACAGCAATCTTGCCGCTGCTCTCCATTTTGATTTCATCTCATCTCTTCCTTTCTTTCAACTCATGCGATAACTTTACACAACAGTTCTAAACGATTCGTTACCTGTTTCTTAACAATTTATTAAATCTGCATCATTTCAATTTGCTCGATTAAATTTGCATGACCAGCAAAAAAAGGGCATTGCCATTGATTTACTCAATAGCAATGCCCTTATCTAATTTCAATCCATAGCTGTAGTGTATAAATAACAATTAGCTCCGTTACTCCTCATATCGCTCGCGAATGACGCGCATAGGATTGCCTCCTACGAAGCTTCCAGCTGGCACATCCTTATGAATGACCGAGCCGGCAGCAATTACTGCGTGATCTCCAATCGTTACACCAGGCAAAATCGTGCTATTAGCACCAATCATTACATTAGAACCAATATGGACTTCGCCTAGGCGATATTCCTTAATTAAATACTCGTGGGTAAGAATTGTTGTATTATAGCCGATTATGCTGTTGTCACCGACTGTAATTTTCTCAGGAAAAAACACATCCACCATCACCATTAGGGCAAATGAAGTCGTTCTTCCAACCTTCATCCCTAGCACACGCCGGTAAATCCAATTCTTCACTGGCAGGATTGGACAATACCGAGCAAGCTGTATGCATATAAAGTTGCGAACTGCCTTCCACGGACTAACCGTGGAATAAACTTGCCACAGCGCATTTGGCCCTTCTGTTGGATAGCGAGTTATTTTTCGCACCGTTAACGATTCTCCAATCCTACAAGTTCATAGAGGTCAGTCATCGATTGAATAATATAGTGGGCGCCAGCATCACGAAGAACCTGCTCCCCCTTTAACGACCATGCAACGCCCACCGTTGTAACTCCAGCTCGATTGCCTGATTCTATATCCATCGTGCTGTCCCCTACCATAATTGCTCTTCCTGGCTCGGAACCCAACCCTTCCAGCGCTTTCTGCACAGGCTCAGGATGTGGCTTAGCATTCTGTACATCATCGATCGTTATGACAACGTCCATATACTTGGCAATATCAGTAAAGGCCAGACCACGATCAGTTGTCAGTCTCATTTTTGTTGTAACGACTCCTAGCTTGAAGCCTTGACGGTGCAGCTCTGCAAGTACTTCCTCCACATCGCCAAACAGGCGCACATACTCATCATGAAGACGAAGATTCACCTCACGATACGCCGCTACCAAGTGATCCACCTGCTCCAGCCCTGAAAAACGGCGCAACTGATCCTCTAAAGGAGCTCCCATGGAAGGGATAATATGCTCGCGATTGAAGCCTTCTTCCGCTACACCCTTTAATGCATGTATAAATGAAGCAATGATTAGTTCATTTGTATCCAAAATCGTTCCATCCAGGTCAAATAATATTGTGTCGTATGCTTTCATTGCTTCCTCCTCATAACTTTCACATTCAGCTAATTGCTTTTTTGACTTAGTATACAACGAGATAACCGCTAGTTTTGGGTATAAACTGTGCGGTTATTACATTCCCATCGTGTTCCTTATAGAGGCTATAGGCAAGCAAGGGCTCGAGATAGCTTGCTGCTTAATCTCCGCCTCCGCCGCCTCCATCTGAACCGCCGTCTGAACTGCTAGATGAGCTGCTGCTTGGTGAGCCACTGTCTGAACCTTCACTATTATCATGATCCGCAGCTTTCTTATTGCTTGTACTGGTGTCATCAGCATGTTGCTGTTTTTTGTCCTTAGAAGTATCTGCAGTAGCAGAAGCTGTATGTCCATCTGCCACGTGAGCCTGATCTTTCTTTTCTTTCTTAACAGTAGCATTGCCCGCAGCCTCTTTTTCTACAGCTGCGTTGGCTTGTTTTGTGTTTACGATAGGATCCAGATAACGTGCCTCTGCGTAGCCAGTCGTCCGTCTAACTACGATGAAAACAATCACCGCTAACACTAGCAGCAGCGCGAGCAGCTGAGAGCTGCGAACATTGCCATAAGCAGGATCCAGATAGCCCAATTCGAAAATCAGAGTCATTGGCGACCATAGTCCATTCATGAGATCAGCAAGCCATTGTGGACCCGAGAACGCTAGGGAATCGGTACGTAGTGCTTCGATAAAGAAACGGCCGATCGAATACCATCCAATATAAGTGGCAAGCAGCTCTCCTTCACGCAGGAAACGCTGTCTGCGAATAACGAATAATAGAACTAGGCCAACCAGACTCCACAACGATTCATATAGAAAGGTTGGATGAACATATTCACCGTTAATAAACATGTGATTAACAATGAAATTCGGAATATGTAACGTTTCGCGCAAGAAAGATTCCTCAACTGGTCCGCCATAGGCCTCTTGGTTAACGAAATTCCCCCAACGGCCTATCATTTGACCAATAAGCAACGATGGTGCGCATATATCAGCAATACGCCAGAAGTTATAACCTTTGGCTCGACTGAAAAAGTATCCGCAAATCAATGCACCAATAATTGCACCGTATATCGCGATACCACCGTTCCAGACTTTAAAAATATCGCCAAGATTGTTTTTGTAGTAGTCCCATTGAAAAGCTACATAATAAATTCGAGCAAAAATAATGGCAGTTGGAGCGCCAATTAGCAGCAAGTCCATAAAAAAGTCAGACTTAATGCCAAAACGCTTCCCTTCCTGTATGGCGAGCAGCAGCCCTGCTACCGCCCCAAGAGCGAGGATAAGCCCATACCATCTTATGGAAAGAGGCCCCAGCTCAAATATAACGGGATTGATCAAAGATATTCACCCTTCCTTGTAATTCCACATTTCTCACCCATTTGCCTATGGACAACACATGTATTATAACATATTTACCCATATCCATAACAAATTCACCTCCACTCGTCAAAAGCTAATGGTCGATTGATCGCTTGGAGGTGATTGGAGCTTTATTTAATTAAGATTGTTAACGTTTAAGACGATTAACGTTGTTGGGACATTTCTTTTGTAGGACCTAAAACTGGCGGTACATTCAGTCCAGCCTGGCGCAATAACACCGTCATTTGTCCACGATGATGCGTTTGATGCTCGATTAAATTAAACAGCATTTTTCCTTTTGTCGTAGGACCGGTAAAGCCATTGACCTCCGTCAGCAAATCTTCTGGTGTTAGTTTTTCCGCTTCCTTTAGAATCGCATTAGCGATAATTTCATAGCGGTGTGTAATTTCCACCACACTTAATGGGACCGGCTCATCACGCTTCGGACAAGGAACATCCAGACCAATAACATGCTTTGCAATAGAACCTGCTGCACCAGTTAAGTGCCATGCCAGCCAGCCTAGTGAATTATGTCCCTCTGTAATGCTAAAATCCAATTTATCGTTCGTCATCGCCTTGAAAACAGACAACGTACCTCCCGCATTCGCGTGCCAATCCTGCAAAAAATCCTCAACTACACGATACATAGTGGTTCACTCCTTCACTTCATTTTATATGTATCAATTCATATTGAATTAATCGTAATCATCAATATCGTCCGCTATCGTTTCTGTAAGCTTGTTCGTGAATTGCAATGCGGCATTGTACCCCATACGCTTCAAGCGGAAGTTCATAGCTGCAACTTCAATAATGACAGCCAGATTTCGTCCAGGACGAACCGGAATTGTAACTAAAGGCACATGCGTTTCTATAATTTGTGTTGTTTCCTCATCTAGCCCAAGACGATCGTATTGCTTATCCTGCTGCCAGTTCTCCAGACGAATAACAAGTCCGATTCGTTTTTGAGTGCGAACAGCGCCTGCGCCAAACAAGGTCATCACATTAATAATGCCCAGACCTCGAATTTCGAGCAAATGACGAATCAACTCAGGGGCAGTCCCTGTAAGCTTTCCATCCGCTGTTTGGCGAATTTCTACTGCATCATCGGCAATTAAGCGATGCCCACGCTTTACAAGCTCAAGCGCTGTTTCACTTTTACCGATACCGCTACCGCCCGTAATCAACATACCTACGCCATACACATCAACAAGGACGCCATGAATTGTAGCAGTTGGCGCCAGCTGATTTTCCAGAAAATCAGTAATGCGGCTTGATAAAATCGTAGTAGCAATGGAGCTTCTCAGCACTGGAATGTTGCACTCATTAGAGTATTCGATAAGTTCGGACGGTGGCTCAAGCCCACGCGTAATAATAATACATGGCGTTTCATCCAGACATATTTTACGCATCCGTTCGCGACGATCTTCGCTCGAAAGCATATTAATAAAGGATATTTCTGTACGCCCTAAAATCTGAATACGCTCACTTGGATGATAGTGGAAATAGCCAGCCATCTCCAAACCTGGTCGATATAGATCATCTACCGTAATTAATCGTTTTTGCCCATCTTCACCAGATAATATTTCAAGCTGGAAATGCCTAACTAAATCTGCCACTTTTACTTTTTTTGGCATACACGCATCCTCCTTCAAAAACAAGTACAGCGATCTCACTATTTCCATCGTATAGCAAAAAGAATCGAAACGCAATGTTTTGCCCATGCTAAAAAATAAAGCCCCACCGCAGCATCGCTGCAGTGAGGCCTTACTAACTTGATTAGTTTTCGAAGATGTTAAGCTCGGACTCTTTATCGAAGATATGAGCTTTGTTCATGTCAATTGCAAGCTTAACAGTTGCACCATCACGAAGAGTAGAACGTCCGTCTACACGTGCGATTACTGTCTCAGTACCGATACCGTTTAGGTACAAGTACATTTCGTGACCAAGGTTCTCAGCAACCTCGATGTTTGCATTTACAATTGTTTTAGGAGAAGCTTCAAGGAATACTGGCTCTTCATGAATGTCCTCAGGACGAATACCTAGAACTACATCTTTGCCAATGTAACCTTTAGAGCGAAGAACCGCTGCTTTACCTTCAGGAACAACGATGTCAACACCAGTTGCTTTGAAGTGTACTTCGCCACCTTGCTCAGTAAGCGAACCTGTTACGAAGTTCATGGACGGAGATCCGATGAAACCTGCAACGAAGATGTTTACTGGGTGGTTGTATAGCTCTTCAGGAGAAGCCGTTTGTTGAATGAAGCCGTCCTTCATAACAACGATACGGTCACCCATTGTCATTGCCTCGATTTGGTCATGCGTTACGTAGATTGTTGTAGTCTCTAGACGTTTTGTAAGTTTAGAGATTTCCGCGCGCATTTGACCACGAAGTTTAGCATCCAGGTTGGAAAGCGGCTCATCCATAAGGAATACTTGAGGCTCACGAACGATCGCACGACCAAGTGCAACACGCTGACGCTGACCACCAGAAAGAGCCTTAGGCTTACGATCAAGTAGATGCTCAATATCTAGAATTTTAGCTGCTTCACGAACGCGTTTGTCGATGTCAGCTTTTTTGAATTTACGAAGTTTCAAACCGAACGCCATGTTTTGATAAACGTTCATATGTGGGTACAATGCATAGGATTGGAATACCATCGCGATATCGCGATCTTTAGGAGCTACGTCGTTTACCAAACGATCACCGATATATAGCTTACCTTCAGAAATTTCTTCAAGACCAGCGATCATACGAAGGGTTGTGGATTTACCGCAACCAGATGGACCAACTAGTACCAAGAATTCTTTATCTTTGATGTCAAGGTTTACATCCGTTACAGAAGCTCTATCGCTTCCTGGGTATCTTTTATAAATGCCTTCTAAACGTACGCCTGCCATGTGTATTTCCCCCTAAAGTGAAATTTTCTTATAGCCTTATATTATCCTAACTCCCAGCTGATGACTATGCACATACCTTACAAAAAAATTAATGCGTTTTCGTAACTTTGTACAATAGCAATATAATCTTAACCAACACAGCGTCTCTGAACAGTCTGACATCAAGTCCGGTTTCCTGCTTTAGCTTATCCAAACGATACAGCAAGGTGTTCCGGTGAATGTATAGCTTCTTGGCTGTCTCACTAACATTGCAATCCAGACTGAAGAACGTATCCAGCGTAGCGAGCATTTCCGGTTCTACAAACAACTCAGCACGTTTGAGCGAAAGCTCCAAATACTTTTGTCGCTGTGCCTCAGGAATCGCATACAGCAACGACTCTAATCGCAAATTCCACGGTAAATGAAGATTGTTGCTTGGATGAAACTTGCGCCCAATATGAATGGATTCGCGCAGCGTTGTGACCGTTTCAATCATTAGCTTCGCTGGCGCAGCTGGATACGTAATGGCTAATTGGCTTTCTCCAAGCCACTCTGATGCAAGCATATCGTGCAAGGCAAGTGCAATGTTTGTGAGCACATCCTCCAACGTTTCTTCTACTTCATTGTCGAGTTCGCCTTCTTCATCCTTAAGCAAGGTTACTGGTCCCCATATGAGCCACTCATCATGGCCTAATGGGATAAGCAGGACATCCTCTGACAAAAATGATCTGAGCAGCTTATCAAGCTCTGCGTAGCTTCCTTTATATTGCGTAGACCCGTCTGCTACAAGCAAGATCGGCAGCATTTCATTATAAAAGGAATTGGCAAGCACTAAATGATCGGGTATATAACCACTTGTTGTACCTTGATCGATTTGTCCTTGTAGCCACTCTCCGAGCTTCGTTGCCTGCTTTTCCTGCTTGGACATTCCCGCATACTGTTGTTCAGTTGTAACGCTTGGTTTATTGAATATAAGCATGGCTATGAGCTGCATCTCTGTAACGCTTAGCTTGCGTTGAATAAATTCAATCACTTCGCAATAGTCAGCATAAAGCTCCTTTATTAACCAAATATCCTGTGTTCCTTCTATATATTTACCCTTTTCAATCGTTGCATTTTCAAATGAAGGGCCCATAAATTTGTACATATCCTCAAGACTTCGATTGCTCGTTATGACAGAGCAATTGAGTATATACTCAAGCTGCTTCTGCAAATCATTAGAACTCATAGCGGCACTCTCCTGATTCTCTGTTTAGTCCTGTCTATTGTAACATATTATACGCATCAAGCACCTTTTCAACCTGTAAATGAGCTTTCTTGACGCTCTATCGGCTTTCTGATACGCTTGTTGCATGAAATGGCCTTATTGCTTTTAGATAGAGATATTCAGATGGTTGGGAGGAACGTTATTTAATGTCCAGAGTCGTTATATTGTCAGGTAGCCCCAATATCAGTTCACGCCTGAACGGCATGACTGATTATGTACGTCAAGCTCTTGCTGAAGCCGGAATGAAAACTGCACTCATCCAAGTGATTGATCTGCCTCCAGAAGATCTTGTGTACGCCAAGTTCAACAGTCCAAGCATTTTAGCAGCTAATGAGCTAGTTGCTGCAGCAGATGCGGTAGTCATCGCCAGCCCAGTTTATAAAGCTTCCTATACAGGTGTCTTAAAATCCTATATCGATTTATTGCCACAGAAAGGCTTCGAGCATAAGCTAATTGCTCCCGTATTCATTGCTGGTACGATGGCACATATGCTTGCTGTCGATTATGCACTTAAGCCAATGTTAGCCTCTATGGGCGCTAATCACTTTACGAAAACAGTCTATGCAACAGACGATAGTATTACACGTGAACAAGAGCAGGATGGTCAGTATCGTTTTACAATCGAAGAAACGATTCAGACTCGCCTACAAGGAATTGTGAATGAAATTGTTCAATACTTAAGTTTAAAATCATAATTATAAAGAAAGATGCCGGTTATATACGGCATCTTTCTTTATAATCGTTTTATATCGTGCTATATTCTTAAACTTGTTATTTAAAACAAAAAAAGAGAGTTACCTCTCTGCCTGTGTAAAACTGGTGAGCCATGAAGGACTCGAACCTTCGACACCCTGATTAAAAGTCAGGTGCTCTACCAACTGAGCTAATGGCTCTTATTAGGGAATGGTGGAGGCTGATGGATTCGAACCACCGAACTCGTAGAGAGCAGATTTACAGTCTGCCGTGTTTAGCCACTTCACTAAGCCTCCACATGGTCTTAATGGTGGCTCGGGACGGAATCGAACCGCCGACACGAGGATTTTCAGTCCTCTGCTCTACCGACTGAGCTACCGAGCCACATTAAAGAATCCTTATAAGAAAAAAATGGCGGAGCTGACGAGATTCGAACTCGCGATCTCCTGCGTGACAGGCAGGCATGTTAGGCCTCTACACCACAGCTCCGCATTAATGGTGGAGGATGACGGGATCGAACCGCCGACCCTCTGCTTGTAAGGCAGATGCTCTCCCAGCTGAGCTAATCCTCCATATGGTAGCGGCGAAGGGGATCGAACCCCCGACCTCACGGGTATGAACCGTACGCTCTAGCCAGCTGAGCTACACCGCCACATTTTTAGGACTTGTCCATCTTACTGAATTCTCATGGACTTGTCAACCACAATTTCAAGAAAAATTATAGTTGACTTTCAAGGTTTGCACCCTGAAAACTGGATAGGAAAGTTTAGATTCATCGAAGCGATTCGATTAGAAGTTAGGGTATGAACCCGCTATGCTTCCGATGTGCGTTCTGGTCCTTCGCTTTCGCTTGCTACCAAACGCTTTAGGATAAGCCCTCGACCGATTAGTACTGGTCAGCTCCATGCATTGCTGCACGTCCACCCCCA